>JASGJB010000037.1:0-436097 GCA_049840895.1 Nibricoccus sp. | reverse complement strand
CGACCAGATCGCGAGTCTGGCTGAAGGTGAAGTCTACGATGTCTTTGAGGAAACCACGAACGGAGATAAGACCGGCTTTGGGCAGGTAGTGCTCGATGGTGAGGTCATAGTTATCGGCGTCGTAGGGCCGCAGGCCCGTGTTGCGAACGATGACGCTGTAGGGGTTGATGTTGCCGATACCGTCGTTTTCGATGACTGCGGTATCATTCACGCGAGTGAGCGGAATGATATTACCGAAGTCGGGACGACCGAACGTATTGGCATAACCAGCGCGGATGATCGTGTTTTCGGTCAGCGTGAAGTTCGCGTTGATGCTTGGATAGTAGCCATCGTAGTCCTTGGTTACGTGTGCACCGCGCTCTTTCCAGTTGGCTTCCAATTGGGCAGCCGTACCGCTGGGACCGTTGATGTCGAGACCCTCGCCCTTGTCTTCAGTCTTTTCATAGCGAACGCCGAAGATGATGCTGAGACGATTGTCCACCAACTTGAGTTCGTCCTGGATGAAGAGGGCTGTGACCGTTTCCTCGATGCGTTGGGAGTTCTGCAAGTAGAAGCGACGACCAGCGAGCGACTGGGCGGTTGTTTGGGTGAAGAGAGCGGGATTGGCCTTCCAGGCGTCGTACGCATTGTATGGGCTGATCCACTCGATGCCCTTGAATCCGAAGCCGTTGTCGGCGCCGAGATAGCTGGTATCGAGGAACTGGCTGCCGTTGAAGTTTCCGGCGTTACCGTTGAAGGTATAGTCATCCTGCCATGCGTGGACGTCACGAACTTGGGTGCGGAGTTCGCCACCCACTTTGACGGCATTGTAGAAGGGCAGGAAGTCGAGGTGGCGCTTAACTTTGGCGTTAACGCCCCGGAACGAGTCATCGCCGCGCACCGGACGGGTACGGCCCGTGGCGACGCGGTAGCTGCTGGCGAGGAACGGGTTGATCGGTGTGCCTGAAGTACCGGTGATGATGAAGCGGTCAGGAGCCGGGAATGGGCTGCCATCGCTCTCGTAACGAACATTCACGCGGGAAGGCAGTGCCGCCACGTTCGTGGTGTTGTTGGTCACCAGGACTGACGTGGCGACGTCTGGGTTGATCATCGACGTGGTCAGGCTCTCAAAGTTCTCGAGTGGATAAATACCACGAGATGCCGACCAAGCTCCGCCTGCCTCTGCTTCCCAAAGGCGTCCCTTGAACTTATAGGCGAGTGCCGCGTTGTTCGTGACAGTCACCTTCTTGCGGAAGCTTTGACCTTGGGTGACACCGCCCTGACCGGAAGCGCTTTGTGTGTAGCTCGGGCCAAAGGAGTTGCCCGATCCGCCCACAACGAACGTTGTGGTGGTGGTGCCGGGGGTGAAGTTGAGGTTACGGTTGTTGAACTCGGTCTGGTAGTAGTTCGTACCGCCGGTCAACGAGAGGACGTGACCTGGAGCGAATTTCCAGTCGATGCCGCCGCTCAGACCTTCACGATAAGAAATCTTCGGGCCGTCTTGAAGGGTGTAGCCCGTCATGATCGGATTGGTGAGGGAGCCGCCACCTTGCGCCCAGTTCCATGTCGGGGCGGTGCGATGTTGGTCAACGAACTGATTCGACGACTGACCGCTGATGGTGAAGCCGAGCGTTTTGCTCAGGGGATTCACATAGGAGAAGCTGAAGTTGGGCAGGGCCTTGAAGGTTTGTTCGTTGCCCACGCCGCCCGACTTGTGAAGGTGGAACTCTTCATCATGCATGCCCATGTAGGCATTCAAGGTGAGTTTTGGACGAGCGAACTCGAAGGCATTCTTGGACACCAGATTGATGGAGCCGGCGAGACCTTCTGCTGTCATCTCGGGGGTGGGCAGCTTGGTGACCTCAATACGGGAGGCGCTGCTGATCGTGGCGGATTCGAATTCGAACTGACGACCGGTTCCGCCGGAAGCGGCGCTGGCAAGACGGTTGCCGTTGACGGAAACCGACGTGAATGTCGCGTCGAGGCCGTTCAAGCTGGCGGTACGTGCGTCAGCGGCGACGTAGTCAATCGTGACGCCGGGCATGTACTTCAGGAATTCACCGACGTTACCTTCGGCGATGTCGCCGAACGCTTCGGTGGAGACGACGCTCTTGATGTTACCGGCGAAGCGCTGTTCGTTAATGGCGAGAGCGGCGGCTTCACGTTCGCGGGCGCTGGCGACGACGAACGCTTCGAGTTGAACCGTTTCATCGCTGGTGCCGTAGGCGTCCTGACTCGTGAGGCTGATGTCCTTGGCGAGGATTTCGCCGGAGCGCACTTCGATCTTCACTTCCTTGGCATCCAAGCCGGTGTAGAAGACCTTGAGTGTCTGGGGACCGGCGGGAACGCCGTTCAGTTGGAATTCGCCGGAATCGTCGGTGAACTCCTGGATCTGGGTTCCGACAACCTCAACGCGGGCGTTGTTGAGGTACTTTCCGCTGGCAGAATTTTGCACGCGGCCGGTGACGACACCGGTGGCGGCTTCCTGGGCGTAGATGTTGGCGGGGATCGAGACGGCCGCTGTCGCGAGACAGGTAGCCAGACTCAGTCGGAAAGTGCTGGTCAGCCGACTGCTGGCTGACACGGCACTGTCTTTACTCGGTTTGGTGCGGTATTTAGGCATGGTTGGTTGGGGGTTAGGGAAATTTGTACGGACGACCACAGCAGCGGCTGCTGTGAAGCAGCGCTGGGGATCAGGAGATCCTGAGGATCGGTGAGAAGCGGAAGTACGGCGATTGTAGGGATCGCACGGGGTTAGGAGCTAAGAAAACGGGGCTAGGGGAGGGCCGGTCAGTGATGTCTGGCCGGGATCAGGTTAGGCTTGGGACTGAGAACAAAATTATTCGAGGACACCTGTGCAAGAACTCTTATTCAATTTTTTGACGCTCCGGATTAGATGATGTGTAGGCGACTTCGGTGTGGAGGGGGGCGGTTACGGGAAAAGTCCCCGGCTTTGCTTGGCGTCAGCAACGCGCGCGATGCCGAGCGTCAGGGCGGCGAGGCGGCGGTTGAACTGAAATTTTTTCCTCTGGGCTTCGACGCTGGCTTTGGCGCGGTCGAGCATCGTGAACAGCTTGGAGAGCACTTCTTCGCGTGACCAGTAGAAGTTCTGGAGGTTTTGCAGCCACTCGAAGTACGACACGACGACGCCACCCGAGTTGCATAAAACGTCGGGGACGATCTCGATGTCGCCGCGTTGCTCGATGATCTTATCGGCTTCGTTGGTGGTGGGACCGTTGGCGGCTTCGGCGAGGAGGCGGCACCGGAGTTTCGGGGCGTTTTCGGCAGTGATGACGCGCTCGAGAGCGGCAGGCACCAGTACGGTACAGTCGAGTTCGAGGAGCTGCTCGTTGGTGATGGGCTCTCCGCCGTGAAAATCTTTCAGAACGCGGGCGTAGCGCAGGTATTCCTGGGCGTTGGCGACATCGATACCGGCCGGATTGTAGATGGCTCCGGTGTAGTCGGAGATGGCGATGATCTTTGCTCCATAGGAGGCGAGTGCGGCGGCGGTTTCACTGCCGACGTTACCGAAACCCTGAATGGCCACGGTGGCCTGATTGATCGGGATGCCGAGATCCTGAAGGTAGGCTTTGACCAGATAGGCGACACCTGCGCCCGTTGCCTCACGGCGGCCTTGCGAACCGCCGAGTGCGAGAGGTTTTCCGGTCACGACGCCGGGTTCGATGTGGCCGACGTGATTGGAATAGGTGTCCATCATCCAACCCATGATCTGCTCGTTGGTGCCGAGGTCGGGTGCGGGGATGTCGAGCTGGGGACCGACGAAGTTAATCATCTCCTGCATGTAGCGGCGGGAAAGATGCTCGAGCTCGTTGAGCGAAAGGTCGCGCGGATTGACGATGACACCGCCCTTGGCGCCGCCGTAAGGGAGGCCGAGCAGAGAGCATTTCCAGCTCATCCACATGGCGAGAGCGGCAACCTCGCCGATCGTCACGTTTTCATGGAAGCGGATACCGCCTTTGGACGGCCCGGTCGAAATGCTGTGCTGGACGCGGTAACCCTCGAAAAGGGCGATCGTTCCATTGTCCAGTTTGACGGGCAACGAAACCGCGAGGCAGCGGCGGGGCCATTTAGTGCGGTCGCGAATCGGTTCTGGCAGGGAGATGGCATCGGCCGCCTGATCGAACTGGCGGCAGGCCATTTTGAATACCTCCGAATCGTACAGCGGGGAAATGATGACTTTGGACATCAGTGAGACGTGGGGACGTCTGACAGCTCGATTTAATGAGTATTAATCGACGCGAACGCGACGTACTTCAACCGATTCTTCACGAATTTTTGTATTCAAGACGATCTACGGGATGCGATGCAGGCGCTGACGGACGAACGACTTTTGTTTTGCGGGGGCGGTGATGGCGCGGGATTTTGCCCGATCATGTCATCGATCACGCTTGGAGATCTCGGAGTTCTTTTTGATTGGGATGGAGTCATCATAGACTCGTCCGCGCAGCACGAAGAAAGCTGGGAGCGGCTGGCCGCGGAGGAGCGAAAGCCGTTGCCGGCGGACCATTTCAAAAAGGGATTCGGGATGAAGAACGAAAGGATCATCCCTGAGCTGCTTGCCTGGGCTCATGAGGACTCCGAGATCCGGCGGTTGTCTTTGCGGAAAGAGGCGTTGTATCGCGATATCGTACGCGAGCGCGGGATCGAAGCGCTGCCCGGCGTGGAAACGTTTTTGCTGCGACTGCGCGATGGGGGCATTCCGTTTTCCGTGGGTTCGTCCACGCATCGCGAAAATATCGATACGATCCTGGGCGTGCTGGGTTTCACCGGACTGTTTTCCGGGATCGTGACGGCGGAGAACGTGAAGCAGGGCAAACCGCACCCGGATGTTTTTCTGAAAGCGGCGCAGACGATCGGACGCCGGCCGGAGAATTGCGTGGTTTTTGAAGACGCCTTTGTCGGCATTGAAGCGGCCCGTGCGGGCGGGATGAAAGTGGTGGGCGTGGCGACGACGCATCCGTTGGGCAATCTTGAGGAGCGAGTGGATCGCGTGGTGCACCGGCTGGACGAACTTTCGGCGTCCAGTTTGCTTGAGCTTTGGAAATGAGCAGTGTGGCAGTTCACGCGCGAACCGCCTTTTCACGACATGCTTTTCAAGCTCAACGCAGATTACCGGCCGACCGGAGACCAGCCGCAGGCAATCGAAAAACTCACGGCCTCGATCAACGCCGGGCACAAACATCAGACGCTGCTCGGCGTCACCGGATCGGGAAAGACCTACACGATGGCGAATGTCATCGCGAATTGCGATCGGCCGACGCTGATCATTTCGCACAACAAGACGCTGGCGGCGCAGTTGTACTCGGAATTCAAAAACTTCTTCCCGGAAAACGCGGTCGAATACTTCGTTTCGTACTACGACTACTACCAGCCGGAGGCGTACGTGGCCTCGAGCGACACGTACATCGAGAAAGATTCCTCGATCAACGATGAGATCGAGCGAATGCGCATTTCCACATCGAGCGCGCTCGTATCGCGGCGCGACGTGATCGTGGTGGCGAGTGTATCGTGCATCTATGGCCTGGGTTCGCCCGAAGAGTTTTCATCGATGCGCATTCCGTTGCGGAAGGGGCTGCCGATGGAGCGCACGCGTCTGCTCGAGAGGCTCGTGGAAAATCTCTACGAGCGTAACGACTACGATCTGGTTCGTGGGCGTTTTCGTGTGCGCGGCGACGTAGTTGACATCATGCCTGCATATCTGGAGCAGGGATTGCGCGTGGAGTTTTTTGGCGACGAGATCGATGCACTCACGGAATTCGATCCGCTGACGGGAAACACGATCCGGACGATGGAGCACTTCGATCTCTACCCGGCGAATCAGTATGTGACGTCCAAGGACAAGCTGGATGGCGCGATCAACGGTATCAAACGCGAACTCGATGAGCGCGTGGCGTACTTTGAGGCAAAGGGGCAGTATCTCGAAGCGCAGCGCATTCGCATGCGCACGAACTACGACTTGGAAATGCTTCAGGAAATGGGATTCTGCAATGGCATCGAAAATTACTCGATGCATCTGTCTGGACGGCATCCGGGGGAGCGGCCGTTTTGCCTGATCGATTTCTTCCCGAAGGATTTTCTGCTCTTTCTCGACGAAAGCCACGCGACTGTCCCGCAGGTCGGGGCGATGTACAACGGCGACAAATCGCGGAAGCAGACGCTTGTTGATTTCGGTTTCCGACTTCCGTCGGCGATGGAAAACCGGCCGCAGTCGTTCGAGGAGTTTCTCTCGGTGACGGGACAGACACTTTATGTGTCGGCGACTCCGGCGAAATACGAGTTGGAGAAATCCGCGGTGATCGCGGAGCAGTTGATCCGGCCGACGGGACTGGTTGATCCGGAGATATCGATCCGGCCGACGAAAGGTCAGGTGGAAGATCTGATCGCCGAGGTGCGGCGCGCGGTGGAGAAGGGGGAGCGCGTGCTCGTGACGACGCTGACGAAACGGCTCTCGGAGGATCTCACGGCGTTCATGCGCGAGGCGAAGATTCGCGTGGAGTATCTGCACTCGGACATCGATGCGATCGAGCGCGTGGAGATCTTGCGCAATCTACGACTGGGAAATTTCGATGTGCTCATTGGCATCAATCTTCTGCGCGAAGGACTCGATCTTCCCGAAGTGGCGCTGGTGGCGATTCTCGATGCAGACAAGGAAGGCTTTCTCCGTAGCGAAACGTCGCTCGTGCAGACGGCGGGGCGCGCGGCGCGTCACGAGAACGGGCGTGTGATTTTCTACGCGGACAAAATCACCGACTCGATCCGGCGGACACAGGAGATCACGGCGTACCGCCGGGAAAAACAAATCGCGTACAACCGCGAACATGGGATCACACCGCGCAGCGTGAAACGATCGGCGCAGGCGAGCCTGCATGTTTACGACGGCAGTGGGCGTGAGGATGAGCCGCAGGCCGTGGCCGAAGGCGGAGCTGAAGAAGTGGCGGCGGTGATTGCCGAACTCGAGGACGAGATGGCCGAGGCTGCGGGCCGGCTGGAGTTCGAGCGCGCGGCGCTGCTGCGTGATCAGATCACCGCGTTGAAAACCGGCGACTTTAAGAAGCTGTCGAAGTCCACGAAGAAACCGAAAGTGGCAAAACGTGGAGCGGGCGGCGGACGCAAGTGGCGTTAAGCGGCTTCCGCCCTTCGCAAGGGCAAGATTTCGGGCATACGCGTGTATCAGGTTCCCTGATTTTTGGAAAAAGATGTGTCGGGCTAACTTTTTTGTCCGGATGGGCGTCTTAGCTCTCGTATGAAAACACTATTGCTTTCGCTCACCTGCGTGACCGGCTTGGTTGCTTCGGCCGAAGCGCAAGTTTTTTCAACCACAGACAGCTCGGAATATTTTGGTCGGCAGCATCGCCGGTGCGATCATCGGCGAGAATAACGATAAACCCTTGGAGGGCGCGCTGATCGGTGCGGCCGCCGGGGCGCTCTGGAGCGCGGCGACCGTGCCCGCTCAGCAAACGCGTTCCTATTCACCGCCGGTGCCGTCGGCACCTGTTTATTACGAGCAGGCTTCCTGCAATACGCTTTATTGCGAGCCGGCTCCGCGCCAAGTTGTCGTGGTTGCCCCGCCTCGTTGCGATCCACCCAGACGGGTCGTAGTGGCTCCCCGTCCGGTGGTTGTCGTTGACCCCTATTGCCCGCCGCCGCGGCGTGTCGTCAACCGGTATGATCACCGCCGTACCGTCGTGGTCTGCCCGCCAGCGCCGGTTTATCCGCCTCGAGGGCGTGTGGTGTATGTGGCGCCCGGTTACGGCTACGGCTGCCGGTAGTTCTTTTGGCGGTCAGTGATGGCCGCCCGTAAGAGACAAACGTTCACGACCGGTGCAGGCTTCGGCTTGCGCCGTTTTTTTTATGGATTGATGCCTAGTGCACTGGCGGGCAGCAGTCGCGGTATGCGCATCGCGATCCTTGCCGACATACATGGAAATCTGGCTGCGCTGGAGGCGGTGCTCGAACGAGTGCGGCAGCTGAAGGTGGATCAACTGGTTGTTGCGGGCGATATCGTTGTCGGTGCACCCGATTCGCTGATGTGCTGGGAGCGGGTCAAGGCGCTGGGTTGTCCCGTGTTGCGGGGAAATCACGAGCGTTACGTCTTCGATCTGGGGACGGAGAGAGCGAAGCCGGAGTGGAGTTCACCGCAGTTTGGACCGGTGCAATATGCGGCGGCTCAACTCGGCGAGACCAACCGCCAGGAGCTGGCGGCGCTGCCTGGCATACTGCGGATTCCAGGCGCGGACGACCTGCTCATCGTACACGGCTCGGCGCGCAGCGATAACGATTTGATTTTTCCCTACACGAGCGATGGCCAGATAGCGCCGATGTTTGAAGGAAGTGCCGAGCGCTGGATCGTGCGCGGGCACAACCACTACGCGGGTGTGCGGCTCTGGGGTGAACGACGGATTGTTACGACAGGTGCGACGGGATTGCCGCTGGATGGAACGGTGAAAGCGCAGTTTGCGGTTATCGAGCGACGAGCTGGCGACTGGCAGGTGGAGCACCACGCGGTGGCTTACGATGTGGCCGCCACTCTGAAACGGTTTCGCGAGAGCGATTATCTGGAGAAGGCGGGGCCGATCGGGCAGTTGTTCATGCGAGAGGTGGAGACGGCGGCGTTTCACATTTTGCCGTTTCAAAAGTTCAACGCCGAGCTGGTCCAGGCTGGGCGTGTTCTCCCGCTGGCTGAGGCGGTCGAGGCGTTTATGCGGCGGCTCTGACTAGATGCAAAGTCTGTTCAAATTCAGGCAGTGGCGACGGGCGATGGCATCGCGGGCTTTTTCTTCTGGCGAAACATCATCGCGATCATGCGATGAAGAGACCCATGCGAGGGCGATGCTGACGACGATGCCAATGAGTGCGCTGATCAGCGGGCCTGCGTCGGACTGCGTGAGTGAAGGAAAGGCATGCAGCGCCATCCGGAGCAAAGGCTGGTGCAGCAAAAATAATTCATAGGAAATGAACCCGAGGAAAGCCAGCGGGCCGTATGGGAATGACCGCCGCGGCTGACCGGCGATGCTCCCGCGCAAGGCCAGGTAAACCGCCATAAGCGCGAAGGCGTAGATGCAGGGACGAAGCAGGGGGACGCCGCCCATTTCCATGTAGCCGCACAGTGCGAGGAGGGCGAAAAACATTCCCCGGTCTTTGCGAAAATCCACGTTGTCCCTCAGGGCAGCGGCAATGGCCAGGCCTGCGCAAAAGCTGATGAGGCGGGCCGGCACGTTGACGACAAAAGCGTGATGCTCGACGAGCATGCCCAGCCAACAACTCGCCACGCCCAAAGCCAGGCCGACAGACAGAAGCTTTGCAGGTGAACGCTCTGCCCGCAGAAAAAACGCCAGCGGGTAGGTGAGCAGCAAAAGCGAGATGAACCAGAAGGAAGGGTTGATGCCGAAAAACCATTCATCGGGCCCAAAAATCTGAAGCCCGAACAAATGGGCGACGGTGCCGGGCAGGTCGAAGGCGCCATGGAGGACCTGGCATTTGAATAGGCACAGTCCGATGAGAACGATCCAGTAGGCTGGCACGATGCGCCAGATGCGCCGCCAGAAAAAATCCCGAAGAGTCAGTTCGGGAGTAAGTGAGCGACCGATCAACCAGCCGCTGATCACGAGAAAAATATCCACGCCGATCTGCCCTTGGGACCAGTTGACCCAGCCCACGGCGAGCTGGGTGTGGTAGGCAATGACCAGAAGGATCGCGACGCCCTTCAGCTCATTGACGGATGAGAGCTGGCGACTTTGGAGCGACTGGCGCCATCCTGCGGTGTCGGTACTCATGAATGGCGGTGAGGGAGTGGCGGAGGACGAAGATGTTTACGCCCACTCCGGCGGATTTTGGAGTGTCGGCTTGAGAACGCCGATGCAGGGGAGATTCCGGTAGCGCTCCGCGAAATCGAGGCCGTAGC
The DNA here is from genome assembly GCA_049840895.1 of Nibricoccus sp. Taxonomy (GTDB): domain Bacteria; phylum Verrucomicrobiota; class Verrucomicrobiia; order Opitutales; family Opitutaceae; genus Nibricoccus. The sequence continues at coordinate 426,196 of JASGJB010000037.1, read as the reverse complement.
CGACGACGAATTTGTCGGGGATTTCAAAGCCGACGAGATCGGCGGTGAAGTCCACTTCACGGCGACCCTTCTTATCGAGCAGCACGCAGGTGCGTACGCTGGCGGGTTTGAGCTTTTTGATGATGTCGACGACGACGGAAAGCGTTTTGCCGGTGTCGAGGATGTCGTCGATCAGGAGCACGTGACGATTGGTCAGATCGAGCGAAAGACTGTGGAGGAGCTTTGGTTTCCCCTGGGATTTGGTTTCGTTGCGGTAGCTCGAAACGCGGATGCAATCCAGGCGGATCGGGTTGGGGATCTGACGGAGCAAATCGGCGGTGAAGAGGATGGCGCCGTTGATGATGGCGACGACGGTGATCTCCTCCTTGCCGTAGATTCCGCCGATGTCGGCACCGAGTTTTTTGAGGCGGCGCTTGATGGCGGCTTCCGACACGAGGACGTTTTCGAGGTCGGCGTGGGCGGGACGTTTCAGTGCGGCTTTAGGCATGGAGGAAGAGACTGCGTTATGAAAGCGTGTGGTAGTTTCGCAACTGCTTCCTCCTGCTTAGCAGGGTTTATTCCTTTGACTCATTGATGGCTGAAATCTTGCTTCCGCCGGCTTTGTCCGCGGCATGATTTCGATCCGCATCCAGAATCTCACTAAACGCTTTGGCTCCACTGTCGCCCTGCACGGACTCGACCTGACCATCCGGCCTGGCGAGCTGTTTTTCCTGCTCGGGCCGAGCGGTTGCGGTAAAACCACCCTGCTTCGCAGCATTGCGGGCTTCTATATTCCGGAAGAGGGCAGCATCCTTTTTGGCGAGGACGAAGTCACTCGCCTGGAGCCGCACAAGCGCAACACCGGCATGATGTTTCAGAGCTATGCGCTCTGGCCGCATATGACGGTGGCGGAGAATGTCGCTTTCGGCCTGGAGGAACGGAAGGTGCCAAAAGCGGAGATTAAAACGCGCGTGGGCGAGGCGCTCGAGTCAGTGCGGATGGGCAAGTACGCGGATCGGAAACCCAATCAACTTTCAGGCGGACAGCAGCAGCGCGTGGCGCTGGCTAGAGCCTTGGTGATCAGGCCGCGGTGTCTGTTGCTCGATGAGCCTCTTTCGAATCTCGACGCCAAGCTGCGCTTGGAAATGCGCACGGAAATCCGGCGCGTTTGCAAAGAGTTCAACCTCACCACGGTTTATGTGACGCACGATCAGAAGGAGGCGCTTTCGATCTCTGATCGCATGGCGATCCTGGAGAGCGGGTACATTCTGCAGGTGGGGACGCCGCGTGAAGTTTACCGCCGGCCGACCCGGAAAACGGTGGCGCATTTCATCGGTGAGACGGACTTCATCACGGGCACCGTCAGGGGCGTCGAAGGCGGCCATATTTTTGTGGATACGGCGATCGGCCGCTTTGAAGGACTGCCGGGCGATCCGGCGCGGATGCCGGCGGCGGGCGCGGCGGTCACGATCTCGATCCGTCCAGAATGCTGGAGACTGGGGAACGAGGCGCGCGACGTGAATTCCGTGTGCGGCAGGATCGGCGAGGCGGTTTATCTGGGCGAAGTGGCGCAGTACGCCTTTGTGCCCGCCAAAGGCGGCGAAGCGTTGAAGATCTATGAGCTGAATCCGCGGTTTGTTGGCCGCTCCACCGAAAAGGCGCTGTATGCAAGCGTGGAGGTCGAAGACGTGGTGGTGCTGCTGGATTAAACCGAACGAAGCCGGACCGAGTCTGGCGCTCTCGCGATGGCCAAACGTCTTATCATCATCCTTACCCTGATCGCGGTGGTGGCGCTGCCGTTTGTGTTTCGGCCGAAAAAGGCGGAACGGGAGCGGGCGGATGAAACTCTGGTGATCATCACGCCGCATAACGAGGCGCTTCGCCACGAGTTTGGCGCCGGCTTTCGGAAGTGGTACAAACAAAAGACCGGAAAAAACGTGATGATCGACTGGCGCGTGATCGGCGGCACGAGTGAAATCGCGCGTTTTCTGGAAGGAGAATACTCGGCGGCGTTCGAGCTGTACTGGACGAAGAAGCTGGGCCGGAAGTGGAGCACGGATGTGCAGGCGGGATATCAGAATCACCGGCTGCCGTCAGAGGCGCGCGCCGACGTGAAAGATGCTCGAGATGCTTTTATGAACTCCGAAGTCGGATGCGGCATCGACGTGTTTTTCGGGGGAGGAACCTACGATTTCATCAAGCAGGCGCAGGCGGGGCGTCTTGTGGAAGGTACGATCATGAAGAAGCATCCGGAGTGGTTTCGGGACGATGTGATTCCGTATGAATTCGCCGGCGAACAGTATTGGGACCGGCAGGGACGCTGGATCGGCGCAGTGCTGAGCAGCTACGGCGTGCTCACGAATCTGGATGCCTTGAAGCGTCTTGGCGTAGAGCCGCCGAAGCAATGGGCGGATTTGAAGAATCCGCGACTGGTGGGCGAAGTGGCGCTGGCTGATCCGACAAAGAGCGGGTCGATCGCGAAGGCGTTTGAAAACGTCATCCAGCAGCAGATGCAGAAACGGCTGACGGCGCTGAAGGCTGAAAATCCCACAACGGATGCGGGCGAATTAAAACAGATGGAGACGCGTGCGGTGAGCGAAGGCTGGCTGGAGGGCATGCGGTTGATGCAGCTGATCGGAGCCAATGCACGCTACTTCACAGACACGTCACAAAAACCGCCGATCGATGTGGCTCAGGGAAATTCAGCGGCGGGGATGTGCATCGATTTTTATGGCCGCCAGCAGGAAGAGGCGGTGGTGCGGCGCGACGGACCGGGGCGTCTGGCGTATTTTTCACCGGTGGGCGGCACGGTAAGTTCGGTCGATCCTATCGCGTTGCTGCGTGGTGCGAAAAATCGTGGAGTAGCGGAGGCGTTCATCGAGTACGTCCTTTCAATGGAAGGGCAGAAGCTGTGGAATTTGAAACCGGGTACGCCGGGTGGGCCGGAAAAATTTGCGCTGCGGCGGATGCCGGTGCGCCGTGACTTTTATGAGAGCGAAGAGTTCAGGGCGTTGCGCAGCGATCCGGACGATTCGCCCTTTGCGACGCAGGAACAGCTGGTTTATCGCACCGCCTGGACGGGGAATCTGTTTCGCGAAATGTCGTTTGTGATCCGGGTCATGTGTCTCGACACGCATCAGGAACTGGCGTCGGCTTGGCGGGCGATGATTGCTGCGGGGATGCCGTCGGAGGCAATGGCCGTGCTTCAGGACCTGTCGGCAGTGGACTATGAAGCGGCTGGCGGTCGGATTCGATCGGCGATCAGTTCCAAGAACAAGGCGGAGGAAATCCGGCTCGCAAAAGAGCTGGGAGATAAGTTCCGCGCGCAATACCGGCGGGCTGAAGAGCTGGCGAAGGCCGGGAAATAAGGGGGCCCGTTTCGCGGTGCGGGCAGAGTTGCGCTGATTACCAGCCGGCGACAGCGGCGGCGTAACCCTTGCGGTCGGGGGCGTTGAAAAAGGAAGTGCCTGCGACAAACGTATCCGCGCCTGCGGCACGGCATTCGGCGCCGGTGACGAGATCGATGCCGCCATCGACTTCGAGGCGGAAGTTCAGGCCGCGTTCGCGGCGGAGGGACGAGAGACGGGAGATTTTTTCCAGCTGATCACGGCGGAAAGATTGTCCGCCGAACCCGGGTTGCACGGTCATGACAAGGACGAGTTCCACCTGAGCGAGCAGGTGCTCAATGGCGGAGGCGGGAGTGCCGGGATTGAGGACGATGCCTCGCTGGCAGCCGAGGTCACGGATGTGTGTAAGGGTGGCCGTGTGATCGTAGGACGGCTCGATGTGAATGCTGATGAGATTGGCGCCGGCCTTGGCGAACGCGTCGACGTAGCGATGGGGCTCGCTGAGCATCAGATGGACGTCGAAGAAGAGTTTGGAGTTTTTGCGCAGTGCGGCGACCGTTTGCGGGCCGAACGAGAGATTGGGCACAAAGTGCCCGTCCATGATATCGAGGTGGATCCATTTGAGGCCGAGCTGCTCGACGATGGCTGCGCTCGCGGCGAGGTTGGCATGGTCGCCGGCGAGAATGGATGGCGTCAGAATGGGGGCGTGCATGGAGACGTTCAGAGCAGGTTTTGTTCGAGCCCGGTGCAAGCTTGCGATTAGGGCCGGACGAGCGGCGGGCAGGCGCGACGACGAGTCTACCAGACGTCGAGTACGGTGTGGGCAACGCGGTCCGCGAGCGCCTGGGCGAGTTGCGGCATGAGGTTGTACTCGGCCTGCAACTGGTCGCTTTCGTGCGCGTCGGGCGTGGGCGTGGTGAAAAGTTCGCGTGTGACGCTCACCGGGCGTTTGTCGACGAGCGTGGAGTTGCTGCGGTTGTCGCGCAACGTGCAGAGCGAGTGGATGGTGACCTCGAATTTGCGCGCAAGGCCGGTGTCGTCCGAGCGGGAGGTGGCGACGTTGCGGGTGAGCTGGTTGATCGAAATCGTGAGCGTGGCGTCGGCTTCTTCGGACGAGTTGACGAGGACGACGCGGCCATCGCGCAAGAAGGTGTCGCGGATCTGGGTTGAGAAGAGTGCGGTGACCTGGGGCAGGGCGGCTTTGTTTTCGACGGGTGCGATGAACAGGCGGGTGAAGGACAGCTTGCCTTCGGTGCCCAGCTGGTAGTGCGAGCAACCGGTGAAGAACAGCAGGGTCAGTGTGAACGCGGCTAGGAAGGGGCGCATGTAAGGACAAGGTTGACCACGGAAGGGGCGGATGGGCACGGATTTTTTGAAGCAGCCCAAATAAAAAACGCGTCCGGGCGTGGACGCGTTTTGAGAGGAAAGCGGCTGATTGGGCCGGCTCAGAAAAAGAAAAAGTGCTTCTTCCGGGGGCCGGCGTTTTTAGAAGCGGCTTTTTCTTCGGCTGCGGCCACCTCGGTCAGGCGCGACTTGGCGCGGCCGGCGACTTCGGAGTCGGGGTAGGCGGTGATGGCCTCATTGTAGAGGACGCGGGCGGCTTTGAAGTTGTCGCGTTTATAGAAATAGAAATCGCCGATCTTCATCTTGCTTTCGGCGAGCTCGTTTTTCATCTGCGACAGCCCCTTTTCGGCGGTGGCCACGTTGTTGTCGCTCGGGTAGAGGATCATGAAATCCTCGAAGTAGGTGATGGCCTGGCGGCTGGACTCCTGGTCGTAGTAAGGACCGTCGACGAGCCCGGCGTGCGCCTGGGCGAGTTTTAAATAGGCGTCGGGAGTAAGGACGCTTTGAGGATAGTTGTTGATGAGGCGATCCAGGGCGTCGATGGCGAGATCGGTGTTATCGAATTTCTGGTGGGCGCGGGCGATATTCATCAGCGCGAGCGGGGCGTAGTCGCTGTACGGGGCGTTGAAGAGGGTGATCTCGAAGTACTCGATGGATTTTTCGCGGTTGGTGAAGCCGGGGAAGATCCAGAGGAACCTTCCGCGGGCGCCGTCGAGCAGCGCGGTAGCGATGCGGTATTGTTCGCCCACGATTTCGTTGAAGCGCGGAGTGTTGGGATAGCGGGCGATCGCGTTTTGAAAGGTGTCGAACGCCTTGCTGTATTTTTTCTGGGTTAGGCGGAGCTTGGCCGAACGATAGAGGGCTTCAGGCGCGTAGACCGAGTTGCTGTATTTCTTGCCGACCTTGTTGTACGCGCTGATGGCGGAACCGGTCTTTCCATTCTCCTCGTAGGAGCGCGCCTTGTTCATGAGCGCGAGGGCGTTTTTGCTGTCAGTGGGCCCCAGGCCCGAGAGCACGCCGCCCTGGACCTGCCAGCCGGTTTGCGCAGTCCAGACCAAGTCAGCGGCAAGGCGTCCGGAAAGGGTGAATACAAAGGCGAAAAGGACGAGCCCGAGGGGCAGGCGGCGGAGCGCGAGAAGGGACATTTTTTAGGAAGAAATTACCAGCGAACCAGTGCGGACCCGTAGGTCAAGCCCGCCCCAAATGCGACCAGCAGGGTGGTGTCGCCCTGTTTGACGCGGCCGGCCTTGCGGGCTTCGTCCAGAGCGAGGGGAATGGATGCGGCGGAGGTGTTGCCGTAGCGGTCAACGTTCACGAAGAAGCGATCCAGCGGCAGTTTGAGGCTCTTGGCGATGGCCTCGATGATGCGGAGATTGGCCTGATGGGGGATCACGCACGCGATCTGATCGGCGGCGAGGGAGTGTTGTTCCAAAATTTCCTGGACGGCGTCTTCCATCTCGCGGACGGCGACTTTGAAGACTTCACGGCCCTTCATCTTGATGAAACGGTCGCCGCTGTTCACCGAATCGGGCGTGATCGGGCGGGCGCTGCCACCGCCGGGGATGCAAAGGAGTTCATCCATGCCGCCTTCGCAGTAGAGTTTGGCGCCGATCAGGTGAGCACCATCGCCTCGTGCGGGGCCGAGAACAACAGCACCGGCGGCGTCGCCGAAGAGGACGCAGGTAGTGCGGTCCTTCCAGTCGAGGGCGTTGGAGAGTTTTTCAGCACCGATGACGAGGGCGTGTTTGTAGCGGCCCGAGCCGAGCATGGCCCAGGCGGTGTCGAGGGCGTAAAGGAATCCGGAGCAGGCGGCGTTGATATCGAAACACGCAGCGTGGGGTTTGCTGCCAAGTTTGGCCTGCACGATGGTGGCGCAGGCAGGCATGGGCATGTCGGGCGTGATTGTAGCGACGATGATCAGGTCGATGTCGGCAGCGGTCAGTCCGGCGTCGGCCAGCGCGGCGCGGCCGGCGTGGGTGGCGAGGTCGGAGGTGGCTTCATTGTCAGCGGCGATACGGCGCTGGCGGATGCCGGTGCGGGTGAAAATCCACTCGTCGGACGTGTCTACGATCTTGGAGAGATCGTCGTTGGTCATCACCCGGGCCGGTGCGTAGGAACCGGTGCCGAGAATCGCGATTGTTGGTGAGGCCATGACGCTGCGGTAAAACGAGGAGGGCGCGGTGGCGCCGATCAGACCACGACCTGGCGGATGGCGTCGTTGGCACGCGCGATATCGGCCTCAATGCGGTGATTGAGGTCGATCTTGATCATTTCGCTCGCGTCGTGGATGGCGTTTTTAAGCGCCTGACGATTGGCCGAGCCGTGGGCTTTGATGAGATTGCCGCGAAGACCGAGGAGTGGCGCGCCACCGTAACGCTCGGGCTTGATGCGGTTGCGGAGCGCGTTGAATGCGCCCTTGGCGAGAACGGCGCCGGCGATACGGATGGGATTGGCTTTGAGCTGGGACTTGAGCTCGTTGCTGAAAAACTTGGCGAGAGACTCCCAGCTCTTGAGGCAGATATTGCCGACGAAGCCGTCGCAGACGACGACGTCCACCTCGTCGCAGAAAACCTGAAAGCCTTCGACAGGGCCGACGTAGTTGATCAGGTCGCCGATGCGTTTGAGCGATTCGTGGGTCTCGGCGATGAGGGCGTTTCCTTTGCCTTCTTCGGTGCCGATGGTGAGCAAGCCGACGCGGGGTTTTTCCACGCCGAGCTCCATGCGGCAAAAGTGGGTGCCGAGGATCGCGTTGTGAACGAGATGATCGGGCTTGGCCTCGGGATTGGCGCCGGCGTCGATGAGAATGAAGTGGCCACCGGCGCGCGGGATGACGGGTGCGAGCGCTGCGCGATCGATACCGTCGAGGGTGCGGAGTTTCAGGATGCCGGCACCAACAAGACAGCCTGTATTGCCACAGCTGACGGCGGCGCCTGCTTCGCCTGCTTTGACGAGCTCGATGGCCCGGAGCATCGAGGCGTCTTTCTTCCGCTTGATCGCCACCAGTGGTTTGTCATCCATTGTGATGACCTCGGAGGCATGGAAGATGGAAACGTTTTCGTTTCCGGAGAGACCGGCTTCAGCAACGAGCGGTTTGAGAACCGCCTCGTTGCCGACGAGCGTAATCGGACTGAGATCACGAAACTCGCCCAAGGCGAGTTTCGCAGCAGCAACGATCTCCGGCGGACCGAGGTCGCTGCCCATGGCATCGACCGCGATACGACTTTTGGCGCCGTTGCTGGTACCCATCACGAGGATGGTTGGAGGGCGGGGCTAGACTCAGGCCTCGATGTTGAGGACCTGACGGCCGCGGTACATGCCGTTCTTCGGATTCACGCGATGCGGAATGAAGGCGGAGCCATCGGTCGGGTCTTTGGCGATCTGCGGAGCTTTGAAAGCGTTGGCTGCGCGGCGGTTGGCGCTGCGGCGTTTGGACTGTTTGCGTTTCGGATTTGCCATGGTGGGAGCGGATTAAAGTGAGTGTGTCGGGCGTCTCGGCGACGTCCTTGTGACGAGTTGAAAGGTGACGGAGTAAAAGGCGGCGATGAAGTGCGTCAAGCGGCGATTGGCCGGGAAATAGGAGATGTTTTACGGAATCTCAGGAGAGGATGCCGGTGTACAGAAGTGCGCCGAGAATCGCGGCCAGGATCAGGCGGTAGATCGCGAATACGCCGAGGCCATGCCGGGTGAGGTAGCTGACGAGAAACTTGACGGCGATCGCGGCGGAAATGGCGGCAATCAATGTGCCCGTCAGCACGTGGGGCCAGCCGAACACTTCAATCATGGCAGGGCCGGATTTATAGCCTTTATAGAGAGCGGCTCCCGCAAGTGTGGGCAGGCCGACAAGGAAACTGAATTCGGCCGCTTTGGCGGGGCTGAGGCCGCTGAAATAACCGCCGACCATGGTTACCATTGAGCGGCTGGTGCCGGGCCAGAGAGCTAGGCATTGCATGAGACCGACGCTGAGAGCTTGTTTCGCGGTGAGATCGGAGGGTTCGCGGCGCGACTGGGTGGTGCCGGGTTGCTGGCGGCGCCAGCGTTCGGCGGCAAACATGAGGGCTGCGCCGCTGATGAGGGCGACGATGACGGCTTTGATGGAGAAAAGGTTTTCGTCGATCCAGTCGTGGAGGAGGAATCCGGCGGCGGCGCACGGAAGGAAGGCGAGAATGATGTTGCGCAGGAGGCGGACACCGGCGGCGTTTTGACCGCGGAGGCCGCGGAGGATACCCATGAGCTGTGCCCAGTAGATTAATACGACGGCGGCGATGGCGCCGACTTGAATGACGACAGTATAGGTGTCGGCGGCGAGTTTGATCGTGAGCGGCTCGCCGTTGGGGTTTTTGGCAGAAGGCTTTTTATACCAGAGCGGCTGGCCGTGTGCGTCGTAGAGCGGGGCTTTGCTTTCTAGGCCGAGCGAGTGGCTGGCGATGATGAGATGACCGGTCGAGGAAACGGGGAGAAACTCGGTGATTCCCTCGACGAGTCCGAGGACGATCGAGTCAGAAAGGCTGAGGGCGTCTCCGGCTTCGGAGGCGTATACGGGAGCCGCGAGGGCTGGTGGTGGAGCGGCTGGAACGACCGGTTCTTGGGCGCTCAGTGGTGAAACGAGCGGCGCAGCGGCAAGCGCCAGGAAAAAAAATGGCAGGCGGAACACGCGGCGTAGCTCATAGATGAGGGAGGCTCTGTCGAGTTTATGCTTTTCTCGTGGAAGGCTTTTCCGCTTCCATGCGCGCCCATGTCCGAACTCGTTGACCTTACGCGCCGTCTGGATGCACGCCAGGAACTTTCCGCTGCGGAGATCGCCGTGGCGGCGCGGGCGCTTGGATCACCTGAAGTCGGCGATGAACCCAAGGGCGCGTTTCTGACGGCACTGGCTGCGAAAGGTGAGACGGCGGCAGAGGTGGCGGCGTTTGCGCGTGAGTTTCGCGCGGTGGCGATCGATCCGGGTGTGCAGGAATGGGCGCCGCAGGCGATTGATATCGTTGGCACCGGCGGGGATCATGCGGGTGGTTTTAATATTTCCAGTTTGATCACGCTGACGCTGGCGTCGGCGGGAGTGACGGTCATGAAGCACGGTAATCGAGGCATCACCTCGAAGTGCGGCAGCGCGGATTTATTGTCGGGTCTCGGAGTGAATCTCGAGGCGTCGCACGAGAAGATGCGCCGGGCGTTGCGGGAACTCGGCTATGTTTTCTTTTTTGCGCCTGCTTATCATCCAACATTCAAGTTTATCGGGCCTGTGAGGAAGATGCTCGCGGCGAAAGGACAGCGGACGATTTTCAACATCCTCGGTCCGCTGATTAATCCGGGGCGTCCCGCGCACGTGATTCTCGGCGTTTTTTCCGAGGCGTGGGTGCCGAAACTGGCGGGAGCGCTCGATGCACTGGGTGCAGTGGCCGGGCTTGCCGCGCACGGTGTGCTGGGCGAGGGGCGCGGCATCGACGAACTCACGACGGCGACTCCCAATCGCGTGAAAGGCGCGGGACGTTTGCGCGATATCGATGGTGTGTGGAACGGGCGTGATTACGGTTTCGCCCAGGCAAATTTTGATGACCTCAAGGGTGGTGATCTGGCGCAGAATCTCGCGATCACGGAAGCGATCCTGGCCGGGCGCGGGCCAGCGGGACTGGTGGACACGATTGTGTTCAATACCGCCACGGCGATGTGGGTTTGCGGCCGGACGAAAAGCGTGGCCGAAGGCGCGGAGCATGCACGTGAGTTGCTGCTTGGCGGCGCGGTGAAGGCGAAGATCGCGGCGACGAAAGAATTTTATCGTTCATGAAACGTATTTACTTCGGTACGGACGGCGTGCGCGGTCCGTATGGCGGCCCAGTGATCAATGAATCGTTTGCCGAGCGCCTCGGCGTGGCGGCGGGGCGTTTTGCCTCACGCATCTCGCATCACGGGGGCGGCGTGCAGCGCGTGCTGATCGGTCGCGATACGCGGTCGTCGGGTGAGAGCCTGCTCGAGGCAGTGGCGGCGGGGCTGGCGTCGGTCGGTGTCGATGCGGTTTCGCTGGGCGTGTTGCCAACTCCGGCGGTCGCTGCGGCGGTGGTCAGGGAGCAGGCCGTGCTCGGTGTGATGATCACGGCGTCGCACAATCCGGCGGTGGACAACGGCATTAAATTTTTCGCGGCGAACGGCATGAAGCTGACCGACGCGCAGGAGTTTGAGATCGAGCAGCTGCTGCCGGAGGAAAAGCCGGCGCAGTTGCAGCGGCGGTCGTTGCTCGGTGCGGAGGGGCTCGCGACCTATCTGGAAAAGGTAAGGCGTCTGCTTCCTGCGAGAGCGCTGAGTGGCTGGAAGGTTGTTTTGGATACAGCCAATGGCGCGACCTGCACGACGAGTCCTGTCGTGCTGCGCGAACTCGGTGCGCAGGTTGAATTGATCGGCGGTCGTCCGGATGGCGAAAACATCAACGATGGTGTGGGTAGCGAGCATCCGGAGAAACTGGCCGCGAAAGTGCGTGAAACGGGCGCCCGGCTGGGCATCGCGCACGATGGCGATGGCGACCGGTGCATTCTCTGTGACGAGCGCGGTGAGGTGCTCGATGGTGATGAGATCCTGGTGATCCTCGCGACGCATGCTCTCGGCAAAGGTGCGCTCGCGGCGAAGACGCTTGTCGTGACTGTGCAGAGCAATCTTGGCGTGGATGCGGCGATTCGAACGGCCGGCGGGCGCGTGGTGCGCACGGCGGTTGGCGACCGGTATGTGCTCGAGGGTATGTTGCTCGAACGCGCAACCTTGGGCGGCGAGTCGTCCGGCCACGTGATCTGTTCGGAGATTTCTCCGACGGGCGATGGCTTGGTCGCGGCGCTGAAAGTGATCGAAGTGATGCTTGCCACCGGCAAGCCGCTCTCGGAGCTGCGGGGTGCGATGAAAAAATTTCCGCAGAGCACGTTGAATTTGAAAGTTCGCGAAAAGCGGGAGCTCTCGAAGCTGCCGCACCTGCCTGTGGCGATTGAAACGCTCGAAAAGGAACTCGGTCAGCAGGGCCGGGTGCTCGTGCGTTATTCCGGTACCGAGGCGAAACTGCGTCTGCTGGTCGAAGGGCCGACGGAGGCAGTGGTGAGCGCCGGACTGGCGCGACTCGAACGCATGGCACGTCAGGATTTGGACGTGCTCTAGCCGACGGTTTCATCAGCGAGGTAGGGACGAAATCGGCCCGGGTACGGAGGCGACCGGACGGGATGCTGGCTGCTTCACTAGTTTGCTTTTGAAATTAAAATTAGCCTTACCTAAATTTCCTTTTTGACTATTTGAGCCGGGGCGTTTCGTTTCGTGGCATGAACGTTTCCAAGAAGGTTGCCCGTTTGATCTTACCGTTGATGTGGCTCGCCGTGGCTGGCGGGCTTGCGGCCGCGCCCCTGAAGGTCGTGAGCACCACGGCGATGGTGAATGACTTGGTGAAACGAGTGGGCGGCGAGGCGGTGGTTGCCGAGGTATTGATGGGGCCGGGTGTCGATCCGCATCTCTACAAGGCGACGGCGGCGGATGTGATGAAGCTGAACCGCGCGGATGTCGTTTTCTACAGCGGTTTGTTTCTGGAGGGAAAAATGTCGGATGTGTTCGCGCGCATGGCGAAATCGGGGAAGCGGGTTTACGCCGTCACTGAGAAGCTGGCGCATGAGACGTTGCTCAAGCCGGAGGCGTTCGAAGGACATCCCGATCCGCATGTCTGGTTTGATGTGCAACTCTGGGCGGGTTGTATCGACGTCGTGGAGGCTCGGTTGATCGAAGCGGTGCCGGAACGGAAAGCTCTTTTTGCGTCAAATGCGACGAAGGCGCGCGAGCAGCTTGGGGCGTTGCATGCCTGGGCCAAGGCGAAGGCGGCTGAACTCCCGGAGTCGAGGCGCGTGCTGGTGACCAGTCATGACGCGTATAACTATTTCGGGCGGGCGTACGGGTTTCAAGTGGTGGGGTTGCAGGGAATTTCCACTGTCAGCGAGGCGGCGCTGGCGGACATGGCGAAGCTCACGGACTTCATCAAGCAGCGCGGATTGAAAGCGGTGTTTGTGGAGTCGAGCGTGTCGCATGCGACCATCGAGCGCATCGCGAAAGACTCCGGTGTAACCGTGGGCGGTGAGTTGTTCTCCGATGCGATGGGCGCGCCCGGCGAAATGGAAAACGGATATGACCTCGGCACCTACGAGGGCATGATCAAGCACAACCTAAACACGATTGTGGAGGCGTTGAAATGAACCGTGGCTTGCGAACCGTTGGTTTTGTGGGCGGCGCTGTGACGCTGATGCTGACGTCATTGCCGGCGCGCGCCGAGCGTGAGCTGGCCTCGGACCGTCCTGATGCGACAGAGAGCGCATTCACGGTTGAGCGCGGGCGTGTGCAGGTGGAATCGAGTTTCGCGGAGTACGCGCGGGATCAGCATAATCCGGAATATGCGAATGTGCGTGTGACGACCTGGACTGTGGCGCCGACAAACGTACGCATCGGGCTCACCGCAAACTCCGAGGTGCAGATTGTCGTGGACAGTTACCTGGACGTGGAGATCGACGATCGCGACGCGGGTGTAACGGAGCGGATGCGCGGATTTGGCGATGTGACGCTGCGCGCGAAGCGGAATTTTTGGGGCAATGATGGCGGTCAGACTGCACTGGCAGTGATGCCGTTTCTGAAACTGCCGACGGCGAAAGAAGGCTTGGGCAATGATTCGGTTGAAGGCGGATTGATTTTTCCTTTCGCGGCGGAGTTGCCGGGCGGATGGGGCTTTGGCGCGATGACCGAGGTCGATGTTATCAGGAACGCAGAAGACGACGGTTACGCGGCGGCGTGGGTGAACACGGCGACCGTTGGCCATGACATCACGGAGCGTCTGGGCGGCTTCGTTGAGTTTGCGTCGGAAGTGGGCGAGGGGAAGCCGGTGTTTGGTTTTAATTGCGGGCTCACGTATGCGGTCGATGCAAACCTGCAACTCGACCTGGGCGTGAACCTGGGGTTAAGTCGGACTGCCGACGATCTGACGCTGTTCACCGGTTTCGTGAAACGATTTTGAGGTCTGCCGCTCATGACAAATCCTGCCACCGAAGCCTCAGTGTCCGCGACGCCTCCCCCGCTTGAGATCCACGACCTCACGGTCGCCTATCAGCAAAAACCGGTGTTGTGGGGCATCGACGTGACGGTGCCCGCCGGGCAACTGGTCGGCATTGTCGGGCCGAATGGCGCGGGCAAATCCACCTTGATCAAGGCGTGCATGGGATTGCTGCCGCTCGCGAGTGGATGGGTGAAATTTTTTGGCGAGCCGTTCGACAAGGCGGCGACTCGCATCGGCTACGTGCCGCAGCGCGAATCGGTGGACTGGGATTTTCCGGTCAACGTCATGGATGTCGTGTTGATGGGACGGTATGGGCGGCTGGGGTTGTTGCGCCGGCCTGGAAAAGCGGATCGTGAGATCGCGCGCAGCTGCCTGGAGAAAGTACAGATGCTGCCGTACGCGAACCGGCAGATTTCCAATCTCTCGGGTGGACAGCAGCAACGCGTGTTTCTCGCGCGGGCGCTCGCGCAGGAAGCGGACCTGTACTTCATGGATGAGCCGTTTGCCGGCGTCGACGCGGCGACGGAGGCTGCGATCATCGCGGTGCTTCGCGAGCTTCGCGACAAAGGGAAAACGATCCTGGTGGTTCATCACGATCTGCCGACGGCGCGCCAGTATTTCGACCAGCTGTTGTTGTTGAATATGCGACTCGTGGCGTTCGGAAAAACGGAGGACGTTTTCACGTCGGAGCTTTTGCAGAAAACGTATGGCGGCCGCCTAACGATCCTCTCCGAGGTGGCATCGGCACTCGGGACAACGCGATGAACCGATTCGGCCAACTCAGACGCTTGAGCGGACTCGCGATCCTTTTTGGCGTGATCGCGGTAGGGCCGGCGTTTGGCGCGCGGGTGAGCGATGTCACAGAGACAACCGTGGCTGAGCAGTTCGTGCGTTTTCTGACGATGCGCGACCCGTCGTTGCGGTACGCGTTGATTGGATCGGTGCTGCTGGGAATCAGCTGCGGGCTGCTCGGTGGGTTTATTGTGGTGCGCAAAATGGCTTTGATGGGCGATGCGCTTTCTCACGCGGTGCTGCCGGGCGTGGCGGCGGGATTTTTGTGGAATATGAGCAAGGACCCGGTCGCGATCCTGATCGGAGCGACCGTCGCTGGATTGCTCGGGTCGGCGATGGTGAGCGCGCTTACGAAGACGACGCGGATCAAGGAAGACGCGGCGCTTGGCCTGGTGCTGGCGTCGTTTTTTGCAGCGGGACTTTGTTTGCAGTCGATGATCCAGCACCTGCCGACAGGTCACCAGAGCGGGCTGGATAAATTTTTGTTCGGCCAGGCGGCGGCGCTCGGAGGCGACGACATGACGTTGATGGCGGTGGTGACGGTGCTCGCGGTTTGCGTGGTGGGGCTTTTCTACAAGGAACTTTTGGTGACGAGCTTCGACGAAGGGTTTGCGAGGGCGTCGGGGTTGCCGGTGAAATGGGTGCATCACGGATTGATGCTGCTGCTCGCGATGAGCGTGGTGATCGCGTTGAAGGCCGTGGGTGTTGTGCTCGTATCGGCGATGCTGATCACGCCGGCGGCCGCCGCCTATTTGCTGACGGACCGGTTGCACCGGCTGCTCGGGCTGGCGGTTTTGTTTGGGGTCCTGGCGGCCACGGTGGGCGCATTTCTTTCCTTTGTGGGAAAGAATCTGCCGACCGGACCGCTGATGGTCCTGGGGGCGAGCGCGGTGTTTTTAGGCGCGTTTCTTTTTGGGCCGAGACACGGCGTGATTGCGAAATGGTGGTCGCGCCGGTCGCACACGGAGCGGACGCAACGCGAGAACACACTGAAGGCCATTTATCATGTGTGGGAAAACGAAGGAGCGGGCGCAGATGGCGTGACGCTGGCGGCGCTTGCGGAAAAACGCCGGGCGACGCTGGAGGAGCTGCGGCGTGAGGTGGGTGCGTTGGAGCGGCACGGACTCGCGACAGTTTCCGGACCGATGATCTATTTCACACCGGCCGGCAGGCAGCGTGGTGCGGAGATTGTGCGCAATCACCGGCTGTGGGAACTTTATCTGACCAACTCGGCCAACATCGCGCCGGACCACGTCCATGATGATGCGGAAAACATCGAGCACGTGCTCGGCGAAGACGTGGTGCGTGAATTGGAGCGGAGGCTCGGCTATGCGACGCGGGATCCGCATGGGAAGACGATCCCGAGTGTGCAAGAGATTCATCAAGGCGTGGGCATGAGTGGTGAAGCCGGAAGGAAACCGCGGTCGTGAGCATGAACTCGTTGATTCCTCCTTTCGATTTTCACGCGGTTGTCGTGCAGCCGTGGACGGAGACACTGCCCAATACAGCTGCGTTTGTGATCATGGGATTTTTCGTGACCGCTGCGTGCGGCCTCGTCGGGAATTATCTCATGCTGCGGCGCATGGCGCTGATGGGCGATGCGGTGAGTCACAGTGTGCTTCCGGGGCTGGTGATCGCGTTTCTCCTGACGGGGAGTCGCGGCACGGGAGCGATGTTTTTGGGGGCGTTGCTGGCCGGGGTGGCGACGACGGTCATTATCGAGACTATTCATCGGAAAACACGCGTGAAACAGGACGCATCGATCGGCGTGACGTTCACAACGCTCTTCGCAATCGGCGTTGTGCTGGTATCCGTTTATTCGAGCCAGGTGGACCTCGATGCGGAATGCGTGTTGTACGGCGAGATCGGTTTTCTCCCGGCGTTGACGGGCTGGAGTGATGTGCCGGAGCCATTGTTGCGAATGGGGGCGGTGCTGATCGCCGTGGCGATTTTGATCACTGTCTTCTACAAGGAACTGCTCGTGAGTTCCTTTGATGCGGGACTCGCGCGCTCGCTGGGCATCAATACGACGCTGGTTTACTACGGTATGATGACGATATTGTCCGTGGTCGTCGTGAGCGCGTTCGAAGCGGTGGGCTCGATCCTGGTGGTGGCGATGTTGATTTTGCCGGGCGCGACGGCGGGCATGCTGACAACCCGACTGGCGGTGGTGCATGTTTTGTCGCTGGTGCACGCCGCACTGAGCTCGGTCTTGGGCGTTCATCTGGCGCTCGCCCTGGGCTGTCAGATCGGTCCGGCAATGGTGGTGGCGGGGGCGGGGCTTTTCGCGCTGGCATGGGTGTTCAGCCCGACGCAGGGACTGTTGCGGCGTTGGTGGAGGCCGGTGGTTTTGGCTAAAGAAACGGTGTGACAGCGTAGTCACGAATCGGGGTGCGGACTGGCATCGACGGTGCTAATAGTGAGCCATGCTCACCCGCTTTTCGGTCAAACCTCTGCACACAATGACACGCTCGCTCGCCGCGGTGGCGATGGGACGGGAGGCGCCGGACTTTGTCATCACCGGCGCGCGGGTACTGTCCACGTACACGGAACGCATTCATGAAGGACGGGAAATCTGGGTGAAGAATGGACGTATCGCAGCGGTGAAACCGAGCGGGACGCACGCGAGTTTCAAGCTGCCGAAAAAGAAGCTCCATAATGCGGCGGGCGGGATTCTGGCGCCGGGACTTGTTGATCCGCATGTCCATATTGAGAGCAGCATGATGTCGGCGTGCGCGTATGCGGAGGGTGCATTGCTCAACGGGACGACGGCGATTTTTTGCGACAGCCACGAGATCGGAAACGTCTGTGACGCGAAAGGCATCGAGTGGATGCTGGAGGATGCGCGGCAGGCACCGCTCTCGATTTTTCTGACCGTGCCGAGCACGGTGCCAGCGACCAGCCCGGAGTTTGAAACAGCGGGTGGCGATCTCACGGCGGCAAAGATCGGGAAGCTTTTCGACAAGTGGCCGGAGGCCGTCGCGCTGGGCGAGAAGATGGACTTCGTGCAGGTGGCGATGGGCGACAAGCGCAGTCACGCGATCCTGGCGGAGGCGTTGAAGCGCGGGCGTCCCGTGTGCGGGCATATTTATGGCCGAGAATTTGTGGCGGCCGGTGCGGCGAGCGGAATCACGGACACGCACGAGGCGATTGATCGCGACATCGCGGATGATTTTCTCGAAGCAGGCGTGTGGATCTTTTTGCGCGGAGGCCCGCCAACGACGCCCTGGCATTCTCTGCCGCTGGCGATCAAGGCGGTGACAGAACTCGGCGCGAATCCGAAACGCGTCTGTGTGTGCACCGACGATCGCGATGCGGACGATCTGTTCCTCTTCGGCATGGACTGGGTGACTCGTCAGGCGGTGGTCGCAGGGATGAAGCCAACGACGGCCTGGAGCATGGGCTCACTCCATCCGGCGACGCGTTATGCGAAGGATGGCGAGATTGGCGGGCTAGGGCATGGGCGTCGTGCAGACATCGTGCTGCTTAACGACGCGCTTGAGGTGCAGAACACCTGGTATGGCGGAGAGCTGGTTGTGAAGGACCGAAAAGTTACTCCGTTACTCGATCGCGCCTTGTCCAAACGGTACCGTTATCCGCGTGCTGCGTATAACACGGTGAAGCTGGCGAAGAAAAAAAACGCGCTAACGCCGCCGGTACCGACGGCTACAGTGAGCGCAAATGTGATCCGGACGGCATTGCCGGGGATCATTCTTTTCCATGAGAAAATTTCACTCCCGCCCGCGGAATCGTGGGCGGAGATTTTTGCACAGCAGGATCTTTGCTTTGTTTCGGTGATCGAGCGCCACGGAAAATCGGGCGAGGTTGCCCACGGATTGCTGAAGGATTTCGGTCTGCGGGACGGCGCGGTTGCGAGCAGTGTCGGACATGATGCGCATAACATTATTGTCGCTGGATCGAACGAAGCCGACATGCAGGTCGCGCTGGAAACGCTTAAGAAATTGCGCGGTGGAGTTTGCGTCGTGCGAGGTGGAAAGGTGCTCGCGAGCGTGGCGTTGCCTGTGGCCGGATTGCTCTCCGACAAGCGCGCTACCGTTGTGGCGAAGGAAACGACCGCGCTGAAAAAGGCGTGGAGCGAACTGGGGTGCACGCTGCCGTACATGGGATTTAATTTAATTCCTCTGTCGGTGATTCCGGAGATTCGCATCACCGACAAAGGACTCGTGCTGGTGCCGCAGATGAAACGCGTGCCGCTGTTTGATTGAATCGGACGGTGCGTTGTTGAGGACGCCCGTATCCGTCACGTGCGCGGGAAGGCTGGCACATGCTGTGCTAAAAGGCCCCAACCCTTTTTTCTACGCACCTATGATCTACCGAAAACTGGCAACCGCATTGACGGCCGCATCACTGGCCGCCGCAGCGCCGCTCATGGCACAAAGTCCGGCTCCGGCCGATGAAACTGTGACTCTTGAGAAGATGGAAGTAAATGATGTGCCGCTCGAGCAGCAGATCCTCCCGACTACGCGGCCTTTCAGTTCCGTGTTCGGCACGGCGGGCAGCATCATGGAGACACCGCGAAACGTCACCATCATCTCACGCGAGCAGCTCACCGCGATCAGCATCCAGGACGTGCGCGATTTCGCGAAGCTGACCTCCAGCTCCTACACGCGCACGAATTTCGGCGCCCCCGGAAATCCCGACATCCGCGGCCAGTCGGCCGACGTATTCATGAACGGAATGCGCGAGCGCATCACGAGCAACGGCAACGGCATGCCGATCGATTTCAACGCGGTCGAATCGGTCAACATCGTGAAGGGCCCGGCCACCGTGGTTCAGGGCGTCTCGACTTATGTCGGCGGCTTTGTCGATTTGATCACCAAGCGTCCGTTCTTCGACACCACCAAGACCAGCGTCTACGCCACCGTTGGTAGCTACGAAACCCGCCGCTGGGGCCTGGACACCGGTGGTCCGGTTTCCGACAAGCTCGCCTATCGCGTCAGCTATTCGGGTGAGGACAGCGAAGGCTACTACTACGATTCCTACACCAAGAAACAGTCGCTCTATGGCGCGGTGACCTGGAAGCCCTCGGAGCAGTACGAACTCTTCATCAACGCACAGGCCGCGTACATGGAGTATGTGGAGAATTTCGGCATCAACCGTCCCACGCAGAACCTGATCGATAACGGACTCTATCGCACGGGCACGAATATCAACGGAGGCACGACGGCGACCGCGGCAGATCCGCAGAACGCGGCGCATATCGACAGCGGCGGTTCTCCCTTCAACTTCAACACGATCGCCTATGGCCCCGAGGTGCCGATTGACCGTCGCTCGCGTTTGCTCCGCCCGGGTGACAACTCGATCGGACGCAATTTCAAGATTCAGGCCATCCAGAGCTTCTTCACTTCGCCCGATCTCACCGTCGTGAACAATAACATGTTCACGTATACCCGTCGCGAAACGCTGAGCTCCTATCACTACTCCGAGATCATCGATCCGTCGTACACCGTGGAGTCACGGTTGGAGTTTCAGAAAAAACTGGGCGTTCACGCCATCAACTTCGGTGTCGATGCGCGCTATCAAAACGTGAAGGCCTATGCGGATTTCTTCTTCGAGCCCGCAGCCGCGTGGGACATCACGAAGGACCGTTCCGGCATCAATGCGTACAAATCAGTCAACTTCGCCAGCCACTTTGCATCCTATAAGGTCCCGGGCTGGGAAAATCGTTATGGCTCCAGCTGGGTCGCGTTTGGTGGCGAGTCCGGTGCGGACGGTAATATCAGCAGTGCGATCTTCGGGGCTCCCTTCGCCCAGGCGACTTGGGCGCTCGGCGACAAGTTGAAGGTCCTTACCGGCGCCCGCGTTGACTTCGGCAAGATCAAGGCGCGCGATCCATTCGTCGCGCGGTACGAAGACACGATCGATGTCGCGCTGCCCAACGCCAATGTGAGTTTGAACTACAGCTTCACACCGAAGGCGACGGCGTACGCGACGTATAACTATAGCGAAAATACCTCGGGTGCGGCGGGCAATGGCGGCGGTTATGGCGGCGGATACGTTTATGTGCCGGCCACCGACACCATCTATCTCGACAAGGATGCCTTCTCCCAGCCGAGCGAACTGGCTGAACTCGGCACCAAGTATTCCCTCTTCGGCGAAAAACTTTTCGTGGGCGCGTCGTTGTTTCAGCAGACCCGCCAGCAGAAGCAGCAACAAGGACCTTTGCTGACCTATCGTTACCGGGGTTTTGAGACGGAGGCGAATTTCCAGCCCAACAAACACCTCTATGCCACGTTCTCCTGGGCGTTGATCGAGGCCACCGCGCCAGCGTCAGCGGTCGCCGCAGCATTCGATCCTGCCAACTGATATCAATCCGGCTTCACCAGAAGTACATGCCGTCACCCAGACGACCGGACGGATCAAAGTGCAGGGCGCGCCGCGCAATCAGTTCAACGCGCTCTTCTCGTACAAGTTTGACAGCGGCTTTGGCTTCTCTGCCAACGGAACGTTGCACGACGAGATCAACAACAACTGGGCGGGCACGCTCGTGATTCCCTGGCAGTTCGCGATCGACAGCAGTGTCTACTATGCGACGAAAACGTGGGAAGCCCGTGTCACCGTGTTGAACGTAACCGACGAGAAAAACTGGGCGCCGAACAATGGAACCTACGGCAACGCCTCGATCTTCGCAGAGCCTGGTACGCGCGCGGAACTGACGGTCACCTATAAATTCTAAGTCGGGAAGCGCTTCTTTCCGACACGACAGGGCCGTCCTTCGGGACGGCCCTCTGTTAGATTGACCGGTGTTGTCAGGCTGCCGCGCGTACGCGGTAGATTTCAGGATGGTTCATGCAGTTCTGCCGGTCGCGAAGGCCGTATCCGGCAAGCCACTCGGTACCTTCGTAGGCAAAGCCCGCGAGGGTGGGCGTGTGGGTGGAGTCGTCCCGATGTCGATGTACGCAGACCACCGTCCGCACCGAATGCGCACCGCCGGCGACGAGCGTTTGCTGGCAGGTGGCGAGCGTGCGTCCGCTGTCGCAGATGTTGTCCACGAGCAGGACGTCGCGGCCCGTGGCCTTGAGCCCATGCCAGTCGAGCTGAAGGGTGTTTTCGGGTGAGTCGTTTTTGGCCGGAGAGTAGCTGGAGGCGCGGCAAAACCCCGGTTCCACCGACTGTCGCATGTGCTGAAGCAGGTCGGAGAAAAAGAAAACGCCGCCGCGCAGCACGCAGACTGCGAGCAACGATTGCTGGGTGAAGAGCAGGGATTCGGCAGCCCAGGCGTCGATTTCTTCCGCGAGCGTTTCGAGACGCGCGTTGATCGCCGATCGAGGATAAAGGAGTTCGAGATGTGGCGGCAGTGTGCGAAGCGGCCGGAAAGAGGGAGCGGACATGGATTCTCAAATAGCACCGGGCGAGCCAAGCGGTGCGGGCCCGCTGTGAAGAGTGTACATGGCTGGCGTGCAGGCTGCTTTCAAAGCCGCGTGGAAACGCATATTCCGGCCGCACCTGCTTCGTTCCCGGTCAGATCCCCGGAAACGAAAACCGGGACGGGTCCGGCCGTGGTGTATGGTCTCGAAGAGCGAGTGCCGGGTGCAGTGGCATGGCTGGTGGGTTTTCAGCAAGTGGCGGCGATGGTGGTGGGAACGATCACACCGCCGCTGATCCTTGCGGGTATTTCGAAATTCGATGCGGTGGACACCGCGTACTTTGTGAGCATGGCGTTGCTGGCCTCCGCGCTTGGGACATTTTTGCAGACGCGTCGGTATGGAGTGTTGGGCTCGGGATTGCTGAGTGTGACGGGAACGAGTTTTTCGTTTTTGCAGCCGCTGATCGCGGCGGGGCAGGCAGGCGGGCTGGCGCTGATGTTCGGGATGTCGCTGGTGACAGCACCGCTGCAGATCGTGCTGGCGCCGGCGCTGCCGAAATTGCGCCGTGTGTTTACCCCGCTCGTTTCAGGGATCGTGGTTTTGCTGATCGGGCTGTCGCTAATTCCGTCGGCTATGTTTGGTATTGTCGCGCCGCCCGCGCCTGACGCGCCGGTTTGGGCGGGTGGGGCGATCGCGGCGTTTGTGATCGCGGTGGTGCTCGGCGTGCAGTCGATCGGAAGACCGTGGGCGCGGCTTTCAGGCGTTTTGATCGGAGTGATTGCGGGCTATCTGGTGTGTGGCGTGTTCGGCTGGTTGCAAAAACCCGTGGCGGGCGACGGCACGTGGCTGGCGTTGCCGAAACTGATGCCGCACGGCTTCGCGTTTCGGTGGGAATTGGTTCTGCCGTTTGCGTTCATTTATCTCGTTTCATTGCTCGAAGCGATGGGCGACATGACGGCGACGGCGCAACTTTCGGGGCTGAAGACGGACGGAGTCGATCATTGGAAACGGCTGCGTGGCGGCGTGCTGGTTGATGGAATCACGAGCACGGTTTCGGCGCTGTTTGGGGCGTTTCCTAGCACGACGTATGCGCAGAATAACGGTGTCATCCAGATCACCGGCGTGGCGAGCCGGCGGATCGGGCCGCTGATGGCTCTGATGTTAGCGGCGCTGGGATTGTTCCCGCCGGTTGGCCGCTGGATCACGACGATGCCTCCGCCCGTACTGGGCGCGCTGGCATTGTTACTCTTTGGTTTGGTGGCGGTTTCGGGATTGCGGTTGATCGTGGGAACCGGGCTGACGCATCGCGATGCACTGGTCGTGGCGGTTTCGATTGGCGTGGGCATCGGCGTGCCGTCGAAGACGGAATGGCTGGCGGTGCTGCCGGGAGCGGTGCGATCGGTGCTGGAATCGGGCATTGCGGCGGGTGGACTGACGGCGTTGCTTTTGAATCAACTTTTGCCTGGAAACCGACCAGTCGAGGCGACGGCTTTGGCAGGGGGTGGCGCGGACTGAAAAGACCCGGAATTGGGGCTTGCGGGAGGGCGGGGGTTTTGAGACGTTTTGCCTCTTGCGGCATTTCCTTTGGTCCGATCAGCGCGCCGCATCGCTCCCGCTGATCTCACGTTAGCTAACCTTCAACCAACGGCCCGAAAGGGTCATCCGCGAAGGACCGGCATCGCGGAGCGAAGATGGCGGTGATTCGCATCGTTCGTTATGCCTAGCTCAGTAATGCAAGAACTGCTCGCGCAGTCCTCCTTCGATAAACTTAAAGAGGGAGAAATCGTCCCCGGCACCATCACCGAAATCCGCCAGAACGAAGTCGTTGTCGACATCGGCGGCAAATCGGAAGGCGTCATCCCCGCCAACGAATTCATCGATATCGGTGAACTCCAGATCGGCTCCTCCATCGACGTGTTCGTCGAGAAACTCGAAGACAAGAACGGCGCGCCGCTCCTCTCCTTCGACAAGGCCGAGCAGAAGAAAAACTGGGATAACATCCTCACGAAGTTCCCCGAAGGCTCCATCGCCGCGGGCCGCGTGAAGGCCAAGGTCAAGGGCGGCCTGATCGTCTCGATCGGCGTCGACTCCTTCCTCCCGGCTTCGCACATCGACGTGCAGCCGCCGAAGAACCTCGATCAGTACGTGGGCCAGACCTACGACTTCAAGGTTCTCAAAATCAATCTCGACCGGAAGAACATCGTTCTCTCCCGCCGCGAACTCATCGAAGAGCAGCGCACCAGCAAGCGTCGCAATCTCCTCGATACGATCCAGCCCGGCCAGGTACGCAAGGGCGTCGTGAAGAACATCACCGACTTCGGTGCGTTCATCGACCTCGACGGCATGGACGGTCTCCTTCACATCACCGACATGAGCTGGGGCCGCATCACGCACCCCTCCGAAATGCTCAAGCAGGGCGAGGAGATCCAGGTCATGATCATCGAAGTGAACCGCGAGAAAGAGCGCGTTTCCCTCGGCCTCAAGCAGACCACGAAGAATCCGTGGGACGAGATCGAGAACAAGTTCCCCGTCGGCGCCAAGGTCCGCGGCAAGGTCGTCAACCTCGTGCCCTACGGCGCGTTCGTTGAGATCGAGCCCGGCGTTGAAGGCCTCGTGCACATCACCGAGATGTCCTGGACGAAGCGCATCTCGAAGCCCTCCGAACTTCTCAAGGTCGGCCAGGAGCTCGATGCGGTTGTCCTCGGTATCCAGAAGGACGAGCAGAAGATCTCGCTCGGTCTCCGCCAGCTCGAGCCGAACCCATGGGATATGGTCCGCCACAACTACCCGATCGGTGCTCGCGTTCGCGGCAAGGTCCGCAACATGACCACCTACGGCGCCTTCATCGAACTCGAAGAAGGCATCGACGGCATGGTGCACGTCTCCGACATGAGCTGGACCCGCAAGGTCAATCATCCATCCGAAGTGCTCAAGAAGGGCGACGAAGTGGACGCCACCGTCCTCGACGTCGATCCGTCGCAGCAGCGCATCAGCCTCGGCATGAAGCAGCTCGCCACCGATCCGTGGAGCGACATCGACGCTCACTTCAAGATCGGCGATGTCGTCAAAGGCACCGTCACCAAGATCACCTCCTTCGGCGCCTTCGTGGAGCTCAAGGACGGCATCGACGGCCTCGTGCACATTTCGCAGATCAGCGAAGAGCGCATCGACAAGGTCAAAGACGTCCTCAAGCCCGGCCAGGAAGTCCAGGCCCGCGTCATCAAGATCGACCGCGACGAGCGCCGTCTCGGCCTCTCGATCAAGGCCGCGAACTACAGCAGCGAGCAGCTCGCCGCCGAGACCGCGACCTACGAAGCGCTCAACCGCGACAGCTCCGGCGACATGATGAACCTCGGCGACATCCTCGACGAGGCCTCCCGCAAGGAGTGAGTCATCCGCGATTCATCGAGCTAGTTTAGCTTTCAAGGCGCCCGAGCAATCGGGCGCCTTTTTTGTGCCTGCGATTCCGAGGGTAGGGCGGGTTAGGGACAACGCGCCCTACCTCCAGAACAACTCTGGTTGTTTTTGGCCGCACAGTTTTTCCTGAATCGCTTTGGGCAGCTCCTGACGACAAAAGAGTTCTCCTCATGAAACCCGCAGCCTCTCAAAACCCCATTGCTTACTCGTCACTCGGCGAACGTGCAGAGCCGCCGACGATCGCGAAGCTCATGGCAATGGCGCTTGAGACGCCGAATCTGTTATCGCTGGCCGCGGGGTTTACCGACAACGCAACGCTCCCGGTGGATTTTGTACGCGCTGCGACGGATGCGATGCTGGGCAATCCGGGTGATCGTGAATTTCTCCAGTACGGCACGAATCAGGGGCGCCCGCGTTTGCGGCAGTTGCTCGCAGAGCGTCTCGCCAGGATCGAGCCGGCGCTCGGCGCCGCTGAACTTCAGCGCGGGCTTTTCGTCACGAACGGATCGCAGCAAGCGCTCTATCTGGCGATGCAGGTGCTCGGTGAGCCGGGTGATATCATCCTTGTGGATCGGCCGAGTTATTTCGTCTTTCTCGAAATGCTCACCGGCCTAGGACTGCGCGCAGTTTCGTTGCCGGTGGACGCGAAGGGGAAAATCGATGCGCCTGCGCTGGGGCGATTGCTCGACGACATTGCCGCGCGTGGCGAAGCGAAGCGTCTCAAGGCGGTTTATTTCGTCAGTTACTTTTCCAATCCTTCGGCTCGCAGCCTCGATGAGGTAGAAAAGAACGTTATCGCAGACGAGCTTTCATCGCGCGGGCTGATCATCCCCGTTGTCGAAGACGCGGCATACCGGGAGCTGTATTATCGCGAAGCGCCTGCTGCGCGGAGCGTGTTGAGTCTATCGGCTTGGCGCGATTTTCCCAAACTCTATACCGCGACACTGACCAAGCCTTTCGCGACCGGTCTGAAGATTGGCTACGGCCTCTGCACCGACGAAGGCTGGCTGAAGAAAATGCTCCACGTGAAAGGACATCACGATTTTGGCTCGGCGAATTTCAACCAGGCGATTCTCGAGCACGCGCTCACCTCTGGAAACTACGACGGCGAGCTCTCCCGCATCCGCCCCGCTTACGAGCGTAAAATGAGTGCGCTGCACGAAACGCTGATGCGCGAAGGGCTGCCCGGCGTTGGCTGGAAATGGGCTGAGCCTTCGGGCGGGCTGTATCTTTGGTTGGAGGCTCCGGCCGCTCTCGACACCGGACTGGATTCGGCATTTTGCCGTGCATGCTTGGAAGCGGGCGTGCTCTACGTGCCCGGGGAACTTTGCTTTGGCGACAACGCAGCAAAGAATTTCATCCGGCTAAGTTTCGGCGTGCTCGGTGAGCGTGACTTGGTGGAAGCGGGAAGGCGCTTCGTGACGGTGGCGAAATGCTTCGTTTGACGGGAATGTAAAACTTTTATCAGGCCTTCCCGGACAGCGCCTTCCGGGAAAATCGGCCTTGGATTTGCCGGCGGGTTACGACACGTTCCCCGCACTCCAATCTATGAAAATCTGCTGCATCGGTGCTGGTTACGTCGGTGGTCCAACGATGGCGATGATCGCTCTGAAGGCTCCGAGCATTCAGGTCACGGTCGTCGACATGAATGTCGCACGCATTGCGGCGTGGAATTCCGATACCTTGCCGATCTACGAGCCCGGCCTCGACGAGGTCGTGAAACAAAGTCGCGGCAAGAATCTGTTTTTCTCCACGGACGTCGTTGGAAATATCCAGTCGGCAGACATCATTTTCGTGGCGGTTAACACTCCGACAAAAACCTATGGTGTCGGTGCCGGCCGTGCGGCGGATCTTCGGTACATTGAATCCGTGGCCCGCACCATCGCCGATGTCGCGACGGGGCCGAAGATCATCGTCGAAAAGTCGACGATCCCGGTGAAAACGGCCGAGGCCATTAAAGAAATCCTTAGCGCGAACACCAAAGGCATTAAATTCTCGGTGCTCTCGAATCCTGAATTTCTCGCCGAAGGAACGGCTGTCGCCGACCTGATTAGCCCGGATCGTGTGTTGATCGGTGGTGAGCGTACCCCGGAAGGGCAGGCGGCGTTGAAGACGCTTGTCGATGTTTACGCCAACTGGGTGCCGCGTGAGCGCATCATCACGACCAATCTCTGGTCATCGGAACTCTCGAAGCTAGTGGCGAACGCGTTCCTCGCGCAGCGCATTTCATCGATCAATTCGATCTCCGCTCTGTGCGAAGCGACCGGTGCCGACGTTGACGAAGTCGCCAACGCGATTGGCAAGGACAGCCGTATCGGACCGAAATTTCTCAAATCGTCTGTCGGCTTTGGCGGTTCCTGCTTCCAGAAGGACATTCTGAATCTCGTCTATCTCTGCCAGCACTTTGGCCTGCCTGAAGTCGCTGCGTACTGGGAATCGGTCGTGTCGATGAATGATTATCAGAAGCGCCGTTTCGCTTCGAAGATCGTGCGCACGCTCTTCAACACGGTTGCTGACAAGAAAATTGCGATCCTCGGTTTTGCCTTCAAAAAGGACACGAACGACACACGCGAATCCGCGGCGATCAACGTGTGCCGCGATCTGCTTTCCGAACACGCGAACGTCGTCGTGTACGACCCGAAGGTTCCTGCTCACGAAATCGTCAGCGACACATTAGGCAAAGGCGTGACGAATCCGCGGCTCACGGTCGCGCAGAGCGCTTACGAAGCGTGCAAAGGCGCGCATGCGATCGCCGTGGTGACCGAGTGGGATGAGTTCAAGACGCTCGATTTCACAAAGATCTACGCAGAGATGCCGAAGCCCGCGTTCGTCTTCGATGGCCGAAATATCCTCGATCTCGCGAAGCTGACGGCGATCGGCTTCCGGGCTTACGGCATCGGCAAGTGAACGTTTGAATCTATTTTGAAAAGAAGCCCGCGCTTTTAGAGCGCGGGCTTTTTTGTCCGAGTGTAGGAGCGGTTTTACGCCGCGATCCGATGGGCGAAAGCGAGCGATCGTTTATCGCGGCGTAAAGCCGCTCCTACAGAGGGCAGTCAGCGCACGAAAAAGCCCGGGCGTTTTGGCCCGGGCTGAGAGTTGTCGAGATGGTTTCGCGGGCGATCAGCGGACCACGCGGGCGCCGCCGCCGGAGATCTGCTTTTCGACTTCCTTGCGGGTGGCCATCGAGGTGTCGCCAGGCGTGGTCGAGGCGAGCGCGCCGTGGGCGGCACCGTACTCAACGGCCTTCTGGGCGTCGTTGAATTCCATGAAGCCGAACTGCACGCCGGAAGCGAAGCTGTCGCCGCCGCCGACGCGGTCGAGAATCTCGAGGCCGGGATACTGGCGGCTCTCGAAGAATTTGCCGTCGTGCCAGAGGATCGCGGACCAATCGTTCTTGGTGGCCGTGATGACGTGACGGAGAGTGGTGGCGGCGACCTTGAAGTTCGGGAACTCCTTCACGGCGGTCTCGATCATGTTCTTGAAGGCATCGAGTTCGATGTGGCCGAGCTTTTCCTGGCCTTTGACTTCGAAGCCGAGGGACGCGGTGAAGTCTTCCTCGTTGCCGATCATGACGTCGACGTACTTCGCGATCTCGCGGTTAACTTCCTGCGCCTTTTTGAGGCCACCGATGGTCTTCCAGAGCGAGGGGCGGTAGTTGAGATCGTAGGAAACGATTGTGCCGTACTTGTTGGCGGCCTTGACGGCTTCGATGGTGATCTCGGCCGTGGAGGCGGAGAGGGCGGCGAAGATGCCACCGGTGTGGAACCAGCGGACGCCGAGTTTGCCGAAGATGTGGTCCCAATCGATGTCACCTGGCTTGAGCTGGGAGGCGGCGGTGTTGCCACGGTCGGGGTTGCCGACGGCGCCGCGGATGCCGAAGCCGCGCTCGGTGAAGTTGAGGCCGTTGCGGACGGTGCGGCCGATGCCGTCGTCGTCGCGCCATTTGATGAAGTCGGTGGCGACGCCGCCCTGCATGATGAAATCTTCGATGAGGTGGCCGATCTCGTTATCGACGAAAGCAGTCACGACGGCGGTCTTGTAGCCGAAGCATTTGCGGAGACCGCGGGAGGTGTTGTACTCGCCGCCGCCTTCCCAGGCTTTGAATTCGCGTGCGGTGCGAATGCGGCCCTCGCCGGGGTCGAGGCGGAGCATGACTTCGCCCAGGGAAAGCTGGTCGAATGTGACTTCTTTGGAGGATTTGATCTTGAGGCTCATGGTTGGGTGAGAAGGGAAAAGAGCGGTGATCGAAAACGACTTTGCGGGCAAGGGTCAAACCTTCCCCGGCCACGTGTCCGAAAAAGTGGTGGCACCGATTTAACGCGATGGCGGGTAGTCAACCTGCGCGGACGTTGATTTCACGGACGTGACTACAGCCCGGCAGCTTGCGGATTTTTTCGGCGATCAATTTCCGGTGGTGAAAAAGCTCGTTGCGGACAACCGCATGAGAGGCGAGCACGGCCAGACGCCCGCGGGGATCGATCTGAGCGGCGTGGGAATACTGGGCGTTGGCGGGGCCGACGATTTGGTACCAGTTGTCGCGGATGGTCTGCTCGGGGGATTCGCGGCCGATCTGGTGTTTGACGAGGAGGTCCTCAACCAGGCCCGCGAGTTCCTTGGTCGGCCGCTTCTTCATGCGGTCGGGCGTCTCGTCGGGAATCCGGCGCAGGTCGGCGATCAGCTTTTCCGCCTCGCGGCTAAATTTATGCGGTTCGTCTGCCATGCCGGTTATTTGGCCGCTGGTTGAGGAGAACGCGCGTGTGCGTTTTCGTACAGGCGGCTGTAGCGGGCGAAGGCGCTGAACGCGGTCGCGGTGGCGATGTAGAAACCGGGATAGCCGTCGAGAAAACCGCGGCGCACAATGTACGCGCGGAAGAAGCGCCACCACGGGCGGAAGATCGCGGACGTGAGGGAGAATGTTTTCCCTCGCTCGAGTTGCTGTTTCAGGAAGAGGTCGGCGAACGGATTTATTTTCGCGACGTGACTGGAGAGTGTGGGAAATGAGTAGTGGTGGAGATCTCCGCGAAGCGTGAGGACCGTTCCGGTGATTTCGACTTTCTCGTGAACGTGCGCGTCACCGCCCCAGCGCGCGCGATCACGGCGGAAAAGGCGAAGGCTCAGGTCGGGATACCAATCGCCATGAGTGATCCAGCGGTCGATGAACCAGACCTTGCGGGGAAATTTCGCGCCGGAGATTTCGGAAAGATCCGCGCGTGAGAAGAAAGCGGTGAGGTCAGCCCGGAGTGCGGGCGAGACTTCTTCATCTGCGTCGAGCGAGAGCACCCAGTTGTTGGCCGCGAGCGAGAGCGCGTGGTTCTTCGTGTCGCGATAGCCGAGCCAAGGAGTGTGGTGGACGACTGCACCGTGTTCGCGGGAGATGGCCTCACTGGCGTCTGTGGTGTCGTTGAGAACGACGACAATTTCCGCCGTCCAGCCGCGGACGCTTGCGAGGCAACGTGGAAGGTTGTGGGCCTCGTTTTTAGCGACGATGACGACGGAGAGCGGGAGAGCTGACGGCATTGGGGACGTGCTGAGCGTGCGGTGGGTCGGTGGTCGAAGTCGAGTCCGCGAATACGTGTGGCTGGGACGAGAATGGGGTTGGCAGGGGAGGTGGTTTCGGCGGTCGTTGGGGAGTGAAAGCCGCTGTCGTCATCCCCGTTTTGAACCAACTCGCGTATACGCAGGCGTGTTTGCGCTGCCTGGAGGCGGACATAGCAGCGGGTGTGCGCGTGGTCATCATTGATAACGGGTCCACGGACGGAACGGGCGACTGGCTGAAGTCACAGAGCGGAATTGTCGTCGTGAGCAATGCGGAGAATCGCGGATGCGCGGCGGCGTGGAACCAAGGCTGGCGCGCGGCCGGCGATGCGGACTGGATCGTGGTGCTCAATAATGACGTGTTGCTTCCGGCAGGCTGGCTGGCGGCGTTGCTTGGAGCGGCGGAGCGCGAGAAGCTCGACGTGGTTTCTCCGGCGATGAGGGAGCGGGATCAGAATTATCCGTTTGGGGAGTATGCGGCGGATTTTATGAAGCGCATGATGGGCGTGGTACGGCGCGACGCGGCGCATGGAGTTTGTTTTGCGGTGAAGCGCGAGGTGTTCGCCAAGGTGGGGGAGTTCGACGAAGGGTTTCGCATCGGGCAATTTGAAGACAGCGATTTTTTCCGGCGCTGCCGGATAGCCGGTTTCAAGCTAGGGACGGTCGGAGATTGTTTCATTCACCACTTCGGATCGATCACGCAGGACGCGCTGCGTGGCGGACCGAAGGTGCGTCCGTACGAGGCGGAGAATCGCGCTTACTACCGGGCCAAGTGGAAGATCGGCTGGTGGCGTCGTCGCTGGGAGAAATTCACTTCGCGGCGGAGCTTGAAGTGCTGGCGCGAAACTGAGCTGAAGGCGCATGGCCGCACGCTGCACGAGAAGTGGGAAGACGCTGCGTGGAAGGCGTTTTAACGCAGACGCGCGAAACTCAATCCCCCGCTAGCGGAAACTGTGAGCGCAGTGCGGAGATCACGACGTCTGGCGGGATTTTTTGGACGCAGTGATTGAAGTAAGAGTCGTTGGGTTTGCAGAAATCCGGGGACACGCAGTCGCGACAGGGCAGCGGAGCTTGAAGGAGCAGGTGGTCTTCGCCGACGGGTCGCCACGTGGAGATTTTTTGCGAGCCGTAGAGGGCAATCACCGGTGTGCCGACGGCGGCGGCAAGGTGCATGGGGCCGCTGTCATGGCAGAGCAGCCGGTCGACGCTGGCGAAAAGCGCGGCGAGTTGCGTCAGGCTGAAGGCATTTTTTAAGACGACGGCGGGCGTCGTCATTTTTGTGGTGATCGCGTCGACGACGGGTTGCTCGGCGGGGCCGGCGACGAAGATGACGCTGGCGCGGCCTTCGGATTGGAGAGTATCGCAGACAGTCGCGAAAGATTCGGCGGGCCAGATGCGATGAGGACTGCGGCTGCCGGGATGCACGAGCAAGCGCGGGCGGTCACCAGGAAGCGCGGCGATTTCTGGCAGCTTTTCTATTTGGGCGACCTCGTGCGGCAGCGGGACCAGGTGGCCCGGCTCGTCCTTGATGGCGATGCCGAGCGAGCGGAGCAGTCGAAGGTAGAAATCGGTGATGTGGTGGTCGTCGAGATAAGCGCCTTCGACGACGAGCTTGTGATTATAGCAGAGTGGGGCGCGTACACTGAGACCGTGGCGAAGGGTGGCGCGCAATCCCGCGCCGGACGCGAGGGCAATGAGCGCCGTGCGAGGCCGGTTGTCGAAATCGAGAACGTGCGTGAACTTTTCGCGGCGGAGTCGCCAGAGAAAGCCGGGCCAGTCGGTGACGCGAACCGGCATTGGCAGGGTGTCGTCGATGGCCGGGTGCAGCCTCGGCAGATCGCGATAAGCGGGATCCACGCACGCAACGATGCGCGCGGCCGGCCAGTGACGGCGCAGCATACGAAACACGCTTTCGAGCAGAACGATGTCGCCGACGTAGCGACGACGAACAACGAGAATGCGGACTGCTGGAGTCATCGAGGGTTTAGTCGATGGTGGACCTGCCCTGCGCGAACTCAAAGGCCGCGATTGTAGATCAGGCTCTTGAGCTGCTGGTTTTCAGAGTAGGGCGAGTCGATTTGATCGATGAGTAGCGGCGCGTCTTTCGTGCAGGCCTGAGTCATCTTGTGGCCGAAATTCCCCATCATGAGCTCGCGGCAGGAGATCTGTCCCTTTTGAAGGGGGATCGCCATGTAGATGTCGTCCGCGGTGAGAATCTGGCCGGGAGACAAATCGCGTTTGGCGTAGACGCCGCGGATGTAGGTGTCGAGGTAGGCAGTCTCTTTTGCGAGGGCGAGTTTGCGTTCGCTGTGCGAAGTGCCGCAGAACTCGACGGCTTTGTGGAAGGACTTGAACCAGACATCGAGTTGCGCGGGTAGCGACGAATAGGCGGCGACCTTGAAACCATCGCTGTCGATATCGATGTGACGCTCGAACGTGCGGGCGCCTTTTGCGTAGGCGATTTTGACGGAGGTATCCCAGTCTTTTGCTTCGTGGCAGGACCAGCCGATGGTGTGGCCGGTGTAGCGCTTTTTGAAGAAGTCGATCTGGTCGAGCTCGCACTCGGAGTCTTCGTGCGGGTAGGCGGCGATGCAGTGGTTGATCGCGAGCGGGATGTTGCGGCGTTCGAAGAAGGTGACGACGTCGTCCATGTCCTTCAGCGGGGTCGCACCGAAGGAAATGATGCAGGGCTTGCGGGTGGCGGCGATGCGTTCGAGGAGGAGCCAGTCGTTGGAATCGGCGCTGGCGATCTTGATGATCGGCATGTCGAACTCGACGCACCAGTCGACAGACTTCTCGTCGAAGGGCGTGGCCATGGGCATGCAGCCGCTTTGTTTGATCGCGGCGACAAGCGTGGCGTAGTCGGCCTTGGACATTTTGGTGTCCATGACGCGCTTGATGTAGCGGATGTCGTCGCGAGAGCGGAAATCCTTGTGGACGAAACTGTCGATGTCGCGGAACTGGAGCTTGATGGCGGCGCGGACGTTGTTGAACCGGACGATGCGGCTGTGTTCGCGCACGATTTGAAGCCCGCGCTCGAGCTTGCCCTGATGGTTGTTCGTCATTTCGAGGACGAACAGGTTTTCGAAGATATCGCGATTCATGAAAGTGGTGGAAGTTGGGACGGGCGGTCAGTTGAGCTCGTTGTCGATGAACTGTTCCACAGCAGGAACAAGATCGGCCTTAAAATCGACAGCGCGTTTTTCCATGCGGCCAGGACCTTGAGTGAGGATGCAGTTCACGGCGTCACCGGTATTTTTCTTATCGTGCTTGATCGCCTCGAAGATCGCGGCGCGAGGCGCTTTCTTGAGAACGGCCCCGTACGGTTGATGCCAGGGGGCGAGTGCAGTGCGGAGCTCTTGATAGTGCACGACGGGGACCAGACCGAGGCGGGAGGAAAGATAAGTGGCCGTCAGCATGCCGAGGATCACGGCGATGCCGTGGGGGATGCCGTAGTGCGTGGCCGACTCGTAGGCGTGGCCGAAGGTGTGGCCGTAGTTGAGGATGTTGCGGATGCCCCGGTCGTACTCGTCGGTTTCGATGTACGGCTGTTTGACTGCCATCGACCGTGCGACCCACTTGGCGATGATCTCGGGCTGGCCTTTGAAATCCTTGAGGTCGGCCATCAGCTCGCGGAAGTCGGCTTCTCCTTTGATGAGCTGAAGTTTGATCACCTCGCCGAGACCGGAACGGATTTCGTCCCATGGCAGCGAGGACAGAACGGACGACGTGAGCAGCACGCGATGCGGCGGGTAGAAGGTGCCGATCTGGTTTTTGTAGGAGCCGATATTGAGGGAGCTCTTGCTGCCAATGCAGCTGTCGGCCTGCGCGAGAAGTGTTGTCGGGATGAGTTCCCAGCGGAGTCCGCGGAAAAGGACCGAGGAGATAAAGCAGCCAATGTCTTGAAGAACGCCGCCTCCGATGATCACGAGGACACCATCGCGCTTGAGGCCCTTTTTGAGGAGTTCGAGGAAAATGGGCGTCAGTGCGTCGTACGATTTTTGTTCTTCTGATGCGTGGACGAGGATGGTGCGTTCGCGGGATGTCTCGGTCTCGAGTGCGGCGGCGTAGTGTTTCGCGATCGCTTCATCGACGAGGTAGAAGGCGCGCTCGCGGCGGGTGACCGAGCGGAGAGCGTCGGTCAAAGTGGCGAAAGGCTCGACGGTGTAGTCGTGCGCGCGGCTTTTGATGGTGAGCATGAAGGATTACAGGCAGGTGAAGCCGCCATCGGCCACGATGGTCTGGCCGGTGAGGTAGCTGTTTTCGTCGGACACAAGAAACGCGGCGAGGCGTGCGAGTTCCGTGGAATCGGCCATGCGGCGCAGCGGAATCGAGGCGGTGATCGCCGCGATTGCTTCCGGCGTGTTGTTCTGGCGAGTCAGCGCGGTGTCCACGTAGCCGGGGGCGAGTGAATTCACGAGGACTCCCGATGCGCCGAACTCCACGGCGGAGCTGCGGGTGAGGGCGTTGAGCGCAGACTTGGTCATCGAGTACGCGGCCCGGCGCTCCTTGGTGACGAGACTGAAGATGGTGCTCACATTCAGAATACGTCCCCAGCCGCGCGCGGCCATGCCTGGGGCGAACGCCTGCACGAGACGAAGCGCGGCGTTCAGATTGGTCTGCAGCATGGCCTGCCAGTCGGCAGCGGAGAGCTCGGCGACGGGCTTGAGGATGTTGATGCCCGCGTTGTTGATGAGAATGTCGATTTTCAGCGCGGAGTTCGCGGTGAGATAGGCATCGATGGAGGCGGGCTGGGCGAGGTCGAGTTCGGCGCGTGTGGGCGCGATCACGGTGCAGCCGCGCGCGGCGAGCTCCGCGGCGATGGCGGCGCCGATACCGCGAGCGCCGCCGGTGACGAATGCAGTGCGGGGAATGCGCGCGGTGCTCACGATTCGAGAACAGGAACGAGCATGTTTTGTTTGAGCTCTTCACGGCTCAGGAACGGAGCCATGTCTTCGAGCGGCGCAGTGACCATGCGGCCGTCGTCGAGCTTACGCGAGGAGAGTTTCGGCGAGAACGACTGTTTCAGATCGAGGAAAATCTCGCAGACTGCGGCGCCGGGCGTTTCGAGGGTGGCGCGGATGGTTGCTTCCAGATCGCGCTGATTCGTGCAGCGCTGGAAAGGGAGGCCGAAGGATCTGGCCACTTCGCCGAAGTCGGGGAAGCTCAGGCCGGAGTCGGTGCCGCAGCCGACGATGTTGTCCGAGAAGAAATTGGCCTGGGTCTGGCGGATCGAGTGGTAACCCCAGTTGTTCATGATGAAGATCTTCACCGGCAGCTTTCGACCGGCGATGGTCTGAAGCTCCTGCAGATTCATCATGATGCTGCCGTCGCCCGCGAGGCAGATGATGCGGGAAAGATCGGGGCGCGCGGTGGCGACTCCGATAGCGGCGGGCAGGTCGTAGCCCATCGAGGCGCAACCGGAGTTGTGGAAAAGGCGCTGGCCGCTGCGAATGATAGCGGCCTGGAACGCAGTGACGCAGGCGGTGCCGTCTCCGCAGGCGACGATTTCGTTTTCGCGGAGCTGCGTGAAGAGACGGTCCATGAAACAGTAGGGATTCACCTTGTCGGCGAGATCCCAATACTCGGGAAGAACGACTGGGTAGCGCTCGACACGGGTGCGACACCAGGCGAGCCATTCGCCATGGACTGGAGTCCAGCTGGCGGTCGCCTGATCAAGGAGCGGGAGGAAATCACGCAGATCGGCATGAACGGGCTGGTTGATTTTCAGTGTCGGTTTTTTCAGCTCGGCGGCATCGACATCGACCATGATTTTGAAGGCATGGCGGGCGAAGTTTTCCCAGTTGTAGCTCGACCTGGCGGATGTTCAACCGGGAGCCGAGAATCAGGAGGCAGTCGCTGTTTTGAACGGTGAAATTTCCCGCGCGATTGCCGATCGAGCCGGGACGGCCGGCATAGGCGGGATGATCGTCGGGAAGAAGATCGTTGGAGTTCCACGCCGTGGCCACGGGAATGCGCAGACGCTCGGCGAGCTTGAGGAAGCGGTCGTATTGTCCGCTCAGACGAATGCCGGTGCCGGCGTAGATGACGGGGCGTTTGGCGGTGCGCAGACGTTCGACGATTTCGCGGGTGGTGGCGTCGAGCGATTTGGTTTCGAAGGCGAGCGAGTCCTCGGCAGGATCGTAGGCGCGCAGTTGGGTCGGATCGATTTTGGTGCCCTGGACATTGATCGGCACATCGAGCCAGACGGGGCCGGGGCGGCCGTGGAGGGCAAGGTGAAGCGCGCGCTCGAGGTGATAGCGGATGGATTGAGGATCTTTCACCAACACGGCGTATTTGGTGACGCCCTCGACCATGCGGATGATGTCGACCTCTTGATCGCCGAGCTGGCGAAGCGGAAGCGCAGTGCTGCGCACGAGGGTTTCCCATTTAGACTGACCGGAGATGACGATCATCGCCATCGAATCGACATAGGCCCCGTAAACGCCGGTGATGGCGTTTGTGCCGCCGGGACCTGTGGTGACATTGACCGCGGCGAGCTTGTTGGTGACGCGGTAGTAACCTTCCGCGGCCATTGCGCAGGTTTGCTCGTGGTGGCAGCAGACGACGCTCAGTTCACGGCAGCGCCCGAAAGCGTCGTTGAGGTGCATGGCGCCGCCTCCCGTGACCATGAAGACGTGGCGAATGCCATGCTGGGCGAGGGTCTGGGCGATGTAGTCTGCGACTCGAATCATGGATGATTGGAAAAGCTTTGGGCTGCGGGCAGCGGTGCGGAAGGCGATTTATCCGAGGCGATCTGACGTTTCAGCGTGTAAACGGAAATGGAGGCGTGCGCTTCCTCGGTGTAGCGTTCGTTGAGATCGCGAACGAAGTCCTCGGAAAGATAGGTGTGATCGTTTTTCAGAAAAATGAGAACATCGTGACCGGCTTTTTGCCAGTTGATCAAGTAGCGAGGTTCATCCTCGGACTTATAGGCAACGCCTGGGTGCCACCACGACGGTTGGTTGGCGGGCGGCGGCAGGTTCAAGGCGGCGTAGGCCCATTGCATGCGAGGACCGAAGAATACCCGGCTGTGCGGGTGGGTTTGGAGAGCCTCGGTGGTCTCGGCCAGTGTTGTGCGAAAGCCGGGGCTCGCCTTCAGGCCGGCGAAAAGGCGTTGTTATCAACGCGATCGAGTGAGGAATATTCAAAAAATGTGCCGGGGCCGGCCAGCATGACCCGGTGGCGCATCCAGCCCAGGCCGGTTCCGGTGACGATCAGCACGATGATGACGATTTCCTGAAATCCCACCACGTGCGGGGCGATTTTCTTTTGCAGGGAAAAGCATTCAGGGCGGCTTGTGGTGTCGCGCACCCACAGGATCGCGGCTAGTAGAATGAGCGGTAAATCGACGAGCTTGCTTTCGCCATTCGTAACAAAGCCGTAGAGGCCACTGGCGATTGCGAATAGCGCGAGACCTTGAACGCGGGTTAACCTGGCGCCGCGCGGAATGAATGCGAAAACCGGCAGCAGGATCAGTCCGAGGACGCTGAGGGACCGGATCTTTTCAAGCAGGTCGAGATCCTGAAGGAACTGATTCCACGACAGGCCGCGCGAAGCCACGCTCAAATAGCCGCCGAGCATCTCAACGAGTGTGATTCCGTGGGCCGCGAGAATGCCCGTGAACACGACGAGCGCCAGCGAGGCCGTAGCGAGCACGCGCCAGCGAAGGGCACGATCGCAGAAAAGAATTAACGTCGCGCCAAGGATGAGAGGCCCGGCGATATTGGGCTTGCAGGCGGCGAAGAGCACGAGCGACCCGCCCCACGAAAACCAGGAGAACCGGGAATCGGGCGCTCGGAGCCAGGAAACGGACGAGAGAAAAAAGAGGCAGCCGACGACTGTCGTGACTGAGTTGTACCACCAATAGTCAACCAGCAGGGTGGTGCAGGCCTGAATACACAAGACGAGTGTCCAGGTGCGCCATCCGGCGCCGAGCAGATGGGCAAGCAGGCCCGCCAGCCAAAGGAAGGTGAGTGCTGCGAAGACGCTGTTCAGCAACACCAGTGAAGACCAGGCGACTCCTCCAAGTTGGAACGCGTGAAACGCCGAGAGATAAAAGCCGACGGGAAGCGGACAGGGAAAGTCGGTATAAGGTTGCTGGCCGTTGATCATGCGCCAGGCGGGATCGATCAACGCGCTGTGGTCGAAACCTGCGAACTGTCTCATGCCTGCAGCGTAGGAAAAACCAGCCAGCAAGATGGCTGCACCGAAAAGGAGTCCCCAGGTTTTAGCCGAGGGGCTGCCGGGTTTTTCCGGCTGCTTTGCCGGGATGCGAAGCCAGATTGCCAGCGACAGGCCGAAGACCAGAAGCGCGTTGATGTAGCGGTAGTAGCCTTTTGCCGGGGCGACTGACCAGCCGGCCTTAAAGATCAGTACGCTCCAAAGTGTCAGTGCTGCTGCGAGGAGGATCGTCCAGAGATGTTTTCTCATCACTTGAGTGACTGGTCACAGCGAGGCGACCCATTCCAACGTGGCGGCAACGCCGGCTGCTTTGGTGACGCGTGGTTTCCAGCCGATGAGACGTGCGGCCTTGGAATTGTCGGCCACGAAGAACTTTTGATCGCTGTGCCGCCAGGGCAGTTCCTGATAAACCATCTTCACGGGCAGCAGGGTTTCCAGGAGATCGAACAGCTCCAGAAGGGAGCAACTGTTCTCCATACCGCCGCCGATGTTGAAGGCCTGGCCGCGGGCTTTGTCGATCTGGCGCGCCGCTTGAAGATAGCATTCGACGGCATCATCGACGAAGAGGAGGTCTCGCACCTGCTTTCCGTTGCCCGAGATGGTGAAGGGTGCACGCGACGGATCTTTTTGAATGGCGAGCGCCTGCTGGCAAAACCAGCCGACCCAGCCCTGGTCGAATGTGGCGAACTGACGGCCTCCGTAGATCGTGGAGTGACGAAAGACGACGGTGTTCAAGCCGTAGCCGCGCGCGTAATCCAACATGTACTGATCGGCGGCGCCTTTGGAGCAGCCGTAGGGCGTTTGAAAATCCAGCGGAGCAGTTTCCGGAATTCCGGCGGGGAGCGAAGGTACCGAGTAGCGTCGCGCACCCTCGACGAGCGCGGCTGTGTCGAGGCCGCCGTAGACTTTGTTGCTCGAAGAATAGACGATCGTGGTTTTCGGGCAGTGGCGTTTGACGCTTTCGAGGACGTTGAGCGAACCGCCGACGTTGACCTCGAAATCGTACCTCGGGTTTTGCATCGAGGTGGTCATGGCGACCTGTCCCCCGAGATGGAAAATCACATCGGGGCGCCATTCGTTGATGGCGCGATCGACGTCGTGGGCGTTGCGAATATCGCCGTGGATGAACTGCTGCGGGCCGAGTGTTTGCAGCCACTCGAGATTGGCGGCTGCGCCACGCCGCGCGAGGTTGTCGAAAATGGCGACCGGCTCTCCCTGCTTTGTGAGGCGGGCGGCGATGTTGCTGCCCACGAAGCCGCAGCCTCCGGTGACGAGGTATTTCATGAGGAGGAGGAACGAGGTTTGCGCATGGATGCTTTGAGCCGCCGCAGCCTGATGAGCGTGAAACCGTAACCGATGGCGAAGGCAAGGAGCTTGCGCTTGGTCTTGCCGGCCTTGCGCTTTTCGAAGGTGAACGGGACCTCTTTGATGACGTAATTTTTGCGCGAGAAGTAGAGTTTGATAAGGATCTCTTCGACGATGTCGAAGTGATCGCAACTCAGGTTGAGCCCGCGGAATTCGTCGCCCTGATAGAGGCGAAAACTGTTGGAGACGTCGGCGCAGCGGAGTCCGAGGAAAATCCGGAAAATGTAATTAACCGTCAGGCTCATGAAGATGAGGATGGCGGGGTTTTCAGTGTGACCGCCGCGCACATACCGCGAGGCGACAACGATGCCGGCCTGGTCGCGATACTCCCACAGTTTGGGAATGAACGTGGGGCCGTGAGAACCATCTGCATCCATGAGAATCACGTAGCGGCCGCGGGCGGCCAGCTGCGCGCTACGAATGGCATGACCATAGAAAGCGCCTCCTGTGCGGGCTACGTAGCGGACGTTGTGCGTTGCGCAGATGTCGGGCGTGGCGTCGCGGGGAGCCTGCGCGTCGACTACGAGAATTTCGTAGGTTGCTCCAAGGTCTGAGAGGACGCGATGCAGCGCGGGCAGGAGAACGTCGAGGTTTTGAGCCTCTTCATAGGCTGGCAGGACTACGCTGAGTTCGGGCGAAGCGTCGTTCATGGAGAAAGGGTTTCGCGTGGCTCTTTGATCGGGAGATCGGGAAAGGACGCGCGCGCGAGCTGCCAGACGGCGTGAGCGAGATTGTGGCGGGGCTGCCAGTTTAACTCGGCGCGAGCGCGTTCGATATTGGCGACAAAGTGAAGTGGCTCGTGCCGTCCATAGCCGCGGGCTCCGAAATCGAGGGGGGATTTTAATCCGAGTTCGTCGACTACGCGGCAGATGACTTCACGCAGCGGCGTGGAGCTGCCGCTGCCGAGATTGAAAATGCGCGCCCCGTTCGAAGTCTGCGGCGACAGAATTGACGCGAGGATTCCGGAGGCGATGTCACGCGCCGAGCAGTGGTCTCGCAACTGGTCGCCGGGCGAAAGCCGGATGGTTTCTCCGGCGGCGGCGGCGCGGAGGAGAGAGGGAACAGCCGATTGCCGTCGTCTCCCGGTCCGGTGAAGGAGAACGGTCTCAGGATGGTGAGCGGCACGCCGAACTCCGTGGCCGCGGCGCGCACGAGCATGTCGGCGGCGGCCTTGCTTGCTCCGTACGGATGCAGGGTGTCGAGCGGATCGTCCTCGGTCAGGGGCCTGTTCTGGCGTCCATAGACCAGACCGGTGCTGATGAAAATGAAACGGCAGCCTTTGAGGCGTGAAACCGATTCGCACAGGTTGATGGTGGCATCGACGTTGAAGCGAATCAGGTCGAACCAGACCGGCTTGGGGAAATCCATGCCGGTCGCCGCGCAGTGCACGAGGCAGGTGGGTGCGTAGTCCTGGATGATTTTCTGCACGGCCGCCTTGTCCTCAAACTGGACACGCACGCAGTCCATGTGCGGGCCGGGAACCGGCGGACGCGATTGCTCCCGAAGAAGAGCGAGGATGTGCATATCGGACCGCTCAGCGGCGAGCCGGGAGAAATTACTCCCGAGTGTGCCTGATGCGCCGGTGAGGACGATGCGATGGGTGAAAGAACTCATGCAGCTGGGCGGCTGGTGGATGCCGCCCGATGCCAGGCCAGCGTGCGCCGGATGGATTCTTCAAAAGAAATGGTTTCTACGAGCGTCAAAGCACTGCGGATACGGTCTGTGGCCGGGACGTAGCGTGCAGCCGGCGCACCTGAAACGGGCTCGCGGGCGATGTGAACAGGGACGTTTCCGCCGGCTACCTTGCTCACGGCGTGAGCCACTTCACGGATCGTCAGGCTTTGGTCGGAGCCGACATTCAACGCCTGTTGGCTCGTGCCGCGGAACAAAAGCGCCCAGAGCCAGATCGCGAGATCGGCGGCGTAAAGATAGGAACGGAAGGGACTGCCATCGCCGCCGACTTTGATGGGGCGGCCGTTGAGGGCGTCGCCCAGGAAATTACCAATGGCGAAATGCGCATCGAGCGGCAGGTGCGGGCCGACGAAGGCGAAGCAGCGGGCGATTTTGACTTCGTAGCCGAAGCGGCGGGCGTGCACGGCGCACATGTGTTCGGCGACGCGTTTCCCGGTGCCGTACGCGGATGCGGCGGCGAGCGGATCGGGCGCGCCGTTGTACGTTTCGGGAACGTGTGTGAGGTCGGACGGTTGCGGACCGTAGACGGCGCCGGAGCTCGTCAGCAGAAGTTTTTGCGTTCCGGCCTGGGCGGCAAAATCGAGCAGATGGCGCGTGCCACCGATGATCGAGTCGAGCATCTCGGAGGGCGACTCTTCGTTGAGTTTCGCGCTGGCTTCCGTGGCGGCGTGAATCACGAAAGGGAATCGGCCGGAAGGGAACGCGAAGGTGCGGA
This sequence comes from Nibricoccus sp., assembly GCA_049840895.1. Taxonomy (GTDB): domain Bacteria; phylum Verrucomicrobiota; class Verrucomicrobiia; order Opitutales; family Opitutaceae; genus Nibricoccus. The sequence goes on along the minus strand of JASGJB010000037.1, from coordinate 383,452 downwards.
TGTCGCCGGCGATGAAATTTAAATCGGAGCGCGCAGCAAGGTGCGGGGCTTTGGCGGCGAAGGCAGCGGGATCCCGCGTGAGCACTGCGGCGCGCGCGCCAAGTTTCAACTGGTCGTTAGCGTGGCAGAAACTTTCGAGCAGCCACATGCCGAAAAAGCCGGTGCCTCCGGTGATGAACACGGACTGGCCGCGTATCTCTGTCCAAAGCTCGCGGGTGTGCGCGAGCACATGGTCGAGGTCCTCGCGCGCTAGGGGTGGTTTGGCCATGAGAAGCGATTACGCAGATCAGGGCGTCTTCGCTGAGCGGACAAAGTTGCGGATGGTCTCGATTTCGTAATCGAGCATGGCCCGGCTCAGGCCAGGGTAGGTGCCGAGGAACATCGCGCGATGCATGATCTCGTCGGCGCCGGCGAGATCGCCGACGACGCGCAGTGCATTGGGGCGATCCTTCTTCAACTGCACGAACGCGGGCTGACGGAGGAGATTTCCGCCGAAGAACATGCGGTTGCCGATTTTCTTGGAGTCGAGATGGCGGGCCAGATCGGTGTGCGAGAAAGGCGCGGAGGCTTTTACGCGGATCATGAAGCCGAACCAGGAGCAATCGGTGCGGCAGCCGGTGGCGTCCCACGCGAAACCTTTTTTGCGCGACCAGCCGGTGGCGTGGGTTGGCAGGGAGAAATCGAAAACGTTTTCGAGATCGGCGAGACCGGCGCGAAGGTAATCCCAGTTTTGTTTACGGGCTTCGACGAAGGACGGGAGTTTCTTGAGCTGCTGGCGTCCGATGGCGGCCTGTGGGTCGAGCGGCTTCAGGTTATAGCCGAGGTGGCTGTAGATGTATTTGTGATCGTAGCCCTCGGGGAGTTCGCCGAGCTGCCAGCCGAAGCGCTTCTTGCAGGTGTTGTCGACGCCGGAAGCGCACCAGCAGTCGCGGCCCCAGTCGCGGAAGCTCTCGGCGTAGGTTTTCAGTGGCGGACGCGAAACGATGTTCACCGAGCCGCCTTCGCCGGTCGTGAGATGGTGCGGGGGATAAAACGACTGCGTGGAAATATCGCCCCATGTGCCGGTGAAGCGCGTGATGTGCGTGCCGTTGGACGGAATGCCTGGAGAGTTTTCCGTGAAGCCGAGGGCGCGGGCGCGTTCGACGGGCATCGAGTAGGTGCAGCCGAGGGCGTCGCAGTTGTCCTCGATGAGCCAGAGATCGTGCTTGCGGCAAAACTCCAGCACGGCGCCGAGGTCGAATGGATTTCCGAGCGCATGGGCGATCATCACGGCCTTGGTCTTGCCGGGAGAGAATGCAGCATTCAGGCGATCGATACGGAGATTTCCCGTGGCCGGATCGTTGTCGATGAAGACAGGAATGGCGCCGAACTGGATGATCGGGGCGACGGTTGTCGGGAAGCCGGCGGCGACCGTGATGACCTCGTCGCCCGGCTGGATGCGTTTATTCGCCGGCAGCTTGTGCGTGGTGAGCGCGGTGAATGCGATGAGGTTGGCCGAGGAGCCGGAGTTGACGAGCAGCGAGTATTTCACGCCAAGAAGCGCGGCCAGTTCCTTCTCGAACGCTTCGCCTTCCGGTCCGAGCGTGAGCCAGAAATCGAGCGTGGAACTGACGGCGGCCTCGACCTCGTCCTCGGTGAAAACGCGTCCGGCATAAGGCACGGTGGTCTGGCCGGGGGTGAACGCGGAGGCGTTTTCGGCTCCCGGGCGGTTGGCTTTGTGCGTGAGGGCCGAGTATTGGCGCGTGAGGCGGAGGATCTCGGCTTTCAGTTCAGCGGCGTTCATCAAGAAATCGGAAAAGGGGGGCGTGGTGGAGGCAAGGACGCTTCAGCGCGCCCAGTCGATGCCGGCATTGCGCGCGGCGGAAACGTAGGCAGCGATTTGATCGCGCGTGCATTGAGCGCTATCGGCGTCGGTGCCGCGGTACCAGGCGACGGTCTTGGCGATGGTCTCCTCGAAGGCCCAGACGGGCTGCCATGCGAGGAAGTGAAAGGCTTTGTCGGTGGCGAGATTGAGCAGGCTGGCTTCGTGGACGGCTTTGGGGTCGCTCTTGTCGAGCCACTGGCCGGGCCAGTGTTTCAGGATTTCCTGAACCAGATCGGCGACGGTGCGGTTGGAGGTGAGGGCCGGGCCGAAGTTGAAGCCGGACGCGTAGGTGGCGGTTGGCTGACGGAAAGACGCGGGGGCATTTCCGGAAAGGGCGGCGCCGAGCCAGAGATATCCGCTGAGCGGTTCGAGGACGTGCTGCCACGGGCGCGTCGCGATCTTGTTGCGGACGGGAATCGCCTGTCCGGCCTGCAAGGCACGGATGCAGTCGGGAACGATGCGGTCGGCGGCCCAGTCGCCTCCGCCGATCACGTTGCCGGCGCGGGCCGAGGCGACTTTGACGGGTGAATCGGGACTGCTGAAAAACGAACGGCGATACGAGGCGACGAGGAGTTCAGCAGCACCTTTGGAAGAACTGTAGGGATCGTAGCCGCCCATCGGATCTTCTTCGCGGTAGGCGTGAACCCACTCTTTATTTTCGTAGCACTTGTCGGTCGTGACGACGATGACGGTACAACGATTTCCCACGAGACGGGCGGCTTCCAAGACATGGGCGGTGCCCATGACATTGGTCGCGTAGGTTTCAACCGGCTGGGAATAGGAGAGGCGGACAAGCGGTTGTGCGGCGAGATGGAAGATGAAGTCGGGACGGGCCGAGCTGACGGCGGATTTTACGGCCGCGAGATCGCGGATATCGCCCGTGATGTGTGTGAGGCGTTTCTTCAGGCCTAGCAGATCGAAAAGCGCAGGCTGGGTGGACGGCTCGAGCGAGAATCCAGTCACTTCAGCGCCCAGCGAGAGGAGCCACTCGGCGAGCCACGAGCCTTTGAAGCCGGTATGGCCGGTGAGCAGGACTCGTTTACCGCGGTAGATATCTGCGAAGGCCATGGCTACGATGAGAGGTTACCAGACCTTCCAAGGGGCTTTGCCGTCGCTCCAGAGCTTGTTCAGATATTGGGCTTCCTGATACGTGTCCATCGGCTGCCAGAAACCCTCGTGCTTGAAAGCGTGCGAACTGGCCGTCGCGGACGAGGGAGTCCATGGGCTGGCGTTCGAGCATCACGCCGGGATCGGCGGGCAGGTAGTCGAACATGCGGTGCGTGCAGACCATGTAGCCGCCGTTGATGTAGGCTTCTTCGTACTGGGGCTTTTCGGTGAAGGTGTGGATGCTGCCGTCGTTCTCGATGCGCAGGGCGCCGAAGCGGCCGGCGGGATGGACCGCCGAGAGCGTACACGTTTTTCCGGATGCTTGGTGCGCGGCGATCGAGGCGTTGATATCGATGGTCGAGAGACCGTCGCCGTAGGTAAGGAGGAAGGGTTCGCCCGCGGGAATGTAGCGCTGGATGCTCTTCACGCGAAAGGCGGTCATGGATTCTTCGCCGGTTTCGGCGAGGGTGACGCGCCAGTCTTCCTCGGCGTGGCGGTCGTGAAACTGGACGTTGGCGTCGCGGCCCAAGGTGATCGTGCTGTCGCAGACGTTCCAGAGGTAGTTCCGGAAGTATTCTTTGATCATGTCGCCCTTGTAGCCGAGGCAGAGGATGAACTCCTTATGCCCGTAGTGGGCGTAGGTTTTCATGATGTGCCAGAGGATCGGCCGGTTTCCGACCGGGACCATGGGCTTGGGGCGAAATTCGGTTTCTTCGCGCAGGCGCGTGCCTTTGCCGCCGCAGAGGATGACGACTTTCATAGCGTGGAGGGTATGGACGTCGCGAAAACCGTGGAAGAACGCATGGTGTTAAGGAGTGTTGTTGTTGGAAAAGGACTGTCCCGGGCGAGCAAAATCCAGCAAAGCCGGGGACTGTGAAACTAAGAAGCTGTGCGCGGGAGCGTGGCCAGAAATGCGATCTGCTCGCGGAGGCCCGTTTGGAGCTGAGCGCGAAGGGCTCGCTGACGGAGGGCGCGCCGAGCGTTTTCGAGCGGGCGCCGGACGCGGTAGCCAAGTGCGCTGAAAGTGCGGGAAGCGAAAGAGAGTTGGGACTCGATGTGGCGGATCGCTGTGGAGAAAGGCGGCTGGCCGGAGTTTTTTTTGCGTAGATGATGGAGGGCGCGATAAAGGATGGCGGCTTTCGTCGATGGATCCAAGGGCTCGTCAGAATGTTTTGTGAGCAATGGCAGATAGCGATCCAGCAAAGCAGTCATTTCCAGGACGCCGACCTGGTTCTGCCGGTTGACGGCTGTCTGCTGCTGCCCGTGGATGCGGAAGCAGCACAGCGGTTCAGATGTATACGCAAAGTCGCCTTGCATCAGCAGGTGCAGCCACATCTCGAGATCAACGATCTGCCGCAGGGTGGGATCGAAAGCGCGCAGAGCCTGCTCGCGACGGAAGATGACGGTGGAGGGTTCTCCGGGTAGATTCAGGCTGCGGAGGAAGCATTCGGCGGCGATCTTTGCGCCCGGAATCAAACCCGTCGGACCGACGTCATTCCACACGCCGGTGGCGTTGGAGGATTCGTCGAGCGTGAGACGCGCGGAAGCGCCGAGACTGGCTCCCGGATTTTCATCGAGCAGGTTTTTCAACCTCGATAGGGCTGAGGGGTGGGCGAAGGTGTCGTCGCCAAAAAGGTACTTAATGTATTTCCCGCGGGCCTGATGAATGCACCAGTTCCAGTTCGGAACCATGCCGAGATTGCGCGGATGGATCTGGACGCGCACGCGAGGATCGCGACTGGCGTAGTGAGCGAGAATTTCAGCGGTGTTATCGGGAGAGCAGTCGTCGCTGATGATCAGCTCGAAGTCGCCGAAATCCTGCCGAAGGACCGACTCAATTGCCTGCGGCAAAAAGCGGCCATAGTTGTACGTGGGAATGAGGACGCTGATGGCAGGCGTTTGAGGCTGCATGTTCAGCGCAAGGGGTGTTTCAAATGGCGCGACCCCAGTTTTTGAAATTCATACTGCTGGCTCATTTTATCCAGCTTGGCCGTGAGTTCCTCGCCACGAAGACCGCCGACGTGCTTGTGCCAGTTGCGGGTCATATCAGACCAGCCGGTCTTTCCGGTGGATGAGGTAGTTGACGCACTTTTGCAGAGGGGTGCCTCCGAATGCGACCGGCGTATAGCTGTGGAACGCGTGGTCGATGCGCTGTCCGCCTGATGCCTCGAAAACCGCTTTGTCGAGTTCGAGACGAAGCCGGTTATGTGTTTCGAGAAATTCCTACGCTCGCGTCGTTCGCCGCGCGCTCGTTGAGCGAAAACCAGCTGTGGCAGAGATTGGCAAACTGGGCGACGCGTTCGGATCCCTCGGCAAGAGCCCGGCGATAGCCGGCTACGATGGCGGCCTGTCCTCTTTTGCTGATTCCGTGGTTGTATCGATTTTCCACTTCGGCCGGGTCTTCGAAGAATCCCAGCAACGGCACATTAAAATCGGTGTAGCGCAGATTCATGTAGTTATCCGCGATAAATGAAGGAGTGCCGCACAACGTGGCTTCGTAACTGAGATTGGTGAGGGGATCGAAGCTGACCAGGAGGCGAGCCCTACGTAGAAGGTCGAACAAGGTGTCGCGTGACTTGGGAAAAACGCGGTTCATCACCACAACCTCGGCGCCGTATTTTTTGATGACGTTGCTGACGGCCGGGGGGATTTTGTCGTGTCCGGGTTTTTCCGAAATAAGAACAGGACGAGGTTTTCCTTGGCGGGAGGAGGTGTCTTGAGTGCTTCGAATTGTTCGAATTCCCGGATCGGATTCGTGATAAAAAGGTTGAAGTGAACTTTGCTGATAAGTCCGGAGTAGGCGACCACGAGATCGTCCGGGCGGTAGAGCAACGGCTTTCCGGTCAGCATGTAGGGCCGGTTCAGCAGATAAAACACGCGCCTTTTGGCGGGCGTGGCGGCGATGATTTCCTCCGGTGTGGTTTCTGGAAAGATCGCGATCGAGTCCGGGCTGGCGTCGGTCGGGTTTGGAACGAATCTTTTCAGCAAATCCTCGGAATAAACCGACTGATGCGTTTCGAACTCGTGCCGGTCATTCGGGATGAAGGACACTTTATGTCCCAAGCCCGCCAACAGCTCCCCCAGTTTATACACGAGAACGACCCCATTCGAACTGGGCGTGTAATGAGGTGCTGCGATGGTGAAATGAAAAGATTGCTCCACTGGGATCGAAATGGACTAACGGATGTTCAGGATTGTTCCCCGGTTGTGGCTGCGTGGCTTTGGCCGTCGAAAAGCGTCTTGTAGAGAGGACTTTCCCTATAGAGCTGATTGTGCGGTCCGGCTCCAACGATGTGACCCTTATCAAAGACCAGGATCATGCTGGCGTCACGTATCGTGCTAAAGCGATGGGCGATGATCAGAGCGGTTTTCCCGGCCATGAGCTTTTTAAGCGCTTTCTGGATGTAGGCTTCGCTCTCGCTATCGAGTGCGCTGGTCGCTTCGTCGAGGATAAGAATCGGGGCGTTGCGCAGAAATGCGCGGGCGAGGGCGATCCGTTGCTTTTGTCCGCCGGAGAGTTGTGAGCCGCGTTCTCCGACGACCGAATCGTAGCCGCGAGGCAGCTGGTTGACGATGAAATCGTGAGCGAAGGCATCGCGCGCCGCCTGTTCGACCTCCTCGCGAGTCGCGCCGGGGCGACCGAGCAAAATGTTGTGGTAGATCGATTCGTTGAAGAGGACGGGATCCTGGGACACGATCGCGATGTTGCGGCGCAGATCGGCGAGGCGCATTTGGCGCGTATCTATTCCGTCGATCGTGACAGCCCCTTGGACGACATCATAGAAGCGCGGGACGATGTTGGCGAAGGTGGTCTTGCCAGCACCTGAGGGACCGACCAACGCGCAGATGGTGCCTGCGGGGATTTTGGTGGTGATGTTCTTGAGGACGGGAGTGTCGGCCTTGTAGGAGAACTCCACTTTTTCGAATGTGATGTTTCCCTGCAGGCGATCGACCGGGACGGGATTCTCCGGGTCCTTGATGGACAACGGCTCATTCAGGACCTCTTCGATCCGGCTCAGCGCGGCTTCACCGCGGACGATTTCATTGCTGAGGCTGCCCAGTTTTTTGATGGGATCGTAGCAGGTGAAGAGAGCGCCGATGATGGCGAGGAAGGAGCCGAGGGAAATACCGACCTGATAAACGTAGACGAAGGTGATCGAAATACCGATGGCTGAAATGACCTCGATGGTGGGCGTGAGGCTTTGGGCGTATTTGGCGACCTTCATCTGGGCGCGCACCATGACGTGACTGAGCCGGCTGAAGCGGCTCACTTCCGTCTCTTCCATGGCAAAGGCGCGGACTTCCTTCACGGCCGCGAGGTTTTCGGTGAAGCGCTCCGTTATACTGCCGGCTTCGCTTTGGAGCTGGTGGGCTTTCTGGAGCATTTTCTTGCCGACGTAGCGTATCGGCAGAACACAGACGGGCACGATGGCGAGCGTGACGAGGACCAGTCCGATGCCTCTTTCCGCGAAGGCGAGATAGATGAGAAATCCCAACGCTCCGCAGAGCGAGGCCGGTTGTTTCACGATTTCATTCGCGAGCGTCGTGATGGTATTCTGGAGCTGGGCGGCGTCGCCGAGGCCGCGGGTGATCAGGTCGCCGGTGGAGACGCGTTGGAAAAACGCCAGGGGCAGTGCCTGAAGTTTCCGGAAGTAGTCGGTGCGGATGGCCTCGAGAACGCGGGTGCCGCAGAACTGAATGAGGTAGGAATTGAAATAGCCGGAAAGGCCGCGAACGAGAAAGACTCCGGGAAGCCAGAGTGCGACCAGCCAGAGCTGGAGCGTGGTAAGTTTTGGCGAGACGAGCGGTTTTGGAGAAAATTTTTCGAGCTGTTCTGGAGTAAGCAGCGCTTTGAAGTCCTGTTCGAGACGGGCATCGATCGCCGCGCGTTGATCGAGACCTGATTGGAATTTCAGCTCGGCCTCGTGCAGGAGCGGATCGAGACGGCTGAGTTGTTCGGTGGTGAGCTCCAGCTGTTTCTTCAGATGCTTTTTGTCCCACCGTTCGGGGAGGGCTCGGGTGCCCTCCTTGAAGACGACGGGAAAAACCAACTTCATCATCAGAGGCAGGCCGGCGCCGTTGGCTGCTCCGAAAAGAATCCCGCAAGCGATGGCTGTGATGAGATGCCAGCGCACCGGTTTGAGATACCTGAAGTAGGGGATGAAACGGCGCATGTCGTGAAATGAGTTTACCGGCCGGAGATAGCTCAGTCTTTCGAGGAACGGACGTCGAGTGCGTCACGGAGGCCATCGCCGAGGAAATTCAGGGAGAAGAGCGTCCAGGAAAACATCCCGGCGGGAAAGAGCAGAAGCCAGGGAAACTCTTCCATCTTTTGCTGACCGTCGTTTAGCAGGACGCCCCAGGAACTCATGGGTGCCTGCACCCCCAACCCGAGGTAGCTGAGGAATGCTTCGAGCAGCATGACGGAGGGAATTGTGAGCGTCGTGTAGACGATGATCGGGCCGAGGGTGTTGGGAAGGATATGGCGGAAAATGATGCGCATCGGACCGTAGCCGAGCGAGCGGGCCGCCTCGATGTATTCCATCTTCTTGATCGACATCACCTGGCCACGGACGATGCGCGCCATGGTCAGCCACTCGACAGCACCGATGGCGGCGAAGATTAGCATGAGGTCGAAGCCTGCACTGAGGTTGTATTTGAGCGTCAGTGTGCGGGTGAAAACCATCAGCAGGATCACGAAAATCGTGAACGGCAGGGCGTAGATGATGTCGACGATGCGCATCATGAGTGCGTCGAGTTTGCCTCCGACATAGCCGGCGATCGCACCGTAGGTGACACCGATGGTGAGGGCGACAAAAGTGGCGCACAGACCGACGGCGAGGGAGAGGCGTCCGCCCACGAGTACGCGCACCATCAGATCGCGGCCGCCGTTGTCGTCGGTGCCGAACCAGTGTTTCCAACTGGGCGGTTCACCGACGTTTTCAAAGGGCATTTCCGAAATGCTGTAGGGGCTGATCATCGGACCGAACACGCAGGCCAGCGTGATGATCGCGAGCGACACCATGCCGAAGACAGCGAGTTTGTTTTTGCGCAGACGATTCCAAGCGTCGCGCCAGAGGGATGTGCCGTGTTCGATCTGAACGGGTGCCGGGCTGGCAGAGGCGGGAGAAATAGAGGGAGCGGCGGGCATGGCGCGGTCAGGATTCGAGGCGGATCTTTGGGTTCATCCATGCCTGGATGACGTCGGCGGCGAGGTTGAGCGCCATGATGAAGCCTGCGTAGATGATCACGGTGCCGATCACTAGCATGTAGTCGCGGTTGTTGATGCTCGTGACGAATTCGCGGCCGAGGCCGGGAATCTGGAAAATGGTTTCGATCACGAACGAGCCCGTGAGCACAGCGGCGATCGCCGGTCCGAGGTAGGAGACGAGCGGCAGCAATCCGCCGCGCAAGCCGTGGCGCAACACGATGCGCAGTTCAGAGGCGCCCTTGGCGCGGGCGGTGCGGATGAAATCCTGATTGAGCACGTCCAGCATGCCGCCACGCGTGATGCGCAGGATCGGCGCGGCGAAGGCCAGGCCGAGCACGAGCGCGGGAAGAAGACGGCTGGCGACGAGGTCGCCCAGAGTCTGGCGTCCGCTGGCGATTTCGTCCCAGCGAACCCAGCCGGAGGCGGGAACCTGCCTCCAGTAAATCGCGAAGAGGAGCACGGCGATTGGTCCGACGACGAAGGTCGGGGTGGAGATGCCTGCCATGCCGAAGGTGGACGCGCCATCAGTCGAGCCCACGTATTGCGCCGCATCGCGGCGAGCACCCCGAGCGGGACGCCGACGACGAGGGCGACTATCAGTGCGAGGAAACCGAGCTCGAGCGAGACAGGGAGTTTGTCGGCGATGATCTCGTTTACGGTGTAGCTGGCGTACCGGTACGAAGGCCGCAGGTCCATGCCGAAGGCGGCCTTAAAATCGAGGCCGTTTTTGAGTTCAAGCGGGGCGAATTTCTTGGGCGTGATGTCCCACATGTAGTCCGCGTACTGTTTCCAGAGCGGGTCGTTGAGACGGTAGTACGCCTTGATGCGTTGCTCGATCTCCGGTGTGGTGGCGCGTTCCTGGGTGAACGGGCCGCCCGGCACGAAACGCTGCATGAAAAACGTCGCTGTGATGATGATGAACAGCGCGATGCAGGATTGGATAAAGCGGGAGATGAAAAAGCGGAGCATTCAGCGAGATCGGCCGGTGACGGTGCGAGCGCGCACGTGAGGTGACAAGTCTGGGCTTCGCCGGTGCCGTAATCGTTGAGAAGTGTTGCCGGCGGGTCTCGCTTACTGGGCGAGATCGATGTGCTTCCACGGATAGGTATCGAGCGGGGTGGACTTGAAGTTGCGTACCTGTGGCGAAATCAGGCGGGGATTCGTGTAGAAATAAATGGGCATGACGGGCACCTCATCGATCAGGATTTTCTCCATTTTCTGATAGATCGCGTAACGTTCGGCCTCGGTCTTGGCGTCGAGTGAAGCGGTCAGGAGGCGGTCATATTCCAGGTTTCCCCATTGTGTGTTGTTGTTGCCGCCGCCCGTCATCCAGAGGTCGAAGAAGACATTGGGGTCGACGTAGTCGGCGATCCAGCCGGCGCGCTGGAACTGAAAATCGCCCGCTTTTTGCGCGGCGATGTACACCTTCCACTCTTGATTCGTGAGACTGATGGTGACGCCCAGGTTTTTCTTCCACATCTGCTGAAGCGCTTCGCCGATATTGCGGTGCTTGGTGTCGGTGTTGTAGAGCAGTTCGATCTTGGGAATTCCCTTGCCGTCGGGATAACCGGCTTCGGCGAGCAGGCGCCGGGCCTCGGCGATGTTCACGGTGAGACGATTTTCGCTGACGAAACCGCTGACGTTAGCAGGGACGAAATTGTAGGCAGGCGTTTCTCCGCCGCGTGTGACGAATTTCACGATGGTCTCGCGGTCGATGGAGAGCGCGAAGGCCCGGCGCACGCGGACATCATCGAAGGGTTTTTTTGAGGTGTTGAACCGGTAGTAATAGACGCCGCAATACGGCTCGAGACTGAGCTGCGCGGGCTGGTCGCGCTGGTAGGTGGCGATTTTGGCGCGGGGAATCTCGTGGGTGATGTGGAGCTGGCCGGTGCGGAACATTTTCTCCTCGTTGTCGGGAAGCTCGATCGGGTGAAAATGGATTTCGTCGAGTTTCACGCTGGCGCGATCCCAGTAAGTGGGGGAACGGGAGACGGTGATTCTCTGGCCGGGCCGCCAGTCGGTGAGGACGAAAGCGCCGTTGCCCACGAGGTTTTCGGGACGGGTCCAGCGGGTGCCCTTGTGCGTGACGGCGTCGAATTTTTCGAGCGTGGGGATGTGGACGGGGAACCAGGCGCAGTGGACCAGGGATTTCAGGAAGAATGTGGCCGGCTTGCGAAGCGTGATTTGAAGCGTGCGGTCGTCGACTGCATGGAAGCCGGTCTTGCTGAAATCGGTGATTTTCCCCGCGTGGTAATCTTCGGCGCCAGCGACGAGGAAGAGCATGTAGGCGTAGTCGGCTCCGAGCTCGAGGGTGAGCATGCGTTTGTAGGAGCGTATGAAGTCCTGGGCGGTGACGGGATCGCCGTTGGACCAGCGTGCGTCGGCGCGCAGATGGAACGTGTAGGTGAGTGCGTCGGCGGAGATATCCCAGCGCTCGGCGACGCCGGGGGCGACGCTTTGTCCGTCGGGCGCGGGCATGACAAGGCCCTCAAAGAGCGAATCGATGATGTGGTGCTCGGGGACGCCGGTGATGACTTGCGGATCGAGATCCTGGGGTTCGGCCCCGTTGCCGTAGTTGAGGATTTTGGGGGCGGCGGAGATGCTGCTGCACGCAGCGACGAAGGCGAAAACGGATAAAAGCGAGAGTAACGATGAGAAAGGCGACAAAAGGGGGCGGAGGCGCATGGCGCGGAGCGTGCGAGGTTTTATGTACTCGGCAAGCGGGCATGAAAAAGGCCCGGGCGTTCCCGGGCCTTGCGAGCGAAGATCGCGGCGTAGAGCCGCTCCTGCAGCGAATCAGACTTTCACTGCGAAAAGTTCGGCGTGCATGTCGCCCTCGGCGACTTTGTTCACCGTGCCGGTCATCATGATCGAGAAGTTGTCGCCGATCTCGATGCCGATTTTGCCGCCGGGCATGTGGACGGTGATGTCCTTGTCAACGAGGCCGAGGCGATGGGCAACAGCAGCGGCGGCGCTGGAGCTGCTGCCGGAGGCGAGCGTGTAACCGGCGCCGCGCTCCCAGATCTCGATGCGGATGTTTTTGCGGTCGAGGATCTGGAGGAACTGAACGTTGGTCTTGCGCGGGAAGTTGGTGTGAACCTCGAGATGCGGGCCGTACTTGTGCGCGATTTCCGAAGTCACTTCAGGGAGAGGAAGAACGCAGTGCGGGTTACCGATGGTCGCGGCGCAATAGGTGAACTCGCGGTCGAGGATCTTGATTTTCTCGTTGATGACTTCGCGAGGCGCGCCGGTGAGATTCACGGGAATCTTGGCGCTGTCGAAGGAGACGTTGCCCATCGCGATTTTGATGAGCTGGCCGTTGTCCAGGATGACGGAGCGAACGAGGCCGCCGGGGACCTCGATGGTGAAGTCGGGGTTTTTGACGAGCTTCCGGTCCCAGAGGTAGCGCGAGAAAATGCGAAGGCCGTTGCCGGACTTTTCGGCTTCGGAGCCGTCGGGGTTGAAAATGCGCAGGCCGAACTCCGCCTTCGAGGACGGAAGCGGGCCCCAGAGGATGCCGTCGGAGCCGACACCGAAATTGCGGTGGCAGACGACGCGGATCTGGTCGAGCGTGGGGGCGGGTTTCCACGTGGGGAAATCGGCCGGATTGAGCACGATGTAGTCGTTGCCGAGGGCGTGATACTTGTAGAAGCGCATGGGCGAAAAACGCGGAGCCAAGGGGATTTTCAGATCCGGGCAATCGCGGAAACGCGGAAGCGGCGAACCGGACGTGGCTATAACTTGCGGACGTGTTCGTCGGGGTCGCCGAGGAAGGTGCGCATGAACTTCACCGCGGGGACTTCATCGTAGTTGCGCTGAATGACCTCCGGGGCGTCGAAATCGAGGATCTGGGCGTCGGGAAACGCGAGCAGGAGCGGGGAGTTGGTGGCGATGATGAACTGGGCGTTGCCGCCGACCAGTGACTTGATCAAGGCGATCAAGGCGAGTTGTCGTTGAGGGGGGAATGTGCACTCGGGCGTGTCGATCAGGTGAAGGCCGCCGGGCACGCAGCGACTGCGCAGCATTTCGAGACAGGCTTCGCCCTCGAGGCAGTGCAGGTCACAGGCGCGAAGAAAAACCCCGTAGTTGGTTTTGGGTGACCAATGAAGGTTGAGGTTGCGTGCGAGGCGGTGGCAGGCGGCCAGCGCGGGTTCGTGTTCGGGTGGCAGCTCGGCGGGCAGGGGCAGTTTCGCGCGAAGGGCGATCGCCGCGAGCAGGGTGGACTGGGTCGAGCCGTTCTCGCCGGTCAAAAATGTGACGGGGGCTGTGAAGGTGAGGCTGCGCAGGGAGACCAGGCGGGGAATTGCGAACGGGGTGTTGGTATAGCCTTCGGGCTCGCCACTCAGCCGCTCAATGCTGCGAAGGAAAATCATGCGGGCAGACTATAGCACGAGTTTGCGAAAAAGGACGCCGGAGATTTCAGGGAGCTGTTTGCGATTACGGATGTCGGTGGCGGCCTGTCATTTTTCCGCTCGTCTTCGGCCGGGCGGACCTTGTGCTGAAAAACTCCCGTCCAAGACCAATCTTTTTTACTCACGTCGTCGATCGAATGTCATTTTTGCGTCCTCATATTCTGTGGCTGACGGTGCAGTTGCTGGGATGTGCGTTTGTGGTGGCCGGGGAGCCGGTCCCAGCGTCGGTCGAGACGAAGTCAGTGGATCCGTTGCTGGCAGCATTGCCGGAGCGAAATTTGCCCGGTCTGGAAGAGTTGATGAGGGTGGGGCTGGAAAACGGTCCGACGATCCTGATGCGGCGCTGGGAGGCGGAACAATCGACGCAAAATGCCAGGATCGCGCGCTCGCCGATGTTACCTCAGGCATCGGCCTGGGTGAATGCCGGGGTGATTTACGAGCAGCGCAAAGATGATCCAGTGCCGACGCGCACCATCGAAGCTCTGCTCTACAATGTTGGCGTGAGCCAGCCGCTTTACCATTGGGGTGCACTTTCCAAGGGCTACGAGGTGGGAAATCTTTATCGTGCGATCTCTTCCCGGAATCTCGATGAGACGCGCCGGTTGCTCGCCGTGGATTTGCGTCGCCGCTATTTTAATCTAGTCATCGCGACCGGCGCCTTGAACCTGGCGCAGAAAAATCTCGCGGACCTCGAACGTGAACTGGAATTTGCGAAGAAGCAGGTGGCTGATGGATTTGCGGCGTCGACAGAATCAGGAACGGTCGATGCGAAAATCATTTCCGTGCGCCTCGATATCCAGCGGCTCGCCGGCGAGCGCGATACGCTGGCCCGCGATTTTGCCCGTATCACGGGAGTGCCTGTGGAAAAGCTTCCGAAGCCAGTAGCCGAGCTGCCGGCGTTACCCCCGCTCGATGCGGCGATCAAGGCCTTGTCAGGCGAGGAGAACGGGCTCCCGTCGATTGCTTTGCAAAATCTCAACGACTACGTTCAGGCGGAGAAACTCAACTATGAGATCCAGAAGACGCGGCTTCGTCCCAAAATGGGTCTGAGTTTTTCCGTGAATCAGGATAATCGCGCGCCTGATACCAATCAGCTGGGACCGAAGACCATTATCACTTCATGGAATGCGTTCGCGACTGTGAACTGGGCGATTTTTGACGGCTATAGTTCGCAGGCCGCACAGAAAGCGGCGCTCGCAAGGATGCGTGCCTACGAGGCAGATCGCTATCAGACCGCCCGGCTTGATGCGGACACCCGCAAGGCAAACGTGGAGAAGTTGCAGCTTCTGTGGCGTCAGTTGCAGGAGTCGGAAAAGAGCCTTTCGGGAGCGCGCGGCGGCGTGGCGGCTGCGGAGAAAGATGTGGCGGCGGGTTGGGCTCCCAGCAGTGCGATTGATGATGCTCGTCGGCTGTCGGATGCGTCCATTCAATCGACGAACATGATGCGTGCGGATTTTTATACGGCTCTCGCGAGTTATCTCTCCGACCGCGGGCTTGATCCGGCGTTGCAGCTTGCGCCGCGCCAGGCGTTCAACCGGTAACATCCAGGAGAAACGTTTCCTATTTCTATGTCTTCGACGAAAACTTTGGTGACCGGCGGACTGCTGCTGGCGCTTGGCGCGGCGGGCTGGTTTGGCTACCAACAGAGCCAGCCGGTTGCGGTGGTCGGGCCGATTGTGCGCGGGCCGGCGGTGCAGGCGGTGCCGGCGAACATTCTCGTGTCCGAGGAATTCCGCATGGAGATCAAGAGCGAGTCCGGCGGACGTATCATAAAGTCGCACGTGCAGCTCGGCAGCGAGGTGAAGGCGGGCGATGTTTTATTTGAGATCGATCCCAAGGATCTTGAACTGGAAATCGAGCGCTGGGAGGCCGACTACAAGGCGGCGAAGGACCGTATCGAATTGGGGTCGCCGATCCGCTTTGAGATCGCGACGGCCGAGGAAACGATTCGCAACCACACGCGGCTGGTGGAGCAGGGCAGACTGGCGCAGGTCGAACTCGATCGCTCGAAACGCGCGTTGATCCAGACGCAGGACCGACTGGCCGCGGAGAATATCAATAACCGGCAGACGCTCGATAATTTTGAAAACACGCTGAAGACGAAACGTCGTCAGTTGGAAAAGATGCGGGTGCTCGCGCCGGACGACGGCACGGTTTCTGAAATCTTCGCCATCAATGGCGAGCTCGTCACTGGCGGCCAGTTGCTTGCCCGTGTCATCTCAAAGGCCCGGTTGGTGCAGGCACAGATCAGCGAAGAAAACATTGCCGGCGTACGTCCGGGCCTCGCGGCCAACGTGCAGCTACTCGGGTATGGTGGTAAGCTTTTCAACGGAAAGGTGGCGCGCGTTCTTCCCGGAGCGGATGAGCGCACGAAGCGTTACACGGCATTCCTGACGCTGGATATCGACGAAGTGTTGCTGGCTCCGGGTCTGACGGGGGAAGCGACCATCGTCATTGATCGCCACGAAGGGACGTTGCTGGCCGAGCGGCGTTCCATGCTGGGGCATGCGCTCTTTGTTGTACGTGACGGCGTTGCACGCTACGTGCCTGTGGTCGTTGGATACGCCAACATGAAGTACACGGAAATCATCTCGGGAGTGCAGGAGGGTGACCAGGTGATCGTGGCCAACCCGGCAGGATTCCGTGACGGGCAGAAAGTGCGCACGGTGCGGGAAACGAGTCGTTGATGCGCACGAATCTGCAGATCGCTCTGCGTTTCCTGCTGGCGAAGAAACGCTCGATGGCCATGAGCCTCGCGGGCATCGCTTTTGGCGTGGGCTTCATTGTCCTCACACAGGCGGTGACGTCGGGGTTTCGGGATTTTTTCGTGCGCACGATTCTTGGCACCGACGGTGCGATCCGTGTGGAGGATAAATTCCAGGCGACGACCGTGAACATTCCGGTCGAGGGGAATGGCGCGGAAGCAAAAGGACCGGTTGCGGCGATCACGGTGGAAAGCGAGCGTCGTTACCAGGAGGGCATCGCTGAACCCCGTTTGCTGCGGGAGTCGCTTGGCCGGTTTCCGGAAATCACCGGCATGTCGGAAGTCGTGCGCGGCAGTGTGCTCATCCAGTCAGCCACACGTGAGGATAACGCGCAGGTGATCGGCATCGAAGTCGACGATCACACTGCCGTTTCGAATCTGGCCGAGCAGATCGTGTTGGGCGAGCTGGGGGCGTTTCGCGATTCGCCCTCCGGGATTTTGGTCGGATCGGCCCTCGCTGAGCGTCTGCGAATCAGCCCGGGAAACTCGGTGTTGCTCACCTATGCCGGCCAGTCGACGCGCTACAAGGTGGCGGCCATCTATGAAACCGGTGTGCGCGAGATCGACCGGGTGCGGATATTCCTCCATCTGAGCGAAGCGCGCACGCTGCTGAAACGGCCGTACGGCGCGAGTTTTCTGCAACTGGCGTTGAAGGACGCCTCACGTGCGCCGGAGATTGCGCGTCAGATCGAGCTGGTCGCCAGCCACCGTGCCACGAGCTGGCAGCAACGCGAGAAGGTGTGGCTGGACGTGTTTTTATTTTTCCGCATCGCGGCGGCGATCATGGTCTCAACGATCATCATCGTGTCCGGCCTCGGCATGTTTAATACCCTCGCGATGATCGTCATGGAAAAGACCAAGGACATCGCGATTTTGCGATCGATGGGGTTTACGCGCGGCGACATCGCTTCGGTTTTTATGCTGCAAGGCCTGCTGGTTCTTTTGATGGGCGTGGCGTCAGGCTGGGCGCTCGGAGTGGCGAGCACATACGTGGTCTCCAGTGTGCCCATTTCCGTGCGCGGTATTTTTTCAACCGATCACGTGGTGGTGGCCTGGAGTTTTGAGCACTATCTCGCGGCTGCGGCTGCGGCGACCGTGGTGGTCTTCGTTGCAAGCTGGCTGCCCGCAAGGCGTGCCGCGCGCCTCGAGCCGGCGGCAATCATCCGGGGGGCTTCACAATGAGCAACGCCAGCAGCGGCAAACCGCCAGCCGCGCAGTCTGCGCAGCCTTTGGCTCCGCGCGGCGAATCGATCCGTTGCGAGCGACTGGTGCGTTATCTCGGTGAAGGGGAGGGGCGTGTCCATGTGCTCCGCGAGGTGTCTTTTTCCGCCGCGCCTTCGACCGTTACGGCCATTGTTGGTCCATCGGGCTGTGGTAAAAGCACGCTTCTTTACCTCCTTGGCCTGCTGGACCGGCCGGACGGTGGCGAGATATGGATTGGTGGCAAAAACCTGGCCGCTGCCGGTGATGAAGAGCGCACTCGGACTCGCAATGAGCACATCGGCTTTGTTTTTCAGTTTCACTTCCTGATGCTGGAGTTCACCGCCCTCGAAAACGTCATGATTCCGATGCGTAAGCTCGGACGTCTTCGACCCGCCGAAATGGTGGATCGTGCGAAGATGCTCTTGGATGCGGTTGGGCTGGGTGCGAAAACCCACCGTCTGGCCACCCATCTTTCAGGTGGCGAACAGCAGCGTGTGGCGATTGCCCGTGCGCTCGCGAATCAACCGTCGATTCTCCTCGCAGACGAGCCGACGGGTAATCTCGACGTGAAGAACTCGGGCATCGCATTCGATCTGATGACCCGCCTTGCCAGGGAACACGGTCAGGCGATTGTTCTCGTCACCCACAACCCGGACATCGCCCAACGCTGCGACATAGTCCGTCCCATGCGTGATGGCGTCTTCGTATGACCCTGGCATGCGGATTGCCTCACGGAACTTATCCTATGCATGCCACCTTTCATGATAAGCAACGCGGACGCCGGCGCGTGTCCGGCCTTATTCTAATAGCAAAAAAAATCCCCGATTCTAAATTTTGGTTTACAATCTAATCCTCGCGGCCTTCGCTGCACTTCGACTTTAACTTTTTACGAAGAACTGTGAGCACTCAACACTCTCGAAAGAGTTTCTTTGCCAAGTTTCTAGGCCTGCTGGCTGTCGCCGGCATCGCGCCTAAGTTGCTTGGGAAATCTCCATCTGCTGCGGCCGCTCCGGTTTCGGCATCCGCACCTTTCAAATTGCGCACTGAGACGCGCGCGGTCGCTCGTACGAGCGACACCGTCTAACGCCCTTTCGGCTTATGTCGCATATTTTCCCCAAGTCGGCCAACAAGCTGCCGCTCCAAATCATCATCTTCGTGCTGGTTCTCGTGGGCGTCGTCACCGCCGCCACGACCTACTACGCAACGCCCAAGTATACGCGTATCGGCTACGCCCCGGTCCAGCCGGTCCCGTTCAGCCACGCGCTTCATAATGGCCAGCTGGGCATCGACTGCCGCTACTGCCATATCGGTGTTGATAAAGGCGCCAACTCCACGGTTCCCACGTCGCAGACGTGCATGAACTGCCATAATCAGGTGAAGACCGACAGCCCCGCGCTGGCACCGATTCGCGAAAGCTTCGCCTCGGGTGATCCGGTCAAGTGGGTCAAGGTCCACCAGACGCCCGACTACGTTTACTTTAACCACGCCGTTCACGTGAACCGCGGTATCTCGTGCGTCGAGTGCCATGGTCAGATCAACCAGATGGACGTCGTGACACATGCGAAGCCGCTTTCCATGGGCTTCTGCCTTGATTGCCATCGCAACCCCGCTGCTCACGTCCGTCCTCTCGACCAGATCACCAACCTGAACTGGAAGCCTGAACAAGAGGCTGAACATGCCAAGTGGGCTGCTGACTTCGTTAAGAACAACAAAATTTCGCCTCCGCAAAGCTGCACTGGTTGCCATCGCTGATGAAACGCAAAGTCCTCCATCCCGAACCCTCCCCAAGCGAGCAGCTTAACGGCCCGAAATACTGGCGCAGCCTCGATGAGATGGCCGCCACGCCGGGCTTCAAGCAGCATCTCGAACGCGAGTTCCCTGAAGGCGCTTCGAACCTCGACGGCGTGGACCGTCGTCAGTTCTTCAAGCTCATGGCTGCCTCCTTCGCCCTCGGTGGCGTTGGTCTCGCCGCCGGCTGCCGCCGTCCCGAGGCAAACATCCTTCCTTACGGCAAATCCGTCGAAGGAGTGATTCCCGGCCTTCCGCTCTATTTCGCGACAGCGATGCCGATGCGCCGTTCGGCGATTCCGGTGATTGCTGAAACTCACCAAGGCCGTCCGACCAAGCTCGAGGGCAACCCGAGCTACGCTCCTTACGGCGGTGGTTCGAACGCTTTCGTTCAGGCTTCGGTTCTCGATCTCTACGATCCAGATCGCGCCACGACCCACACGATCGGCGGCACGGCCGTCACGATCGCTGCGATTCAAGACAAGCTCGCCTCCATTGGCAAAGCCTACGAAGCCTCGCAGGGCGCGGGTCTGGCGTTCCTCGCTGAAGAGTCGGGTTCTCCCACGCGCACCGCTCTCGTTGCCCGCCTGAAGGCCAAGTTCCCCAAAGCCATCTGGGCCGAGTATGAACCGGTCAGCGGGACTGTTCCTTTCGCCGCCGGTCAGGCAGCGTTTGGTAAGAACGTCCAGCCACTCTACCAATTCGCCAAGGCCAAGCGCATCGTCTCCCTTGATGCCGACTTCTTCCATTCGGAAGCCGCCAGTCTCTACTATTCGCGCGAGTTCACCAAGGGCCGCAAAGTCACGTCCGTAAAGGACGACATGAATCGCCTCTATGTGGTTGAGAGCGGTTTCTCGCTCACCGGCGGCATGGCGGATCATCGCCTCCGTCTCGCGTCGAGCCACATGCTCGCCCTCGCTGCAGCACTGGCTGCCCAGGTCACGGGCGACTCGTTCTTCGCCTCGCTGGCTCAGGGCCTCGATTTCAAGGACAAGGATAAGTGGATCTCCGCTTGCGTGGATGATCTCAAGGCCCACAAGGGCGAATCCCTCGTAGTCGCAGGTGCACATCTGCCTGCCGAAGTGCACGCCCTTGTCTATGCGATCAACGTTGTCCTCGGCAACGTCGGCAAGACGGTCGACTTCCTCGAGGTCGATCCGTCCTCCGCTGCATCGATCAACGATCTCGCTGCATCAATCAAGTCGGGTTCGGTCAAGACGCTGGTCGTCCTCGGTGGCAACCCCGTCTACAACGCTCCCGCTGATCTCGACTGGGCTGCCCTCCAAAAGTCAGTTTCCGAAGTCATTCGTTATGGCTACTACGTCGATGAAACGTCGACAGCCGCCTCCGCTCATATCGGAGCCACGCACTACCTCGAATCGTGGGGCGATGCCCGCACGGCTGATGGTACGATTGTTGCGGTTCAGCCGATGATTCTGCCGCTCTTCAACGGTCTGACCGAACTCGAGGTGCTGGCGCGCATTGGTGGCGAAGTCGCGACTGATCCCTATTCTCTGGTCTACCAGACGATCACCTCGCTGGCTGGCGGCGATTCCGCTGAAGTCTTCCGCAAATTCCTTCACGACGGTGTACTGGCCGGAACTGCCTTCCCGAAGGCTTCCGTCACCACAGTCGACAACCATCTCGGTCGTTTGCTCAGCAACGTTCCGAAGTTCCCGGAGCTTTCCCAAAACAATCTCGAGGTCCGTTTCACGACCGACCAGAAGGTCGATGACGGACGTTTCGCCAATAACGGCTGGCTGCAAGAATGCCCGGATCCGATCACCAAGATCGCTTGGGACAACGCTATTCTCATCAGCCCGCGCCTCGCCAACGAACTCGGCGTTACCCCGAAGGGGTCGAACCCGCAGGTCGCCCGTGTTGAAGAGGCCGATTTCGTCATGGGCAAGGAAAACGCCCATGTTGCCGAAATCACCATTGGTGGTCGTACCATCAAAGGACCGGTTCATATCCAGCCGGGTCTTTCCAACTACACGATCATCCTTCCGCTCGGTTATGGTCGTACCGTCTCAGGCCGCGTGGGGCAGGGGCAGGGCTTCAATGCCTACCCTCTTCGCACCTCCGCTGGACTGAGCTTCGCGACTGGCGCGACGATCAAGATCACCGGCGAACGCTATCGCCTCGCGAACACCCAGGAGCACTGGTCGATGGAAGGCCGCGACATCGTGCGCGAAGCCAACTTCGACGAGTACCAGAAAGATCCAGGCTTCGTTGATACCTTTGGTACCGAGTCGCACTCACCCGCCATTTATGGCGCGGACAACACCCCTGTTAACGACAACAAGCTTTCCCGCGAAGAGCGTGCAGAACTGAACGCGAAACGCGCCAAAGAGCTGCCGCGCGGTGGCTCTCTCTACGTCACGCCAGCCTTCACCGGTGTTCACCAGTGGGGTATGTCGATCGATCTGAATACCTGCATCGGGTGCAACGCGTGCATCATCGCATGTCAGGCCGAGAACAACATTCCGATCGTCGGCAAGGATCAGGTCCTCCGCGGTCGTGAAATGCACTGGATCCGTCTCGACCGTTATTATTCGGACGGCAAAGCGGACGCCGCTGCTTTCGGTGGCGAAGGCAACAAGCAGATCCCCGAAGATCCGCAGGTTTCCCTCCAGCCGATCGCCTGTCAGCATTGCGAAACCGCTCCGTGCGAAACCGTCTGCCCGGTCAATGCGACTGTGCACGATGAAGAAGGCCTCAACGGCATGGCGTACAATCGCTGCATCGGTACCCGTTACTGCGCAAATAACTGCCCGTACAAGGTTCGCCGATTCAACTTCTTCGACTGGAACAAGCGTCACCTCGACCAGCTTTACATGGGACCGCTGGGCGACAGCGGCATGCCCGAGCTCGTCAAGATGGTGAAGAATCCCGACGTCACCGTGCGCATGCGCGGCGTGATGGAAAAGTGCACCTATTGCGTGCAACGCATCCAGCAGGCCAAGATCGCGCAAAAGGTGAAAGCGAAGGCTTCCGCCGACGTGAAGATTCCCGATGGTACGATCAAGGTTGCCTGCCAGCAGGCCTGTCCGATCGACAGCATCCTTTTCGGCGACATCAGCGATCCGACCAGCGAAGTCTCCAAAGCGAAGGCTCGCGAGCAGGATTATGCGCTTCTCGGCTATCTCAATATCCGCCCGCGCACGACCTTCCTCGGAAAGCTCCGCAATCCGAATCCGTCGATGCCAGACTACGCGTCCATCTCGACTCCTTTCAGCCGTCAGGAATACCAAAACAAGAACCACCCTCAGCACGGCGACGGTCATGGCCACGGCCACGATCACGACTCGCATGGGGAAGGGGAGCACAAGACTCACGGCGAACCCGCTAAAAATGAGCATGGCCACACCTCGCTCCAGAACCTTAAGCGCATCGGAGGGCTCAGCTAATGGCTCACGCCACTGATCACGCCGCTCCGGCGATTCTTAAAGAGGTCAAACCTGCGGTCCTCCCGCGCGCTGTCCTGGTTGAAAACAACCGCAGCTTTGCGTGGATCACCGACAAGGTATGCTCGATCATCGAGGGCAAGACTCCCACTTGGTGGTGGGTTTGCTTCGTCCTCGCTTGCTGCGTGGCCTCGTTCACGGTCGCAGGCATCACCTACCTCGTCGCCACCGGCGTCGGCGTGTGGGGCCATGCGAATCCAGTCAACTGGGCGTGGGATATCGTCAACTTCGTGTTCTGGATCGGTATCGGCCACGCCGGCACCTTGATCTCGGCGATCTTGTGTTTGTTGCGTCAGAAGTGGCGCACCTCGATCAATCGCGCCGCCGAAGCCATGACGATTTTTGCCGTCGTTTGCGCCGGTATCTTCCCGGTCTTCCACGTCGGTCGTGTTTGGTTTGCCTGGTATCTCTTCCCGATCCCGAACGCCAACTACATCTGGCAGAACTTCCGTTCGCCGCTCGAGTGGGACGTGTTCGCCGTTTCGACCTACGGTACGGTTTCCGTTCTCTTCTGGTACGTCGGTTTGATTCCTGACCTCGCGGTGCTCCGCGATCGTTTCTACAAGGCCGGTAACAAACTGCGTTCCTCGCTCTACGGCTTCTTCGCCATGGGCTGGCGCGGCTCGAACCGCCACTGGAGCAACTACGAAATGGCGTACCTGATCCTCGCCGGTATCTCCACGCCGCTCGTGCTTTCGGTGCACACCATCGTCTCCTTCGACTTCGCTGTTTCCCTCCTCCCTGGCTGGCACACGACGATCTTCCCTCCATACTTCGTTGCGGGCGCCATTTTCTCGGGCTTCGGCATGGTGCTTACGCTCATGCTGCCGCTGCGTGCGATCTTCAAACTCGAGGATCTCATCACGCAGTACCACATCGACTGCATGTGTAAGATCACGTTGGCGACCGGCACCATCGTCGGTTACGCCTACGGCATGGAGTTCTTCATCGCGTGGTACGGCGCGAATCCCTACGAAGGCTTTGCTTTCGTGAACCGCGCCTTCGGTAACTACGCATGGGCTTACTGGATTATGATCGGCTGCAACGTCATCACGCCGCAGTTCTTCTGGTCGAAGTGGGTTCGTAACAACACCACCTTCGTCTGGGTGCTCTCGATCTTCGTCAACGTCGGCATGTGGTTCGAGCGCTTCGTGATCATTGTCACGTCGCTGGCGCGTGACTTCCTGCCCTCGAGCTGGGGTTACTACAGCCCGTCGATCGTCGAAATCTTCACCTTCTTCGGCACCTTCGGCGTATTCTCGGTGCTGTTCCTCCTCTTCATCCGGTTCCTTCCCATCATGCCGATGGCGGAAATCAAGGCTGTCACTCCGCAGGCCGACGCTCACGCCGGCCACGATCACCACTGAGCCGTCATTCCCTCAAACCTTTAACTTTTCACTGAGAAAATGGCAGCACAACCACATGGCCTGATCGCCACGTTCGAAACCACGCCCGACGTCATGCACGCGGCCGAAATGGTTCGCGACGCGGGCTACAAATCCTGGGACTGCATCACCCCGTTCCCCGTCCACGGCCTCGACAAGGCCATGGGCGTGAAACGCTCTATCGTCCCGCGCTTCTCCCTCTGCGGCGGCTTGCTTGGTTTCACGACCGGCATGTCGATGATCTGGTTTACCGGCGGTTACGACTATAAGCTGATCGTGGGCGGCAAACCCTTTTTCAGCCCGCTGTTTGCCTTCCCGGTTTCCTACGAACTGACGATCCTCTTCACCGCATTTGCGACGATCGGCGGCATGTTCTTTCTGAACCGTCTTCCGATGCACTATCACCCCGTGCTCAAGTATGACCAGATTCACCGCGGCATGGATGACCTTTTCTTTATCGTGATCGACGCCCGCGACCCGAAATTCAACTTTGCCGCAACCCGCGCTCTTCTGGAGAAAGCCGGCGGCAAATCCATCACGGAGCTGGAAGCCTAAGCCATGCGTTACGCTTATCTCGTTCTCGCTCTCGCCGTCGTAGGCACGGTTTCCATTTTTGGATTCCGCGGCTCCATTTCGACGAAGCCTCCTCTCGAGGTCTTTCCTGACATGGACCGCCAGGCCAAGTATAAGGCTCAGGCCGCCAGCCCGTTTTTCGCCGATGGTCGCGCTGATCGTCCGCTCCCGGCGGGTGTTGTTTCGCGTGGTGATCTTCGCGCGGACGACCATCTTCATCTCGGCAAAAAAGCCGATGGTAGCTGGGCATCCGGATTCCCCGCTTCGATCTCGATCGACGCCAAGCTTCTTGAGCGTGGTCAGGATCGCTTCGCGATTTATTGCCAGCCCTGCCACGGCGCCATTGGTGACGGCAACGGCATCACCAAGTCCTACGGCATGGGAGCCACTCCGTCTTACCATGACGATCGCCTCCGCAAGATGTCCGAAGGCGAAATCTATAACACGATCATTCACGGCAAAGGTAACATGCTTTCCTACGCCGATAAACTTTCACCCGAAGATCGCTGGGCGGTCATCGCCTACGTCCGCGCACTCCAACGTGCTCAGACTGGCTCGATCAAAGACGTCCCCGCCTCTCATAAATCGGAGCTTGGTATCAAATGAGCACCCACGCTGCATCTGCTCCCGTCTCTCTTTCTGCTGAATCCAACGCCACTGGCGCAGGCAAAGCATTGGCCATCGGCCTTGTTGGTCTCGCGTTGACCGGTGCCGGCTTTGCCGTCTCCGGCGCGCATACCGCCGCGCTGTGTTACTTGGTCGGCCTTACATTCTGGACGGCCATCGCGATCGGCATGCTCATGTGGACTTTGATCCACCATGTCTTCGACGCCTCGTGGTCAGTACTTTTGCGTCGTCAGTTTGAGCATGGAATCGCGGCCTTTCCTTGGCTCGCGCTATTGTTCGCTCCGCTTGTCGTCGCCTCATGGATGGGCACCCACGACATCATCTGGCCGTGGATGAATCTCGATCATGCAGTGCATGGTGGGCACGGAACAGTCGGTGACGACGTGCTCTACGTGAAGAAGTCAGGCTTCCTGAACCTCCACATGTTTACCTACATGACGGCGGGTTGCTTCATCGTCTGGATCTGGCTCTCCTCGCAGTTGCGCAAAGCTTCCTTCAGCCAGGATCTCGATGGTGACATCAAATGGACTCGCAAGAACCGAGTGACCGCTGCGTATGGCATCGCTCTGACCGCGATCACCCTGACGCTGGCCGCGATCTATTGGATCAAGAGCCTTGAGTATCACTGGTTCTCCACGATGTACGGCGTCTGGTTCTTCGCGAACTGCGTTCGTGGCGCCTTGGGCATCGGTGTTTTGATCATGCTCTGGTTGCTCGCCCGCGGTGACTACAAGGGTATCCTCAACACGAATCACTTCCATTCGATCGGCCAGCTGATCTTCGCGTTCACAGTGTTCTGGGCTTACGTTACGTTCTCCCAGTACTTCCTCATCCTGGAACGCCAATGTTCCCGAAGAAACCTTCTGGTATAACCTTCGCGAAATCCACGCCGACGGCACGGCCAGCCAGTGGAAATACGTGGGAATGCTGATTCTCTTTGGTCACTTCCTCCTGCCGTTCCTCTATCTCTTGTCCTACAAGAACAAGGTCGTCCCTTCCCGCATCAAGCCAATCGTTTACTGGACGCTCTTCATGGTCCTCATCGACCTTTGCTACAACATCCTTCCTTTCCTCAAGGATGAGCATGGCGATCCGCTCCCATTTATTTCCATCAATCTGGTCTGGGTGATTACGTCGGTGATTGGTGTCGGTGGCGTTTGCGTCTGGGCATACCTGCGCAGCTTCCCGAAGCAGAAACTCGTTCCAATCCGCGATCCTCGCATTACCGAATGCCTCACGCATCATGAGTGATAAATCCTCTTCTCCGAAAAATTTTTGGGTGACGCTGGGCGCCATCATTGGTGGTTTTGCGATCTTCCTGTTGATCCTGTTCATCGCGTACCTGCCGCAAAAACCGGCGCCGTTGCCGGAAGGTTCGAAGACCCCTGCTGAGCGTGCGACGATTCTGGCCGACCTGCGTGCGAAAGAAAAAGCCGCTGCGAGCACGTACGGCTGGGTCGACCAGGCCACTGGCGTTGTCCGCCTGCCCACCTCACGCGCTGTCGAGCTCACGATCATCGAGCTTAACGCCAAGAAATAAATCCGCGGATGGACTGGTTTAACGAATGGTTCTTTTACGGTTTCGCGTTTCTCGTTGCCGTGGCGATCACCGGTTCAGCGGTTTACGCGCTCTATTGGTCGTCAACCAAAGGTCAGCTTCGCGATCTTGAAAAAGGCGCTGCCTCGATCTTCGACGAAAAAGAACCCATCGGACAACCAACGGACTTCTTTCCGGGAAAAGCACCTAAAGGACCTCGCTAATTCCGCCGTCAACCGCCGCTAATTTCTCTTCCTTCCGAGCAAATTGGCGGTGAACGCCACGCCTCTTCGCTTCATCCCTTTTTTTCACAATGGCTTCTGTTTCCAGTCTTGCCGCGTCGGTCAGTCCGGCGACCTCCACCGACACGGTATCCCGTGCCGAGTTGAGTGAGATCGACGACTCCACCAAGGCGCCGGCGATGTTCTTTCTTTGCTCGGCCATTCTTTGGCTGCTGGCCGGAACTGTTTTCGGGCTGATTGCGGCGTTCAAGATGCACAACCCGGCGTTTCTGGGCGATGCCGAGTGGTTGACCTTTGGCCGTGTGCGGACCGTGCATTTGAATGCAGTCGCTTACGGTTGGAGCGTGAATGCATCCTTCGCTGTCGCCCTTTGGCTGATGGCGCGTCTATCGCGTTCGGTGGTCCGCCACAGCGGTCTTCTTATGCTGGCCGGCGCCCTTTGGAATGTTGGCGTCACGGTTGGCCTTTATGGGATTCTTGCCGGTGATAGCACCTCGGTCGAGTGGCTCGAAATGCCCACGTATGCCACGCCCATGCTTTTCGTCGCTTATGCGCTCGTGGGGGCTTGGGCGGTGATCACTTTCCGCTTCGGTAAATCGGAGCACATCTATGTTTCACAGTGGTACATCCTGGCCGCTCTTTTCTGGTTCCCTTGGTTGTACTCAGTCGCGCAGATCATGATCATTTTTGCTCCCGCCCGTGGTACGGTGCAGGCGCTGGTCAACTGGTGGTTTGCCCACAACGTCCTCGGCCTCTGGTTCACCCCCATTGGCATTGCCGCGGTTTATTATTTTCTTCCGAAAGTCCTCGGTAAACCCATCCATAGTTACTACCTCTCGGTTCTCGGTTTTTGGTCTCTCGCGATTTTCTACAACTGGGCCGGCATGCACCATCTGATCGGTGGTCCGGTTCCGGCTTGGGTGCTGACGGCTGGTATCGCTGCCAGCTTCATGATGGTCGTTCCGGTCGTCGTTACAGCGATCAATCACCATCTCACGATGATCGGTAGTTTTCAGGGCCTGAAGTATAGTCCGACGCTCCGCTTCATTGTTTTCGGCGCGGTTAACTACACGCTCTCCAGCTTGCTCGGCTCGCTTATGGCGGATCGCGGCGTGAGCGAAGTCGTTCACTTCACCCACGCGATCGTCGGCCATTCCCACCATGGCCTCTACGCCTTCTTCACCATGGTGATGTTTGGCTCCATTTATTACATCATGCCGCGCATTCTTCACCGGGAGTGGCCGTCCGCCCGGTTGATCAGCATTCACTTTTGGACCACTGCGGTTGGCGTGATTGTCATGGTCATCGCGCTTTCGGTCGCCGGTGTGAAAGAAGGCTTGGAGATGAATAATCCCAATATCGCGTTCATCGACGTCGTTAAACACACGTTGAAGTGGCTCGAGCTGCGGAGTTATTCGGGTGTCCTGATCACGGTCGGCCATGTCGCCTTCGCCATCAACTTCGTCTGGATGCTGCTCAAGCCACGCGCCGACCACTCCGCTCCCACACTTTTCCGCAATCCGGATCCTGACCTGGAGGTCACTGCTCGATGAATCGCGCGCCCCTTATTTTCCTCGGTATCTTTTTTGCGCTGGCTTTCTCATGGACCGGCATCGTGCTGACCAACCAGATTGCTTACGGCAAACTTGAGCCCGTTTACGACGAAAACGAAGGCAAGTCCTTCCCGCAATCCATCCCCGGCCTGGCTGCCCAAGGCAAGCTGGTGTATCAGGATCTCGGTTGCATCTACTGCCACACCCAGCAGGTTCGCCGGCCCGGCTTTGGCGCGGACATCGAGCGCAACTGGGGTGAGCGTCAGAGCGTGGCCCGCGATTACATTCGTGAAAGCCGCGTGCTTCTTGGCACCAGCCGTACCGGTCCTGACCTTCGCAATATCGGCGCCCGTCAGGCGGGCGAAGCCGGTCGCGAATGGCATATCCGCCACATGTATGATCCCGTGATCACCTCTCCCGGTTCGATCATGCCGAAGTTCAAGTTCCTGTTCGAAACCCGAAAGATTGTCGGCGAACCCTCTAACAAAGCCGTGCAGCGTTTGCTGCCCGCGAGTGCACAGCCTCCGGCTGGTTACGAGATTGTGCTGACTGATCGAGGCAATGCCTTGATCGAGTATCTGCTTAGTTTGAAGGACACCTACAATTATCCCGAGGAAGCCAGCCGCGTTTACGTGGAACCCAAGAAGGAAGAGAAATCCGGACACAAAGCTGAGTCCGCACAGCCGGAGGGCCACAAATGAGCGCGCAAGATCCGAAGGCCAATAATCCCAGGATCGAGCAGGCTGCTGCGTCCGACCAAAACATTCAGAAGGTTCACGCAATCTTGCTCCGTGAGAAACCGGAACCGGCCGAAGGCTATTCGCCGATGCCGCTTTTCCTTCTGGGTTTTGTGTCGGCGATGATCTTCATCGTTTCGGTTTATTTCGTTCACAACCGCGGTGGCATTGGTCCTGGCCTCAGCTTTAAGGAAGCGGCGCTTGTTTATGATGAGCGTTACGATCCGGCAAAGGCTCCCGGAGCGAATGCGGTGAAAGAACTCACCCCTGAGCAGACGATTGCCGCGGGCAAAAAACTTTTCTCCACGTGCGCTACCTGCCACCAGGCAACCGGTCTCGGTCTGCCTGGCACCTATCCTCCGCTTGCAAAATCGGAGTGGGTTAACGGCAGCGAAGATCGCCTGATTCGCATTCTTCTGAACGGTCTCAGCGGTGAAGTCACTGTCGAGGGGCACAAGTTCAACGGCCTGATGCCTGCGTTCGGCAAAGTTCCCGGTGGCGGCTACAACTGGAGTGACGACAGAATTGCCCAGGTACTGACCTACATCCGTCAGGAGTGGGGCAACACGGGCGCACCGATCGCTACGGCCAAAGTGAAGGAAATCCGCGAGCAAGTCGCCGGAGCGCGTCCCAAGGCATGGACCGAAGCCGAGCTTCTGGCACTGCCCTGAGGACTCTTTGATTTTTCAATTTTCAAACCCGGCCGCTCCCGCGCCGGGTTTTTTTGTCTGCACGGTGACGCTTCCGCGATCGCACGATCCTCACTGCAGCCTGGCTTAGAAGGTATCGCCCTTCCATCCCCACATCCCGTGTTTCACATCGATGAATTTCACGTACACCCGACTTTTGAGGATACCGAGGTGTTCTTCGATCAAGGTGCAGAGTGAACGACTGAGTGTCTTTGTTTTTTTCGCGGGCAGGCCGATGCTTTTGAGTTCAAGAAACGCCACGGGGTCATCGCTGCCGGCGAATAACATGGGTGTGTCCGGCTGTATCGCGAGCATGACAAATTCTTCAGGCTTCTCCAATTCAGCGGCGATCAACGCAGATGCGGTTTTCAACACGGAACGTTCAGCCTTTTTGCTGAGCGGCAGATTGGTCTGAATTTTGAGATAGGGCATGGTGACGCGGGGCTCCCGCAGTGTAGCCTGGGTGAAGAGTCTGTCTAACGAACCGGCGTCTTTGGCGCATGCTTTACGCAACCCGGCGCGGCGTGCCATGTTGGGCGCAACTTCGATGGCTGTGAAAAAGACCAATCCCGTCCGCGCTTACTATATCCTGCCGTGCTGCCTGCTGCTGCTGAATTTGTTCAACAACTTGATCTCGTATAAAGCCGAGATGATTCCGGACGCGTTTCTCCGCGTGGTCGTTATCATCTTGCTGGTGCTGTTCGGCGGATCGCTGGCCGCATTCGCGGTGGCTCCGGGGCTTGAGGCTGTTGTGCGTAATCTTCATCGCGGCAGCCGCCATGAAGCAGGGCGGGTGGGGGAAGTGGTCTTTTTGCTCGCGCTTGGTGCCGTCGTTTTCTGGCTCTACTACCAGATGTACATTCACGGTCCCGAATCGTTGCTGCCGCGCGCGTGGGGCAACAGAGCAGGCTGATCCTGCAAAATCGGTCGTTCGAAGGCGACGTGCCGGGTTCAGGGCTCTACCTGAAAAGTTGTCGTCAGTGGATCGCCCACCAGCGATTGCGGAGGTGTCGAGACACGCAACCGGGCGAGCGCTTCGAGAACTGCTTTGTCGAAAAGGCGATTCCCGGAAGAATTGAGGACGCGCGACGACGCCACGCGTCCTTCGATCGATAGCGTGAACTCGATTCGGCAGAAAAATGTACGATCCTCACCACCGACTGGCTGATAGGCTTCGCGCAGCTTTTGAACAATCTGGGCGTTGAATGCGTTTCTCTCGGCGACGTCGACGCTGCCAGGGGATGAAGAAGACGGGTTTGAGGAAATGCCCATGTTCGTTTCCTCGATATCCGGGACGGTTATACGAGGAATCGTTTTGATCGCTGCCACTGGCTTTTGCCCGTGTGTCGCTTGAAAATCTCTAAACGACATCTGAGGACTTGTGGTTGTGGACGGTGCAGCGGGCCTCGTGCTGGCGCGCGGAGCGACTGTCGGCGAAGGCCGTGAAATTTTTTCGGGAGCGGGATCTGGCGTTGGCGGCGCGACCACCAGCCTTGGAATTGCTGGTAATGAAACCATTGAGGGCGCGCTATTGGCGCCAGCCGTGCTCGACCGAGGTTTTGTTTCCGTCGTGACGAGCACGAACGAGGCGGCAGGTGTGGGGAAAACTTCGATTTTCGAAACCTGTGATAACAGAATTCCTGCGGTTGCGATTACCACCGCATGAATAAGCGCCGAAACGGCCAGCGAGAGCGGAATTCTTTCAGTCATTGATGACCTATCGGGATCTCCGTGAAGCAGGTCTGAAAGTGGCGTAAGTCACTCACGCTGCGCTAAATGGTGGACCCTACTGGACTCGAACCAGTGACCTCTTCCATGTCAAGGAAACGCTCTAACCAACTGAGCTAAGGGTCCGTTCTCTTGCGAGTCGCGGAGTAAGCACGGCGGGCCGCCTGTTCGGCAAGAAAAAATTCCGGGTTTTCTCAGGCGGTTATATCAGGCTTTTTCCAGGTTTAGCGGAGCGATCACCGGCTCGTGGCATGTGCGCCGTCGCGACGAGCCACCTCAGCGCACACGCACCTCGGCGATCACCGAGAATCCGAGACGCAGGCGATCTCCGAGCCGTTGCTGAGTGGCCGCATCAAGGACGATTTTCACCGGCACGCGTTGAACGACTTTGTTGAAATTGCCCGTGGCGTTGTCGGGCGGGAGGAGCGCGAATTGTGCACCGCTGGCGGGTGAAAAGCTTTCAATGTGGCCGGTTAATTTTTCATCCGGGAGTGCGTCGACAGTCAGTTCTACTTTCTGACCGACACGCATTCGCGCGAGCTGGGTTTCCTTAAAATTGGCGACGACCCAGGACTCGGGACCGGCGAGCGCAAAAAGTGTCTGGCCAGCGGCAACGCGGTTGCCCGCCTCGACCGCTTTGTTGCCGATGCGACCGTCGGCAGGCGCAGTGATACGCGCATATCCCAACTGGCGTTCAGCGTCGCGCAGGGCGGCTCCGGCTGCGGAAACATTGGCGCGTGCGGCGTCGGCTTGCGCGCGGGAGGCTTCCTGTGCGGCGTTCGCGGAATCTACCGCGGCTTTTTCGGCATTTTCGTTGGCGCGGGCGGCGGCGAGCGCCGCCTCGGTTGCGTCGCGATTGGCGCGGACCTGATCGACGTCGGCGCGAGTGGTCGCGCCACTGTTGTTGGCGAAAAGCTGCTCGCTGCGCGCGAAATTGAGACGGGCAAGTTCGAGTTGCGCAGTGATCTGGCTGACCTCGGAACCGGCTTTGAGCGCGCGTGCCTGGGCTTCCTCAAGCTGCGCCTGAGCCTGTCCGATGGACGCCTTGGCGAGCGCTTCCTGTGCGGTTGCCTGCGCGACTGCCGCGCGGGCTTTGTCCACGGCGATGTTGAACTCGCTTGGATCGAGTTGCGCGATGAGATCGCCGGCTTTCACGACCTGATTTTCCCCGACAAGCACTGCCCGCACCTGGCCGGCAATTTGTGAGCTTATCTGGTGCACATGGCCGACAACGTACGCGTTGTCTGTGGACTCGTAGCGATAGGCATGGAGGGCGGAATGTATTCCCCATACGGCGACTCCGATGCCGATCACAACGAGAAGTGTGCGGCTGAAAAGCGATTTGCGCTTTGCTGGCGGACGACCCGGCGTGGTGGTTCCCGGGGACGACGGGAGGTCTTCTGCACGGACCGGCGTGGAAGATTTTTCCAACGTGTCGGTTGATGTGAGGGCGGCGGTGGTGGAACTCATGGTATGTAAATTTGGTTTGTTTGGTTTAGTGCGCGGCGGCAGCGGCTTCTTTGCTGCCGCCTTTGCCGAGGAGGAGGAGGAGTGGCAGTGTCACAATGAATGCGGCGGCGACGTAGAGAAATACGTCTGCGAACGAGAGCAGCAGTGACTGGCCGTTCACGATTGCGTCGACTGCGTGAAGCGTCTGCTGATGGGCCATGACAGGATCGGCGGTGTGATGGGCGAATGCGCCATCGAGCATTTGCAGGCGCGCCGTGGTGGCGTCGGCGTAAGGATTTATTTTTTCCACAAGCACGGCACGATGCACGGCTTCGCGGTGGGCGAGCATTGTCGTGATGAGCGCAATGCCGATGCTGCTGCCCATCTGTCGAGTGAGGTTGTAGAAACCGGCTCCCGCGGCGACGTCGGTTTTTGGCAGGTCACCGAGAGTGGCGAGACTGAGGGGGAGAAACATCATCACCGTTCCGAGGCCACGTAGCACGAGTGGGAAAAACAGGGAGTCGGTGCCCGTGTCGGGGTTGATGCGGGAGAGCAACGTCGCTGAAATCACCAGCACGGTCGCGCCGGTCGCGATGAGCAGGCGCGCGTCGATGCGGCCGGAAACCTTGCCCATCACGATCATCATGACTGCAGAAGCGATGGCGCCGGGCATGAGCAGATAGCCGCTTTGTGTGGCGGTGAAGTGCAGATAGTTTTGGACAAAAATCGGCACGGCAAACATCACGCCGTACAGTCCCATGCCGAGGATGAGCGAATAGATGCTGCCCGCAGCCAGCGAGCGATGGCGCAGCACACGGAGGTCGACTGCCGGATGTTCAGTCGTGAGCTCGCGCCAGATGAAAAGACCGATGCCGACGACCGCACCGGCTGCCATGGTCACGATGAAATCTGAACTGAACCAGTCCTCTTGCTGGCCTTCCTCCAGCATGGTCTGGAAGCTCGCGAGTCCCACGGTGAGAAGGCCGATGCCGAGCCAGTCCACGCTTTGCCGCGGGCGGGAATCCGGGACGTCACGCGGAAGAAAAATAATAGTCGCGAGTACTGCGATGATGCCGACAGGCAGGTTGATGAAAAATATCCATCGCCAGCCGAGCGTATCGGTTAAGTAACCACCCAGGACAGGTCCGAGTGCCGGGCCGGCGATGACGCCGATTCCGAACATCGCCTGCGCGGCGGGTTGCTCGCTGCGCGGGAATGTTTCGAAAAGGATCGACTGGGCCTTCGCGAGCAGGCCACCGCCGCAAAGTCCCTGGAGCACCCGGGCCGCAATCAGCATGCCCAGGCTCGTGGAAATGCCGCAGAGCACCGAGGCCGCGGTGAAACCTGCGAGCGAAAACAGGAGGTATTGCTTGCGGCCAAAACGATCGCTCAGCCACGCGGTGAGTGGAATCATGACAACGTTGGCGCACGCATAGCCGGTGGAAATCCATCCGGCTTCCGAAAGCGTGGCCCCGAGGTTTCCCTGGATGTCAGGCAGGGCGACATTGACGATACTGGTGTCGATCACCTCGAGAATGGCTCCGAGGGCCGCGGTAATCGCGATTACCCACTTGAGGTGATTTTTGCGCGCGAGCCGAGCCGCGAGAGGCGAGAGCAGGCTCAGGTCCGAGCCATAGAGGTCTTTGGCGGCGACCGCGCTCATGACTGCTTTTCCTGAGTCGCTTCGGCGCCGTCCAGGAAGAGGGCGATCGCGGACTCGAGATAGTGTGTGCCGGAGTATTCCAGCTTCACATGAAGCGCTGACCGGCGAAGAACACCGGTGAAAATCATGGCGAAGAAAAGATCGGCAAGGACGTCGGCGCGCATCCGTCCGACGATCTGCCCGGTCTTGCGCGCGGCTTCTACTCGATTGAAGAGCGCTTCTTTGAGCGGCAGGAAAATCGCTTTGAAAACCTGTTTCTCATGCAGGACGTGCTGCTCGTGGTGAACCTCGCCGATCAACGTGCGGACGAGCGGAAGATTTTCGGTAAGGATCTTTTCGTAGCTCCTGGCGAAGGACAGGAGGTCAGCGCGGAGGTCGCTCGTCGTAGGTGGCACCACCGGATTTTCGTGGACGACGTTGGGACCGAAATTCTTGCCGACGACGGCGGCAATCAGGCCGTCCTTACTCTGGAAATGGCGGAACAGTGTGACCTCGTTGACGCCAGCTTCACGGGCGATCTCACGGGTGGTCGCGCCGACGAGGCCTGCGCGCGAAAAGACAACGGCGGCGGCGCTCAGCAAACGCTCTCGAGCGGGTGGACGTGTGCGCCGGGCAGCGGAGGGTGTCTTTTCCTGTTTCATGCAAGTGGGTGCTTGCATCGAAGGAAGGCGCTCCGGCGAGAAATGCAAGCAACTGCTTGCATTGACTTGCGGACGACGCGCTAGCGTTTGCCGGAGGCCTTATTACGAAGGTTTTTGTTGGCGAGTCATCGTCCGCTTGAAAGCTGCGGAGTTTTCGTGCCCATATCGGCGTCATGCTTCAGTCGCTCCGGATCAAGAACCTCGCCCTGCTCGAAGAAGTGTCCCTCGATTTCGAGGCCGGCTTCACTGCCGTCACAGGTGAAACCGGCGCGGGCAAAAGCATCCTTCTCGGTGCGCTGAGCCTGCTTGCGGGCGAACGCGCGGATAAGACCATTATCCGGCAAGGCGCGCCGGCGTGTGAGGTCGAGGCGGCATTGTTCTTCAAAAATGCAAAGACGATAGATGCGTTGCTGGCCGAACTGGATTTGCCGGTGTGTGAGGATGGGACGTTGATTTTGAAACGCAGCGTGCCGCGTGAGAAGGCGCCGAAAATCACCGTGAATGGCGGGCTGGCGACGCTGGCTTCGCTTCAGAAGCTGGGCGAATCATGGGTGGATTTTCACGGACCGAGCGAGCCGCGTCGTTTGCTCAAGGAAAGCTGCCAGCGGGAGTTGCTGGATTTGTTCGGTCGGGCGGAATCAGCGCTCGCTGCGTATGGCGTGAAGTACGATGCTTGGCGCGGAAAGATTGCTGAGCGCGAACAGATCGCCGGCGAAACCAAGCTCGCTCCAGATCAGATCAAGTTTCTGGAAGCGCAGCTGGCGCGATTGGATGCGCTCGAGCTGACCGAAGAGGCGATCGAGGCGCTCGAACGTGATTTTCAGCGCCAGAGCAAGGCGCAGGAGCTGATCGAGCTGGCGTCGGCCCTGGCCAACGGACTCACGGGAGAAGATGGCGCGACTGGACGGGTCTCTGCGTTGGTGCGCGACGCGCGGCAATTGGAGAACCTTGATCCGGCGAGCAAAGCGCTGGCCGACCGGCTGGCGTCGGCGTCGGTTGAACTGGCGGATCTCGGTGCCGAGTTCGAATCACTGAGCGGGGAATTCCAATTTGATCCCGAACAGGCCGAGCAGCTGCAGACGCGGATGAACGCGTGGCTCGAGGCGAAGCGGAAGCACGGTGGCGATGTCGCGGCGGTGGCGGCAGCACGCGAAGAATTGCGACGTCGTTTGGACGCGCAGGGTGACATCGAAGGCACGCTGGCACGGCTGGAAAAAGAAATTGCCGATGCAGAACGCGCGGTGAAAAAAGAGGCGCAAGCGCTTCGGGCGATTCGCGAGAAAGCGGCGAAGGAGCTCTCGAAGATCGCGGCGAAAAGCATCGCGCAACTTGGGTTTAAGAAGGCGGATTTTCAGGTGAGGATCGTGACGCTTTCCGAACCGGGACCAGCAGGTGATTGCGGTTGCGAGTTTCTGTTCTCGCCGAATGTCGGTGAAGCGCCGCTGCCGCTGAGCCGCATCGCCTCAAGTGGCGAGCTTGCGCGTGTGATGCTCGCGTTGAAGACGGTGCTGGCGGACCTCGATGATGTGCCGGTGCTGGTCTTCGACGAGGTCGACGCGAACGTCGGCGGCGAGATTGGCAAGGTTGTCGGCGAGAAAATGGCCGAGATCGCGCGCGGGCATCAGGTCTTGTGCGTGACGCATTTGCCTCAAGTCGCGGCGCAGGCGGACAGCCACTTTGTTGTCACGAAAGATCAGTCGAAGGATCGCGCGGTGGTTTCCATTTCTCCGATTCACGAAAGCCGGAAGAGTCGTGTGAGTGAACTGGCGCGCATGCTTGGCGATCGCACGGCGAAGAGCGCGATCGCGCATGCGGAAGAGTTACTCGGAAAATAGACGGCGGGTTGCCGACGTGTAGGAGCGGCTTTATGCCGCGACTAACGTTCGTTCGCTTTCGACATCGAGCAATCGCGGCGTAAAGCCGCTCCTACATCTCGGAACTCACGCCGACTTGGCGGCGAAACTCCGCCATTTTTCGAGCGGGATAAGCGCGAGGGCGATGATTGCGAGTTGGACGACGATGAAGATGGCCAGGTCTTTGGCGCCGCTGTCGGTGAAACCGTAGCTGTGCAGGCCCACGTCGAGGAGGTTCGTGCCGAACCAGCTCCAGCCGGTGACGACATTGCCAAAAACGGCGAGGGCCATGAGACCGCGTTGTTTCGACGAGCCCGCCCCAGCGTGCGTGGAGGATGATGGCGTTCCAGATGACGATGATGCAGCGCACCGTTTTCCTTGGGATCCCAACCCCAGAAGCGGCCCCAGGACTGATCGGCCCAGATGCCGCCTAGGATGGTGCCGACGAAGCTAAAAAACATCGCGAAGCAAACGATGCCGTAGACCATGGAGGCGAGTACGCTGGCGGTGCCTTTGTCCAGCGAGCGGGTGAACACGCCGAGAATGATATAGATAATGCCGAGGGCAGCCTGCGAGGAAGGTGGCGCTGTATCCCGTTGTAACGATGAGACGTGCGTCGTGAGCCAGAAATTGGAGTCGAGCACGGCGCGCATCATTTCCAGGGTGTCGTTGCTCAACGAAAGGTGGTGGGCGATGATGAGCGTGCCGACACCGATGATGCCTGCGGCGATGCTGCCAATTCCGTTGCGAAAGATGTAACTCGAGAACCAGGCACAGGCCGACCACCGCCCCATCCGACCAAGAGGGCGGATGAATAGAGATTGGTGACCGGAGGCGTATCCGCCGAGCCACATGCGGGTGACGATGCCGATGGTTGAGGCGACGAAGGCAATCGCCACCAAGTGGAATGCGATGCGGCAACAGTGTGTCTTTCGGAAGAAGGCAACGAGAATGCGGCGAGCAGAAATGCCAGGCCGTACAAGTTCAGGCTCTTGTAGAAAAGGCTCGGCGGCGTTGAAGCGGGCTTCCGCGTCGGTCTTGCCGAGGAAGCCAGCGGAGGATGTTTTTCGAGGGTGGCGCGATAACGGCTGACAATTTCGTTGAAGCTATCGACCTGGCCGGAGCGCCAGGCTTTGCCGAGGCCGGCGTAGATCAGCACTTCGTAGGGAACTTCGCCACGGCGGTAACTTTTCGAGGAGAGCACGGCCGATGGAGTTCCAGTCGGTGGGCTTGGAGGAATCGCCGGCGACGGGACGGGGCGGACCTAGGTGTAGTCGGCGAGTGATTCGTAGCGGTTGACGGATTCCAGAGCCTTTTTGAGAGCATCGGCGTCGTAAGGTTTTCCGGCTTCGCGATTGGCGGCAGCTTCGATGCTCTTGGACATGCTGTCCTGAAAACTCAGCACTTCTTCGAGAAAGTCGGGGCTGTCGGCGGCGGTGAAGCTGAATTTCAGCTGCTGGTAGATGATGAGGTTGCTGCGCAGAGCGAGCGTAGCGCGCTGGAACGGGGTGCGCTGCTTGGCGTCGGTGTCGTTGGCGAGTTTGCTCTGGCGGTCGATCTCCTCGAAGTGCGGTGAGAGGTCGTTGTAGCGAAAAGCGGCTATGGTGCGACGGGAGAAAGCCGAGCAGCGCCATGAATTTTTGTGCGCCGCTGCTGTAGTTAATTTTGAGGTTGTCGGAGCTTTTGCCGATGAGGCTGAGCAGTTCGAGGTTGTCGATTTTGAAGGTGGTGTAGGTGTCGGCGCGATCCTGGCGGTAGATGACGTCGAGCAACCATTCGGTGGGCGAAGCGACGTAGGGCGCACTGAGCTCGGGATTGTTGACGCGCTGGCGCCCCTGAATCATGAGCAGCGTGGTGCGGGCGACGGTGTCGATCGGTTTGATACGTCCATTGAGGAGGACGGGCAGCCGGCCGAAACCAGTGATATCGAAACCGGTGGAGCTCTTCGGCGAGCGAAGACCGGAGACGAGGTAGATCGCGCCGAGAACGAGAACGACGATGGGAAGCAGCTTTTTCATGCGGGCGGCGCGCGGTGCGTTTTTTGCCAAAGGCGACCAGGCTGATGATGAACTGAACGGCGAGGCCGACGGCCATCAGGAGGCAGGCGATATAGGGAACGAGCCAGCTGGGGTTTCGCACGACTTGGAAGACGGAGAATTTTTCTTTGGGAGCGTCCTGCATCTGGTATTGGTAGAATGTGAAACCGCCAAAACGCAGCGGGTTGTTCATGTAGATCTTGAACTCCTGATCTTCGCGGCCGTCCTCGGTTTGAAGGCGGACCTGGCTGGCATAATTTTTCGGGATGTCGGAGCCGGGGTAGATGTCGTGCGTGACCTTGATGAGGTGCAACGAGAACGGCTTGTACTTCCGCTGCACGCGCAGCCCGATCTGCCAGGTTTTACCTGCGTAATTGAAACTCTCC
The DNA here is from genome assembly GCA_049840895.1 of Nibricoccus sp. Classification (GTDB taxonomy): domain Bacteria; phylum Verrucomicrobiota; class Verrucomicrobiia; order Opitutales; family Opitutaceae; genus Nibricoccus. The sequence goes on along the minus strand of JASGJB010000037.1, from coordinate 343,537 downwards.
GGCTGTGGAGACATCGCGGAGACAAGGATTGTGCCGAGTGAGCCTTCGGTGCCGATCAACTCGATGTACGCGGCGGGAAGCGTGATGTCGTCGGACTTTGGGACGGGGAATGGCGTGACGGCGAAGCGTCGGCCGAAGCCGGTGGTGGCGAGTTGGGGCGCGGGATTTTTCGCCTGCTCGGCCAGCTGCATCGCCGCGTGCGGATAGTAGGCTTTTACTTCGATGCGAAACGGGAGCGTGGAGTGGGAAATGCTTTTTTGATTCGCGACGATCTCCGTGGGGATGGCGGTGACGCGATCGGTCTTTGAGTCGGTGGCGTCGATGACGGCGAGTTCGTTGAAGTGGAAGCTTTCCGAGTAATTTTTCGTCTGACCCTCATCGATGCGCATCTGGAAGTCCTCCTGGAAGACGCCGGAGAAAAATTCGCCGAGCAGCAGGAGGATCAGGCCGATATGAGTGAGGAAAATGCCTGACTTTTTCCACGTGAGTTTGAAACGCGTGGCGTGAGCGGCGATGAGATTGAAAAGAAGCAGGAAGCCGAGCGTGTAGCCGCCGGGGTAAAGATAGGCGATTTTTTGCGTATGAGGCAGATCGAAGAAAACGCGGAAAATTTTCAGAGGATCTGCGAAATCAACGAGTACAAAGGACCGGAACCATTTTTCCTGCACGGCATAGATCCCGAGGTCGACCTGATCGAGGGTCGCGAGAAGGATGAGGACCAGCGACAACGCGAGCAGCGTGACGGTGAGGCCGAGCGAGGAAAGGAAGCGGAGGGCTTTTTGCCAGAGAGTGCGAAGCATGACGGCGAGGAGGCGTGCTCAGCGGGTTTTGACCGTGGCGAGGAAGGCGAGGAAATCGTTTTTCACGGCGGCGACGGTGGCGTCGGGGCCCTTGAGCTTGAAGAAATACGTGTCGCTGCCGACGGGGAGAATGGCGCCGAGCGTGCGCGTGGGCGTGCCGGGATTGCCGGCGATGTCGACGATAAGAAACTTGAGCGCGGGATCGCCGGACGGAACGGTTGTCGTCGCGGTGGGAAGATCGGCTGAAGTGAGCGGAGCGAGTTGGAGTTCGCCGCGCCAGCGATTGAGATTGGCGAGGAGACCACCGACATCGCCGGGGAAGGCGGTGATCGAAAGATCGGCGTCGCCGACGGCGAAGCTGCCTTTGCGAACAGGACCAAGTGGTTTTGCGGACCAACTTGCGGGAGCAGTCCAGACGAGCGCGGTCCCGTTGGACACGGCGGAGGCGGGGAGCGTCGAGTTGGCCATCGTCATCGGCGCGGATGCGGGAGGTGTGGCGGGCGCAGCGGCCGTTGGGGCTGAAGTGGCGGAGGTGATGGGTGGATGCCCCTCAGGCAACGCGGTGGCCGACGGGGTTGCGGGTGTCGCTGAACCGGCGCTGAATTCAACGGAGCGAAGAAACGCGGAAAAATTGTCGCGTTGTGCGGCCACCAATTCGTCATCGCCCGAGAGTTTGAAAAACCACGTGGCGTTTCCTTGCGGGAGCCAGGCGACGAGTGTGCGTGTTTTGAACGTGGAGTTGCCGAGCGGGGCGTCGCTGACGAGATCGACGGCGTCCATGTGTCCGGCGGGGTAGTCGCTGTGGATAATGGCGGACGCGAGCGCCGTTTCGTCGATGGGCGCGAGCTGGAGCTGGTTGCGCCAGCGGTTGATGTTGGCGAGATTGCCGCCGACGGCGCCCTCGAAGCGCGTCACGGTCATTTCAGCGCGCTGGTTGTTTGCGCCGGTGACCAGGATGTTTCCGAGCCGGATGTTGTTGGCGCCTTGATCAGTCCAGCTCGGTGGTAGCACCCAGCGGATTGGCGTGGCGGACGGCGTTGATGAAACGGCGTTGGTGGAAACGGGCGCTGACATCCCCGGCATCGCGGGCGCGGGATCTTTGGGCGCGGTGTAGGTCGTGATCTCTGGTTTGCGGCAACCGGCAAGCCCGAGGAACGCAGTGATGACCAGGGCGGGGAGGAGATTGTGACGACGCATGAGGATGGAAAACGAAAAGGGTTGAGCATTGAACGCGGACTTCAACCCAAACCCTGCAAGTATCAGCCGTGAGCAGAGCGGGATTAGGGAGAACGTCGCACGGGATAAGATGCGGCGAACGACGAGAGGTTTTATGTGAGCGTGGCGACCGTTTCGCTGGCGACGGCAAGGAAGGCGGCGAGGGCGGGCTCGGGGGCGGGCGGCTGGCGCCATCCGATGACAAGGCTGCTTTCGGGGGCGGGACCGGCGAGCGGGCGGAAGACGACATCGCCGGGGAGGTTTTTTGCCTCGGACGGCGTGATGAAGGTCGCGCCCAAACCCGCGCGGACGAGGCCGATGCCGTTGGCGCGGGGCCAGACTTCCTCGGCGATGCGCGGAGTGAGCCCGGCACTGGCGCAGGCGCTCAGGATGCGGTCGTAAAAACTCGGGTTGTGCGAACGCGGAAAGAGCACAAACGGCGTGTCGGCGAACTGGCTGAGTTTGAGGGCGTTTTTCTCCTGTTTCGCGAGCGGGTGGCCGGAGGGGAGGAGCAGGCCGTTGCGCTCGCGGAGGAGGAGGCGCGTGCGAATGCCGGGCGTGGGCGTGGAGCCAGGGTGGAAGAAACCGCAGCCGAGTTCGCCCGCCTGAAGCGCGACGAGCTGGGTGGTCGAGGGCGATTCGTTGAGCTCGAGGCGGATGCCGGGGAAGCGGCGGCTGAATTCGCGGAGGATTCCGGGAAGAACGGTCGCCATCGCGAGACCGGTGAAGGCGACGCGGATGTGGCCTTCTTCGCCGCGGGTGAGCGCCTGGACTTCCCTTTCCAGCGGCGGCGAGGGAGCGGAGGACGGGCTCAATGCGTTTGGCGAAGGCGCGACCGGCGGGCGTGAGTTCGACGCGGCGGCGAGAGCGGACAAAAAGCTGGGCGCCGACGGCGGCTTCGAGTTGCGCGATCTGGCGGCTGAGCGCGGGTTGCGCGACGGCGAGCGCCTCGGCTGCTTTGCGGAAATGGAGCTGGCGGGCGACTTCGAGGAAGTAAACGAGGTGGCGGAGTTCGTATGGGAATTGATACTCGCGAGGCATCACAGGCGACGAAACAGGTATTTTCCGGCAACGCAACGGTGAGGTATTTCTGGCCGAATCTTTGACGCCCGGAGTCGTTTTCGGGCAAGTTCACGACCCTCTTTTTTCAGTCTTACTCAACTCACTTTTCCCATGGCCAAATCACTCTTCCAAAAAGTCTGGGACGCTCACACCGTCCGCAAGCTGGCCAACGGCCAGACTCAGCTGCTGATCGGCACGCACCTCATCCACGAAGTGACGAGCCCGCAGGCGTTCGGCATGTTGCGCGATCTCGGCCTGAAGGTCGCTTATCCGCACCGCACGTTCGCGACGGTCGACCACATCGTGCCGACCGAATGAACTGGTCGAGCCCTACAAGGACACGCTCGCGCAGGCCATGATGGACGAGCTGCGCAAAAACACGAAGGACTTCGGCATCACCTTCTTCGACCGCGCGAGCGGCAAGCAGGGCGTCGTTCACATCGTCGGCCCCGAGCAAGGCATCACGCAGCCCGGCACGACCATCGCGTGCGGTGACTCGCACACGTCCACGCACGGCGCGTTCGGCGCGATCGCGTTCGGCATCGGAACGTCGCAAGTGCGCGACGTGCTCGCTACGCAGACGATGGCGCTGGGCGCGCTCAAGGTCCGTCGCATCGAGGTGAACGGAAAGCTCCGTCCCGGCGTCTACGCGAAGGACGTCATTCTCCACATCATCCGCCTGACCGGCGTGAACGGCGGCACGGGCTTCGCCTACGAATATGCCGGCACCGCGTTTGACGGCTTCTCCATGGAGGAGCGCATGACCGTGTGTAACATGTCGATCGAAGGCGGCGCGCGCGTCGGCTACGTTAACCCGGACCAGACGACCTTCGATTATTTGAAGGGCCGCCCGTACTCGCCGAAGGGCGCGGCGTGGGATGCAGCTGTGGCGAGCTGGAAGTCCTTCGCCTCCGATGCCGGGCTGCCATTACGACGACGTCATGAAGATCGACGCGGCCGACATCGCGCCGACCGTCACCTGGGGTATCAATCCCGGCCAGGGCATCTCCATCAACGAGAACATTCCCGATCCTGCGAAGAGCCACGTCGGTGGACGAGAAGGCCGGTATCGTTGAAGCGCTCGAGTACATGAAGCTGCCCGCGGGCGCGCCGATCAAAGGCACGAAGATCAATGTCGCCTTCCTCGGCTCCTGCACGAACGGACGTCTCTCGGATTTCCGCGAAGTCGCGAAGTTCATGAAGGGCAAGAAAGTCGCCTCGGGCGTGCGAGCCATCGCCGTGCCCGGTTCGCAGATCGTCGCGCTCCAGTGCGAAAAGGAAGGCATCGACAAGGTTTTGGCCGACGCCGGTTTTGAATGGCGCGGCGCGGGCTGCTCGATGTGTCTCGCGATGAATCCCGACAAACTTGTCGGCGACGAACTCTGCGCGTCCTCCTCCAACCGCAATTTCAAGGGCCGCCAAGGTTCCATCACCGGTCGCACAGTGTTGATGAGCCCGGTCATGGTCGCCGCCGCCGCCGTCACCGGCTCGGTCGCGGATGCACGCGAAGTCTTCGCCGTCAACTGAGCCCACGTTTAACCACTCAAACTCCTTTTAAAAATGGCTCTCGAAAAAATCACCCAGGTCACCGGTCGCGGCGTTCACGTCCCCGGCAACGACATCGACACCGACCGCATCATCCCGGCGCGCTTCATGAAGTGCGTCACGTTCGACGGTCTCGGCGAATTCGCGTTCTTCGACGTCCGCCACAGTCCGCAGGGCGACAAGATCGATCACCCGATCGACCGCCCTCAACACAAAGGCGCGACGATCCTCCTCTCTGGCGCGAACTTCGGCTGCGGCTCCTCGCGCGAACACGCTCCGCAGGCGATCTCAAAGGCGGGCTTCAAGGCGATCATCGCCGAGAACTTCGCGGAAATCTTCTTCGGCAACAGCACCACGCTCGGCATGCCCTGCGTCAGCGCGACCCGCGAAGACATCGCGAAGATCGCTGCTTTCGTGAACGCCAATCCCGACAAGCCGTTCTCCATCGACCTTGAGAAGATGGAAGTCCGTTTCGGTGGCGAGCGGTGAAGATCACCCAGCGCGAAACCGCGCGTGACGCGCTGATCAACGGCCGCTGGGACGCCATCGGCGAATTGATCGACGGCCTGCCTGCCGTGAAGACGACCGCCGCCAAGCTGCCTTACATGGCAGCCTGAGCTGCCCGGCAGGTCATCCTCACCCTTATGGGGTGGCACCTCCAGCGAGCGCTCAGCGCGAAGGCTCATCAGCCCCGCGTGAGAGCGCTACTGCTGGCGAAGTGCTTGGAAAGTTGCAGACGCGGTCCCCGTTTTAGCGGGGACGCGTGCGTTTATTTTTTTGCCGGAGCGATTTTCTCCAGGGAAGCCACAAGCGGCTCGGTATAGGTGATCACAACAGTGTCCCCCGTGCTATACATCGAAGCGGCTTTTTTGTCCTTCAACTTAACCGGGGCGCTGTTGCCTTGAATTCCTTTGATCGTGACCGTCCCTGTTGAGGCATCAATGGAGTCGATCGTGGTGACCATCCGGTAGGTCTTCAGGTTGGTCTTGAACGGGTTTTTGGGCAGGTCGCTTGTCTCGAGAACGGTGAACGGTGCCTTCTTTTCCTCGAGGGATGGCTGACGCAGCTCGGCTTTGCCTGTGATGAAATACACCACTTTGACGCTGTCGCCCTTGGCGGTCTTCTCGAATTCGAGAACGCTCTCGTCGACCTTCAATGCCGTGCGATTCCCCAGCGCATCAGTCATGATGAGCTCGCGCTTGGCGACATCGGTACTGAGCACCTCTCCTGTGAGGGCTACCTGCGCGAGGCCGATTCCCTCGGCCGCTGCAAACTTGGCCTGCTGTTCTGCGACCGTCTCAGCACGCGCAGGTGCGAGGGCGAGAAGCAGTGTGAGTGCAAGAGCGCCAAAGGACCGGATCATGGGGGTATGGACACCGGCCGACGGCCGGGCGTTTTCTGTTCCTTCGTTCGATGTATTCATTGTCTAGTGATGACCGCACGTTCTTGGTTTTAAGGAATCGATCAGGCGGTGCGTTCAAATCGCCGTGTGTCGATCGCTCGCCTGGTGACTGGCAGGCTGATTTTCGTTCAGCCGGCCATCGTGGCCGGCAAAGGGCTGGGCGAGGCCGGTGCGTTTGAGAACAAGTTTTCTATAAACTGGAAAACGTCGCTTTCGGCCGGCTGTGCTGGCGCCGGCGTGGAAAGTGCGGCGAGGTGACCGGGGCGGGAAGTGAAGCTCATGGGGAAATCGTTTTTGGCGGGTCATGACGGGCTGGCGTCATCTCATCCTGCATTCCGCTGATCTTAACGAATCGTGCTGCTTCGTGTAGACGAAGTATTACCTGAAAAAGACTGGAACGACTCCGTAGAATTACGGAGCTCCCTGAATTCCAGTCCATGAAGGTGGTTGGATTGTCGTGAGTGCTCGTTGCTGATTTCAAAAGTACGGACCGCCGCTCGAACGGGAGCTATTTCGAAGGCACGGCGGGTGGTTCGGGCTGCCAGCCACCGCCGAGTGCTTTGTAGAGCTGCACGGTGGCGAGCAATTGATTGAGCTCGGTGCGTGCGAGTGCGTTCTCCGCGGGGAAAAGCTCCTGCTGTGATTCGAGCACTTCGTAGTAGCTGGCCTTGCCGTTGACGTAGCGTTGCGTCGAGACTTCGACGGCGTCGGTGAGTGCCTGGACGGCCTTCGCTTGTTGCTCGCGAACGGCCATGAGTTTCTCGCGGGCTATCAGCGCGCCGGCGACTTCACCGAGCGCGTTATAGACCGCCCGCTCGTGATTGATGCGCGCTTCCTCCCAACGAGCGCGCGCGGCTCCGACCTGGGCGTGGACGCGACCCCATTGGAAAACCGGTCCACTAACAGATCCCGCGACTGACCAGGTGTTGCCGATGCTGTTGTTGAAGGAATTCAGGTCCGGACTGACGCGGCCGAAGAAGGCGGTGAGCCCGATCTTGGGGAAGTACTCCGCAATGCTCACGCCGATCTCGGCGTTGGCGGCGCGCAAGGCCTGCTCGGAGGCACGCAGATCGGGGCGTTGCGCGATTAGGTCAGCGGGCAATCCTGCGGGAATGTCGGGCGGCAGAATTTGCTGACCAAGGCGCGCGGAACGTGTGATCGGGCCCGGTGGCCGCCCAAGCAGGATGCTCAGCTGGTTTTCAACCAGGATGATCTGGCGTTCGAGATCGGGAACCGTGGCGGAGGCCTGGGCGAGAGCAGCGTCGGCCCGCGAGGTTTCCAATTTTGAAACCACGCCGCCTTCGCGTCGTTGTCCGAAGATGCGTGCGCTCCGGCTGAACGAGTCGGTGGTCTTACGGGCGATTTCCAGCTCGAGGTCGAGTTCGAGGAGTTGAAAATACGTCTGCGCCACCTCGGCGACGAGCGAGAGAGTGACGGCCCGCGCGGTCTCCTCCGTGGAAAGATACTGTGCGCGGGCAGACTCGTTCGCACGCCGCAGCCGGCCCCAGACATCGATTTCCCAAGCGGCGTTGAGCATGGCGAACGCGTCGTCGGTGGTGGCGCCCCGGTTGTAGGAGGGATTTCCGCCCGCTTGATTGCGACCGCGCGAAGCGCCGCCATCGACCCCGAAGGACGGGAGATAGTACGAGCGTGTCTGCACGGCGTACTGACGCGCTTGCTCAACGCGTGCGGTGGCGATGCGGACGTCGAAGCCTTTTTGGAGGGACTCGCGAATCAGCGCCTGCAAAACCGGATCGCGGTAGATTTCCCACCAACCCGAGTGGACGATGGCGGCCGCGGATTTTTCCGAAGCGGCGCCGCGATGTGTCGCGGGAAGCGCGACCTCCGGTTTCTGAAAATCGGGACCGACGGCGCAGCCGGCGAGACCGAGCAGAATCGTTGCGTACGAGACGTTGCGCAGGGAAATACGAAGGCGAGCGCTCATGGACTGCCTTGTGGTTTCGGAGCCGCGTGCGGCACCGGGGCGTTGGGCGAGGGCAGTGGGTTTCCCGCGCCTCCACTCGTCCGTGCGCCTTTGATGCGCTCGACGACGTAATAGGTCATCGGGATGAAAAAAATCGCGATGAACGACGCGAGCAACATGCCGCCGATGACGGTGAAGCCCATGACCTGGCGCGAAAGCGATCCGGCTCCGCTCGCCGTCACCAGCGGTACGCAGCCGAGGATGAAGGCGAAGCTGGTCATCAGGATCGGACGCAGACGAAGACGCGCGCCTTCGAGCGCGGCGTCGAGCAGAGGCTTGCCCTGCTCATACTGCATCTTCGCAAACTCGACGATGAGGATGGCGTTCTTCGCCGAGAGACCGATGAGCATCACCAGGCCGATCTGTGCGTAGATGTTGTTTGGGAACTGCCCGACCATGAGGCCCGCAAAAGCGCCAAACACGGCGATCGGCGTTGCGAGCAGCACGCTGAACGGCAGGGCCCAGCTCTCGTATTGCGCAGCGAGAATCAGGAACACGAAGAGAAACGACATGCCGAAAATGAACATCGGCGAGATGCCCTCCTGTGCCTTCTTTTCCTGATAACTCATGCCCGAATACGCGTAGCCCATCTCGCGAGGCATGGTTTTGGCGAAGACGTCCTCGAGCGCGCTCATGGCCTGCGCAGAGCTGATGCCGGGCTTCGCGGTGACGTTGAGCTGTGCGCTTCGGTAGAGGTTGTAGCGCATGGTGAATTCGGGGCCGGATTGCTGGCCGAGCTGGGTGAGCGCGCTCAAAGGCACCATGCTGCCGGAGTCGTTCTTCACATAAAACTGGCCGAGGTTTTCCGCCTGCGTTCGGAATTGTCCCTCGGCCTGCACGTACACCTGCCACGTGCGTCCGAAGCGGTTGAAGTAGTTCACGAAGTAGCCGCCCATGAACGTCTGCAGCGTCTGATAAACGCCATCGAGCGGGACGCCCTGCTTGAGCGTTTTATCGCGGTCCACCTTTACGTAGACCTGCGGCACTGTCGGCAAAAACGTGTTGCCGACGGAGGCGATCTCCGGGCGCTCGCGTGCGGCGGCGGCGAAGCGATCCACGTTCTCCTTGAGGAAGGCGATGTCACGGCCGGAGCGATCCTGCAGCATGAAGGTGACGCCGCCTGCCGTGCCGATGCCGGGGATGGCGGGCGGAGAAAAGGCAAACGCGATGGCTTCGGGCTGATGCGCGAGTTCGCGATTGAGGTAGGCGAGAAGCGCCGCCGCTTTCTCCTCGGGCTTCTTTCGCTCGGCCCACGGTTTGAAGACGATGAAGAAAGTCGCGTTGTAGGTGGCCTTCACGCTCGTGAGCATGTTGTAGCCGATGACGGTCGTGACCTTGTCCACTCCGGGCAGTTTCATCATGGCCGTTTCCATGCGCACCGCGGCGGCCTCCGTGCGTTGCAACGACGACGCGTCCGGCAGCTGCACCATGGCCATGATGTAGCCCTGATCTTCCTCGGGCAAAAATGAAGTCGGAATAGTTTTTCCCATCCAGCCGGCGACGCCGATGAAACCGGCGAGAAGGATCAACGAGAGGACAAACTTTCGGATGCCGAAACGGCAGACGGAGACGTAGCCGTTGGTGGCGCGGCCAAACACGCGGTTAAACCAGTCGAAGAAACGTTGCAGCAGCCCGGTGGATTTTTTTCGCGGACGAAGCAAAAGCGCGGACAGTGCGGGCGAGAGTGTGAGCGCGTTGAAGGCGGAGATGATGACGGAGATCGCGATGGTGACCGCGAACTGCTGATACAGCGTTCCCGTGATGCCGGGAATGAACGCCGTCGGGATGAAAACCGCGGAGAGGATCAGAGCGATGGCGATGACCGGTCCCGAGACTTCCTCCATGGCACGCAGGGTGGCATCACGCGGAGAAAGTCCGTGCTCGATGTGATGCTCGACGGCTTCGACGACGACGATGGCATCGTCCACGACCAGGCCGATTGCCAGCACCAGACCGAAGAGAGAAAGCGTGTTGATATAAAACCCCAGGAGCGGAAAGACGATGAACGTGCCGATGAGCGAGACGGGCACGGCCAGAAGCGGGATGAGCGTGGCGCGCCAGCCCTGCAAAAAGATGAACACGACGATGATCACCAGGATCATCGCCTCGACGAGTGTGTGGACGATTTCCTCCATGCCCTCGGTGACGGCGGTCGTGGTATCGAGTGCGACATCGAGTTCGAGATCCTCCGGCAGCGTCCGGCGAATCTCGCCGATCAGAGCCTTGGCTCCTTCGGCCGCCTGCAGCGCGTTGGAGCCGGGAAGCTGGTACATCATGATGACCGCCGCCGGGCGGTTGTTGACGCGACCCTTGAAGCTGTAGTTTTGCGCGCCGAGCTCCACGCGCGCCACGTCTTTGACGCGGACGATCGAGCCATCGGAGTTTGCGCGCACGACGATGTTGGCGAATTCCTCCGGTTCGCTCAGGCGGCCTTGGGCGCGGACCGAGTAGGTGAATTCCTGGCCCTTCGGAATGGGCTCGCCGCCGATTTGTCCGGCGGGATTCACGGTGTTCTGCGCCTGCACCGCCTTCACAATCTCCGGAATGGTCAGGCCGAGCTTGGCGAGCTGGTCGGGATGAACCCAGAGCCGCATTGCGTAGTCGCCCGCGCCGAAGATCGTGACGCTGGCGATGCCGGGCACTCGCGTGAGCTGGTCGGAGAAGTTGATCTTCGCGTAGTTGGCGAGGAACTGCGCGTCGTAGGTGCCGTTTGGCGAGGTCAGCGCGAAGATGAGCAGCGGCATGCCGAGCGACTTCTTCACGGTGATGCCGTAGTTGCGGACGTCGCTGGGAACCTGTGACTCGGCCTGCGACACGCGCAGCTGGGTGAGGATCTGGTCCGTGTTTGGATCCGTCTTCAGTCCGAAGAACACGTTGAGCGTCATCGTGCCGTCGTTCGCGTTGACGGAGTACATGTACTCCATGTTGTCCACGCCCGAGACCTGCTGCTCGATCGGTGTGGCGACGGCTTGTTCAACCGTCTGCGCGTCGGCGCCGACGTAGCTTGCGACGACCTGCACCTGCGGCGGCACGATGTTCGGAAACTGTGCGATCGGCAGGCTGAGCATCGCGACCACGCCCACGATCACCATGATGATGGAAATCACCATGGCCACGATGGGCCGGTTGATGAAAAATTTAGACATGAGCGAAACTCAGGTCGCGGGAGTTTTCTGGGCCGGCGTTGCCACCGGGGAAACATAGGGCGTAACGTTTACAGGAGTTCCGGGCCGCGCTTTCTGGACGCCTTCAACCACGACCTGTTCGCCGGGTTTGAGGCCCTCGCTCACGATCCAGTCGGAGCCGATGCGGCCCGCGAGTTTGACCGGACGGACGGCGGCTTTGCTGTCCTCGCCGATGACGACCACCTGGTAGGTGCCCTGCAATTCGACGACGGCGCGTTGAGGAACGACGATGGCGTCCTTGCGCGTTTCCACGGTTGCGCGCACGCGGGCGAACATGCCCGGGCGCAGCACGCCGTTCACGTTGGGAAACGCACTGGCGAGGCGGATCGCTCCGGTGCGCTGGTCCACCTGCCGGTCCGTGAAGAGAATTTTCCCCCTCTCCTGATAGGTGGAGCCATCCGCCAGAACCAAACTCAATTCGGGGCCGGTGTCTTTGCTCAGGTCTTCAATGCCTTCCGCGCGCCGGCGCGCGGCGTAGTTCAGGTACTCGAGTTCGCTCGGGGAAAAGTAGGCGCGGATGGGATCGATGGACGAAATCACCGTCAGCTCCGCGGAACCGGGGCCGACGAGATCGCCGGTGGCGACCTTCGCAAAACCGGCGAGGCCATCGATGGGGGCGCGCACTTTGGTGAACCCGAGATCGATCTCCGCTTTCAGCACGGCGGCTTTGGCGCCTTCGAGTTGTCCCTTCGCGGCGAGGTTCGACTGGATGGCGTCGTCGAGCTCCTGCTGGCTGATCGCATCGTTGGCAGCGAGAGGCGTGTAACGTTTCACGTCCATCTCGGTTTTGCCGAGCTTGGCCTCGGCTTGCGCGAGCTGCGCCCTGGCCTCGGCCAGTGCCGCGACGATCGGGCGGTCGTCGATTTCGAAAAGGATGTCTCCGGTTTTCACCATCGTTCCTTCGCGATAAATTTGCCGCATGATGTAGCCGCTCACCTGTGCGTGAATCGTCGCGTTCGTGGTGCCGTCGAGGGAGGCGACCCACTCGCGGATGACGGGCACGTCCGACGGCGATACCCGGATTACCTGGACGGTCGGCGGGGCCGGCGGTGGTTGCGCGGACTTTCGTTTGCATCCGTTTCCGGACAACAGCGCCGCTCCGAGCGAAGAGAATACGACGAGTGCCGTCGCGAGCGAGTGCCTTGGGTTCGTCCTCATGTTGCGAGAGAGCATTCGATGACAGGATTGGCGGAGCCGGTGCGGCCGGTTCAGTGGCCCCACCCATAGACGATGGCTACGACGATCGGACCGGCCACGGTCAGGAGCACGTTGCCGATCGCGTAGGTGACGGGATAACCGAGGACGGCGACGTTGTTGCCGCCGGCGTCGCGCAGGGCGTTGAGGCCCGGTGTGCATGTCTGGCTTCCGGCGATTCCGGAGAGAAGAATCACGGGATTCATTTTAAAGACCCAGTGGCCGACGAGCGTGCCGGCGAGCGGGCCTGCGATGGTGACGACGATGCCGGAGAAAAATACCTTGCCGAAAAAAGCCAGTCCGCGTTCGTGCAGCGCGGTGATGGCGTGCGGGCCGGCGGTGAGTCCGATGATCGCGACGAAAATAATCAGGCCGATATCCGTCAGCAGCCGGCGGGCGGGCTCGGGCACGGCACCGAACGCAGGCGTGCGGCCGCGCAACCAGCCGGCGACGAGGCCGACCACCAGGATGGAGCCGCTCGTGCCCAGGCCGATGGGCACGCCACCGACCGTGATCGCGAGGAAGCCCAGGCCGATTCCAATCGCGATGCAGCCGGCGATGAGCGCGATGCTGGTTTTCTCCGGGTCATATTCGCGGAAGCCGATCAGGCTGATTGCTCGTTCGACATCGGCGGGAGAACCGACGATCTGCACAACATCGCCCGCTTCGATGACGGTGCCGGGCTGAAGTGGAATGGGTTCCGATCCGCGTTTGATTGATTGCACAAAAACACCGCGGCCGGCGTCGCGAACGGCCGGCTGGCTGGCGAGTTGGTCGAGCGTGTGACGCGCTACGTTCTTCGACTTCACGACCACGGCGACGGACGACAGCGGCACGTTCACGATGGAGGGATCCGTGACTTCAGGGCCGATCGTCTCGAGTGCGTTCTGGAAAAATGCGCCGCGGGCTGCGAGCACGACCTGGTCGCCTTCGTGGAGAGCGAGCTCGGGACGGACCTTGAGGTCGCGGCCTTTTCTCACGACGCGTTGAACCGCCAGGCGGTCGCCGGCGTGATTTTTTTCCAGGGATCCGACCGTTGCGCGATCGGGGGAAGGTTTTTCCACGCGATAGGCGCGAAAGGAAAACTGCGGCGGGGTCAGGAGTGTCTTCGTGTTTTCGGTGGTGCCGGCCATCTTCGCGGCGAGCGCCTCGCACTCCTTGCGGAAACTGATTCTGAGGATCCAAGGGCCGATCACCACGAGCCAGAGGAAAAGTCCGAGATCTCCGAATCCATAGGTGGTGGCGTCGGCGAGCGGTGCGTTTGCCGTGAGAGTGGCTTTCAACGCGGGATCGATCGGCAGGGCGTTGATCGCGCTTAGGCCGGTTCCGAGCGCGGCCGACTGCGTCATGCCCCCCGACAAAAGTCCGACAGCCGTGCCCACGTCGAATTTGAAGAGCGCAGTCATCAGCAGCACGGACGAAACACCGGCCACCGCCACCACGACCGCCAGCAGGACAAGCGGCATGGTGTCTTTTCGCAAACTGGAGAAAAACTGCGGCCCCACGCCGTAGCCGATGCCGAAAAGGAACAGGTAAAAAAACGACCAGCGTATGAGATCCGGGTACTCCGGTTTTATGGGAATGCCGATGATCAGCCCGGCAATCAGAGTGCCGACGACGGGTCCGAAGCTGAATTCCTTGATTTTGAAACGACCGATAATTTGCCCGAGGACCAAGGCCATGAACAAGGGCAGCTCGGGTTTCTCGTGGAGGAGGGAAATGATGTGTTCCATGAGTGGTGACGGAAATGTGCCCGTGGCGGAAGTGGTCTTTTTTTCGGCTCAAATATCCGCGCGGCCCGGCCAGCAGGTTTGAATCGTGGTCGGCATTTGGGCGTACGAGGAATCTGTTGCGGCTGCTCGCGAGGAACGGGCAGTCGCCCCGCTGATCCAGGCGGCAATCTTAGCCATTTGTTTTCATTGAAACCATTCGGACAATTACGGGCGCCGCCGGGTGGTGTTCCGTGAACGGCGCGGCAGGACATCAGAAATTTTTCCCCGCCATCCGAAGTTTTCCCAACTGGGCCGCAGAGGGTTTTTCGGCGTATGCTTCGAGTACTGCCGTGGCGTCGGATTCCGGAGAATGGGCTGGCCATTCCGGGCATTCACCCCGCTGGCGACGCAACGCTCACTCCCATCCGGATCACTGCATGATTTCTCCCCGTCCTCTGGCGATGCGTCTCTTTGCCGACCGATGAACTGGCTGACGAGCAGACATGCCGAATTTGCGCTGCCGATGCAGTTCGCGATCGGTGCGGTATTTTTCTTCGCGATCACCGGAGCGCTCGCGGCTATGCGCCGTCACTATGACATTGTCGGCGTATTCGTCATGGCGTTTGTGGCGGGACTGGGAGGCGGGTTGATTCGCGACGGGATTTTCATCCAGGACGGGCCGCCCGCCCTGACGCGCGACTGGCGGTATCTGGGTGCGGTTGTCGGAGGCTGCATCGTGGGGTGGCTGCTGGGGAAATTCATCGAGCGGTTTCAACGATTGATTGCGTTGATCGATGCCGCCGGTCTCGCGACGTTCAGCGTGGTCGGTGTGCAGATGTCGCGCGCGGCGGGATTGAGCGTGCCCGCCTCGATTTTTGTCGGAGTGATCAATGCCTGCGGGGGCGGATTGCTTCGCGATATCATCGTGCGGGATGAACCGCTGATGATGAAACCCGGGCAATTCTACGTGATGGCCTCGTTGATAGGCTGCGGACTCTTCGCCTATCTGACGACGAGCAAGTACTTCGATTCCTACAACTCGGCGCTGATTGCGATCGCCGTGACTTTTTAATCCGGTTGCTCTCCATCCGGTTTAACTGGCGCACCGCACCCTGTTGCCGTCACGGCGAGTCGCGGCGCTGATTGGCGGAGAGGAGGACGATCCTCCGCCGGCATCACCGGATCTCCACCCGGGAAGGACACGTAGGAGTGTTCCCGAGCGTGGGGATCGACGACGGCCGGGTGATCCTCAGATCACCCAGTCGCTAAATTCTTCCAGCAGCGCTTCCTTCTTCTTCCGCGGGCGGATGATCGAGGCGGTGTCTCCTTGGTAATAGGCGATGCTGTTGGCGGGCATCGATTGCATGAGCCACACGTTGGAGCCGACGATGGAGTTTTCGCCGATCACCGTTTCGCCGCCGAGGATGGTGGCGCCGGGATAGACGATCACGCCGTCTTCGAGCTTCGGGTGGCGCTTCACGCCTTTGACCGGATGGCCGGCGTCATCGACGACGAACGACTTTGCACCGAGGGTCACGCCCTGGTAGATTTTGACGTGGTTGCCGATGCGCGCGGTTTCGCCGATGACGACGCCCGTGCAATGATCGATGAAGAAATGCGTGCCGATCTGCGCGCCCGGATGGATGTCCGTGCCGGTGCGTTCGTGGGCGTACTCGGTGAGCATGCGCGGGAGCAGGGGCACGCCGAGTTTGTAGAGTTCGTGGGCGACGCGTTGCAGCGAGATCACCAGCACGCACGGGTAGGCGAGGATGATTTCCTCGGTCTGCGCGCGGCGGGATCGCCCTGGTAGGCGGCGGTGACGTCAGTCTGGACGACGCGGCGGATCTCCGGGAGGCGGGAAAGGAGCGTGGCCGAATGTTCGCGGGCGAGTTCGCTGGCGCGCGGCTCCTTGGCGAAACGCAGGGCTTTTTCGAGTTCGGCGGCCAGGCGGGTCTCGATCCGGGCGAGGAGAGCGTCGACGAGGGTAGGGACGCAGCTCTTGGTCAGGGCCTTTTCGTCGAAGAATCCCGGGAAAAGGATGTGCATGAAATCCCGGGCGAGCTGGTTGACCGATTCCTCGGAAGGGAGGTTGGTGCCATCGAGGTGGTTGATGCCGCCATCGGTCTCATAGGATTTGAGCAGGGCCTGTTTGATCTCGTTGTGGGTCATGTCCTGGCTGGAGGTCAGACAGTTACCGGGGCGGGCAGGGGGTCAAAAAGGATTTTAAGATTTTCCCATTTCCGGGCTTTACACACGCGATGTGAAACCTCTTATTCCGCACTCCTCCGACTGGAAACGCTCAGGTGGTGATTGGTAGACACACACGTTTGAGGGGCGTGTGCCGTGAGGCGTAAGGGTTCGAGTCCCTTCCTGAGCACCAGTAGTTTCCAAGATGAAGCCCCGAAAGGGGCTTTTTTTGTGTCTGTGCTCAGTGGCAGAAATCATTGTTGAATCTGGGCCTAGCCTGCTTCGGGGACCTAGGGGAGGACTTGGGCTGAAATAGTCGTCCTATGATGAAAAAAAAATGCGTGCATCGATTCTGCGACGATTCAGGGCGGAATAGGTGTGTAGATAATCGCTAAGTTGGTGGGGTGGATCGATCCCTTACGCAGCAGGGCATTTGGATACTTTCTGCGAACCAATGAGCTGATTTTCACCTGCTCCTCGGCCGGGCAGCGGATGCCGAAATCGACGGTCCAGACAACATCTGGATGGAAGGGCAAAAACGTTCGGGACAGCCGGGCCGAGGTGGTTCGTTCCCTGCAGTATTTTCTTAATGTGAAGAGGCGATGCTCCCGCTCGTATTCCCAGCCAAGGGCTTTTGTGTACATGGCTTCACGTAGAGAATCTTTAATGATCACGCCGCGAGGGTCCGCGGCTATGTCCATGCGAACCCTTTCTTTTGCGTATCTAACCGGTCTCAAGTTATAGTGGCTGTCTGAACCATCGAGCAGAAGCTCGAACCCAATTCTGACGCCCGTGTGTTTAGCCGAATAGTGGGACCAAAGAAGTATTTCTTCGAAGGGCGTTACCTCCGTTGACGAGAAACAGCACATGCGGCCGTCGATATCCATTCTAGCGAGGGCACTTTCTTCGTCATATGCCGACCTAGCTTTATTCGACGAAATAAAGTCTTTCGCGGCCTGTTGGATCTTAATTGGGTCGCGCAGCATCCTACGTAGCTCGTCTCGCTTTGCCTGCGGAAATTTTTTCCGTAGCGCCTGGAGGGCTTCGCTGCTACGAAAGGCGCGTTTAACGTGTCGTTGTGCTTTGGCTTGAGTGAGATCTCCTGAAATTTGGTATCTGAACTCAAAGGGATCGTTGAAATTTGAAACCGGCGATACCAAGAGCTCCCCGGCATTTAGCGACTCATACGCGTGAGAGTTGAAATACCTGAATAGGCGAATGGTGTCTCGTCCTACCGGGTCTGAGCTGGGGGATGGCATGACCTGCTGAAACCTTTTCTTATCCGAAGACTGGAAGGCGATGCGAAAGGGGCGCGGGTACTAGATGATTTTTGGCGGCGGCAAAACACGCCCACGCTATCGCTCGCTTGGTTGATGGTGGAACACTGATTGTTTCATGAACTAACGTGCTCCGCATCTCTTTTTCATGATTCTGAATCTGTGGGTTTGACGCGCGCTTAGTTGCTCGTGCTTCTATCGCCAAGTTCCCCGTCCAACTTCCCCTCGCTTGGACCACCCCTCGGTTCTTATTTCATGAATCAGATTCAACTCAGCGACTACAGCCTCGTGGGCAAAGACTCCGCGCTGGCGATTGAGAAAGGCCTGGCCGAAGCGACTTGGTATGCGTCGCCCGTGCCGAAGGCGAAGATGCGCGAGCTGCTTCAGCGCAAGGACGGCCCCGCGATCCGCGATACCCTCATCTGGTTTTCCCTCATCATCGGCGCGGGCGTGTGGGGTTTTTATTGGTGGGGCAGCTGGTGGGCGATCATCCCGTTCGCGCTCTACAGCGTGCTCTACGCGTCGACGTCCGACTCGCGCTGGCATGAGTCGAGCCACGGCACGGCGTTCAAAACCGACTGGATGAACAACGCGCTCTACGAGGTCGCGTCGTTCATGGTGCTGCGTGAATCGACGCCGTGGCGCTGGAGTCACACGCGGCATCACAGCGACACGATCATCGTGGGCCGCGATCCCGAGATCGCCGTGCCGCGTCCGCCGGATTTGTGGGGCCTCGGAATGGCGTTCTTTAACATCAAGACGTTTCCGGGCTACGCCAAGAACGTCCTCCTGCATTGCACGGGCCGGCTCACGCCTTCGGAGCTCACGTACATCCCCGAGTTCGAACACAAGAAGGTCTTCTGGAAGGCGCGCGTTTACGTGCTGATCTACGGCACGGCGATCGGCCTCGCGATTTATCACCGCACGTTCCTCCCGCTGATGTATGTCGGCCTGCCCAATCTCTGGGGCGCGTGGCTCATGCTCGTCTACGGACTCACGCAGCACACCGGCCTCGCGGAAAACGTCCTCGATCACCGCCTCAACTGCCGCACGGTGCGCATGAATTTCATCAACCGGTTTTTCTACTGGAACATGAATTTCCACCTCGAGCACCACATGTTCCCGCTCGTGCCGTACCACCAGCTGCCGAAGCTGCACCAGCTCATCAAGGACGACACGCCCGAGCCGTATTCGGGACTCTACGACGCGTGGCGCGAAATCATCCCGGCCGTGCTGCGCCAGGTGAAAGATCCCGCGTACCACGTGAAGCGCACGATCCCCACGCCGACGGATCGCAAGGAAGCGCCGCAGACCGCCGAGGCTGTCACCGCGGGAAACCGCGCCGTGATCGACGGCTGGATCGAGGTCTGCGACGGCGCGTTGATCGGCAGGGAGGACGTGATCCGCTTCGACCACGCCAAGCGCACGTACGCGCTCTACCGCCTCGCCGACGGCGCGATCTACGCGACCGACGGCATTTGCACGCACGGCAACACGCACCTCGCCGACGGCCTCGTGAAGGGGAAACTCGTCGAGTGCCCGAAGCACAACGGTCGCTTCGATGTCACCGATGGTTCGCCGCAGCGCAAACCCGCGTGCGTCGCGCTCCAGACTTATCCCGTGCGCGAGACCGGTGGGAAAATTTTCCTCCAGCTCACGCCGTCCAGCGCCGCCGCGCCGGTCGCGCAGAAGACCTACCGCTTCCGCGTGGTGAGCAACGACAACGTCGCCACTTTCATCAAGGAGCTCGTTCTCGAGCCGGTCGACGCCGCCTCGGTCGTGAACTACCAGCCGGGCGACTACATGCAGCTGGACATCCCGGCGTATCCGGAAATCAAGTTCCGCGAGATCGCCGTGAAGAAGCCGTTCGCCGACGTGTGGGAGGCGCAGCACGTCTTCGATTTCCGCAGCGAAAACGAAGTGCCGATCCGCCGTAACTACTCGCTCGCGACCAATCCCGCGACCGACAAGCAGCTCCGCTTCAATGTCCGCATCGCCACGCCGCCGCGCGGCCAGGCCTGCAACGCCGGAGCCGGTTCCGCCTACGTGCACCGCCTCAAGCCCGGCGACGAAGTCACCGCCATCGGCCCGTTCGGCGAGTTCCACATCAAGCACAACGACCGCGAAATGGTCTACATCGGCGGCGGCGCGGGCATGGCGCCGCTACGCTCGCATATCTCGCATTTGCTCGAGACGCACGGCACAGACCGCCGCATCAGTTTCTGGTACGGCGCGCGTTCCGTGCAGGAGGTTTTCTACGCGGATTATTTCCGTGACCTCGAAAAACGCTTCCCGAATTTCACCTTCCACGTCGCGCTCTCCGAAGCGCAGCCAGAGGACAACTGGACGGCGCTCACCGGCTACATCCACGACGTCGTGAAGGGCGAACTGCTCGATAAACACCAGTCGCCGAAGGGCGTGGATTTCTACCTCTGCGGCCCGCCGGTGATGATCAAGGCGACGACCGCGATGCTGCGCCAGTTCGAGGTCCCGCAAAACCAGATCGCCTTCGACGAATTCTGATCCGCCTGCGAAACGCGCCCGGACTCTTCACGCTTTCGTTTCACACGCCCGCTTCCTCACATGCCTAAAAACCTCAACGACGGCTCGAATCAGCCGCCGCGGCTCAAAGTTTATCTCAACGTCGGCACGCTCACCGATCTTCCCGCGCACTCGATCTGGCCGAAACTCAAAGGCGCCGAAGCGATGGCTTTCTTGAAGAAGGACGGCTTCGAAGGCGCGCAGGATGGCAGCGCCGCCGATTGCCGCTCGGCAGGCATCGGCTCCGCGGGCAGCGGACGCATCGACTCCGTCGCGGAAGCGAAGGAGCTCGCGAAAAAACTCAAAGAGCTCGGTCACGACGCAGGCACCGCGCATGTCGGCACCGGTTTCGAGGACGATGCGCAGATTGACGCGCTGGTGCGTGCGACCGTGGAAGCCTCGGACGAGTTAAACTTCCCGCTCTTCATCGAGACGCACCGCGCCACGATCACGCAGGACGCGTGGCGCACGATCCAGATGATCAAGCGCGTGCCCGCCGTGCGCATCAACGGCGACTTCAGCCACTACTACACGGGGCAGGAACTGCCGTACGGTGACCTCGAGGCGAAGTGGCGCGCGATGCAGCCGATCTTCGATCGTGTCGGTTTCATGCACGGTCGCATCGGCAACACCTCGTGCATGCAGGTCGACATCGCCGACGGAAAATCCCCTGTGCCGCAGGCCTTCGGGATGTGCGACTTCCTCGCGCATTTCCGCGAGATGTGGACGCGCGCGATGCACGGCTTCCTGAAATCCGCGAAGCCCGGCGATTTCCTCGTTTTCGCGCCGGAGATCCTGTCGCCCGCGATTTATTACGGCCGCAAATTCACGCAGCCCGACGGCACGCTGCGCGAGGAGTCGGACCGTTACGCGCAGGCGCTCGTGTACGCGCGCATCGCCCGCGAATGTTTCGAACAGGCCAAACAACGTCTTCTATGATTACGAAGAAAAATTTCGGACGTCTGCCCACGGGCGAGACGGTCGACGAGTTCACGCTCAGAAACTCCCGCGGCCTCACCGCCAAGGTCATGACGTACGGAGGCATCGTCACCGAGCTGCACGTGCCGGACCGCCACGGAAAATCCGCCGACGTGTGCCTCGGCTTCCCGACGCTCGACGGCTATCTCGCGGGCCATCCGTATTTCGGCTGCATCACCGGCCGCATCGCAGGCCGCCTCACGAGTGGGAAATTCACGCTCGACGGAAAATCCTACAGCCTCGCGATCAACAACGCGCCGAATCACCTCCACGGCGGCAACACCGGTTTGGACAAACGCGTCTGGTCCGCCGAGATCGTGAAACACAGCAGCGGCTCCGACGCTGTGCGCCTCAGCTACCTCAGTCCCGACGGAGAAGAAGGTTATCCCGGCAACGTCCGCATCGCCGTCACGTACACCGTGACCGAGGCCAACGAGCTCACGATCGATTACGAAGCGACGACCGACAGAGCCACGCTGCTCAGCCTGACCAATCACGCGTACTTCAATCTCGCAGGCGAGGGGAGTGGCCGCGTCGACGACCATGTGCTGCAAATCTCCGCCGACGAAATCGCGCCCGCCGGTGAAGCCATGACGCTCATCGACCGCCGCGAACCCGTCGCAGGCAAGGCGTGCGACTTCACCAAACCGAAGCGTGTCGGTGATGCACTGCCCGGTCTCTGGTTTAATCACGGCGACAATTATTTCCTCCGTGCGAAACCAGCTGGCGCGAAACTCACGCCTGCCGCGCGCCTCTCGCATCCGGCGAGCGGACGCGTTCTGGAGATCACCACGACCGAGCCGTGCGTGCAGTTCTACAGCGGTTCGTCGCTCGGCAATGACCTCACCGGCAAAGCGGGCAAGCGCTACGAAAAGCACGGCGCGCTCTGCCTCGAGTGCCAGCGTTATCCCAACGCGATCAACGCGCCGCACCTCGGCAACATCACGCTGCGCCCCGGCGAGACCTACCGCCAGACCACCGTGCACACCTTCTCAGTCGAAAAGTAAACCCGACGGCGCCGACTAAAAAACGGCGCCGTTATTTTTGCGAAGCCGCCACCCCTCCAGCGCCCGCGCGCGGTTTCGAGAAACGAATTTCTTAGCATCACCATGGACCTCAAAATCACGCCCACACCGCCTGCGAAAAAAGATTACCGCATCGGCATCCTCGGCAGCGGTTTCATCGTCAGCGACTGCCACCTCGTCAGCTACCGCAAAGCCGGTTTCAACCCAGTCGCGATCGCATCGCGCACGCGCGAGAACGCCGCCAAGGTCGCCGCGCGCCACAACATCGCCAAGGTCTACGACACCTACGAACAGCTCCTCGACGATCCGTCGATCGAAGTGCTCGACATCGGCGTGCCGCCGCAAAACCAACTCGAGCTGATCAAGGCTGCGTGCGCGCGCAAAACCGTCAAAGGCATCCTCGCGCAAAAACCGCTCGGCAAAAATTTCGCCGAGGCCGCCGAGGCCGTGCGCCTCTGCGAACAGGCAGGCATCACCCTCGCGGTGAACCAGAACATGCGTTACGACCAGTCCGTGCGCGCCGCGAAGACGCTGCTCGACGCAGGCAAGCTCGGCGCACCGGTCTTCGCGACGATCGATATGCGCGGCGTGCCGCACTTCATGCCGTGGCAGGAGGAACTCGGCTGGGTGACGCTGCGCATCATGTCGATCCACCACATCGACTGCCTGCGCTATTGGTTCGGCGATCCGGAGCGGATTTATTGCAGCACGCGCACCGACCCGCGCACGAAATACGCCCACACCGACGGCATCTGCTCGTACATTCTCGAGTACGCCAACGGACTGCGCTGCGTCGTTGTCGATGACATCTGGACCGGCCCGGCCAAGGAAGGCTGCCCCGGCGACATCGGCATCAAGTGGCGCATCGAAGGCGTCGATGGCCTCGCGATGGGCGACATCGGTTGGTGCAAAGATCCCTACACGAGCCCGTCGTCGATCCGCTACGCAGGCAAAGGCGATAAGTCCTTCACCGCACCGACGTGGAGTGAGAGCTGGTTTCCCGATGCGTTCGCGGGAACGATGGGCCAACTGCTCATCGCGCTCGAAACGAAACGCGAACCCGCGATCAGCGGCCGCGATAATTTGAAGACCATGGCGCTCGTTGAAGCCGCCTACCTCAGCGCCGAGCAGCATCGCGCCGTCGCCCTCAGCGAAATCCTTTCCCCGAAGAAATAACCCAAAACTCCCAACCCAACACACACCGCATTATGAAACTAGGCATCATCAACAGCGCGTTTGGCCAGGCAGGCGTCGATACCGCCACCGGTCTCAAGCACATCGCCCGCATCGGCTTCGACTCCGTGGACCTTTTCACCGAGGCCATGACGATTTCGGCCGACGAAAAGAAGCTCATCGCGAAGACCTGTGAGCAGGAAAAACTCCCGATCATCTCGCTCGTCGCCGTCGCCACCGGCCTTGTCGACTTCAACGACCCGGTCCGCGATTTCCACGTCGAGCGCTGCAAAAAGTTCGTCGATCTCGCCGCCGAGTTTCGTGCGAAGAACGTGCTCCTCGTTCTCGGCGAATACATCTGGCAGCGCGAAGTCATCCCGCCCGCCGCGCAATGGCAGTGGGCGATCGACACCTGCAAGATCATCGGCGACTACGCCGACAAGAAGAACGTCGACATCGCCCTCGAGCTCGAACCCTTCCGCCTGAGCCTGCTCAACAGCGTGCACGAGATGGTCCGCTTCGTTGACGACTGCAATCACCCCCGGATCCGTGCCAACATCGACGTCAGCCATCTCGTCCTCGCCGACACCAGCCCGCACGATCTCGCCAAGCTGAAAGGCAAGGCGATCCACGTGCACATCAGCGATTGCGACGGCAAGGTCCACGGCGACCTCCCGCCCGGCCGCGGCGTGGTGAAATTCGCCCCTTATCTGCAGGCGATCAAAGAGCTCAACATCGACGGTACGATCTCCATCGAACTCGAATACTCGCCAGATCCCTCGAAGATCGTGGAGTGGGTCGAGGAAGCCTACCGCGAGACGGCCCGCCTCATGCGCGACGTCGGCCTGCGGAAGTAATTCCCTGTCGTCTACCGTTTATTGCCGGCCCGCCTTGCGAAGGTGAGGCCGGCACATGAGCGAGGTTCATTCGTTAGAGTGTAAGGCCGGACCTCGGGTCCGCGCCGGTTTGGTACGGAAGACGGAGGCATGGACCAGAGGTCCAGCCCTACAGCGAACGGATTGGCCGGTGGCCGGGCAGGGGTATCAACCGGGGTTTCCCCGGGGTAAATCGCGCTTGCCACCCGAATACGCCCGGTGAAGCTGACCCGGCTCATCGCTACAATTAGGCACCCTTCTTGCGACACTTCCGCGGGTAACACACCACGCTTTGCACCCTGTCAGTCATGGACGACAACGCTCCCTCCGAAAATCCCTCCAAGGATTTCAACAAACTCGATCTCACTCAACTCCAGGGGTTCAGCTTCGGCACCCAATGGACTCAGGACAAATCGTCCCCGCGCGAAGCGCGTCGTGACGATCGTCCACGTCGAGATGAAGGTGAAGGACGTCGCGAAGGCGGTGCCGGTGCACCCGGCGGTGAAGTGCGTCGCGATCGTCGCGCGTTCCGCAAGCCCGTAGGCCCGGGCACAGACGCCCCCGCAGGTGGCGATGCCCCAGCCCGTCAGGATGATGGTGGTGCTCCACGCCGTGAGGGCGGCGGCGAATATCGTGGCGGTCCTCGTCGTGACTTTCGCGGTGGTGGCCCACGCCGGGATGGCCCAGGCGGTGGAGAGCGTGGCGAATATCGCGGCGGTGGTCCGCGTTATGGCGGCCCACGTGAAGGCGGTTTCCGCGACGGTGGCCAGGAGCGCGATCGCGGTCCCTACATCAGCCCGTTCTTCAACGTTACTTTCTATCCGGAAGACACCGGGTTCACGGCGTTGGCGAAAGCCATCCGCACCTCGTGCCGCACATACGAGCTGTTCGAGATCGCCAAGGTGATCGTCGGCAAGAACGACCGCTATGTGGCCGTTATCCAGCGCAAGCCCGCTGAAGGCGCTCCGGCCGAAGGTGCCGCCAAACCTGCGCCGCTCGCCATTTCGATTCCGGACGGCCTGCCGTTCGAATCCGAGGAAACCGCCATTGCGCATGTGATGAGCAAGCATCTCGGCGCGTTTTTCGATTCGGCCGAGGTCGAGATCGATCCACCCAAGGGCAGCTATCAGGTGATCAACAAGTGCGGACTCACGGGCGAATTGCTCGGGCCGCCGAATTATCATCGCTACAATCAGATCGTTCAGCAGCACCACGCCGCCAAGGGCTCCCGCATGTCGTTCGACGCCTACAAGGCCCGCATCGAAACCGTGCGCGATCCGGAGGTCGTGAACCAGTGGCTGGAGAAGATGAAGAAGGTCACGCGCTATACGTGGAAAAATGCCCCCGAAGGCACCACGCCGCTGACTTTCGATTCACTCGACGATGCCCGCGGCTATCTCCTCGCGAACGCCAAGGAAAAGGTTGTGAAGCCGGTCGAGAACGCCCGCTTCCACGGCAAACTCCTCGAACAGCTTCCGCAGGGTGAGCTACGCCGCGCCATCGAAGGCACGGCTGAGCGCCAGCGCCGCTTCCCGCTCGATACGGCCAACGCGTTGCGCGGTCGTCTGCGCCGCGAAGGTTTCACGATCTTCAAGAAGGGCTCGAAAGGCATTTCCTACGTCTGCGCGGTGAAGCGGAAATTCCGCGTCCCGGGCCAGACGTTCTCCGACAGCATCGGCGCGTTGATCACGTTCATTGAGGCGCACCCGATGGTGAAGGCCAGCGAGCTGCCCGTGAAGTTTGCCGGCATCCAGCCACCGGCCGCTGCACCTGCAGCTGCTCCGGCTGCCGAGACTGCACCTGCGGGTGATGCGACCCAGCCTCCGATCGCGACGAGCGGCTCGATCGCTCCGTTTGCGCAGGGCCAGGGTTCGGCGCTCACCGCGGAAGATCAGTCCAAGCTGAACCGGCTCAACGGCGACCTGCGCTGGCTCGTGACCGAAGGCTATGTGACCGAGTTTATCGACGGACGTCTCTTTGCCGCGCCGCCGATGACCGAGGCTCGCAAGCAGGAAGTCGAAAAGTCGGAGCACGATCCGGAGAACTTCCCGGAAGCGCCGCAGACCACGCCGCCGATTCCGGCTTCGGATTCCGCCGCGCCGGTCGCGGAGTCAGCTGCGCCAGCAGCTGATGACCAGCCACCGGCCGAGACACCCAAGGCTGAATAAACATTTGCGCAAAAGGCGCGGCGATTTTTCGCCGCGCCTTTTTTTGTGTCTGGTTGCGACGGGGACGATGTTGGTCGGTGCAGGGCCGGACCTTGGTCCGCGCCGGTTTGACAGGTGGAATGCCGTTGAACACGGAGGCACCGGGCACGCTCGGGCCCTGCAAGGCACGGAATCGGAATGGACGATACGGGGTCGTCCCACCATGGGGAGAATCAGCGCGGGCCTAGGAACTGACGCGTCAGCCGAGTTTCAGCGTATGCTGCGCGCCGGCCACGATGCCGAGGGTGAGGTGCAGGGCGTTTTGAGGAATCCAGCCGGCGATTTTTTCCGGCCACTCGACGGCGAGGCAGTAGGGGCTGGTCAGAAAATCTTCGAGCATGAGCGATTCGATCTGGGCGTCGTTCTCCAGCCGGTAGGCGTCGAGATGCACGAGCGTGCGCGGGCCGCGGTACAGCGTGAAGATGGTGAACGTCGGACTCGTCACGGTGGCATCGATGCCGAAGCCACGGGCGAGGCCTTGGACAAAGGTGGTTTTGCCGACGCCGAGATTGCCGTGAAGCGCGAGTGTGACGTCGGGCGGGAGCGCGGCTGCGAATTCGGAGGCGATCGCCTGCGTTTCGGCCGCGGACGCAGTCTGAATGCCGGCGCGGAGTTTATCGAAGATGCTCATAGCCACGATGCGCGTTGAGATCGATGGAGCTGGTGGGACGTTTGCCGAGAGGGACGAATTGACCGATGCAGTGCAGCGGCTGGCGGAAACGGCGGAACCAGTTTTTCTCGAGAGATGCGCGATCGGCATTTTTGCGGACAGCGAAAAGGAGTTCGAAGTCTTCGCCGTCGCCAAGTGCATGGGCCAGCGGCGTGCGTTTTGACTGGCGGGCGAGTTGCCGTGCGGCGGAGCTGACGGGAACGAGTTTGGGATCGAGCGCAGGCTCGGCACTGCGTGGCGTGAGTGCGTGGAGATCTTTCGCGAGGCCGTCGCTGAGGTCCATCATCGCGCGGACTTCGGAGCGCGCGGCAAGCCAGGCACCTTCGGCGAGGCGGGGAGTGAAACGATGGTGTTTGCCGAGCAGGCTGCCACCGAGCGGCCCGGTCACGTAGATCCAGTCGCCGGTGCGCGCGCCCGCGCGGGTCAGCATGCGCGGGCCGCTGGCTTCGCCGATGAGTGTGAGACTGGCGGCGAGTACCTTGTCCGCCTGGGCGATATCGCCGCCGACGATCGAGACACCGTACATGCGGGCGCAGCCGGCGAGTCCGCGGTAGAATTTTTCCAGCCAGTCGAGGCGCGTGTGGGAGTCGAGTGTGAGCGCTACGACCGCGGCGCGGGGCCTGGCGCCCATCGCGGCGAGATCGCTGAGGTTGCGCTTGAGGAGTTTCGCGCCGACAGCACGCGGTGGGATCAAGTCGTCGAAGTGACGGAGATAGATCACCGGATCGACCGTGATGGCCTGTGCCTTTTTCGACGGAGGAAGGATGGCGCAATCGTCACCGATGCCGAGCGGGGCGGGCGGAGAGACATCGCCGAGCCAGCGACGTATCGAAGAGATCAGGCGCTCCTCTCCAAGCGAAGCCACGGTCTCGGCTTTGCGATGGCTGAAGGGGTTCATAGCTTGAGCCAGTTACCCAGCGCCGCATAGGGATCCAAGCCGAGCAGCAGGGAGATGGTCGTATGGAGATTAAACAGGGCGTGGGCGATGATCGGAACCGCGATACGGCCGGTCCGTTCATAAGCGACAGCCTGGATGACTCCGAAAAGAAACAGCGAGGGTGTGGACACGATGCTGAAATGCAGCGCGGTGAAGAGTAAGGCGGGACCGGTCAGTGCCGCCCAACGTGGGATGCGGCCCCGGACATAGCGGAAAAGTCCCGCGCGGAAAACGAGCTCTTCACTGATTGGCGCGATCGCGCAGGCCAACGTGACGAGGAGGGTGGTTTCCAAGGGAGTCTTGGCAGTGGCGAAAAGTGCGACGGAGTCCTGCACGTTTACGGGGATGCCGAGCGCCTGCAGGATTATCATGAAGACAGAAGAAAGCGGCCCCTTGCAAACGATCAGGATCGCGGCGACGGCAGCGCCTGCGAGAGGCACGTATTTCCAATCGAGGCGCCGCGGAGTATTTTCGGCGGAGTTTGCGGCAGCCAGTGCGGCGACGAAGCGGGAGGATTTAAGAAGATACCAGCCGGCGCCCATCCCCAGAATCAGGCCCACATGAGACGCCAGTTCGTTGATGATGACGCCGAGTCCTTGTGTCTGCGAGAGCCCCGGGGCGCATTCCCTCATCAGTGAGGAAATGAAAGGGCGAAACATGGCGCCCGTTCCGAGCATGAGCACCGCGGCCAGCGCGTAGGAGTAGGCGGGCACCTGCCAGAAAGGCAGTGGCATGGGTTGCCTGGCGCGTGCGCGAGCAGACGGGCTGAGAGCAAGGCACCAGAGCAGGGCGAGTCCGGTAAGGACGAGCACGCCTTCGATGGCGCCGGCGACGATCAATTTATCCGACATGATCGGGGCACGCTTTCAGGGGAGTCCGGCTATTTCAAGGCCAGCAACTTTATACCGCGCGGGCAGCGGGCGTCAGGAGTGGTGAATTGGTCCCTGCACCGCGGGCAGTAGGCGCAGCTGGTCGAGCCATCGGGAGCGGGAGCGGCGAGCAGATCGGAAATGGCGATACCGGCACCCTTCAAGAGGCGTTCGACGTGGCGAGTGACTTGCTGACTTGTCCACGCACTGACGGAGGCAACCAGTTCAGGCTGCAGCTGGCGAAGTGGCGGGAGCGGCCAGCGCAGGTCGGTGATGATTTCGCGTGCGAAATGGCGGGTGCCGGCCGGCCGGCCGGCCGCGACGAGCCAGGAGAGCGGGTGCTGCGCGGGGAAATAAGCATTCGCGATCTGGGCACGGAGCTTTAACGCCAGCGGGGGCAACAGCAGGGCGTTGAGGAGAAGGCTGACGCGTTGCTCGGCTTTGGTCGGGAGAAGGCGGCGATGCGCACGCCAGGCGGCAAAGAGCATGGCCAGTTGAATGCAGCCGACATAAATGCCGATCAGTGGGAGCGCCCGGATCAATCGCTCAGCCCAGACGGCTCCAATCCATTCCTGCGCGTGCGTGAGGAGGTAGGTGCTGATGAGCAGCGCGAGGCAGAAGTTGATGAATCCCAGTTCGGCGATTGTGCGGGTACGGGCGAGCAGCACCGTCTGGCGTCGTTTCAGGTGGGTAGGGCGAAACCACCTCGCGATATGCCCGGCAGCCAGCGAGGCGCGAGCGGAAGCCGGCAAAGGAGTCATGCGCGCGACGAGGTCGCGGATATTCCTGGCGTTGCCGAAGACGGTGACGGCGCAGAAGTCGGTGCCGTTAATGAGGATTCGCCGACGCTTCTGTTTAACTTCCCGGATTTCCTCCCACCGCCAGGCGCGGACGAGATCAGGCTCCGGCGACGGGCGCCCGGCCGAACCGGCCGGAAGGTTGCAAAGCCCGTCCGGGGATAGCGAATACGGCGGGTCGTCGGTGACCGCGTGCCAGGTAAGCGGGGTGGGGACCGAAAGAAGGACGTTGCCGTGACCAACCCTGGCCCGGCGGCCGAAGGCGGCTGAGACGAGGAAGCGCGGCAGGCTCCAGAACTTCAGGCCGTCGGCAAACAGCCAGAGCCAGAAGAACGCGATGATGAGCCACCATTCGGACATTTCGACGGATAGAACGCAGGGAGACGGGAAGCGCGCCGGCCGTTTCCCGGAGGTGCGTTACCGCCACCCCCGTGAAACGTTTCGGACGCGGCACTTATCGTTCGTCGCGGCCAGTGATCTTTTTAAAGAGACGGACGATGCCGGCGCCAAGAGCGGCAATGCCGACGGCGATGGCTTTCCAGAATTTGGCGAGGACGCCGAGAAGTCCTGCTTTGACCGCGACCGCGCCGGCGCCGCCGACGACGAGCGCTGCGAGACCGTACTGGGCGAGCTTGTCGCCCTTTTTGTATTCAGCGTATTTCTGGCCCTGCAGGTAGGTGAAGTCGGTGAGGAGCGCCTGTGCGGCCGCTTCGCTTTCCTTGAAGCCTTCGAGACCCGCAACGAGGGTGACATTGGTGACGCCACCGCGACCGAGCAGGCGGATTTTTTCGTTCAGGTTAATGTGCTGATAGTTGTCGCGTGATGAGGAGAGTTTGAATGCCCACGTGAGATTATTGGTTTTCTCATCGTAGCGTGGAGGCGTCATCCATCCTTGGAGTTTGAATTCGGACCAGCCCTTGGCGCGGCGATGTTCATTGCCCGCTTTCACCCCGGCCTCGAGTGATTCGTAGAGTTTGGCGGCGTCGAGTTTGTCTTTGTCGTCATCCTTGACGTAGCCGACGTCGTCATAGTCGAAGTGAAGATCCCAGTTGTCGGGCGAGATGACCACGCCGAGCTCATTGCCGCTGCGGGTGTTTTGAGTGAGCTCATAGTATTTATCCAGCGAGTCTGGGCCGACAAACGCGAAGCCCGCCGGGAGTTTTAGTTCCGCGACAGAACCGATCTTCACAATGGCCGGACCGTGCGTGAGCTTGACGCCGGGAATCTCCATTTTGGGCGCGGCCTCTGTTTGGGGAAGCGCGATGGATGAGGGCGGTGCCGGTGGGGTTGTGTCGGCGGAGACGGTTGAAAAGGACGTGAGTGCGAGGGCGAGCAATGCGACGTGGAGCCGGATCTGGTTCATGTATGGGTTGGGGTGGACGAGTGATGGACGCGGAGTGAGTGCTCTCTCCGCAGTTCGGCGACGATGCAGGCAAGAGGGCGTCTGTCGATGCGGGAGCGAAGGCCTTCAGGCGGGTGCGGCGATGGTAGGGCGAGGCAAATCCGGGCGGGAATGTGGTCGGCAGGCGAGCGTCTGGCCGAGTGGCGGAAGGGCGTTTCATGGGTTTAGCTCAAGACCCCCCGGGCCGATAAGGAATTAGCGCCTGGTCACCCCGTTCATGAGCATCCCGCCTACCTCCTCCGCAGCTGTGAGCCCTGCTGCGACGATTCCGTCGATGGCGTGGGAAACGCTTGCGACCGGAGTATGCTGGCTCGAGGCGTATCAAGTCGGTGACGCTTTGCAGGACCTGGTGGCGGCGAAATGTTTCAGCGCGGTCGAAGTGGCCACGGGAAATGAGGTCGTCATCCGCGGACTGCGCGTGACGGATGACCGGCGTGCTTTGGCCTGGCAGCGATTGTGTGTTGAAGGGGATGTCGGCTGGCTGAGGCCGCTGAAGGTCTGGGAAAGCGACGGCCGCCGTATTGAAATCATGCTGGCGGGACCGTCCGTGAGCTTGCGCGACTGGGGTGTGGACCGGCGCGTGACTTTGGCGGAGACACACGAACTAGTGCGGCAACTGGCGCAGGCGTTGCACGCGCTGCACAGCGGTGGCGTCGTTCATCTGAATTTGAAACCGGAGAACGTGCGTGTATTGGACAAGAACGGACCGCACGTGATTCTCGGGGGACTGGAACTGGCGACGTCTTTCTCGAGCGCGAGTGCCGGCGCGGAGGGAGACTATGTGGTGCTGCATGGGAATCCCTTTTATGCGCCGCCGGAGTCGGTTGGTTTGTTCAAGCATCCCGCGGATCATGGATTGACGGCGTGGGATTGGTGGACGCTGGGACGATTGGTACAGGAATTGGTGCTCGGACGTCATGTGCTCGGGGAGTTGCTGCATCGGGACGTGTCGCGTGAAACGGAGGAACTGCAGACGCGAGCGGAAGCGCTGCTGGCGGAACAGGAGGGGATGACGCGGGCCGGGGCGGTGGAGCACATGCCGGCGTCGGTCGAACTGGAGATTGTGCGTCTGCTGCGCGGACTGCTCGCGAGCTGCCGCGACGGGCGATGGGGATATGAGGACGTGCGACGCTGGCTCGCAAAAGAGCCGGTACGTGACCGCTACGATCTTTCGCGTCACGACAGGCTTTTTGAGCGGAAGGAAAAGCTGTTTACAGTGCCGGAAGCGGCGGAGCTTTTTGGCGGCGCCGAAGCGTGGGACGAAGGCATGGAAAATCTGTTCGGACGGGCGAACCCTGCCGGACTGCGAGCGTTTCTCGCGCAAAATCCGGCACAGACAAAGGCGCATGAAAAACTGGAAGCGGTGCTGAAGCTCGATGAAACCACTGCGCTTAAAAATCTTCCGGAGGACGTGCGGCGGGAGCTTGTGGCGTGTGTGGCGTGGGCGCAGCTCGCGGAGGGTATTGCCCCGGCGCGGTGGCGTGGCCAGTTGATCGACGCGACGGTGCTGCGCTCGTGGTTGAACGATGGCGCTCAACCGGCGGGAGCTGCGCGGGTGCGCGGCATCATCAACCACGTCTTGAGCCAGGCGATCGGCGCGGGCGATGCAGCCACGGGGAGGTGGCTCAGCGTTTACGCACATGATTTTGAAGCGGCATTGGCCTGGACCGCAGCGCGCGGACAGCCGGTGGAGTCGCCGGCGATGGAGCTGGCATTGCTGCGAAGTTTATTTGAGCCGGAAGACGCGTTGGAGCGGACGCACGAAGGCATGAAGCGGTTGTATGCGTGCAGCCGTGATGCGGAGGTGGACGCGTTGTTTAAAAAATCGGTGCCGACAAAGTATGAGCGCGCGCTGGAGGTTTTCACCGGCACCGACGCCGTGCGATTTGGCTATGTGACGCACGCGCAGTGGCGCGAAGAACAATATGAAGCATTCCGCGCCCGGGCTCAGCGTATGGTGGATGCGTTGTATTGGGTGCGCCTCGGATGCGCGCTACGGGCGGGACCGGTACTTTTTGGCGGACCGATCTGGCTGGCGATCTTGGTGACGATGCCAGTGGGAGCCGCATTTTATACGGGACGTTGGGTGGATGTCGTCGCATGGGGAGTAGTGCCGCCGGTCATCGTGTTTGTAACGAGAGCACTCTGGAAAACGGTAAAGCGCGCAGAGCTGCTTCGCCGGCTGGCTCCGGGCGCGACATGGAAATTTTTCGATGGAGCGCGCCGGTGTCGGAGAGAAGCGGAGCGTGTGCTCGGCTCAAGCGAGCCGGTGAATGCACGAGTATTGATCAAGAGTCTGGAGGAGGCGAATGGAGAAATTGCGAAACTCGGTTTCGAACCCGCGCGGTCGCCAGTGATGACTGCGGGTAAACCGTCAGGCACGTGGCTGCTGGCGCTGATGAGCTGGGTGCTGCTTGCTGCGATACTGGGAGTGAGCGGCGTTCGCGTGCGTGAGGGTATCGTGAAGAAAAGCACTGCAGACTCCGCGGTGCAGCCGGCCGATAAAAATGGCGCGCGCCAAGATACCGAGCGTCGCAAAGTCGAGCCGTGGGAAATCAAACCGAAGGAAGCTGAAGCCGCGAAAGCGACTCCCTTGATTGAAGATTCCAAAGCGGTGGCTCCGGAAGAGACACCGCAGGAAATGGTGAAGGTTGCGTGGCCTTTCAAACCGACGCCCGGTGCGGTGACCGTGCGCGTTCGCGGTATCGTGGATGCGACGCCGGAGCAAATTGCCGTGGCCGAAGCGAGAGAGCAGGAGTTGAAGCGGCGCTACGACGAAAAGACGATCAACGTGATGGTGGCCGTGCGCGTGCCGACAGCGTCAGGCTTTGGGCTGATGTTGTACGATGGGAAGGCGGGTAAATTCACCAGCCAGATGGTGTACGAGATCCCCGTGAGTCCGATCGCCCGCACGTGGCTGGAGATTGGCGGGGTGCGGGCGTTTTATTTGGGAGCGAGGTGAAGAGCGTCCCGGCATTGGCTTGCCTGGCTTATTTTACCTTCCCGTTTTCGAAAACGATGCGGCCTTCCACGATCGTGGTTTTGACGCGACCGGTGAGCGTCTGGCCGTTCCAAGGAGAGTTGCTGGATTTGCTGAAGCCGGCCTTGGCGTCGTATGTCCATTTTTCCTCGGGATCGAAGAGACAGATGTCGGCAGCGGCGCCTTCCGCCAGTGTTCCCGCAGGAAGTCCGACGATCTCCGCGGCTTTGCGGGTGAAGAGATCGATGACGTAGGGAAGCTTGAACTTGTTCTGTCGGACCAGGACTTCCAGTGAGACGGCGAGAGCAGTCTCGAGGCCGAGGATACCGTTGGGGGCGAAGTCGAATTCCTTGTCCTTCTCGTAGTCGGTATGCGGGGCGTGGTCGGTGGCGAGGCAGTCGAGCGTGCCGTCGCGCAGGCCTTCGATGATGGCGATGCGATCCTCCTCGGTGCGTAGCGGAGGGTTCATCTTAAAGTTCGTATCGTACGTCGCGAGTGTGTCGTCGGTGAGTGCGATGTGGTGCGGCGTGGCTTCGGCGGTGACGCGGACGCCGCGGGTTTTCGCGCGGCGGAGAATCTCGACGGAGTTTTTCGACGAGATATGCTGCATGTGGATGTGCGCGCCGGTGTAGGTCGAGAGGATGACGTTGCGCGAGACGATGATGTCCTCGGCGGCGTGCGGCCAGCCTTTGAGGCCGAGACGGGTGGACATGATACCCTCGTTCATGACGGCACCGACGGTCATGGAATGATCCTGGCAGTGATCCATGATCGGGAGATCGAACATCCTGGCGTACTCAACGGCGCGGCGCATGAGCTCGTTGGACTGCACGCAGTCGCCGTCGTCGGTGATGGCGACAACCCCGGCGCGTTTGAGCGAGCCGATGGGGGCGAGTGCCTGGCCCTTCATGCCGACGGTGATGCAACCGGTCGGGTAGACCTTGATGCAGGATGTGCGGGCGATGGAGTCTTTGATGAGCTGGATCGTGCCTGCGCTGTCGGCGACGGGCGCGGTGTTGGGCATGCAGACGACCGAGGTGAAGCCACCGGCCGCGGCGGCGCGGGAGCCGGTCTCGATCGTTTCCTTGTGCATCTGGCCGGGCTCGCGGAAGTGGACGTGGATGTCGACGAGGCCGGGGCAGGCGATGAGGCCTTTGGCGTCGATTTTCTTCGCGCGTTTTTTGTCGGTCGCGGAAAGCGAGGCGACGATTTTGCCGTTGTTGACGAAGAGATCGCCGATGGCGTCGCGCTTGGAGGCGGGATCGATGACGCGGGCGTTGGTTATCCAGAGGGCGGGCATGTTTTTGAAAGTCTAAGGGCTGCTCAGTCTGTGGTCATGACGGACTCGGGCTGGCCGCCGGAGCAGAGGTAAAGAACGGCCATGCGGACGGCGATGCCGTTGGAAACCTGTTCGAGGATCACGCTGCGATCGCCGTCGGCCAGTTCGCTATCAATCTCGACGCCGCGATTGATCGGGCCTGGATGCATGATGATGGCCTTGGGGTTGAGCCAGCTGGCGCGGGTCTTGTTGAGGCCGAACATGCTGGTATACTCTCCAAGCGACGGGAAGTGGCCGCTGGACTGGCGTTCGTGCTGTATGCGGAGAAGCATGACGACCTCGGCGTCGGCGAGGGCGCTCTTGAGATCGTGGGACACCTTTACCCCGAGATCGGTGAACCAATGCGGGACGAGCGTGGCGGGACCGACAAGGGTGACGTTGGCGCCCATTTTGGTGAGCGCGTGGATGTTGGAGCGGGCGACGCGGCTGAAGAGAATGTCGCCGAGGATGACGATCTTGCGGCCCTTCAGTGAGCCGAGATGCTCCTTCATCGTGAAAGTATCGAGGAGACCTTGCGTGGGATGCTCGTGCGCTCCGTCGCCGGCGTTGATTACGGGAATATCGAGGATTTTGCTGAGGTAGAGAGGTGAGCCGGACGCGGCGTGGCGGATGATAATCATGTCGGCGTTGAGCGCCTGGATGTTTTCCGCGGTGTCGCGAAGAGTCTCGCCCTTGGTCGTGCTGGAGCTGGCGCCGTCGAGTGAAATCACGTCGGCGCTGAGGCGCTTGGCGGCCATGTCGAAGGCCATGCGCGTCCGCGTGCTGGGCTCGAGGAAAAGGTTGACGATGGTTTTGCCTCGGAGGACGGGGACCTTCTTCACGCTGCGGCCGAGAATTTTTTTGAAGGCGGTCGCGGTCGCGTGGATCTGGTCGATCTCGGCTAGCGAGAGTTCTTCGAGGGTGATAAGGTGTCGGCGCGTCCAGGGCATGGGCGGAGAAGTCGTGGCGGTTTGTGTGCGAAAGTATTTCGAGGGCGAATCAGGATGCGGTGTCGGCGCGCGCGGCTTCGAGGCGGATGGTGTCGCGTTTGGGGTTTGCGGCGTCGAGCGTGACGACGACTTTTTGCGTGGGTAGCGTCGTTAATGTGAGGCCGATATAGTCCGCTGCGAGCGGCAGGCGGTGATGACCGCGATCAACAAGAACCGCGAGTTCGACCTGGGTTGGGCGACCGTGATCGAAGAGTTCGTCGAGGGCGGCTTTGACGGTGCGGCCGGAGAACAGGACGTCATCCACGAGAATCACGGTCGCGCCGCGGACGTCGACGGGGATGTGGGTGGGAGCAAACTCCTTGGGGATGGGATTGCGGCTGATGTCGTCGCGGTGGAAAGAGATGTCGAGCGTGCCTACGCGGGCTTCAGGGAGCTTGGCGGCGAGGCGCTGGGCGAGGGTGATGCCGCCGTTGGCGATCCCGAGAAGCAGGAGTTTTTGAGTGCCGGGGTGGCGCTCTGAAATGGCGATGGCGAGCCGGTCGATGGCGGCGTGAATCTCGGCTGGGTTGAGGCTCTTGGGCGACGTGGGCACGGAGGATCGTTGTGTCAGCCGAGGGGTGAGGTTGGGAAGGTTTTTTTGGGAGGAAGGCACTCAATTTTCGCAGAGTGGGAGCGTGGAAGTCTGATGGCTCGGGGCACGAAAAAGGGCGCGATGACCGGAGTCATTCGCGCCCTCTTTGGTGATGCGGAAGAAATGGATTAGTAGGCGGTCTTTGGCGGGAAGATAACCTGCCAGGCGGTCGCGAAGAGGATCTTGATATCGAGGAAGATCGACCAGGTGTTGATGTAGAGGAGGTCGTAGCCGACGCGTTTTTCGAGAAGGGAGACTTCGGAGATTTCGCCGCGGAAACCCTTGCTCTGTGCGAGGCCGGTGATGCCGGGCTTTACATAGTGGCGGGAGTAGTAGTTGCGGAGGATCTTCGCGAATTCGGCGTCGTGCTCGATCATGTGCGGGCGTGGGCCCGAGACACTCATTTCGCCGAGGAGAACGTTCAGGAACTGTGGCACTTCATCGAGGCTGGTGCGGCGGAGGAAGCGGCCGAAAGCGTAGATGCGGGAGTCGCCGACCTTGGCCTGCACGGTTTGCTGGCTCTTGGTCTGGGCCGTTTTCATGGTACGGAACTTCCAGATGTTAAAGCGGCGCTTGTTGATGCCGGAGCGGAGCTGCGGATAGAAAATCGGACCGGGAGACTGCACGCGCTGGACCATCCAGACCATGATCGTGAGCGGAGGAAGGACGAAGAGAACGACCGGCAGGGAGACTGCGATGTCGAGAGCGCGCTTGAGGACGCGGTTGACCGGGTTCTGCAGCGGCTCGTCGTCGAGTGTGAAGAAGGTGTATTCGCCCTCGTGATCGACGCTGACAGGGTGGTCGTAGTACGAGTTGAGATTGTTGTAGAGACGGACGCGGGTGCCAGCGCTCTGGGCGACCTGGACGACGCGATTGGACTCGGCTTGATCGAGATAGAACTGGAGGAGGACGATCTGGCCGATCTGATTTTCCTCGATGACGTTCTTGAGGTCGTCGACGCGGCCGAAGCAGGGGAGGCCGTCGATCAAGGTGCTGCCGGCCTCATTGCAAAGGAATCCAACCGGTTCGACGCCGAGATGCGCCTTGAGGCTGATCCAGCCTTTGAGTTTGCGAACTTCCTCAGGCGAACCAACGAAGAGCGTGCGGACAGAGTGGTTCTTGAAGAAGAAGCGGGAAATAAGTCCGGGCAGGAAGCAATTGGCCAGATAGAGAGCGACTGCCGCGATAGCCAAAAACGAGCCGAGGAATACGCGGCTGATGTTGATGTCCTTGGTGGCGAATGCCACGAAGAACAGCACGAGTGCGATGCGAACCAGCTGGCGTTGGGTGATCTGGAAGAGCTCGATCCAGTTCAGGTAACCAATGCGCCCGGCCATCGTGTGGTAGGTGCGAGCGCTGATCAAGGTGCCGCCGATTACTCCGAGGAAATAGAGCTTAATGTTTGTCTCGCTGGCAAATTGGATCAACCCGGTAACTTCGATGAGCGCGGCCCAAAGGAGAAAGATGCCGCCCAACAGCGCAGTCACGATGAACCCGTGGAGTGAGATGAGTCCTTCTTGGCGGTGTTTAAGCATGTGAGTGGCGTCTTCTGAAAACCGTTTGCGAGATGCGGGCTCATATTAGCGAAGGGCGTTTTCCCAACAATCAGGCCACCCCTGTTCGGGCATTAGGGGAAACCCTCAGTGGGGCCCGGGAGGGTTGCCTAGGGTGAATGTGAACGGTTTATTAGTCATTAATTATCAAAGGATAGGGATGTACTTTCCGGTTGATTTTGAGGGCTTTCAAAACCGGTTGTTGGAAATTTTTTCGCCCCGAAATGCCATGGGCATCGCTTGCGGGACGGGGACTGAGGTTAGGCTCGACAATAACGCCGGGCTGGACGGCATTGCCGCTTTCGTCCGTTTGTATTCATCCAACCGCTTCACCATGCCGCTGAAAATCCTGCACTCCATCCGTTCGGTGAATCCGCATGGCGGCGGTCCGGTGGAAGCGATCAAGCAGCTCGCGGCGGTGAATAAACGGGCCGGACATTCCATTGAGGTCGTCTGCCTCGATGCGCCGGACGATGATTGGGTGAAGGCGTTTCCCCTGCCGTGTCACGCGATGGGCCCGTCGAAAGGCAGTTATGGTTATTCAAGCAGGCTGGTCCCCTGGCTTCGCGAACACAGACGCGACTACGATGCGGTGGTGGTGGATGGGCTTTGGCAGTACCACGCTTTTGGCGTTTGGCGGGCGCTCAAAGGCACGGACACGCCGTATCACGTTTTCACCCACGGCATGCTCGATCCGTGGTTCAAACGCACATATCCGCTGAAACACCTCAAAAAATGGTTTTACTGGCCTTGGGGCGATTACCGCGTGCTACGCGACGCCCGGTCTGTGCTGTTCACCTGCGAAGAGGAGAAGCGGCTCGCGAGGGAATCCTTCTGGCTTTATCGCTGCAACGAGCGCGTGGTGAATCTCGGTACGGGTGCGCCGGTCGGAGAGCCCCAAAACCAGCGTGCGCTGTTCGAGGAAAAATTTCCCGAGATCCGGGGGAAGCATTGTCTGCTTTTCTTGGGACGCGTTCATGTGAAGAAAGGGAATGACCTGCTTTTTCACGCGCTGGCGTCGGTTCTCAAATCGGGTGTTTCGCCGGAGCTGGCTAACTGGCACTTAATCATCGCCGGTCCGAATGATCATCCGTACGGGCAGGAGATGAAGGCGCTCGCGACGAGCTTGGGGCTCGGTGACCGCGTGACTTGGACGGGGATGCTCACCGGCGATCTAAAGTGGGGCGCGTTTCACCGGGCCGAAGCGTTTGTACTGCCTTCGCACCAGGAGAATTTCGGCATCGCCGTTGCCGAAGCGCTCGCCTGCCGCGTGCCCGTGCTCATCTCTAACAAGGTGAATATCTGGCGCGAAATCGAACAGGACGGCGCGGGTCTGATCGAGAACGACGATATCGAGGGAGCCACGAAACTCCTGACGCGCTGGCTCGCGCTTTCATCGTCTGAGCGTGAGGAGATGCGTTCGCGTGCGGTGGCCTGTTTTGCGGAGCGTTTCCATGTCGACCAGAGTGCGAAATCGCTGATCGCGGTGCTTGAGGGCCGCTGAGCCGAGCGGTCCGAGATGCACTCTTTTTTTAATAGAATCATTTTCTTCGCGGCACTTTACTGTCCTAACGTCTGTCCGTTGACCCAACCTATGCGCAAAGACCTTTTCCCGCGCAGCTTTTACCCTATGAAAACCTCCTTGTTTCGTCGTTCGCTGGCCTGCCTCGGCTTCTCCCTCGTTTCACTGGCAACGCTGGCCTCCGCAGCCGACAAAAAGATTACCGTTGGCTTTGCACAAACGGGTGCTGAAAGCGCCTGGCGCACGGCCAATACCAACTCGATGAAGAACGAGGCCGAGAAGCGCGGCATCAAGCTTCAGTTCGCCGACGGCCAGAGCAAACAGGAGAAGCAGATCCAGGCCGTGCGCTCGTTCGTGGCGCAGAAAGTGGATGCCATCGTGATCGCGCCGATCGTTGTGACCGGTTGGGACAATGTCCTCCGCGACGCCAAGCGTGCGAAGATTCCCGTCATCGTCATGGATCGCAAAATCGAGACCGCCGATGAATCGCTCTATGCCTGCTTCATCGGCTCTGATTTCTACGAAGAGGGCCGCATGGCTGCCGACTGGCTCGCCAAGAACGCCGCGGGCAAAACCAAGATCGTCGAACTCCAAGGCGAACCCGGTTCAGCCGCAGCCAACGAGCGTCGCAAGGCTTTCGCCGATGCGATCGGCAAGCACCCCGAGTTCAAGGTCATCGATTCCCAGAGCGGCAACTTCCGTCGCTCGCAGGGCAAGGAAGTCATGGAGGCCTTCATCAAAAAGCACGGCAAAGAAATCGAGATCGTGTATGCGCATAATGACGACATGGCGCTCGGCGCGATCCAGGCCATCGAGGAAGCCGGCCTGAAACCGGGCAAGGATATCCTGATCGTTTCCATCGACGCCATCAAAGAGGC
Organism: Nibricoccus sp.; assembly: GCA_049840895.1. Classification (GTDB taxonomy): domain Bacteria; phylum Verrucomicrobiota; class Verrucomicrobiia; order Opitutales; family Opitutaceae; genus Nibricoccus. The sequence goes on along the minus strand of JASGJB010000037.1, from coordinate 302,668 downwards.
GGTGCAGGCCGTGGCTGACGGCAAGATCAGCGTCACCGTTGAGTGCAACCCGCTCTTCGGACCAAAAATCTACGATACCATCGACAAGATCCTGAAGGGCGAAACCGTCGAACGTAACTCCTTTAACAAGGACGAGCTCTTCGACTCCACCAACGCCGCCGCCCGCGTGGGCGAGCGCCAGTACTGAGCACGGGTTTCCGTTTCAGGCTTTCTTCTCCTCCGCTTCATGACGAGTTCCACGCCGCTGCTTCAAATGCGCGGCATCGGGAAGCGCTTTCCCGGTGTCGTCGCCCTCGCGGGCGTGGATCTCACGGTGCGCAGCGGCGAAATCCATGCGCTTCTCGGTGAAAACGGCGCGGGGAAATCCACACTGATCAAGGTGCTCACCGGCGTCTATCAGATGGACGACGGCCAGATCCTGCTCGATGGGAAGTCTGTTCGCCCGGCGACGCCGAAGGACGCCGAGGCGGCGGGCATCAGCACGGTTTACCAGGAGGTGAATTTGATCCCTGCGCTCTCCGTTGCCGAAAACATCGGCCTCGGACGCCAGCCGGGAAAACTCGGTTTCCTCAACTGGGGTGCATTGCGCCGCCACGCGCGCGAGGTGCTCGCCCGCCTGGATCTTCGCAGCATCGACGTGGATGCGGAGTTGGGTTCGTTGTCCGTGGCGATGCAGCAGATGGTCGCGATCGCACGCGCGCTCGATATGAAGGCCAAGCTGCTCATCCTGGACGAGCCGACGGCGAGTCTGGATGAAAAGGAAGTGGCGGACCTTTTCGCCGTCATGCGCCGTCTTCGCGGTGAAGGGTTGGGCATCATTTTCGTCACACACTTTCTCGATCAAGTCTACGCCGTGACCGATCGCATCACGGTGCTGCGCAACGGCGCATTGGTCGGTGAATATCTCACGGCTGAACTGCCGCGATTGAAACTGGTGAGCCGCATGCTCGGACGCGAGGTTCACGATAACGCTCCGCGTTCCGCCGATCTTAAGCCCGTGCCTGAAGACACCACCTGCGTGGTCGAGGCCAAGGGGCTCACGCGCCGGAGCGCGATCAAGCCGATCGATCTGGCTTTGCGCAAAGGCGAGGTCACGGGACTCGCCGGTTTGCTCGGCTCCGGTCGCACGGAAACCGCGCGGCTCATCTTCGGCATTGATTCGGCGGATGGCGGGGAAATTCGCATCCGCGGAAAGACCACGCGCATCGCTTCGCCCCGCGATGCGATCCGTCATGGACTGGCGTTCTGCTCCGAGGACCGGGAAATCGAAGGCATCCTGCCCAATCTTTCCGTACGCGAGAATCTGATCTTCGCACTTCAGGCCAAACGCGGTGCATGGAAAACGCTTTCGCGGGAAGAGCAGGCCACGCTGTGCAATCACTACATCACGGCTTTGCGCATTAAAACCGCGAGCACCGAGACGCCGATCCGCAACCTGTCTGGCGGCAACCAGCAAAAAGTTCTTCTCGCCCGCTGGCTCGCGACGCAACCCGAGTTGATCATCCTCGACGAGCCGACGCGTGGCATCGACATCGGCGCGCGTGCGGAGATCGAGCAATTGATCGCCAAGCTCCGCGCGGACGGCCTCGCGGTGCTGCTCATCTCTTCCGAGATCGAGGAAATCGTTCGCAATAGCACGCGCGTCGTCATTCTGCGCGAACGTCGCAAGACCGGCGAAGCCATTGGCGATGAGATCGAGCCTTCGCGACTCATGCGGGCGATGGCGGGAGGCCACGAAGCGACATGATCGACTACACCGTTTCTCAAACGCCTCCTCCAGCGCGGTCTCCGCTGCTCTGGCCGCTCGTCGGTCTGGGACTGTTGGTGGTCATCAACGTTATCATCAATCCGGCCTTCCTGAAGATCACCACGCTCGAGGGCCATTTCTACGGATTGCCGATCGACATCTTGAATCAAGGATCGCGCTGCATGCTGCTGGCGCTCGGCATGACGCTCGTGATTGCCACCGGTGGCGTCGATCTGGCGGTCGGTTCGCTCATGGCGGTCTCCGGAGCGGTGGCGGCCGTGTTGCTCTCCAATCATGGTGTGTCGCTCCCGGTCGCCCTCGCGGCGGCCATCGGCGTCTCGATGTTCGGTGGTTTGTTAAACGGACTCATGGTCGCGTTCCTGGGTTTTCAGCCGATCGTGGCCACGCTGATCCTGATGACGATCGGCCGGGGAGTGGCCCAGGAAATCACCAATGGCGATGTCATCCGCGTCTCGAGCGAATCGTTCAAGTTTCTGGGCAACGGCTTCACGGCAATGATTCCTTTTTCGATCATCCTTGTGGTCGTTCTCTATGTGGCCTCGCATTTTTTCCTGCGTCGCACGGCTGCGGGCTTGTTCATCGAGGCGGTGGGCGACAACGAAACGGCCAGCCGGTTTGCCGGACTCGCCTCGGCCCGCGTCAAGGCGCTCGTCTATGTTTTCAGCGGATTGTGCGCGGGTATCGCGGGAGTCCTTGCTGCTTCTAACATCGGCGCGGCCGATCCTTACAAGACGGGTGAGATGATGGAGCTCGATGCGATTTTCGCCGTCGTGGTGGGCGGCACGGCGCTCACCGGCGGCCGGTTTTTGATCGCAGGCGCTTTTGTTGGCGCGGCGCTGCTGCAGACGCTGACCACCACGATGTACATTGTCGGCGTGACGCCTGAAAAGGCGCTCGTGCCCAAGGCGATTCTCATCATCACCGTGTGCCTGATGCAGTCGGATAAAACGCGTGGCTGGTTGCGCGGCTTGATGAAATGGAGGCGCGCATGAGTGCTGTATTGCGCCGTAAACTTCCCCTGATTGCGACGGGCGGCATCCTGCTCGTGCTTTTCGCCGCGGCTTCGTGCAAGTACGACGGATTCTTTTCCGCGGGAGTGGTGACGGATCTTTTTAGAAACAGCGCATCGCTCGGCATCATCGCGGTGGGCATGACGCTCGTGATTCTCGCAGGCGGCATCGATCTGTCGGTGGGCGCCGTCGTCGGCTTCACGTCGATTTTTGCGGCGACGCTTGTCCAGCGCGGTGTGCATCCGGCGCTGGTCGCGTTTTATTCACTCGGCCTCGGCGCATTGTTCGGGGCGTTCATGGGGACGTTGATCCACGTGTTTAAACAACCCGCGTTTCTCGTCACGCTCGCGGGCATGTATCTGGCCCGTGGCTCGGGATTCTGGATCAGCACGGAATCAACGCCCATCGTGCATCCGGTCTACGACACGCTTTCGCAGTTCGAAGTAACCTTCGGCGAACACGTGCGGTTGACGCTGGTTTCACTGCTTTTGATCGGCGTCTTTGTGGTCGGCTACGTGCTGGCGCAGTTCACGCGCTTCGGCCGCAACCTCATGGCCGTCGGCGGCAGCGAGCAGTCTGCCGTGCTCATGGGCCTTCCTGTGGGCGCCACGAAAATCACCGCCTATACACTCAACAGCACGCTCGCGGCATTCGCCGGACTGGTGGCCACCATCGACACGACCTCCGGACTCGCCAGCACGGGCATGGGCTGGGAACTGGATGCGATCACGATCGTGGTGGTTGGCGGCACGCTGCTTTCGGGTGGACGCGGACATATTGTCGGGACGCTCCTCGGCATGCTGGTTCTCGCGACGATTCAGTCGGCGATTCTCTTTGATGGACGCCTGAGCTCGGCGTGGAACCGCATCACGGTCGGGCTGTTGCTGTTCGTGTTCATCCTCCTGCAACGCGCGATCTCCCGCACGGCTGTGAAACGCTGAACGCGGGGCGTTCGATGCAGAATCGGGCGGGGAAGCCTCGGAAAAGGCGATGGTTTCATCCCGACGAAAACCTTCAAAAAACCACTTGCTTCCCGTGGGCGCATCCGGCTTTCTGCCCGTTCTCTCGTCGGGCCGTAGCGTAGTCTGGTAGCGCGCTTGCATGGGGTGCAAGAGGTCGAGAGTTCGAATCTCTCCGGCCCGACCATCTTCCCCCTGAAGACCCCGTTTCCCTCTGAGGCGGTGGTGATTGGTTGCTAAAGATTGCAGTCTTATGACCCGATCCCATCCACTAAATCCCACCGAAAACCGCCACCGAACCGCCACCTTGGACACCTCCGCGCGGCATCACTTATCAATCACCCCCTATTGATGGAAACACGTCTCGTGAGGCTTGTGCAAAGGCTGATAAAATTTTGATCCGCATGGGCGCGACAAAGGGGCAAATTTGTGCGCTCTCCGCTGCTTAAATGAACACTGAAAGTTCATTAGTCTCTTTTCGCGGTGAGTATCAATTGATCCGCAAAGAGAAGCTGTCTGAAAATCCGGCACCGCAAAAATTCACACACCCCCATCCTTCAGGTCGGACCGTCGAAGCAGTCGTCTCTTATGTGAGTGAGAACGTGCTAGCACAGGTGGAGGGCGTTGGGGTTCCGAATTCTATTCTCTCGAAATTGCGGACATTAGGACCGCTGGATGGTCCCAAGCTTTCGGAGGAAGAGAAAAAAATCCTTCGGCCACCGATTGAAGAGATGCGCCAAACAGTTCGGCGCATCCTCGCGCTGATCAAATATCACCTGCTTCATTCTGAAATTGGGGAGGCCTTGTCGTGTGTTAAAAAAGAAGAGTGGCGACTGGGGGAAGAAGAGTGGCGCCCGTTCCCGTTAACAGGAACGATGACCGCGAGCCTTTCAGCGAATCAGCCGCTCAACGAGGCAACTCGAAATTTGATTCAACAATCACTGACTGCGGAAATTCTTCCGCTGACAGCGATGAGGCATCTTCACCGCGCGAAACATGAGGACCAACCGCATCACAAATGGATCGATGCGACGATTGCCGCTGAATTGGCCGTAAAAGAAGTACTTTGTAGAGCGAACCCGGCTGTGGAACAGCTTTTGATCGAGTTGCCCTCACCGCCGATCTATAAGCTATACGGACCGCTTCTGAAACACTACCTAGGCGAAAAATCACCGTTCCTCAATGAACTCAAAGAGGGACAGGAACGCCGAAACAAACTAGTGCATAGGCCGAGCGCAGAAAGCGTCGGTTTAAAGGAGGCAAAGCAGTACGTAACCAATGTCGAAGCGGCCATTTTTCACCTTCTCTCATTACTCTATCCGAAGGACCGCCTAATACAGGATGCGAAGGGTCTCCTCACTATCAGATTCGTCTCGATCCCCCCTCAACAAGGACAGGCAGCTCCCAATAAATCACAACCAAACAGCAACCATTAGAACCTCCTAGCGGAGAAATTCGGGCCTCTGCGGCCCGGCCATTTTCTCTCAGCGAGGATTAGAGGGAAAGCCCGAGGGATGAACTGGTGAGTCCACTCAATGCAGCTTGCCGCGATTTTTTGACCGTATCACGGTGGCCGACGTGACTTTGCATCCGGAAACACCTTCCGCCGAAACGACGCCTTCTTCGTCGCGTGCCTTTATCTGGCCGCTGGTGCTGATGGCGCTGATTTTCTTCGCCTCGTCGAACAGCAATATCGCTGCGCCCAATATCGGCGGCATCGACAAGGCCGGGCATTTTGTCGTGTACGGCTGGCTGGGCGTGCTGTGGGCACGGGTGCCGGCGTTGACGCGCTTGACGCCGCTTGGCGTGTGGATCGCGGTTCTCGCCGCCTCGCTTTACGGAATCAGCGATGAATTTCATCAGAGCTTCACGCCGGGTCGCAGTGTCGAATTTGACGACTGGATAGCGGACACGATCGGTGCGTTGGTGGCGGTCACGATTTATGCGCGCTGGCACGGATTGCGGCGGTGGCTGGAGCGCGGGCTTTTCGCACGTGGCTGAGGAGTTGATTTTTTTCGCGAAGTCGCGCGTTCATAACCTCCATGTCTCCCGCAGAAGCCCAGGTCCGCATCATCGCGTTGCGATCCGAGATCAGTCGTCACGACTCGCTCTACTATCGTCGCGCACAGCCGGAGATCAGCGATTTCGACTATGACCGGTTGAAACGTGAGCTGGCCGATCTTGAGAAACAATTTCCCGACGCTGCGGCGGGTTCGGGCGAGATGTCTCCGACCGCGCAGATCGGCGATGATCGCACGGAAGGTTTCGCCCGGGTGAAACACCGGCAGGCGATGACCACGCTCGATAACACCTACGACGAAGGCGAGCTCCGTGATTTTCACGCGCGTCTCGTGAAGGCGTTCGGGACTGACGAACTCGCGTACACGGTTGAGCCGAAAATCGACGGCGTGGCCGTCAGCCTCACGTATGAAAAAGGAAAACTCACACGTGCGGTCACGCGTGGCGATGGCGAGGAGGGTGACGACGTCACTGTCAACGTGCGCACGTTGCGCGGGCTTCCGGAAAAGCTCACGCCTCCGGCGGATCTGCTGGCGGGCGCATTGCCCGATCTGATCGAAATTCGCGGCGAGATTTATCTGCGCGATGAAGAGTTTCGGCGCATCAACCAGCTTCAGGAGGAAGCTGGCGAAGCGCCTTACGCGAATCCACGCAATCTCGCGGCGGGCACGCTCAAGCAACTCGACCGGAATCTCGTGAAATCCCGCCGTCTGGAGATCGTACTTTATGGACTCGGGGCCTGTGAGCCGGAGCCGACGGCGATCGGGATCGATTCACAGACGGCGTTTCAAGAACGCCTCCGTGTGTGGGGCCTGCCGGTCGTGGAAAAGTTCTGGAGCGTGCTCGGTATAGACGCGGTTGTGCTGGCGATCCGGGAGCTCGACGCGTTGAGGAGAAAGTTTGTCTACGCGACTGACGGCGCGGTGGTGAAACTGGATGCCTTCGCGAAGCAGCGTGTGGTTGGTTTTCGCGGAACGGATGCGCAGGGACGCGCGCAGGAAGCACGGAAACTTTCGCCGCGCTGGGCGTGCGCCTACAAGTTCGCGCCTGATCGCGCGGAGACGCGCGTGAAGGCCATCACCATCCAGGTCGGTCGCACGGGGGCGCTCACGCCGGTGGCGGAGCTGGAGCCGGTGTTGCTCGCGGGCACGACGGTGAAGCGTGCCACGCTTCACAATGCGGATGAGATCGCGCGCAAGGATGTGCGCGTGGGCGACAGCGTGCTCGTTGAAAAGGCGGGCGAGATCATTCCGGCGGTCGTGCAAGTGCTCGTTGAGAAGCGTCCACCGTCGTGCGAGCCGTATGTGTTTCCCACGAGCTGCCCGGTGTGCGGGACGCCGGTGGTGCGAAATGAAGGCGAAGTTGTCTGGCGCTGCCCGAATTCGGAGTGCCCCGAAAAAGTGAAGCGACGCATCGAGCATTTTACGTCGAAGGCATGCGTCGATATCGACGGGCTGGGCGAGGAGATCGTCGATCTGCTGTTGAAACAGGGACTCATCAAAAACGTCGCGGACATCTTTGAGTTGAAGATGGCGCAACTGCTCCCGCTCAAAAAATCAGGCGAGATCTGGGCGGGGAATTTAATCAAGGCGATCGATGCGCGACGTTCGGCCGATCTGTGGCGGGTGATTCATGGACTCGGAATCCCGCAGGTCGGCGCGGCGTCGGCGAAGGATCTTGCCCGGCGTTTTCGCTCGCTCGATGCCCTGGCGGAAGCGCCGTTGGACGACATCATCAAGATCGACGGCTTTGGCGAGAAGACGGCGGAGGCTGTGCGCGCGTGGTTTAACGTGCCGGCGAATCGTGCGCTCATCGCCGAATTGCAGCACGCCGGCCTCAATCCCACTCCTCCCGCGGCGGCGGCCTCCGCAGGTGCGATCGCCGGGAAAACATTCGTGCTCACGGGCACGCTGCCGACGATGAGTCGTGAGGAAGCGGCCGCGAAGATCGAGGCGGCGGGCGGCAAGGTGAGCGGCAGTGTGAGCAAGAAAACGCATTACCTGCTCGCGGGCGAAGAAGCGGGCTCGAAGCTGGAAAAGGCGAAATCCCTGGGTGTCGCGGTGATCGATGAAGCGGAGTTTTTACGGCTTCTGGCGACGGGATCCGAGGAGTGAGCGTTTTTTGGCGGGCGATCGGACTGTGCCCGGCCGGCGAGTACGGAGAGAAAACAGGCTTCCCATGAAGTGCCTGAGTCCTATGGTCTGGGGGTTTATGCAGAAAACCCTTATCATCTTTAAGCCTGACTGTGTGCAGAAGAAACACGTTGGAGCGGTCCTTAGCCGTTTCGAAAACGCTGGTTTCTCCATCATCGGGGCCAAAATGATCCGCCTGACTCCGGCGCTGCTTCGCGATCACTATTCGCATGTGGCCGACAAGCCGTTCTATCCCGAGATTGAGAAGTTCATGGCGTCACATCCTGTGATCGTCGCGGCGCTCCAAGGTGACAACATCGTCGCCAAGGTGCGCGAGCTCCTCGGGCCGACCGATTCGAAGAAGGCTGCCAAGGGCACGATCCGCGGCGACTTCGGCGCCGACATGATGGTGAACGTTGTTCACGCCTCCGACAGCGAGGAAAACGGCAAGATCGAGATCGCCCGTTTCTTCAAGGCCGAAGAACTCTTCGCCTGAGCCCGTTTCGACGGCACGGCTGGAGACCCGATTAACCAGCCGTTCCCATTATTCACAAAAAAATCCGCCTCCGAAAGGGGCGGATTTTTTTGTGAATGCGTTCCTGCCTGGCAGCGCCGTCTTACTGTTTGGCCGTCGAGGCCGGCAGGACTTTTTGATCGCGGAGCCAGTCCGCAAATTGACCGGTCCATCCGCGAACGGCGCCTTCTTTCGGCATCACGCCGAACCCGTGATCGCCCTTGCTGAAGATGTGAAGCTCGGCGGAGCCGCCGTTCTCGATGACGTAGTTGAAAATTTTCGTGGCGACGACGGCAGGGGCCTTGGGATCGTCGGCGGCATGCGCGAGAAACATGGGCGGGCTGCTCTTGTCGATTTTTGTGATTTTTTCCCGGGGGGAGGCCGGTGTAAACCAACGCGATGAAGTCGGGGCGGCTGCTCATTTTTTCGACGGGATCGGACGCCTCTTGATTGCCGTCATCAGCGATGGTCATGAGTCGGACGGCCATGACGCCGCCCGCGGAAAAGCCCATGATGCCGAGACGACGCGGGTCGATTTTCAGATCGGCCGCGTTTTGGCGGAGAAGCCGCATTGCGCGCGCCGTGTCGGAAAGATTGAGAAGCGCGTCGATGGTTTTGCTGTTGCGCTCGGTGGTGGGCGCGATGGTGCGGTATTTCAGGACGGCGGCGGTGACACCGATGGAATTGAGCCAGTGCGCGACCTCGATGCCTTCCTTGTCGATGCACACGTAGCGAAATCCACCGCCGGGGACGACGAGCACGGTGGGATTGGCGGAGGAGTCGCCCGGCGCGGGGTAAATGGTGAGCGTGGGATTGCTGATGAAACTGACGTAGCGATCGAGGCGACCCGTCTCGTGGCGATCCTCGGCGGCTTCGGGCTGCTCGTGTTTGAGACCGGGTGCGCCTTCCTTCCAGAGGGGGATTTCCGTCTGTGCGAAAACGCATGCAGTTGAGAGCATGCCTATGAATCCTAGCAGGCGGGGCAGTATCGAGGTTGTTTTCAGTGAGAACACGACAGGTACGGGGTTTTTCATGAGGAAGTTAAGAACACGCCGGGAGATTTCCTGTGGCCAGTTTCTTGGGAGCAACGGCGTATTTGTGGGGATGAGCGTGAGAAAGCCGCGCCCGAACGGGCGCGGCGAGTGGGGAACGGCAGGTGCCGTGAAGCTGGATTGTTTGCAGGAGCGTCGAAGCAGCCACGCTCCAAAGAGCGCGGCTGCGTGGAAACGGACGGGCTCAGATCGCGTGGAATGGCGCTCTTGCTGACGGCGAGGGCGGCTTCCTTGACGGCTTCGCTCATGGTCGGGTGCGCGTGAACGGTGCGGGCGAGGTCCTCGGCGCTGCCGCCGTATTCCATGTGCGTGACGACTTCGCTGATGAGTTCGCCGGCGTTCGTCGGCCGAGGATCTGCGCGCCGAGGATCTTGTCGGTCTTCGCGTCGGCGATGATCTTCACGTAGCCGTCGGTGGCGTCGGCAGCGATGGCGCGGCCGTTGGCGGCGAAGTTGAATTTGCCGACGTTGATCGCGATGCCCTTGGCCTTCGCGGCGTCTTCGCCGAGGCCGACGCTGGCGACTTCGGGATCGGTGTAGACGATGCCGGGCATGAGGTCCCAGTTGACGTGACCGTGCTTGCCGGCGATCCACTCGGCGCACGGCGACGCCGTCCTCCTCGGCCTTGTGCGCGAGCATCGGGCCGGCGACGACATCGCCGATGGCCCAGATGCCGGGGACGTTGGTGCGCGAGGTGGCCGTCGACCTTGACGCGCTTCTTGTCGTCGAGCTCGCACGCCGGCCTTGTCGAGGCCGAGACCGTCGGTGTACGGCCGGCGGCCGACGGCGACGAGAACCTTGTCGGCCGGGAACTCGAGCGACTTTGCCGTTCACGCTCGGCGGTGAGCACGACGCCGTTCCGTGCGCAAGCCGGTGACCTTGGCATGCCGACCTCGATCTTGATGCCCTGCTTTTGGAGGATGCGGGTGAAATTGCGGACGATGTCGTCGTCGTAGGTGGCGACGATCTTCGGGAGGAACTCGACGACGGTGACCTCGGCGCCGAGGCGCGACCAGACGGAGCCGAGTTCGAGGCCGATGACGCCGCCGCCGACGACCACGAGCTTTTTCGGGACCTTGTCGAAGGCGATGGCGTGGTCGCTGGAGACGACGGTCTTGCCGTCGAACTTCATGAACGGCAGCTCGACCGGAGCGGAGCCGGTGGCGATGACGATGTTTTTTGCGGTGAGCGTGGTCGTGCCGGATTCGCCCTTGACCTCGACCGTCAGTGGGCGAAGCGAATTCGCGGTCGCCGGTGAGGACGGTGACCTTGCGGGCCTTGGCGAGGAGCGTCGACGCCGCCGGTGATCTTGGCGACGACCTCGTCCTTGCGCTTGAGCATCGCGGCGAGATCGAGCTCGACGCGAGCCGAGTCTTGATGCCGTGTGTCGGCGGCGTGCTGACTTGGCGAAGACGAAATGCTCGGAGGAGTGGAGCAGCGCCTTGCTCGGGATGCAGCCGACGTTGAGGCAGGTGCCGCCGAGGGTGGCGCGCTTTTCGACGAGCGCGACCTTGAGGCCGAGCTGGGCGGCGCGGAACGCGCACACGTAGCCGCCGGGACCGGCGCCGATGACGATGAGGTCGAAAGATTGGGAGGACATGAAAGTTGAAAGAACCAAAGAGATACAGAGGGCACGAGAGGACGGTTGCACGATCTGCTGTGAACTCTGCGCTCTCTGTGGTTCAAAGTTGGATTTAGACGCCGAGCGAGGAGGCGCGCTGGGATCTTCGATGGCCTGCTTCACCTTCACGAGGAAGGTGACGGCTTCCTTGCCGTCGACGAGGCGGTGGTCGTAGCTGAGCGCGAGATACATCATCGGGCGGATGACGACCTGGCCGTTGACGGCGACGGGGCGATCGTTGATCGCGTGGAGGCCGAGAATGGCGCTCTGCGGGGCGTTGATGATCGGCGTCGAAAGCATCGAGCCGAAGATGCCGCCGTTGGTGATGGTGAAGACGCCGCCCTCGAGGTCGGCGAGGGTGATTTTGCCGTCGCGGGCCTTCTTGGCGACGTCGCCGATGGCCTTTTCGATGTCGGCCATGCCGAGCTTATCGCAGTCGCGGATGACCGGGACCATGAGGCCCTTCTCGGTCGAGACGGCGATGCTGATATCGTAATAATTGTTCTGGACGATGTTATCGCCGTCGATCTGGGCGTTGACGCCGGGGACTTCCTTGAGGGCGTGGACGACGGCCTTGGTGAAGAAGGACATGAAGCCGAGCTTGACGCCGTTCTTCTTCACGAAGTCGTCCTGGTACTTTTTGCGGAGATCCATGACGGCGGACATGTCGACCTCGTTGAAGGTCGTGAGCATGGCGGCCTCGTGCTGGGCTGAGACGAGACGCTGTGCGATCTTCTGGCGCAGCGGAGTCATCTTCTTGCGCGTCTGGCGGTCGCCGGAAGCGGCGGCCGGAGACGGAGCAGCGGCGGGCGTCGACGTTGGGAACGGCGGGTGCGAGGGAGCCGGGCGCGGCTGGTGCGGGAGCAGGTGCGGCGGATTTCTGGCGGCGGCGAGGATGTCGCCCTTGGTGACGCGTCCACCTTTGCCGGAGCCTTCGACGAGCGGCGGGATCGATGCCGGTTTCGGCGGCGACGCGGCGAACGGCGGGGGATTGCTCTGTCGGATTTCTTGAGCGGCAGACGATCGATCGGGGATGCGGTCGGCGCGTCGGAGCAGGACCGGCGCCACGACGGAATATCGATCGCGGCGACACCTGGCCGATCTTCACCTCGGTGCCTGGCGGCGACCTTGAGGGAGATTTTGCCTGCGGCTTCGGCGGTGCCTTCGGAAGTGATCTTGTCGGTTTCCAGCTCGAAGAGCGGCTGATCTTTTTTGACGATGTCGCCGTCTTTGACGTGCCACTTGGCGAGCACGCCTGAGCTGATGGATTCGCCCATGGGCGGGATTTTGACTTCGAGAAGGGCCATGATGGAAAAGGAAGCGAGCGGGTTTGCTGGGTTGGGGAATGTTTAAGCGCGAAGACGCAAAGTCGCGAAGGCTGCGCAAGAACGATCAATAAATCAGAGGTTGAAGGCGTCCTGGAGGAGAGCGGTCAGCTCGAGTTTGTGGACTGCGAGGGCGCCGACGGCGGGGAGGACGCGGCATCGCGGCCGGCGTAGTTCGGCCTTGCGACCAAAGATCTCCTCGAGCTCGGGGGCGATGTAGGACCAGGCGCCCATGTTCTGCGGCTCTTCCTGGCACCAGATGAGGCGGGCTTCGCGGCCGTATTTGTCGACGAGCTCGGCGAGGCGGTTCTTGTGCAGCGGATAGAGCTGCTCGATGCGGATGATGGCGGTGTCCGTGATTTTGTTTTTCTCGCGGTAGTCGGCGAGGTCGTAGTAAACCTTGCCGGAGCAGACGATGAGACGCGCGGCTTTCTTGGGGGCCTTGGGATCGTCGATGATTTCCTGGAAGGAACCCGTGGTGAACTCCTCGATGCTTCGAGACGGCGGCCGGATTGCGCAGGAGCGATTTTGGCGACATGACGATGAGCGGCTTGCGGAAATCGCGCTTCATCTGGCGGCGCAGGGCGTGGAAGATCTGCGCGGGCGTGGTGAGGTTGACGACCTGGATGTTGTTCTCGGCGCAGCTCTGGAGGAAACGTTCGAGGCGGGCGGAGGAGTGCTCGGGGCCCTGGCCTTCGTAGCCGTGCGGGAGGAGGAGGACCATGCCGCTGTTGCGCTGCCACTTCGATTCACCGGAGACGATGAACTGGTCGATGACGACCTGGGCGCCGTTCGCGAAGTCGCCGAACTGGGCCTCCCAAATGCAGAGCATCTGGGGATAATCGAGCGAGTAGCCGTAGTCGAATCCGAGGACGGCGTTTTCCGAGAGGAGCGAGTTGTAGACGCAGAAACGTTCCTGCTTCTCGTCGAGATTGAGAAGCGGGACGTATTTTTCGCGCGTCTCGAAATCGTAGAGAACGGCGTGGCGGTGGCTGAAGGTGCCGCGTTCGCAGTCCTGGCCGCTGAGACGGACGGGCGTGCCCTCGAGGAGAAGCGAGGCAAAGGCGAGGGCTTCACCGAAACCCCAATCGACCGGGCCGCCGGCTTTGAAGGCCTCAAGGCGGGTATCGAGGATGCGTTTGATTTTGGGATTAACTTTGAAGTCGGCGGGAACGCGGGTCAGGCCCTGCACGGCTTTCTCCAGAATTGCGGGAGTGGTGCCGGTGGCGACGTGCGTATGGCTGAAGGCCGGTTGGAAAACGGCGGTCGAGCCTTTGAACTTATCGGCGGGGTCTTTCTTCGCAGCGGCGGCTGCTTCGGCGGCCTTGGCCTTGGCGAAAGAGGCTTCCATCGCGGCGGTGTACTCGGCCTTGATGGCGTCGGAGTCGGCCTGGGTCTGGGAATTTTCGGCGATGAGCTTCTCGGTGTAGATCGTCGAGAGCGCCGGGTGAGCGGCGATCTTCTTGTACATCGTGGGCTGCGTGAAGGCGGGCTCGTCGGACTCGTTGTGACCGTGTTTGCGATAGCAATACATGTCGACGACGGCGTCGCGCTGGAACTTCAGGCGGAACTCGAGGGCGAGCAGCGTGACGAGGCAGACGGCCTCGGGGTCGTCGCCGTTCACGTGGAAGACCGGGGCCTCGATCATCTTCGCGATATCGGTGCAGTAGCGCGATGAGCGGGAGTCGCTCGGGAGCGTGGTGAAACCGATCTGGTTGTTGATGACGAAGTGGAGCGTGCCGCCGGTACGGTAGCCGGGGAGCTGGGAGAAGTTAAAGGTCTCGGCGATGATGCCCTGGCCTGCGAACGCGGCGTCGCCGTGAATGAGGAAGGGGAGAACCTTGCGGCGCTCGGTGTCGCTGCGGATGCGCTGGCGCGCGCGAGCCTTGCCCTCGACGACGGGGTTGACGGCTTCCAAGTGGGATGGATTGGCGGCGAGGCGGACCTCGACCTTTTTGCCCTCGGAGGTTTCGAGGACGGATTCGTAACCGAGGTGGTACTTCACATCGCCGTCTCCACCGACGGTGTGCGGGATGTAATTTTCCGAGAACTGCTCGAAGAGGACTTCGAACGGCTTGCGGAGGATGTTGGTGAGGATGCTGAGACGTCCGCGGTGGGCCATGCCCATGACGATTTCCTCGACGCCGAGGTCGGGGCTGGCTTCGAGGATGGCGTCCACGGCGGCGATCATCGTTTCGCCACCTTCGAGGGAGAAGCGTTTCTGGCCGACGAATTTGGTGTGGAGGAATTTCTCGAAGAGCTCGGCCTTGTGCAGCCGGCGGAGGATGCGGCGCTTTTGTTTCTTCGTGAACGCAGGCTGGAGGCGGGAGGGCTCCATCTTTTCCTGAAGCCAGCGGCGAATCTCGGTATCCTGGATGTGGATGTACTCGACGCCGACGCGTCCGCAGTAGGTTTTCTTGAGATTCTCGATGATGTCGGCGAGGCGCATCTGGCCGCCGTTGAGATAGTGACCGACATCGAACGATTCATTGAGGTCGGCTTCAGTCAGGCCGAATTCGGAGAGGGCGAGGCGCGGGGAATCGGCGGGCGGAGGGTTGAGCGGATCGAGGTGCGCTTGGAGATGGCCGAGCGCGCGGTAGTGATAGATGAGGCTATGGACTTGGGACTGCTTGAGGCTGTCGATGATGTTGACGCGTTCGCCGGTCGCGCCGCTGGCGCCGACTGCGGCCGAGATCGAGCCGCCGCTGTTGTTGCCGAGGGCGAAGCCTTGAAAGAAGGCTCGCCAGGTCGGATCGACGGATTCTGGATTATCGAGCCACGAACGATAAGCGGCCTCAATGAGGTCGGCGTTGGCGCGAGTTGGAAGTGTCAGCGAATTCATGCGAAAAAAAGAAAAGCAAACAGCCGCGAGCCGGATTTTCCCGGGGCGAGCCACCTGCTCCATTAAGACAAGTTATAGGGAGGTTTGGTTCTAAGGGGTAACCTGAGGGGTATTTTTCTCAAGATGAAATCCGGTTCCGGGGTCGGACATTCAGGAAATGATTTTGAAACTTAAACATTTGAAGCAAAGTAACTAATTACGGCACGCATTCACCATGGAGACTCAAATCAAAGAATCCCTAATCGCGCTCCTTGCTGGCATAAAAAACTCTGATGGGGCGGCCATTGTGCGGGAGACTGCGAGGCTGGACGATTTCTTGGCGGCAGGACGGGAGACCTTGCACCCGCAACTCGTGCATTTCCTGGAACGCCGCAGCTATGCGAAGGCGGAAATGTTTTTAGGTGGGGCAAGTGACATCCCGGCTGGCATTTGTGGCGGACGGGCCTCTAAGAAATCAGGCTCATGAGCATGGATAAAAAGAGTGGCAAACTGGACACGTCGGGCGGCCAGTCCTTGGGGCAGAATCCCTTTGGGGCGCTGAGTGGATTGTCACTTCCATCGGGCCCCCCGAGCGGGAAAATGCAAGTGACGGGCGGGGAGACTCAGGGCCAGAAAGACGGACAGTTGGGCGGGAGTGCGCCCGCGAAGAATCGTGGCCGGGTTGATGTTTTGCGCGAAAAAAACGGGCGCGGTGGCAAGACGGTGACCGTGGCGGGCGGGTTCACCGGGATCGGGCTGCCGGAAAAAGAAGCGCTCGCGAAAAAAATGCAGAAGGCCTGTGGCGTGGGCGGGACCGTGAAAGACGGGCGCATCGAAATCCAAGGTGACAAGCGCGATGAGGTGGCGCGGATTTTGATCGAGGCAGGTTTCCGGCCGGTGTTTGCAGGCGGATAGCGCGTCGGCGTGGCGCCTCGCGCGGGTTACTTCTGGGCGTCGGCGGCGGCGCCGCCGCTCCACTTGAGCTTTGAGCGGACGACGGAGAAGTGTTCGTAGTCACGGCGCTGGATCAGTGGCAGCCGAACTGCGGAGAGGGAAATTTCGATCGGATTGTCACCGCATGTGACCAGGTGGCGTTGTCCGTCAACGCCGACGAGGAGAGGGAAATTCTCGGCGCGGTTGTAGACGCGCAGCTTCACGTCGTGGCGGAAGATGATCGAGCGGTTGCTCAACGTGTGCGGGCATATCGGGGTCATGGCGATGACCTCGGCGCCAGGGTGGATGAGTGGTCCTCCCGCGGAAAGATTGTAGGCGGTTGAGCCAGTGGGCGTGGCGAAGATGAGGCCGTCGCTGAAGTAGTCGGTGACGAGTTCGTCGTCGGCGTAGACCTCCAGCCTGACGAGATGGGAGTTGCGCTCGTCTTTGATGAGAACGTCGTTGAGCGCGAGATCGTGCTGGCCGGGGCCGGTGGAGCATTCGAGCAGCGAACGCCAGGCGAGGCAGTAGTCGCCCCCGAGAAGTGCGGGAAATTGAGCACGCGCTTCGTCGGCGGAGTAGGTAGTTAAAAAGCCGAGACTTCCGCGGTTCACGCCGATGATGGGGACCTGATGGCGTGCAGATTCACGAACAACGCCGAGGAGAGAGCCATCGCCGCCGATAACGCAGCAGGCGTCAGCACCTTTGAGCCAGTCGACGGGCAGCGGGTACTGGCTGGTCGTGCGGGTGGTGACGCCGTGCTCTCGCGCAATTGCGATCAATATTTCGGCGAGCTGAGGCGCGCCGTTTTTCTGGTCGTTGACGACGAAGGCGAGGGATCGGATGGGCTTCGGCTGCATGCGTGACGGCTGGTTTTAGGCGGGAAGTGGAACCGCTAATGAACGCTAATGCACGCTAATGTAGCGCGCGAGGGAGTGTCAGGTTTTGCGGAGTCCCAGGAGGAACTCGCGGTTGCCGTCGGTGCCGGTGATGGGGGAGTCCATCGAGCCGATGAGCGTGGCGCCGGAGAGTTCCTTGAGGCAGAACGCCGTGATGTCAGTGAGCACGGCGTCCTGGACGGCGCGGTCGCGGATGACGCCGCGGCCTTTGTCGACCTCGGCTTTGCCGGCTTCGAACTGAGGTTTCACGAGAGCGATGAGCACGCCGTTTTTGACGACGAATGGCCAGACGGCGGGTAGGACCGATTTCAGTGAGATGAACGACAGGTCCATCACGACGGCGTTGAAATCACTGCGCGGCAGGTCGGCGGGCTGGAGATTGCGGGCGTTGATTTTCTCGAAGTTGGTGACGCGCGGATCGGCAAGAAGTCTGGCGTGAAGCTGGGCGCGGCCGACGTCAACGCAGGTGGCGCTGACGGCTCCGGCCTGAAGCGCGCAATCGGTGAAGCCGCCGGTGGACGCACCGACGTCGAGAATGTGTGCGCCTTTGAGCTCGATGGAAAATTTTTCGAGGAAGCCTGCGAGTTTTTCGCCGCCGCGACTGACGAAGCGGGGCGGTTGCTCGACGGTGAGCTCGAGATCGACAGGGAAGTCCTTGCCCGGTTTGTCTAGGCGTTCGGTGCCATGAAGGACGCGGCCGGACATGATCAATGCTTTCGCCTGCGAGCGGGAGGCGGCGAGACCGCGGGCGACGAGGAGTTCGTCGAGGCGTTGTTTGGCGGCGGGCATGGCGGGAAAAAACTTTAAGTGATCCCTGTCGTCCACGTTATTAAAGGCATGGCAAAGAACCCCGGCAGGATATCACTGGCCAGATGGCGGCTGATCGGCGTTGCGGTGGCGTGCGTGTTTGGGACTGCGGCGCATGCAATCGAAAGGACGGAAGAAAAACTAAAAGCGGACGTGACTGCGCTGGCGGAGGGTATTGGTCCGCGTTCCGTGTTTCAGGGGGATTCGACTCGCCGGGCGGCGGAATTTATTACGACCCGGTTTCAGTCGATGGGCTACACGGTGCAGCG
Organism: Nibricoccus sp.; assembly: GCA_049840895.1. GTDB lineage: Bacteria > Verrucomicrobiota > Verrucomicrobiia > Opitutales > Opitutaceae > Nibricoccus. Next base: position 284,540 of record JASGJB010000037.1, on the reverse strand, counting down.
TCAGGAGTATCCGGTGGGTGGTGTCGTTTGCGCCAACTTGGTTGTGGAGCGAACGGGGACGAAGAGTCCTGCGGAGGTCGTTGTGATCGGCGCGCACTATGACTCGGTCCCGCAGACTCCGGGGGCGGATGACAATGCGAGTGGCGTCGCAGCGTTGCTTGCGCTGGCGGAAAAATGGTCGAAGGCGGCACCGGAACGGACCGTGAGATTTGTGGCGTTCACGAATGAAGAGCCGATTTATTTTCAGACGGAACTGATGGGCAGCCGGGTTTACGCGAAAGCGTGCAAGGCGCGCGGCGACCGGATCGCGGCGATGCTGAGCCTGGAAACGATGGGCTATTTCTCGGACGAAAAGGGGAGTCAGAAATATCCGTTTCCGCTGAGTCTGGTTTACCCGTCGCGGGGAAATTTCATCGCGGTGGTCGGCAATCGTGAGTCGAAAGCGCTCGTGAAGCGCGTACGCAAAACGTTCGAGCGGGCGAAGGTGATTCCGGTTGAAAGCGCTTCACTGCCTGGAGGACTGCAGGGCGTTGGCTGGTCGGACCATTGGTCGTTCTGGCAGGAAGGTTATCCGGCGGTGATGATCACCGATACCGCGCCATTCCGGAATCCGAACTATCACAAGCCCACCGATACGGTGCCGACGTTGGACTATGTGCGCTTGGGTGCGGCCGTGCGCGGGCTCGAGACCGTGTTGAGTGATCTGTCGGCAGCGGAACCGGGAAAAAAAGAAGTGACGCTCAGAGTTTCTGGCGCCCCGGAGACCAGCAGGTTGTGCGGCCGCCGATGTCTTCGCGTTTGAGAAGAACGCCGGTTTTTGGGCAGCGACCGCCGTCTTCCCAACGGTGGGGGAAGAGCCAGGTTTTCGGCGGGTCGGGAAGTTCCGCGCCGGAAGCGGAGCCGATGATTTCCAAAGCGCGGCGGGCGACGTAGCGGGTTTCGCGATGAAGAGCGGAAATTTCTTTTTCACTGAGCGATCCGGCAGCGCGGCGCGGATGAATTTCGGCGCGCCAAAGGACTTCGTCGGCCATCCAGTTACCAATGCCTGGGAAGCGCTCTTGCATCAGCAGAACGGCTTTGATGGGCGTGCGTGCCCGGCGTCGGAGGAATTCGGTGACGGCGGCAACTGTGAACGTGCGGGAGGAAATCGCGGGAGCGATCGAGGTCCACCAGGTCGGCGCGTCGGGGCCGACGTGGAACTGGACGCGGCCGAACATGCGGTGATCGCTGAAGACGAGCGTTTGTTTCGCTTGGGCGAGGACGAGGTGGTCGTGTTTGCGCGGAGCGAAACCGGCGGGCTGGGCGGTGAGTTCGCCGGTCATGCCGAGGTGAATGCCGAGCCAGGTGTCGCTGCTGAAACGGAACAGCATTTGTTTCGCGGCCGACTCAGATGAGAGGAGTTTTGTGCCGGGAAGTGTTTTCTCGATCAGGGCTGGTGAACAGGATTTGAAGACGCCGGCACGGGCGTGGAGAGAAACACTGGTGATGCGCTGACCTAGCCCAGGATCCCAGCGTTTGCGGAAAAATTCTACTTCGGCGAATTCGGGCATGGAGACAGGCGGGGAAGACCGGAACAGGGCTGATAGCGAAGGAGCGCTTGAGGCGAAGGTCGCGGCGTAAAGCCGCTCCTACAGTTATCGGAGCGTGGCGGCGAAGGCCGCGAAATCGTCGTGGATGGCGAGTGCGGGGAAGTTGAACTTGCACCAGGCGTCACGCGTGAGCTTGCCGTTTGCGAGGGCGGCGACCTGCGTGCCTGCGGCGAGGCCGGCCTCGATGTCGGTCTCGCGGTCGCCGACCATGATGCATTGCTGCGCGTCGAGCGTGTGGTGAGCGATCATCTCGTGGATGAAGCGTGGCGAGGGCTTGCGATAGACCATCGGCTGATCGGGCGACTCGGTCGCCATGCAGATGCCGTCGAAAAGCGGGGAGGGCAGGCCGATCAATTTTTCCATGCGGGCATTCACACGGAGGGCATCCTCGAGCGTGTAATAACCGCGGCCGACGCCCGACTGGTTTGAGAAGAGGAAGAGGCGATAACCGAGGGAACGGGCGCGTTGCAGGCCGTCGACTACGCCGGGAAGAAGTTCAACACCGTCGGGATCTGCGAGGTAATGTTTGTCGACGATGAGGGTGCCGTCGCGATCGAGAAAAAGCGCTTTGCTCATGGAGCGGAGCGGCCCGGGCGATCAGGGTTGGGCGGGCTGCTTGTTGAAGCGGATTTCCACGAGGCGCTTTTGTTTCAAATTATAGATGAACTGAAAATTTTCGGGCGCGCCGGAGATCTTCACCGCTTGAGCATCGCTGGTCGCTGGCGAGAGGAATTCGTCACGGGAGACAGTGTTGGGCATCGCGGCGAGGCCCATGATGTACTTGTTGTCGAGAGGACCGGCTGCGGTGAGGCGAACGAGGTACGAAGAGAACGGGTGTGGGGGAAGGTTCTGGCCGAGGCCGAAGACGCGCTGGTCCGGGTTGGCGAGCAACTCGGCGACTTGTTGCTCTACGCCGGCAATTTCCAGAGGTGTCGGTGTCCAGCCGGGATTGCGGCCTACGGTCGGCGCGGGCGTGACGAGATGCGCGGCGCTTTTCGTGGATTCCGGGCCGACGCAGCCGGCAAGGAGAACAAGGGCGAGCAGTGGAAGAGCGGGTTTCATGTGCAGGAAAGTGACAGAGTGTTGTCCAAAAGGAAAAAGCAGATGCTTATTTTTTGATGTAGGCGAGCAACTCGTCGGGGGTGACCGTGGCGGTGCCGAGTTTGCCGACGACCACGCCGGAAGCGGCGTTGGAGAAGTTGGCGGCGGTTTCGATTTTCGCGCCTGCGGTTAGCGCAACAACAAGGGAGGCCAGAGCGGTGTCGCCGGCGCCGGAGACATCGAATACTTCGCGAGCTGCGGTGGGAATGACTTTGCCGATTTTGCCGTCTGTCGAGAGGAGCATGCCGTCTTCGCTCATGGTGACGACGAGATGGCGGGTGCGATAAAGTTCGTGCAGGCGGGCGCAGACTTTTTCGGCGGGGAAAGGATTGTGCGGGTCGGGTTCGATGCCGGCGAGCTGGAGCGCCTCTTTGCGATTGGGCGTGATGAGATCGAGGTCGGAGAACGCGAGATGGCGCTTGGGCTTGGGATCGAGGGCGATGAATTTGCCGGCGACTCGGGCGAGGCGGGTTACGGTGGCGACGAGGTCGTCGGTCAGCAGGCCTTTGGCGTAATCGGAAAGGATGACGGCGTCATGAGCAGCGATGGCTTTCGCAAAGAGCTTTTCGACAGCGGCGGGATCGATGCGATAGGCGGCGGGAGCGGATTCACGATCAAGGCGGCAGAGCTGCTGGTTTTGGACGAGGACGCGGGTCTTGCGGATGGTGGTGCCGGTGCCGGGTGTGGAGATGGTCGCGATTTTTTTCTCGGCGAGGATTTTGGAGAGATACGCGCCGGCGTCGTCTTCGGCGAAGCGGCCGGCGACGGTGCAGCGGGCGCCGAGGGCGGCGATATTGAGTGCGACGTTGGCCGCTCCGCCGGCGGTGTAAGTATCGCGCGCGATGTCCACGACCGGGACGGGCGCCTCGGGGGAAATGCGCGTGGCGTCACCCCAGATATAGTGGTCGAGCATGATATCGCCGATGACGAGGACGCGGACGTCGGCGATTTTTTTGAGGAGAGCGCGGGCGGCGGGGACGGAGATCATGCGGAAATTCCGAAGAGCGAAGAGTGAAGGGTGAAAACGACCGGCGGAAGGGGCGAAAACTATTTGAGCTCCCAGTCGTAGGGGGCGGAGGAGAGGAGTTTCGAGCCGGTGGCGGCGACCTGTACGACGTCTTCGATGCGGCAGCCGCCGAGGCCCGGGTAGTAGAGACCGGGTTCCACGGTGACGACGGAGCCGGTCTTGAGTTTGTAGTCCACAGTGCTGACGCGCGGAGCCTCATGGACGGCGAGGCCGAGGCCGTGGCCGGTGCCGTGGAAGAAACCGACGGATCCGCTGGGCGTGTTCTTGGTTTCGTAACCGCGCTTCGCAAAAACATCGAGGCACTGCTGGTGGACGGCGCGGCCGTTGACGCCGGCGCGGATCGTTTTGAGCGCGGCTTTTTGCGCCTCGCGTACGGTGGAGACGAGTTTGCGCTGGGCGTCGGAGGCACGGCCTTTGAGGAAAGTGCGGGTCATGTCGCCGTGATAGCCGGTGGATTGAACACGGGGAAACACGTCGACGATGATGAGTTCGTTGGCTCGAAGCGGGCCGGAGCCGCGGTCGTGCGGGTCGCAGGCCTGGTCACCGCCGGCGGCGATGGTGTCGATCGAAAGGGCGCCGGCTTCGAGGCAGGCGGTTTCGATGGCGAACTTCAGGCGCTCGGACGTGAGGGGCGCGCCGCGGTAGTGGAGTTTCCCAGACACGATCTTGCTGGCGCGAAGAACGGATTCGGCGGCGGCGATGCCGAGCGCGGAGCAGCGATTGCCCTCGCGGATGGCAGCGGCTTCGGCGGAGGTCTTGATCTCCCGGGACGGGAAAATGGGACCGTCGGCGAGTTCGAGAGTAACGCCGAGAATGGTGAGGCGGCTGGCGAGACCGGCGGGAAAATCCTCGGGGATGACGAAGGTTTTGATGCCGAGTTCGCGGGCGACGAGAGCGATGACCTCGGCGGCGCCGACTTTCTGGCCGGGATTTTTTTCGCGGGCCTGTGCGAGGTATTTTTCGAGAGGGAGAACGGTGTCGAACGCGGAGTCTTTTTTAACGCGGCCGAACTCGAGGGCATTGATGACGGCGATCTTCTTTTTCCCGTGTGCGATCGCAATGAACGCGTCGGGCACGTGGACGCGGCCAAAGTAGAGGACGTCGGCGTTGTGGGCGGAGTCGGCGTAGAGAAGGATGGCGGGCGTGGGCACGGGAGCGAAGAAAGAGTGAAGAGAGAGGAGAGAAGAGTGAAAGGGACGGGGCGCGAGGTCGAGCGTGCGGACGGCGGAAGATTTAACCGCGGAGGCACGGAGGAAGCGGAGAAAGACCTGAGTTCAGCACAACAACTGGGAGGTGAATGCGTGTGTCAGGTTCCTTTTCGGATGAGCTTTATTTCGAAAAGGCGGGGCCAGTTTTTGCCGGTGACGAAGAGGCGCTTGGTGGCGGCATCGTAGGCAATGCCATTGAGGACGTCGGTGTCGGAAGTGCGCTGCGAAGCCGGGAGAATCCCGGTGAGATCGATCACTCCAGTGACGCGGCCGTTGGACGGATCGATGCGGACGATGGAGTGGGTCTGCCAGATGTTGGCGTAGATTTCGCCCTCGATGAATTCGAGTTCGTTGAGTTGCGGGAGGGGGCGTCCGTCGATGACGACCTTGATGGTGCGTGTGACGGCGAAGGTTTCCGGATCGAGGAAACGGATGGTGGCCGTGCCGTCGCTGAGGATGAGCGAGCGGCCGTCGGTGGTGAGGCCCCAGCCCTCGCCCGTGTAGGTGAATTCGCGGAGCGGAGCGAACGTGGCGAGATCGTAGACGAAGCCTTTTTGATGCTGCCAGGTGAGTTGGTAGACGCGGTCTTTGAAAACGGTGACGCCTTCGCCAAAATAAGGTGAGGGAAGGTTGACGCGTTTGAGAACGTTGCCGGTGGTGAGTTCCACGCGGCGGAGGGAGGACCGGCCGGGCTGGCCGGTGCCTTCGAGCAGGATGTCGTTTCCTAAATACTGAAGACCCTGGGTGAACGCCTGCGTGTCGTGTGGGTAGGAGTTGACGATGGTGTAGGTGTATTCGGCGTGTCCGGAGGAAGTCGCAGAGCCAGATGCGCCCGCGGAGTTTTTTTTGCAGGCGGGGGCGAGGAGGACTGCAGCAAGCGCAATGACGGACGAGAGGAGGCGGAGCGGAGCGTGCAGTTTTTTGGACAGGATTAAGCGGATGTACAGGATTGCGGAGGAGATGCTCGCGGCGCGGACGACACGGAGGTCGTTCCTCCAAGGGGAGGCGTGGATGGGTGGATTCACGCGGAGAGGCGGGTGGTGGTTGAGCGCGGTGAGAGCACCGCGCCTCCAGCGGAAAGGTTAACTGGATTTTCTGCCGCGGTTGCCGTGGGACTCGTCCTTCGGGACCTCGTTGTCGGTGCGCAGCATGAGAACGGGCGTCTTGGTTTTGATCCAGAGGTCGGCCTCTTTGAAATGTTTGGCCGGGATGTACTCGAGCGCTTCGCCGACGGTTTTTGCGGGATTGAGGCGGCCTTTGCGGGTGGCGTTGTACTCGTAGACGCCTTTGAAAATGCGATCCTGCGTGGTGGCAACGGAGTCGTCTTCGGGGATTTGCATGATCCAGCCGACGAAGTCGTGTTCGGGGAGTTTGCCGTCGGGGTCTGAAATCAGGATGGCCCACTGCTTCTTGATTGCGGGTGGTTTCTCCTCGTTGGCTTCGGCCTGGGTGAGGAGATTCATCTCCTCGACGATCTGGCGGAGGAGCTTGGGGTCGACTTCGTTGTTTTTGAGGATTTCGGCGACCTTGTTGACGTCAATTTTTGGCATGGTGCAGCGGGCGGTTTTGGCTCACGAAGGGGCACGTTTTTCAATCGAGCGACAAGACAAACATGCAAACAGGCGAGCCGCAGGGCGCACACGGTTTTGGCAGGCAGACGGGCCCGGCGCAGCGCGGGGACGAAGTGTTCGACGTGGTCGATGCCGACGATGTGGTGATCGGGCAGGCTACGCGACGGGAAGTGCACGCGAAGGGATTGTGGCATCGCGCGGTGCATGTGCTGGTTTTTGAGCCGGGTAATGCGCGGAAAGTTTTTTTGCAGAAACGCTCGATGGCGAAGGATACGGCGCCCGGTTGCTGGGATTCGTCGTGCTCGGGGCATCTCGACAGCGGCGAGGACTATGCGGGCGCGGCGGTGCGGGAATTGAGCGAGGAGATCGGTCTGGTCGTGCGCGGTCCGGAGGTTTTGACGGAAGTACTGCGGCTGAGCGCGACGGCCGACACCGGATGGGAGTTTGTGCGCGTTTACCGAATGGAATCGGCAGGACCGTTTGCGCTGCATCCGGCGGAGATCGAGCGCGGCGAGTGGTGGGCCGTGGAGGATTTGGCGCGTGCGCTGGCGGAAAAGCCGGAGACGTTTGCGCGGGCGTTCCGGTTTATCTGGGGGCAGGTCGCGGGCGGAAGTAGCGAGTAGCGCGCAGGGCCGGAGAAGGTGGGATTGGAAAAGTGGACGACACGGAGGTCGTCCCTCCAGGGGCGCGGTGGCTATGCGCGACGGGGGCGCCGAGTCTCGTTCTGAGTGAGGGGAACTTTTATTTGATGACCCTGTTTAGGCGTGGTTTTACCACCGTCGCTGCGATCACGAAGGGCTTTGATTTCGTCAAATTGCTTGGGGGAAATCAGACGGCGGGGGACGCGGCGGCTGGCTTCGCCGAGGAGCTTTTCCCAGTCTTCGTCGGTGACGGGGCCGTACTCTTCCCACGACTGCCAGTGGCCGCCTTTACGCGTCCATGCGATGTTGCCGCCGTGAATGCGGACGTTGATCTGATATTTGCCGTTTTCGTCTTTGGACCACCAACCGAACTCAATGCTCATGGCGGGCGGTCTAGGTGGAGGCGGGCGAGGGGGCCAGCGGAAATTCGGCGATGACTTTGCCAGGGTGAAAGGCGTCGCGACGGCGATTGATACGGAGGACGCGGAGATTCTTGTCGTCGAACTCGACCATCAACGCTCCGCGGGGCGGGGTGAATGAACCGGTGTTGATGACGATGTGGCCCTGTTTTTTCCAGACTCCAGGATGGTGGATGTGTCCGAAAATAACGAAACGCGCCGAGGGATGGTATTTCGCGGCCATTTCAGCGGCGGTGCGCGGAGAGGTTGTCCACGCATGAATCATCGAAAGGGGGCGGCGGGGATTGACGAAAATGCGGGAGGCGCGGGCGAGTTGATGGAGGAAACTGCGATCGGCGGGATCGTGCTCGGGCGGAAGTCCCACGCTGATTTCGCGAAGGATGCGGTAGCGGGTTTCCAGCCGGTCGCGTTCAGCGGGCGGCAGGTGGTCGCGAAGGGCGTGGATGCGGCGACGGAATTCCGGGAGATTCGGGCTCCAGGGGGCGAGGTATTCAAAAAAAACATCGCCGTGGGTGGCCCAGATCTGGCCTCCGCCAAGGATGAGTTCGTTGACCGGGGAGATGTCGGGATCGTGGTTGCCGGCGATGAAGAGAGTCTCCGGTGCATGGGCGGCGAAGAACGCTTTGACCTCCGCGATCAGCTCCGGGCCATGGGCGATTACCTGGGAGTCGATGGCGTCGCCGTTGATGATGACGCGGTCGGCTCCGTTAAGCAGCGGCCGGAGCATGGCGAGGGAGCGCACCTGGCTGGCTGCGTCGTCGTAGTGGAGATCGGAAAGGATGCGCGTAAGCACAAGGGAGATAATCGGGCGAAGGTGCGGATAATGTAGAGCGTGGAATCCACTGATGAAAGGATTGGCAGAACAAGTGGCAACGGCGCGGGCTTGCATGCATGCGAGGTGGCGGCTGTTGTCCGCGCATGGCACTTTTTGGCTCCATTGCTACGATCCGCGCCCAACTCGCCCATGCGGCACATTTCCAACCTGCATTCGCCTATCTCGACGACGTGCTCAAACCCGGCGGCGCCGGGCTCGCGCGTATCCTGGCGATAACGGCGGGCAAGACCGAGCGGGTGGAGTTGAGCGGAGGGGCGTTTGCGCTTGAGCAGGCTTATCTGACGAAAACGCGGGACCAGGGGTTTTTTGAGTCGCACCGCGCTTACATCGACGTGCAGGTCATCGTAAAGGGCGAGGAGTTGATGGAAGTGGCCGACGTGGCGAAGCTGACCTTGGGAGAGGATTTAACACCGGCGAAGGACTTGCTCAAATACCAGATGTTTGGCGCGGCTTCGGTGTTGCGGCTGGGCGCGGGCGAGGCGGCGGTGTTTTTCCCGGTTGACGGGCATATGCCATCGCTGGCGGTGACCGCTCCCGCGCTGTTGTACAAGACGGTCGTGAAAGTACCGGTCATCCGCTAAGGTGGCGGCACGCGGCGACAAGCGACAAAAACGCCGCGCACGATTTTCCGGATGAGACGATCGATCGACGCATGAATTACCGGCATCAGTTTCACGCGGGCAATTTCGCGGACGTGATGAAGCACGTGCTGCTGCTCCAGCTTATGCGCGGGATGCAGCGGAAGGAAAAAGGGTTTCTCTATCTCGACACGCACGCGGGACGTGGCCGCTACGATCTGTCTGCGGCAGCGCGGGGCGATTCGCTGGCGCGAAAACCGGAGCATCCGGATGGCATCGGACGGCTGCTCGGCGCGGTCGGTGGCGAGCTGCCGGCTCCGGTGACTGAATACCTGCGGGTGGTGCGCGCGTTCGACGGCCAGCCGGTTGACGGCGATGGTGAGGGGCTGGAGTTGCGCGCATATCCCGGGTCACCGTGGATCGTCGAAGCGGTGTCGCGTGAACAGGACCGGCTTGCTCTTTGCGAGAAACACCCGGAGGAGGCGGCGATTTTGAAAGAGGAGTTTTCGCACAAGCGGCGCGTGACGGTTCACGCGATGGATGGCTACACGGCGGTGCGCGCGATGCTGCCTCCGCTGGAGAAACGCGCGCTGGTGCTGATCGACCCGCCCTTTGAAGTGCAGAACGAGTTTGCACAGATCGTCGACGCAGTTGCTGAAGGATTGCGGCGCATGAGTGGCGCGACGTTTGCCGTCTGGTATCCGCTGACGGAGCGGGCGCGTGTGGATGAGTTTTTGTTCAAATTGGAAGGTCTGCGTCCTCCGCCGTGCTTCGCAGCCGAGCTGACGATTGCCGGCGAGCATGCGCCGATGAAGCTGAAAGGCTGTGGTCTGGCGGTCGTGAATCCACCATGGCAACTCGATCGGGAAATCGCGCCCGTGCTGGACGTGCTCGCGACGCGGCTGGCTCAGGCTCCGGGCGGGGTGGGGCGGCTCCGCTGGATCGTGAACGACTAGCGCAAAAGGGGAAGGGCATCGGGAGTTTCCCTCAAGAAACTGCCGGCCGTGCCGATGGTGCGAGGTTAGCCGGTCGCCTTGCGCGATCGTCACCCCTTACCCCTGTCCCGCGATGAAAGCCCTCGTCATCGACGACGATCCGTCGACGCAAAAAATCATGAAGCTCTTGCTGGAGAAATCCGGCTACGAGCCCGTGATCCATTCCGACGGGAAAAGTGGTTGTGAAGCCGCGCTGGCCCCCGAGGGGCCGTCTCTGGTGATTCTCGACTGGATGTTGCCGGACATCGACGGGCTCGCGATCTGCAAAAAATTGCGCGCGGCGAATCTGAAGGTGCGGCCTTACATTTTGTTTCTGACCTCCAAGAAGGAGAAAATCGACGCTGCCTCAGGACTGGACACGGGAGCGGACGACTTCATTTCAAAGCCGTTCAATGTCGCGGAAATGCAGGCGCGACTCCGCGTCGCGCAGCGCACACTCGATTATCAACGCGAGCTGCAGAAAAAAGCAGAGGCGCTGGAAGTTCATGAACAGCGGAGCCAGTTGCTTGGAGAAATAAATGAAAGACAGCGGGGGACGACTCTCGCGGATCCCGCTGCGCGGCCACAAGTGGTCCATTCGGAAAGGACGGGCGTGAAGCCGGCGGATTTTTCGAACCAGGAAATCCGTTTTTTGCTTTCAGCGACTTTGTTGGAAATGCGGCTGGTGCTGGAGGCGGCCAAGGTGCGCACGGGGGCCGAACCACTGAGCCTCAAGGCGTGCAACTACTGCGCGTGGGGCGGACTCCTTCTTGGAAACGATCATGCGTGGCTCGATGTCATGGTGGCCGTTAAGGGTTCAACGCTGACGTCGCTTTTTCAAAAAGCCTTGGACCGGAAAGCGGCCAGCGAGGTCGAGCATCGCTATTTTTTGGCGGAGATCGCGCGCGCGATCATGATGGGATTCATGCGAACACTGGAGCGGCGCAGCGGCGGTGTTCAGCATCCGCTCATGTCGCGTACGGTGAAAGTGGAGACGAGCAGCCTGTTCCCGCCGCTGCCGTCTGACAGCAAGTCCTACGATCTGGTGATCGAGGGCGAGGCGGTGCAGCTGATCCTGGCGGTGCATGAATGTCCGCTGCTGGAGCGATCCCCCTCTGCGCTGCGCGAACTTGATGTGCTGGCCGAACAGTTTCCTGCGCGGGAGGTGAGTGAAGTGCCCATGTTCATGAGTGGCGTGGTGCTGACGCCGCGCTTCATCGAGAAGCTGGTTTATCATGTGGAGACTTCGCAGTTGGGTGAACTCGTCCGGGTGCGGAGGCCGTCGGAGATGGCGCAGTTTTTCAACTACGCGGACTAGGCGGGGCGTCGCGTTGTGCCGGGTTCGAAAGTACGACAGGTGATGGTGCGCGGATGCTTCCGGCACCTTGTCTGGCTCTTGTTTCTTAGAACTCGTCCAAGTGACTGAGGATATATCGCCCCATGGCTTTGTCGACCTCCTCACACCATCCGAGCTTTCGGTCGATGCGGTGGAAAAAATCGCGCGCATATTCTTCATTCTTTTCTTCCCACGCGAATAACGTGTCGCATCGCTCAGGCCTGGAGGTCGGAATCGGCTTGTTGCCGTAGATCATCCTCTGCACGTCGGCTAACGCAGCGGCTGAAACATGCGCACCTATCTCCTCGAAGATGCGCGATGTCGGATTCGCATAGTCTCCACTTGAGTTGCAGAGATACTGATTGAGACCGCCATTGGCGACCTCGACAACGAACACGTAGCACAGGATGGCATATTGCTCTCCCCTGGTGAGACGCTTCGAATACGATTCGTATTCTTCAAGAGGCTGGCACTTCGTCTCGAATATGGAGTTTTGCACCAGACGCACGATCTCGAACGGTGACTTGCCCTGTATTTGGTCACGAAGGGTGCTCATGTTTTTCGCTGACGTTAATTCTTTGGCCAAAAAATCGTCGTCTCGCTGAACTTTTTCTCGACGTGCAACAGAAGGTCCGGATCAGAAACGTAGGGCTCTGGAATATATGATTCGGTCCAACTGGAAATCCGTTCGTTCCAGCGGTCCTCCTCGGCTTCATCTTCAGTAGCAAACGCTCTCTGCCTTTCCTCATGGTTCTTCGCTTCGCGGTAACCCGGAACGATGTCGAGAAGTTCCCCGAAATGATCCGCCAGGCGGGGCGAAGCGACTCTGAGCAGGGCGCCAATCGCGGGGGCATCATCTGCCTCCTGTCCGAAAAGAAAATTCGTGGTCGAGTACGACACTGCACTGACATGCAAGGAGGCGATGCCAAAACATGCGCACTCGAAATCGGACAGCTCCCGTTGGCTCCAACCGTTCCACTGCACCGTAGTGTTCAGAACATCGAAAATCTGCGACCGGCGCTCAAGGCGTGTCAGAATCTCTGCGGGGGTACTTCCATAGGTGCGGCAAATAGCACGCATGTCGCGGGCAAGTGCGGTCAGGATATCCTCCGGGTGGCGGCGCATAGGTGTTTTGAACGTCAGAAATGGACCATGACCGCAGCCGGCGCTGAGCGTCAGCCTGGAACCTGACGGCTATGGTTGCTGGCGCTGGCCATGGTCAGGCTTTTTTCGCTTCGAAGACGATCGTCAGGAATATCCGCCGGGCCAGAGATACTTCGGGTTCCGAACGGCAAGCCGCAAACATACTCAGAGCGGTGTGCTCATCTAACTTAATATAAATCTGCGTGGAGTAGGGATAGCCCTTGTGATAGTCGTTTTTCACCGCGCCGATTCGTGCTTCCTTTCCATGAATGGTCAGTCGCTCAAACTTTGTGTCCTTGGGCCAATCACTAAAATCGTTCGAATAGGATCCATAGTCGAAGTTGAGCTTGATGCCTTCTGCGATGTATTCCTCGACGAATGAGTCTATGCCGCGAGCGTCGGTCTTTTTGAACGACTGCGGAAGTGAAAATGAGAACGCAGCGTTCTTGACCGGCTTCCAATCGGCGTCCGCGCTACCTGCTGCGATCAACGGTACGGAAAGAAAGAAGCAGAGGAGGATCCTGATCATTTTGCTGAATTGAAATCGAAACGGACCCGTCGAGGCGTTGCGCTGTAACGGCTGGTTCGGCTCTTCTTTCACTTCTGGGAATTCTCCTCCGGCCACTTATCAGCGGCCAGACCATTTCTATTCGCTCGGGCAAATCGGAGCGTCGAAACCGCCAGCGAGATAGTCAGCACCAGGAAACTGATGAATAACGGGACGCTATCTCTACGGATCAACGCCATCACCAAGGCGCTCAAGCAGCCGAGAATCATGAACGCTAAAGTCGCCTGCGGTCCCGTTCGCTTTTTTGTCCAGAGTGACGCGCACATGGTTCCTTTATTCTCTGGTCAGCCGCGCCGGGCTGGCGACTGGAAATTTGAAACGGCCCCCGTCGAGGCGTTGTGCGGCTGGTTCGGCTCCAATTTCATCGTCTAGAAAAGGCTAGGGTACTCTGAAAGCGAAAAGAAATGCTTGCCCACGACTTCCCCATACTTCCGCTCTAGTTCGGTCCACTGGGCAACCGCCAACGGCATGAATGCGAGTGTGTCGCTTCCGCTAGAATCATGGCAAAACCGTATTTCGCAGTCCGGCGCCAAAACCTCATTTAGTGTGCTGAGCGTAATATTTCGGTCTTCGCCTGTGTAGGTCAGCGGCACTCTGGTCTTCTCTACCTTTGTACTTTATATAGACCTCGTATCCCTCGTCCGATTCAACTTCGACTCGCTCGCCAGATAGCGACCCAGTTTGAAGAACCGCTTCGCAGCTCGCAGGAATGGTTTCGTCTTCTTGACGCCAATCGATCCAAAACACCGTCGAGAGGTCCTCCAACAACGCTCGGGCTGTGTCCTGAGATGAGGACTCCAGTAGACTCGTGATAAGCGCGATGTTCATGAGCTGTGCTGTAACGGCTGGTTCGGCTCTTTTAACCTCAGTAGTTGGCTGCTCGTGCTCATCATACCTGAACCGGCCCGAGAATCGCTGCATAGAGAATAGCAAACACGGCCAAACAACCGGGCATGCTCGCGATAAGAGCAGTCACTCCGATAGCGGGCCACTTCTCCTCTTTTCGAAGGGACGCAAGTCCGGCGAAGAACGCCAGTACCACGGCGAGCAACCCAAGCGTAAAGACGGCGTCGTAAACCGGTGAGGCAAATGAAGTGCTGCCCTCGTCGTCAGTCGTCAGGCCGACCCCAAGCGCTGTCCAGCACGCGGAGATACCGGCGACCGCGGCGACCAGGCCGGTAATGCCAAGATGCAATCGACGTTTTTCTGTGCTCATCTTCTGCCTAACGTTCTCTGGTCAGCCACGCCGAGCTGGCGACTCGAAATTCGGAACGGACCCCGTCGAGGCGTTGCGCTGTAGCGGCTGGTTAGGCTCTTTCTTCATTTGGGTGCGAAAGCATGGTGGTGATGAACTCAATCAGCTCAGAAACGGTTCGTCCTTCAAAACGTCGATCACGCTGAAATCTCCTAGCAAGGTGTTCTTCGATTGAGAGGAATATTTCTGCCCATTCCCAATCTTCGTCTGCTCCAAGATCCTTCACGATGTCTGTCTGCGGACTGATGTGCTCGACATTCACGCACAGTACCGAGACGAGGCTTAGAACCACACATCGCGCAGTTTCGCGTCGCTCTATGGAGAAATGCTCCGCGATTATTTTTGCCGAGCGGGCGACATGAGTTTCTGTCTGAAAAATCCGGCCCAGTTTTTCGGTGAGCTTCATTTTGCCTAACGATCTCTGGTCAGCCACGCCGAGCTGGCGACTCGAAATTGGAAACGGACCCCGTCGAGGCGTTGCGCTGTAACGGCTGGTTGGGCTTCTCCTTTAAGGCCTCAGAAATCATGTTGGATGCGAACTCCACAATCTGCTCCGACTGTAATCCTCGGTGTGTAGAATTGATAGTGAGGTCCCCGAATCCTGTGGATCTAGCGGCGTTGCTTAAAAGGCGGCGCCAAAATCCTTGGCGGGACTTTACTGCGTCACGATCTCTCACAACGAAGCAAATGTAGTCACGTCCGCCATCTTGCTTCAAAAATACGTCTCTTATTTCTCGCCACTCGAGCTTATCGATGCCCCACAGCGGTTCGCAGACTCCATCTTGATCGATGAGAAATCTACGGGGTTCGTCGCCTGTAGAGTAGTGAACACTCATTTTGCTTCGCCCAACGTTTAAGATGAGCCACGGCCAAAGGCCGTTGGCTCTGGCGACTGGTTGGGCCTTTTCTTTCTCTCGCGATACTCATCCACATACACGGCGGTCCGCTTGGCGGTTCCGGTGACGTGAAGACTTCCATCCTCTCGATCTACAATCAGCGGCGCGTTTCCGCCGAGCGCATGCCGGATATCCCCTGTCTCGTGATATTCGCGCGACGTCCAGTAGAAGACCCAACCAAAATCATGCTCTTCGGTCTGGGCGTCGAGGATCATGAGATGCGTGGGAGTTTTTTCGGCGTGGCCAGGTAACGCACTCCCAAAAGCATTCATATCGCGCTCCTCTTTTGCCAGCCACTCTAGCGCCAGTTGCTTGGCTGTCAGTGCGGTGATCATTTCTTCTTTGCCCAACGATCTCTGGTCAGCCACGCCGAGCTGGCGACTCGAAATTCGAAACGGACCCCGTCGAGGCGTTGCGCTGTAACGGCTGGTTCGGCCCTTTCTTTCTCATCAGTCGAACCACTCCCAATCTTTGATGTGGCCGTCCTCAAAACGAATGGTGAATAAAACGCCGCCTCGCGCTGTAAGCCTGCGCCGAATGCACCGACCGCTTCCTTGCATCGGGCCCGTTTTCATCTCGAAAGGATCTCCTACGGCCATGATCACCTGCGGATACATCGCTTCGATCTTCGCTTTGTCGGGATCTGCGGTGTCGACTGTCATCGTCAATCTTCTGCCCAACGATCTCTGGTCAGCCACGCCGAGCTGGCGACTGGAAATTCGAAACGGACCCGGTCGAGGCGTTGCGCTGTAGCGGCTGGTTCGGCTCTTCTTTCATTCCATTCTCTTCCTCAATATTTCAACCACCACTGGATCGATATTTTCTTCCAGCTCCTTAATTCTAGTCTCAACTCTACTTTTAAACTCTTGGGCGAGACTGCCGGTCTTCGAAATGCGCAGCTTTTCAATGTACTCTCCCAGCGTGCGGACCTGCTCACTACTGAAAGCATCACGATCTTCCTGACTAGCCCAGCGCTCATCCAACAACCCTAGATCGCCGTCATACTTATCGTGCAGGTCTAAGAGCGCCTTATTCACGAGATAGTTCATCGCCGAACGATCTCTGGTCAGCCACGCCGAGCGGGCGACTCGAAATTCGAAGCGGGCCCCGTCGAGGCGTTGCGCTGTAGCGGCTGGTTCGGCTCTTTCTTCATGCTTAGCGAAGCGATCTGATAAGGCGTACTCTAATGGAAAAGCTAGATAAAAGAGCGAAGCCAACGGAGAGACAAAAAACTCCCGACCAAATATCCTTCTTTAAGAAGGACGTCGTTCCTAACCACGAAAAAGCGATCGCCATCGCGAGTGAAAAGAAGGCCTGAAACATCAGCATGCGCCTTCGTCCTTTTTCGCTGAACTTGCGCTGCTTCGTCAGCGATTCCAAGAGAGTGCTCATTGCTTTGCCTAACGATCACTGGTCAGCCACGCCGAGCTGGCGACTCGAAATTCGAAACGGGCCCGGTCGAGGCGTTGCGCTGTAGCGGCTGGTTGGGCTCCGGATTCATCGTAAGCTAATCCACTCCTCGATCGATAAACTGGCGAACTCGAACTTATCTTTCGCCAGTCGCTTTGCTCGAATCGTTACGGAATGCGTCGCATCAAACTGATAGTATAGGTCGAACCCTCCATTCTCTTCATTTTTGTCCCAGATCACCCAATCGCCGCTCCGCATTCGACTTGGCGGATCGATCTTCTCAAGTCGCCACTTCTCTTCGACCTTGGTTGAGGCTAGCGGCACCTTATCAAACGTCGGATGATCTCGGATGACGCTCTTAAGGAAAAGCGTGAGGGCGGAGAAATCATATCGGGCGGACATTCTCTCAACGATCGCGCGTCCATGATCCGAGCTAGAACTGCCGCACGCGGTAGCCGCCGCTAGAATCAGAATGACGAAGAATGCCCGCATATTTTGCCCAACGTTCTCTGGTCAGCCACGCCGAGTTGGCGACTGGAAATTGGAAACGGACCTCGTCGAGGAGTTGCGCTGTAACGACTGGTTCGGCTCCTCTTTCATTTTTTCTCCGCTTCGGAAGATGACGATGTGTCCGGGCGATAGATGCGGTACTGCTTCCATCCAACTTTGCTCCACATGATAGTACCGCATTCAGGGCATTCGTATAGGGAGCCTTGATGCTGAATGCACAGAGCGTGTCGCTTCTCGCTATCCGTCTCTTCGACAATCGAGTCGAACTCGCGGTCAGGAATCGTGAGATACCCGTCATCCGGAATGGGCGACAGGTTGTGAACGAAGCCACATGGGCAACCAAGCTTTGGCATAATTCGCGGGCCTTTGCCGAACGATCTCTGATCAGCCACGCCGAGCTGGCGGCTCGAAATTCGAAACGGACCTCGTCGAGGCGTTGCGCTGTAGCGGCTGGTTGGGCTCCGTTGTCTTCATTTTTTCTTTGGCTCGGGTGGACGCGGAAAACGAGAGCCGATCGTCCTCTTCAGAAACTCTGGATCATCTCGGTCGGCGAATCTCACTGCTAGGACGTAACCTTGCTCCCATGTCTGAAGATCTACCAGCCGCTCTTTCTTTTCGTTTTTGAGCTTACCGAGAAATGCAAACGTGCTCCGCTCCGATTCCGTCAATCGCTCCGACATATCCTCAACCGTGAAACCGAGCTGATCGACTTCAGCGATCCACGAAGTCCTTTTGTCGCGATCGATAAAGTAGAGATCACCAACTTGGCTCATGGTCTTTCTTTGCCCAACGATCTCTGGTCAGCCATGCCGAGCTGGCGACTCCAAATTCGAAACGGCCCCCGTCGAGGCATTGCGCTGTAACGGCTGGTTGGGCTTCTTCTTCATGCCGGCTTCTTTTAACGCCCATTCTTTTCAGTGACTCCAGTCTGCTCGGTAGACGCTCGCTTAATCTTTCTTCTGATCGCTACCGCCAGCATCCACACGCCAAGAATCACTAAGACTGCACCGCCGATTCGAATATGTGCGCCCTCAGAGAACCCGGCGCGATATCCAGCGCGACCGGTCAGCACTCAAACGAACGCCAACCCAGAGGCTGATAAGCGCTGCAATCAATGGGCCGACTACGGACGGACGCGGATTCATTTCGGCTTTTGCCCAACGATCACTGGCCAGCCACGCCGAGCTGGCGACTGGAAATTCAAAACGGACCCCGTCGAGGCGTTGCGCTGTAACGGCTGGTTCGGCTCTTCGCTTTGGGTCGTCATAGCGGGGTAAACCACGAGAGTGCCTCGGAGGAATCTTGGTCCTCTGAAATCCACAACTCCACCAAGTCAGGCGAGGAAACCGGTCGGAAATAACACACATAGCATCCGTCGTATCGACTATACTTCACTTCGCGGTACTCGAACTCTGAGCCAGCCGGAAAGGAACGACGTTTGACGACATCAAACTCGAGGTCGCGGTTTGACCGGTAACGGCGCCCGATGGAAAACAGCGCGCTATGGTCTTGGGAGGCTTCATCTTTCTTCGCCGAACGTTCAGTGATGAGCCGCGCCTACGGCTGGCGCGGCGGCTGCGTCAGCAGCCGACGTGACAGCTGTAGGCGTTGGTTCTAGCCGCTGGTTGGGCTCTTTCACTTTTGGTTTGGTGAACACGCGTTTGATCCGCGAATCAGAGGTCTGCTCGATAAGCCAACTAGCTTCATCCTTCTTGAATGCCGCGGTATCAGACACGACCGCTATCGCCTGCATACGCTCCAGATCGAATGCCAATGCGATCAAGAGGTAGCCTCGCTCAATCAGCACCGCCTGCGGCTTCATCGCTGAGATTTCCTCCGGCCATTCTTTCTCAGGCAGAAAAGCGAAATCTAGCTTTCGATCTTTCGATAGATACTGCTCGCGCACTTGTGTCTTCTCTTTCGCAAACGTGGCCAGCGGTGAGGCGTCTTTGATCTCTGGCCAGACACGCGCTTGCCATGCGAGTGCGACCAATGGTGAGAGAAACACGAGTAGGATGAATCGGCGCATCACGATCTTTCTTTGCCCAACAGTGTTATTGGCCTTAACTGAGTTGATGTTTGCACGGGCGGGCAAACGACGGGGGAATCGACTTGGGGGAGTTCATGACCGCTTGATGAGTTGAGGGTTAAAGGAATATTGGCGTCTCGAAGCGATGACATTTTGATTGGCTTCGGACCGTGCAAAGCTCAACTGCGAGTATGGGATTGCACGGGGAGGGCGGGGAGATGGTGCGCGCGGTTTCGTTCCTGAATTGGAATGCCGTGCTTGATGCGTCGGATCTGGAGAAAAACGCAAAGGAGGCGTTTCGGGGTCGGATCATCGGTCTCTTATCGCATTGTAAGCGGACGCGGAGCCCAGCCTCTCTGTCTCTCGCGAAGCAGTATATCGAGGCGCGCGAAGCAAAGCTTGGTCACCGGGACGAGGGGTGTCGCGAGGCATTGCGGTGGTTTTTCCGTGCGGCGCGTGAACAATCGGCCACGGGGCCGCGGACGAATTTGCCGCCGCAGCCGGTCGTTTATCCGAAGGGTCCAGCACGTTCACGGGAGAACGCGCATAAGGAAGAGCCGTTCGCTGGCCCTGCTATAGCGAATGGGCGTTTGGCGGCGGACGTTTCGGAGCGGTCAGCGCAGGCTTTGGCGAGCCGTTCCGATGAGATTAACCGCGATGGCGCGTTCCTGCATCATGCGTCTTCTCCGGCGGCGCCATTACCTGCAGCTTTGGATTTGGGCGGAGCGGATTGGGAGCGTGACTTGAT
Source organism: Nibricoccus sp. (assembly GCA_049840895.1). Classification (GTDB taxonomy): domain Bacteria; phylum Verrucomicrobiota; class Verrucomicrobiia; order Opitutales; family Opitutaceae; genus Nibricoccus. The sequence goes on along the minus strand of JASGJB010000037.1, from coordinate 264,702 downwards.
CACGGCGGTTCGGAGAAAGGGGCTGCTCTGGAGGACGGAGCAGACCTATCGTGGCTGGGCAGCGTGGTTCGTGACGTTTCTGGCGCCGCGTTCGCCGTACGCTGGAACAGGCGAAGATGTGGCGCGATTTTTGAGCATGCTTGCGGTTGAGAATCGTGCGGCGGCTTCCACGCAAAAGCAGGCGCTCAATGCGCTGGTCTTTCTCATGCACGAGGCGTTGCGGCGGGATTTGGGGGCATTCGATTTTCAGCGAGGCCGCGTCAGACAAAAAGTACTGACGGTTCTTACGCTGGAGGAATGTCAGCGGCTGTTCGAGCAACTGGCGGGGACGAGTCGCTTGATGGCGGAATTGATGTACGGCGCGGGTCTGCGGTTGAAGGAACTGCTCAGGCTGCGCGTGCATCATCTGGATCTCGAGCGTGGTCAGTTGCAGGTCTACGCGGGCAAGGGAGACAAGGATCGCGTCACGGTGCTGCCTGAATCACTGCGGGAAAAGTTGCTTGAGCATCTGGAGCGGCTGAAACGGCTTTTCGAAGTGGATCGGGACACCTCGCTTCCGGGTGTGTGGCTGCCCGAGGGACTCGATCGCAAGTACGCCAACGCGGGAGTGACGTGGAACTGGCAATGGTTATTTCCGTCGCGCGAACTCCTGACCGATCCGAGGAGCGGGCTGCTGCGGAGGCACCATGTCCTGGAAGGGACGTTTCAAAATTCGATTCGTGCGGCGGCGGAAGCGGCGAAGATTTTAAAGCGAGTGACACCGCATGTGCTGCGGCACTCGTTTGCGACGCATCTACTCGAAAGCGGTGCGGATATTCGCACCGTGCAGGAACTACTCGGTCATCAGAGCGTGGAGACGACGCAGATATACACGCATGTTCTGAAGAAGCCGGGCGTGGGCGTGCGGAGCCCGCTGGATGGTTTTGGAGTGCGTGAATGCGGCAGTGGAGGTGATGCGGACGGGAGCGATGAATGGTTGGAGGGAGGCGAAGCTGGTGAGATCTGGGTGATCGCCGCGTAGAGGCGTTGCCCACGCGGTTGGGGGAGGAAGGTGATCTCTGTATTTGGCGGCGAAAAATTTATGTACTACGTTTATGTGCTGCAGTCGGAGTCTGATGCGGGGCTTTATATTGGGTTCACGAGCGATTTGAGGCGAAGGTTCGAGCAGCATCAGAACGGTGAATCACAGGCGACGGCGCATCGGGGGCCGTGGAAACTCATTTACTACGAGGCCTACCGGGAAGAGGCAGATGCGCGGGGTCGGGAGGAGTTTCTCAAGAGCGGAGCGGGAAGGACTTATTTGCGGAAACAATGCCGGCATCATTTCGACAGACATCCGCAGCGCCGCGTATAGTCTGCGCCCACGCGGCTGTCCGCGCAGGGGCGTTGCCCACGCGGTCGTGGGAGGCGTATGAAGCCGCGTGAGCGAAGCTTTTACGCGGACATGCCGGGGAAGCCGCCTTTGCCTTTCATGGCTTCCATCTGGCGCATCATCTTTTTCGCGCCGCCGCCTTTGAACATCTTCATCATCTGCTGCATTTGCGTGAACTGCTTCATGAGCTGGTTCACTTCGACGATCTTCACGCCTGATCCGTCGGCGATGCGTTTGCGGCGGCTGCCGTTGAGGATCTCGGGTTTGCGGCGCTCCTGGATCGTCATCGATTTGATGATGGCTTCGGTGCGGGCCATTTGTTTGTCGGCGCCTTCGGGGAGCTGCATGCCGCTCATGCCGGGCATCATCCCGAGAATGCTCTGCATGGAGCCGAGTTTCTTGATCTGCTGCATCTGCGCGAGGAAGTCCTCGAGGTTGAAGTCGGCCTTGCGGAGTTTCTCCGCCATTTTCTCGGCCTCTTTCTGATCGATTGTTTCCTGCGCTTTTTCGACGAGGGAGACGACGTCGCCCATGCCAAGGATGCGGGAGGCGAGGCGGTCGGGGTAAAACGTGTCGAAGTCGGCGGTCTTTTCGCCGGTGCCGACGAATTTGATGGGGACGCCGGTGATGGACTTGATCGAGAGCGCGGCGCCGCCGCGGGCGTCGCCGTCGAGTTTGGTGAGGATGAGGCCGGTGAGCTGGAGGGCGTCGTTAAAAGCTTTCGCGACGTTGACGGCTTCCTGGCCGAGCGCGCCGTCGGCGACGAGGAAGACTTCGTCGGGCTGGATGCGCTCGCGGAGTTTTTTCACTTCCTCGATGAGGTCGTGGTCGATCTGGAGGCGGCCGGCGGTGTCGAAGAGGATGGCGTCGGCGGTGGCTTCTTTTGCGGCGGCGAGCGCGGCGGTGCCGATGGTGGGAACGTCCTTGGAATTACGGTCGGCGTAGAAGCCGAGTTCTTCCTGCTTGGCGAGGATCTCGAGCTGGTCGATGGCGGCGGGGCGGTAGATGTCGCACGCGGCGACGAACGGGCGGTAGCCGCGTTTTTTGAGGAGTTTGCCGAGCTTGGCGGTCGAAGTGGTTTTGCCCGAGCCGTGGAGACCGACCATCAGGATTTTGAGCGGTCGGGCGGCGGAGAGATTCGTGGTGCCTTCGCCGAGGAGGCGGACGAGTTCGTCGTGGATGATTTTGACGATCTGCTGGCCGGGGGAAACGCCCTTGAGGACTTCCTGGCCGACGCACTGTTGCTGCACGCGGTCGACGAATTCGCGGACGACCTTGAAGTGAACGTCGGCGCCGAGGAGGGCGGTGCGGACCTCTTTGAGGGCCTCGGCCATGTTTTCTTCCGTGAGTTTGCCGACGCCACGGAGGTTGCGGAGAGCGTTGCCGAGTTTTTCGGTGAGCGATTCGAACATGTGAAAACGCTCAGTGAAACGGGGTCGGCGGGATTATCGAATGATTTTTTTAGGAGATAGCGCCGCGTATAGGGCTGCGCCCACGCGGTTGAGAGGCGAAACGAAATCGGAATTTTGGACAGGATTGACGGGATGAACAGGATTTGGAGGGCGGGGGAGAGGCACGGACGGGGGAAATTGGGGGAAGCCGCGTCTTAAGTGACGCGGCTACGTTGTGGGGCCGTGGGAGATCGTGGGGCAAAGCCGCTCCTACAGTCCGGAGGCGCGCACCCGAGATGCGGCCCTACAGGGGCGGACGACTCAGACGGCGCGGTAGAAGGTGGCGCGGCCGAGGGTGACGGGCTCGAAGGAGGAGTCGATGTTGAGCGTCGTTTCGGCGCCGCCGAGGGAGAGGAGGCCGCCGGGTTCGAGGACTTGTTTCACCTGGTTCAGGATGCGGCGGCGGGTCTCGAGATCGAAATAGATCATGACGTTGCGGAGCATCACGACGTGGAAACGTGGCAGGGCGGGCCAGGGTTTGGCGAGGTTGAGCTCTTTGAAGTCAACGCGGCGGCGGATGTCGTCGTTGAGCTGCCAGCCGTCCTGCGCAGGGCGGAAATATTTCGCGAGTAGTTCGGGAGCGAGGCCGCGGGTGATTTCGGGTTGTTGATAAAAACCGGTACGGGCACGGGCGACGACGGTGGTGCAGAGGTCGGTGCCGAGAAGCGTGGCGGGCAGGCCGGGGAAATGTTCGGCGAGCAGCATGGCAACGCTGTAGGCTTCCTGTCCGGTGGAGCTGGCGGCGGACCAGAGTGTGAAGGGGCGGCCAGGATTGTTGAGGCGGAACTGCGGGATGATGTGGTCGCGCAACGCGTCGAAGGGCGAGGTGTCGCGGAAGAAAAGCGTTTCGTTGGTGGTGAGTGCGTCGATCGCGTCGCGGTGAAGCGGTGTGAGCGAGGTGGCGGTGGCTCGGAGTTGGGAAACGAGGGCGTTGGCGCTCGCGAACTGGCGGCGACCGGCGAGGGTGGAGAGACGCGTTTCCACGAGGTATTCCTTGCCGTTTTCGATGACGATGGCGGCTTCGCGGGCGAGCAGTTCGCGGACGTAGAGAAAGTTCTCCGTCGCGAGCGGGACGAGTGGTGACATCGTGCTCATGTGGACGCGAGGTGAGGAGCTCCGACGCGGCGGACGATCTCGGCGGCGAGCTCGGGAATAGGTTTCACGGAGTTGGCGATGCCAGCCTGGGCGATGGCGCCGGGCATGCCCCAGACGACGGATGATTCCTGGTCTTGCACGAGAATGCGGCCGCCGCGGTCGGCGATGAGGCGGGCGCCGTGAAGGCCGTCGCTGCCCATGCCGGTCATGACGACGGCGAGAATATGTGCGTTGGTCTCGGCGGCGGAGCGGAAGAGAACGTCGACGGCGGGGCGGCAGGAGTTTTCGGGCGGGGTGTTGGTGAGTTGGGTGATGAAGGTGCCGTCGAGCTGGCGCTTGAGAGCGAGGTGCTGGCCGCCGGGGGCGAGGTAGGCGTGGCCGGGGAGCATATGTTCGCCGTCGGCCGCCTCGTGGCAGCGGAGGTGGCCGGGTATGTTGTTGAGACGGTCGGCGAGGAGCTTTGTGAACATCGGCGGCATGTGTTGCACGATGGCGACGGGCACTGGGAGCGGGGCGGTGAGTTTCTGGAAGAGCTCGGCGAGAGCGTTGGGGCCGCCGGTGGAGGTGCCGATGCAGACTAGATCGAAGGCGCGGGGGCGGCCGGCGAAAGGCGGGAGAGTGCGCGCAGTGGCGGTGGGAAGCGCGGGTTGCACGCGCGTGACGAGGGCGCGGCAGTGGGCGTGAATTTTGGGGAGCAGCTCGGCTTCGAGCTGGGCGATGCACGCGACGAGATCGGTGGATTCTACGGGCTTCGTCACGTAGTCGTCGGCGCCGGCGGCGAGGGCGTCGAGCGTCGATACGGCTCCGCGCTGGGTGAGCGCGGAGAACATGATCACGGGCAGCTTCGGATAAGTGCGGCGCAACTCACGGAGCGTGGAGAGGCCATCGAGGTCGGGCATCTCCATGTCGAGCGTGACGAGGTCGGGATTGACCTGCGGGATCTTCTGGAGGGCGATGCGGCCGTTGGGCGCGGTGCCCACGACTTCGATACGAGGATCGCGCTTGAGCGCCTCGGTGAGAAGGCGGCGCATGACGACGGCGTCGTCCACGATGAGGACGCGGAGCTTGGGCACGGGCGGAAGGAAGAGTGAACGGTGAAGGGTGAAGAGTGAAAGGCGGCGGCGGCGGAGCGCCGCCTTTCAAAGCGCGTGCGAGCGCGCTGGCCTACCGGCGGATTATTTGACGTTGGCGGATTCGACGATGCGCTTCAGGTCGGCGGCCATCTTGGCGAGTTCCGAGGAGGCGGAGAGCGTCTGGTTGGCGCCGGCGGACGTGCTCCGCGCGGCCTGCGAGACGTGGGCGATGTTGCGGGTGATCTCGGTCGCACCCTTGGCGGCTTCGCCAGCGTTGCGGGCGATTTCGTTGGTGGTCACGGACTGCTCTTCGACGGCGCTGGCGATGGTGTTTTGAATATCGTTGATGCGCGCGATGACCTTGGAGATCTCGCCGATGGCGGAGACGGCGCCCTGCGTGTCGCCCTGGATGGCTTCGATCTTGGCGGAGATGTCCTCGGTGGCGGCGGCGGTCTGCTTGGCGAGTTCTTTGACCTCGTTGGCAACGACGGCGAAACCTTTGCCGGCCTCACCGGCGCGGGCGGCCTCGATGGTGGCGTTGAGGGCGAGGAGATTGGTCTGCTGGGCGATCGAGGTGATGACCTTGATGACCTTGCCGATTTCAGTGCTGCTTTCGCCGAGCTTGGCGACGGTGTGATTGGTGTCGGTGGCGACCTTGACGGCGGCGGAGCCGACGCGGGCGGCCTCGGCGGCGTTTTTTGCGATCTCCTTCACGGAAGCGCTCATCTCCTCGGCGCTGGTCGCGACGGTGGTGACGTTCTTGCTGACCTGCTCGGCGGCGGAGGCGGCGCCGCCGGACTGGGCGGCGGTTTCCTCGGAGGTGCTGCTCATGGTCTGCGCGGTCGAGGAAAGCTCTTCGGAGGCGGAGGCGAGCGTCTGGGCGTTTTGCGTGAGCATCGCGAGCGTGGCCTTGAGGCTGGCCTCGGCTTGTTTGCGCGCGGTGATGTCGATCGCGAACTTCACGACGCGGGCGACTTTGCCGGAGGCGTCGAACATCGGATTGTAGGTGGCCTGGATCCAGATTTCACGGCCGCCCTTGGCGACGCGTTTGAACTCGGCGGTCTGGAAGCGGCCCTCGTTGAGGTCGCGCCAGAACTGGCGGTACTCGGAGGAGTCTCGATAAGCGGCCTCGACGAAGGTGCTGTGGTGGCGGCCGCGGATTTCCTCAAGGGTGTATCCCATGGCGGCGAGGAAGTTCTGGTTGGCGGTGACGATGGTGCCGTCGGCCTGGAATTCGATGACGGCTTGCGTGCGGTTGATCTCCTCGATCTGGCGCGTGTTGTTGATGTCGGAAACCTTGCGGGCAGTGATGTCGGTCGCGTACTTCACGACTTTGAAAGGATTACCCGCGCTGTCGAAGATCGGGTTGTAGGAGGCCTGGATCCAGACGGGGCGGCCGCCCTTGCCGACGCGTTTATATTCGGCGGCTTGGAACTGGCCGGCGGCGAGATCGAGCCAGAATTGTTTGTATTCGGTGCTCTCGCGGAAGGCGGCGTCGACGAACATCGCGTGGTGGCGGCCTTTGATTTCCTCGAGTGTGTAGCCGACGGTGGTGAGGAAGTTGTCATTGGCGGTGAGGATAGTGCCGTCGAGGTTGAACTCGATCACGGCCTGGGCCTTTGAGATGGCGGCGAGCTGGCCGCGGAGATCGGCGAGTTCATCGCGGGAGATCGCGGAAGCGGACAATTTTTTGGCGGCTTTGGCGGAGGAGCGACTGTTGCGCGCGAGGGCGGCGGACTTGCTTGTGCGACCGTTGGTGGAGGACGTGCGGCGGGAGCCGATGGAGGAGCTGGGCGTGATCATAGCGATGTGGGGGAGGCGGGTTCTGGTTATCTGTTTTTCTGTTGTCGGAAATCAGGCGGCGTGCGCGGCGGCGGCGGTGGTTTCGCGGGCGTCGAGCACGTGGAGGAGTTGTTTGGGGAGTTTGTGAATGCCGAGCAGCAGGTGGCGCATGGCGGCGGGAAGAGTATCGGGTGCAGGCTCGAAGGTGCTGTCCTCGACCTCGATGACATCGCCGACGCGATCGACGAGCAGGGCGACGCAGCCGTCGGCGTCGCGGACGATCATTATCATGGGCGATTCGTTTTCGGCGCGGGGCGCAAAGCCGAGGCGGCGGCGGAGGTCGATGGCGGTGACGATCTGGCCGCGGAGATTGAGCAGGCCCTCGACGTTGGCGGGGGCGAGCGGGATGAGTGCGAGCTCGCGGGAGCGGAGGACTTCCTGGACGGTGAGGACGTCGAGTCCGAGGAAGAGGCCGGCGACGTGGAAAGTGCAGAGTTGGTGAGGAGTCTTCAAAGCCGTTGAAGGTTGAATGTTGAAAGTTGAATGGCGGATTACGCGGCGCGGGCGGTGGTGAAGCCGGCGGCCAGGAGGACGGCGGCGACGTCGACGAGGTCGGTGATTTTTCCCTGCACGACGGTGGAGCCGAGGAGGCCGGAGGTTTGCGAGCCGGGCTGGAGGTCGAGGGTCTGATCGATGATGTCGTGGATCTGACCGACGACGATGCCGACCGAGTGCCCGGATTTCTGATACACAATGACGCGAAGCGGGCCGTCGCTCGTGGCGGCGGAAGGCGTGCCCGGAAGGACGCGCGCGAGGCGGAGGAGCGGGAGGATCTGGCCGCGGTATTGGACGGCTTCGCGCCCGCCGGAGGATTCGATGGCGGAGGCGGGGAACTCCTCGAGGCGGGCGGCCTGATCGAGCGGGATGGCAAGGCGCGGGCGGCCAGGCAGCGAGAAGAGAAGAAGTTGCGAGCGGGCGGCCGAGGAGGCGTTCTCGGACGATACGGAAGCGAAGGTACGGGCGCGGTCGTGGTTTTCGCTGAGCACGCGGGCGTGTTGCGCGAGACCGAGGGCATCGAGGATGAGGGCGACGCGGCCGTCGCCCATGATGGTGGCGCCGGCGTACATCGGCAGGCCCTTGAGGTGTTTGCCGAGGGGTTTGACGACGATCTCTTCGGTGTCACAGACGGTGTCGACGACGAGGCCGAACTGACGCTGGTCGGCCTGGAGGACGACGATGTGGAGGGCGGCATCCTCGGCGGGTGGCTTCAGTTTCAATTCGCGATGGAGGAAGACGAGTGGCAGCAGGTTGCCGCGGAGACGGAAGACGGGAGCGTCGTAGACCTTTTCGACGGCCTGGGTGGCGGCTGTGCCTTCGAGGCGGACGAGTTCGAGGAGGCTGACTTGCGGGATGGCGAAGCGCTCGCCGCTGGCGCGCACGATGAGTGCGGGGACGATGGCGAGGGTGAGCGGGATCTTGATCTTGAGCGTGGTACCCTGGCCAAGCGCGCTGGAGACATCGACGGAGCCGCCGATTTTCTCGATGTTGGTTTTGACGACGTCCATGCCGACGCCGCGGCCGGAGACGTTGGTGATTTTTTCAGCGGTGGAGAAACCGGGGAGGAAGATGAGGTTGGTCGCCTCGCGGTCGGAGAGCGCGGCGGCCTCGGTGGTGGATATGAGCTTTTTCTCCACGGCTTTTTGCCGGATGCGTGTGAGGTTGAGGCCTGCGCCGTCGTCGATGATCTCGATGTTGACCTGGCCGCCCTCGTGGTAGGCGCGCATGAGGATGTGGCCTTCGGCGGATTTGCCGGATGCGAGGCGGCGTTCGGGCGACTCGATGCCGTGGTCGATGGAGTTGCGGATGATGTGGGTGAGCGGATCGCGGATGGACTCGATGACGGTGCGGTCGAGTTCGGTCTCGGCGCCGACGGTTTCGAGGCGGACCTGTTTGCCGAGCTCGTTGGCGACGTCGCGGACGATGCGCGGGAATTTTCCCCAGACGCCGCCGATGGGCTGCATCCGGGTTTTCATGACGCCTTCCTGGAGCTCGCTGGTGACGAGGTTCAGACGCTGAGCGACGTCGTTGAGGGCGCGCGGGGCGACGTTGCGGGTTTGGGAAAGTTGGACGAGCTGGTTGCGGGAGAGGACGAGCTCGCCGACGAGATTCATGAGCTTGTCGAGCAGCGCGACGTCCACGCGGACGGTGGAGTGACTGGTTTGTGACGACGGATGCGTGACGCTCGATGCTGCGGCGGGTGTCGTGAAAGCGGTTGGTGTGGAGGCGACGGCTGCGACGGCAACGGCGGGAGTCGTTGTTGCGGGTGCTGCCGGGGCTGCGACCGGTTCGTCGTCGAAGAGTCCCCAGCCTTGATCAGTGGCAGGAGCGGCTGGCGTGATGGCGGGTTGATTGAGGAGAGAGGCGGCGGCGAATTCTTCGGCGGAGAGAGGGAGATCGGCAGGTGAGACGGATTCGAGTTTGGGCAGCGAAGCCGAAGCTGGGGAAGAATCGGGGGATGTGTTTTCCGTGGAGCCGGAGATGGTGTCGCGCAGCGATTGAAGATCGGTGACGAGGTCGGGATCGACGGCGGCTTCGTCGCGGCCGGTGGTTTCGATGGCTTGCAGCAGACTGCGAAGCGCGTCGGAGAGGCGGAGGAGGACGGCGGCGATGTTGGGGGAAAAGGCGAGTTGCTGGTTGCGAAGGGCGTCGAGCAGGTTTTCGCCGGCGTGCGCGATCTTGGTGATGGACTGGAAGCCGAGGCAGCCAGCAGTGCCTTTAAGCGTGTGAACGACGCGGAAGATGTCGTTGAGCGTGTCGGTGTCGGCGCTGTTTTGCTCGAGGTGGAGGATCGCCTGATCGTAGCGGTCGAGGCCTTCGAAACTTTCCGTGAGCAAGTCGCGGATGAACTGTTGCTGGAGATCGGAGTTCATCGTGATCAGGCGGCGGGAGCGATGGCGCCGGGGAGGACTTTGCCGACGACGGCGAGGAGTTGTTCCTGCTGGAAAGGTTTCACGATCCAGCCGGAGGCACCGGCGGCGCGGGCGAGATTCTTTTTCTCGGCGTCGGACTCGGTGGTGAGCATGAGGATCGGGACCGTCTTGCCGTTGGGGAGCTGGCGGGCCTGCCGGGTGAACTCGATGCCGTTGAGTTTGGGCATGTTCACGTCGGTGATGATGAGGTCGAAGGTGCGCGCCTTGAGCAGCTCGATCGCGTCCGCGCCGTCGGGAGCTTCGATGACCTCGAGGCCGGCGGTGCGCAGGGTGAACGAGACGAGCTTTCGCATGGTAAGGGCGTCGTCGATGGCGAGTACGGTGCGTTTCATGGCGGTTAGTGGGCGGGTGGTTGAAGCGTTAGTGCCTGTGAGAAAAAGGACGGAACGGGCGGTCAGAAGAGTTCGACGTTGGCGCCGAGGTCGGCGGGTGATGACGCGACCGGAGTCTTTGGTTCCGTGGCTGCGACTGTTGATGTCGCGTCTTCGGAAGAGAAAAGTGCGACTGAGTCTGAGTTTGATTTGGTGGCGGTGGCCGGCGGAGCGGCGTCGAAAAGTTCGGGCGTGGCGTCCGTGGTGCCAGTGGAAATGGAAGCAGCGACGGCGGTGGCCGCGGTGTTGCCGAAGAGCGCGGCGTGCGTGGCGTGCTCGGCGGCCATCGTGTAGCGAGCGGCATGAGCGCTGAGATCGGCGGCACTGGCTGCGGGGAGCGTTTCGCTCAACGTGTGGAGAGATCTGGCGGCGCCTGTGATTTCGTCGCGGAGCGCTGGGAGTGCCGCGAAGGTGGCGTTGAATTCCCCGGCGCAGGACTGAAGCGCGGTGATGGAAGCGGTGATGGCTTGCTGACTGGTCGCGGCGCGTTCGCGAAGTGTGTGCAGGCGGGTTTCGGCCGAGGGTCGGGCGGCGTCGAGCGACTCGATTTGTTCGCGGCCGAGGCGGCGGAATTCTTCGAAGGTTTCAAACATGGCTTCGAGGTCCTGGCGGAGCGCGGCGAGGGCCTGAGAGCTTTCCTCGCTCACGCCGTCGATCTCGGCGGAGATGGAGGCGGTGCGGGAAGCAAGTGTCTCAAGGCCGGTGAGCGTGCCGATCTGGACGGAGCGGATCTGGGCGTTAAGCGCGATGAGCCGCATATTGGTCGCGAGCTCGACGAGTGTGGACGAAAGACTGCTGGCGAGATCTCCGGCGGGGCGGATGGCCTCGTGAGTCTGCTCGGTGGTGTCGGAGAGACCGCGCATCATCGCGTGAACTTCGACGATGGCATCGAGGAGGCGTTTTACCATGCCGGTGGGCGAGGCCATGTCGGCGAGGGTGTGAAGCTGGCGGGTGTTTTCGTCGAAGCGCTCAATGGAAGAGCGAATGCGGGAGACACCCGTGGAAACAGCTTGGTGACCGTTGGTGAGATCGGTGGCGACGCCTTCCAGTTGGAGAGCCTGGAGACGGGCGAGTGGTTGTGTGGGCGGCTCGTTTTTCCAGGTGTCGATTGCGGAGAGAACGTGATCGGACTTTTGCTGGACGATGTCCTGAAACTGGAGGGCCTGGACGATTTGCGAGACCTCGGTGGCAATGGACTGGCTTTGGCGGCGGAGTTCGGCGTCGCGCACGCTGTTCTGTGCGAGCTGTTCGTCGAGGAGGCTGATGGCGTCGTCGATCTGCCGGCGGCGTTCGGCGATGTGTGCGAACTGGGTGCGGAATTCACGCTCGAGTGTTTCGCGTACGCGGGCGAGGGTGGCGTGGGCGTTGGCGAGAAGCTCGGCGTTTTTGGAAAATGTTTCGTCGACGAGCTCACGCATGCGATCGATCTCGGTGGTGACGGTCTGGAAGGTTTCCCGGAATTCCTCAGGGAGCGTGGCCGACTCAATCTTGAAGAGCACGGTCATGTACGTGAGCGGCGCGAGCGTGGAGTGCATGCGTGCGCGGACCTCGATCATGGAGCGTGTGCGCTCCTCGCAGGCGGAGAGGCGGCGGAGAAGTTCGCTGTGCCGGTCACGGCAGAAATCGAGATAGCCGAGCGGACCTTGGAGAAGCTCGAGCGTGGCGCGGGCGAGGCTTTGTCCGTCGAGGCGACCGCCGGCGATTTCGAGGAGCGCGGTGCAGTCGGCGACGAGTTGCGTGCTGCCTGTGCAGAGCGTTTCGAGTTTTTCGCCGCCGCTGACGCAGATGCGTTCGAACTTCGGAAGTATTGCGGCGAGGCGGGCGCGGAGATCAGTGGCTGGAGAGAGAGCAGGGGTGTTATTGTCGCCTGTGATGGAATCAGTGGGCGCGGTCACGCGGCGGCCACGCAGGAGCGATGAGGCCCGGCGCAGTGCGGACCAGTTAAAGCGATTCCATGTGAAGCGACGATCCATGTCAGTGTGTGTGCTCGTGCGACGCGCTCGCGCACATGGCGGGCGGCGGAATGGAAACCGTGAACGAAGTCGCGGTGATTGTGATCAAGCCAGAGTAAGCAGACATGTATCTCCTCCTGTGAAGGCCATCGTCACGTCGTCCCGCACAGTGAAGGTTTAGCCCGGCGAAAAAAAATGTGCAGATCTTGCGATGCGTTTTGCGCGATGTCGCCGGGTCTATCACGACGATTAGTCGCGGGGCGCGTGCAATGCGTCCCGACGCCGGCGGTTTCGCCGTTTTGGATTTCCCCCTGTCCCGCATGGTGTCCTTCCAAACCTAACCGGATGATGCCACCCCCGGGATGGGTGATGAGCTTGATCCGTAGGGGGCGCGAGTGACGGCGGAAGGGGCGCGACGCCGGTGGCCAAGCTCCTGGACCTTGGCGAGAAGCGTTTCGACTTTGAACGGCTTCATCAAATAGCAGTTCGCGGCGAGCTGGCCGGATTGCTTGATGGTTTCGCGATCGTTGGCGCCGCTGCACATGATGACAGGCAGATTCCGATAGCGCGGGCAGACGCGTACGCGTTTCAGCAGCGAGAAGCCGTTCACCAGCGGCATCTTGATGTCAAAGATGCCGAGATCGAAGCGCTGTTCCAGATCGCCGAGCAGCCACCACGCTTCCATGGCCGTTGAAGCGATGGAGACTTGAATGGTGGGGTCGGAGCTGAAGACGTCGCGCAGCAATCCGCGAAAGCCCTCCTCGTCGTCTGCGATCAGAATGTTCATAGGGAAAACAACGACACGCGGCGTAGCATCGGCCGTGAAAGGGGGATGATTTAGCGAAAACTCAGGCTTCACCGTGGGGAAAAGGCCTCAGATGCATGAGTTTTGAAGAGTTGTTTACCGAGGGGAATCGGGAGTGGGTTGAGACTGTGCCGGTCGGAGGGGCGATCAGATGTGTGGAGGCCGCAAAAATTAGTGTGGATTAGACGCGGGCGTTTCTGCGAAGGTCCGCGTCCCTTATGAACCCTGTTCTCAAGCTGTTACTCGAAGGCGGCAGTCTCACGACGGCGCAAATGGCGCAAGTCGCGGGCTTGTCCGTGTCGCAAGTCGAACAGCACCTGGAGCAGTTGAAGAAAGATAACATCTTCCTCGGCTGGCGTCCGGTGCTCGATCTTTCGCACGAGGCCGCCGCAGCAGCCTCGGTTCGCGCGGTCATCGAAGTCAAAGTCACGCCGGAACGCGGCGGCGGCTTCAATCGTTTCGCGGAGCGCATCGCGCGCTTCGACGAGGTCGAGTCCTGCTACCTGATGTCGGGCGGCTACGACCTGTTGGTTTTCGTGAAAGGCGCGTCGCTCCAGAAAGTGGCGGCGTTCGTGTCGGAGAAGCTCTCGACGCATCGAGGGCGTGCTCTCGACCTCCACGCATTTCATGCTCCGTTGCTACAAGGAGCAGGGCTTCCTGCTTCGTGACGGGCGAGGCGTAACACGTCGCGGCTCAACGTCGCTCCTTAACCTTTAATCTAAGGAGATCATTCTCAATGAGCACCGACCCGAAACGTTGGGTGGCGGGCCATGTGGCCGCGCTTCCCAAGAGTGGCATTCGCGATTTCTTTGAACTGGTCGCCAAGATGAAGGGCCAGGACGTGATTTCGCTCGGCGTGGGCGAACCCGATTTCGTGACGCCGTGGCATGTGCGCGAGGCGGCGATCTTCGCCCTCGAGCGCGGCAAGACCTACTACACGTCGAATCTCGGCATGATCGAGCTGCGCCGCGCGATCTCGACCTACGTGGACGAGCATTTCTACGGTCGAGCTATCGTCCGGAGGACCAGAGTGATCGTCACTGTCGGCGTGAGTCCGAGGCGATCGATCTGGCGCTGCGCGCGTTCTGCAACCCGGGCGACAAGGTGATGTTTCACCAGCCGTGCTATGTCTCGTACAGCCCGAGCGTGGCGCTTGTGCATGCGCAAGGCATCGCGGTGCCGACGTACGCGAAGGATAACTTCGCGCTCACGGCCGAGGCGCTACGTGCTGCGTGGCAGCCGGGCGCGAAGATCCTGATGCTGAACCTGCCGTGTAACCCCACCGGCGGCACGTGCAGCCTCGAGCAATTGACCAAGATCGCGGAGTTCTGCCGCGAGAAGGACCTGCTCGTCTTGAGCGACGAAATCTATTCCGAACTCACGTTCGATGGCATGCACACGAGCATCGCGAGCCTGCCGGGTATGGCCGAGCGGACGATTTTCCTCCACGGCTTCTCGAAGGCATTTGCGATGACCGGCTGGCGCATCGGCTATGCTTGCGGGCCGGCGGCGCTGATCGACGCGATGATGAAGGTGCACCAGTACACGATGCTGTGCGCCTCGATCATCGCGCAGGAAGGCGGCGCTCGAAGCGCTCAAGCACGGCTGGGACAGCGTGCTCAAGATGCGCGAGCAGTACCACCGCCGTCGCGACTTGATCGTGCGTCGTTTCAACGAAATCGGCCTGAAGTGTCATTCACCGCGCGGCTCGTTCTACGCGTTTCCCGAGATCAAATCGACGGGGCTCACCGAGAAAGAATTTTGCGGTCGGCCTGCTCGAAAAGGAAAAGGTCGCCGTGGTGCCGGGCGCTGCATTTGGCGAAAATGGCATTGGCCACGTCCGCGCATGCTTCGCGACGGGCTATGACCAGATCATCGAGGCGTGCAATCGCACGGAGCGATTCGTCGCAGAGCCTCGAAGAGAGTAACTCTCTCACTCGAAACCCGAACGGGCGCATGGGAAGACATTCTGTCCTTTGCGCCCTTCGCGTTTATTCCGTCCACTCCTTTCATAATTCTATGTCACGCACCGTTGCCATCGTAGGCCGACCCAATGTCGGCAAAAGCCGCCTTTTCAACCGGCTGGCGCGGAAGCGCATCTCCATCGTTCACGACCAACCTGGCGTCACGCGCGACGTCATCTCCGCCGAGATCAAGGACGGCATGTACACGCTCCTCGACACCGGCGGCCTTGGTTACCAAGGACGGCGATGACACGCCGGCGAAGCTCGATCACGGCCTCGGAGCAGCAGGTCGAGTTCGCCATCTCGACCGCGGACCTGATCCTCTTTGTGATCGACGGCCTTGAGCGGCATCACCGCGCTCGATCAGAAAATCGCGCAGATGCTGCGGAGGAGCAAGAAGAGGTGCTGCCTGTGGTGAACAAAGCCGACTTCGACGACGACAAGATCCACCTCGACTGAGGCTTATCGCCTCGGACTCGGCGAACCCCTGCGCGTTTCTGCTGAGCATGGCCGCGGCGAAGGCGATCTGCGCGACGCGATTCTCCGAAGCTTGGGCCTGATCCCTCGGAACGATCTGCCGGGTCACATGACTGCTGAAGCAGCCGCTGTGCGTGTGTTTCATCGGACGTCCCAACGTCGGCAAATCGTCGCTCAGCAACCGCCTGCTCCAAAGCGATCGGCTGATCGTCAGCGATGTGCCGGGCACGACGCGCGATTCGTGTCGAGCTGCCGTTTCAGTTCAAGGGCCGTGACGGTGAGATGTACCCGTTCAGCTGATCGACACCGCCGGCATCAAGGCTGCGACCAAGCTCGCGTCGCCCGTGGAATATTTTTCGCGTCTGCGCTCGATCGACGCGATCAAGAGACCGATGTCGTTTTCCTCGTGCTCGACGCGATGGAGGGCGTGACGCAGCAGGACAAGGCGATCGCTGGCGAAGCGATCAAGGAGAAGAAGCCCATCGTCATCATCGTCAACAAGTGGGACCTCGTGAAGAAGACCTTCAAGAAAGGTGGCGGCTTCCTGGCCCTACAAGAGCGAGCGCGATTATCCGCGAGAAGTACGAGAAGGCTGTTTTCGACCGTCTGTTTTTCACGCCTGGCTCGCCGGTGATTTTCGTGTCGGCGATGAGCGGTTATGAAATTGACCGCATGCTCAACGCCGCGGTGAAGCTCAATCGCTCGCTCGATACCAAAATCTCCGACGGCGAAGCTCAACAAGGTCATCGGCTACCTCGCCGAGCGCACACCGCCGCCCGCGATCGGCGGCAAACGCTTTCCGCGTCTATTACGCGACGCAGACCGGGACGCGTCCTTTCCGCATCAAGATTTTCTGCAACCGCGAGGAGAAACTCACTGAGCAGTACCGCCGTTATCTCGAGGCGGGGTTGGTCGACGAGTTCGACATCAACGGCTGCCCGATCTATTTCGACCTCGTCGGCAAGGAGAAGCACGAGCCTGGCACACCGTACTCTGGCAAGGCGGCTCGCGGCGTGGAGACGTTCAAGCCGAAGTGGAAGACGAGCGAAGAAGGGGAACGAGGACGACTTCACGCATGAAACACTCGAAGATTGATTACCGGGTGGAGAAGCGCTCACGCTCGCCACCAAGGCTCTCGAACTCACGGTCACGACCGTCGGTCGGACCGCGCATCGTGTCGCTAAGGCGCGCGGACCGAAGGCCGAAGAATCTCTTCCTCGAATTCCCGCCGGATGAGCCGCGCGAGCACGGCTACAATCTCCGCGGCGGCCACCGCCTCTGGCATTCGCCCGAGCACATCGTGCGCACGCTATCAGCCGGACGATGAGCCGCTCGACGTGAAGCCGGTCGAAGACGGCGTCGCGCTGGCTCAGCCCATCGAGGAAAAGACCGGGCATCCAGAAGGCGATCAAGCTCGAGAGCTCGTGACGACCGTACGGTGAAGCGTCACCCATGCGCTCACCAATCATGGCCTCTGGCCGGTCGAGTGCGCGCCCTGGGCGCTGACGATGCTGCGCAGGCGGTGGCTACGGCGTGCTGCCGCTTCTGCCGAAAGGCGATCACGCGACGTGGCGACCTACTGCCCGACGTATGCGCTCGTGCCCTGGACCTACACAGACCTCTCGCTGCCTGTCTGGGAAATGCATCGCGACTTCTCGGCATCGACGTGCCGAAGGCGAAGGCGCCGCAGAAGCTCGGGATCACCAATTACCCGGGCTGGTCCGCCTACTGGCGTGGAGGGTGACCTTCGTGAAATATGCGCCGGTCTCGGAGGCGCCGAGTATCCGGATCTCGGCTGCGCGTTCGAGACCTTCACGAATGGCGAAATGATCGAGTTCGAGACCCTCGGGCCCGCTCGAGAAGCTTCGCCCCGGGCGACAGCGTGCGCCGTCGAGCACTCGGGCGTCTCATTGAAGGCCTCGCCCAAGCCGTCCACGCCGACGGCGTTTGCGAAGCTGCCGACGCCGTCGGCAAGTGGATCAAGGCGCTGAAGTGAGGGGGCGCGCGCCCCTTTTGCCATGCCGCTTCGTTTCGTTTTCATCGGCTCCGATGCCATCGCGCTGCCGCTGCTTGAGCTGGCTGGCGGGCGAGGGGAATGCGGTCTGGTACAGGTTATAGCAGTCTACACACAGCCGGATCGGGCGGTGGGTCGCGGACAAAAGATGCGGCCAATGCGATCAAGACGTGGGCGCTTGGACGCGGGCTGCCGGTGTTTCAGCCCGAGAAGCTGACGGACGAAACACGTGCGGAGCTGGCCGCGACTCAATGCCGACGTGGCGCTCGTCATGGCCTACGGACATATTCTGCGCGACGCGTTCATCGCGACACCGCGACTCGGAACGCTGAATCTGCACGCGTCGATTCTGCCGGGATATCGCGGTGCCTCGCCGATCCAGACGGCGGTGGCGGCTGGGGAGCGCGAGACGGGTGTTTCACTCATGCGCATCGTGCGGAAACTCGACGCGGGCCCGGTGGCTGATGTCCAACGTGTGACGATTGAGCCACGCGACACCGCGCTGGAGATCGAAACGAAACTGGCTGGAGCGTGCGTACCGCTGCTCAAACGGACGCTGCCGAGGTTGATCGATGGTTCACTGGAATTTGTCACGCAGGATGAAGCGCAGGCGACTTTCTGCCGGAAGCTCGCCAAGGAGGATGGAGCGTTGGATTTCGATCAACCGGCGCCAGTGATCGCGGCGCGTGTGAATGGACTTTTCCCGTGGCCGGCGTGTTCGGTGGAGATTGGGGGGCAGCCGGTGAAGCTCGGGTTGGCAGACGTTGTCACAACCAGTGAATCGGGTGTGCCAGGAGAGGTACTCGGCGTTGATGGCGAAGGTCTACTCGTTGCAGCTGGCAGCGGTGTAGTGAGGTTACTCAAACTGCAGCGTCCGGGCGGAAAAATGCTTTCGGCACCGGAGTTTTTGCGGGGCTTTTCGGTCGCGAAGAGCACGGTGATCACGTCCCGGCCGCTGCCCGTTCTCGTGATTCGCAATGGCGAGGCATGGGGGGGCTAAGTAGATCTCTTCGGGAGTGAGGGGCTTTCGAGGAGGAGCGTTTAAGGGGATGATGACTGCGTTTTTTCATCGCCCACTGGCTGCTCTTTGAGGGACTCCTCCATGGCGCCTTTGGGCTCTTCATAATTTCCTGCGGTTTCTCCAAAGAGTTTTTTGAGAAACGAAAACAGATCAGGCTGCTTTTTTTTCAAAGCCTCACGTGTGAACGGCTCCTGGGCTGTTGCTCCGTACAGATAAGTAGTCGCGGCGCAGGCAAAGAACTCGCTGTGATTTTGCATCATGTGGGACCTGGCGCCATAAAGCGCTTCAGACTGAGCCTTCTTAAAAAAAGAAATCACGGCGGGGTTCTGAAAGCCATCGGGCAGTTTTTGGTGGTGATATGCGTGAAGAAGTTCGTGAAGCAGCACGGGCCTTTTTCCAATCGATGTGATGCGCGAGGTAATCTTCACGCTGCGTTCGTTTCGTCCATACAGGCCCGGTGAACTGCGAGGGATCGCATCAGGCGGAATGAGTATCAATGGAACGTTTTGAAGGAAGGTGAGGGTGTCCTCCGAAAGGCCCACCGAGCAGACCATGTCGATTTGCTGGCATACCGCTTTTTCGACGGCATCGAGGTCAGGCACCTTTTGAACCTGGGATTTATCGATGCTGAACCCACGGTATTCCGATCTCAGGGCCGCCGCTAGCACCGAGCTTTGGACGATCAGGAAAAACGTGATGCTGGTCAGCCAACGCGCGCCACGAAGAAATGCACTCATGCCTCTGGCATGGGAGATATTCAACGGCCGGCAACGAAAGAAGAGTTACACGGACCGCGCGGCTGAAATCGGGGAGAAGCACGCCTCGGCGGATTTGACGGCGAGGCTGTTCGTCTCGGGCTGATCTTTCCACGCAGGGAGTTCGAGAACGAATGTCGCGCCTTTGCCGGCGCCGTCGCTGTAAGCGCTAAGCGAGCCGCCCATTTGTTTGGCGGCGTTAGCGCTCGAGTGCAGGCCGAAGCCGTGACCATCTTTGCGGGTGGTGAAGCCGTGCGAGAAAATCTTCGTTATGTTGTCCGATGGGATGCCGACGCCGTTGTCGATCACTTTGATCTGCACCGTGTCCTGAGGCGTGTTTTCGATGCGGAGGACGAGACGGCGCTGCGAAGGTTCTTTCACGTCCATCGCCTTCTTCGCGTTGCTGATGAGGTTGACCAGAATCTGGAGGACCTTGTGGCGTTCGGCGCGGGCGGGCGGTGTGATCGCGAATTCGCGGGTGACCTGAACGTTGTGACGGAGAAGTGCGTTATTGCTGAGCTTGATGGCGTCTTCGATCGCCTCGTTGAGTGCGAGCGGCTCCACGACACCGGCGACGGAGGCGTAGCTTTGCTGCATCCAGATGATGTCTTTCACGTGGTCGATACTCTTCAGCAGCGTGCTGAGATCGGACATCGTTTCGGTCCGCTCCTGGTCGAGCGTGTTGGCGAGACTCTCGAGATAGCCGGGAAGTTTGGCGCCGCGTGGATCTTTGGCGAAGAAGCCGGGGAGATCAGAGGACTGATCGCGCAGGAGGGCGCAGACTTTGAAGATGCTGGTGACCTTCGAATCGCGAAAACGGTCAGAAAGAAGATTGGCGGTGACGTTGATGCTCGTGAGGACATTG
Organism: Nibricoccus sp.; assembly: GCA_049840895.1. Classification (GTDB taxonomy): domain Bacteria; phylum Verrucomicrobiota; class Verrucomicrobiia; order Opitutales; family Opitutaceae; genus Nibricoccus. The sequence goes on along the minus strand of JASGJB010000037.1, from coordinate 244,715 downwards.
CCGACGTTGTGAAGCACGCCGGTGGCGACTTCGGCCATGCCCGCCTGACGCGTGGCTTCCATGAGCTGGCGGCTGGCGTCTTCGAGGGCCTTTTGGGTTTCGACGGACTCGGTCACGTCTTTGCTGATGCCAAAAGTGCCGATGATTTTGCCGTGATCGTCGGTGAGCGGGAGCTTGCTGGTGAGAACCCAGGTAACGCGGCCATCCTGCCACGTTTCCTTTTCCAGTTTGTCGAGCATCGGCTGGCCGGTGCGGATGATGGCCTGCTCGTCGTCGTAGGCTTTGCGGGCGTGGGCTTCGGCGAAGAAATCGAAGTCGGTTTTCCCGATGAGCTGGCCGGGCGTCAGATTGTCGCGTCTGGCCTTTGCCTGGCTGACCGCGAGGAACCGGGATTGCAGGTCCTTGAAATAAATGTGGTCGGGGATGTTGGAGAGAAAGGCCTGAAGCAGGAGGCTTTCGATCTGCGGAATGGGCGAACCCGAGCCGGTGGTGGCGGCGGGAACGGCGGGGGTGGCGTCGTGGGGCTGGCTCATGGGAAAGGGGTGCGGGTGGCTTTGCGACTGGCCTGAAGCGTGGCGATATTGGCCAAAAGAACTTCGCGTATCGCGGCGGTAACGACGGGCTTTGCGAGGTAGTCGTCCATGCCCGCCTCAAGCAGGCGCTCGCGCTCAACGGGAAGAACGTTGGCGGTCAGGGCGATGATCCGCATGTAGCGGGGAACGCGCGGATCGCGGGCGAGTTGGGCGGAGCGGATGATCTTTGTCGCCTCGATTCCATCCATGACGGGCATCTGCTCGTCCATGAAAATGATGTCGTAGGGACGATGATGAACGGCGTCGACGGCTTCGCGACCGTTGTTGGCGAAATCGGCGCGGTAGCCGAGACGCAGCAGTTGATGGCCGGTGACAGTCTGGTTGATGGCGTTATCGTCCACGACGAGGATGCGGACGGCATCCTGAAGTTCCGGAGATTCCTCGTGTTGGTAGGTGGAATCCGCGGGGGCGAGGCCCGAATCCATTGCCGAACGGATGGCTTCAAACAGCGGGTTCGGTTTTATCGGCTTGAGCAGACAGGAAGTGATACGATGCGACTCAAGCTGCGTCGCGCTGAGTTTGTCGCCGAGAGAAGTGATGAGGATTTTGACCGGCTGTGGCAGATCGGCGAGGCCGTTGATGGCCTTGGCGAGTTCAAGGCCATCCATCTCGGGCATGTGATAGTCGAGCAGCACGAGATCGAAGGGCGCGCCTTCAAGGAAGGCGTGGCGGAGAGTGGCGAGGGCAGACGGGCCGCTATGCGCTTCATCGTGCGGGATGCGGCGGTGCGTGAGCTGATGGCGGAGGACTTTGCGGTTAGTCTCATTGTCATCGACGATGAGTGCGCGACGGACCGGGATATTGAACGGGGCGGCGCTGAGAGCCATGCCGACGGGACGGGCGAAATGTGCGGTGAACCAGAAGGTGCTGCCTTTACCCGCCTCGCTATTAATGCCGACCTGGCCGCCCATCATCTCAACGATGCGTTTGCAGATCGCGAGGCCGAGACCAGTGCCGCCGTATTTGCGACTCGTGGAGCTGTCGGCCTGCGTGAACGGCTGGAAAAGCGTTTTTTGGATTTCCGGCGAAATGCCGATTCCCGTGTCGGTGACGGCGAAGCGAAGCGTGCAGTCGCGGTCTGACTTTTGATCGCAGGTGACGTGGATGAAAACTTCTCCCTTTTCGGTGAACTTGATGGCGTTGCCGATGAGATTGAAAAGAACCTGTCGAAGACGGCCGGTGTCGCCGTGGAGCCGGGTGGGGACGTCGGATTCGACGAGAACGGCGAGCTCGAGTTTCTTGCTGGCGGCTGGCTGCGCTTGAAGATCGAGCGCGGCGTGGACGGCTTCGTTGAGGTGGAAGTCTGCGTGCTCGAGGACAATCTTGCCTGCTTCAATTTTAGAGAAATCCAGAATCTCGTTAACGACCGCGAGAAGCGCCTCGCCGCTGCGGCTGAGGGTTTGGACGAAGTCGCGCTGAAGGTGGGTAAGCTCGGTTTGCAGGAGCAGGTCGGACATGCCGATGATGCCGTTGAGCGGCGTGCGGACCTCGTGGCTCATGTTCGCGAGGAACATGCTCTTCGCTTGATTGGCCGACTCGGCGGCGTTCTTGGCTTTGTAGAGCTCGGACTCGATATTGGCGCGCTCGACAATCTCGGAGGTGAGCTTGCGATTGGCGTCCATCATCTCGGCGGTGCGCTCGGCGACGGCTTGTTCGAGGGTGGAAAGACGCTCGTTGTGCTCGCGCTGGAGCGACCACTTTTCCGTGAGCGTGCCGGCCATCTGGCGGACCTCGATATTGTCGAAAGGTTTTTTGAGGATCAGCAGGCGGTCGTTGCGACCGAGACGGCCAAGAAGTTCATCCCAAGAGTAATCGGAGTAAGCGGTGCAGATGACGGCCTGGATGTCGGGGTCGACCTGCCAGAGCCGTTCGAGTGTCTCGAGACCGTCGATACCGGGCGGCATGCGCATGTCTACGAAGGCGAGGGCGAATGGCCGGCCGGCGTTGAGTGCTTCGCGAACCTTGGCGACGCCTTCCTCGCCTTGGAATGCGGAGGCGAGGTCAAAGTGGGTGCCTACGGATTGAGTGGATTTTCCGCCGAAGAGTTCCGCCTCGAGATCATCGAGTTTGTTCTGCTGCTGGTCCTTGCCTTTCAGAATACGCGCGAAGTCCTCATGGATGGCATGGTTGTCATCGATGATGATGATCCGGCGATTTTTTTCGCTCAGCGCGGGCGGCATGTGAGGACGAGACGGGCGGACATTAAAAGTCGCGTGACCACGCTACGAGGGGCGGAGCGGAGTCATGCGGGGAGGGGGAAGTTGAAAGTGGCTTAACCATTTATCGGCTAAGTCACGCGTAGCTTGAGTGTTTCGAACAGTCAGCCCGGCTGGCAAGCGGGCTGATGTGCCAACAAAAAGGGCGCGCCGGCCAGAAGCCAGCGCGCCCTGAGTAAGAGGACCGTTAAAAACGGGGTGAAATCCTTAGACGACGACGGTCTTGAAGGACTCGAGCTTCCAGAGCGGTTGCTTGGACTCGGTGGCGACCTCGTTGAAGGCTTCCACTTCGGCCTTGGTGAAGAGGAGTCCGCCGGCGGCGGCGGTGTGCTTGGCCCAGCCGGCTTCGAGCTGGCCGGGGAGCATGCACTTTTCGTTGCCGTGACCGAGGACGTCGTCGATGACGGCCTTCACGTTTTGCTTCTGATTGCGGCCCTTGGCGAAGGCTCCGGCGTTGATCGCGTCCGGGTGGATGACCTGGAAGAAGAACACGCAGGTGCCCTTGTCGCCCGAGGGGACGTTGTCCCAGCGGTTACGGATGGTCGGGAGCGAACCACCGATGAAACCGCCGACGATTTCGTTGATGAGCGAGAGGCCGTAGCCCTTGTGCGCGCCGAACGGCATGAGGAACTTGGCTTTGTTCGGGTCGGTCGTGACGACGCCGTTTTCATCGACGGCGGCGTCGGGCGGGAGGTTTTTGCCTTCGCGCTTGAGCTGCTGGACGCGGCCCATGGCGACGACGGACGTGGCCCAGTCGATCACGATCGGGTAGCCAACGGCGTCGGTCGTGGGGAAACCCCAGGAGTGCGGATTGGTACCGAGGGTGGGGAATTTGCCGCCGAAGGGAACGACCTCGGCGAGGGCCGCGGTGCAGTTCGTGTAAGCGATGTAGCCCTTGCGCGCGGCGTCCATGACGTAGCCGCCGCCCCAGAGATAGTGGAAGGCGTTGTCGACGGAGACGGTGCCGACGCCGTACTTGTCGGCGAGCTTGATGGCTTCGTCCATGGCGCGGTAGGCGGTGGACTGGCCGAGCTTTTTGTTGGCGTTCCAGATTTTGGCGGCCTCGAACTTCGAGGGCTTCACTTCGATCTGGGCACCGGGGACGCAGCCCTTCGAGCCGGAGCCGAAGAGGTGGTCGAGGTGGAGGGCCTTGATGCCGTTGTGCGTGCGGATGCCGTGGCGGGACGCCTCGGCGCAAAAGCGCGCGCCTTCGGCGGATTCGTCGGCGAGGTAGCCGCGATGTTGGTACGCCGCTTGGACGAGGGCGTTGTGCTGCTGTTCAGGAACGACGTAGTAGGTTTCGGGCATGGGGAGGGCGCGCGGTGCGCGCAGTTGAGTGTTGAAAGTTGAGTGTTGAAAGTTTGGAGGCGGAGTCTGCGCGGATTATTTCGCAGAGACTTCGGGGTTGGCTTGGGCGATGGGTTGTTTGCCGGCGAGGAAGCGCGTGAGATTTTCCACGGCGCAGGAGGCCTGACGCTGGACGCTCTCGTGCGTGCGGGAGCCGATGTGCGGCGTGAGCACGGTGCCGGGGAGGCCGAGGAGCGGGTGGTCGGCTGGTGGCGGTTCCTGGTCGAGGACGTCGGCACCGTAGCGGATTTTGCCGGACTTGATGGCTTCGACGAGCGGGGCGAGTTCGAGGAGTTCGCCGCGGCCGGTGTTGACGATGACGGTGCCGGGTTTGAGGAGACCGATGCGGCGGGCGTTGATGAGGCCCTTGGTCTTCTCGGTGAGCTTCGTGTGCATCGAGACGAAGTCGGCCTGCTTGAGGCCTTCGTCGAGATCCTCAACGCGCTGGATGTCGTACCAGCGGGCGAAATCTTCTTCCCAGTAGTTCGCGTAAACGAGAACCTTCAGACCGAAAGCGCGGGCACGGATGGCGACTTCCTTCGAGATGCGGCCGAGGCCGACGAGGAGGAGGGTTTTGCCGCAGAGCTCGTTGCCGGTGATGCGCGTCCAGCGGCCGGCGGCGACGTGGTTGGCCTCGACGACGAGGTTGCGGACGACGGCGAGCAGGAGGGCGAAAGTATGCTCGGCGACGGTGGTGTGATTGACGCCGGGGGTGAAGAGGACGGGGACCTTGAGGTCGGTGGCGGCTTTGACGTCGATTTTGTCGAGACCGATGCCGTATTTGGAAATGACCTTCAGGCGCGGGAGCGACTTCTGGATGACCTGGCGGGTGAGGGCGTCGTCGCCGCAGAGATAGGCGTCGAACTGGCCGGCGAGTTCGAGCATGCGGGACTCGGGGAGGGGACCGCGTTCGCGGACGATTTCAAAGCCGGCGGCCGCGAGCATGTCGTGGTGGATGCCAGGCGTATCTTGGAACGAGGTGGTCGTCAGAAGGACACGTGTCATAAAAGGAAGGAGACACCAATCAAAGCGGAGCGGTTTAGAAAAGACAAAAGCTGATTTGGACTGCTGGCAGGCGCGGCAAAATGAACTCGGAAGTAGTTGTTTGGATTACGGATGGGTTCTTTGCGCGGCTTGAGTTTAACAGTGAAACTAAATCTAAGCTTTCGCTTGGGGGCGGGCGGCTTTTGTGTCGGCGCTGCGCTTATCATGAAGGTTTCCAAAAAGATCCTCGCTGCCACCGTTCAACTTCGCCGCCGTCTCGGCTCGCGCGTCGCGACTTCGGATAACATGCGGTTCGCGGCATCGTTTGATGGAAGCAAGTTGTCGTTTTTACCGGCGGCGGTGATTTTCCCCAAGAAAGATGCGGACATCGGCGTGGTGCTCACGCTGGCGAACAAGTACGGCGTGCCAGTGACGGTGCGTGGTGGAGGGACGTCTCTCACGGGTTCTGGTTCGCCGTTGAGAGGTGGGTGGGGTTGCTCGATGTTTCGAAGTGGAATAAAGTCACGGTTGATGCCGAGGCGGGCATGGCGACGGTACAACCGGGTGCGAAGGTTGCGGCGATTCATGCGGCGGCAGAAGCGGCTGGCTGGTTTTATCCGCCGGATCCGGCGTCGAAGCAGTATTCGACGATCGGGCGGAAATATCGCGTGCAACGCCGGTGGCATGCACGGCGGGCGCTATGGCGTGACGCGAGATTTCGTGCTGGCGCTGAAAGGATTTTTGCCGACAGGCGAAGCTGTGAAGTGGGGGCGCGCCGACTAAGAAGTTTTCGGCGGGTTTTAACCTGCGTGATTTGTGGATCGGCAGCGAAGGCATGCTCGGCGTGATTACGGAAGCGACGTTGAAGCTGATTCCGCTGCCTCCGGCGCGGTGGACACTGCTGGCGTCGTTTGCGGATGAGATCGACGCGTTTCGGGCGGTGAAGGTTTTGTTTGGACTGCGCGTGCAACCGGCGATCTGCGAATTTCTCGATCGCTACAGCGTGCGATGCGCGGAGGCGAAAACGGGCAAAACGGTTTTTGAAGGACAGGCGGGCAAACCGGTGATGTTGATCGAGCTCGCCGGCACGCCGAGCGAGGTGTCCGACCAGAAAGCGGTTGTGCTCACGTGGGCGCAGGCGAACACGGCTGCGTTTCGTGAGGCGCGTGATCGGACCGAGGCGGAGGAACTCTGGAGCGTGCGTCGCAAGTGCTCAGGCGCGATGTTTGCGCTGGGCGACGCGAAACTGAACGAGGACATCGTGGTGCCACTGCGCAGCTACGAAAAGTTCGCGGTGTTTCTCGATAAGCTGCGCAAGAAATCGAAGCTGCCGATCCCGACCTTTGGGCATCTCGGCGATGGAAATCTGCACGTGAACATCATGTACCACCGCGATAATCACGCGGAGTATTTGCGCGCGGAGAAAGCGGTCGAAGCGCTCATGAAGGGCGTGGTTGCGCTCGGTGGTGCGATTTCAGGAGAGCACGGCATCGGATTGGCGAAGTCGCCGTTCCTGCGACTTCAGCATTCGACGGCGGAGATTAAAGCCATGAAAGCCGTGAAGGACGCGCTGGATCCCAAAGGTATTTTGAATCCGGGAAAAATGTTCGAGGTGTTCAAGGTGTGGGAGCATCCGCGGCTGAAGATTGAGCTACCGTGGGATCACAAGTGAACGCGGGGCCGGGTACGGTCGCTGCGAGTTCGCCGCTTTGGAAAGATGCTCCGGCGCTCGCGTTCGATCTTGGGGAGACGCTGCTGACTTATCGCGACACGCCGCTGAGTTGGAGCGATCTTTATGGCGACGCGTTGCGAGCGGTTGGGGCGAAGCTGGAGCGGGTGATTGGTGCTGAGCTGATCGTTTCTGCGGAAGCGATTCTGGCGCGACATAACACGCGGCTGAATCCGCGTACGGGTGAGATCGGTGCGGACGCCATCTTCGGTGAGATTCTGGCGAGCTGGCGCTGGCCGCTGGAAATCAGGTCGCCGGCGATTGAGGCGTTCTTTGGATTTTTTCAGCAGCGGTTGGTCGCTTATCCGGAAACGCGGGAGGTTTTGCTGACGTTGAGAAAACGTGGCGTTCGCATCGGCGTGCTCACGGATGTGCCGTATGGGATGCCACGACATCTGGTGGAGCGAGATCTGGCGGAGGCGGGACTGGCTGATTGCGTGGATGTGTTGCTGACATCGGTCGATGTCGGGCATCGCAAACCGGCGCGTGAAGGGTTTCTCGCGATGGCGACTGCGCTGCGTGTGTCGATCGAGTCACTCGTCTATGTGGGTAATGAGCCGAAGGACATCGCCGGGCCGAAAGCTGCCGGCGCGCGGGCGGTGCTGATTAACCGTACGGGCAAAGGAATCGTGTGGGGGCAGGACGAGACGATACGATCGTTAGATCAACTGCTCGAATAGAATCAAACGAGCAGCTCGCTTATGCGTCGCGGGTCAGGCGACTGGTCAACGGTCCGCTGCGAATTTTTTGATCAGTTCATCTGTGATCTGATCGCAGGCTTTGCGTGCGGAGTCGCCTCCTCGATTGCAGGCGACTAATACGGCGAAGTCGCGTTCGGGCGCGAGTTGGGTAGTACACTTCCACTTCATGTTGCTCCCTCCGTGGAAGAGGATGGTGCCGCGATCTCCCTCACGTTTTCCTTTAGCCCAGGGACGCTCGAGAAGGAGCCATCCGCCAGCGTAACGCATTTTGTCACTTGGGGCGGAGCTGTGAAGATGTGTGAACGACTCTGACTTTAGCAGGCGGATTTTCTGATTGGGATTGGCGGGGTCACCCTGTAGGTGGAGAGCGACGAAGCGGGACCAATCGGTGATGTTCATGTGCACCGTGCCGGCGGGGCCGATTGCGGGCGGGTTGTCGGCGAACCGGCCGACTGGAATGGATTTTCCGTCGGCAGTGTGCCCCAGCGGTTGATCGATTTTGCCTGCGGTTCCGGGGGCCCCGAAACCGGCGGTGGTGATGCCGAGGGGAGCGAAAGGCGTGCTTCCATGAGTTCTTCCCACGGTTTGCCGGTGACGATTTCGGCCATCGCTCCCGCGAGTGCGTAACCGGCGTTTGAGTAAAGGTAGTTCGTGCCTGGAGCCGAGACGGGCGGATTGGCAAGAACTCCACGGGCCAGCTCGAGTCGCTGCTCAGAGGGAGTGCCACGCTCCATCTTGAGCCGCAGCAAGAGGAACGTGTTTAGATTTTCGGGCGCGCCGGAGCGATGGATGAGCAGTTGATCGAGTGTCACGTTTTTCCACTGATCGTGAATGCCGGGGATTTCTTCCGAGAAAATTTCGCCGACCGTAGAGTCCCAGCGGAGGAGACCTTCTTCGACCAGCAGTGCCAGCAGCGTTGCGGTCATGGCTTTGGTGTCGGAACCCAAGTGGAAACGATCGTCCAAGGTGATGGGCGCGTCGCCGCCCGCTTTGCGAACTCCGGCGGCGCCTTGCGCGATGATGACGTCTCCGTGCAATACCACGGCGACCATGCCGGGAACGCCAGAACTGGTGCAAGCGGCGGTGAGGGAGCGGCTGATATCCACAGGGACGACTGCTGAAGCCGGCGGTTGGCTGTTGTTATCGGCGGAAGAGCCGCTGGCTGAGGCCTGACAAATTGAGAGAGCCAAAAGGAGTGGGATGATCCCTGCCCGTTGAAACATGTACGCCATAGAGCCGAAGGCACAAGGCGAGGCGAGCCCGTTTGCGAATTTCACGACCCTCATTTCTGTGCCCGCCATGTCGCATCTGTTCGAGCCGCTCACGATCAAATCCATCACGCTTCGCAATCGCATCGGTGTTTCGCCGATGTGCATGTACTCGTCGGAGGATGGCGTGGCGGGCGACTGGCATCTTGTCCACCTAGGGGCGCGGGCGACTGGCGGTGCGGGATTGGTGATCGCAGAGGCGACGGCGGTTTCTCCGGAAGGGCGGATTTCACCGGGTGATGCGGGGATCTGGACCGACAAACACGTGGAGCCACTGGCGCGAATTAATCGGTTCGTGAAAGCGCATGGCGCGGTGGCCGGTATTCAGATTGCCCATGCCGGACGGAAGGCGAGTGCGGCGCGACCCTGGGAGGGAGGAGGACACCTGGCGGATGGCGCGGGCGGATGGCCGGTGGTTGGGCCGAGCGCGGTGGCTTTTGGGGGCGATCTGAACAAGGTGCCGAAGGCGCTGAGTGTTGAAGATATCAAACGCGTGCAAGGAGAGTTTGTGGCGGCGACGAAGCGATCGCTCGCTGCAGGCTACGAGTGGCTGGAGGTGCACGCGGCGCACGGTTATCTGGCGCATCAGTTTCTTTCTCCACTCTCGAATGGACGTACGGATGAGTATGGCGGGACGTTTGAGAATCGGATCCGGTTTCTTTTGGAGACAGTGAAGGCGGCTCGTGCGGTCTGGCCGGAGCGGCTGCCGTTCACAGTGCGTTTGTCGTGCACGGATTGGGTCGAAGAGGGCTGGAGCATCGGCGAGTCGGTCGAGCTTTCGAAACGACTGAAAGCGGAGGGCGTGGACCTGATCGACTGCTCGACGGGCGGCGGCGTACTCGGAGCCAGGGTACCGGTGGGGCCTGGATATCAGGTTAAGTTCGCGGAGCAGATCCGGCGTGAAGCGCAGATCGCGACGGCGGCGGTGGGCTTGATCACGGAGCCGGCGCAGAACGCTCTGGGTGGTGCGTACGCTTGAGTCGAAGCCTCGTGTTTAATCGACGGCTTCTTCGGTCGCGGTGGCTGCGGCTTGGACGGGAGCGTGGCGGTGCTGACTGACCGAGGCGCCGTCTTCGCTGAGCAGGCCGCGGAAGACGATCGATGAAATGATCGTGAGTCCGCCGAGCACGAGAAAGGCTTTATGGAGGCCGGAGACGAACAGGGCGGTGTCGGCTTGGGTGATGCCGCCGAGGAAAATGGAGGCGACGAGGGACGCGGTGGCGACGCCGAAGCTGAGCGACATCTGTTGTGCGGTGCTGGCGATGCTGCCGGCTTTGCTGGCATCGCGGTCGTCAATGTCGGCGTAAACGAGAGAGTTCATGCTCGTGAATTGTAGCGAGGCGAAGAAGCCCTGCGTGAAACTCAGCAGGAGAATCAGGACCACGGGTGTTTCGGCGGTGATCAGCGAGAAGAGCATCATGTTCGCGCCGAGGAGAATCGTGTTGCTCGCGAGGATCGTGCGGTAACCGAACCGCGCGAGGATGCGGCGGCTGGCGAGTTTCATCGTGATCGCGGCGGCGGCGGTGGGCATCGTGAGCAAGCCTGCCTGCCACGGAGCGTAGCCAAGGCCGATCTGGTAGAGCAGCGGAAGGAGGAACGGCATGCCACCTATTCCGAGTCGCGTCACGAAACCGCCGACGACGGAAATGCGGAATGTACGTGTGAAGAACAGGCGGAGTTGAAGGACGGGAGCGGGATCGCGTTTTGCGTGCCAGCCGTAGAAGCCGAGCAGCGTTAGCGAGGCGGCGGCGAGCAGTGAGAGTGGTCCGACGGGCCAGCTGTGTTCGCCGAAGATCTCGAGCACGTAGGAGAGCAGCGCGATGCCGGCACCGAAGAGGATGAAGCCGGTGCGGTCGAGCGGCGCGACGTGTTCGTCGCGGAAGTCCGGCATGTGTTTCCGCGTGAGCCAGAGACCGAGCAGGCCGAAGGGGATGTTGACGAAGAAAATGAAGCGCCACGAAACCCAGTGGACGATGAGCCCGCCAGTGAGCGGACCGAGCAGCGGGCCGATGAGTGCGGGGATGACGACGTAGTTCATCGCGGTCAGCATTTCTGAGCGCGGGAAACTGCGCAGCAGCGCGAGGCGTCCGACGGGTGTCATCATGGCGCCGCCGATGCCTTGAAGCACCCGGGCGGCGACGAGCATGTGGATATTCACCGAGAGGCCGCAGAGCAGCGAACCGAGTGTGAAGAGCGCGATGGCGCACAGGAAAATGCGTTTGGTGCCGAAACGGTCCGCCATCCAGCCACTAATAGGAATGAAGACGGCGAGGCTTAGCGTGTAGCTCGTGAGGACAGCTTTCAGACTAAGCGGGTCGACGCCGAGGCTGGCGGACATGGTCGGGACCGCGGTGTTGATGATCGTCGCGTCGAGATTTTCCATGAACAGCGCGACGGCCACGAGCCAGGGCAGGACGAGCTTGTTCGAGAACTTTTGGATGGGCGGATTGAGAACAGCGGACGCGGACATGAAGGCATGAACTGAGCAGAGGGATCGGGCCGGGGCAACGTGTGCGTCGCGAAAATCCGGATAGCGGGCATGGGCCGAAAGGAGGAGGCGCGGCGGTCAGTTTGGATTTGCGCAGGGTCACGGCGCCGGGAATCTGGACGGGCTTTCGCGATTAGTGGGCTCCACTTCACACATGCTTTCAAAATTCCTGATCATCGGACTGGTTCGCACGCTCACTGGAGTGCGTGCGCGTTGGGTGGGCACGGAGCCCTCGAAGACGCAGCGGATTTATTTTGCGAATCACACGAGCAATCTCGACGCGGTCGTGATCTGGGCGTCGCTCCCGACGGTGCTGCGCGAGAAGACGCGGCCGGTGGCGGCTCATGATTATTGGACGAAGGGCGCGGTGCGGCCGTATCTCGCGAAAAACGTTTTCAACGTGGTGCTGATCGAGCGCAAAAACGTGACGGTGAAAAACAATCCCCTCACGCCGATGCTGGCGGCGCTCGACGCGGGAAGCTCGCTGATCATTTTTCCTGAAGGCGGACGCATGGCTGGCGGCGGGCTTGGCGAGTTTAAGAGCGGCATTCATCACCTCGCGGCGAAGCGACCGGATGTGGAGTTGGTGCCCGTGTGGATCGACAACGTGAATCGCGTGCTGCCCAAAGGAGAATTTTTGCCTGTGCCGATGCTCGGCAGCGTCACGGTGGGCACGCCGATGAAACTGACGGCGGACGAAACGAAGGAAGCCTTTATGACCCGGGCGCGAGTTGCGCTGGCTGAATTGGGAGGCGTGAAACTATGAGTGCGATGACGGCGATTTATGAAGATCCGCATTTCGGCTGGCTCGGTGCCGGCGTAGGCGGCGTGCTTGTGGTGGCGTCGGTCATCGGCGCGATTCTCGCGAAGACCGTGAAGGGCGAGAAGGGGCAGGCGACCGTGGCGAATCTGAATGCGCGCACGCGCGCTTGGTGGATCATGGTGCTGGTGTTTGCCGGGGCGCTGGCCTGCGGACGCATTGGCGTGGTCGTATTGTTCGGCCTGCTGTCGTGGCTGGCGTTGCGCGAGTTTCTGACGCTCACGCCGACGCGACGTGGAGATCACCGGGCGTTGTTCTGGGCGTTTTTCGTGATCACGCCGATGCAGTATGTTTGGTTGGGGAGAGAGTGGGTCGGCATGTTTTTGATTTTCGTGCCGGTGTGGGCGTTTCTGTTTCTCGCCGTGCGGGCGGCGATGGCGGGGGAGTGCGAACATTTCCTCGAGCGTGTGGCGAAGACGCAGTGGGGACTGATGACGTGTGTTTATTGCCTGAGTCACGCGCCGGCGCTGTTGAGTCTGCCGATCCCGGGTTATGAAGGGCAGAACGCGAAGCTGTTGGTTTTCCTCGTGGCGATCGTGCAGATGAGCGACGTGCTCCAGTACGTGTGGGGCAAGCTGCTCGGTAAGCACAAGGTGGCGCCGAACGTGAGCCCGAGCAAGACGTGGGAAGGGCTGATCGGCGGTGTACTCACGGCGAGCGCTCTGGGAGCGGGGCTTTGGTGGGCGACGCCGTTCAATCCGTGGCAGGCCGGGCTGGTCGCACTGGCGATCACGATCGCGGGCTTCTTTGGCGGGTTGGTGATGTCGGCGATCAAGCGCGACCGGGGCGTGAAGGACTATGGCGTGCTTATCGAAGGGCACGGTGGTGTCATGGACCGGATGGATTCGCTGTGTTTCGCCGCGCCGGTGTTTTTCCACATCGTGCGGTTTTGGTGGGCGAACTAAGCCCAGCGCGGGCGCGGGGCGGAAAGCCTGCGAATAGGCTGTGAACAACTCCGGATAATTTCCGTTTGCGGAGCCTTGGATGGCTGACTCAATCGCCCCTCCTCATTCATGCATCTCAAGGCCCTCAAGCTGCACGGTTTCAAATCCTTTGCCGACCCCTCCACTCTCCGTTTCGAACCTGGCGTCACCGCCGTGGTCGGGCCCAACGGTTGCGGCAAATCCAATATCGCGGACTCGATCCGCTGGGTGCTCGGTGAACAGAGCGCGAAGGCGTTGCGCGGCGGCAAGATGCAGGACGTCATCTTTGAAGGCGCGGACACGCGCAAACCGGCGCAGATGTGCGAAGTGTCGCTGCTGCTGACGGACTGCGAGAAGCAGCTCGGCAGCGAGTTTCACGAGATCGAGATCATGCGCCGCGTCCATCGCGACGGGCAGAGCGAGTATTTCTTCAACGGCCAGCCGTGCCGGTTGAAGGACATCCACAAGCTTTTCATGGACACCGGCATCGGCCGGACGAGCTACTCGATCATGGCGCAGGGCCAGATCGACCAGATTCTCTCGTCGAAGCCCGAGGAACGCCGTGCGGTGTTCGAAGAAGCCGCCGGCATCACGAAGTACAAATCTCAGCGTCGCGAAGCGCTGCAGAAGCTCGCGCTCACCGACACGAATCTTGCCCGCGTGGCTGACGTCATCGGCGAAGTCGGCCGTCAGATCGGTTCGCTGCGCCGCCAGGCCTCGAAGGCGCTGCGCTACAAGAAACTCAGCTACCGTCTGCGCCACCTGGCGCTGGCATACAGCGGGTATCATTATACGCAGATCAGCACGCAGCTCGCGACGCTTGAGGAGCAGGTCATTAAACTCCGCGCGGCGGCCGAGACACGTCGTGTACATTTCAGCCAGCAGCAGACCGAACTCGAAGAGAAGAAGGCGCTACGTTCGCGGCTCAATCAGCGTGTGCAGGACGCGCAACAGGCGGTCTTCGATTTGCGCTCTGAGAAGGAGCAAATGGAAAACGCGGGTAACCTCGCGGCGATCAAGCGCACGGGATTGATGGACCGCCTCGAGTCTTCGCGCGACAATCTCGGCGAGACCGAGATGCAGCTCCGCGAGTTGAGCGCGCAGGTCGACAGCGGCGCTCAGGACAAGCAGCAGCAGCTTAACTTGCTCGGCAGCTCTGACGCGGTTTTCCAAAACAGAAATCGCGAGCTGGCGGTTGTCGAAGGTGAACTCAGCAAGCTTGAGCAGGATTTGCAGCAGTCGAAGTTTCAATTGCTGACGCTGGAGAGTTCGGTGGCGCGTTTGCGCACGGACAGCTCCGGCTACGAAGTCGATCAGAAGACCAGCGCGCACAAACACGACTCGCTCCTGCAAGAAGTCGAAGGCGTGCGGCAGCAGCAGTCGTCGGTCGCGCAGCAGGTCTCGGAATACGAGGCGCGCGTGGAAGAAGCGATGATGGCGAAAGCCCGCGCGCACCAGGAATCCACGGATGCGCAGCAGGCGATCACAGATCTCACGCGTGAATTTCGCGATGCGCAGAAGAAGCTTCAGGACATCGATCGTCAGCTGGCGCAGCGCACGGCGCGGTTGAAACTTCTCCAGCAGCTTCACGAGAAGTGGGAAGGTTTCGGCGAAGGCGCGAAGGCGATCCTTCAAGGACGTTTCGACGCGACGCTCGGTGGCGAGCGTCCGGCGCCGATCACCAAGGGGCTCGAAGTGAAGCCGGAGTTTGGCAAAGCGCTCGAGGCGTTGCTGGGCTCGGCGGTCGAGGCGATCACCGTGGCGGATCTGCCGACGGCGCAGAAAATTTTGGGTCAGCTCGAGAGCGAGCAGGTCGGCAGCGTTTGCCTGCAGATCGCGGAGCTCGGCGCGGGCAATGCGAACGGCGGCGAGCTGCCCGCGGGATTGATTTCCGCGAGCTCGATCGTGAATGCGTTCGAGTCCGGTGCGCATCCGGCGGCGAGTTTGTTGTCGGCCTGCTATATCGCGGACGACCTGAATGCGTTCCTGGAATTTTGGAAGGCGAACCCGGCGTTTTCGTTCCTCGCGGTTGCGACGCGCAAAGGTGAGATCGTGGATCGTCGCGGTCTGGTGTTTGGCGGCTTCTCGAAGAAACCGGCGAACAGCATCGTTCAGCGCGAAATCGATCTGCGTGAGACAGGCAAGGCGTTGCTCGATGACCAGAAGCTTCACGACGACCAGAAGGCGTTTATCGACGGCATCAATGCGCGTCTGGCCGAGGCGGAATCGACGCTCGAGACCAAGCGCGAGGAAGTGCTGACGGCGACGCAGGAAGTCGCGGCGGTGCAGGCGGAACAGCGCAACGCGCAACGGTCGCTCGAAGAGGTTTCCAACCGCCTCAAACGCATGGAGTCGGAAGTGGCGTCGGTCGAGAATGCCCGCCACGAAGCGCATGCACGCTGGGAAAAGGCGCAGGCACAGCTCGTCGAAGCTGAGACTGCGGTGAACCAAGGCCGCGAGCGCATCCAGCAATTGGAAACGCGCATCATGGAAGTGCGCACGGACCGCGACGTGAAGCGCGATACGCTCGGCCAGGCCCGCTTGGAGCTCGCGGAGTTTCGCCAGAAGGTCGAAGTGCTCGACCGTGGCATTGCGGACATGCAACGCCGTCGCTCGCAATTGAGCGAACTGCTGGTGCAGCGTCAGCAGGAGATCGAAGTCTGGACCGAGCAGGTCGGCGAACTCGAACGCGAGACCGATAGCAAGAAGGCGCGTTCGGCGCAGCTTGCGGAGTCGCTTGTTGTCGCGCAGCAGCAAGTCGAGCAGGTGCGCATCGAACTCGCCGACGTGGAGCGAGAGATCGGTGGCGTGGAAAACACGCAGGACTCGCTTCGGACGGAAGCGGAGTCGTCGCAGAGCGAATTCAGCCGTTGCGAAATCAAGCTCGCCGAGAGCCGCGCGCGTGCGGAGTTTCTGAAAGAGGAAGTGTCGCGCGAGTTTCAGACGGATATTTCGACGCTCGATTGGAAGCTGCTCATGTGGCGTTCCGAGGACGATCCGCCGGATTTGAAGGCGCTCGATCTCGATGATGACGAGGACGAGACAGACGGCGGAAGCCAGAAGCCAGAGGCCAGTGTGCCGCCGCCAGCGGCGGAGCCAACTCCTGTTGCGCAGCCTGCCGAGGGTGAATCTGCTCCTGTCGTCGTTGGCGATGCCGCTACAGCAGCTCAGCCGGAGGCCGCGCCGGTGAAACGCCGCCGCAAGCCGAAGCAGAAAGGCGAGCCGACGGAGAAGGATCTCGCGGAGCTTGAGAAGACGAACTGGGAGCAGGTTCGTTCGGACGTGGATTCGATCCGTCAGCGCATCGCCAGTATGGGCGCGGTGAATCTCGTGGCCATTGAGGAGTACGCGGAGCTGAAGCAGCGCTACGACTTCCTCAAGACGCAGAACGACGATCTCACGACATCGAAAGCGGAACTGTTGAAGGCGATCGACGAGATCAATCAGACCTCGCAGCAGCAGTTCGCGATCACGTTCGAGCAGATCAAAAAGAACTTTGAGTACACGTTTACGACGCTGTTTGGCGGCGGACGTGCGGGCCTCGAGTTGATCGCGACGGACGATCCGCTGGAGAGCGGTATCGAGATCACGGCGCAACCTCCGGGCACGAAACTCAAGAGCATCACGCTGCTCTCGGGCGGTCAGAAGACGCTCACGGCGGTCGGCCTGCTCTTCGCGCTCTACATGGTAAAGCCGTCGCCGTTCTGCTTGCTCGACGAACTCGACGCTCCGCTCGACGAATCGAACATCGGCCGTTTCACGGACCTGTTGAAGAAGTTCGTCCATGAGAGCCAGTTCATCATCATCACGCACAACAAGCGCACGGTCGCGGCGGCCAGCGCGATTTACGGTGTGACGATGGAGGAGCGCGGTGTCTCGAAGACCGTTTCAATGCGCTTCAACCAGGACAGAGGCGAAGCCGAGGCCCATCCGCAAAACATCGCGGAAGCGGTGCGCGGCGCGAAGCCAAAGGGTGGTTCGAAACAGGAATCGGCGCCGGTGCCGCTGGCGGCCCCTGCGGTTGAAGCTACTCCCGTTCAAGTCGCTACGGCTGAAGTCGAAGAGACCGCCCCGGAAACGTCCGCTTAAGGCGGATTGCACGAATGAATTCCCCGCCGTCACGGATTCGTGACGGCGCATTCCTTGACATGTCTGGGATGCGTATTTACGAACGCGTCCCGACATGGAGGCCGTACTCGATCAACCGGTGCTGGTCCTGAATCGCCTCTGGCAGGCGGTGAATGTGATCGGAGCCAAACGGGCCTTCGCGCTACTCGCGCGAGGACATGCCCACGTCGTTCATCACCACGAGGAAGATTTCCGAGTGTTCTCCATGATGGACTGGATCGATTTCTCGCGAAGTAATCCGCCGATCGAGGAGATGCAGACGGTTCATACACCCAATCGGGTGATCCGGCTGCCGCGCGTGATCCTCCTGTCATTCTTCGACAAGCTGCCATGCAAGGAGCTGAAGTTGACGCGCAACAACGTGTTCGAGCGCGACAAGAACCAGTGCCAGTACTGCTCGAAGGTTTTCCCGCGCGAAGAGCTGAATCTCGATCACGTGATCCCGCGTCACTACGGCGGCAAGACCACGTGGGAGAATATCGTGTGCTCCTGTATTAAATGTAATTCCAAGAAGGCGAACCGCCTGCCGCACGAGGCGCACATGCGCCTGATCCGCAAGCCGGTGAAGCCGAAGTGGCGCCCGGTGATCAGCCTTGTGCTGAACACGCAGCATCGCGAGATGTGGAAAGACTTCCTCGATGTGGCTTACTGGAATGTCGAACTGGAAGAGTAGTCGTTTCAGCGCTGAGCCCTGAAACGAAATGACCAGTGGTCAATGACGCAGTGACCACTGGTTGGTAGTCGTGCTCAGTCGCGCGAAGCCTGGCGGAGCGCGACGAAGACAACGGCGGCGGTGAACATCGTCGAGCAGAGTGCGAGCGCCTTAAATTGCGGCGGGCGTGGCGCGCGCCAGATTAAAACCGCGCCAATGAGCATCAGGAAAAATGCGATGCGAAGGGACCAGAGCTGGCGAGGTGTGGCGGGCATGGGAAAACGGGCTGAGAAGACTAGGAGTCGAGGCCGGGCGGAAGGACATAGTAGTTGTCCCATTCGTCTTCGCTTTTCTTCTCGAAACCATGACGGAGATAAAAGCGATTGGAGGCGCTCTCCTTTAACGCCCCGACGTAGATAGGGCGCGGGGGCTGCGTGTTATTTTCAATCAGCATGCCGAGGACGTGAGACCCGATTTTCTGATTCTGAGCCGAGGGGTGAATATAGAAATGGTCCAGATGGAGTCCGTCTGCGGCGGGTCGCAATACATAGAATCCGACGACGCGATCGTCGCAGTTGATGAAATGCGTAAACTCGGGAACGAAGGTTTTGCGGAGTCGTTCCCGGGCGCGTTCGGGATCAAACCGGCCGAGCCGCTCCAGACTCTCCCGCATGGCTGCGATGCGAAGCTCGACGAGGATCTCAAAGTCCGCAGCTGAAGCCGCCCTGAATTGCACGCGGCCGTGAAGATTGTTTTCGTGCTGATCCATCGAGTGGATGACAGGCGACGCAGCGGCCGATGTGCTCACGCCAATGGCAGCGTGATGCGCATGGTGGTTCCCTGGGGGCTGCTATGCAGGAGGGAAATGTCGCCGTGGTGGCTCAGGAGGATGCGTTTGGCGATGGCGAGACCGAGACCGGTGCCGTCGGGCCGGCCAGAAAGGAAGGAATCGAAGATGCGCGTGCCGAGTTCCTTGGGAATCCCAGGGCCGGTATCGGTGATATCGATATGAGCGTAGCGCAGGGAGCCGGCATCCTCGATCTGACTGTTTATTTTGATTTCCCCGCCCTCAGGCATCGCCTGGGTGGAGTTGATGAGGATGTTGAGGAGGACCTGTTGAATCTGGCCTTTGTGGACGTCAACGACGAGGGTGCGCGGCGGGGCGTCGAAGTGAAGGTGGATCTTGCCCTGTGCGAGTTTGAGGCGGATGAGGACGATCGTGTCCTCGATGATATCGCAGAGAGACCAGCGTGAGTGCAGGCTGGATGGCGCCTTGGCGAAATGCAGCACGCGGGTGACGATGGCTTCGAGCTGGTCGAGTTTTTCGCCGATGACGCGTACATCCGTGCGACGCGGATCGTTCTCGGGGAAGTCGAGGCCGAGATAGCCGTAGAGGAGTTTGATGACCGTGAGCGGATTGCGGATCTCGTGGGCGATCTCGGCGGCGAGCAGGCCGAGCGTGGTGAGTTGTTCGTTTTTGCGAAGGGATTCTTCGCTTTGGAAAACGCGGGAGTAGAGCCGGGAATTCTGTAGAGCCACGGCGCCGAGTGAAGCGAGGGCGGCGAGAAGGCGTTTTTCGTCGTTGTTGAAGCGGTGGACGTGATCGGTGAAGACTGCGAGGACGCCGAGCACCTCGTTCTCGTAGATCATCGGCGTTGCGAGCACAGAGCGGAGCGAGTCGTCGCGGGGGAGATCGACGAGATCGAAAAATTCCGGGTTCTGGATGTTGGCGAAGTCGACCTGTTTGCGGGTGTGGATGGCCGCGGCGGCGAGGCTGGTCTCGATCGGGGATTCCTTGCCAGCCGGAGTGGTCGGGCTGTTGCTGCTGAGGGAGGCGAGAATGACCGTCTGCCGTGTCTCGTCGTACAGGTAGAGTGCGCAGGCGCGGCATTGCGTCACCTGGCGGGCGTCGCGCGTGACCGTGTCGAAAAGTTCCTGTTGTTCGAGCTTGGATACCAGCGAGTGCCCGATGGTGATGAGCGTCTCGAGCTGGCGGGCCTTGCCGCGGAGCTGGCGGAGCTGCCAGAGGCGCGTCATGACGGCGGTGGCCTCCTGAGTGCAGAGGACGAGAAGCTGGAGGTCGCTGTCGTTGAAGCCGCCGGTGACATCGCTATCGACGTTGATGACGCCAAGGATCTGGCCGTTTTCTTCCATGGGCACCGCCATCTCGGCGCGGATTTCGGGACGCATGGAGATGTAGCGCGGGTCGACGCTCACATCGGGAACGAGTTGGGGGCGGGCGTGAAAAGCGACCCAGCCGGTGATCCCCTGGCCAAGGCGTAGCGAGACCTCGTCACTGTCGGCAGGAAGACCCTGATGGACCTCGATCTCGAGTTTACCACTGTCGGGATTCAGGAGGGAGATCGAGCCGCTGGATGCGTGGAGGGCGGCGATGATCTCGGAAAGGATGTTGCGCAGGGCGAGGCGCGGATCCTCGGTGCGGCCGATGAGCGAGCTGATGCGATAGAGCGCGGGAAGAGTGCGCGGATCGAATGTGCCGGGAGCGCGGGAATTCGTGCTTGGCGGGGGAGTATCTTGAGCCGGCTGACTGCTATGCACGGCGGGAGGTTGTACTTAATCGGAAGCGCTTATCGAGAAATTCTCCGTGGGCTTGTGAGAAAAAGTGGGAGCGCTTGCGCGACGTGGAGGGAGGACGGCGGTCAGCGCGCTGGATAATAGTTATCAGCCGAAATGGATGCCGTTGAGGGCAACGAGCTTATTTCGCCAGTGCGACGGCTGGGTTGCTGTTGGTTGAGCCGTTTCCGTTGGGGGCAGGCGCTGCAGGAGGAGTGATGATCGTAGTCAGGGCGTCGCGCAGAGAATGGAGTCGACCGGTATCTTCGGTGGCTTCGTGGTTGGCGCTCTCGATGTAGAAAGTGTCGATGGCGATGTTTCGCTCCGTGCCGATGCGGGCGAACGTGATGTCGAAGCCGTGATCGTAGATCGTCTTGGCCAGACGGTAGAGCAGGCCGATCTGGTCATGGGCTTGAATCTCGACAATGGTGCGTTGCATCGAGAGTTCGTGGTAAACGTCCACAGTGGGAGGGAACGAACTCTGGAAGGTTTCCGGATTGTTGGCTGTGCCGGCGTAGCGATTGCCCAGTTTTTTGGACTGCGCGACGATGTCCGGGTAAAGGTCTTTGCTGCCGACGAGTGCTTCTTCGACGGTTTTGGCGAAGGTCTCCGTGGATACGTGATTCTGGACGACGCCGCGGGCGGGCTCGACGACGTAGAAAGTGTCGATAGCGATGTGGTCGGTGCGGGAGATGACCTTTGCACCGAGAATGCTGAGGCCGGCGACACTGAAGGCTCCGGCGAGTTTGTAGAAAAGGCCGGCGCGGTCCCACGTGACGACGTTTACCACAGTGAGGGAGCGGTTGAGGTCGTCTTTCCACTCGATCACCGGTTTGAGCGAGCCGACTGAATCGGCAGCGCTGATCGAACGCAGAAGCTTGTTCACCATCTGGATGTGCAGAGCGATCTCGCTGGTATCCGTGTGGATGAAGTAGCGTTCCGGGAGCAGATTGAAATGCGCGGTGATTTCGTCCGCGCCAATGCCCGGGATCTTTTTGGAGATCAGCTCTTGGTGCTTCATTTGTGTGCGTTCAGAATTTCGGGACTCAACGGCTTCGCCGTGAATCAGGCGTTCAAGTGTGGCTCGGTACAGGCTGGTGTGCAGGGTGTCTTTGTAGCCATTCCACAGCCCTCCGGCCGTGCCGCGGGCATCGCAGAACGTGTGGACGTACAGATAGCGCAGTTTATCAGCATCGTCTACAAGCTCGGCGAATCCGGCGGATGTTTTTGGATCATCGACATCACGTCTCTGCCAAAAGCGTGCCATGATGAGATGATTTTTGATGATGAAGGTAACAATCTCGGTGCTGGCGGGCTCGACGCCGAGGCGCTGGAGGATCGGAAGCGCGATGCGGACGCCGCTTTCGGCGTGTCCCTGAATGCCCTCGGCCTTGCCGATGTCGTGAAGCAGCAAAATTAAATAAAGCAGTGTCGGGTCGGGAGTTTCGTGAAGCGCCTCGCGGTATTTGGCGGCCATCGGCTCGGCCTGGCTGAAAACGCCGTCGAGTTCACGGATGGCGTGGAGCGTATGGATATCGGCCGTGTAGCGGTGATAAAATTCATGCTGAACCAGACAGGTGAGTTCGGCGAATTCAGGAATGAACCGGCCGAGCACGCCGAGTTCGTGCATGAGTTCCAGCGCGGGGAAGACGGCGCCGGCTTCGCTGAGAATCGCGCGGAAGCTGATGTTGGCGTCGGGAGAATTCTGGACGCGTCGTGTGATCAACGGAAGCGATTCGCTGATGAGCGCCTGGAGCGCGAAGTCGGGCTTGATGTTGAGCTGCTGGCAGTGGCGGAAGGCGCGGATGAGACGCGCGGGATCTTCTTGGAAGACGTCGGGTTTTTCAGCGGTGAGTTCGCTGCCGCGCTGGATGAAACCGTCGATGCGGATGGTCTTCTGATGGCGGTATCCGCGCAAAACTTCGCGGAAAGACACGCGCGACACGGGTTCGAGCGACAGGGCGAGACGGTTTTCGAGAATGCGGGAAACGCGGAAGATGATCTGCGCCGCACGATAGTAGTCGTGCATGAACTGCTCTACGC
Organism: Nibricoccus sp.; assembly: GCA_049840895.1. Classification (GTDB taxonomy): domain Bacteria; phylum Verrucomicrobiota; class Verrucomicrobiia; order Opitutales; family Opitutaceae; genus Nibricoccus. Next base: position 222,249 of record JASGJB010000037.1, on the reverse strand, counting down.
GGCCGAGGATGTTGTGATTGGTGTAGCCGAGTCCGAGTGCGACGCGCGGCTGCGCTTCGAGATTGAGGAGATCGGTGGCCTTCTTGCTCTGGAAGTGGAGTTCGTTGCGCACGCGGAGCAGGAACTCATAGGCGCGCTGAAAATCGCGGCATTCGTTTCTGCGCAGGTGATTTTGCGCGACGAGCTCGTCCATTTTTTTGATGCCGAGTTTCACCCGGGCCATCCAGAGGGCGTTCTGATAATCGCGCAGACCGCCGACGCCGTTTTTGATGTCGGGCTCCTGAAGGAAAACGGTGTTGCCGTACTTCGTACGGCGCGCGGCCTGATCTTCCAGACGTGCGGCGATGTAGGCGCGCGGATCTTCCTTTTGGGAAAAATTATCGTAGGCGGCGGAGAAGGTTTCGTAGAGCGACTCGGAGCCGGCGATGAGGCGGGACTCGAGCAAAGCGGTCTTCGTCTGGATGTCTTTTCGTGCCTCGGCGAAGACATCGTCCACGGTGCGCGTGGAGTGACCGACTTTGATGCCGCAGTCCCAGAGAATGTAGAGAATCTCGTTCACGAGATGCTCCTGAAGCGGCTTCACGGCGTTCATTTTCGCCTTCGACGGGAAGAGAAACATGATGTCGATGTCGCTGAACGGATTCAGCTCACCGCGACCGTAACCGCCGAGTGCGACCAGGCTGACTGCGCTGGGTGTGGTCCCGTGCATACGGGTCCAGGTGGCGATCGCGTAGTCGAACAGATGCGCGAGCATCACATCGACCATGGCGGCGCGGGCGCGGGCGACGGCGAGGCCGGATTCGCGGGCTTCGTGGCGCATGCGGATCATCGCGCTTTCGAGACGGATGAAGGTCTTGCAGGCGGCGAGACGCTCGGCTGTGGAGACTTCACCAACGAAATTCAGACGCTCAAGGGCATGCTTTTGGATGCGGCCGCTCATTTATGGAAGATGCACAAGAATAGGAAATACACGGCGGCGCAAAGCGGGAAATGGGCCGGATCTGTACGCGAAATTGAAACTTTGCCGTGTGCGGAGCCGGAGCGTACGGCCCGGTTTAACCTCTTGCCACTCCGGGGGCGGGGCGGTTGTTTTCGCGGTTCTCATTTAGCACACGACCATGGCCGAAATCACCAAGAGCTACGAAGCCCGCGACGTTGAAAAGAAGTGGTATGCCGCCTGGCTGGAGGCCAAGGCCTTCGCCGGCAAAGCCGCTCCCGGCCAGGAGACGTACACCATCGTCATCCCGCCGCCGAACGTCACCGGCATCCTGCACATGGGCCACGTGCTCAATAACACGTTGCAGGACGCGCTGATCCGCCGTGCGCGTCTCGAAGGCAAAGCGGCGTGCTGGATCCCCGGCACCGATCACGCGGGCATCGCCACGCAGACGATGGTCGAGAAGCACCTTAAAAAATCCGAGGGCAAGACGCGGTATGATTTAGGCCGCGACGAGTTTTTGAAGCGCGTGTGGACGTGGCGCGACGAGAAGGGCGACATCATCCTCAATCAGCTGAAACAACTCGGCTGCTCGTGCGATTGGGATCGCACGCATTTTACGATGGACCCCGGCTACAGCCGCGCGGTGCTGACGTCGTTCGTGAAGCTTTTCCAACAAGGGCTGATTTACCGCGGCAAGCGCATGGTGAACTGGTGCCCAGCGTCGCTTACGGCGCTATCCGACGAAGAAGTCGAGATGCGTCCGACGAAAGGCTTTATCTACAAGCTCCGGTATGAGTTGGTTGAGCCTTCGACGGCCAAGGATGCGGACGGTAACACGATTCCGCTCACGCATATTATCCTGGAAACGACCCGTCCGGAGACGATCGCGGCCGACGTTGCGGTGGCCGTTCACCCGGATGACGAGCGCTACAAGCACATCGTCGGGAAGAAAGTCTGGCGTCCGCTCGGCGATCGCGTGCAGATCCCGATCATCGCGGATGCGGCGGTCGATCCGTCGTTCGCCGCCGGTGCACTCAAGGTCACGCCTGCGCACGACAAAGTGGATTTTGAAATCGGTCAGCGCCACAACCTCCCGGTCATCGACGCGCTCAATGCCGACGGAACGCTCAACGAATTTGCCGGGCCAGAGATCGCGGGCATGGATCGCTTTGCGGGCCGCAAGAAGGCCGCTGAAGTCTTGAAGGAGCGCGGCACGCTGCTCGAAGAGAAAGCTTACGAGAACAATGTCGGCTACTCGCAGCGTGCAGGTGTGCCGATCGAGCCGCGTCTCACGCAGCAGTGGTGGCTGAAGTATCCGCGCGTTGAGGAAGCGAAGGCGGTTGTTCGCGACGGCCTGATCCAGATGCATCCCGAGCGCTGGACGAAAGTTTACCTGAACTGGCTCGAGAATATCCAGGACTGGTGCATCAGCCGCCAGCTATGGTGGGGCCATCGGATTCCGGTTTGGTACAAGAAGGGGCTCGACCGTGAGAAGCTCTCACCGGCCGATCTCGCCGACCCGACGAAGATTCACGTCTCGCTCGACGGTCCGGCCGATCCGCAGAACTGGGAGCAGGAGAATGATGTTCTCGATACGTGGGCGTCGTCATGGCTCTGGCCGTTTGCCACGCTCGGCTGGCCCGAGGTTGCCGAGATGGAGAAGTCCGGCTTCAAGAGTTTCTATCCGACAACGACGCTCGCGACGGGCGCGGACATCATCTTCTTCTGGGTCGCGCGCATGATCATGGCGGGCCTCGAGTTCGCGAAACCCGGCGCGCCGGTGGAGCAGCGCATTCCGTTCAAGCACGTCTATTTCAACGGCATCGTTCGCGACAAGCAGGGCCGCAAGATGTCGAAAACGCTCGGCAACTCACCCGATCCTCTCGATCTCATCGCGAAGTACGGCGCCGATGGCCTGCGCTTCGGTCTGCTTCAGATCGCGCCGCTTGGCCAGGACGTGAAGTTCGACGAAGACCGCATCGAGAGCGGAAAGAACTTCTGCAACAAGGTCTGGAACGCCTGCCGTTTCCGTCAGATGAGCGGCGAGATGAGCGACAACTCATCGCTCGCGGCGATCCTTGCACGCGTCGATGCGAAGCAGCTGGATGACGACGATCACGCGCTGCTCAGCGCGTTGCTCGACACGAAAAAGACACTCGAGCGTGGCTTTGCGGACTTTGAGTTCGCTGGGGCGACTCAGCGGTTGTATTCGTTTTTCTGGAATGACTTTTGCGATTGGTACGTCGAGGTAGCGAAAGCACGCCTTCAGGACGCGAACGCGAAGGCGCACGTGCTGGCGATCCAGGATCTCGTGATCCGCCAGTTCCTCCTGATGTTCGAGCCGTTCGCTCCGTTCATCACGGAAGAACTCTGGCATCTACTCGGCTATGGTCCGGAGAAATCGCTGCTGCAGGATACGCGGATCGAAAGTTCTGATGTGTTCACTGCGGCGCTCGCACAACGCGGCGTGATTCCCGACCAAAGCGCGGCTTCGCGTGTGGCCGGATTGAAGACATTCTCGTCGCTCGCGCGTCAGTTGAAAGCCGAGCAATCGGTGGCGCAGAAGCGCGACGTGAAATTCCTGGCGCTCGCGGATGCGACGAACTGGGCGGTGCTCGAAAGCAATTCGTCGAAGATCGCCCGCTTGGTCGGTGCAGCCTCAGTGGAGCGCACGTCGAGTGAGCCTGCGCTTCCAGCGATTGTGACGCCTTACGGCACGCTCTACCTGGACACCGGCGTGAAAGTCGATGCCGCGGCTGAGAAGACGCGCCTGACCAAGGAACTCGAGCAGATCACCAAGCATATCGCTGGTACCGAGGCCCGTCTGGCGAACACGGCGTTTACCAGCAAAGCCCCTGCTGCGGTCTTGGAAGGCGCCCGCAAGCAGCTCGCCGATCAGCAGGCAAAGCGCGCCGAGCTGGAGAGGTTGTTGAAGGCGTTGTGATAGATTCGTCGTTTTCAAGCAGCCGTGTCCTGACTGACGCGGCTGCTAAAATTCGCTCCCAGTTGCCTAGCTAATTTGGTTTCAGTCACTTAAGTGGATTTTGATAAAATAGCCTTCAAATCTTTACTTAAGACATGTCCTAAGTAGGTTCATTGACCTAAGAAATGAGTACGACTGAAACGGCAGCTGCGTCCCTCGACCTCGAAAAAGCCAGTGCGGAGGATCGAATAAAGTGGGCGGTGGAGCAGTTTGGCGACGGGCTCGTGATGACGACGAGTTTCGGGATTCAGGCGGCGGTGATGTTGCACTTGGTGACGCGTGTCGCACCCAAGATTCCGGTGATCTTCATCGATACGGGGTATCTCTTTCCCGAGACCTATAAATTTGCCCGTGATCTCACGGATAAGCTGGGGCTCAACATCAAGAAGTACATTCCGGCGATGACAGCAGCCGAGCAGGAAGCGCTCTATGGCAAGCAATGGGAACAGGGGATTGAAGGGCTGAAGAAGTACAATTTCATGAACAAGGTTGAGCCGATGGATCGCGCCGTGCGCGAACTCGGCGCCACCGCCTGGCTTGCGGGACTACGCCGCACGCAGGGAAGCACGCGCGAAGCGCTGAAGGTCGTGCAGCAGCAGAACAAGATCACGAAGGTTCATCCGATCATCGATTGGGATAACCGGACCGTGCATCGCTATCTGACGCAGCACGGGTTGAGCTATCACCCGTTGTGGGATCAGGGCTATGTGTCGGTCGGCGACTGGCACAGCACGACCAAGCTTCTCGACGGCATGAAAGAAGAAGACACACGTTTCGGCGGCCTTAAACGCGAGTGCGGCCTGCACGAGGCCAATAGCGGCGGGAATTTTCAGATCTGAAAAATCTCTGCGCTCATTTAGATTTTTCCAGAAGCCAGTCTGTTAGCCCTGCGTCCAGAACAAGGGGTGACAGTTCGGAGACTTGAACTAACTTAAGTCTGGGGTCTAAACCGTTTGGGAGTTTGCCTGTGAACGAATGAGTAACCGCAAAGGCTCGATGGTATTCCGGCTTACTTCGAATGGAGGTTGAGATTTTTCGGAGGGTTGCCGTGTCGCACTTTGACTTTACCTGCACAAACAGTCGTTCCCTCGTGACCGGCTGCTGCAAATCCAGATCGATGTCTTTCTCGTTTTTGCCGAGCACTCCGATTCGTCGCCATCCGCCTGCGGTGAAAACCATATCAACGAGTGTTTCAAAATCTCGCCATGTCAGATTTTGAATCAACGGCTCTAGAGTGACCAAAAGTGCGCCTCGTGCGCGTTGGGCAACTTGAACTTCAGGGGGCAGAGTGCCGTTCAATCGATCTTTCAGATAGCAGAACTCTGTTACATTACAGATCGTCCCCCGATAACCGGAAACTTGAGTTAGCTTCGAGCTGAGTTGTGAGGAATGAAGGGGAGCACCGTTGATGTCTTCGTTCCGCCACCCACGGATAACAACTCGTTCTTTATAGCCTTCTCGAGTGGTTTTTACCGGACCACCGACGAATCCCCAATAGAGTCGATTGTTGGAAAACGTAATCCAGAGCGTGAATTTATCGGCCGTGTAGAATCGCTCCAGCTCTGTCGTGTGCATTTGGGCGGTACCTTTGGTGCAGCCATCTTCCAGGAATTTTTCCCGTACGGATCTCCAATCACCGGCCAAACATAGCTCGTGGGGAATTTTTCTAAATCCAATGCGCAAAACGCTGCGTTTGATGCACTCATCTTCCCATTCACCGCCAGAGCCGAGTTTGATGAAAAGTGCTTGGGTCGCAGTGACGGACATCGGAGTAGGATTCAGTAAGCCAGAAACGGATTGTGCTTACGCTCTTGGGCGACGGTGGTCAGTGGTCCGTGGCCGGAGGCCAGGACGGTGTCGGCGTAGAGCGTGAGGATATAGCGGCGGTTGTTGTTCAACGCTTCTGAGTAGGCCGCGGTCGTACGGGCGCCGCCCATCGATGCGGCGAAGATCGAATCGCCGACAATCGCGAGCGGGTAGGAGAGGCCGGTGATGAAATACGTGACACCGCCGGGCGAATGGCCGGAGGTCGGGAGGGTTTTGATCGCGAACGGGCCGAGGTGGAAGAAGGCGCCTTCTTTGAAGACTTTCGCGCCGGGGAAATCGACGGGCTCGCGTTCGGACGCCCAGACTTCGGCTTTGGTGGCCTCGGCGACTTTGGCGAGGTCGGCGATGTGATCGTCGTGGGTGTGCGTGAGGAAGATCGAGCGGACGTTGAGTTTTTCGGAGCTGACGATTTCGAGGAGTTTTTCGCCGCTGGCGCCGGGATCGAAGATGGCGGCGTGGCGGGTGCGTTCGTCCCAGATGATGTAGCTGTTCACCGTCATGTCTTCGTGGGGAGAGTTGAACGCGGCGAAGCCGGTGCGGAAACGCGGCTGCTCGGGGTACCAGGCTTTCTTGCCGAGTTCGCAGAGTGCATCGGAGTGCAGGCGAAGGTGTTGGGCGACACGCCGGGCGGCGACTTCGTGGAATTTGCCGGATTTGAGCGAGGCGAGGTCGTCGGGCGTGATTTGGGCGCGATGGGCGAGTTGTTCGTCGGTGATGCCGAGGCCGCGCTGGGCTTTGTTGATCACGTCGTCGTAGTTGTCCTCAAGAGGGATGCGGGCCATGGGGAGATAACGTGCGCGGGTGCGGCGTGGAGCAAGCGGAATGGCCGTTAAGGTGCGGACGCGGACACGTGAATTTAGCTTTGCGTCTGCACGGAGCGGGCGGCTTGCTGCGTTTTTCACTCCATGAGCTCTCCCGAATATCTGAATTCCCTTTTCTCTCTCTCCGGCAAAGTCGCCGTCGTCATCGGTGGAACCGGTGAATTGTGCGGCGCGATGGCTTCTGGCCTGGCTGGTGCCGGCGCGGAGGTTGTGCTGGTCGGTCGTAACGAAGAAAAGGCCAAGGCGCGTCTCGACAAGATCGCGGCGGCGGGCGGCAAAGCCTATTTTCTGTCGGCTGAGGCGAGCAGCAAGGCGGAGATCGAGGCCCTGCTGGCCAAGGTGTTGGAGCGTTCGAAGAAGATCGATATCGTCGTCGATGGCGCGGGTGTTAACTCGGCGACGCCGTTCTTCGACATTCAGGAAGACGAGTTCGAGCGCATCATTAAGATCAACCTGAAGGGCGTGTTTCTCGGCTCCCAGATTTTCGGCAAGTACCTCGTCGATCGCGGCGAAGGTGGCTCGATCATCAATCTCGGCTCGATGTCGGGCGTGGTGCCGCTCTCCCGAGTGTTCACATACTCAGCCAGCAAGGCGGCCGTGCATAATCTATCCAAGAACCTGGCGCGCGAATGGGCTCCGAAGAAGGTGCGCGTGAACACGCTGGTCCCCGGATTTTTCCCGGCCGAGCAGAACCGCAAGGTGCTCACGCCGGATCGCGTGAACAGCATCATGGGCCACACGCCGATGAAACGCTTTGGCGAAGCCAATGAGTTGATCGGCGCGACGCTGCTCCTCGCGAGCGATGCGGGCAGCTTCATCACGGGCTCGGAGATCATCGTGGACGGTGGATACCACGCGATGACGATTTGAGCTGCGTCTTGGCTATTGGATTTTCAAATGCGAAAGCCGCCGGTCGAAGGACCGGCGGCTTTTTGTTTTTGCGAGGGTGGGCGGGGATCGCGGCGTAAAGCCGCTCCTACACGGATCGGAGTCACGCATCAGAGGTGCGGCCCTGCGGATAGATGCGGGCCGCCGGCGCTCCCGGCGGGTGCGTTTCGAGAATGTAACACTCTTGGGCGCGACATTTGAGCGGCGGGCGGTGTTTTGGGCGCATGCATTCTTTGCGCGCTTCAGTCATGGTCACTTTATCTGCGACGCTGCTGGTCTCTGCGGCGTGTTCGTCGCAGCCCCGGGCGATGACTCAGGCGCGGATTAAGCCGCTGGTTGTGACGGAGCCGGTGCGGTTTGATTCCGATGATCCGGTGATCTGGATCAGCCCGGCGGACCCCGCGCAGAGCTTGATTATCGGGACGGACAAGGAAGCTGGGGCGGGCTTTACGTCTTTGATCTGGCGGGGAAAATCATCCGCGAGAAGACCGTGGGCGGCTTGCAGCGGCCGAATAACGTCGATCTCGAATACGGGCTGATGCTGGGCGGAAAGCCGGTGGATATTGCGGTGACGACGGAGCGGCTGACCAACAAGCTGCGCATTTTCGCGGTGCCTTCTATGAAGGCGATCGATGGCGGTGGCATTGCGGTTTTCGAGGGGGAGGCGCAGCGCGATCCCATGGGCATTTCTCTCTACAAACGAACCGGCGATGGTGCGGTTTTTGCGATTGTGGGGCGCAAGAGCGGGCCTTCGGGCAGCTATCTTTGGCAGTACCGGCTCGAGGACGACGGTTCGGGGCAGGTGAAGGCCATACTGGTCCGCAAATTTGGCGCCTACTCCGGCAAGAAGGAAATCGAGTCGATCGCGGTCGATGATGCGGCCGGCTACGTCTATTATAGCGATGAAATGGCTGGCGTTCGTAAATATGCGGCCGACCCGGATGCGCCGGAGGCAGACCGTGAGCTGGCGTTTTTTGGGGAGAAGGATTTTGCGCGGGATATCGAAGGGATCTCGATCTATGAGGTGGATGCGACGACAGGATATGTCCTCGTGTCGGATCAGCAGCGGGACACGTTTAACATCTATCGCCGTGAAGGCGAAGCGGGGGCTCCGCACGTCCATAAGTTGGTCAAGACCGTGGCGCTATCGACGTTGGAAAGCGATGGGAGCGAGGTGACAGCTGCGGCGTTGTCGCCCACGTTTCCGGGTGGGCTGTTTGTGGCGATGTCCACGGACAAGACCTTCCACTTTTACTCGTGGGATCAGATCGCCAGGGCGCCCGGGGAGCAGTTGAAGAGCCGGAAGTAAGGGGCGAACCCAGCACAAACCGGTGCGCACCAGAGGTGCGGCCCTACAAATAAAGAGGCCGGACCATGATAGGTCCGGCCTCGGGGGGAAATTGAGCTGGCTGCTGGAACCGAAGGCGTTCTACAGGCTCGGCTGGCGGGGCCAGCGAACCGGAAGATCGCCTTCCGGATCACTTGCCGCTCGAAGGTTGTTCTTTGATTTTTCCAGCGAACTGGGCGGTGAAGGGAATATCTGACCAGATCTGGGCGGCAGAGGGCAGGCTGATGGCCGGCGCGCGGAAGATCGGGCGGTTCCATTGCACGTCATACTGAGGAACAACGAGAACGGTGGTTGGCTCGTTGGAGGGTGGCGGGGTGTTTTCAGGAACGAATAGCGGCATAATCTACAAGGGGGTTGGATGATTTAGAAAACGTCACGCGGAGCGCGTGGCTTTAACAAATTAGTTGAAAAAGAAATCCCAGAACGGTTCCGAAAATCACAGAAAAAAATGCCCGGTCCGCGAGATTGTTACAGACGGCCTTGTAGGGCCGAGACTGCGACAAGTTCGCCGGACCGGGAAAGTGCTGCGCGGCGAGGGCGATCAGGCTACGCGGCGGTGTCCGACGGTGCTGCTCGCCTTGTGCGGCAGCATGATCGTGAGAACGCCATCGGTGATCTCGGCGGTCATGGCATCGTGGTCGAAGCCGTTGCCCACGCGAAGCGAGAGCTGGTAGTCGCGCTGAGCGCTTTCGAGGTGCAGGGCCGACCAGTTGACGCGCACGAAATGAGATTTCCGGGCGGTGACAACGAGGTCGGGGCCGCGAAGGGTGATCTCAACTCCCGAGGCTTCGACGCCCGGGACATAGACCACGACCTTCATGGCGTCAGCCTGCTGCGTGCAGTCGTAATGTGGGTTTCGGAAATCGGCCGAAACGACATTGAGGCGGCTGTGGGCGGTGGCTTTGAACGGATGGATGATCGTGTGCATAGACGTGATTACTGGACTCCTCTCTTCGAGAAGGCCGGGCTTTGTTGGGCTAAACTGGGTCCGTGAGTACGGAGGTTTAGGCCTGGAAGCCCGCGCCGGTTTTTTGCTGTTGGGACCAATTCTGACGAACCTGTCGCATCATGGCGCAGCAATACGCGGAGGCCTTCGTGATCGAAGCGCCTGCGTGGCAGCGGTGATGTTTGGAGGACAGTGTCATTATCGGACGGTGGACAGTTGTGCATTTCAGCAGCCGCCGGGCCAAGCACGAATTCTGATCGAAAAAAGTTTTAACCGGGCTGTAACGTACTCGCATGAAAACGCTGACCGATGCGGAAACGACGCTGGCTGAACTGAAAACGCGGGTGCTCGCCTTTGCGAAAGAGCGGGATTGGGAGCAGTTTCACGCGCCGAAAAATCTCAGCATGGCGCTCGCCGCGGAGGCGGGGGAACTCATGGAGCATTTCCTCTGGGCTGATCCGGCTACCTCGCGGAATATCGTTCGTGATCCCGCGAAGCGCACGAAGATCGAAGAGGAGCTGGCGGACGTGGTGATTTACGCACTGGAGTTCGCCAACATCTCCGGGATCGACGTTGCGGCGGTGATCGAGGCGAAGATGGCCGCGAACGCCAAAAAATATCCGGTCGAGAAGGCGAAGGGACGCTCGGATAAATATACAGAGCTGTCATCTGCAGTGCCGTGCGGGCGCACGGATGCGTATTGCGTCGGCCGATGCGCGCGAATGCACAGCAGCGACATCCGGCTTTTACCGTCGGTTATTCGCCGAGCTTCTTTCCGGTCGCGAGGTAGCCTTGCACGTAGTCGCGCACGGCCTCGACGAGAGGAGTCATTGGACGAGCGTAGCCGGTTGAGCGGATCTTCGAGATGTCGGCGCGCGTGTAGTATTGGTACTTGCCGCGCAGCACCTCAGGCATGTCGATGAACTCGATCGACGGATCGCGGCCGAGGGCGGAGAAAATGGCGCGGGCGAGTGTGAGCCAGGTGTTGGCTTCTCCAGAGCCGAGATTGTAGAGACCGCCGCTGCCGGTGGCTTTCTCGGCGAAGTGGAGTGTCATCTCCACCGCGTCCTTCACATAGAGGAAGTCGCGCATCTGTTCGCCGTCCTTGTATTCGGGCTTGTGGCTCTTGAAGAGCTGGACGCGGCCGGTGACGAGGATCTGCTGGTAGGCCTTGTTCACCAGGCTGCGCATGTCGGCTTTGTGGTCTTCGTTCGGGCCGAATACATTGAAGTATTTCACACCGACAATCTGGTCGAGGAAGCCGTGGCGCTGGGCGTAGAGATCGAAAAGGTGCTTCGAATAGCCGTACATGTTGAGCGGACGAAGCGCGGCGAGGTCGGCATTCTTGTCATCCATGCCCTGGGCTCCGTCACCGTAGGTTGCGGCGGAAGAGGCGTAGATGAAACGGCCGTGTTGTGCGAGGGTCCAGGCCGCAAGCTCCTTGGTGAACTCGTAGTTGTTATCCGCGAGATAGGTCGCGTTTTTTTCGGTGGTTGCGGAGCAGGCACCGAGATGGAACACAGCTGAGAATTTCCCGAATGCACCGGCATGTGCGTGAATGCGCTCGCGGAAACTTCCTGCTTCAACGTAGTCGGCGAATTTTAGCGGAACGAGGTTCTTCCATTTCTCGTCCTGGCCGAGGAGGTCAGTCACCACGATGTCGGTAAGACCGCGCTGATTAAGCGCGTGAATGAGCGCGCTGCCAATGAAGCCAGCGCCGCCAGTGACAAGTATACGGCCATTCAGGGAACTCATGCCCGGCAGGCTAGAGTGTCCGGCGCGGAGAAGACACGGAGAAATTTTCAGCCGCGCTGATGGGGCGGCGGAAGCGCGGCCATTTGCGACCGCCAGTGCGGGTTATTTGTCGAAAATCGCCTCGGGCAGATAGCCGGTCACCGTGGTTGTTGGAGTATTCACGAGCTGGCTGATGCGGAGATCGAGGACGACGCTACACAATGTATAGGCGAGCTCGGGGGTGAGTCCGAGTCGCGAGACAAGGTATTCAATGGCGCGGCGAACCACGCGCTTGCAGGCTTCGCGCGGGTGCTCGTCGGACTCGATGAAAAGATGCCAGGGTTTGCTTTGATAGCGCTGAGGCACGAGCGGATTGGGGCAGATGGCGTAGGGGGCGGCGAGCGGGGCGTTTTTGATGAGGTTAATCTGGAGGGTCATGCTCATCGGAGCCTCCATGCCGTTGATACAGACCTCGCCGTCGCCTTGGGCCGCGTGGCAATCGCCGGCGAGCAAATTTGCGCCGTGTGTGAAGACGGGAAGATAGAGCGTGGTCCCCGCCGTGAGGTGCCGGACATCCATATTGCCTCCGAACGGTCCGGGAGCCCGCGTGCGGAACTCGCCTGCTTCTGCACGTTGCACACCGATGATTCCTGCGAAGGGATGCAGATCAAGAGTGACGCCTGGCATGGACCTCGTTTGTCCGCGATCCAGTTTCCAGATGAATAAATGATTCTCGCGAAAATCGTCCGCGAGAAGTCCCAGCCCCGGAATCAGGCTTGTCCACGCCCAGCCGTGATGTTCGTAGGACTCTATGTTAATCTCCAGACGATCTCCGGGTTCTGCCCCCGCTACAGCCACCGGTCCGGTAAGCGCGTGAACTTTTAGTGGATCGAAGCTGCTTTTGAAGTCGGAGGCGGTCCATGTTGGCTGCACTTGATAACCGCTGGAGTCAGCCATGTTCAGTGTGATGCGGTCACCAGAATCGATAGTGATGCGGGGTGGGATGGCGTTATTCCATCGATGTATTAAACGCGAGTCATCCAGCTTGTGGTGTGTCGACATGGTTGATTTGAAATACTAAACGGAAATTAGGGAGCTCGAAGTATGCCGAAGCTGGATGCCTACCATTTGATATAGGACTTGCGTGTTTTCAGTATTATTATTGGTTGAGCGTCCTTATGGTAATCGAAGTTGTTAAAGAATTGGAAGCAGCCAAAGCCAAAGTCGTCGAGCTCGAGCAGTCGCTCGAGAAAGAGCTCACTCAAAAGCTTTCTCGTCTACCTTATGAATTCGGATTCGATGATCTCGGATCGTTTATCAAAGCATTGAAGAGCGCCGCAGGCGCCCGCCGCGGCCGTGGAAAAGGCAAAGCCGTCAAGGCCGCCAAGCCCGGCAAGCGTGGCAAACGCGCCCGGATCACTCCGGAAATCAAAGCACAGGTCAAAGCTCTCGTGAACGACGAGAAGACTGGCGCCGAGATCGCCAAGGCGCTCGGAATTTCCCTACCAAGCGTACAGAACATCAAGAAGGAGCTCGGACTGGTTAAGGCCCGCAAAAAGTAATTTTGGCTCCAGCGTTTTTTATCAAAAGCCTCCGGGGATTTCCGGAGGCTTTTTTTCGCCCTTGCGTTGCTGTGCAGTCGGCATTCGTAGGCTCGGGTAACTTTCATGAGCAGCTATATCCAAGCGAACACCAACGGACGTCTGCATGCAGCCACCGAGCCATCCCTTTCGCCGTTGAACCGTGGATTCCTCTACGGCGATGCGATCTATGAAGTGTGGCGCACCTATCATGGTGTGATTTTTGCGTGGGAAGAGCACTGGCGTCGCCTCGAGCGGTCGGCGGCGGCCCTGCACTTCACGCTGCCATTTACACGGCAGGAAATTTTGGCGGAGATTCGGAAAACCGTGGCGGCCTTTCGCGAGCGTTCACGCGGTGTGGCTGAGGTGTATATCCGTCTTCAGGTCACGCGCGGAGGAGGGCCCATCGGGCTGGATATCGCGCTGGCGGACCGCGCCGACTTCGTGCTGTTGGTGCAGGAGAATAAACTTTTCACGGAGGAAAAGTTTCGTGCGGGCCTGAAGTTGTCCCTTGCACGCGAGCTGCGCCGCAATCCTGTCGACGCCTTGAATCCGGCATGGAAGACGGGGAACTATCTCAATAATATTCTTTGCCTGCGAGAGGCACGCGCCCGGGGTGCGGACGAGGTGGTGATTACAAATCAGGCCGGCCAGATAACCGAGGCGGCGGTGAGCAATATTGGCTTTGTACGGAACGGTGTGGTCGTGACCCCGCCCTTGTCGGCGGGAATTCTCGCGGGAATTACGCGCGATCTTTTGATCACTCAAGTGGCGCCAAAAGCGGGGGTGCTTGTGCAGGAAGAGACGATCCGGCCAGAGGATCTGCGTGGAATTTCAGAAGCCTTTTTGCTTTCGAGCACCAAGGATCTGACGCCGGTGGCCGCGATTGACGGCTATGCATTCACACTGGGCGAAGGGACGATCACGCTTCGCCTGAAACGCGCCTTTGCGGAGTACGCTCGCGCGAGCGCGGACATCCATTCGGCAGAGCTGCGGCTGTGGTAGCTGGCGCCGCAGCGTCTTATTTCAATCAATAGCGACGCAGGCTTGGATCGATCTGGAGCGACCAGGCGTCGATTCCGCCTGCGACATTGCTCACAGCAGTGAAGCCGCGGCTGCGAAGAAATTCCGTGACCCGCATGCTGCGGCCGCCGTGGTGGCATTGGATGAGCAGGTGTTTGTCCGTCGGAAGATCGCCGATATGCTCGGGGATCTGACGCATGGGAATGTGCTGTGATCCGGCAATGCGGCAGATTTCCACTTCGTGTGGCTCGCGAACATCGACGAGCACAACTCCGCCGGGATTGGAGTCGAGAAGGCGTTTCGTTTCTTCGACGGAGATTTCGAGCGGATGGGTTTCGTTACTCATGGAGCTTGGAGACGGTGGCGGAGTTTCGCAGGTGACCTGATAATTGTCAGAGTGGAGAGCGGTGATTTTCGGCGCGCGTCCGCACAGCGGGCAATCGGGATCGCGGGGCAGGGTGATCGTATTGAACTGCTGCCGAAGTGCATCGTACGTCAGCATGCGACCAACGAGCGGCTCGCCGAAGCCGACGATGAGTTTGATCGCTTCGAGCGCCTGCAAACTGCCGATCACGCCGCAGAGAGCGCCGACGACCCCGGCTTCGCCGCAGTTGGGGACGGAGCCTGCGGGAGGCGGTTCGGGAAACAGGCAGCGATAGCACGGACCGCCGCGTGCGGGATCGAAGACGGCGACCTGGCCCTCGAATTTGAAAATGCTGCCGTAAACGAGCGGTTTCTTCGCGAAGAAGGCGGCGTCGTTGTTCAGATAGCGTGTCGCGAAATTGTCGCTGCCGTCCACGATGACGTCGTAGTGGGCAAACAACTCCCGGGCGTTTTCCACGGTGATCCCGTCGAGATGCGACTGCACGCGGACGAACGGATTCACGTCGGCGAGCCGGGCGATGGCGGATTCGGTTTTGAGTTTTCCGACAGAGCCCGTCCCGTGCAGGAGCTGGCGCTGGAGATTGTGCTCCTCGACACGGTCGAAATCAGCGATTCCGATGGTGCCTGCACCTGCGGCGGCGAGATAGAGTGCGGCGGGGCTGCCGAGGCCACCGGCGCCGACGACGAGCACTTTGGCCGCGGCGAGGCGTCGCTGGCCCTCGACGCCGATTTCATCGAGGAGGATGTGGCGGCTGTAGCGGGCGAGTTCGGCGGGCGAGAGCGTGGGCTGCGGCGCGGCGGGCATGGAAGCGCGTAACAGAGCCGTTTCAGCCTGTGTCGCAAATGAATTTGCGCCGTGTACAAGGTCCGCTCATAGGTCGCGGCTTTCACTATGCCGCAACAATTCGTCGTCATCATTGCCGGGGGAAAAGGTGAGCGCTTCTGGCCAGCGAGCCGGGCGCATCGTCCCAAACACTTGCTGCCGATCGTCGGCACCAAGCCGATGCTCGCCCAGACGCTCGACCGCGTGCGTCCGCTCGTCCCCGCGAAGAACACCTATGTGATCACCAGCGCCGTGCAGGAAAAGGCCGTGCGCGAGGTGTGCTCGAAATTGCCGAAGGCCAATATCATCGCCGAGCCGGTCGGTCGTGACACGGCGGCGGCGGTTGCGCTCGCGGCAGCGATTGTGGCGGCGCGCGATCCCGAGGGCGTTTTTGCCGTGCTGCCAGCCGATCACATCATTCACGATGCGAAATCCTATCAGCGCGATTTGAAGGCGGCTTTTGCGGCTGCGTCTTCGGCCGACGTGATGGTGACCATCGGCATCGCGCCGACCGAGCCGGCCACGGGTTTCGGTTATATCCAGCAGGGCGAAAAGTGGAAGGACTTCGAACGTCGTCCCGTTTTCAAGGTGAAGCGCTTCGTCGAGAAACCGTCGCTGGATGTGGCCAAAGGCTATCTCGCGTCGGGCGACTACGTCTGGAATGCCGGCATGTTTGTTTGGCAGGCGTCTGTTGTCTTTGCCGCGCTGGCTGCGCACGCGCCGGAGTTAAATGCGGGTGTCGCGCCGATCCGTGCCGCGCTCGCGAAAAAGAAGCCGCTCACGCCGGTATTGAAGAAGATCTATCCGAAGCTCGTGAAGATCTCGGTCGATTACGCGCTGCTCGAGAAATCCCAGAACGTTGTCGTGCTGCCGTCGTCGTTTGACTGGGGTGATGTTGGCTCGTGGCCTGCCGTTCCGGATCATTATCCGAAGGACGACGCGGGCAATGTCTCGAAGGGCCTCGCGATCATCGAGCAGGGCAAAAACAACATCGTGTTTTCGTCCGACGGGCATCTCACCGCGGTCCTTGGCGCGGACGACCTGATCATCGTGAACACGCCGGACGCCACGCTCGTGGCCCCGAAGGCTAAGGCGCAGGAGATCAAGCTCCTGCTCAAGCGCATCGAGGCGCTTAAGAACGGCCAGAAGTGGCTGTGAGCGCGACAGCACGATGAAGTGTCTGGGCATCGATTGGGGCGAGCGCCGTATCGGCCTCAGCTACGGAGACGAGATCGGCGTTGCGACCCCGATGCCCGCGCTTATCGACGCGGATGCAGATAAACGCTGGGCGGAGCTGGCGAAGATCATTCGCCAGCGACGCATCACAGACCTCGTTGTCGGATTTCCGCTGAACATGGACGACTCCGAGGGATTCAAGGCGAAGGAAGTCGAAAAGTTCGCACGGCGCTTGGACGCGGAATTCAAACTCCCGGTGCATCTCGTGGACGAACGGCTGACCTCGTATGAAGCGGAGTCGTCGATTCCGAAATCGAAACGTCGTGACCTGAGAGCGAGCGGGCTGATCGATTCGCGCGCGGCGACAATCATCCTGCAGGATTTTCTCGAAGAGAACCTGTCGCTGCCTCCTCCTCCGGAAGATCTGCCATGAGCGGAGAGCGCAAGAACTCGATCGGCGATGCTGACGCCGATCCGCGCGGTCCACGGAAACCGCATGTGCCGGAGGCGCTGTCGCCGGGCGTGACGCGGTGGAAATGCGTGTGCGCGTACGATGGCACGAGCTTCGCGGGCTGGCAGAGTCAGCCGGGCGGCCTGGCGATTCAGGACGTGATCGAGGCGCGCATCGCTCAGATTTTCGGTGGACTGATCCGCATCCACGCGAGCGGGCGGACAGACGCGGGTGTTCACGCGCACGGGCAGGTTTTTCATTTTGATGCAGCGTGGAAACACGGACCGAAAAAACTTTGGGCCGCGCTTCGCGTGGGGTTGCCTCCGGGAATTCAGATCAAATCCGTGCACGCGGTGACGGCGGAGTTTCATTCACGGTTTTCCGCAACGGGTAAGACGTACGTTTATCACCTTCATCTCGGCGATGCGGATCCCTTCACGCGCCCTTATTCCTGGGTGATCGAGCGGCCGCTGGATCTTGCAGCGATGGCGAAAGGCGCGGTGGCGCTGAAGGGAAAACATGATTTCCGTGCGTTCTCCGCGCTGAATGGTCCGCCGAAGGAAGACACGGTGCGCGATCTGCGGCGGTTCGATTTGGTGAAGCGCGGCAGACATCTGCGCATCACGGCGACGGCCGATGGCTTCATGTACAAGATGGTGCGCAGTCTCGTGGGTGCGCTCGTGTCGGTCGGTTATGGCAATCTCTCGCCTGAGCAGCTCGGCGATTTATTGAAGACGGGAAAGCGCGTGGCGCGCGTCGAGACGGCTCCGCCGCAGGGCTTGTTTTTGATGAAGGTGTTTTATTGAGTCGCTGCATGGCGATTCAGGAGGATGGGGAGCGCGGCGGCGAAACGCGTGCGCTTGGTTCACGGCTGACCAAGCTATTGCGCCCATTTGCAGACGTGGCGTTTCCGCCGGGCTGCGTGAATTGCGGGCAACTGGTGGAGGATTCCGGGTACCGGCACGTCTGTGTCCCGTGTGGAGCGAAGATCGATTTCGTCGAGGAGCCGGCGTGCGTGACGTGCGGACATCCCTTCTACGGCGAGGTCGATGGCGAGCGGATGTGCCCGCATTGCGAAGGCATGCATCCGGCCTATCGCGAGGGGCGGACGGCGGTGTTGTTCAAAGGCGCTGCACGAGCGCTGGTGCATGAATTAAAATATCACCGCGGGCTTCATGTGCTGGCGGACATCGCCGACGTGTTCCGTCGTTCGGACCGCGTGATGAGTTTGATTGCCGGAGCGACGCTGATTCCCGTGCCGCTGCATCCGCGCAAAAAGCGCGAACGTGGTTACAACCAAAGCGAACTGCTCGCGGAGGCGCTCGTGAAGGCCTCGGGTGGACGTGCGAAGATGGAGGCGCTTCTCCATCGCGTGGTGGACACGGCTTCGCAGACGGGTTTCGACCGGAAGACCCGCCGGACGAACCTGAAAAATGCCTTTGCACTGACCCCCGGCGGCCTCATAACGCCGGGAAACCACTACATTCTTGTCGACGATGTCTTCACTACAGGTTCAACGCTTAACAGCTGCGCAGGCGTGCTTCGCCGCGCGGGTTGCTTGAATCTGGACGTCGTCACGTTTGGACACGGTTAAACTCCCTCCCGCTATGTCGATGTTCAGCAAGCCGAAGTATTCGACCGCCGTCGTCAAAAAGAAGGACATTCCCAAGGGCCTCTACACGAAGTGCCCGATCTCAGGGGAAATCGTCTTCAACAAGGAACTGGAGGACAACCTGATGGTGGTCCCGAAGTCCGGCTACCATTTTCCGATCGGCGCCCGTGCGCGCATCGCGTCGCTTTTCGATGAAGGTACTTTCAAGGAAATGGACGAGAGTCTCCGCTCGGCCGATCCGCTGAAATTCGTGGATTCGGCGCGTTACCCGGATCGCATCAAGAAGTACGAGAAGGAAAGCGGTCTCAAGGAAGCCGTGATCTGCGGCACCGGGGACATTCGCGAGATCCCCGTTTCCGTCGCCGTGATGGATTTCCGTTTTTGCGGCGGTGCGATGGGGTCGGCTGTCGGCGAAAAAATCACCCGCGCCATCGAAGTCGCGCTGAAGAAAAAGATTCCGTGCCTCATCTTCTCGGCCTCGGGCGGTGCGCGCATGCAGGAAGGTATTTTCTCGCTGATGCAGATGGCCAAGACGAGCGCGGCACTCGGACGCCTCGCCGAGGCGAAGCTGCCATTTATTTCGATTCTCACTCATCCGACGATGGGTGGTGTGACTGCCAGCTTTGCGACGCTTGGCGATGTGATCATCGCGGAGCCGGGCGCACTGGTGGGTTTTGCAGGTGCGCGTGTCATCAAGGACACCGTGAAACAGACTCTGCCGGCTGGCTTCCAGACGGCTGAATTTCTGCAAACGCACGGGCTCGTCGACCAGATCGTCTCGCGTCACGAGATGCGCGATCGCATCGCCGATCTGTTGAGCGCACTTCATCTGAAGAAGCCACTGCAGCCAGCGACGGCGGTTGCCGCTGCGAAGGCCTGACGCGGGTTTCAATTGCACGCCCGGCGAAATGTCCGGGTGTGCGTGTCCGACTTTGACGATGCCGACGCTCGCGCTCAACGACTACCCGGCGGTGCAGGACTATCTCTTCAGCCTGAAAGCCAAGGGCGTGAAGTACGGCATCGACCGGATGCATTCCTGGGTGGGCGCACTTGGACACCCTGAACGCGCGACGCCGGTGATTCACGTCGCGGGCACGAATGGAAAGGGCTCGGTGTCGGCGATGCTGGAGGCGATTTTCAGTGAAGCGGGCTGGCGCACGGGACTCTACACTTCGCCGCATCTGGTGCGTCTCGGTGAACGCGTGCAGGTGGGACGACGGATTTTGAGCGAGGAAGAAATCATCGCCTATACGAATGACCTGCGTCCGCTCGCCGAATCGGTTTCGCGGGAGAATCCGGACGATCATCCAAGTTTTTTCGAGTTCATGACGGCGATGGCGTTTCTTCAATTTGCCCGGCAGAAATGTGACGTCGCCATGATTGAAGTCGGCATGGGCGGACGGCTGGATGCGACGAATGTCGTGGATCCGGAGATCGCCGTGATCACCAGCATCGGGCTTGATCACACGGAGTTTCTCGGCGACACGATCGAGAAGATCGCCGCCGAGAAGGCGGGCATCATCAAGCACGGACGCCCGGTGGTGATCGGCGTGCTGCCGGAAGCGGCGGATCGGGTGATCCGTGCCATCGCGGCTGAAAAGCACGCACCGCTCTACAGCGTGCGCGAAGCGCTCGGCGATTTTTCGGAGGCTTACCCGAAGACCAATCTGGAAGGCGACTATCAGCGTGTGAACGCGGCGACGGCGGCGTTGGTGGCGCGGTTGCTCCAGACGAAGTGGCGTTTTACCGAGGCATCAGTTGCCCGTGCGTTGATGAAAGTGCGCTGGCCCGGCCGCTGGCAACGGATGACGCTGGGCGGACGTGAATTAATTCTGGATGCCTCGCACAATCCGGAGGGCGCGGGAACGTTGGAGACAAATCTGGCGCGGCTTGTTGAAGAAACAAAACAGGCGCTGGTGATCGTGACGGGTGTTCTGGGCGCGGCGCGGGCGAAACCGTTGCTGGAAACGATCGGCCGCCATGCGAAGGAAATTCATCTGGTGATTCCGCAGCAGGCGCGCGCGTGTTCGTTTGAAGAATTGGAGGCGCTGATTCCGAAAACGTTTTCCGGAGCAGTGAGGCGTACGACGGTGCAGGAGCTATTTCCCGGTCCGGAGCAACCATGCCGGGCGGGTGGGGCGAATGACACGGTTGTCGTGACGGGGTCGATTTATCTGCTTGGGGAAGTGTTGGCGCGCATCGAACCGCAACGCGGCGAGATCGAGGGGCGGCTGCAGGATTTTTAACGAGCACGGTACGCGCGATTAATTTTTTGCATCGATGAGGATTTTGGGGCGCCGGTGGGCATTTATTTGCCGGCGGTCTACGGTCGCTGAGCGGGAAACCGCGCAAAGAATTTTTCATACAATGCGCGCCATCGATTCGCGATGAGCGCAAAATGCCCCGTGAACTCTTTTGGAAGTCGTTGAACGGTGACGGTGGGCGGTTTTAGCCAGCATGAAGCGGTGGCATGGCAGAAGCTAAATTGACGGAAGCATCACCAGCACCGCTTCCCCCACGACCACGTGGGCTTTTCAGCCGCATGAACTACAACCGACGACAGTTAGATGAGATTGCCCGGCAACTGATCCGAGATGGTTATTTTTTCTACCGCCATGACTTTGTGTGGGGCTTCACGCCCGCATTCCGGAATGTCCGTGGCACGCATTTCTATTTTATCGCGAACGACCAAATCCTCACACCGCGCCAGATGTACACGCATCTGGTGAAAACCTGGTGTCCGGCCAGCGCTGAAGAGCAGATGTTTTTTCAAAACCGGCTGACGGCCCATTTTGCGGCGCTTCCCGCGGCGGTCCCGTCCTGGCACGGGCTGACGCCGGCGGAAATGCTATCCTCCGAACTGTTTCAACAGGCGGGAGCGATGGACGGCGATCAGCATGCAGGTGCTTACGCGGTGTGAGTGACGACGTGGCTGGATTTGTCCGCTGATTTATTCATCCGGGCGAGACGCGCGGCGTGTTCCGTGCGGGCGAGTTCGAGGTCGAAGCAGAGAATGGTGCTTTCCTCGCCCGAAAGATAAGTGAAACCACGGCTCTTGTAGAAACTGATCGTCTGCACGCGTTCGAGGCGGGAGGCGCGGTTGGGGCGTGCAGATTTTTTCGCGGCTGAATCGTCCTCGTAGTCGATGTCCACGCGCAGGCCGGTGAGGTGTTTTTGGTGATCGCGGAAATAGTCGATGGTGCTCTCGAGAAAACGCGCGGAGATGCCGGCGCCGTTGAGCGCGTGGGGCACAAACATCTCCCGGCAATCCCAGGAAGCGCAGCGTGCGCCTTCGTGACCAGGGACCTCCTGATAGAGGAGGAAGCCGACATCGATGGGATCGCCGGACGCAATCGTGCCGGAGGGTTCGAGAGTGAGCGTGAATGCGAGGGCTTTTTTATCTGTGAGCAGCGGAGCGCCGAAACGGAGTGTCCATTGGTGCCACGCGTGGCTGGTTGGAAGTTTGTCGAGTGCGCCGAGCACCTTGAGATCGAGGCGCGCGGCGGGCTTTGGATAATCGCCTCGCGGGAGGCGGAGGTCGAAGCGCTCTTTGACGAAGTTGCGGAAACCGGCGCTATAGACGGATCGGAGCACAGGCCACCAGTGGCGGAACGACGGGGTCGACGCCCAGCGTTGGAAATAACTCATCCAGCCGGCGTTGAGCGGATGGGACCAGTACTCGTTGAGTTCGGCGCCGACATAGGCGTCTTCCATGATCTGGAGGACGCGCATGAGATAGAAGAGCGTCTGAATGTTTTCGTCGCGGTCGGGCTCGGACGGCGCGGTGGATTTTTCGGCAACCGTTTCGTTCGTCTCGGATTTTTTGGCGGCGGGTTTCGCCGAGGAAGCCACTGCAGCTTCGGGGAAAAGCTCGGCGAGAAGTTGGGCGGGCGCGTTGGCGCGAAGCTCGTTTTCCAACTCGTCGCAACGTCCGGCGAGTTCGAGGAAGACTTCCTGGTGCTGGGTTTTGTTGGGATGCCACTGGTTGCCGACCTCGAGGAACATGTTGTCCACAAAACTCGAGGGCTTGGAGCTTTCGACTTCGAAGCGGAGCACGGCGATGGCGGCATGTTCACCGAGACGGCGGTAGGATTCCCACTGGGCTTCGTCGTAGAACTGATCGCCGGTGCCTTCGTGCGGGAAGGCAATGTTGCGCGTCTGGTATTGGAGGACGTCGGCGGGTTCGTCGCCGGTGAGTGTGGGTTTGAAGTAGATGACGGTGCCCTTGTCGGTGCCGGCCATGCCATCGTAATGGATGCAGCCGATGACGGCGTGCTGGCGCGAGCGGCCGTTTTCGCCGGGGCGGAGCGGTTCGACGTCGAGCTCGATCTCCACGCCAAAATCCTCGCGGATGCGGCGGAGCGTGTTGGCGAGATCGTCGAACGCGACTTCCGGATCGGCGCTGCTGTCGGTGACGATGACGTAGCGGCAGTGGCGGCGGACGAGCTCGTAGAGACCGAGGTTTTCGAAGTGGCTGCCGTCGGACAGGTGAAGGTAGCTGATCTTTTTCTTCACGGCCTCCTCCGCGGAGTGGAGTGACTGGGTGCAGCGATTGAGCGCCGTGTCTGCGGCGGGGCGTACGTTGTTCGAAAGAGCGCTGGCCGCAAACGGAGAGGGCGTGTTGACGACGGGCTCGTCCAGCGAGGGGCATTTCGAGCGGCCGAACATCTCGAAGAAAACGGGAGGCCGACCATCCACCGGATGCGGTTCGTGGGATTTCCCGGGTGCGCGACCCAGAGGCCGAGGCGGAGATTGAGTGCGCTCATCACGAAGGCCACGGCAAAGCCGAGGTCCATGGAAACCCGGCCCATCTGGGAATTGAAGGCGGCGGCGGATGCGGTGACGGCGGACGAGAGGCGCAGGTGGGGAACGGCGGCGTACTCGTTTCCGAGGGAAAGACCCATCGGAGAAATGGCGACGCTGCGTGCGCCGCGATAGAGGCTGGCGAGCGGATCGCCCGCGAGGTTGTTGGCGGCGCAGCAGACGAGGTGAATCGGGCCGGGGGCCACGGTGGTGCCGCGAAGTTCGCCGAAGGTGATATCATCGCCGTGCTGTTCGGCGGTGGCGCGGATCGGTGGCGAGCCGACTTTTGGGGCGGCGCCGAGGTAGCAGCGGGCGAGGCGCGAGCGGTAGAAGTCGTGCAGGCCGATGCGCGCAGGATCGAAACAGAAGAGCGTGAGCAACATGAGGCCGAGGCAGACGGAAAGACCGGCGAGCAAATGAGTGCCGGCGCCGAAACGCCGATGAGCAGTGCGGCGGTGAGCGCCATGCAGAGCACGGCGCCGATGGCCGCGGCCTGCGGCAGGAGCGGTTTGATTTTCTCGGGAGTATTTTTCCCAGAGGTTGGTGGCGCGCGTCTCCTCGCTCGGCTTGGTCAACCAGTCGCGCAACCAGAAGAAAATGCCACCGAAGGCGGTGCCGGTGGTGATGGAGCCTCCGAGGCTGGCAGGTGCGCTGCGGAGCATGAGCCAGCGGCTTCCCATCCAGAGAACGGCGAGTCCGGCGCAGATGACGGCGGTGGCGAGGCAACGTGCGGTCGAGCGATCGAGCGCGCCGTTCCACGTGATCGCGTCTCTGTCGGTGGCGACGCGTGTCCTGCGAAACCCGCGACCTCCCAGCATGACGAGCGCGGTGGCGAGCCAGGCGGCGGAGGGCAGCAGCAGCGCGAGGTGGAAACTGCGGTCACCGAAGAAGGTGGGATGGCTGACAATTTCCCAATAGCTCTGGGGCCAGACCCAGCAATTGACGTTGAGGCTGGAGAACCAGAGTTCGCGGAGGATGTAGTACGCGACGGCAGCGACCAGTGCGGTGACGAAGGTGATCGGGATGTTTTTCCAGAAATTGGTTTCCGTGGTCCGTTTTTCTGGTGCGCCGCCATGACCGACTCGGCGATCAAATGAAAACGAGAGCAGTGACGTGACCGAAGGAAGACCATGCTGCACCACGTTCCCCATTTCAGCACGAGTGCGCTTAGGAGGAACCAGCCGTAGAGACCGGCGGCGAGCGTCGCGAGTGCAGCGACCATGGACGGAATCATACCGCCGAGGATGGCGACGATAGCACCCCACGTTTCGTAGTGCCAGAAGCCGAGGCGCGGCATCAGGAAGCGGCTGAACTCACGCAGATGGCGGATCTCGGGGCTCTCGCGTTCGTCCTTGCTATGAATGGCGGTCGAGGACGCGGACGGGAAAAACGATTTCGGATCGGTGCGCCGGCGTCCAAGCCAGGTGGTCCAGAAGCTGCCGACATAACCGCCGCCGGAGGCGGTGGAGAGGTAATTGACGTGGCGCAGCACGCCGAGGCGTTCGAGGGCCTGAAGGATGCCTAGATTAAACGTGGCGCTGTGGATGCCGCCGCCGGAGAACGCGATGCCGAAGAGATCGCGTTTGGTGAAACGCACCCACGGCTCCTGCGTGAGATTGGATTGGGCCACGTCGAACTCCTCGGGATCGACCCAGGGCGGCGACGCGCCGGCAGGCGGCTGGGTCTGGCCGGGATTTTCGCGGAGTTTGAGCTGCGCGTACTCTTCTTGAACGAGGTCCGAAAAACGAACCTGGAGGTTTTAAGTGGGGGGTGCGTTCCGCGGCCATGTGCATTTCCTAGTGGGAAATACTTACGGAAGTCAGCGCGGATGTTTCAGGTATGAAAGGGATGCAGGAGGGTAGATGCGGAGGACTAACTTCGTTTTGGCAGGGAGTTCGTGTGGATCCAGTATCTCCTCTTGGGAATGCCTGATTCCGGGCAGTCCATGGTCTGATCGAAAGTCCCTCCACAGACTTCAATGATTTTGCGGGAAGCAAGGTTGCCCTCATCACAGGTCAGTAACGCTCTGTCGATTCCCAGTGAGGCGCAGATGGGAATTGCCTGACGAAGCATTTCGGTGGCGTAGCCTCGTTTGCGCTGCGATGGCATGACACCGTAACCGATGTGACCGCCTACTTTCGCGAGAGATTCGTTCAGCCTGTGTCTGAGCGAAAGGCGTCCCACGATGATGTCGTCGACCACTCCGACGAAGAAAGTATTGGGAACGAAACTGGCAGGGACGCCAACACCGCGAGACTGTCCTTCGAGCATCTTCACATAATCTGAAAACGATTCTATTTCGCTAAAACCGAATGCGAACTGCCACGATGGAGTTTCACGTGCGAACTCTTCGACCGCGCGCTTGAAGGATAATTCGTCCTCTGCACGCAGCGTTCGCAGTTCGAGTTTTCGCGCCCCCGTCATAATCGAGAGGACACGCTCACCGCAACTTCACCAACTCAGCTGTCGCCGGGACATCCTTGATGATCTGGGACGGTTCGGGGCCGACGCCGAGGTAGCGGAGGTTGGGCAAAGTTTTTGGCCATGCTTCGCCGTGGTAGGCGACTTCAAGCGTGGAGCGGACCATGGCGGCGACGTATTTCTGCGCGTTCTTCGGGAGGTCGGCGAAGTGGCGGACGTGGGAGATGTCTTCGGACCAGCCGGCGTGTTTTGTGTACACGGGGCGGAGCGTTTTGCGGACGGCTTCGTTGCGCGGGACGTGGTGGAATTTTTTGCCCGCGGCGTTTTCGTAGTGCGTGCAGACGAGGAGCTCGCCCTGCCAGTCGCCGCTGTGGGTGAGGGCGTCGGACTTGTTGATCATCAGGTCCTGGTAGCCGCCGTAGCGGAGGACGTCGCCTTTTTCCACGGCGTCGTACCAGCCGACCATGCGCTGGCGGCCGGTGCTGGTGCCGAACTCGATTTTCTTGAGCTTGATGGCGAGCGGGTGGGCGTCGTCCATCTGCGTGAGGAAGCAGTGGGTGCCGACCTTGGTGTCGTAGGCTTTGGCGACGCCGAAGGTGTGGATGGGCTGCACGGGGATGCCGGCGCTCTGGAAAAACTCGGGCGTGTAGGTGTGCGAGGCGGTGACGTTGGGCGTGAAGCCGTGGCGTTTATCGAGCCAGTAGGCTTGCCCGAATTCGCCGATGATGGTGTGGCCGGCGCGGACTTCGCGGAGGATGAGTTCGCGGACTTCGCCGATGTTCTTCGCGAGGCGCTGGCCGGCCTGCCAGTAGATTTCGGTGAGGCGCTCGAGGTTGATCGTGAAGGGCGCGGTGCCGCGGAACTGGGTGAAATCGAATTCGGTTTTGTCGAAGCAACCGAGCTCAATGCCCTCGGCGTTGGCGCGGAGTTCGGCGGCGGTGAGCGTGTCGAAGAATGAAGCCCACGTGGCGGCGTCGGTGCGGTAGACGTGCTGGATGGTGCGGACGGCGCGATCGACGCGTTGGGCGAGTTTTTGCGCGAAGAGTTCTTTTGGTCCGAGGAAGGACGAGTAGAAGATCTGGAAGAGGCCGGTTTCCTCGCTGAAGGCGGGGGTGATGCCGCGGCCGGTGGAGCCGCGGGGCTCTTCGTTGAGGACTTTCACGCGGTAGTCTTCGCCGGCGAGGTCGAGCAGGCGGTGCGTGATGTCGGAGAACATGGTGTGTTCGTCGATCAACAGGCGGGAGAGGACGGCGTGGCCTTTCTTTTCAACCGGGAGGGCTTCCCACCAGAATTTGCGCGGGTCGGCGACGACGCCGGCGCCGATGCACAGGTGCGGGGCGTCTTTCACGACGACGCCGGCGGGGAGCAGGTTCAGCTTGATGCCGCCGGCGGTGTGGCCGGAGTTGGCGCCGCCGTTGACCTTGAAGACGACGGAGACGGCGGACTTGGTGCCGCGCAGTTCGTCAGCGACTTCGGGGATGAGACGACCCTTGCCCTCGTCGCCTAGGGAAATACCGACGTCGGCGATGAGCGGGCTGGTGAAAGGAAGGAGTGGCATGGTTGGTTTTCGCAACCGGAGCCAATGGACACCCCTGTTGCAGAGCAGCAAAAAGAGGAGGCCGGCGGGCAGGGCAATGAGAAAAACCCGGGGCTGTCCGGAGTGGGGACAGTATTAACAGAATGAACGGGATAGGAACGCGCGGGAGCGCTGTTCCTATTGTCAAACCGCAGGAGACGCGGGGGCCAGGGCGCGGTCAGCGACGGAGCAGTCGGGCGACACTGATGAGGGCCAGAGCGGCAAAGAAAGCACCGGTCGGGGCACCGCCGCCTCCGCCACCCCCACCGCCGCCCGACGAGGCGGCTGCCGGCGGGGAAGGAGTCACGGGTGGGGTGACTACGCTGCCGTCTGAAAGCGTGAGTGTGGTGACGACGCCACCGGGCGTGATTTTGCGGATGGCGGCGTTGCCGGTGTCGGCGACGTAGAGGTTGTTTGAACCGTCCACAGCGATCGCCTGGGGGTGGTTGAACCACGCATCGGTGCCAGTGCCGTCTTTGAGGCCGGAAATCGTGGGCAGGCCTGCGAAGGTGCTGACGACTCCGGCCGGGGTGATTTTGCGAATGGTGGAGTTGGCGGTGTCGGCGACGTAGAGGTTGCCTGATGAATCGCGCGCAAGGCCGGTGGGATTGCTGAAAAGGGCTGCGGAGCCATCGGAAGTCCCGCTCACACCCTCAAGCCCCGCCCATGTGGTCACGGAACCGGTTGCGGGGATTTTCCGGATGGTGTGATTGAAACTGTCGGTGACGTAGAGATTCCCGAGCGAGTCGAAGACGAGGCCTTTGGGCCGATTGAAGCGGGAGTTGAGCGGTGTGCCGTTGGTTGTTCCGGAGGCGGAGGCTGCGCCGGCAAACGTGGTGACGACTCCCGCCGATGTAATTTTGCGGATGGTGTGATTGGTTTCGTCGGCGACGTAGAGGTTGCCGGCGGAATCGAACGCAAGGCCGGCAGGCGCGGAGAAAGTGGCCGCTGTGCCTGTGGCGTCGTTGTTGCCACGGACTGATGAGGAGCCGGCGAATGTGGTGACGGTGCCGTCGGTGGCGACGCGGCGGATCGTGGCGTTGCCCGTATCGGCCGCGAAGAGAATCGATGAGCTGAGCGCGAGGGCGGAAGGTTGGTTGAAGCGAGCGGCCGTGCCCACGGCATCCGTAGCGCCGGCTTGATTGGACGAACCGGCGAACGCGGTGACGACTCCTTCGGGGGTGATTTTTTGAAGCGTATTCAGCGAAGAATCCGCGACTGTGAGATTGCCGGCGGAGTCGCTGACGATGCCCGTGGGATTGGGGACGAGTGCAGGAGCGACAGTGAGCGTGAAGCTGATGCCGGTGGTGACAGTCGTGCCCGTGGTCGTCAGTGCGCGGAAGCGGGTGCCGTTGAGCGAAGAGGAGGCGTTGGTGATGGTGAGGGTCGCGGTGGTGGTGCCGGAGTAGATGCCGTTGTCCGAGAGATTGGACCAGGTAGCGCCGCCGTCGGTGGAGATTTGCCACTGGAAGCTGTTGCCGGCGCCAGCGGAAAAGCTGATCGAGTGCCCGACGGTCACAGGATACTGTGAGGCGGTGAACGATAGATTGAGTCCCACGGCCCCGGAGTCGGCGTCGAAGCCGTCGACGGCGAAGTAATATGTGGTTCCGGCAACGGGAGAAAACGTGACCGTGCTGTACTGGATGACGCCGCTCTGGAAGTCGTCGTTGGAGGCGATGGTGGCGAGCGCGTTGACGCTCGCGCCGGTATAAACGCCGAGCGTGGTGTCGAAAATACTGCCCTGCGTGTTGAGTGCGGCGCTTCCGTTGGCGGGTGCAGTCCAGCGCCACCAGGCGGAGCGTCCTCCTGCGTTGCTGGCATGAAGCGGTTCGCCGGACTGCTTGGTGCAATTTGTGTTGAAGCCGGTGAGTTGCGCGGTGCCGCCGTTGAGCAAGATCGTGGTAGCGTTGGCGAAGTTGTCGTTGGCGGGGATGCCGGGGGGGCCGTAGAGCTGTTGAGCGCCGGAAATATCGTCGGCGGTCATGGTATCGATGTTGCTGATATGGCTGTTCATGATCGCCGAGACCGACTGCCCGTTTTCATCGGGGTGATCGAGGCCCAGGGCGTGGCCGAGTTCATGGATGGCTACGCGCTGGATATCGACGACGCTTCCGCGCGTGGACCCCCGGTAGGAATCCCAAGTCCGAGCGCTGTTGAAAATGACGTCAGCCTCGACGCGATCGTTGCCTGACGACCACGTGGTGGTGACGGCGAGGACATTGGTGTCGAAGGCGGTTCCGTAGACGGTGCTCGAGAAAACGAGTTCGTTGCGATTATTGCCGTTTCCTGCGGAGCCAGGAGCGACCGACTGGCCTTGGAACTGGAATGCGCCGAGCTGGGCATTCCACGTGTTCATCGCGGACTGGACGCTGGAGTTGTAGGTATTGCCGTCGCTGAGCGACGTCGAGGTTCCCAGCGCAACCTGGAACGTGACGCTGCCCGCCGGCCACTTGATGGGCAGCTTGGTGTTATTGTTTGTGAGAAACGTGAAGCCCCATGCGTTGGAGACGGCGACCAACGCCAGAGCGAGGCGGAAAAGCAGCGACTTACTTATCATGGGCGGAAGCGGACTTCTGGCGTGCGTTGCGGATGCGACTGGCGAAATCGTCCGGACTTAGCGCGGATGTTGTCGCCGACTGATCGGCGCTCGCGGTTGCCGGTGTAGCCGCGGCTGCAATGGCCTGCGCGTGCGATTCCATGGGGAGCGAGACTTCCTTCTCGTTGCGAAGTGGCGAACCGTCGCTGCGGGTCATGTGCCGGCGTCCCGTGCTGTCTTTTTTTATGGGATACTGGCCATGCATGAGCGCGACGAGCGGGGTGAACTGTGCGCCGTTGCCGCGAATAAACAGGATGTGCTCGTCGCCGACCGTAAATTTGGGTGCGCCTTGAACGATCATCTCTTTGTCGCCGACCTTGCCGCCGAGCATGACGAGGACGAGCGGGGAGGGCGGTGTGCCCGCGATGGTTTCTGCGACGTCGATCCCCACCAAGGTGACGATGTTGCGGTTGCCGTTTTGCTCGCGCCACTCGGAGCTGACCGACGTGACGGTGCCGCGAACGACATAGTCGGCCTGCTGCACGAGCGAATCGAATTCAGGCGGGATGACAGATGGTTGCAAAAGCAGTGACGCGAAAAACGAGCAAAAGAAGCACCGCCCATGCGATCGGTGGACGTGTATGAGGCGATGCGCGCAAAGCAGCCGGAATCAATGCGGAGAGGGGGAAGGGCATCTGAAAGAGATTACGATTGGTAGAATGATCGGATGTGGAGCCGATAGTCGGGGTGCGGGAATTTATGACATCGGTTTAAAATGAGCGCTCCATAAAAGAGAAGAGCGGGGGAGGGCGGAGGATTTTTGCTGATTGCCGGATGCAGTGAGCGCCAATCGGAGCGAGCTGCAAATCGCAGCAGAATGCTGTGCAGTGACAAGGCGGTTCGCGGCTTGGTAATATTTTAACCCATTCTTGTGAAAAGGTTAGCGTATCATTCGGGAATTCAATGGCACAGGCGTGGCTACTGTAACCGGCGTTAGCCAAGCGCTTCATTGTACCGGCAAACCCTGTCATTATCCGCCGGACGGCGCGTGGCCCGAAATTGATTCACAAACCATGAAAACACCTACCCGGACCCTACGCCTTAGCATCCTCGCCTTGGTATCCGCCGTCGCGCTGCCTGTCGGACTTTTCGCGAACGATACCGACGACCGCATCGAGAAAAACTTCAAAGACTCCTACACGTATCGCACTCAGCTGAAAGACGCGGATGTCTCCGCCGATGCCGAAAACGGCGTCGTCACGCTTAAGGGCAAAGTCGATTACACGGAGCAGAAGACGCTCGCCGAAGATACCGCCCGCGGCATCGCCGGTGTGACTTCCGTCAAGAACGAGCTCAAAGTGAAGGGCGACCCGAAAGAGTCTTCCGACGAATGGATCGCCCTAAAAGTACGCAGTGCGCTGCTCTATCGCCGCAACGTCAGCATGACGTCCACCGACGTGAATGTTGTGAACGGCAATGTAACGCTGACCGGCACCGCCGAAAATGCGGCTGAGAAGTCCCTCGCCGGTGAATATGCTGCCGACATCAAAGGGGTGAAGAACGTCGATAATCGGATCACGATTGTTTCGAAGGCCGATAAGAAAGCCGACAAGGATCACGCGGATAAAAACCATGCGTCCTCGGATCATCGCGACCTGAGCGACAAAGTGGATGACGCCTCCATCACCGCGCAGGTGAAAGGCTCGCTCGCGATCAGTCGTTCAGCCAGTGCGATTCATACCGAGGTCACTACTCGTGATGGTGTCGTGACGCTCCGTGGCGAAGCCAAGAACGCCGCCGAGAAAGAACTCGCCGGCAAGATCGCCAAGGACATTCACGGCGTCCGCGACGTAAATAACGAGATCGTCGTTGTGAACAAGGTGGCTGGTGAGTAAGATATACCGTCCCTTTGAGCCGGAACGCTCATGCGGAGTGTTCCGGCCACTCGACGCGGTAGTTCTCCAAGACTTTAGAACCCAAATTTGTCCTGTGCGTGATCCGATCCCATGCGCAACGACCACTCAACTAACACGTGGATCGAACATCTGAAAGGAACGCCATGTTAAGCTGGTCCATTACCTTCCTCGTCGTCGCGCTTATCGCGGCGGTACTTGGATTCGGAGGCATTGCAGGAACTGCGGCAAGCATCGCCAAGGTGCTCTTCCTCGTGTTTCTGGTCCTCTTTATTCTTTCGTTCGTTGTTGGCCGTCGTCCACCGGCGGCCTGACAGCTTCGCCTCTCTCTTCCAGACGCTGCAGGTGCGAACCTGCGGCGTTTTTTTTCGTGGAGGCGTGACGGCTATTGCGGCTGCACTTCGAGCAGGATCGCGCTGTGAAGATTGTTGCGAAGAAATTCGTAGGTCGCAGTCCCGTAGCCGTCGATACCCCAACGGGTGCCCCAGGAGTTCTTGAAGGTGAAGAGGGCATCCTCGAGCCGGCCGGTTTTTGAGGTATAGCCGACGATGGTGACGGCGTGGCCGCCATTGGGGTGGACGGCCTGCTTATCGAGATAGCCCGTGCGCCAGTTGTATTCGACGGGCCAGTTCATGCCGACAGGAACGGGGACGCCGGCATTCAGTGCATGGACGATATTGGCAGCGAGCGTGCCGCCGTCGCGGCCGGGAATGATATGTACGGAAACGCGACGGGAGTTGCGCGCTTCGGAGATGATCTCTGGCGGCGGTGCATCGATGGTGACGCCGGAAAAACGATTGGGAACTCGATCTCGCGGCGGGATGCCGTAGGTGCGCAGGGCATTGACCACCTCTGTCAGCGCGAATCCTTCGTCGACCGTCTCCTGGTTTTCAGACGTGGCGGTGGTATCGATCTTTGAGGAGGCGCGATTAAGGGTCTTGCGCGTGGCCCAGAGCAGGTATTCCTCGGAAAACCGCTCGGCGGTGCCGTTGACTTCGGCGGATTGAAATTCGAGAGCGCTGACAACTGCGAAGACGGCGCAACTGGGGCGGGCTCCCTGATTTTTAATCCACAAACCCAGTTCATTGTAGCGGGTGCGAAGATCGACTTTGGCTTTGACCTCGGGCGGCTGGCCGAAGTCGCGCAGGAGTTGATCGAGCTTGGTGTCGTCCTGGGATGCACTAGCGCGCATCGCGAGTTGGGCGGCGTGAATTTTTTTCTGAACGGCGAGTTGTTCCTGACGGCGCTGGCCGGCGGCGGCAGCGGCGGCTTTTTGTTTTTCGGCCTCGGCGGCAGCGGCGTCGGGGTTGTAGCCGAAACGACTTTGGAGATCGGGGGACAGGTCTTTCAGTTTTAGGGACGCGACGCCTCCCTCATGCTGAATCATGACTGTCTGCGCGCTCACGGTGCGTATGCGGACCTGTGTGTAGGTGACGTTGCCGACCGTGAGAGAGTCGAGTGTGGCTCCGCTGGAAAGCGCTGCGACCGGAGGTGCGGCGGGTGTTTCACCACGCAAAGAGACCGCGATCGCGCACACGGCGATCGCGCCGATCAATGCGAGCGGAATAATGGGGTGAGTGCGTGCTGGGCCCGTCATAAAGGACCGCAGAATGGCGGCCGCATTCACATCGACACAATCCGCTGACTGTTAAGGCGGTGTGAATCGTGGAGGTGTAGGCGATCTGCAAAACCCCAAGAAAGACGCGGCATGGCATCCAGAAATAGTCGAAGGAGCGATTCTCTGGCTCCAATCGCTTGAAGAATTCTGGACACAAAAAAGGCGCGATCTCCGCTTGGAAATCGCGCCCATGTGAAAGGAGAATGACCGGTTACTTGCCGAGGCTCTTGCGGAGGTCGTCGAGCTGGCCGGCGGAGCCGAGGAGCTGATTGCGCGAAGCGATGAACTTCGCGTACTCGGTGATGAAGATCTTGCCGGGTGGGCGGAAGTCGAAGTCGGAGGGCTTGTCGCGGAAGAACTCGCGGTGAACGCGGGTCCAGACGAGGCGGCCGTCGGTGTCGATGTTGATCTTGGTGACGCCGAGTTTGGCGGCGGGGAGATATTCGTTCACGTCGACGCCGGACGAGTCGGCGATCTTGCCGCCGGCGGCGTTGATGCGGGCGACTTCATCCTGCGGGACCGACGAGGATCCGTGCATGACGAGCGGGAAACCGGGGACGCGGGCCTTGATCTTCTCGAGGACGTCGAAGTGGAGGGATTGCTTGCCCTTGAATTTGAAGGCGCCGTGCGAAGTGCCGATGGCGCAGGCGAGGGAGTCACAGCCGGTGAGTTTGATGAACTCCTGTGCTTCGGCCGGATCGGTGAGGGTGGCGTGGCCGTCTTCGACTTTGATGTCTTCCTCGACGCCGCCGAGCATGCCGAGTTCGGCTTCGACGGAGATGCCCTTGGCGTGGGCGCGATCAACGACGCGCTTGGTGATCTCGACGTTTTTCTCGAACGGATCGTGCGAGGCGTCGATCATCACGGAGCTGAAGAAACCGGAGTCGATGCAGTCATAGCACGTGGCTTCGTCACCGTGGTCGAGGTGGACCGCGAAGATCGCCTCGGGGAAAATTTCACCGGCGGAGCGGATGATGGCCTCGAGCATGCGCTTGTCCGTGTAGCTGCGCGCGCCCTTGGAGATTTGGATGATGAACGGAGCCTTGGAATCGATGCAGCCGCGGAAGAGGCCCATCGCCTGCTCGGCGTTATTGATGTTGTAGGCGCCGATGGCGTATTTGCCGTAGGCGTGTTTGAAAAGCTGCGCTGTGGTAACGATCATAAGCGGGTGTGGTTGCGGAGGCGCAACGTAGCGAGTCGCACGGAGCGCGGACAAGGGTTAATTGAAAGGAAGAACGTTCTATCATTGGGGTTCATCCATCTGCTAATGGCCCGCAGGCCTGCCTTGAGTTTTACTTACCGTGTTTGCTCATAGGATTCGTGCCAGCGATGAAGGGCCGCCCACTGCAGGGCGACGACGATGGCGACGAATAGAAAGCCGAGCGCGCAACCCGTGAGGGCGGTGGCGTAGAGCTGCGGCATTTGAAAACGGGAGGATGTGAGCACTATCTGGAAGCCGAGCCCGCCGACGCCTCCCTGGGCATTGCCCGCCGTGTAATCGCCAACAATGGCCCCGATGGGAGCGAGCGTGGCGGCGATGCGCAGACCGGTGAAAAAGTAGGGCTGCGCGGCGGGAATGCGGAGGCGGCGGAATTCGTCGAGACGGGACGCTTTGGAGAGACGGAAAAAATCGAGAAGCTGTTGATCGACCGAGAGCAGACCTTGGGTCGTGTTTACGACGAGCGGGAAAAAACAGATGAGGAATGTGATGATGGCCACGCGCAGCAGACTCTTATCGATCACAAGTACGAGGATCGGCGCGAAGACGATGACCGGGGTCATCTGCAAAACCATGAGCCAGGGATAAAGCGCGGTTCGAGTGATCCGGGAAAACGCGAGCGCGAGCGCAAGGGCGTAGCCAACGACGACGGCAGCGAGCAATCCTGTGGCCGCTCCCGCGGCGGTGGTGAGGGCGGCGTGGACGAGAACGTCACTTGATTCGACGAAAGCGTTTGCGACCTGGGCCGGAGCGGGGACGAGGTATTGCTTATCGGGTGACAGGGAAACGTGGACGAGTTGCCAGAGACCGAGCAGCAGCACGCCGGTGACGAGTGGGGCGAGAAACGTTATCGGGCGGAGGCGCATGGTCAGGCGGCGGCTGATTCGACGGAGCGCAGGGTGCGCGTGACTTCGGCGACGAGGCGCAGATATTCAGGCGACTGGCGTGTCTCAGCGGTGCGCGGGAAAGGCAGATCGATGCGAATCTCTGCGTGAAGCCGGCCGGGGTTGGCGGCGAAAACGAGAATGCGGCTCGAGAGAAACACGGCCTCGGCGACGGAGTGGGTGACGAAGAACGCGGTCCAGGTTTCACGTGCGCGGATGGCCAGGAGTTCTTCGTTGAGGTGCTGCCGTGTCATCTCGTCGAGCGCGCCGAAAGGCTCGTCCAGAAGCAGCAGTGAAGGTGAAAGTGTGAGGGCGCGCGCGAGGGAGACGCGCATTTTTTGTCCGCCGGAAAGTTCACGCGGATAGGCCGCGGATTTTTCAGCGAGGCGAACGAGGTCGAGTGCGCGCCGGCGCTGTTCGCTTCTGCGTGAAGCAGGCAGGTGGCGAAGGGCGAGTGGCAGCTCCACGTTCTTTGCCACGTCGAGCCAGGGGAGCAGCGCGGGCTCCTGGAAAACAAAGGCGAGCTCTTCGGGATTGTGGCCGGGAAGCTGGCCGGAGATTTCGAGCTGGCCGGAACTCGCGGGAGCGAGTCCGGCGAGCAGACGGAGCAACGTGGATTTTCCGCAGCCGCTGGGGCCGATCAAACTAATGAAGTCTCCGCGTGCCGCGGTGAACGTGAGGTTGTCGAGAACCAGCGGTCCATCGCCGTAGCGTTTGCTGAGAGCGCGGCAAGCGACGATGGGCGGAGGCGTGGACATCGCACTAGCTCTTACAGCCGACGCGGCCGTGGCCAGCGCGGAGTTTGACGAGCCCGTCGGTAAGCGGCGGTCAGACTGGCGGGCCGTCTTCGGCGATTGTTTTCAAAGTAAGCGTTTGCTCCTCGGTCTTATTGCTTGAGCGAACGCGGACTTTGATCGGCAAATCGCCCTGGGGAATGCCGAGTCGGGAGGTCATCGGGTCAAATGTGGCTGTCTCCGCAGGTGCAACGGTGACTTTGGCCGGACTGACCACGAAGTTGCCCAGTACCGAGCTGAATTCGAGGACCTCGACCTCGATCGGCTGGGATCCGTGGTTGGTCAAGGTCAGGTGAAGTTGCACCGGAGGA
Organism: Nibricoccus sp.; assembly: GCA_049840895.1. GTDB lineage: Bacteria > Verrucomicrobiota > Verrucomicrobiia > Opitutales > Opitutaceae > Nibricoccus. The sequence continues at coordinate 185,638 of JASGJB010000037.1, read as the reverse complement.
TTCATTTCGGTGCGAGCACGCGAACCGACAGGAGAAACACCGCCTTCGGATCCCGCGTCCGGGCCGCCGCCCATACCTCCTCCGGGAGGGCCGCCGCCACCGGGTCCACGACCGCCGCCGCCCATGCCCATGTTCATCGGGCCCATGCCGGCATTGGCGCTGAAACCGCCGCCACCGCCACCACCTCCTCCGCGAGCCCCGCGACCTTCGCGTGAAGGACTGCCTCCTCCGGGACCGCCAGGACCGCCAGGACCGCCCGGAAAAGTTGCGCGGCCAAAATGGACATCAGCGACGAGCTGGTCACCGAAGAATTTACTCGTAGCCTCCATGATCGGAATGTGGATGGCTTGAGGACCACCGCGCGGAGGACCGGAGCGACAGGCGGCTCCGCTGAGGGCGAGGGCCGTGGCGAGGCTCAGGGAAGCGAGCCGTACAGAGGTGCGAAAGGAAAGTGGACGAGGCGTTCTCATAGCTGGAAAGAGATCGGGAGGCATCCGCGTGTGTGCGGACTTACTGTACAAGCGAGCCGGTGGAATTGTTCCGGCGCATATGTTTTCGGCGGCCGACCGAGCCTGCGACGCTGTTCAAAAGCCCCCTTGCCAGCGGTGGCGGCGATTGCAAAGTTCGTCCCTTCATGAGCACCAGCAACGCCGTCAAAATCTACGATACGACCCTTCGCGATGGAACCCAGGGCGAAGGCATTAGTTTTTCGGTGACGGACAAGCTGCTCATCGCGGAGCGTCTCGATCAATTCGGCGTCGACTATATCGAAGGCGGGTTCCCCGGCTCCAATCCCCGTGACATCACGTTTTTCCAGGAGGCGAAAAAACTGAAACTGAAACACGCGAAGCTGGCTGCGTTTGGTTCGACGCGCCGCGCCGGCGGCAAGGCGAGTGAAGATCCGCAGCTCAAGCTGCTCGTCGACAGCGCCATGCCGGTGACGACGATCGTGGGTAAAACTTCGCCTCTGCACGTAACGGAAATCATCCGCACGACGCTCGAAGAGAATTTGGCGATGATCGAAGATTCCGCCGCGTATCTCGTCTCGCAGGGACGCGAGGTGATCCATGACGCCGAGCACTTTTTCGACGGATATAAACTGAATCCCGACTATGCGCTGCGCACGCTGGCGGCGGCGCTGAAAGGCGGCGCGAGCAACCTGACCCTGTGCGACACGAATGGCGGAACGCTCGTCGACGAGTTCAAGGAAATCATTGCGCGGGTGATCAAGGAATTCGGTGCGGATAAAGTCGGCGTTCACTGTCATAACGACAGCGGACTTGGCGTGGCGCTTTCGCTGGCGGGTATCGGCGTCGGCGCGTCGCTCGTGCAAGGCACGGTGAACGGCTACGGCGAGCGGACAGGCAACGCGGACCTCATCACGATTTTGCCGAGCCTGTTTTTGAAGATGGGCAAGACCGCGCATTGCGCGAAAAACCTCGGCCAGCTCCGCGAGCTGTCGCTGTATTTCGACGAGCTGGCGAACCTGCGGCCAAACACCAAGGCGCCCTACGTGGGCCTGTCGGCGTTCGCGCACAAAGGCGGATTGCACGCGAATGCGGCGCAAAAAGTGAAGAGCAGCTACGAGCACATCGATCCTGCGCTGGTGGGAAATCGTACGCGCGTGCTGGTCTCCGACATGGCGGGACGCAGCAGCATCGCGATGAAGGCGAAGGAGCTTGGCTTCGAGCTCGACGAGAAATCGCCGGCGATGAAGGGACTGATCGATGAGCTGAAGGATCTGGAGTTCCGCGGCTATGAGTTCGAGGCGGCCGATGCGTCGCTCAAGCTTCTGCTCGCGAAGTGGGTTGGGGGAAAGAAGGTGTTTTTCGAAGTCGAAGGTTATCGCGTGATCATCGAGCGCAAAGGCGCGGATCTGCTGGCCGAGGCGACGGTGAAATTGAAGGTCAACGGCCAGTCCTATCACACGGTGGCCGAATGTACGGGACCAGTTGGTGCGCTCGACAAGGCGCTGCGTCTCGCGCTCGAGCCGGTTTATCCGCAGCTCAAGACGACGGTGTTGAAAGACTTCAAAGTACGCATCCTCGACAGCAAGGCGGGCAGCAATGCGCGCACGCGCGTGCTGATCGAAACGGGTGATGAGCATTCCATGTGGGGCACGGTCGGCGTGAGCGACAACGTCGTCGACGCCAGCTGGGAAGCGATCCGCGACTCGATGGAGTACAAACTCAGCCAAGGTTGATTCGCAGCCTGCTCAGAGCAGCGGCGCGAGGAGACGGCTGAAGTCTTCGGCGATATTGGACAGGATGCGCAGGCGCCGTTTGCCCTCGGGCTTTGGCGGGCGGCATTTGGCGTGGAGTTCCTTCACCCATGCGCGCATAGCGAGGATGTCGCTTTCGGAATAGAGGAAAACGCCGATCTCGAAATTCACGAAGAGGCTGCGCAGGTCGAAATTGGCGGAGCCGATCAGACCAAGGCGATGATCGACCATGACGGCCTTCGCGTGGAGCATGCCCGGGCCGTAGAGAAGGATATGGGCGCCGGCTTTGCGTAATTCGCGCGTGTAGTGCCGGCGGGCGAAGTCGGTGATCGGATGATTGGAGCGCGCAGGGAGGATGAGCGTGACCTCGGTGCCGGAGCGGGCCTTGACCATGAGGGAGCGCCAGAGGACTTCGTCGGGGATGAAATAGGGCGTGACGATGAGGATGCTGGTGCGCGCCTCCTGAATCATGGAGATGATCCCCTCGTAGAGCGGATCACCTTTCACGTCGGGGCCGCTGGCAACAACCTGCATGGCGCTCTCGCCTTCGGGGCGGATGGCTTCCGGAATGAGTTCCTCGTGAAGCTTGTCGATCGACTGGCCGCTCGCGAAGGCCCAATCGGCGAGAAAAACCTCGTTGAGCAATGCAGCGGCAGGGCCGCTGATGGCGGCGCCGAAATCGCTGAAACGTTTCCGGTAGGAAACCGGCCCCATGTATTCCCGGGCGAGATTGTGACCGCCGATGATGGCGGTGTGCTGATCGAAGACGGCGATTTTGCGGTGATTGCGAAGATTGGCGGAGTGGCGCGAAGAAAGCGGAACAACCGGCATGAATTTCTGGACCTCGCCGCCGGCGTCGCGGAGAGGTTGCACGAAACCCCGGCTGGAAAAAATGCAGCCCACCGCGTCGAGGAGCAGGCGGACCTTGATGCCTTCACGGGCGCGCTGGGCGAGGAGCTTGACGATGCGGCGGCCGGTTTCGTCGCGACCCAGGATGAAGGTCGTGATGTGAATCGATTGTTTTGCGGCGAGAATCTGCTCCTCGATGCACTTGAAGGCGTCTTCGCCGGTGATGAGAAATTTGACGGAGTTACCGCCGACAGAAGGGCTGGCTCCGGCGGCGTTGACGGCCTGGGCGGTGGGAAGGATCTGGCTGGCGGCGTCGAGCGACTTGAGGCCCTCGAGTTCGGGCAGCAGTCGGGATTTGCGTTCGACGAGGCGACGGAACTTGCGGCCCCCAAACATCAAATACAGTGGGACGCCGACGTAGGGAATGAGCAGGATGATCAACATCCAGGCCACGGTGTTGCCCGGCTGGCGCTTTTCGGCGAGCAGGCGGGCGACGAAAAAGAAGGCCAGCAGGAAGCTCGCGACCGTCAGTAAGTGGGGAACGACGGGGTGGGAGAGGATATGGCGGAAAAACTCCATGCGCGGGCACGCGGAGAGTGTGCAGGGACCGGAAGTTGCGCAAGCTGCGCGAGAAGCTGAAAAAGTTCTTGAACTCGCCGCGGTGACTCGCGATTTTCCGCGTCCCTTTTCGTGGTAGGTTACTCAAGTGGCCAACGAGGGGAGACTGTAAATCTCCTGGCTTACGCCTTCTCTGGTTCGAATCCAGAACCTACCACCATTTTCCTCTCCCGGCGGGGAGGGCGTCAAGGATGACAGAAAGGGACAAAGCGGACCTTGGTCTGATCAGTTTCAGAAGATCGGGCTTCAGGCGCGACCGATTTGCTGGCGGAGAATGCGAGCGAGAAGTCCCTCGCTATGCAAAAGCCATTCAGCAATGGCGGTGTGGAGATGCTCGACCTCTGAATTGAGCCGGGTCTGATAAATCGCGTAGAGACGGAAAAGCCGGGCACCCTGGCACATTTTGACGAGGTATTTTTCCACGATCTGGCCGCGGCGGGAAAAGCGGTCGATCCAGATTTTGCAAGAATGGGAATCCCAGCAGACGATGACCCCATTGGAGAGATGAAGATCAGCACTACGACCGCATTCACCGGGAATATGCCGGGTTCCGCGGATTTGGTATCCTCCAAGCCTGAGCAAGGTGACCAGTGCAGTGAGATCCTGGTTAAAGGCGATGGTCATGACTAGGCAGCGACCCCGTTGAAGTTCTTGCGTTCCTAACAGCCAGCCGCCTTCGGGAGATTTACCGTGGAACGATTCGGAGAAAGCGATGTGAGCCAAAGGCGGCAGCGAGGGTCCATTGCCTTATGAACTTTTCAGGCACTTCCCGCTTTCGTTTGTGTGCGATGATTTTCTTGGTCGTATGCGCGCCGGTTCTGGCCGAGACGCCGTCTTTGCTGAAGGAGGCATTTAAGAATTGGGGGCAGGGAAAGGACGACCTGTCGTTTGTGCAGCGCACGCGGTATCTGAATGACGACGGATCGCTGAAGGAGGAGCAGGTGGAGCGCTACGATCCCTCGCTGCCGGATGCGCAGCGGTGGGCATTACTTGAAGTGAACGGGAAGCCGCCGACCGATTCAGAACGACAGCGCATCCAGGACCGGCGTAACAAGAAGCCGCGGAAAAAGGCCAACAAGCCGCTGGAGGAATACTTCGATTTGGAAAATGCGAAGGTAGTCGAAACGCAAAAGGAGACCGTGCGCTATGAAGTCGCCGTGAAGCCGGAAGCCGCGCGCTTGATTGCGGTCGAGAAGCTGAGTGTCGGAATCGCGGTCCGGAAAGAGACCAAGACGATTGATCGCATCACTGCCGGATTGAGCGAGCCGATGCGCATCGCACTCGGAGTGGCGAAGGTGACCGACGTCGATCTCGACCTGCATTTCGAAAATGACGACGCCGAGAAAAAGAAATCCCCTGAGAAAAGTTCCGAGGCGGACGGCACGGCGCGCGTGGTGATGTCAAAGCTCGGCAACCGTGCGGAATACACGTGGAGCGAGTTTAGGCGGGTGTCGCGTTATCAGGCTGGAGGAAAATCCAGCGCGGTGAGCGATGGACCGGGGGAAACGGCCATCGCTGCCGCCCCGCTTGAGAAATAGCCAAAAATGAGAACTCAGAGAAATCCGGCCGCACGGAAACTGTAGTAGCCGAGGCCGGCGGGATCGTTGATTTTTCGGCCGACGATGACGTGGTCAGCGAGTTCAATCGCGACAGTTTTTGCGGCCTCACGGAGTTGGCGGGTGACCTGCATGTCTTGCGCGCTGGGTTGCGGATCGCCGCTGGGGTGGTTGTGGACGCAGACGATGGTGACGGCGGATTCCCGGATGGCTTCGCGAAAAACTTCGCGCGGATGGGCGAGGCTGGCGGTGGCGATGCCCGACGTGATTTCAACGCGTTTGATGAGCCGGTTTTTTCGATTGAGACACAGAACCCAGAATTTCTCTATCTGGAGGCCGAGTGTGATGGGGTCGAAGTGGGCGGCGATCAGGGCGGGGCGATCAAGAATCGGATCTTCGCTGGCCTGCTGAAGCAGTATGCGGCGCGCGATTTCCATGACGGTGAGCAGTTGGAGGGCCTTCACGCGTCCGATGCCTTTAAGCCGGCGGAAGTCGGTTTCGCGCCAGGTGATCAGGTGGGCGAGCGAGCCGGCTTCTGCGAGCAGGCGCGTGGCGACGCTGAGGACGTCGTGGCCGCGCGTGCCGCTGCGCAGGAGCATGGCGAGCAGTTCTGTGTCGCTCAAGGCTGCGGGGCCGAGTCGCTGGAGGCGTTCCTGCGGACGTTCGGACGCAGCCATTTCACGCAGCAGACTGGAGGCTGGGGAATCTGTCATAGGGGCCTGCCCAAGCGTGAACGCAGTGCGGACCTCCCGACCATCGCTCCCGCCAGGGACGAAGGTGTGAATGGCGCAGTCTTGTGTTTTCGCTACACAAAAAACGCGGTCCGTTTTTCGGACCGCGTTTTAAGAAATGCGAAAGAGGGAAGCGGGCGCGCTCAGTAGTGCTTCACGTAGCCGTTTCGACGGAGACGTTCGAGCCAGCGTTCCTGGCTGCTGCGTGCCATTTGCTGGACGAGGATGCGCTCGATTTGATCACGCACTTCGTCGATGGGCTGGGTGCCTGCGAATTTGCGATCTTCGACGTACAAGAGAAAGGCGCCTTCGGGCATGATGATGGGCGCGGTCACTTCGCCTTTGGCGAGTTTGAAGAGCGGGTCGCTGAGTTCGGGTTTGAGGTCCGAGCGTTTCTGCGAGCCCCAGTCGCCGCCCTTGGCGCGTTTCATGTCCTGGCTGACGTCCTTGGCGACGTCCTCGAATTTTTCGCCGGCCTTCACGCGGGCGAGGGCCGCCTCGGCCTTGGCACGCAGATCGGCGTCGGTCGCCCCGGCGGTGCGGTTGAACTGGATGAGGCGGAGGTGGACGCTGTCTTCCTGGTAAAACTTGTCTTTGTTCTCGTTGTAGAAGGTCTCAACCTTCACGGGGCTGATGATGCTCTGACTCTTCTTCTGCTGCTGGCGCATGTAGCCTTCCACGATGTCCTGCTCGATCTCCCTGCGGAAATCGCGGATGGTTTTCCCTTGGCGACGGAGCTCGGCGAGGAACTTGGAGCGATCGTTGTCGTACTGCGTGATGAGGATCTCGGAGAGCTGGTTATCGACGTAGCTTGTGGGGATGGTCTTCTTGGGCTCGCCGTCCTTTTCCTTATAAAATTCCTTAACGACGAGGACCTTATCGATCTCGGTTTGGATGATGTCGTCCTGAAGGGCTTCGAGCTTCTCGTTGAACTCCTTTTCGTTGCGGGCGGAGCGCTGCATCTCGGGCAGGAAAGGCTGAATCTTGCGGCGGACGTCGTCGACCGTGATGGCCTTATCTTCGACGACAGCGACGATGCCGTTGGCAAAACGCAGGTCCATGCCGTCGGAAGGAGGTGTGGACGGGGCGGCGGGAGGCGTCTGGGCCAGAAGGCTTAGCGGGGAAAGCGCCAGCGCTAGGGGCAGGAGGGCGCGGGACGAGAAGCTGCGGACGAACGTCATGGAGCGGGCTGATTATTTAAAAAGCTGAGAATTTCGCGCAAACGTAGGAGGGGCCGGGGGGCGGTCAACCTTGGAAACCGGGCTCCGACCATCACAAAATCGTCGCGGCGGCCACTGTTGCGCAGGCACTTCAAACGGGTGGATTCTGTTTCGACGGAAAGGATGTTTTTTTGTTCCGCCCGAATGCGGATCTCGGTGACTATTAGGAGCGCGCGCACCTCGTCGCCGAACTTGCCAAACCGGTCGCGGAGGTCGGATTCGATCTCCTTCAAGCGGACGGGCGTGTCGGCAAGGGCGAGCCGGCGGTAAAAGTCGATGCGAAGGCGAGTCTCGCTGATGTAGGCGGCGGGGATGCGGGCCTGAATCTTGGGGATCTCGACGATGCCGCTGGCATCATCCTCGGCGTCCTTGATGGCGGTGTAACTGTCTTCGTAGCGACGACGGGAGGCTTCGGATTCGCCGCCTTCCCCGACGTAGACGAAGTTGAGCTTCACGTTGGCGCGGATGTTGGCGGCGGTTTTTTCGCCTTTTAGCCGGGCGACGGACTGGCGGAGGAGCTGGCAGTATAGCTCGAAGCCGACGCCGACGATGTGGCCGCTTTGTTCGGAGCCGAGGAGATTGCCGGCGCCGCGGAGTTCGAGGTCGCGCATGGCGATGCGGAAACCGGCGCCGAGCTGGTTGTGCGTGCGCAGGGCGTTGAGGCGCTGGCGGGCGATCTCGAGCATGCGCGTGTGGCGGTGGAGCAGGAGATACGCGTAGGCCTGATGCTTGAAGCGTCCGACGCGGCCGCGGAGCTGGTAGAGTTGCGACAGGCCGAAACGGTCGGCGCCCTCGATGATGATCGTGTTGCAGTTGGGGATATCGAGGCCGCTCTCGATAATCGTGGTGCAGACGAGCACATCGTAAGTGCCAGCGACGAACTCGGTCATGTGGAGCTCGAGTTCCTTTTCGTCCATCTGGCCGTGGCCAACGCCGATGCGGAGGTCGGGGAGGAGTTCGCGAAGACGTGCGGCGACGAGGTCGATCGTCTGGACGCGATTGTGGAGATAGAAAACCTGTCCACCGCGACGGCGTTCGTGGCGGATGGCATCGACGACGATTTTCTCGTCGTAGGTTTTGACGATGGTCTGGACGGGATGGCGGTTGGTCGGAGCGGTCTCGATGACGCTCATATCGCGCGCGCCGGTGAGCGCCATGTAGAGCGTGCGCGGAATCGGCGTGGCGCTCATCGAGAGGACGTCGACGGAGGCGCGCATTTTCTTGAAGGCCTCCTTGTGTTTCACGCCGAAACGCTGCTCCTCGTCGATGATGACGAGGCCGAGCTCCTTGAATTTCACATCAGCCTGAAAAACGCGGTGCGTGCCGACAAGGATGTCGACCTGTCCCGCGGCGGTGGCAGCGAGGATTTTTGCCTGCTCGGCGCGCGTGCGGAAACGGGAGACCATTTCGATCGCGATCGGGTAGCCGGCCATGCGCTCGCGAAAAGTATTTAAGTGCTGCTGCGCGAGCACGGTTGTCGGAACGAGGACGGCGACCTGGCGGCCGCCCTGGACGGCTTTGAAGGCGGCGCGGATGGCGACCTCGGTTTTGCCGAAGCCGACGTCGCCGCAGATGAGGCGGTCCATCGGACGCGCGCGCTCGAGGTCGGCTTTGGTTTCATCGATGGCGCGGAGCTGGTCGCGCGTTTCCGTGTAGGGAAACGAGGCTTCGAATTCCTTCTGCCAGGTGTTGTCCGGCGGGAAGCTGTGGCCGGGTTGGGCCTCGCGCGCGGCTTGGATGCGGAGGAGTTCGGCGGCGAGGTCGATGGTGGCGACTTCGGCGGCCTTGCGGGTTTTCTCCCAGCGATTGGAGCCGATGCGACCGAGTTGAGGGCGGGTTTTACTCAGGCCGACGTAACGGGAAATCAGATGTGACTCCTGAAGTGGCACGTGGAGCGTGACGTGGTCGTCGAATTCGAGCGAGATCACTTCCCGGAGGCCGCCGGCGAATTCGACCTTCGTGAGGCCGCGAAAGAGCGCGATGCCGTGCTGGAGGTGGACGACGAAATCGCCTTCGACGAGTTCGGAGAAGTCGAGGAGCTGGTCGATTTGCGCGCGCGTTGCGACGGCGCGCTTGGTGCCGCCCGAGCGGCGCGTGCGCTGGCGGCCGAAGAGTTCTGTTTCGGTGACGACAATCTGACCACGCGAGGCGTGTGGAGTAGTGGGTAGTTGGGAATTGGTCGTTGGGTCGGAATCAGCGGCCGTTGGTGAGCGGCGGGTGATACGGAAACCCTCGTTTAGGGTGCCGCGCAGATAGCGGGGCTTCAGATTCTTGAAGGTGGCGTCTTCGGCGAGGATTTCGCGGACGCGTTGTTCTTCGCCGTCTTTTGAAACGACAAAGTCGATCGTGTAGCCGTCTTTCTTCCACGCGGTGACTTTGCGAAGAAAGTCGGCGCGGGCATCCTCCTCGGCGACGAGTCGATCCTGGGCGACGAGCGTGTCGTCAGGATAACTGCGGTGATGGACGAGACTGTCGGTGTCCAGCGTTGCGTCGGTATCGGGTGTTTCGAAGAGCGCCGAGGTTTCGTCGAGATCGCTGACGCCGAAGGCGGCCGCGCATTTGGCGAGAATGGCGGGAAGTGCGGGCTCGGACGCAGTCGCTGAGTCGACTGCAGCGTTTTCACGTGCGAGCACACTGAAGGCTTCGTCGAGGGCTGCTGGTTCTACAAAGAGGAGATGCGTCTGTGGTGAAAGATAGTCGGCGAGTCCGGTCTTTGATGGATCGAGGCGGACGCGCGGGGTTGCGGAGAGTGTGATCGAGGCGACGGATTCACCCGAGCGCTGAGTAACAGGATCGAACGCGCGGATGTCTTCGATTTCGTCGCCGAAAAAATCCAGGCGGTAAGGCTGGGTGGCGGTGATTGGATACAGGTCGATGATGCCGCCGCGGACGGCGTAGTGGCCGGGGGCCTCGCAGACGGCCTCGGAGTCGTAGTCGAGTTCGTGGAGTTTTTCGAGGAGCGCCTGGAACGGCTGGGACTGGCCCTTGGTGAGGGTAAATTCCTTTGTGGCGAATTGCTCGAGCGCGGGAACGGGTTGAAGAAGTGCTGCAGGGGTGGAGACGATGATGAGCGTTCGCTGCGCGGCGGGGCCGGAAACAGACTGGGAGGTGCTGCGTATGGCGCGAAGCCTCGAGAGCGCGGCGAGGCGGTCGGAGGACGCAGCGAAGGCTTCACGCATATCGCGCGTGTCGGGCATGGACTCGGGAAAAACGAGAACGTCGGCGGGACGTTTTTCGCCCGAGGCTGCGTGGAAGAAAGCGATGTCCTCGGCGAGTTGTTCGACCGTTTTTAGTTCGCCCGCGATGACCAGCCACACGGGCGCGGGTTGTGTGCGCGTGAGCTCGGCAATCACGGCGCCGCGGGCAGGCGGGCAGACGCCGGTGAGCTTGTGGCGCGGTAAGGTGGCAGTGGGCATCAAGACGGGTCGCGGAGTCGAAGAGGAAAAACAAATCGCGGAGACACGGAAGAGCGGAAACGCGGAAAATCGATGCGATTTTTTCCGGAGCGCGAACGGATCAGCGCTTATTTTTTTCCGGCCGTGAGGGCAACGAGCGCGGCGCGGGCGGCCGATTCTTCGGCGGCCTTTTTTGAAGTGCCGCGGCCGGTCCCGAGGACCTGGCCGTTGAGGGACGCGGTGGCCTCGTATTCGCGCGCGTGGTCTTCGCCGGAGATGTGCGTGATCTGGTAGCGCAACGCGTAGTTGCCGTGCTCGGCCTGCACGAGTTCCTGGAGACGGCCCTTCGGGTTTTCGCTCGGCTGGAGCGCGGCGAGGCGGTCGGACAGTGAACCGATCAAGCCCAGGATGACGCGGCGCGCGGTAAAAAGATCGCTGTCGAGATAGAGCGCGCCGATGACGGCTTCCATCGCGTCCTCGAGTGCGGAGGCGCGGGTGCGGCCGCCGGTTTGCTCTTCGCTGCTGCCCAGGAGAAGGCAGTCGGGCAGGTTGATTTCGCGGGCGAGGTCACTGAGGAATTTTCCCTTGGAGAGGGCGGAGCGGCTTTTGCTGAGCGAACCCTCGCGGTCGGTGGGGAAGAGATCGAAAAGCGCTTCCGTGAGGACGAGCTGGAGAACGGCGTCGCCCAGGAATTCGAGGCGCTGGTTGCTCTCTTTGACGTCGGTGTGCTCCTGAAGATAGGACGGATGAGTGACCGCGCATTCCAGCAAGCCTGCGTCGCGAAAGGTATAGTCGAGACGGCGCTGCAGGGCTTCGAGCGAAAGGTTTTCTGAGGCAGACACGGTGGGTCGTGGGACTGAGGAATTTTTCAGACGTGAGAGACCAAAGGGGCGGGGAAACTACAAACTTCAAAAATGATTGGGGATTAATTGGAGGGACGATCTCCGTGTCGTCCGGGCACGATCCGGTCCACACGGAGGTGGACCCTCCATTGGTCCGAGTTTGCGCCGTCTTTCTTTGGCATTTGTGATTTGCCGGGCAGATCGCGGCGTAAAGCCGCTCCTACAGTTTCGGAATGCGGAGTGCGGCTAGGAGCTTGCGCTCGAGTAGCGTCGGAGGCCGCGATGGAAGACGAAGACTGCGAGGGCGAACCAGACAACGGTGATGCCCAGCAGCCAAAGTGCCTGGGTGGCGTCGAGGCCGTTTTCGATGAGGACGCTCGCGGGGACATTGCTCACCACGACGACTGGGAGCGCGTAGACGAAAACAACGTCGGCGACGCCTTTGAAAAGCCCCCGATAGGCCTCGCGAGGCAGGCGGGAAAATTCGGTGAGTGTGAAATAACTGCCCTCGAGGCCCTCGGATTTGATGATCCAGAAGGTGATCGAGACAGCGAGGACGATGAGGCTGTAGTGAATGGCGAGGCCGCACAGCAGCATGAACACGTAGATGGCAATGGTGCCCGCATCAGGGTGGAGGCCGAGCTCTCTCGCGGCATAGACGACAACGCCGGTGGCGACAAAGACGTTGAGGAGGCCCTCGAGCTCCACTTTCCGCGTGGAGGCCATGAACATGAGGTTGCCGGGCTGGGCCAGGAAGAAATCGAAGTGGCCGCTGCGGATGTTGCGGCCGAGTTCAAAGAGGTTGCTCCAGAAAAAACCCATGAGCAGGCGCTGCACGATCATGGAGCTGCCGACGAGGATCAGCATCTGGTACTTGCTCCAGCCGGCGATGGATTCGGTGTGTTGATAGATGACCGAAACGAGCGCGACGTTGACGCCCATCCAAAAGAGTTCGACGAGCCCCCACATGAGGAAATCGAAGCGAAACATCATCGTCCGCGTGATCGAGTAGCGCGCGCAGGCGAGCCAGAGACGGAAATATTGGAGAAGTTTCATCGCTCAGGGATTGTCAGCCGCCGACGGCGGTGTGGCGGCGCAGGCCTCGTTTCCAGAGGAGTTGCGCGATGCCCAGCAGCGCGAGGACCCAAAAGGCCTGGATGCCGAGATTGCGGATGATCTCTGTCTGATCAGTTGCGCGCCCCGTGATGATCGAGGCGGGGAAATACATCTGATAATAGTACGGCAGGTATTGGGAGATCTCGAAGAGCCACTTGGGCAGCAGGTCGAGGGGGAAAACCTGTCCTGCGAGGAGTGTTTCGATCGCGAGCGACAGAATGATGAAGGACTGGATTTCCAGGAACCAGAAGGTCAGCAGGCCGAAGCAGTAGGCGATGGTGAACTGAATGAGCGCCGACATGAGCAATGCCGGGATCGCGTACGCGATCCGCCAGGTGTCGGTCGGAAAATCCAGGACGTCCCGGAGCAGTGGAAACGCGAGCAGGATGGGGAGAAGCGCGAGACCGCCGGAGACGATGCGGGCGGCGACGAAAATGCTGAAGCGGTAGAGGTAGTAGTTGATCGGCTTCAGCAGGAACTGGTTGATGAGGCCGTTGCGGATTTCCTCGCTGATCTGATAGTCCTCACTGAAGGCGCTGATGAAAAACTGGAGGACGAGCAGCGTGATGAAGTAGGTCATCGTCTGCGCGAGATTGAAGCCGCCGATCTCGGTTTTTCCCTGGAAGGCTGCGTTCCAGAGGATGTAGACGACGATCAGGTGGAAGAGCGAAAAAAAGGCGCGGATCGCGAAATTCCACCGATAGACCAGATTGCTCTGAAGGCCGACGATGAAGGCGTGGCGGTATTTGGTCAGAGCGGGAAACATGGAGCGGAAGGAGCAGTTGGTAGTTAGTAATTGGTAGTTGGGGCGCAAGCGGTGTGCTGCGATTCCGGTGAATTAAAGGTGTTGGCGGTGCCCGTGGCTGCACCCCGTTCAACTAACAAATACCAACCGCCTATTACCGCAGCCGATGCGGTCGCGGTCGTTATGACTCCTGTCACTTCGCCAGGCTGAAGCGCTCGATGATTTCCTTGGAGAGCTTCTTGTAGGCCGTCGCACCGGGGCTGAGCGGATCGTAGGCGAAAATGGTCTTTCCGAAGCTCGGGGCTTCGCTGAGGCGGACGGTGCGCGGGATGACGTTTTCGAAAATCTTGTCGGGAAGATGCTGCTTCACCTCTTCGACGACCTGCCGGGAGAGATTCGTGCGGACGTCGAACATCGTCATGATGATTCCGCCGACCTCGAGGGCGGCGTTGACGTTGGCGGTTTTCAGTTTGTCCACGACCTTGAGGATCTGACCGAGGCCCTCGAGCGCCATGTACTCGCACTGAAGTGCGATCAGGAGAAAATCGGCGGCTGCGAGACTGTTCATGGACAGCATGCCGAGGGCGGGAGGGCAGTCGATGATGATGGCCTTGAAGCGGCCGGAGTCGCGCACGGGCTGGAGCGTGGTGCGCAGTTTCATCAGGTAGTTTTCCGACTGGGCGAGTTCGATCTCGGCGGCGGCGAGATCCACCTCGCTGGGAATCAGGAAAAGATTCTCGTATGCCGTTGGCGTGACCATCGAGAGCGCGTCGCCTTCACCGTTGAGCGGGCCGTAGAGACTTTTACCTTCTTGTTTTTCGACGCCGAGGGCGCTGGTGGCGTTGGCCTGCGGATCGAGGTCGACGACGAGCGTGGGGATCTTCTTCTCGGCGAGTGCGGCGGCGAGATTGACGGCGGTCGTGGTTTTGCCGACGCCGCCTTTTTGATTGGCGATAGTGAAAACAAGGCTGCCCATAGGTGGGCGGATTAACCGCGAGCGCGTGGCCTGGGTCCAGCGTTTTAACGGAAAGGTTGCGCGGGGCGGATCGGGCCGGAGAGAAAGGAGGCGATGATCCCCGAAATCCCTGCGAGCTGGCGCGATGCGCTGAATGGCGAAACGTCCAAGCCCTACTTTCGTGCCTTGGACGAGTTTCTGGATGGGGAAATGGCGGCCGGCGCCCAGATCTTGCCGGGGCGGGGGGATATTTTTGCAGCGTTGCAGCTGACGGCCCTTGAGGAGGTGAAAGTTGTGTTGCTTGGACAGGATCCGTATCCGACGCCGGGGCACGCGCATGGACTGTGTTTCTCGGTACGACCCGATGTGCGGCCGATACCTGGATCGTTGCGCAACATCTACAAAGAGCTCGTGGCGGATGTCGGATTTCTTCCGCCCCGGGCATGGCTGCCTGGAGGCGTGGGCGAAGCAAGGCGTGCTGTTGCTGAACACGGTGCTCACGGTTCGCGCAGGTGAGGCCGCGTCGCATCAGAAGCGTGGCTGGGAGCAATTCACGGATCGCGTGATCGACTTGGTGAACGCGAAAAACAATCGCGTGGTTTTCGTGCTTTGGGGACGGCATGCGCAGAACAAACGTGAGCGGGTGACGAACCCCGTTCACGCGGTGGTGGAATGCGCGCATCCGTCGCCGTTGTCGGCGCGATTGTTTCTCGGGTGCCGGTGTTTTTCGAAAATCAACTCGCTGCTCGCCGAGGGCGGAAGGGCGCCGGTTGCGTGGCAGTTACCGCCGGCGGACGGATTGCTGGTTTGACGAAGCTCTAGTGTGCCTGCGGGCGCGGCAGCACGAGTTGATGAATCTCCACATCGAGCCAGCGATCAAATTTGTAGCCAACCTCCCGCAGCGTGCCCACGCAGGAAAAGCCGAAGGATTGATGCAGGCGGATGCTGGCTGTGTTGGCGGAATCGATGACGCCGACGAGTGTGTGGTAGTCTTGGCTCCGAGCCACGGCGATGAGTTCGCGTAGCAACTGTTTCCCGACGCCGTGTCCGCGACGCGCCGGATGTACGTACACGGAATGCTCAACGGTATGTTTGTAGGCCGGAAAGGCGCGGAACGTGCCGTAGGTCGCGAATCCGCTGAGCGAACCATCCTTGGCCAGTGCGCCGATGACAGGAAAATACCCGCGTTCTTTCGCATCGAACCACACGCGCATGCTCTCGTCGGTGCGAGGCTCGTATTCGTAGAGCGCGGTGGAGTTGACGATCGCGTCATTGAAGATCGCCAGAATCTCCTTCGAATGTGCACGAGTGCAGCGGACGATGTCGGGAGAAACCATGCGCGCAGCGAGGGCGATCAGGCCTGTGTCTGGGTGGAGACGGGCAGGCGGGCTTTGACCTGGACCGCCAGGTGCGCGATGGCGGCGCTGAAGCGTTCGCCAAGATCTTCCGAAAACGTGAGCGAACCATCGGCGCCGACCGTGAGTTGTTTATCGACGATGTAGACGCCCTGATGAATGTCGCTCGCCCCCAAGGCGGACAGCACGGGTTTGAGCGCATAGTCGATGGCGAGCTGATGAGCGGGAGAGCCGCCGGTGGCGATGGGGAGCACGATCTTTCCGCGCAAGGCGGTTTGGGGAAGGATATCGAGGAGCGCTTTCAGGCCGCCGGAGTAGGATGCTTTATAAACGGGAGTGCTGACGACGAGAGCAGAGGCTTTTTCGACCAGCTGCTTGATCTCGTTAAAGGCGGGGCTGTCGTATTTCGCGAGGATCAGATCCTCGGCGGGAAAGTCGCGGATGCTCAAGATGCGGGCATCGATGTTTTCGGCGGCGAAGCGACGGCGCGCAAGTTCGAGGACGGCGGCGGAACGCGACGTGTTGGATGGGCTGCCGGAAAGGAGGAGGATGTGGGCCATGACGGTGAGTGTCAGATTTGAACGATGTGTGCCAAGGCTGTCAGTCAGCAACTGCGCTGTCTTTGTTGGAGGACACGGAATTTGGTGTCGCCAGCGGTTCGCCGGTGTTGAGAAGAAATTGTGCAGCAAAACACACGCGCATGAAAAAGGTCATCAGCTGGACTCCGGTGGTCAGCGCAAGCGCGGTACTGGGCGTAATCTATCTCGTGTGGCTGGCCGCCTGCTGGCAGCTCGGTCGCAGACCTGTGCCCATGATGGACGACCCTGCTTACGTTGGCGGTCTCGTTGACCGAGTATTGGGGTGGACCGATAACGCACTCATTGCGTTTTTGTTTTGTTACGCAGCGGGCACTGCCTTCAGCGCGGTTGTTCTATGCCTGCCCAAGACAAAAGACCGGAAGAGTTGGGCAAGAAATGTCGCTGTTGCGCTTCTGTGCGGAGTGATGCTCTTGATCCTGGTCGAACATTCACCCGCGTCGGCAGTGCAGTGGTATTTGGATTAATGAATCCAGTCACGCCTTGGGAGAATCCGAAGGGTAAAACCAGGCGCGTGCGGGATTTTTGACGGACGGGGAAAGGTCCCGGCTTTAGGGAGCGTCCATCGCGATCCTGAATCCAACGTGGCTCGATCCGGTGTCGGGAGGCGTACCGCGGCGGGCGGAAGGACGATAGCTTTCGCAGTAGGCGGGACTGCAGAGAAATGATCCTCCCTTGGTCACGTGACGGATTTGACCGGGAACCTCGGCAGGCGAGGGGTCTCCGTTGATCCTGCGCAAGCCGGCACCGGGTGGCGGACTGGAGGGATTGGAACAAAACTCAGGCTGTTTCGCCCGGATGGCGAAGGTATCCGCAGCATAAATATCGGAACACCAGTTCCAGACATTGCCGCCCATATCGTAGAGTCCATAGCCGTTGGCGGGAAATGATCCGACTGGCGAGGTGCCCGCGAAGCCGTCGGCCGCGGTGTTGTTATAGGGAAACTCGCCGGTCCAAGTGTTGGCGAGATGCGTGCCCTGTGCAGGATGTGGATCGGCGTCGCCCCAGGAATAGCGCGATTGCTCGCGACCGCCATGCGCGGCGAATTCCCACTCGGCCTCCGTTGGCAGACGGCCGCCCGCCCAGCGCGCGTAAGCCGTCGCGTCCTCGAAGGCGATTTGAACCACGGGATGTTTTTCGCGTCCTTCGATCGAGGAGCCGGGGCCTTCCGGATGGCGCCAGCTCGCGCCTAGCGTCCAATGCCACCAGTTTCCCATATTGCGCAGGTCGACGGCCCCTTGAGTGGGTTTGAAAACGAGCGAGCCGGGCTGAAGTTGGTCGTCCGGTGGTTTCGGTGTACCCGGCGGGACTTGTTTTTTGAGCTCCTCCCAATCGATGGCGCGCTCGGCGACGGTGACATAACCGGTCGCGGCTACGAAGCGCGCGAATTCGGCGTTGGTGACCGGATGCGCCGCGATCATGAAGGGCTTGAGCGTCACCTGATGTGCGGGCGCTTCATTGGAAAACGCATAGGCCGCATCGCTTCCCATGGTAAATGTACCGCCGGGAATGCGCACCATGTCTGCCGGAACGGTTGCGGACGCCGGTGCTGCCGCGTGTAGTGCTGATTGATCGCCGCGTTTGCAGGTATTCACACCGAACAGGAGCACCAGCGCAGGAAGTGTGAAGCTGCGGAAAATCAGTAGGCGCGAGTTCATTTGTTTTGTGACACGGACATGAGCGCCTTTGAACCGGGATCTTGCGAGCCTAATGGTTTTGCATGGAGCACTGGACTGGAGTCCGGTCCACTCAGAAAAAGAACGACATGAATTCTCAACTGGACTGGTTAACAGGCCAGTTGAACGAATTTGTGGGCGGCGGCCCGACTGTTGATAGAGTTGTGCCATGCCCCACTTGCTCTCGCTTGTCCGCACCGTTGTGCGTCCATCCCTGATTCTTCCTTTCTTGTTTGCCACGGTTGCTCCCGCGTTCGCCGCGGTCGAAGCAGACCGTGGTCTTTCAGTCTCGGCACGGAGGGTTACAACACCTTCCGCATTCCTGCGATCGTCCGTGCTCCGAACGGTGACTTGCTGGCGTTTGCCGAGGGCCGGAAGAACAGCCGCTCCGACACGGGCGATATTGATCTGTTGCTTAAGCGTTCGAGCGATGGAGGCAAAACGTGGGGCCCGATCCAGTTGCTCTGGGACGACGCCGACAATACCTGTGGAAATCCTTGCCCGGTGGTCGACGAGAAGACCGGTGCGATCGTCCTGCTAAGCACGCACAATCTCGGCCACGAAAAAGAAGACGAGATCAGCTACGGAAAAAGCCGCGCCGGTCGCACGGTCTGGGTGCTCGAGTCGAAGGACAACGGCGCGACATGGACCAAGCCAGTCAACGTGACTGAAGGCATCAAGAAACCGGACTGGAGTTGGTACGCCACCGGTCCTGGTATCGGTATTCAGATCAAGGCGGGCCCGAATGCCGGACGCCTGGTGATCCCGTCCGACCACGACTATCTTGAAGACGGAAAATCCATCCGCGCTTCGCACGCGATTTTCTCCGATGACCATGGCAAGACATGGCAGCTGGGCGGTGTGATCCGTCCGCACATGAATGAGTGCCAGGTCGTCGAGCTGTTCGACGGCAAGGGCACGCTCTTGATGGATATGCGTTCGTATCGCGGTCTAGGCGCAACGCGCTCAAAGCCGCAGCACCGACGGAGGTGTTACTTGGACTGAACCCGTCGACGTGCCGCTCCTCGTCGAGCCGGTTTGCCAGGCCAGCATCGTACGTTGGGAAAACGCCGCCGGCACATCACCGGGCTGGCTCCTTTTCTCCAATCCCGCGCACAACAAGCGCCGCAGCAATCTCACGGTTCGCGCTAGCGATGACAACGGTGCGACGTGGTCGCGCTCGCTCATTCTGCAGCCCGGCGGCGCGGCCTATTCCTGTCTGATCGCGCTTGAGCGATACGACCGCGGCCTGCTTCTACGAATTCAGCGACACGAAGCCCTACGAGAAACTCATCTTCGCCCGTTTCGAGGCGAGCGATCTCAAGGCCAGCAAATAAAATTTTCCATGCACGCACGCTATCGCGGCCTCGTCGCCGCACCATTCACTCCTTTTCATTCCGATGGTTCACTCAACCTCGGCGCCATTCCGGCCTACGCGCGGTTGCTGCGCGAGAACGGTGTCTCGGCCGCCTTTGTCTGCGGACGACTGGCGAAGGACTCTCGCTCACGCAAGCCGAGCGCATGCAAGTCGCCGAGGCCTGGGTGAAGCAGGCCGACGAAAAGCTGCGGGTCATCGTGCACGTCGGCCACAACTGCCTGATCGACGCTCAGGAGCTCACGCGTCACGCCGCGAAGATCGGCGCCTCGGCGGCATCTGCATTTGCGCCGTGCTTCTTCAAGCCGCGCGACAACGATGAACTCGTCGACTGGTGCCGGAAGCTGGCGGGCGCCGCGCCGGGCCTGCCGTTCTACTATTACAACATCCCGTCGATGACCGGGGTGAATTTGAAAGTCGCTCCGTTCCTCGCGAAAGCGCGCCGGTCGGATCCCGAACCTCGCCGGTGTGAAGTACACCTACGAAGATCTCGAGGATTATCAGGACTGCGTGAACTTCGAGGGCGGTCGTTACGACATCTTGTTTGGCCGTGATGAAAAGCTGATGGAGGGCGTGGCGCACCGCGCGCTGGGTGCTGTTGGCAGCACCTACAATTACTCCGCGCCGCTTTATCTGCAGTTGATCGAGCACCTAAAAGCCGGCCGCGCAGCGGAAGCCCGGAAGCTCCAGGACAAGGCGATTAAAATGATCGAGATCTGCGCGGGCGTGGGCGTGACGCACCAGTCGGCAACCAAGTCGATGATGGCCTGGCACGGTGTGGATTGCGGTCCCATGCGTTTGCCTGTCCGCACCATTACTCCGGCGCAGTCCGCTGAACTGCGCCGCAAGCTCGAGGCGATCGATTATTTCAGCACGGCCTGCAAGCCAGTCTGATTTTTCCTGCGACCATGAGTCTAACGATTCCTCCGCTCGCCGGACTTTGTTCGTACGCCGAAGGTTCCCGCGCCGGTCCGTCGGTTGACGCCACCGTCGATCGCCTGCGCCGCTACGCGTACCTGAAGCAGCAACTGCTGTTTATCTTTGCGGAGCGCTTCAACGGCATTCCCGAGTGGGAGGTTAAGGGCGCGATCTCACTGCACCTGTGGCAGGACGCGGAGCACGCCGCTTCATTCCGCACGCGTATCACCGAGATGCGTACGCCGCCTCACCATCTCGACCGGGCGCCCGATCCGGCGCTCGCTGCTTTCGTGGGGCAACTCCGGCAGGCGAGCGGCACGGTCGAACTGCTCACGGGCATTTATGAAATCACGAAGGCAGCGCTTGCTGAGGGCTTCCGCGCTCATCTGACCGAGGCGCACCCGCTGACCGATCACCCGACGCGCCGTTTGGTGCGGTTCACTCTCTTGGAGGAAGATGAGCAGCTCTCATGGGGGCAGGCGGCACTCGCGGCTTTGACGAACCGACGATCGCAGACGGACATCGCTGCACTCGATGCGTGGCGAAAGCACCTGCGTGCCTATCTCGCCGCGGCGGGCGGCGTGCATGGAACGGAACCGCGTTTGGCCACGTCGGAGTTGCCCGATCCGCGCACTGTTTCCTCAGAAACCACACGCGTGCCGCGGCGTGATGCGCGATTCCCTCACGTTTGGAATTCACGTGGCGTTGTGCCGGCGGCAGAGAGTCCCGTGCACGAGCGCATTTGGTGGATGATGAATGTCCGTCTGAACGAGATGCACGTCTCGGAACTCATCGCGACGGTGATCGCCGACTGGAAAGACCAGCCGTGGGAGTTTTATCGCGATCTCGCCCGGCACCTGTGGGACGAGACGCGGCACTGCATGCTCGGCGAAATCGCCTTTGCGTCGCAGGGCATCGACTTCACGCAGATCCCGACGCACATCGGATTCGCCCAATACCCCAACACGCAGCTCCCGCCGCCGGAGCGCTACTCCTTCCTCTGGGGCATCGAGCAGGGCCTGATGGTCAAGTCCGGCAAGCAGGCCGAACTCGCGCTCGCCAAAGCCGGCGGAGACGACCTCGCCACGGTGTTCCAGGATTTCGACTGGGCCGATGAAGTGCTGCACGCGCAGATTGGCCGGCGCTGGCTCGAACCTAAATTCGGCAGCCGTGAAAAAATGGGCGAGGTCTACGAAAAGATCCGGCCGTTCTACGACCAGATGAAGGACGAGGATCTCAAGAAGCCGGGCCGTGATTGGTGGCCGGCCTTTTACGCCCGACACCTGAAGCACAAGGATCCGAACCTCGGTCAGGTTGTCCCTGGCGCGCCTGCCAGCGCAGGTACCGGGTATTGAGCAGCACCTCGCATCCATGAGTCTCGCCGTTGTCGGATGTACGGTGGTTGATGTGATCTTTTCCGGCGTGCCGCGCCTGCCTGTCTGGCCGCGGCACACGGAGTTCACAGCCACGAATCTCGTGCTGTTGTCCCGCGGTCCCATCGTGACGCTCGGTGGCAACGGTGCCAACGCGGCCTATGTCGCCGCGGCGTCCGGAGTCGACACGGTGCTGCACACCCGGATTGGTGCCGATGTGCTGGGAGGGCTCGCCCGCGGCTGGCTCGAAAAGGCTGGCTGCCGTATCGTGGCGCGCGCGGGAGGATCGACAGCGATTAATGTCACCGCGGCGAACGACCGTCTCGAACGGACGTCGATGTTTCACCCCGGCGAACCAGTCGCGATGCCACCACGTGCTGCGGGACGAGCTAAGGCCTCGCATCTTTTCGTGTGTGGCTGGCCGCATCCACCTCTGCCTGTTTTGGCGCGTGAGTTTTCAGCTGCCCGACAGCGCGGGATTTTCACCGCACTCGATGCCGGACCGATCCTTGGGCGTCCGTGGAGCCGGAAGGCCCTGCGACCGGTGCTGGCGCAACTCGATTTGTTTTTAGCCAACGAGTACGAGGCGCTCCGTCTCACGGGCGCGCCGGATCTTGCCACTGCGCTCGTCCGATTGCGGCGCGATTGCCCCGGGCAAGTGGTGATCAAGCGCGGTGGCAAAGGAGCCACCTGGCTGCCAGCAGGAGAGACCCAGGCGAGAAATCTGCCACGTCACCGGGTGCGTGTGGTCAACACCGTTGGCGCCGGTGATAGCTTCAATGGCGGGCTTCTCGGTGCGCTTGCACGCGGCGAGGAGTTTAGCGCGGCTTTGCAAACGGCGATGCGAACGGCTGCGCGTGTCGTGAGTTCGCCGCAAGGGATTTTAGGCATTCGTCCCGTCGCGTGAAAAAGCCGTCGCGCATCGTTTTCGTTGCGAATCTCTGGACCCTTGCCGGGCATCCCACTCCCCCGCGCGAGTGGTCGCTCGAGCGAAAGATACAGGCTGTGCTGAAAGCGGGATTTGATGCTGTAACAACGGCGACGGATGTCACAGAGGAACTGCCGCCGCTTTTGCGCCACACGGGACTTCGCCATACTGGATTTTTCGCCTCGAGCCGGCCGCGCGATTTCTCGCGTCTCATTCGCGTGCAGAAAGCGGCGGGTGCCGAAAACCTCAATGTCCAACTCGGCAAAAAACGTGTGGCGGTATCGCGTGCTGCGGCGTGGAGCGTGGCGTTGATGCGCGCCGCGGAGCGGCAGGGGATTTACGCAGCGATTGAAGTTCACCGTGGCACAGCCTTTGAGACGCCCGAAGATGTTCGCGCGATTGCCGCAGCATACAGGCGGGCCACAGGGAAATTGCTGCCTCTCACGTGGGATCATTCGCATCCGGCCGTCGTGAAGCATCTGAAGCCCGCATTGTTTGCGCCAGTGCTGCTGAAGGAGCGCGGGCTGATTCAAGCGGCGCGTTTGATGCACTGCCGTCCGTTCAACGGCCAGCACGCGCAAGTGCCCGTGATGGATGCGCGCGGGCGGCTGACGCCCGAGTTCCGGACATGGCTGGGCTTTGTTGAAGAGCTTTTCCGCTGCTGGCTCGCCGGTCCGCAGCCCGGCGGCGAACTCTGGATCTGCCCCGAGATCGGTCCGATCGGCGTGCACGGCTACAATCTTTCGACGATGCCGCCGAGTTGGGAACAGGCGGTCCTGTGCCGGCGCGAGCTCGCGAAACTCTGGCGCCGGTTGGGCGGCGTTTCGGCTCAGTCAAAATAGACCTTCAAACCCCCGCGCCATGCCCTACAATTCGCCCATGTTGAAGCTCCCTCAGAGGCAATCTCTCGAAAAACAGGCGGTGGGTCTGCTTCAGGAAGAAATCCTCCGTGGAACGTGGCGCGATTTGCTGCCCGGCGAGCGCACGCTTTGCGAAATGCTGCAGATCAGCCGGCACACGCTTCGCGCAGCGTTGGGACAATTGCGTCGCGATGGATTGATCAGCGCGGAGCAGGGCGTGGGCAACCGCATCGTCGCCGGCGCGGTCCGTCCCGAGGGCAAGCGGCTAGCAACGCAAGATGTCGGGCTGCTCATTCCCGGTGAACTGGCTGATTTGGTGCCGAATCACATTCTGTGGATCGATCAGTTGCGAGCCATGCTGGGTGAGCGCGGCTGCCGGCTGCATATGTTTCACGGACGAAAATACGCGCAGCGCGATCCAGGTCGTGCGTTGCAACGCTTGCTGACCCAGCACGCGCACAAGTGTTGGATTCTCCTGCTGTCGGCCGAGCCGGTGCAGAAATGGTTCGAGAAACAAAAAGTGCCGTGCGTGGTGGCGGGCACGATTTACGCCGGAGTGGAGTTGCCGTATTGCGATCTCGACCACCGTGCGAGTTGCCGGCACGCCGCGGGAATTTTGCTGAGTCGCGGTCATCGTCGTGTCGCGTTGGTGATTCAGAAATCGCGACGCGCGGGCGATCTGGAGAGTGAGGCGGGTTTCACGGAGGGCATCCGCCGGTCCACCTACGAAGACACAGAGGTCATGATAGCGTACCACGACGCAACGGCGGCCGGTATCCTCGCGACGGTGAAGCGTCTCATGCAGCGCAAGCCCGCGCCGACCGCGTTGCTGGTGACGAATGTCTTTCATTATCTGACGGTGGTCAGTGGCCTTGCTCAAATGGGATACCGTGTTCCGGAGGATGTCTCCGTGGTTTCGCGCGATGGTGAATCGTATTATTCCTACCTGGTTCCGGCGCCGACCCATTATGTGGTCGATCCTCGTCACTTCGCGAAGGCCCTCATGACGCCAGTGCTGCAATTACTCGAGGGAGGAGTGATCAGCAAAGGCGCCGTGCACATCACGCCGGAATTCAAGAGCGGGCAGTCGATCGGCGCGCTGCCTTGATCCGCGTCCGCGCCAGTTAACTGGTCGGGTGACCAGACCGGTCGTTTGGATTTTCCGCCCGGACGATACGGCCTTCTGGTCGTCGCCGCCCCCTGCCGCGGTGTCTTTCGATCCGTTGGATCGAACTGCGGTGAAAGCCTACCTCCTGAACATGATTCCCTCCCGTCCCCGGACTTATTTTTCCGGCCTCTTGCTGGCCGTGTTGTCCGTCACGGGATTTGCCGCCACCGCCATGGAAACGTCCCGTCCTGAATGGAAACAACTGCCTGTCCTGCCCGATAAGGAAGGTTTCGCCTCGGCATTTGCCGGTGTGAGCAACGGAGCGCTGCTGGTGGCAGGCGGTGCTAATTTTCCCGGCAAGCGTCCGTGGGAAGGCGGAACCAAAGTCTGGTATGACGAAGTCTTCGTGCTGGAGTCGCCTGGCGGCGCCTGGCGCGTTGGCGGAAAGCTTCCGCGGCCAAACGCCTACGGGGTGTCCTTCACAACAGAGCAGGGCGTAGTCTGCGCCGGAGGCGGCGATGCGCGCGAACACTGGCGCGATGTTTTTCTCCTCACGTGGGACGGTCGGCAGGTGAAGACAAAGGAACTGCCGGCACTGCCGTTGCCTGTCGCCTTCGGGAGCGGCGCCGCCATCGGGAACGACGTTTATCTGTTCGGCGGACTCACGCGGCCTGATGCGACGACGGCATCGCCAGCGTTTCTGCGGATGAATCTCGCGGCGGAGAAACCGGCGTGGGAAGAGCTGCCGCCGTGTCCGGGACCTGCGCGCATGCTCGCGCAGGTGGGCGTGGCGAATGGCCATTTTTATGTGTGTGGCGGCGTGGCTATGAATGCCGGTCCCGATGGGAAAGCGGTCCGCAGTTATCTACGCGACGCCTATGTCTACACACCGGGCAAGGGCTGGCGGAAGATCGCTGATCTGCCGCAGGCGGTGGCGGCGGCGCCTTCGCCGATGCCGGTGAACGCAGCGGGCGAGTTGCTGGTGGTTTCCGGCGATGACGGTCAGCGCGGTCATTTGATCGGGCTCGATCATCCAGGATTCCCGCTGGACACGTTTGCTTACGACCCCGTGAGCGATGCCTGGCGAAAAACAACCGACGTTCCTTTTTCTCGTGCGACAGCGCCGACGACTCTGTGGCAAGGCGCTTGGATCGTCGCCAGCGGCGAGCGGAAGCCCGGCTACCGTTCACCCGAGGTTTGGGCTCTGCGTTTCCCGCAATGATCACCGCGTCCTCCGAAAGCGGAGGATCCCGTCGCACCGCATGGCTGGTGGTCGGGGTCCTGTGGGTTATTGCGCTTCTGAATTACCTGGACCGGCTGATGATCACGACCATGCGCGACGCCGTGAAAGCGGATGTCGCGATGACGGATGCGCAATTCGGTCTGCTCACTTCGGTGTTTCTCTGGAGCTACGGAGTCTTCAGTCCATTTGGCGGTTATCTCGCGGACCGCTTCGGGAAAAGCCGGATAATCATCGGGAGTTTATTCATCTGGTCGGCGGTGACGTGGGCGACCGGACACATGCGCAGTTTCGAAGGACTCCTCGTGGCCCGCGCCATCATGGGCCTGAGCGAAGCCTGCTACATTCCCGCGGCGCTGGCGTTGATCGCCGACTATCACCGCGGACCGACCCGCTCGCTGGCGACCGGCCTGCACATGAGCGGAATCTACACCGGCGCGGCGCTCGGCGGAGTGGGCGGGCATATAGCCGAGCATTATAGCTGGCGTAGCGGCTTCACGTGGTTCGGCGTCGTGGGAGTGGTTTATGCGGTGGTGGTTTTCTTCGTTTTGCGCGATGCGCCGCCGGTGGTGTCCGATCAAAACAAGGCCGCTATTGCGGAAAAACCGCGTGCAAGCCTCGGTGCTGCGCTTGGCGCTTTGCTGCGGCAACCGGCGTTCGTGCTGCTGATCGCGTCCTTCGCGTTGGTGAGTCTCGCCAACTGGGGAATCTACGGATGGCTGCCGACGTACCTGCGCGAACATTTCAAACTCGGGCTGGGCGAGGCGGGGCTGGCGGCGACGGCCTATGTACAGATTGCGTCCTTTGTCGGAGTTGTTGTCGGTGGCATCTGGGCGGATCGCTGGAGCCGCACACAACCGCGCGCGCGGCTGTGGGTGCCGGCAATCGGCTCGTGTGTGGTCGGGCCCTGTTTGTTTTTCGGCATCAGTGCGGATCTCCTGACTGTCGCGATGGCGGGATTGATCGTTTATGGCCTCGGCCGCGGATTTTATGATGCGAATCTGATGCCGATCGTGCGCTCGATCGCCGATGAACGCTACAGCGCCACCGGCTACGGTCTGCTCAACTTCATCGGCTGCATGGTCGGCGGGGCTATGGTGTACGTCGGCGGCTGGATGAAAGACGCGCAGGTGGATCTCGCGCTCGTCTTCCAGCTCTCCGCGGTCGGCCTGCTGCTCACGGGCATTCTGCTTTTCTGCCTCAAGCCACGTTCGTCCGCGGGCTGAGGTGCGATCTTTTTATGCAAAAGCTACTCCAAGGCATTCTTCTCGGTGCGTGTCTGGCAATCGCCGCGCATGCCGATGTTACCATCGCTTCGCTGTTCCAGGATCACGCCGTCCTCCAGCGTGACCAGCCGGTGCCCGTGTGGGGTTGGGCCGAGCCGGGCGAGAAAGTGACCGTCGAGTTTCGCGGTCAGTCAGTCATCACAACGACGGACGCGAAAGGCAGCTGGCAGGTTCGACTCGAGTCAATGAAGGCCAGCGAGGAGCCTGCGGCGCTTATCGTTCGTGGAAAGAACACGCTGACGATCTCGGATGTTTTAACCGGCGAAGTCTGGCTGGCCTCAGGGCAGTCCAATATGGAGTTCCGGGTCGAACAGGCGAATGCCGCGGCGACGGAAATTGCGGCGGCGAAATATCCGCTCATCCGGCACTTCGACGTACCGAACCTGGTGGCGGATTCGCCCAAGACATCAACTGCAGGCTCGTGGGTTGTGTGTTCGCCCGAGACGGCTGGAAAGTTTTCCGCTGTGGCGTATTACTTCGCGCGGGATCTGCGAAAAGCGGCCAACGTACCCGTGGGCATCATCAACAGCACGTGGGGTGGCACACCGGTGGAGTCGTGGATGAGCGGGACTACGCTCGGCAGTCAGCCGGAGTTTCGTGCGCCGCTCGATCGCTGGCAGAAGACAATCGCGGAGTATCCTCAGAAAAAAGCCGAGTACGATGCCGCGTTGCCGGTGTGGGAGAAAGCGGATGCGGCTGCGCTCGCCAACGGCAAACCGGCGCAGGCGACTTTTCGCAAAGCGAACCCCAAACCCCGCCTGCCTCGCGGCCCGGGGCACCACTGGACTCCGGCCGGCTTGTACAACGGCATGATTGCACCACTGGTGCCCTATGCGCTCAACGGAGCAATCTGGTATCAAGCTGAGAGCAATGCCGACTATCCGGCGGAATACACGGCGCTCTTCAGCGCGATGATCAATCAATGGCGTGCAGAGTGGGGGAGGGAGTTTCCATTTTATTTTGTCCAGATCGCCAACTTCAACGGCACTCCCGCCGACCGCACGCCGGGCCAGTGGGCGTGGCTGCGAGATGCGCAGGCCAAAACACTCGCGCTGCCCGCGACCGGCATGGCGGTGACGATCGACATCGGAACACCGGCGGACATTCATCCGAGAAACAAGCAGGACGTTGGCCGGCGTCTCGCGCTCATCGCCCGGCATGAACTCCTCGGCGAGAAGATTGAATTCTCGGGCCCACAGTTCGTTCGTAGTGAGACCGTGGGCACGAGCTTGAGGCTGACATTTACACACGCAGATGGATTGAACAGCAGCAGAGGGGCACCGGCTGATTTTGTCATCGCGGGCGAGGATCGCGTTTTTCATCCGGCGGAAGCGCGCATCGAAGGAGAGGCCGTTGTGGTGACCTGCGCAGCCGTTTCAAAGCCGGTCGCGGTGCGCTATGCGTGGAGCAATGCGCCCACGGCCACGCTCCGCAATGGCGCCGGGCTGCCTGCCGCGCCGTTTCGTTCGGACGACTGGAAGAACTGAGCTCGATCCCATTTTATGACTCCTCTCACCGCTCGTGAAATCCACGGCAACTGGGCGACGCTTTTGCTCCCTCTTAACGCGGATGACTCCATCGACTACGCTCTGCTCGGCACCGAGATCGACGCCTTCATCGCCGCCGGTGTAAACGGCATCTACTCGAACGGCAGCGCCGGGGAATTCTACACGCAGACCGAGGACGAGTTTGATCGGGTGAACGTGTTGCTCGCGGAGAAATGCAATCGTGCGCAAATGCCCTTTCAAATCGGCGTCTGTCACATGAGCCCGCAGATTTCGCGTGAGCGTTTGCGCCGCGCAAAGGCACTGCAGCCGTCGGCTGTTCAGGTGATCCTTCCCGACTGGTTCGTGCCGTCCTGGCCGGAGATCAAAGATTTCCTCGCGGTAATGGTCGTCGAAGCGGCGCCGATTCCGCTCATCCTCTACAATCCACCGCACTCCAAGCGCCGGCTCACTCCGTCCGAGTGGTTGGAGATTGCGAATAATTTCCGCGGCGTTGCCGGCATCAAAGTTCCAGGTGGAGACGATGCGTGGTACGCCGCGATGGCGCCGGTGATGCAGCGCATGTCAGTCTTTATTCCCGGACATCAACTCGCGAGTGGGTTGGCGCGCGGTGCGCATGGTGCCTACTCGAACGTCGCCTGTCTAAGCCCGTCGGGTGCGCAACGTTGGTACGACCTTTGCCGCCGCGATCCCGCGGCCGGCCTGGCGTGGGAGAAAAAAATCCAGACATTCTGGCTCGGCCACGTCGCCCCGCTGATCACCGTCCACGGACTGCCGAACATGGCCGCCGACAAGGCCGCCGCTGTCGCGGGTGGCTGGCTCGCCGGGCTCAATCCACGCCTGCGGTGGCCTTATCGCTGCGCGACTTCGGAGATGATTCACACGATCGCTGTCGCCGCGCGCACAGAGGTGCCGGAGCTCTTCCGCTGAGAGGTTTGTCGACCAGACCAGTGCTCAATTCTCGTGTTAGCTCTGGTGAAAAAGAATCTGCAGCCCGTTCAGACCTACCCGAGCCGTGCACCGTTTTAGTTGCCGGCGTCAAACCAACCGACTTACCCCCATGTTTTCTGTAGTCTCTTCGCGGGCTTTTCGCTTGTCCGCATTCCGCCCTCTGCTTGCCCTTGCCACGCTCATCGGCCTGTGCGGCCTGGCCTCTTCGGTCGCCGCCGCCGACGAGGCCTTCGGCGAGGTGCAAGGCCGGGTGTTCAACGCCTCCGCCGGCACTGCGCTGCGTAACGCGCGCGTGGTCGTGGAAGGCTCCCGCAAGGAGACTTTCACGGACGAGATCGGCAACTATCATCTGTATGACGTTCCCGTGGGTCCTGCTCGCGTGACTGTTTCCTATGCCGGTCTGGAATCCCAGACGACTTCGGTTCAAGTGGCTGCCGGCCAGACAACGCAGCAAGACTTCGATTTGAAAGTGCCGAGCGCGGACTCGGTCATCGAACTGGAGGCGTTCACCGTCTCCGCAGGTGAAATGAGCGCCCAGTCGCTTGCCCTCAACGAGCGCCAGAGCGCGCCGAACATCACCAATATCGTCGCGTATGAGGAGTACGGCGATCGCGGTGATGAGAACATCGGCGAACTTCTCCGTTTTCTTCCCGGCGTGAGCCTCGAAGAAGGTGGCTCGCAGCCCAGTGCTGTTTCTCTGCGCGGATTCCCATCGGCGTTTTCGCCGATCCTGCTCGATGGTGCGCCAGTCGCCGGTGCCCGCGGCGGCCGCACTCAGTCCCTGCTCGATATTTCGATGGGCAACATGGCGCGCGTTGAAATCACGAAGACGCTCACGCCGGACATGCCCGCCACGGGACTTGGAGGCACGATCAATCTCGTGACCAAAAGCGGTCTTTCCACCAAGAAACCGGTCTACAACTACCAGCTCTATTTGATCACCGATAGCTATCAGGGCGTCACCTTTGACGGCGGCCCGCGCAACTTGACGGACAAAAAGAGCCCGAAATACCAGGAGCCTTCTTTCAACTTCAGCGCGCTCGTTCCCGTCACAAAGAAGTTCGCCGTCAGCTTCGGTGGTTCGCGCACCTGGCGTCTCAAGCCGATGGAGCGCGACGAACATCCCGATACCCAGTCCGAGTGGAACTACGTCGGCGGCTTCCAGCGGGTAAGCACCACCAGCTCCTTGGATACCATCCTGATGACGTGGTCCGCGCAGGGCGGCTTCGACTGGAGGCCTACCCCGAAGGACACGCTGACCTTCGCCGCCTCGTATCGCTACGCCTCCAACAACATCATGCGTAACACGATGGTGTTTACCTACGGTGCGGGCGCCACCGGTGATCGCACCTATACGCAGAGCACCACGGCCAACGGCACCGTCACGATGAACAACGGCACCAATCAGGAGACGGGTAGCGACACGCTGCACTCGGTGCTGAAATATGCCCACGTGGAGCGGGACTGGCGTATCGACATCCTCGGGTCGTTCTCGAAAGCAGAGACGTTCCTCGACGATATCGACAACGGGCACTTCAACAGCACGACCATCAGCGCGACCGGCCTGAAGCTCCGCGGCGAGGGCAACGGTGAACTGGAGTATTCCAACATTCCCGTGCGCTACAGCGCGACGAACGCAGCCAACCAACCGGTCAATCTTTTCGACGGCTCCGCTTTTGCGATCAGCGCCGCGACCAGTAACCAGAATCACATTTGGGTGGAGAAGGCGGGCGTACGGGCAGACTTCACGCGTGAGTTTGGTGGCAGGCTGCCATTCACGCTCAAGACCGGTGTGTTTTTCGATCGTCTCGACCGCGACCGGAAGGCTGGGGCTCTGACCTGGTCATTCAACCCCAATGGCCTGACCACGGTTGCTGCGCGCAACGTCAATAAATTCGACCTCTTCGACGAGGCCTTCCTGGCAACCGCGCCGACCCTCTTCGGTCAGCCGGTGCGCTGGGTAAGCAACGCGAAGTTCTTCCAGCTCTACAAGCAGCACCCCGAGTGGTTCATCCTCGATCAGACGGGTGCATATACGAACAAGGTCAATGGCTCCCAAAGTCTCGTGGAGACCATCTCTGCCGCCTACGTCCGCGGCGATCTGGAGCTGATGGACAAACGGCTGTTGATTGTCGGCGGTCTGCGCTTCGAGCACACCGATGAAGATGCCTACGGTCCGCTCAACGATCAACTTGCCGCCTACCAGAAGAACCCGGACGGCACCTTGGTTGACGGCAATCCGGCGACGCCCGGCACCCAGCCTGTTTATCTTCCTGAAGCGGCGACCGACACGCTCAGACGCGCCCAGCTGCGCTTGAAGGAACGAGGCTCGCATTTGACGGACAAATACAACGGCCTCTATCCAAGCCTGAATGTCACCTACAAGCTGACGGACAAACTTTACCTCCGTGGAGCCTACTCGGAGAGCATCGGCCGCCAGGACTATGACGACATCATTCCCGGCACGATGACGGTCAACGAAACGACCGAGTTGATCACGGTAACCGGCGGCACACTGAAACCGCTTCAATCGACGAATTATGACCTCTCCCTCGAGTCCTACCAGATCAAGGGCGGCTTCGGCTCGATCGGTATCTTCCACAAAGACATCAAGAACTTCGTAGGCACCGTCGTTCAGCCGGCTACGCCGGAGTTGCTGGCGGCCTACGGCATCCCTGCCGACCCGACTTACCTGGGTTACGACCTCCAAACGAAGAGCAACACCGGTGACGCGAAGATCACGGGTTACGAGTTCACGTACACGCAATCGTTGTTGTTCCTGCCTCACTGGGCACGCGGCTTCCAGGTGTTCGCCAACGGAACCAAGCTCGAGCTGGATGGCAGCAACACGGCGGACTTTACCGGCTTCGCGCCCGAGAAGTACTCCGGTGGCATCAACTTCGTGCGCAAAAAGTTTTATGTGAAGTTCAACTGCACGTACCAGGCCGACACACGCGGTGCCCTCGTCGCCGCCAGCGCAGCCAACGGCATTCCTGAAGGCATCTATGTCTACCAAGGTGAGCGGTTCCGCGTCGGTGTGAATGCACAGTACGTCTTCTCAAAGTACTTCGCGATCTTCGCATCGATGACCGACCTTCAAGGCCCAGGTTTCACCGTGCAGTCGAAGCGCTATTCCGACACCACGCCGGATGACATGCGCAAGTACCGCAAGCAGGAGCTGGGTTCGACCATCATGATCGGCGTCAAAGGCACGTTTTAACGACTTAACTCCACGAACCAAGTGTGGGGCTGACCAGTGGTCTGGTGAACGGGCCACTGGTTTTTTCTGTCATTCACCGAACCAGTCTGTTGGCTGCACGATCCTTCGCCGCCACACCGGACAACCGGACTGGTTTCCTAGTAAACCCTTCGAATCCTGTCATGAAACGAACTCTTTGTCCTTTTGCTGTCGTCCCACTGTGCCTCGGCCTGTTGGGCACTCTTGCCATCGCGCAGCCGAGTGAGGAGGCCCCGACCGATGAAACCATTTCCCTCGACGCATTCGTCATCACTTCGGCGCAGGATCGTGGCTATAAGGCTGCCAACTCTGTGGGTGCCACCCGCACCAACACGCCGATCGTCGACACGCCGCAGTCCATCAGTGTTTTCAACTCTCTGTTCATCGAGGACTCGATGTCCTTCGACCTGACGGCGCTGACAGCTTTCGAGCCGACCTTCGTGCCCACGCAACCCGACCGCGGCACATACATTTCGCGCGGCTACACGGTTAACGCGACGTTCGTGGACGGCCTTCCGCAGCGAAATACGTTTGGTCCGAACTACACGGCCAATGTCGATCGCGTGGAAATTCTCAAAGGCCCTGCGGCGATTCTCTACGGCCAGGGAGCCGGTGGTGCGACGATCAACCGTGTGCTGAAGCGCGCCGTGCCAAACTTCAATACCGTGGTCCTCGCAACCATGGGCGACAACGACTACAAGCGCGTGCAGCTCGACACCGGCGGGCCGATGGGCGCCAGTCTCTTCGGCGGACCGCAGATGGCGTATCGTTTCAACGCAGTCTGGCTCGACGCGGAGACATTCAAGACGTTGAGCAAAAACGATGAAGTGCTGATCTCGCCAGCCTTCAGCATCCCGATCGGCAAGCGCACACAGCTCGATCTCAACTTCACCTACGACAAGACGAACCTTACCGGCAATTTCGCCCAGCCCGTGACGCAAGGCGTCCCCGGCATGATGGTTCTCACCGGCGGCGCGCGCGTGTTTGTGCCGATAGAGAATTCTTTCGGCGAGCCGTTCGACGAGCGTCCGATCGAAAAGACGCTAACGAGCTATGACTTTCGCCATCGCTTCAACGACCATCTGAGTTTCCGCTCCCAGTATCAGTTCGAGACGTATAACCAGGAGATCAGCGAAATTTTCCCGCAGATCGGCCAGTACGTCATCACCCCGACGAGCGCGTCTATCCGCCGTGTCTACCGCGAGCAAAACGTAGACACGAAGGCCGATCGTACGCGCAACGAACTCGTCGGAGACTTCACAACCGGTTCGGTGAAGCATAAACTCCTCGGCGGTTTTTCCTTCGATGAGACGAACGAGATGCAGCTCTTCTATCAGACCACAACTGCTGCGGTGCCGGTCCTCGACATGGTCAACCCGGTCTATGGCACTTATGCGAAGCCAGGTATTTCCACCGTTCCGGTTGCGACCAATCAGCAGACCAAGAGCATCGCGCGCGCTTTCTATGCAAACGAGCTCGCTGGGTTTTTCAACGAGCGCCTTTTCCTCCAGGTCGGCTATCGCACCCAAGACACTTATCAGCGCGTAAACAATCGTCGTACATCCGCCGTGACGGCGATTCCGACTGACGCCGATACATGGAGCTACGGCGCGGTGTATCATCTGAACGCCGCGAAAACGCTCAGCCTGTGGGCCGCCTCGAGCGATGCCTTTGAGCCGAATTTCCGTGTGAATCCTGATGGCGAAACGCTGAAGCCGACTACCGGCCAGACCTACGAGGGTGGCGTGAAGTTCGATCTTTTCCAAAGCAAGTTCAACGGCACGGCGTCGGTCTTCCAGACGAAGCGCGACAACGTCGCCGAAGCTGCACCCGATCTTGGCGTGGGTTACTTCCGGTCGGCGCCCGGCCAGACATCGGAAGGCTTTGAAGTCACCGGTTCGTACAACCCGAGTCGTCGCTTCCAGATCAACGGCGGCTACGCGTACCTTGATGCTTACGACACGCGTACGGGCGCGGTGGTCCCGAACACCTCGCGCCATTCGTTCAGCGCCTTTGCGCGTTATGAGCAGCCGAATGGCTTTCTGAAAGGCACGTTCGCGACGATTGGCTATGTCTACCGCTCCGACCGCACGCCCACGGGCGGTGTCTGGACTGTACCGGACTTCAACCGCGTCGACCTCGGTCTCGGGTACGGCTGGAAATCGGGCAAGGTCGCTTATCGCATCAACGCCAACCTCGAGAACGCCTTCGACGAGCTGCTCTTTGCGGATAACAATCAGAGCGACCGCTACGCGATGCTTGCGCCGAGAAATCTCCGCGTTTCGTTCCGCGTGCAGTTCTGAGTCCCATGTCCTCGCTTAAACCGCTTCTCGTCCTCGGATCGCTATTCGGTGCAGCGTTCGTCACTGCCGCGGAGCCGGCGCGACCCAATGTTCTCTTCATCGTCGTCGACGACCTGCGCACCACGCTCGGGTGCTATGGCGATCCGGTCGCGATCACGCCGGCGATCGACGCGCTGGCGGCCCGTGGCACCCGCTTCGATGCGGCGTATTGTCAGCAGGCGGTCTGCGGCCCATCACGAGCTTCGCTGCTGACCGGACGCCGCCCAGACACGCTTCGCGTGTGGGATCTTACGACGCACTTCCGCACGACGACGACCGACGTGGTGACGCTGCCGCAGTACTTCAAACAACACGGCTATCACACCATCGCGGCGGGCAAGATCTTCCACGATGGACGAAAGATGAACGATCTCGGTTCGTGGAGCGAGGAGCCCCAGCTCGACGGCGTGCGCAAGCAGGAAGACTACCGGCTCCCGGACAATCGCGACGCAGGCCCGTCCGGCAAGGCGGCCCCTGTCGAGTTCGTGGATGCGCCGGAAGGTGAGTATCCGGACGGCAGAACGGCAGAGGCGGCGATTGCTTTGCTGAAGCAGCGTGCTCGTGAACCGAAAACGCCGTTCTTCCTCGCGGTTGGTTTTCGCAAGCCACATCTGCCATTCACCGCACCGAAGAAATATTGGGATTTATACACGGACCGCGCCTTGCCGCCGGTGGCCGTACCCGAGGCTCCTGTGGGTGCACCGGCCGTGGCCCTGCATGACTCAGTCGAATTGCGCGGATATGCGGGCATGCCGGCACGTGGAAAACCATTCAACGCCGAGCAGATCGCCGAACTCCGACGAGGTTATTATGCGGCCACCAGTTTCACGGATGCGCAGGTCGGTCGCGTGCTGGCGGCGCTTGCAGCCAGCGGCCTCGAGAAGAACACGATCGTCGTGTTGTTTACCGATCACGGTTTTCATCTCGGCGAGCACGGCCTGTGGGTGAAGACGACCAATTACGAAGCGGACACGCGCGTGCCTCTGATTATCGCGCCTCCAGGCGGAAAGCCTGGAGTGACGGCGGCCCTCAGCGAATTGCTCGATCTTTATCCGACGCTTGCCGACTTGAGCGGACTTCCGCCGCCGGAAGGTGTCGAGGGTCGTTCGCTCCGTCCATGGATCGAGGATCCGACGCACGCGGGACGAAAGGCGGCGTTCAGCCAGTTTCCAAGACCGTGGATGATGAAGGGCTCACCCGAGATCATGGGCTATGCCGTACGCACCGCGACGCATCGCTACATCGAATGGCGTGACTGGACGAAGGGTGACGTCGTGGCACGCGAACTCTACGCGCTGGAGAAGCCGGGCGATTTTGAAACCGTCAATCTCGTGGGAAAACCGGACGAAGCTGCGCGTGAACGCGAACTCTCCACTCTGCTTCCTACGGCGGTCGCTCACGAAAAGAAATCAGCGTCGCCTGCTGCCGTGTCTTCTGAGTAGGAAATAAAAAACCCGCCGACGAAAGCCGGCGGGTGGGGAGGGGATGAGGCGAACGCGTTGCCCAACTCAGGGCCCGTCCGTCTCACCATCAAGAATCCACGGGAGGTTAAATTTGTGGAAGTCGATCGACAGGTGATCGGTGTCGTCATTCGGGTCACCCGGATCGTCGTTCGATTCGCAAAGCGCGACGACGTGATTGTCGGATGACTTGGCCATCGAGCTGTATCCGCCTTTTCCAGCAGCTTTGGCGTCTTCGATCGTTGCGAACTGGCCGGCGGCGGTTCCGACGTAGAGCCAGCGATCGCGAGACCACGTGAGACCATCGTCGTAGCTGATGCGCACCTTCATCCGGCAGCGAGTCTTGCTGACGCCGCTCGCGTCGGAGTTGAGGAAGATGATGCGGTCGGGCTGGGATAAATTGTAGCGCAGGATCGAAGCCTCGGCCGACGGGCAGTAGAGATTGTCCTGACGAATGGGCGAAGTGGGGAAGGTCGGAACTCCGCTGGAGATGATGCCGTCGACGCACCAGCGCCGGTAGTTGGCGGCGCCGTCGTCCCACACGCTGCCGATCACGCGGTCGTTGCGGCGGATCACGCCGTTAAGGCATTCGACGATGGTGGACTCGCCGGTGCGCGCCTCGATCGGATAGTTGGCGGCGTTTGGCGCGGGGAGTGAAGCGTAGTTCCATGTGGTGCCGTGATTGGTGCTGTAGAAATTTCGCTCAGTCGCCGGGATGATGAGCATATTATTGCTCGCCATGAAAATGCCGACGCCAGGTCCGACGGCGTCCCAGGCCATTGCGGAAGGTTTCAATGTCGCCGTCAGATCCTGCTTGGGTGCCCAGCTGCCGGGCGCGCCGTTGTTGTCCGAATAGGTGTAGTAGGTTTTTCGGTCGCCGGGTGCGATGGTGCTCATGCTCGTCTCCGCATCGCTGTGGCCGTTAAAGAAAAGATGAACGCGGCCGTTTGCAGGGCCACCGGTCCATGCGGGTTCCCACACGGCGGTGGGATTGCCCCAGACGCCGAGGCCCACGTCCTCGATTACCTCGAGTTGTGTCCATGTGACGCCGTTGTCGAGCGAGCGCTTGTAGACGAGGTTGGTCTCGCCCCAGTCGGAGTTGCTGAGGCGACGACCTTCGGCGAACGCGATCAAGGTGGTGCCGCCGGCTCGCACAATCGAAGGGATTCGGTACGAGTGGTAGGTGAGACCGTTGGAGTTGCCGCCGTTTGTGCCGCCATCGAACAAGCGGCTGATCTGCGTATAGGCCGCCTGGGTACTGGCAGGAATGAAAGCGGCGACCGCCGCGAAGGAAAGGGCCAGAGTGGCCCGTGAAAAACCGCGTGTACGCGGCGTGGTGGATCCACACGAACGAACAGACATGGGGAGCAGGGGTTGAGCGATCGGTGCAGGGTAGGCGAAGGAGCGCAGCACCGAACAAAGTGCGCCCGTGTGACAGGACGCCGTGCGTGTGGCCGCCGACAAACGCGATGTGCTGGTCGGGTCGGGAGACCAGCGCGACAGACCCGCGGCATTTTTTCCTGCAGAGGCGCTCAACCAACTCAAGAAGCGCTGTGTCGATTGAGCTCCCAAGGATCGTCAGCGAACTCAATGCCGACCTGGCTTTTGAAGCCAGCGCCAGTCGGCAGGTGGCACTTCAAAAGACGGCATCTTAGTATGTGCCGTTACGGTCCTATCGGAGTCTGTTTGAGCGGCGCACGGTAGTCGGCGGAGGTGACGGTTTTCACGTTCACCAATCTTTCCATGACGACTTTGTAGAACGCGCTTTTGAAATTGTGAATGGGATCTCCGTACGCGAAGGAGGCGTCGGTCACGTGGATGGCGTCCTTGCTGAGCATAACCTCCACGAGGTCGGGGCGTTTTTTTCCGACAGTGCCGAGGAAGAACCCGGACATATCGCCTTGGACTGTCGAAGTCTTGAATTCCTTCCATCGACGCAGAATGGCGGGATCGGGATGGTTCTCACAGGCGTTATAGGCGGCGGTGAGCGTGGGGTCGTTTTGCGCAAGCATCTCGTTGACGAAATCCCACACGCTCCAGCTGAGAATAGGTTCGTGAACCGAGTGTCCGGTTTTTCCCTTGGCCGCCGCCTTGCCGATTTTTGCAGCGATCTGCTCGAAATTTTGATTGGGCGTCGCGAGGACGAAATCCGTTTTCGTCGCGCGTCCGAGCCAGTCGGCGCGCGCCTCCGCGAGCACGACGGCTTCGAGCCAGGCGGATTGATTGGGGAAGCGATCGCGAATTTCCGCGTCGGTGAGCGAGGCGAGCTCCACGTATTTTCCGTTCGGCTCACGCACTTTCTTGAAGCGGCTGCGAAGGTAGGCGACGCCGTTGTCGGTGAGATCGCCCATGCCGGTTTGCATGGGTTCGTTTGCGGCAGGGCCGGAACTGCCCGCCACGGTCTTGCCTCCGGGAGGAAGTGCCGGGTCTGCGGGAGGAACAGTTGTTTTTGTGACATTCGGGTCGGCGGCCGGAGGAAGTTTTGTCGCATTCGGATCAGTGGCGGTTTTCGCCGGTGAGTTTTGATCAGGACCGAAGCCCGCGGTTTCTTCGCGCCGGATCGAGCGGATGTACGCCTCGATGTCGCGAATCATCGCGTCGTACACCGGCGAATCCTTTGGCACCGCCACGGTGCGTTCGCCCCAATATGCGGTGTAGTGCCCGTCGTGCGCGAAACGCACCGTGCGCGAGCTGCCGTCGGGTTGATGAATGCGCACGTAGAATGGCTCGGGATTACCGGGGTCGATCCCGTACTCGGTCCGGCCTCGTCCCACACCGGGAATATCGAACTCGATGAACTCGCGAACGAGCCCCCCCTCGGAAACGTAGCGGAGCATCAGCCCCCGGAAATCCTGCGGGGCGGGCAGGCGGAAGGTCAGGACGTTTCCTTTATTCGGATGATAGTGCAGCAGCGCATTCCAGCCGAACGCCTCCGGTGCATGCACACCGGTTTCGCTGCCCACCATGATGCGGTACTCGCCGGTTTCGGGATTGTGGTAGATCGCGACTTCGCGGCCTTTGGAGACGGCGAGAGCCTTGTTGTACACGGCATAGGCGGCGTCGGCCGTCATCAGGCCGCGCTGGTATTCTCCCGGCTTGGCTGGTTTCTTGACTGCTTCGGGAGGCAAAGGTGGAGGAAGTTTTCGGTCTATTCCTTCACCAAGCTTGTCGAACAAAGCCTCGGGCGAGGCTTTCGCGTTGGCATCTGGAATCGGCGCGGCTTGTTCCTTCGGCAGGGGCTTGGGCGGCGGCGAGCCATCGGAAGGCGGCGGATTCCCTGCTGTGGTTTTGTCGCCCGTGTTGGGAGTTTTATCGGTGGTTGCGGCTGGCGGCGGGAGATCTTCCGTAGACCCGCGATGAAAGCCTGGCTCCTCGCCTGGCAGGTAGGGTTTGCCTTCGGCACCTGGGCCGCGGCGCGATTGGTAGCGGGCATGCGCCACCATGCCGCCGGCTTGAATGCCGATCTGGAGCATGGCGTTGCCGAGGATTTCGAGCATGCGCGCGGCGCGTTCGTGCTCGGGCAGCGAGCTGAGTGCGTCCAACTGGATGACGATGCCTGCGCCCATCATCAAAATGCCGGCTCCGTCTGCGCCGAGGCCCATTACCATGAGAACCTTTCCCATTCGCACGCAGCGCAGCGGCGTCGCGGCCTGTGCGAGTCCGAGCACGCCGCCCACGATATTGACGACATCCATTACCGCGGCGAAATCGAGCCGCAGCCGGCGTTCGTCGTGTCGTTGATAAAGTCGATAGGCGGAGGGGATCGCGCCCACCGCGCCCAGCGGCAGCAATAAATACAGGCTGGCCCCATCCGTGAACGGCGCCGCCAGAATGGCTGCGAGCGAAGCAATCGTCGCGGTGCTTTCCATCGCTTCGCTCAGCATGCGGCCGGTGCCGGCTTCGATGCGGAAATGATAAATTTCGCCGTCGACTTCCACGGCCACGCGGCCGCGTCCGTAGTCGCTGCTGTTCTCGAGCAATTTCTTCAAGCCATTCTTGATCGCCTGCAGACGTGGATTTTTTTCGGTCAGTGGCGCAGTGCCGAGCATTTCACCGCTGTCGGGCGTCGTGATGTCCGACATGTAGACCTGATACACGCCGTCTCCCTCGCCGCGGTCGAACATCTCGATCGAGAGTTGCAAGCTGTGGCCGAGGTCGGAAACGAATGAGACCGTGGGGACGAAACGGAGGCCTCGTTCATCCTTCGTCCGTGCCGCGTGCATCTTGATGAGATCCTTCGTCGAGTCGCGTTGCTCGCGCAGGTGGCTGAGTTCCCGTCCTTCATCCCAGCTGTTGCCGTCATCGCCGCCGGCGAGGCTGAGCTGGCGCTGCAGCTCGGCGAGCGTGGCCATGTTCCGCTCGGCCTCGGGCTGATTCATGATCATCGCTATTCCGTGGCGCAGCACCAGCCGCTTTTGGAGAAGCGCGATATGCTCATCGAGAATCGCCTTCCGTCGATCGAGCGCTTCTTTCGGATCGAGCAGCATCGCTTGCAGATCCTCCATTTCACGGCGCAGCGCCTCGGCGTTTTCTGGCGGAAAGGGCGAGTCGAATTGCGCCTGAATTTCCGCCAGCCGCAGTCGCGCGGCGAACTGGGTTTGCGTGGCTGCCTTCACCTGGCTGACGGCCATCTCATCGGGATCCCGTGCGACGATGGGCAGGTAGGCGACGCTCGGCATGCGGCGAAGTTCCTCGTCGCCGTCGAGGACAGGAACCGCACGACACCGGACGATGTACATGCCCGGCTTGGGGAAAACGTAGCGGACGACGTATTTGGGCTCGGTGGCTTTTTCCAGGACGGTCCGGATGACAACACCCACGACGCGCAGGGCGTTGTTGGTTTCCACGAGATCGTGCGCCGTTTCTCCGAACGGAAGATTCCCCATAGTCTGGTGGATGCGTTCGAGATCAGCTGCGTTGTAACGGGACGCCCGCGCGAGGCGCGCATTCATCACTTTTCCAAAGGAGGGTTTAGCGCCTGCGGCGTAATCGAGATCCGGCGGTTTCGTCAGAGCTGATTCAGGCACCCGGATGAACTCGAACATGTAGCTGTAGACAGCCATGGCGTCAGTCCAGTGGCCCCATTGCAGCTGCATCGTGAACGCGTGATCGGTCTCGAGCGCCGCGTCGTAGAGCGGCGGCATGACTTGGGGCGTGCTGCTGAGGGTGCCTTTCCACGCCGGGGTATTTGCCGTGGCCGGGTGCTGAAGGATTTTTTCATCGGCGGTGCTACCTGATGAGGTCCGTAACCAGAAACGGCCGAAACGACCCAGCAGCGCGACGCGAGCCTCATGTCCTGGCGCCGCGGAGTCATAGGCGTCACCAGCCAGCTTGGGCTGCGAGTGGATGTAACGGAGAAAACTCGCCGCCATGGGCTCATCGACACTCGCGGGCTCCTCCGGGGCCGGTCCTGTCGGTGCCAGTGTGATCTGAAACAACAACGCGTAGGCAACCGACGCGCCTTCGCGATTCCGTTTCAGCAGCAGATCGGACGTCTCCTTTCTCACCTCGAGAGCGAGGTCGACATCGCGACGAATGATCTCGAGCAAATCGGCGCTCGGCAGCAGGGCACCTTCGATCGCGTTGAGTGCCACGTCGCGATTCGGATTGGTCGGTGGTGTGTTGCTCACCGCCCGCCAACCCGCCAGCAAGGCGCCCTGTTGCGCCATTTCCCGCTTGAAGATCCATTCCGTGTACCAATTCGGAAAATCATCGCGAATCTCGGCCCACGCGTAGTGAAGGATAACGGCGTTATTCAGCAGCTCCACCTGCGCGTCCGTCAGTGTCCAGTGTAGCTTTTGCGCGATGAGCACGCCTGCCAGGGTAAAAACGGCTCCCACGTTGATGGTGGTAACCATGGCACGGTCACCCGTCTGGGCCTTGGCGCTTTTCGCGATGCCGCCCGAAAATGTCGCCGACGTTTTATCCAGTTCCGCGAGGATCGTGTTTTCGACTCCGGTTTTGTATTCCTGGCCAAGCAAGCGCCGGAGAATCATCGCCATGATCTGCGGGCGCGTCGCACCTGATTGCAGCACGGCGCCTGGAAATTCAAAGCGCAGCCCGTCCATCGAGACGCTCATCGAGACGCTGCCCTGCGGCTCGGGTCCTTCCGCGGCCGCGTGACGATAGGCGACGCGCGGGCGGGCGGGCGCGCCGCCGGCCGCCAGGGTGCGGCCAGTCTTACGTGCCTCGGCCTCGGCTTCGATCACGTTAGCCTCGCGGCTCGCTCGTGGCAAACGTGCCTGCGCTATGTGCACCAGCTCGTGACCGAGCAAGGCGATGCCATCAGATGTCGTGGGACTGAAATGATCGGGATCAAGGTAGATGACCCCGTTTTCCGTCCAGCCGCGCGTGCGTTGTGCACGCGTCACACGACGGGCCTCATCGTCCGACCGGACCTGAAAGGCATGCGTCGGCAATCGCAGTTGATCAGCCAGCGACGAGGCGAGACGCGTGAGTTCGATTTGTTTCGGCGAAGGTTTTTCGGATGCTTCACCGTCGCGGCTGGAAAGCCCGGTGCCGGTCACTGCGCGAAGAAAAGCGAGAGTCGACTGATTACCGAACTTGCGCTGCAAACCGAGGACCGTGTCTGCGGGCGTGCGCA
The DNA here is from genome assembly GCA_049840895.1 of Nibricoccus sp. Lineage (GTDB taxonomy): Bacteria > Verrucomicrobiota > Verrucomicrobiia > Opitutales > Opitutaceae > Nibricoccus. The sequence goes on along the minus strand of JASGJB010000037.1, from coordinate 142,575 downwards.
TCGCGGCAGCGGGAGAAGGCATGGGCGGCGACGACGAGACGCGGCATGCACCGGTGCCCGCTTTGCCGCTCGACGCGACCGAGTTGGTTTTGGCTGGGGCGGACAAGGTAAGGTCGCTGCTCCTGGCGGCGGCGAGGCTATTTTTTGGCGGAAGTCTTTTTCGCCTTCACCGGTGCCGCCGCTTTCACGGACGGAGCCTTCACGTTCGTGACGGCACGCCGGAGTGGCACAGGGGGATCGACCAGCGCCTTCAAGACGGATCGCTGCCGCATTTCCTTTTGAATTTTCGGATGCTTCCGGTTCAACAGCGCGTTGAGTTCCGGCCGGTTTCCCACGGGGTCTGCACGGCGGACGAAATCCACTGCCAGGGCCAGTTCCTTCGGCTGGTCGAGTTCGGCCATCCGGATCAGCAGCACGCGCAACAACTGATCCTGGGACGTGGCGAGCGGCGGAATGAGCTGGTCGAACAAATCGTAATAGTCCTTGCGGAAGCGGCTGGAAAAATCGTCCCAGCACTCCAAGGGGAAGTTGTCGACGGATTGAAGGAACGATTGAAGACGGGCGTCCTTTCGTTCGTAGAGGCCGGCCTGGGCCCAGAGATTTTTCACCAGATCGCGCAGGTACATGACGATTTGATTTCTGGAGGAGTTGGCGCCGGCCCGGGCCGGCAAGGATCAGAGGAATTCGAGGGTGAGCCGTGCGGGACTGCAGCTGTCGTCGAGCGTTCTGGCGTCCACGGTGACCCGGCTGACAGTTTCGTTGACGGAGATGAGATCGATTTTCGCATGACCGCGTTCCAGTTGCACCACGCCACCGGGTGCAGAGAGTTTGCCCCGGCTGGTGGTGATCTTGACCTTGCCGTCGTGTGTGCGCACCGGTTTGCCGCTCTCGTCCAAAACCTGGATATCGATCACGGCTTTATCCCCGTTGCCGGTCAGTTCTTGTTTATCCGTTTTCAGCGACAGTGCGGGCTTGGCCACAAGCTGGCGTTTCTTCGGATCGACGACAAACGCGCCTGTTGCCGGTGAGTCGCCTGATTCGGATTTGATCTCGAGAAAATCCACATTGCTAGGATCTCGATCGGTTGTGCGAGCAAGGATCGAGTCGTCTCGCGAGAATCGCGTCCTGAGTTCATCGATCGGGATTTGTACGGATTCGTTTTTCAAAGCATCCAATCGGGAGTGCCGTTGCAGGATGCGTCCGGTTTTTCGGTCAAAGATAATGTATTCGACGTGGGGCTGGGATGGAGGTGGAGGAGGAGTTTTCATGGCAGTAGGCGGTTCATTCGTAGAAAACGATTCCAAGTGCGCCGGCATCGAAGTCGGGGCCATACGCTCCGACGCGGAAGGTTATGGTCTGGGCCACCCCGGAGGCAAAAGGTGCGCGCATATTGCGCACATCACCGGAAGATCCAAATTTGCTCCCGGGCCCGGAAATCCAGGTTCCGGTGGCGTTGCCGTCGATCTGAAAAATATCAATGTAAGCGGCGTTGTCGTAGTCGAAATCCGTACGGGAATTCGCCAGCACGAGCGTACCGAAAGCGACGAACCTCCTCGCTCCGGGAAGAACCACATCGGTTGTGCTCCAAGCCCCGTTGTTGGCAAAGAGCCGTTTGACGACCACCTTCCGTGCGGGATTTCCCATCAACAGCACCCCGTCCTTGTCCATGAGATTGCCGCCGAGCATCACCCCATTGGCATAGTCGTTGGCGTAATTCAGAATGAGCTGGTTATTGTTGTCGACGAGGGCGCGTTTGTTTCCGCCGGAGCGGCCGTCGAGGACCAGGTCCCAGCCGTGGATCCGCAAGAAGCGCGCATTCACATCGATCGCGTTGCGATCGCCGATCGGGTTGATGTTGTTCGTGCTGACCCGGCTGGCGTCTCCGTCGAGGCGCACGCCGGGACTGTTGGAGGCGTTGCGGACGACGACGTTGCCCTCGTTTTGTGTCGCACCGATGCTCAACTCGGCGTTGCTGCTGTGGAAGATCAGCGCGGAGTTTCCCTTCACGTCCTGCACGGTGAAATCGCCGTCGTTGCCCGCTGCGCCTACGCGCAGTGAAGCGCTGTTCGCATCGAGCCGGACGACTTCGAGGCCGGCTGCGTCCTTGCACGCGACGACTCCGGCGCGCGTTTCGATTCGGGCGCATTGGTTTCCGTCATCCTTCGCGAGTACGATGTTATCGCCTGCGTTGCTCACACCGATCTGAAGCCCGCCGCTCGGGCCGCTGTTCAGGCGCGCGGCGACGGTTTCGGCGAGCTGGTTGCCTGTTTTCAGCGGGCGACGCACGCGAAGCTCGCCGAGACTTTGGCCCAGGCTTCGCCGGCGGAAAGCGATCGCGCCGTCATCGGATTTCAATGACGTGAGCGCACCCGCCGCATTGATCACGACGATCGCGAGGATCACCGACGAACCGTCGTCGACGTACGCGCCTGCACCGGTGACGGGTTGGAGTCGCAGCCAGGGCACTTGCTCGAGCCGGCCGCCGGATCCTTCGGCAGGACGAAGGATTTCCGAGTATTGGATCGTGACGTAGACAGTCTTGTTTGCCTGCGTGCCGAGCGGAAGATGAACAGGCAGTCCCACCTCGTTGTTATTGCCGAGCGCAGGATTGTCGCCGATGTCGCCGTGTCCGGCGGTTGAGAGCACAATCATACGGCCGGCACCATCGATGGCGACGCCGGCAGTGATGACGACCTCGACCGCGTTGACCGCTCCGCTGACTTCAAGGCCTGCGGCGATGCCACGATCATGCACCGCGCCGTGGTGCATGTCGCTCAACGGCAGGATGCACTCAGTCAAATCTTCTGCGTGGTTGCGGCTACTGTGCGGATATTCGTCGGGTGGATCGTAGTAGACGTTTTTCTTAACTTTCACGTAGTTCATTTTGTCCTCGTTTCTGTTTTTGGGTTAAAAATCCATCCACCACGACGTGTGGCCTGGTTTCTCCGGGTCGATGACTTGTGCGATCCCTCGGCGAAATTTGTTGCGATCGGCGATGGTCGTGGGGCGCTGATTGGAGAAGAACACGGCCACGCCGAACTCGTTCGATCCTGCGCGCCAATTGCGCTGCGGAATATCATCCATCGTTTCCCCCCGGTCGGTGATCAACAGGCGGTGTTTCCGATCCCACGCGAGTTTTGTTGGATGCACGAGCTGCCGCTGCGTGGTCACCGGTTGGATGACGGGAGGTACCTGATTCAAATCCACGCGAAACAACCCGGGGGGCTCCGCCATTGTGCGATTGCTCGGATCGAGTACGAAGCCCCATCGCAGACCGACATCGCATACGAGGAGAATACCCGGAGATTCCCAAACAAGGCCGGTGGGAAAGACCAAGGGATTGGTGCCCGGCGCCATCGCTCCGAGCAACGATGTCGTCGTCCAGCCCGCAGCGGGATCGACGCGCACCAGGTCGGCAGGAGTGGTGCTATTTGGATCTCGTGCGTCGGTGAGAATGAAACGTCCAGCCGGATCCATGATCAACGCCGTTGGTTCCTTGACCGTTGGGAGCGGGTGCGGGACGGCTGACAGCAGCGGCACTTCGCTCACCACGACAATCTGCGGCGCGGAAGACCCTGCAGGAGGACTCCCCAACGGATGCCGGCCGCGATCGAGTACGATGAAATTGCCAGCTCCATCCAGTACCATGTCGACGGGATGAATCGCGGGAAAAGATGGTACCGTTGTCTGGTCGATGACCGTGGTGATCGCGTACGCGGGAGGAGCGAACCGAAAGATCGACGATTGTTTCGATGTGCTGTTGGTGACCGTGCCGATGTCGACAACCGCGCAGCGATTGAGGGCGTCGATTGTCACTGCCCGGGGATCGACCATTTTCTGATTGGGCGGACTCGGATTCTGTCCGCTGAAGATCGGCCTCGGCATCGGCATCTGCAGGCCCGCGACCGTAGCGAACGGAACTTCGCCATTCGGACCGAGCTTCCACAGTGAAGGGCGTCGCGGGACCGTGAGCGTGATGTCTCCGGGATCGCAGACAAAAATTTGATTGAGGTTGTCGACCGCGAGCCCGGAAGGATGCAAGAGCACCGTGAGGGTGCGCAGCGGATCGCTTACGGGAGAAACGGTATTGCTGTGGGCCACGGCCCGTAATGTGGCTCCGCCGTGGTCGTTGAAGACGGGATGAAAGAGCGCTTCGCCTTCGTCGATCACGATGCGCGGGCGCGTCGTGGTCGACGAGTAGATGTCCAGATAGGTGAACAGCCCCGCTTTCAACCCGCGCCGCTGATAAATCTCCACCATCTGTGCGATCAACTGGCGCTGCTGGTACTCGCTCCATTCGGGCCGCAGTTCGAGCGCGACCCATGAGGCCAGCCAGGGAAGGAGATCGGCGCGCGTGCGCCATGGATTGAAGAGTGTGAACAGTTGATCGATCTTCCGCTCGAGATCCTCGTGTGATGCCCCGCGTGATCGACACCGATGGGATCGAGTACTTTCACCGGCACGTCGGCGGGATCGAGGGAGAACGTCTGCGTTAATCCGAACGCGAGTGTGATAAAGGGAGCGTTTACCTGCGCGATGAGCAGCGGTTCGTTTTGTCCCGCTTGCTTCAGCTGTAACGAGCGACCGGCCTCGAGCTGCTCTGCACAATCAATGCGGAAGGAAATCTGGCCCGGTTCCAAATTAGCAATTCGCACCATCCCCGGTGGATGCGCCGCAGCCAGGTTGGCATCGAGGACGATGGTCGCGCCGATGAAGTTCACGATTTTCCGTCGCTCGGCCGTGCCTTGAATGGTGATCCAGTCGCCCACGCGAAACCGGGCGGTGTCGGCTTCCAATTGCAGCGTGATGCTGACGTTGAGCGCGCTGAGAAACGGAGCTGCGGCACGCACCGCGAAGCCATTCGCACCGAGACCGGTGAGAATTTTTTCGTATACGCGCAAGTGCCGGCCCAGCAGTTGTTGCGGATCGTTCTCCGGCACCCAGAGAACCGGTGGAAGATAGGAAAGGTAACTGCTGTTCGCCATGACGGTCTGCTTAGATTTTTTGCACTGTGATGGCGTGGCTGCTCGCGCTGCAGACCATCTCGTAGTCTGCGAATTTGATCCACACGCCCGGAGCGCCGACCGGGTACAGCCGTACTGGCGGACTGTAGAGTGGAGTCTGCGCCTCGATCTGCAGGCTCGCGATGAAGCCAACCTCACTCGGTGGCTTGATGAACTCGAAAAGCGGCGCGATGGTCTGATCTTCGCCCACTTCCCAGCCGGTGCCGTCCGGGCCGCCTAGGGTAGGGTGAAGAAATTGCTTCACCTTCGCGACGATGTCATCGCGGATTTGATTGGATGCAACCGGGTCGGGAACCAAGCCGGTGTCGACTGCTTTGCGCCAGATTTTTATCTGCGCCGTGACTTTGATCGGCAGATACCGCGGGCCGCTGACGTTTAAAGCCGCGGTGACACTGCGTCGTTCGTCGAGGTAGTCGGCGACTTGTTGTAGAAGCTCGGCGGATGGCGCCGGCACGGGATTGGTCAGCGGTGCCGGGGGAATGATCAGGACGTGCACGTTTCCCGTGTCGCGATTCAATCCGCCGTAGGTCCACGGGTCGCCGGGCGTGACCAGGCCGTTGAAGGATTGATCGTAGACTGTGAACTGGCGCGGCCCGAGACAGCGGACTTTGGCGACGTCGGTAGACGATTCCTTGCCGAGGTATTCGTAGTCCTCGACCGTGACCGCACGATAGCGGTTGCGCAGAGCTTCGGGGCCGCGGCGTTTCGCATCATCGATGCTTTCTTCGTTGGCGCCGTTTTGCGCGCTGCCGGGATTGGTGACTCCGCTCAAGCCGGCCAGCGGAGTCCTCAGGACCGTGATGGTTCCCGGCGGAACGTTCGCGGCCGCTCCCGCGCTTACGTGGCGGTAGCTCAACGCCTGGATCTCGCTCTCATCGGGAGGAATCGTGCCGTGCCCGGCAGGCGAGGCCACTGGATCGAAATTTCCAAAATTGATGCGACCGGTAACAGGATCGAGCCGGTATACATTCCCCGCGCCTTCGGCAAAATTTTCGACGCGGGTCCATGTCACCCAAGGACCGAAGGCGCCGCCGACCAACGGCAGACGCACTTGCACCACGAGATGATCGTAAGGATCGGGCACACCCGGCCGGCGGAAAAGCGGCGCCTGTTTCAAATCGAAAAACTGAAACGCACGGCCGTCGCTCGTGCCCATGGCCTCGGGCTTGGTGATCGTGAGCGCACTGGTGGCGTGGACGCTGTTGAACAGGACCCAATCCAGCTGCAGCTGGAAAGGTTGCGCGAGTAGATTGCTGATGCGTACGCCGACCCAGAACAACGGTTGTTGCACTGTGTCGGGCAAGGAATCCGGCACGGGGTTTGGGGCCCACGAGGGAGGAGCTTGCGCGATCCAATCAGCCGGAACTGTGAACGAGGCCTGACCGTTTTGCGTAAAATGGTTGGTGCCATCGAGCGCCCCGGGAATCACGGGCCACGCCGAGGGCGCGAGCGCGGCTTGCGAGTACGCCCACTGCACCTGCACGTCGCCGGGATTCGCGACGTGGGTGAATTGAAAACGCAGCATGATCGACTGCAGTGTTGGTTGATCGAAGCCAAGCAGGAGTGTGCTCGCCTGACCGGTGGGAATGCTCACCGACATTCCCGAGAGCGGGGCCGACACCAGATTCGAGGTGACCTTCTTGTATTTGAAAGAAATTGCCTTCTGAACGAAGAGGGCGGTTGTAAGATTGATCGGCAAAATTTGGACGGGCGCGTCGGTTTCAAACACGACCGCGGTGTCCCGCTCCGTTTGCTGCGTGGCGGCTTGATCGCCCTGCGGGAGCAGCAGGGAAGGGGCGATGTTCGCGAATTGATAAGTGAGGTAAGTCGTCGCCGGCGAAGCGGGGTCGCGTGTGATGCCGAGGAGATTGAGGAACTCGATGAAATTTTTATCGGGGACACGGTTCAGCCGGTAGATCATTCCCTCTACGAGCCACGCGAAGAGTTCGACCAAGGTGATGCCGAGGTCGGACGGATTGTGGTCGGTCCACTCCGGATTGTAGCGCGGGATCAGCGCCTTCGCTTCGTCGACGAGGTCTTGCCAGACGCGATCGTCCAGGTTCGGTGGTTCCAGTCTTCCGTGCGCCATAAAGAGGGCCCCTTAGGTTTGCGAAGGTTGAAGATAAAAAGGATAGACGAGATTCTGCGGCTCGTAGGTCGATCGCAGCCGGTAGTGCACGTGAATCACGAGGCGCCCGTGCACGTTGTCGCTGTCCACCGTCACTTCATCGAGGAGGATGCGTGGCTCGCCGGACGAGAGCCCTTCGCGCACGTAATGTTGGGCAAGACTGGCGGTCGCCAGATTGTTGGGCGCGAAGACGAGTGTCTTAAGATTGCAGCCGAACGTTGGGCGCATCAGACGTTCGCCGTATTGCGTTCCGAGGAGCGTGAGAATCGATTCGCGCACTTTCTCCGCATCGTGAGTGCTCTGGATGCCGCCGCGCGCATTGATCTGCATCGGCGTCCCGAATCCCTGACCGAGAATATTGGGAATGATCATGTGAGTGAGAGATCAGGGGCGGTTGGCGAAGACGGAGATTTGGCCGGCGTCGGTGATCGTTACCTGAACGCTCGCAGGCGTGCTCACAGGACTGGACCCGGGTGCGGTGGTTGTGCCGTCGTTGCACGTGAGCGTCACCTGGTCACCGAGCACGAGCAGCGACTGGCCTTCACCCTGCACACGTGGCGTCGAGGCCGTGATGCTGCCGGAAGCCGTTCCGGCAAAGGCGCCGGCCGGTAAACTGCCTGTGAGCACCAGCGAAAGCTGGATTTCTTTCAGTATCACGGGGGAGCCTCCCGCTCGAGTGTGGATGGCGGGCACGTTGATTTCCGATGGCATGGCGCATGTCACGCCTGCGGGGCTGTAGACGTAGGTGAGCTTGCGCTTCGAGTTGGCCACGAGTTTTTGCATGGGCTCAGGGATTGAGGTCTATTTTTCCGGCGGCACCGGACTTGATGATGACATTGCCCTTGGCCTCGATCGTGATATCGCCCGTCGGTGAGCTCATCTTGATCGACGAGCCCATCTTGTCCTGAATCGTCAGCGACTCCGTACCGGGCGTCTCGTCGAAGACGATCTGCATGCCCGATTTCAGCTTGATCATTTTTTTCTCGTTGAATCCGAGGTTGGCCGAGGGCGGGCGTTTCATGCCGTTCCAGAGTCCACCGAGCACGACCGGTTTGTTGATGTCTCCGCCCTCGAAGGAGACGAGCACCTCGTCGCCGACGTCGGGCAGAAAATACGTGCCGATGTTATTGCCCGCCATTGGAGTCGCGATGCGGGCCCAGGCGCTGAGATTCACGTCGGAGAGATGAGGGAAGGAAAGCTGGACGCGCCCGAGATTCTCCGTGTCGAGGTTGTTTTCCACTTTTCCGATCACCACGCCGCCGCTCGCGGCCGCCGATTCCTGTTTGTCCGGCGATGGGGCATCGAGGAGTTTTTTCGCAGACTCTGCAGCAGCGTCGCGTTGGCGTTTTGCGAAAGCTCAAAATTCGTCTGATAGCCGCTGTTGTTGATCGTGTGAGTGACCTTGCTGAGTTTGTAGCGTCCACTGAAGCGCCGTCCCACTCCTTTGATCTCCACGTAGTCGCCGGCGCGCAGTTGGGGCAGGCCGATGCAGCTGCCGCTGCCTTCATACAAGCCCTCGAGCAGCTTCATCAGGATGGATTTGGCGAGGACTGCGGCGTCGAGGTAGTTGTCCACGGGTTTGTCGCGCACGACGTAGCGTCCGAGTGAAACCAGTTGTTCGATGAAGCTGCTGCCGAGTCGCTCCACAATGTCGTCGAGATCACCGCCGAGGGAGAGTGCGGGAAGAATCATCACGATGTTCTGTGCGAGCTTGTAGTCGTAGCCGCGCAACACCTGGATTCCTGCCTGCGCCGACGTGGAAAGCCTCGGGCTGAAGCTGCTGAGATTCCGCCCCCATTCCAGCGTGGTCATCTCCGTCTGTGGTCGAGGAAAACGGAAATAGAGTTTGTCCCAGCGCACAAAGACTTCGAAAAAATTTCGGTCGGCCAATTCTTTGAGAAACGCCCAGTCGCTGCCTGTTTGTTGCACAGATTCACGCGCGGGCGTGGGCGCGGGATCGATCAAGGGAATGAGCAGATTTTCACCGGCGATCGCCGCCGCAATGACACTGTCGTTGACGTATTTGAACGTGAAGCGCTCGGGCGTATTGTGCCGCATCGGATGCGACTTGTCGTAGCCGGTTATGCTGAGACTCGGCGCTCCGCTTTGCGGAAACGTGGGATTCACCGCCGTGATCACGCCGAGGATCATCGGATAAAGATCGCCTGCGTAGCCCATGTGAACCTCCACCGTTTTGCCGACGTCGAATAGCGCGGAATCCGTAAGGCTCATGTCCGCGTTGTTCAGTCGCAGCGTGAACATGTCCGCGGTGTCGAGGTTGTTGTCATAGCTAAGCTCGATCACCGCCTGCGTGATGTTCGCGGCGAGCGTGAAACCTTCGATCTTCACGTCGAAAGCGGGGACGAAGTAGTTCGAGACCATCGCGTCAGGATAGGTTGAGCGGAGGCTTCGGCGGCACGACAAGTGCGGTGCCGGCGACCAGCTTGCGGGGGTTGTCGAGATTGTTCAGGTCGGCGATGGCACGCCACGCCTTGGGATCGCCGAGAACAAGCTCTGCCACCTTGCTCGCCGTTTCTCCCGCGATGATGTTGTGTACGGTTGGCGGGCCTACAAAAAAGCCCGACTGGATTTCGACGGTTACGGGTTGGTATTCTTTAAAGCTCACCGTGAGCGTGGCGCGTACGGGTGTGCCGTCTTCCAAAAACATCGTGAAGCGTTGCCCGGCGCTCTCGAGCACGCACTGGAGACTGAAGCCGCCCCAGTTGAACAGCAGGATGGGGGGCGCTTGCGTAAGGGGATCCTTGTCGAGCAGCCCGGTGATCTGTTGCGTCGCCGCGCGCACGTCGCCGCGCGTTTCGTACGAATCGAAGAAGAGTTCCATCTTCAGCGAGCGGGCGTTACCCCGGACATACTGGATCGGCGGGGCACGCAGTCCCGGGATGTCGATCTCGGCAAAGGAATTTCCGACGTCGAAGCTATACTCCGCCGGGTTGAACATCACTGAGATTTGCTGGCCGGTGCGCAGCCGGGTGATCGTGGCTTTTTCGAGCGACATACTTTATCCCCCGCGTTCGAATTCAGAGCGCAACCGATCGAGCAGCGTCCGATATAGCTCTTCTTTAAGCGTGCGTAACTGGTTCTCGGAAATTCCCGCCACTGGTGCGGGTTCCGACTCTTCGGCGGAAAGTTCCCTATTTGTGAGCGCAGTGCGCACCGCGGAACGTGCATCTGACCGCGACGCCTCCGCGGTTCCCGGTGAGCGGTTCGCGCGCGTTGACTCTCGCGGAGCTGAAAGTGGGGACGGTTGGCGATGCAATACGTGCTTTTCCACCTCCAAAGCTAGTTGCTCCTCGAGCTCGGCCATGTTCATCGCGGCAGACGAGGCGGCGGGTGGGCGCAGCCCGCGGGACCAGGCGAGATGCGTCGCCTCATGGGCGATCAAACCACGGCCCGCAGGAGTCGCCGGATTGTAAGCTCCGCGGCGAAAATGAATCTCATCACCACGTACGAGCGCGTCAGCCTGATGACGACGCGCGAGCTGGTCGGAGACTTGATCGTGGCGAATTTTAATCGGCGGCAGACGCGTTTGCAGCAGCTGCTCAACCATCGCTTGCATACTCGGGGGCAACGTTTTTTGCGCCGCCGGTGTCACCCTGACCACGGGATCCGTTGAGGTCGGAGTCGAGTGAGGGGACGTTTCGGCCTGGGGCGAAGGGCCGGCGGTGAGTCGTGCTGAAACCTGGGCTCGGGTGGATTCTTCAGTCGAGCCGCGACGTGCGGCGCAGCCGCGAGGCTCGATCAAGTGATGTCGCGTGAGCAATTTTTGCGAGATCTCGACCCAGGGATGGCCAACTCTGACTTTGCGTGCCTGCGCGAGCGCGAGGCTGCGCCAGCGTTCGCCTGGAAGTTGTTCTCCCGCTGCAATGGCGAGTGTGGAGTTCATTGGGCGAAACGGACGCTTTTACCTGAATCACTCCGGGTCATTGCGACGATCTCACGGACCCAGCGCTGACGCTCGGGGTGCTCCATGTGCATGATGTCGGGGTAAGACCAGTGGCAATGCATGGCGACGAAGGCTACCTCCTGATGGAGCTGGTCTAGGGGGTAGCCGCTAATTCCCCCAGGAGATTGGCCTCGAGGGTGTATTGATGCTGGCATTTCGGGCAGACGGCCGCGATGGGCCGGCGTCCGGTGCCGTTCATCTGGTTGTAGACGCCTTGAAGGTAGGTGAGGTCTTCGGAAAACAGGCCTTCGATCGTCTTCGGGGTGACTTGCTTGACCTGCCCGAGCTTGATCACGACTCGCGAGAGCAGGATGATCAGGAGGTAGGCTGGATTTTTTTCCAGCCGCGGGTCAGAGAGGGGAAGAATTTCATCCGCGGCCGTCGCCAGGCGCATGATTCCCTCGCGGTGCAGGGCACCGTTTTCGTCGACGTAGCCCTTTGGCAGTGTGAATGGATATTCGGTTTGAAACATGATGTCAGATCCGGTCGATGCCTTCGTGCGCTATGGTTAATGTCTCGAGCGCGATGTCCTTGCCCTTCGCGTCGAAATTCGGGCCGTCCCATTTGGCGGGCCAGCCGCGGACGAAATTCCAGCGGGCGACCTCCTTTGCGTTCGCGCTGTCGTAGACGACGATGGAGCCGTTTTTTCGCTGCACCGTTCCTTGGATGACCTGTCTGCGCCAGTCCCAGAGTTCCTTTGAATCGGTGAGTCCCCATTTCAACGTGATGTCTCCATACGTTGTTTTGCCGGGCATTTTTCGGACGGTGAGATTGTCGCCGCCTTCACGGTATTCGATACTCTCGGTCGTGGCGTCGAGTCCGGTGCACTCAGCGAAACTCGCCTGCGCGATGCCGTCGATCTCGACGAGAAAGTTATAATTGCGGTAGGGGTCCACCGCTGCGCCAGTTTGTGCCATGGTGTGATTCTCTCAGTTGAGGGTTGAAACGAAAAGACGGTCAGGACTCCGAGACTTCCGAGCCTTCGTCCCACATGCCGATGCGGATGATGACGAATTCGGCCGGCCGCACGGGAGCGATGCCGATCTCGACGAAGACCTGGCCCAGGGCGCGCACCGATGGCGGATTCAGCTCCTCGTCACATTTGACGTAAAAGGCCTGGTCTGCAGTCGCCCCGAAGAGCGCGCCGCCGCGCCAGACCCGGGTGAGGAATTCCGAGATGGTCCGCTTGAGTTTTTCCCAGAGCGCCAAGTCGTTTGGCTCGAAAACGGCCCAGCGAATTCCGTCTTTGATCGAGCCCTCGATATAGATGAAAAGGCGACGAACGTTAATATAACGCCACGGTGCCTCGGCGGGAGGGTTCGTTGTGCGCGCACCCCAGACGGTGGGCCGCGTACGGTTCGGGAAAGTGCGGATGAGATTGATGCCCTCGACGTTCAGCTGGCCCAGGTCGGTTTCACTGAACACCCGCTCAAGCGCGAGAGCTCCCGTGACCATTTCATTGGCGGGCGCTTTGTGCACGCCGCGTTGTTGATCCACGCGTGCGTAGATGCCTGCCATAAATCCCGAAGGTGGCACCAGCAACGTGTCTCCGGTCGTGCTCTGAGGATCTGGAATCGCGAGCCAGGGATAATACAGTGCTGCGTATCCTCGTGCGGACTCCAAGCCGGCGCGCTGGTTCACCACGCTGCCAGGTCCGAATGGCGCCGCGCCACGTCCGGCGTCGAGAATCGCGAAACGGTTGCCCAACGTTTCGCAATGAGCGATCAACGCCTGTTGCACAGTTGCGTCGGTGCGATCAGGCGCGCAGAGGATGCTGACATCGGAAACCAGGCTGAGAGAGTCGATGCCTTCGCTGTAATCATTCGGCGTGATGGCGCCCAGGTTGTCGGCCGTGCCGCTCGCGAGATTGGTCGCACCAACGACGGCCGGCCGGTTGGCAGGAGGGACCGCGGCCGATGGAGGGTTGGCTAGCGAGACGTTCACCCACTCGGAATCAACGATCTTGCCAAAGTAGTGGCTGTGTCGCGCGTCCATCGCGAGACTCAGAAAATTTTCGTCGGGCACGCCAGTCTTCCGAATGATCAGATTGAATTCGAAGCTTGTGATGGCTGTGGCGGTATCGGCCGCCGCCATAGTGTAGGTGTTGCTGAGTCCCTGGCTCAGCGTGATGAACCCGGCGAGTACGTTATCGACCATGGCATTCTCCTGCGTGCCGCCCTGTTTGATCTGGATCACGCTGCCGGCTTCGATGCCGTTGCCGTTGCCCACGCGAAATGTCGTTTGTGTCGGAACGAGGTTGGCGATGCGGACAACGCCTGCGCCGAAGGCTCCAGCGAGATTTGACTGCAAAAAGATCTGATCGATGCGGATCCGGTCGATCGTGGCGCGCTCGGCGGAGCCTTGGATCGTGATGACATCGCCAGGGCGAAACTTCGCGGCATCAGCGGCGGCCGCCAGGTTGATCAGATTATTGGCCGCACTCGTGATCGGGGCTTCAGCGCGCAGTGCGACGCCGGCGGTGACGATTTGTGCATCCTGGACTTGCGCCGTTATAAGGTTTCCCGCGGTGCCTTCCACCAGCGCCTCCACGCGCAAGCTAAGTCCCGCGGCGCGATCGGCCAGGTCGAGGAAGGCACGCTTCGCGGTGCCGACGCGCACGATGTACGCCACCATGCCGCCATTTTTGAAAAATCCCTCGACTGCGTTCGCCATGAAGCGCCGCGGGGAAACAATGTAGGAGCCAAAGAGATTTTTGAATTGGGTCCAATTCGTGACCTTGGTTGGTACTTTGATAGGGCCCGAAAGAGCCTGCCCTATGAAGGCGGCGGTGCTGGTCCCCACTCCGGAAATGGGGCCGGTGGCAGGCAGTTCTTCGATGTAAACGCCGGGGGTGGTATACGTGGCCATGTTAATTTCGGATTAAACGCGATGCGTAGTTTCGACTGAGGGAATGAATCAGGGGAGGAGAGTGACGTTGTAGTCGCCGGTGGGCTCCGGCACCGAGATGCCCCGGACAGCGTCCTGGAATCCGACGGCACGGACTTGCAGGACGTGCGGACCGCGGGTGACGCCGGTGAAAATGAATCGCCCCGCGACGTCGGTGATCTCGGTGCGGCCGGCTGCATCTAGCCGCACCCAGGCATTTGGAATCGGGTTGGGCGGCGCCGCTTGGTCGAGCACCATGCCGCCGATCTGAATCTGCTCGTCCATCGTCCCGGTGATGTCCGACGAACCGTAACGGTTGATCTGTGTCGTAACCAGCGGGCCGGAGACGAGAGCGCGATAATCCAGCGACAAAGTGATTTTGTAGTCGAGCGACGGACGAAGCTGGCCGCCAAGGGAGGTCCAGAAATCATTCACGCTTTTTGCGATGTCCGGGAGGATAGTGGTCGTCGGCAGCGGTGGTTGTTGTCCGGCCAGTGCGCCTACGAGAATATTCGCCGGGAGTTCGGGGTATTTGAGGAAGACCCGCAGCACGTCGCTCAACACCTTGTGTTCGTCCAGTGTGGGCGCCGTTGCGGGAGTCAGCGCGGCGGGACTCCACACTGTGATGCAATACGAGAGCAGCACGCGCGCCGGAGGAAATTTGCGGACGACGGTGCCATCCGCGCGGCGCTGCAAGCTGGGTTCGACACGGCGCAATTCGCGATCCTCGCGAATGTCGTACAAGTAGCAACCGACGGTATTCTTCGTCCCGGATACCGGCGAAAAATTCCTGTCGGGAATCGCGAAACTCAGGTCGAACGGCAGCACCGGCCCCAGCTCCAGCTGGAGCAGTTTTTCAATCGAGCGATCGAGATCATCGATCATGACCGTGCCTCCGCCAGCAGAGAGAAGGGCGCTTCCGGGTGGCTGGCCGCTTCATCGAGGAGCTTCGCGTAGGGCTCAAACTCGGACGGCGCGCAAGTACGCCCGATCTTTTGGAATTCGCTTTGCACGCCGCGCAGGAAATGCGGCATTCCAATCGGTTCGTGCGCGGACGCCGCACTGAATGCGGCGCGCACCGCGATGTTACGAATATGCCCGCCCGATAATTTGAACCTTTCCGCCAAAAAGGAGAGATCGAGATCGGCCGCGCGCGGCGCGGAGGAGGGCAGGTGGCTCTGCCAGATGCGCAATCGGGAGGCCTCGTCTGGAAACGGAAATTCTACGATGAACTGCAGCCGACGAACGAATGCCTCATCGAGGTTCTTCCGAAGATTGGTGGTGAGAATCGACATGCCATCGAACTCCTCCATTCGCTGCAGAAGATACCCGATCTCGATATTTGCATAGCGATCGTGCGCGTCTTTTACCTCCGAGCGCCGGCCAAAAAGCGCATCCGCTTCGTCAAACAATAAAATCGCATTGGCCGCCTGCGCCTCGCGGAAAATGCGTTCGAGATTTTTTTCGGTTTCACCGATGTATTTGCTGACGACGGCCGACAGATCGATCCGGTAGAGCGCGAGACCGAGATCGTTGGCGATGACCTCGGCGGCGAGCGTCTTGCCGGTGCCGGATGATCCGTAGAATAGTGCGTTGAGTCCGCAGCCGCGATTGCCCCGGTGGCCGAATCCCCACGGCCCATAAACGAGATCGCGGTACTTCATCTGCGCGGAGATCGCGTGGAGTTGGGCCTGCGGCTGCGCGGGCAGCACAAGGTCTTTCCATGCGCGGTCTGTAACCAAGCGTCTCGCCAAGCCATCAAGGCGGTCGTTGGTTTGTGCGTAGCATGCCTGGGAAAGATCCGCGAGGGTCAGCTCGGGCGCATGGGGTGAACGACGCAAAGCGCTTTGTCTCGCGAGCCCGGCGGCAATTTTGATTTGTTCCGGAGTCACACGGAACGTCGCCGCGAGGTCGGCGAGGCCCGCGCGCGCCGGATGCGAAAGATCACCGTTCAAATGCGTTTTCCATAATTGCTGGCGCGTCTGTGGGGAAGGCAGCACGAATTCCCACGTTGCTGCGGTTGCGGGAATTTCGGCCGAGTTTAATTTCCAATTCCCCTGCCCGATAAAAATCACCGGCGAGGTGATCGTCGCGGCGGTGCGTATCAGCTCCTGACTTTGCAGACGTCCGATTTCGCCGGATTCGAGGAGCCGATCGAAATGTTCGAAACAGACTATCGCTTGCGTGAGTCTCGCTTCGCGACGCACGCGCCAGAGCATTTCGCTCCACGGCAGCGTACCGGTGTGGCCCTGATCGGCGTCGATGATCAAAAGGGGGCGATGCAATTCGTGGCCGAGCCATGCCGCAGCCTCTCGCATTCCTGCCCCCGGTGATCCTTGAAAATAGACGAATGCACCGGGCTCCGCCGCTGCGGCGGGCGCGAAGCTGCCGCTCCATTCACGCAGGCCAGCCGGCCACCATTCGCGAAACTCGCCGGGATTTGTGTGGGCGTAACGGCGCACGAAACTTTCCAATTTTGGATCGCCCGCGGAATCACCTGATAGAAAGCGCACGATGCGCTCATCGAGCTTCAGTATTTTCGAGGCCAACGGTGCTGGCGTTTCGGCCGTTTCGTCGTGCAGAGAAACCAAATGATTGCCTAGGAGAGGCGATCCGCCCGCGAATTCGCGCCAGAGCTGTCCGGCCTCGTCGAAATTGTTGCTTGAGAGACGGATTGCGAGCTCCACGGAAAGACGCCGCGAGGTCAGATCATCGTGCAGGTAGCCAAACAGCTTTTGATATCGGCGCTCTCGTTCAGCCGCGAACCCAGCGATGAGGCAGCGCTCCTGCAAGCGGTTGAGTCCAAAACAAGAGGACAAATGAGTGAGAGCCAAGGGAGTGCCCGCGGCCGTCGCCGTCCGACGGGAGCGGTCCATTTTTTTCTCTGCGGCCAGGATCTTGATCGAAACGGAGGTTTTCTTCGTGTTATCCGATCTGGGCCGCCGTAGTGGACGAAGGAGCCGGAGAACTTCTGCCTGTGAAATGGCCAAGCCTTGAAACGTGTCTCCGATCTGGCCGGGTGCATTTTCCCGGAATCGCAAAATTTCTTCGCGAATCCGCAGATCGAGCAACGCTACCTCCGCTTGCAGATGCTCTTGGGTACTTTCGAATCCTCCTTTTTTACCGTCTTTCATCGATAACGCCAACGCGGGCGCTTCGGGTAAAAGTCCGATGGACGGCGTTGTCATAAATTCGAGCGGGGCCCGGGGATGATTCGTGAAGCGGACATGGCGAAAGTTTCGCCGACCTCAGCCCTGAGCGTGGCTAAAAGCGTCGCAAGACCCGAGGAACCCTAGAATTAGGGTGGTGCTCTCAGGTAATGCAGGATTGACGCGATTGTAACCGTAGCCGGAAAAACTACCGGATTTTAGCGAGTCCACCGACAATTCCGGCATTCAGCCCGCTTGACCCGGCAGGAATAACGATTCCTAAAACTTCGTCGGTATGGGTGAGCTCTGCACAGTTGCTAACCTCGAGCCGGCCAAGGAGGGCCAGGGCACTTCCGTCTATTTAGTCCCGCGCGAATCTGTAACGAAAGTTGCGATACTCGCTTCCAATTTTATCCTGGCGGAAACGTTGCGGGCGTCAGTCTCGAATGTTTTTCCGGATGCAGAAATTCAAATTTTTGCGCGCGTCGAGCTGCCGCGAACCGGCACCGCCAGCACTTTTGATCTCCTCATTATCGATTTGAATTTGAATTCCCAAGACGTACTCGACGATCTTTGCGCTTGGGATGTGGCTCGACATCCGTTCCACCGCATTGTCGCGGTGGCGGCAGAGTGGAGTGCGAGAATGTTGCTGTGTGTCCGTCATCTTCACTTGGACGCGGTTTTAGATTCTTGCTGCGAAGGCCGGCGGGCTCTCGAGACCGTGTTGCAGTTGATCCAAACAAGAAGGAGATATTGGAGTCCTGGACTGTTACATCGTATGGCCGAAGCTCATTTGGGGCTGTGCCTGTTACTCTCGCCCGTGGAGCAACTCGTCCTGGCAGCGGCTGGAGACGGCAGCGACGACGCGACCATCGCACGGATGCTTGTGATGAAACCCTCCTCGGTTCAATCCGTGCGACGCGATTTGCACCGCAAGCTTGGTATCCAGCAAAAAGGTGAACTGGTGCGCTTTGCCGTGCAGCACGGTTATGTGCGCTTTTGCGGACCAAGTGTCGTCCGCCCCGGATTTTCGAAGTTGATTTCTCAATGCCCTGGTTTGGAACGCCGCAAGCGAAGCCTGACGGATTCCTCCACGGTCGCTTCGGCCGACGCCGCGAATAATCCGAAGAACGTGCCCGCTGATTACAGATGTGAATGAGGATGACACGAACGCTTCAGGCATTTCTGTCTTCACTCAGTTGAGGCGTGGATCACCGCATATACGGGCCGGTGGTGCATGGAATGCGGGCCTTCAGTGAAGGCTGGCGGAGAGGGAGGGATTCGAACCCCCGGGAGCTTTCGCCCCAGCGGTTTTCAAGACCGCCGCGATAGACCACTCTGCCACCTCTCCGGAGACGGCGGGCGGAGATTCGCAGGTTTTCGCGCGCGGATGTCCAGCCTAAGCTGGCAAAGAAATCAGGTTTGCGCGAGACGCCGGGCGGTGCCGACGAGCTTCAGCATCGAGCGGACCTGGCGGATTTGCGTCACGGAAAAGCTTTTCGTCTTTTTCTCGGACCAGCCCGCGAGCAGCAGCGCAAAGGGTTTTTTATTTTCGTGGATCGGCAGAAGCACGAAGGACGCAAGGTTGCCGGGCTTCATCCAGGCGGGGATGTGCGCGGTGATTTTTGGATCCGTCGCATCGTAGATGAAAACATCCTCCATGCGCTGGAGACTGACACCGAAAACGTCGCGGTCGGTTTCACGGACGAGCGAGCGGCCGCGTACTGCGTCGAAAAGAGGACCGGCGCCGAGAGCGTTGACGTAGACGCCGTCGGGTTTGCGCGTAAGGATGAGTCCGTCGCGTGCGGCAAAACCCTGTAACGAGGCCTTCAGGACAACCTGATAGACCTTCATCATGCTGACGGGTTGTTCGTCGAGCAGGCTGGCGAGCTGGTCGATGCCGGTTTCGAAAGCCTGCTGGAAAACGGTTTCGCTCGAACTCGCGGCGGGTGTGGCTTCGACCGGCACGACTGGCGGCGTGCCTGTGTTGCCGGATGCGGTGTCGGCGGTGATTGGATTGGCCGAAAGGCGCAAGGCTGCGAGTTGAGCCTTGCGGACGGCCTCGGGTTCTTCACCGGCGATGCGCGATTGAAGGCGGGGATTCACCTGCTGGCTGATGGCGGTGAGATTAAACGTGCGGGCGAATTCGTTGAGCTGGTGGCTGGCTTCGCCGAGGATGGAAACGAGGGATTCGGGATCCAGGCCGAAGATGCGTCCGGTGCGGGCCGAGAGGGACATCACGCCGCGTTGAAAGTCGGCGGCGCTGAGATCGGGCTTCAGGGCGAGTTCGCCGAGTTTCACCGAGAGATCGGCGAGGACGAGGAGTTCGATTTCGTTGCCTGTGGCGGCCTGGCGAAGCGCGTCGACGGGAAGCGTCTTCAGGGATTTGAGGATGGCCTCGGGGAGATTGGCGCTCTCGAGGAGATGGTAGCCGAGTTCGAGCGGCGTGAGACCAAAGACACGGCGGAAGGCTTCGTCTTCGGAGATGCCTTCGGCGGAAATTTCGCGGGCCTGACGGTACTCATCCAGCATGAACGTGGTCATGAGGAGGCGGCCGTAGTTGCGCAGGGAAGCGCAGATGAAGGCTTGCTCGGGCTCATGGGTGCCATGGCGGTTCATGACGGCTTCGGCCATGAGGCCACTGCATAGTGCGAGAGCGGCTATCTCGCGTTTTTCGTGAGGATTGAGGGTGCGCTCGGCGTTTTCGATGAGGAGAAGGGCGAGGGCGAGCTGGCGGATTTTATTAAACCCGATGACGTGGATCGCCTGGCTGATGGTGGCGATTTCGACGCCGGATGGGTTGTAGCCCATCGTGTTTGCGGCGGTGATGACCTTGGCGGTGACGACGATGTCCTTGCCGATCAAAGCGGCCAGCTCCTCGACCGAGGTCTGGTTGGCGTTGCCGGAGAGCTGTTGGATGAGCTCGACGATTTCGGCCAAGCCGGCGGCCTCGCCGGTTTCGAGTCCGGCGGCGACCCGGGTGATGGTTTGCTTCGCTAGGGTGTGGACCACGCTTGAATCTATCGGCTGTGAGCGCATGGGGATTAAGCCCCGGTTGGAAAAATCGAAACAAGTACGTCCCAAAGAGAGCCAACGACGCGGAAACTGCAAAAAATCCGTTCTATAGAACAAAAAACGCCACCGGAAGGCCGGTGGCGTCATGAAATAGAGGGAAATCCGGGCGAAACTCAGATCTTCGCGAGGAGTTTTTCCTTCAACGAGGCCTTGGGCTGCATGCCGACGAATTGCTCGACGAGCTGGCCGCCTTTGAAGAGGAGCATCGTTGGGATCGCGCGGATGCCGTACTCGGCGGAGATGGCATCGTTATCGTCCACGTTGACCTTGGTGATCTTGACCTTGCCGTCGAGTTCCGTGGCCAGCTCTTCAAGGATGGGAGCGATGGCTTTGCACGGTCCGCACCAAGGAGCCCAGAAATCGACCAGCGTCGGCGTGGCCGAGCTGATGGTGCTCTTGAAGGTGTCGTTGGTGAGGTTGGCGATTTTTTCGGACATGGATGGTTTTATTAAGGAAGGCTGTAACGAAACGGGAAGATGAGTTTTGGCAAATGGGTTGGCAGCGCCTGGTGGTGCGCAGGTGGACGACACGGAGGTCGTCCCTCCAAGGCAGACTAGCGAGGCGTGGATTTGTGGATGATCTCGGCCAGTTCCTGACGCTCGACTTGGGAGAGGTGTTTGCCGCGATTTTTTAGCTCTTCGAACGTTTTCACGACGGTCTCGGTCATGCGTCCGTGGGTTTCCTCGGAACCCCCGACAATGGCGAATTGTTCGCCGGTGGTGACGCGCTTGTGGCCGTCGTTGTTATCCAAGCCGACTCCCAGGAGTCCGGCGGGACCGGTGGCTTTTTTGATTTTCGCGGGAGTGCGTTTAACGGGCTTCTTGCTCACGCGAGTAACGTGTCCGGGGCGGAAGGTGTTTCAAGTGCGTTCTCCCCGGCCTGTTCGGCAGCGAGCGGAACAGGCGCGTCTTCGCGTGCGGAAACGACGATATCGTCGAAGGCATCCGTCTGGCGCACACGGAGTTTTCCGAGACGCGTGAGTTCGAGGACGGCGATAAACGTCGCCACGAGGACGCGCAGGCTGGTTTTTTCCGGGAAGAGGTCGGAGAAGATGAAGGACTTCTCGGTGACGATGCGATGGAGGATGGCCTCCATCTGGTCGGAGACGGTGACCTGCTCGTCCTTGATTTCGCCCACGACGAGTTTCTCGGCAAGGCGGCGGAGGACGATGTTGAACGAGTTCCAGAGCTCGATGCGGTCCACGCCCTTGAGCGGACGCTCGTCTTCCGTGGGGGCGAGGGTGGAAACGAAACGGACGAGTTTGTCGCGTTGGAAGATGGCGAGGTCGTCGAGCTGGCGGGCGGCCTCCTTGAATTTTTTGTACTGGAGGAGCTGGTGGACGAGTTCCCAGCGCGGGTCCATGGCGTCGTCGTCCTCGGCGTTGGGATCGATCGCATGGTGGCCCTTGGGAAGAAGCATGCGGCTCTTAATTTCCATCAGCGTCGCGGCCATGACGAAAAACTCGCCCGCGACTTCGAGGTCGAGCTGCTGCATGGAGCGGATGACGTCGAGGTACTGACGGGTGACCGACTCGATCGGAATGTCGTAGATGTCGATTTCGCTCTTGCGGA
Source organism: Nibricoccus sp. (assembly GCA_049840895.1). Taxonomy (GTDB): domain Bacteria; phylum Verrucomicrobiota; class Verrucomicrobiia; order Opitutales; family Opitutaceae; genus Nibricoccus. Next base: position 120,778 of record JASGJB010000037.1, on the reverse strand, counting down.
TGAGGAAGAGGAGGAGATCGAGCGGGCCTTCGAAGGCCGGGAGTTTAATGCGATAATCTGCGTCAGGAACCACGGGTCGGGAATGGTTGGGCGGCGGGTGCGGCGGGCAATGGAAAAGTGGGCCGGCCGCGGTTCCAAATCAGGCGCCGGGAGTTTTTTCGGCCGCCTCGGTTGGCACCGGGGCGATTTCCAAACCGGAGTGAAGCTCCTCGAAGCGTTTTTTGTACTCCGGATAAAGATTTTCGCCGGTGTAGCAGATAAGCTGAATGGTACCCCAGTCGCCTGAGCCGTAGATTCCGTAGTAGAGGAATTTGATGTTCTGAATGGTGCCGCGGATTTTCAGCCGGACGAATTCACGGCCGTTGATCTGCACTTTTTCCTGGGCAACGATTTCTGCATCCGGCGCCGCTTCGATGGCGTTTTGAAGGGCGACTTCGAGCAGCGTCTCGACAGGAATCGTGAGTCGCTCGTAGATGGCCATCGCATAGCCGTCGCCATCGCTGGTCGTGAATTTGAGATCCACCGGGTCCTGATCACCTTTCCTGACGCGCCACTGCTTCGAGTTGTAGGCGACGGTGTAGGCATCGCGTTTACCCGCGGCCTTGCTGGTGGTTCCCGCCGCGGCACTTTTCTTGGCGGGAGCGGGAGTGGCAAATGCCCAGGTTCCATCCTCTTTCAGCAGAACGACGCGGCCATCGTCTGTCTTGGCCTGTATGGGTGGTGCGGCGCGGAGGCTGAGGGTCGTTAGAGCGAGCAGTGTAACGAAGCTTAGGAATTTCATGAGGGAGTAGTGGGCAGGTGCTGGAGGTAATGTGGCGGGGTTAGCGTTCAGGCGACAATTCGCTTTTCAAAAATGAGGCGACGAAAAAGCCGTCGGTGTTGTTGATCGCGGGAAGGATCGTGCGGACAGGAACAGCTGGCGCGAACTGAGGGTGGGCGGCGAGGAAGGCCGAGGCTACGTCGTCGTTTTCGCGGCGGCTGAGCGAGCAGGTGGCGTAGACGAGCTGGCCGCCGGGGCGGACGTGGGCGGCAAAGCGCGCGAGAAGTTCGAGCTGCAGTTTAGCGGCTGCGGCGATGTCGGACTCGGTTGTGCACCACTTCAGGTGCGGTGAGCGGCGCCAGGTGCCGGTGCCGCTGCAAGGGGCGTCTACCAGAACGCCATCGAAGGCGCCGGTGGGAGACTGTGAGACAGCGACGTTGCGAAGTCCGGCGCGGGAGGCGCGCGTTTGGAGCTCGGTTAACGCCGCAGGGCGGATGTCGTGGGCGGTGATGTGACCGGATGGACCGAGGAGCCGTGCGAGTTGGAGCGTTTTTCCACCGGCGCCGGCGCAGGCGTCGAGCCAGCGGGTGCCGGCCTGCGGTTTGACGGACGCCAGGATCAATTGGGAGCCGAGGTCCTGGATTTCGATCAGGCCGTACGTGTAGGCGTCGGTCTGGGTGATGTCGGAATCGGTGAAGAGCTCGATGGCCTCGGGCAGAATGCCGGACGCACGCCACGTCCAGCCGCGAGCGGTGAATTCGTTGAAGACCTTGTCGAGTTTGTCGGTTTGCAGACGCAACCAGAGGGGAGCCCGTGTGTTGAGAACGTCGAGATCGGGCGACTCGAAGGCGGCGGGGCAATGGTTGCGAAACCATTCAGGAAGCAGCGATTCACGGGCGACTGCGCCCAGATGCGCGGCCTTCGCGGCGACCGTAGATGGCAGCGCGGGCCAGTTGGAGGGCGTCAGGGCCTGCTTGAGGGCTCGGGTTGCCGGGGTATCGGCGGCAAGCCAGGCGACGGTGCGAATGGCGTCATCTTCTGAAATCGCCAGGGCGGCTTCCATCCACGGAAGATAACGAATGGCTGTGTAGAGGAGTTCGCGATACAGGCGTCGGTCGCGGGATCCGAAGCGGCGCTCACGGCTCAGGCGCTGCTGGATGCGGGCAGGCAGGTTGCGATCGGTGCGGAGGTGTGGACGCAACTCGGCGAAAAGCGCGAGGAAGGTGCGAGCCTGATTGGCGGCGTGGGCGTCCATGGAGAAGGCTCGCGTGGGAAAAAAAGGAGTTTCCGCCTGAAAAATCAGAAGCCGACGAGATGAACTTCGATGCTGAAGCCGAATTTGCTTTCGCGGCGGTCACCGTTGAAGACGGAGACGCCGTAGCGAATATTCCAGAGGTTATCGAGGTTCTGGACGAGGCCGTAGGTCTGCTCCATGAACATGTTTTTGCGCGCATCGAAGTGCAGGCGCGCGTACGAGCCCCAGGCTTCATTGAAGCGGTAGCGGCCCTCGGCGATGTACTCTTCAATATTCCGGTAAAGGAAGTGATTGCCGAAGTAGAACGACCAGTCATCGCCGTCGCGAACTGTGAAGCCCGTGTTCAGCTCGCGCAGGCTGAAGTCGGGCGTCACGCTATTGTAGAGATTGAAGGTCAGCCATTTGACGGGCGTGAAGGCGAGTTCTGTGTGGATGGAGGAGAAATCGTCCTCGTCTGGCGCGGGATCTGGATGGAAATCAGCGGCGAAATTGAGGAGCAGGAGATCGCGCGAGCCGTAACTTCGTTCACGGGTCTGGAACAGGTTGTCGAGGCCGAGGCGGAGCGTGTTGGTGGCGTGGAGGTCGTCGATCGCCCGTTGCTGGCCGAGGCCCAGCGGCTCCAGATAAGTCTGAAACGTTTGGTCATCGATCTGCGGGATGTACGCGCGGCCTTTGTCCGCTTCAGGAATGTAACGATAGGACAGTTTTGGCGTGATCAGATGGCGTATACCATCGATGCCCCAGCGTTCATTTTTATAGGCGTACACTCCGCTGGCGCGGAGGCTGGCGTCGGCGCCGACCTCGCCCAAGGTGCGGGTGTAGTCGTCTTTGCCGCCCGTGGCGCGGGCATAGTGCGTGACGCGAGCTCCGGCGACTGGCGTGATGTCGAGCCACGGGCTCAGGTTGATCGGACGCGAGAGACCATAGTAGGTGTCGAGCCGGTCGCTGCGCGTGGCCGGGCCGTCGTGAAGATCGTCTTCGCGCAAGGCGGCGGCGCTCGCCTGCGCCTGTTGGTAGATTCCGAGCGGAAGCGCGAACGGCAGGAGATCGAAGCGCACCTCGGGCAGGCGCTCTTGAACGCGATAGTAGGGGTTGGGCTGGACGCGGGTGAAGACCGAGAGGACGTAATTGTCGCTGGTCTTGGCGGCCTCAATGAAACTGTCGGGCTGCTGAACAGGATAGAATTCCTGCGGGCGAAAATCGCGGATGACCTCCGAGTCGCTCCAGTAGACGATCTGGCTGTTGAGGGTGACCGTTTCCGAAAAGTGCTGTTGGTGCGTCCACTCGGCATAACCACGGTGGTGAGAAATCGGTTCATGGAGAATATCCGTGAGCGTTTCGCCGTAATCGTAGATGTACCCGGTTTTCAGCGCGCCGGAATACGTCCGGTCACCCTGACCGCGCTGATAGGTGGCGGTTGGTCCGAGCATGAGGCCGCGCTTGGTGAAAAAACTGACGTCGCCACCCGCCTGCACACCGGGAGCCACCGGCACGCGTGTGCCGACTCCGACAAACGCGCCGAGATTACCGCGATAGCCGGCGCGGGCGGTCAGATAGGAGAAGAGCGGCTCGTTGATCGACTGCTCGTAGGTAATGAACTGGATCGGTCGAATCGGGCCGACGCCGATGCTGGCGTTTTCCGCGCGGACGCTTTGTTTGGGGCGATAGACGAGTTTGTCGGCCTTGAGCACGGGGCCCATGACGTCGGGCTCGTGGAAGGTCATGACGGCATCGTGGATGGTGATCTCATCGCTCGTGCCGGTGACGCTGGTGCCGGAGAGATAAAGAGGAAAGGCGCCGAGTCTCACGTAGGTGACGGTGAATGTTTTGGTGTCGAGCCGGTAAACGATTTCATCGGCGACCAGGCGTTCGGCGCCGCGGGTGAGGCGGGCGTTGCGGCGGGCGGTGGCGATATGGGTTTTGGCGTTGTAGCGGATTTCGTCGGCTTCGAGCACGGCGTTGCCGTAAACGAGGCGTGGATCGCGGCCTTCGGCCCGGGTGACGACGGACTCACCGGTGTCCATATCGTTGGTAAACTGGCCGCCGGTGAGTTCCGGGCTGATTACCTCGGCGGAGAGCGACAGTGCGGTCAGCAGGGCGGCAAACAATAGGCGGAGGAGGCGGCGGGTCACGGTTAGCGGGAGCAAAGCGCGCCTCCGGCCTCAGGCAAGCCCCGCATAATGAACGGCAGCTTGGCCCACTTTTCGCTTTTCCGCTCCGACGTCGCTGCCCATGGTCGCGGCCCGCGACGTAACTCCGATACATGGCTCCCTCTTCCTCACGGTCTAAATCCACAGCGCTTCAAGACATGGCTCAGCTGCGTGCTGAGATCCGCTCACTCGGTTCATCCCTGGGGAGAGTCATCAGTAAACTGGAAGGGCAGGAGGCCTTTGAAACCGTCGAGACACTTCGCACCCTCGCAAAGGCGGCGCGCGGCGGAGATGAGGCGGCGGCGGGAAAACTGGCGGCGGTGGTCGCGAAGCTGACGCCGGAGCAGGCGTTCACGCAGGCGATGGCGTTCACGCTCTATTTTGAACTGGTGAATCTGGCCGAGGAAAATTTCCGCGTGCTGCTGCTGCGCAAGCGCCGGGCGGCGCGCCTGCTGGCGGAGCCCAAATCGGATGACGCCCGCCCGATTCGCGAATCGATCGAGGCGGCCATCGTCGATTTGAAGAACCGCGGCGTCGATAACGCGACGATGCAGGCGTTGGTGGACAGTGTGGCCATCGAACTGGTGTTCACGGCGCATCCGACGGAATCGAAACGGCGGACGCTGCTCACGAAACTGCGCCGGCTGGCGGATATTTTGCGGCACCGCGCGCAGCCTGAGCAGAGCAATCCTGACTTCAACGATCCGCAATGCGTGGAGCGTGAAATCGTTTCGCTCTGGCTCACCGATCGCAGCCGCACGGCGCGGCCCGAGGTGACCGATGAGGCGCGCACGGGGCTCTGGTATTTCGAGACGACGCTTTTCGACACCCTGCCGCGCCTGCACGTGGACATGGAGCGTGCGCTCAAACAGCACTACCCCGACGTGAAGCCGCCCGCGCGCTGGCTGACGTTTGGCTCATGGATCGGCGGCGACCGCGACGGCAATCCGAACGTCACGGCGAAAGTGACCGCGGATGTGCTGTTGCTGCACCGGCGTCTCGCGGCGGAAAAGCTGAAGGCCGGCGTTTATGATTTGAGCCGCTGGCTGACGATTTCGGACCGGCGCGAGCCGCTTCCCACTGGAATAAAGAAACTGCTGCGCGAAAGCCGCCAGCTTTCGACACTCATTGAACAACTCAGCAGCCGTTACCCGCACGAGCAGTACCGTCTTCTTCTCGCAGGTCTGCGCGACCGTCTCGGCCAGGCCGTGAGCGAAGTGCGCAGCGGCCAGGCGCTCGCCGACGATAGTGACGACTCGGGCAACTGCCTCACGGCGGAGTCTGTGAAGGAAACGCTGCAGGCGATCCATGAGGCGCTGGCTTCCGGACGCGGCGCGATCCTCGCGGGCGGCGAACTCAAAACAGTGCGCGATCAGGCCGAGGTTTTCGGACTGCACGCGTCGCGACTTGATTTGCGCCAGCACTCCGGGCCGCATGAAGCCGCGGTGAGCGAAGTACTCGGGCGCGCCGATTACCCGAAGCTTTCGGAGGCGGCCAAGCGAGAGCTGCTCGCAGAGGCCATCGGTTCCGCGAAGCCGTTGAGCGCGGCGAAGCTCGCGGCGTTTTCACCGGCGACGCGCAATGTGATCGAGCCGCTCGCGCTGACGGGCCACGTCTCCGCGAAGTTCGGGCCTGAAGCGCTTGGTATCTACATCATCAGCATGACGGATGGCGTGTCCGATCTGTTCGAGGTGATGCTGCTCATGAAACTCGCGGCGGCGGCACCGCTGCCGATCGCACCGCTGTTTGAAACGCTGGATGACTTGAACCGCGCGCCGGAGATTCTCGCGGAGTTGTTCACGCATCCGCTGTATGCCTCGTCGGAACTGGTGAAGCATCGCCGCCATCAGCACGTGATGCTCGGATACTCGGACTCGAACAAAGACTGCGGCTATCTCACGGCCAACTGGGCGCTCTACAAGGCGCAGGATGACATCGCGCGCGTATGCCACGGGCACGATGTGCGCGTGACTCTCTTCCACGGCCGCGGTGGTAGCATTGCGCGCGGAGGCGGGCCGGCTGCGAAGGCGATTCTTGCCCAGCCGATCGGCCTGCGCGACGGCGGCATCCGTGTGACGGAGCAAGGCGAGGTTTTGTCCACGCGTTATCACGATCCCGATCTGGCACATCGCATTCTCGAGCAGATGGCGTACGGCGTTTTGCTCGGTGCGCACGCGGCCAAAAACCACGAACCCGCGCCGAAGGAATGGCTTGAGGCGATGGAAAAAATGTCGGCGGCCGGGTTTGCCGCGTACAAGGCGCTCGTGCACGACGACCCTGATTTCCTCGCGTTCTGGAAACAATCCACGCCCATCGACGAGATCAGCAACTTGAAGCTCGGCTCGCGTCCGACCTTCCGCCGCAACACGACGAGCGTGGAAGATCTGCGCGCGATTCCGTGGGTGTTTTCCTGGATGCAGAGCCGCTTTGTTTTCCCCGGCTGGTTCGGCCTGGGCGCGGCGCTCGACGCGATTCTCTCGCAGGGTAACGCGGGCAAAAAATTGTTGCGCGAGATGTATGCCGGCTGGCCATTCTTCAAGACGATGATCGACAACGCGCAGCTGACGTTGCGGAAGGCCGATCTGCCCATTGCCCGGCTCTATGCGGAGCTGGTTGATGAACCGCGCATCAAGAAGAAGATCCTCGCAGCGCTGACCAGTGAGTTTGAGGGAACTGAGGCCGCGATCCTCGCGATTACCGGAGAGAAGCAGCTGCTGGCGGACGAGCCTGTGCTCCTGAAGTCTGTGCAGTTGAGAAATCCGTACATCGATCCGCTGAACTATATCCAGGTGGAGATGATTCGTCGCCTGCGGACTGGAAAGCTGGGCAAGGAAGAAGACGAGGCGACGCGTGCCGTGATTGAACTGACGATCAATGGCATCAGCGGTGGATTGAAGAACACCGGATGAGTGCCTGCGTTGCCGGCGGCGAAACTCTTTCCGGCAACTGGCACGTTTTTCGCAGAGAGAGTGGAATGAAGCGCATTCATTGCGCGCTAGACGTTCAACGGATTACCGGCACCTTTCAGCCAACCCTCGCTTCCTCGTGATCATCTCCAAAGCCGAACTCGACTCGTTCCTGAAAGCCACCAACGCCTCGCCGCACGATCTGCTGGGAATGCATCAGGCGAAAAAGGGGCGCAGCCAGGGTGTCGTCGTGCGGACGTTTTTGAGGGAAGCGGCGACATGCGTGGTCGTTGATACCGCTACTGGCGCGGAGCATCCGATGGAGCAGATTGCGCCGGAGGGATTTTTTGAGGGATTCATCCCGAAGCAAAAGGACGTGTTCGCGTACGAGTTGAAGGCGAAGTTTCACAACGGCGACACCCGTCAGGCCCGCGATCCCTATTCATTTTTGCCGACACTCGGCGATCTGGATCTGCACCTTTTCAACGAAGGCAACGACCACCGCATCTACGAAAAACTCGGGGCGCATCTGCGTGTGATCGATGGCGTGCCGGGTGTTTCTTTCGCCGTCTGGGCGCCGAGCGCGAAACGCGTTTCGGTTGTGGGAAACTTCAATCACTGGGACGGGCGGTATTTCCCCATGCGAACGCTGGGAGCCTCGGGCGTGTGGGAACTGTTTATTCCCGGACTCGGCGAAGGTGAGCTCTACAAATACGAGATCTACGATCAGGCGGGGAGAATCCATCTGAAGACAGATCCCTACGGCATGTATTTCGAGGCGCCGCCGAACAACGCGTCGATTGTCCACAACCCCAGAAAACATTCCTGGGGTGATGCCGCATGGATGGATCAGCGCCGCGCCAAAGCCGGCCGGCTCGATCAGCCGATGTCGGTCTACGAAGTTCATTTGGGCTCGTGGAAACGAAAGTCGGGCGCAGCCGACGAGGTGCTCAGTTACCGCGAGCTGGCGCCGATGCTTGCCGACTACGTGATCGAGATGGGCTTCACGCACATCGAGATCATGCCGGTGGCGGAGCATCCTTTCGACGGCTCGTGGGGTTATCAGGTCACGGGTTATTTTGCGCCGACGCAGCGTTTCGGTGCGCCGGAGGATTTTGCGTTTTTCGTCGATCACCTGCACCAGCGCGGCATCGGTGTGATCATGGACTGGGTGCCCGGACATTTCCCGCGCGATGCGTTCGCGCTCGCGGAGTTCGACGGCACACACCTCTACGAGCACGCGGACCCGCGGCAGGGTGCGCACATGGATTGGGGCACGCTGATCTTTAACTACGGACGCAATGAAGTCCGCTGCTTCCTCGTGGCGAATGCACTCGCGTGGATGGATCTTTATCACATCGACGGACTGCGCGTGGACGCGGTCGCCTCGATGCTGTACCTCGACTACTCGCGCAAAGAAGGGGAGTGGATCCCCAATCAGTACGGTGGCCGGGAAAATCTGGAGGCGATTCATTTCCTGCGGACGACAAACGATCTCGTTCACCACTATTTCCCGGGTGCGGTGATGATCGCGGAAGAATCCACGTCGTTTGCCGGGGTGAGCAAGCCGGCCAAGGACGGCGGCCTCGGCTTTGACTACAAATGGAACATGGGCTGGATGAACGACACGCTGCGCTATTTCCAGAAGGAGTCGGCTCACCGGAAATACCACCAGAACGACCTGTCGTTCGGAATGCTTTATCAGTACTCGGAAAACTTCGTGACGGTTTTCTCCCACGACGAAGTCACCCATGGAAAAGCCTCGATGCTCTACAAGATGGGCGCGTGGCATATTCCGGAGAAAGCGGCGAATCTGCGCTCCCTCTACGCGCACATGTGGGCGTGGCCGGGTAAGAAGTTGCTCTTTATGGGCAGCGAGTTTGGACAGTCGAGGGAATGGGCCTACGGACAGAGCCTGGACTGGCACCTGCTCCAGTACAAAGACCACGACGGCATCCGGCTGCTCGTGAAAGATCTGAATCAACTCTACCGCAACGAACCGGTGCTAAGCCTGAACGATTTCAACACGCAGGGCTTTCGTTGGATCAATTGCAGCGACACGGATGCCAGCGTGATGGCGTATCTGCGCATGGATCCCTTCGAGGAAAATATTTTTGCGATCGTCGGCCATTTCACGCCGGTGATCCGCGAGGGTTATCGCATCGGCGTTCCGCGAAAAGGTTTCTGGCGCGAAGTGATCAACACGAACAGCCAGCACTACGGTGGCAGCGGTCTCGGCAACGGCGGTGGTGTGAACACTGACGATGTCGGCCATGACGGACACAGCCAGAGCATCAGCCTGACGTTGCCGCCGTTCAGCACGACGATCTTCAAGTGGTCGGCGAAGTGAGAGGGTGAAAAGCGCACTCCGAGCGCGTTTTTCTGAACGCGTCTCTCTTCAATTACTTTAAGGATTTTCCGGATTTAACGAACGCGCTCGTAGTGCGCGTTCCACCTTACGCCGTTGCGAACAGCTCGGCGATCACGTCTTCGAGCGGGACGTCCTCGATTGTGATGTCGGCGACTGCGCCGGCAGAAAGGATTTCCTGTGAGACGGCGATCACCGCATCGGTTGGGACGCTGATCGTGAATTGGCCCTCATCTGAACGCGTCGCTGTTCCGTGCCTGGAGTTCCATGTCGCCGGAAAAGCGGCGGGATCCTGGGGGAGAAACTTGATGATTTTTTTCCGGCTGCCTGAGCCCGCCTCGAGTCGGTCGAGCGCGCCGTCGTAGATTTTTTTGCCCTTGTTGATCACGATGACGCGTTCGCAGAGCTCCTGGATGTCGGCCATGTAGTGGCTCGTGAGCAGGATGGTGACGCGGTGCTTGCGGTTATATTCCCGCAGGAAGGTGCGGACGGCCTTTTGTGAAACCACGTCCAGGCCGATTGTGGGTTCATCAAGGAACAGCACCCGAGGGCGATGGAGCAGGGCGGCAATGAGCTCCATCTTCATGCGTTCGCCGAGGGAGAGTTCGCGGACCATGACGTTGAGCTTTGCTTCAACACCGAGGAGCGAGACGAGCTCGTTGAGCGTCTCTTTGTACTGCGCCTCGGGAATGCCGTAGATGTGGCGGAGCAGAAGGAACGACTCGATCGCAGGCAGATCCCACCACAGCTGGTTTTTCTGGCCGAGCACGAGCGCGAACAAGCGCCGGTAAGCGTTCTCGCGTTTTTTAGGCTCGAAGCCAGCAACCTGTGCAGTGCCGCTTGTCGGATAAATGAGACCGGCGAGCATCTTGAGCGTGGTCGTCTTTCCCGCGCCGTTCGGTCCGAGGAATCCGACGAATTCGCCCTCGGCGATGTCGAACGAGATATCCTTGGCGGCGGCCGTTTCCTCGAACTCGCGTTTGAAAAGTCCCTTCACGCCACCCCAAAAGCCGGGCTGCTTCTTGTAAGTGCGAAAGATACGGGTGAGGTTGCGGACTTCGATCATGGAGCGCGGAGTGAAACGCGAAATGCAGCGGACGCAAAGGTAAGAATCAAAACGGGCGGAGCTGAAAGAGGTTGATGATCGCAACCGCCCGCTCTCATGCCGCCAAGGCATCAGCCGAAGAGCGAGGAAGTATTTCTAGAAATTGCTCATCACGCGTACTGTGACCATTCGTGAAAACGCCGGCGTTCATTTTCCCCACTGCAGTCCGCTCACGGGAGGCGCGCAGCTATGCAAACTGAGGCGCTGCCAGTGAAAACGCTGCTGCGGATAGCCCGGCAAAGCGATGAGGCCGATGAAGCCAGGTGCGCGTTGCTGCTGTCCCTGGTGACAACCGGCCGTGCCATGCGAAACGAACTACAGCGTTTTTTGACGACGCAGGGACTGTCCGACCTTAAATTTTGCGCACTGATTGTTCTGCACGCGCTCGATCCCGAGCCTTCGACCCCCGCGGACATCGCGCATCACACCGATGTCACACGATCGGCGATCACCGATGTACTCGATCAACTGGAAAAACGACGGTGGATCAGCCGCCGGCGTGATCGTGCTGACCGCAGAATTATCTATGTCCACCTGACAGCAACGGGGAGGGAAGAACTAGGACGGCTTATTCCCCTGTTTTTGAAATTTATCTCCGATCTCGCACTCGACGTGGATCCCGCTGAACGAGGGGCGGTGACCTCCGCGTGCGTAAAACTCCAGCAACGCGCACATCCGTCGGCGCGTTGAAACGCCGTATTCGTTCCCACCTTTTCCCATGAAAACACGCATCGTCCTGATTGTACTCGTCGCGCTCGCCATCCTTGGCGGGATCTTCGGCTACAAATTCCACAAACTTGGCCAGCTGAAAGCCGCCATGGCGGCCCGTCCGGCGCCAGTCGTCACCGTGACTGCGATCGAGGCAAAGCCGGAGACGTGGCGTTCGTCGCTGACGGCGGTGGGTTCGCTGGAAAGTTATCAGGGCATTGTGGTGAAGGCGGAAATCGAGGGCCGCGTTCAGCGAGTCGCGTTTGAATCAGGCGCTGTCGTGAAAGCCGGGGATGCGCTGGTGCAACTCGACGCGGCGAGCGAAGAGGCGCAGTTGAAAAGCCTGGAGGCACGGGGAAAACTGGCCGAGCTTACTCTGGCGCGCGCGAAAGATCTGCGCGCCAACGGCACGAATGCACAGGCCGATCTCGACTCGGCGGAGGCCAATTCACTCGAAGCCGTCGCGGCTATCGAAGAGCTCAAGGCGACGCTCGCCAAGAAACGCATCGTGGCTCCGTTTGCGGGCCGGCTGGGGATTCGACAGGTGAATCCCGGACAGTTTTTGAACAAAGGCGACGCGCTGGTTGTGCTCGAAGCGGTTAATCCCATCTACGCCGACTTCGGTCTGCCGCAGCAGGACATCGCAAACATTCAACCCGGCCTGGATGTGCGCGTGACGATCGACGCGTTCCCTGCCCGTGATTTCAAGGGGAAGATCGAAGCCATCAATCCACGCATCAGCGGGGACACCCGCAACGTCCGTGTTCGCGCGGTGCTGGCGAATCCAGATGAATTATTGCGTCCGGGCATGTTTGGCCGCGTGGAGATTCTCCTCCCGCAAGAGCAGGAGGTGCTCGTGCTTCCGGCGACTGCGGTTGTCTACAGTCCTTACGGCGATTCTGTTTACGTGATCAAAGACGAGAAGGCGGCTGATGGTTCCATGAAGCGCACGGTGGACCAGCAGTTCGTACAGGTCGGTCCGCGCCGTGGGGATCAGGTCTCGATTCTCAAGGGATTGAATGCCGGCGCCCAGGTCGTCAGCACCGGACAGAACAAGCTCCGCAAGGGAGCCGCGGTCAAAGTCGACAACACGATCATCCCATCGAACAGCCCTGCTCCAAAACCGGCTGAGAGCTAAGAACGCGCCATGAACTTCACCGAACTTTTCATCCGGCGCCCCGTGCTGGCCACGGTCGTCAATGTGTTCCTGCTGATCGCCGGATGGCAGGCGATCCAGGCACTGACGGTCCGTCAGTATCCGGAAACAAAAAACGCCGTCGTCACGGTTAGCGTCGCCTATCCTGGTGCGAATGCCGACCTCGTGCGCGGCTTTGTGACCACGCCGCTCGAGCGCGAGATCGCCTCGGCGGACGGCATCGACTACGTCGAATCGATCAGCCGCCAGAGCAGTTCCACGATCACGGCGCGCCTGCGACTCAACTACGACCCCAACGACGCGCTCACGCAGATCACCGCGAAAGTGAATCGCGTACGCGGCGAGCTTCCGGCGGCGTCAGAGGATCCGGTTTTCGACGTGTCTGTTGGTGAAACGACGGCTTCAGCCTACATCGGTTTCTACAGCAGCGAACTCGAGGGGAATCAGATCACAGACTATCTCACGCGCGTCGTTCAGCCGAAGCTGTCCACGATCGAAGGCGTGCAAAAGGCCGAGATCATCGGCGCGCGCACGTTTGCCATGCGCATCTGGCTGAAGCCGGAGCGCATGGCGGCGCTCAATCTCAGTGCCGCTCAAGTGCGTGCAGCGCTCGCCTCGCAAAACTATCTCTCCGCCGTGGGCCAGACGAAGGGATCGATGCTCTCGATCAATCTCACGGCGCACACTGACCTGCGATCGGCCGAGGAGTTCAAGAACATCGTCATTCGCGATTCGGGTGGCGACCAAGTGAAGCTGCGTGATATCGCCGACGTCGTGCTGGGCGCGGAGGACTATAACTCGGCCGTGAAGTTTTCCGGCGAGAACGGCGTGTTCATCGGCATCTTCGTGCTTCCGACCGCCAACTCGATTGACGTGATCAAGCGCGTGCGTGCGGTGATGCCGGAAATTCAAAGCCAGTTGCCGAGTGGCCTTGAAGGCAAGGTGGTCGCTGACTTCACGGAGTTCATCAACGACTCGATCAGCGAGGTTATGCACACGCTGATTGAAGCGATGATCATTGTTATTTTGGTTATCTATCTGTTCCTCGGATCACTCCGGTCGGTCATGATTCCGATCGTGGCGATTCCGCTGTCGCTCGTCGGTGCGTGCGCGCTGATGCTCGCGCTCGGTTTCACGATCAACCTCCTGACCTTGCTGGCGATGGTGCTGGCGATTGGTCTCGTGGTGGACGACGCCATTGTCGTTGTGGAAAACATCCACCGTCACATCGAGGAAGGACTCACACCGTTCGACGCGGCAATCAAGGGCGCGCATGAACTCATCGGACCGGTTATTGCGATGACGATCACTCTCGCGGCGGTCTATGCGCCGGTTGGTTTCCAAGGTGGTCTCACCGGTGCGCTGTTCCGCGAGTTCGCGTTCACCCTCGCAGGCTCGGTGGTCATCTCGGGATTTGTGGCTCTAACCCTTTCTCCGATGATGTGTGCGAAGATTCTTCGCCATAATGCCAATCCGCGCGGCTTCGAAAACTTCCTGAACAAGAGCTTCGATAAACTGCAGACAGCGTACGAACGGGTGCTCCACGGAGCGCTCAATGCCCGCCCTGCGATCTTCATCGTGGCGGCTCTGATCATGGTTTCGATCGTGCCATTCTTTAAGATGACCAAGAGCGAATCCGCTCCGCCTGAGGATAGCGGCATCATCTTGATGCAAGTTGAAGCGGGAGCGACTGCGACCACCGAGCAAACGCTTCTGTTTGCCGACCAGGTCGCGGCGATGATCCGGGAAAACTATTCGCAGGAGACGGCGGAAATTTTCGAAATCGTCGGACGTGGCGGCACGCCCAACGCGGCCTTTGTCGGCTGGCGCTTGAAGCCGTGGAGTGAACGGCAGAAGAGCGCGCAACAGCTGCTCGTGGAAATTCAGCGACGTGTCACGGGTATCGCGGGTGCAAAGATTGCCGCGTTTCTCCGTCCGCCTCTGCCGGGCGCGGCTGGCGGCCTGCCGGTCCAGGTGGTTATCGGGTCAACCGAGTCGCCGGAGCGCGTTGGCGAAGTTTCGGGAGAATTGCTGCAGCGTGCGATGCAGAGCGGCTTCTTTGTCTTCGGAGACACCAACCTGAAATTCGACCAGCCGCAGGTGGAGATCGAAGTGGACCGCGAAAAAGCGGCCTCGCTCGGCATCGACATGCAGGCGTTCGGCGCGGATCTCGGTTCCATGCTCGGTGGAGGTTACGTGAACCGTTTTGCGATCGAGGGCCGTGCCTACAAAGTCGTGCCACAGGTCACGCGTCTCGCACGTCTGAATCCCGAGCAGCTGACGAGTTACTATATCTCATCGGGAAAAGGCGGGCTCGTACCGCTTTCAACCATCGCAACGCTCAAGTACACGACTCAGCCGCGCGAACTTCGCCGCTTCCAGCAACTCAATGCAGCGACGCTCTCATTCGCTCCGGCGCCGGGCGTCACCCAGGGTGACGCGCTGGGGTGGCTGAATAACGAAGCGAAGTCGTTTTTTCCGCAGGGATTCACGGTCGATTACAACGGCGAGTCGCGCCAGTTCGTGCAGGAAGGCAGTTCGCTCATGGGCACGTTCATTCTCGCGGTGATCATCATCTTCCTCGTGCTCGCGGCTCAGTATGAAAGTTTCCGCGATCCCTTCATCATCATGATGTCAGTTCCGCTCTCGATCGCTGGTGCGATGGTGTTTTTGTTCTTCGATTTCGCCACGCTCAACATCTACACGCAGGTGGGATTGATCACGCTGGTCGGTCTTATTACCAAGCACGGCATCCTGATCGTTGAATTTGCGAACAAGCTCCAGGAGGAGCAGGGGATGAGCGTGCGACACGCGGCGGAACACGCCGCGGCGGTGCGTTTGCGGCCTATCTTGATGACGACGGCGGCCATGGTTCTCGGCGTGCTACCCCTTCTCCGTGCCTCAGGTGCCGGAGCGGAGAGTCGCTTCAGCATCGGTCTTGTGATCGCGGCGGGCATGTCGATCGGGACGCTCTTCACGCTCTTCGTGGTTCCCGCTTTCTATACGTTGATCGCGCATGATCGCCGGAAACTGAAAGGGGCGATTGTCCCCGCGGCGCATGGCAAGAGCGGCCATGTTCCAGTGGTGACTGCCGCTCACTGAGTCCGATGAACGCGAGACGCGCGCTGGCGTCTCGCGAAAAACACTGTCACGGTGGCGCGCTCATGGAGTTGCGCCACCTGCGATATTTTCAAGCCGTTGCCGAGACGTTGAACTTCAGCCGTGCGGCTGAGCGACTGCATGTGGCCCAGCCAGCACTCAGCCGGCAGATCAAGGACCTCGAGGATGAGCTTGGCGCGCCGCTATTCGAACGAAACCGGGTGCGAGTGAAACTGACCGACGCGGGCCGTGAGTTGCAGACGCACGTGGTCACTCTCCTTGCGGCGGTGGAAACTGCCGTAACGGCCACACGGGCGGTGGCTCGTGGAGCGAGCGGCGAGCTCATTCTCTGCAACGACTGGAAGCTCTCTGTTGATTTGATTCCCCAAACCGTGATGGCGTTTCGCGCGCGTTATCCTGGAGTCGATGTCACGCTGGCAGAGTTGCCTGTCCACGAGCAGGCGGAGGCGCTGCGTGCGGGAAAAATTCATCTGGGGTTTCTGCCGCGACATTCGCTTGGAGCACGTGAAGACCTCGATGTCCTGACGGTGGTGGAATCGGAGTTTGTTGCAGTTCTGCCGGTCAAACATCCCCTGGCCGGACGGCAGAATTTGAAACTGCGTGAATTGAAACTGGAAAAGTGGGTGGTGATGGACGGCAAGATTGCGCCGGGGCATGCCATCAATCTGACCCAACTTTGCCGCCTGGCGGGTTTCACTCCGGATTTCTCAAAGACCGCGGCCTCGCTGCCTGGATTGCTGATGTTGATAGCGTCCGGCTTTGGCGTGTGCCTGCTGCCGAAGTTTTTGCTGCCAGCCAGCGATTCGTTGCTCTCGTACGCGGCAACAGATTGCGCGCCTTTCGAGCTGTGCGCGGTGTGGCGGAAAGGCGATGGATCGCGACTGCTGTCACATTATATCGATATCCTTCGCGAGCACCGCGCTGTGCGGAACGAAGAGTGACGCGGCGATCAAAGCGTGCAGAGCTTTTTGTAGTCGAGGAGCGTGTGGCTGATCTGCCCGGCGTTGAGTGCGGCGCGATCTGTGAGCGGGCCGTCGGCCGGATCGATGTCTTCGCCCAGCTTGAAAATGAAACTGTGGGTACCGTCATCGGTCTGGGGGCTGAACAGGCCCGGGACGATCACCTGCGCGGGGACCGTACGACGGACCTCTGTTGTGGCGGTGCAGGGAAACGGAAAATTGAGATTGTGCAGGATGAAACTGCGTGGAGGCGTGGATGCGACGAGCTCAGGGACGAGTTTCGCTGCGTGCGCGGCGGAGGCGGCGAGTGAGCGGGAGACTTCGGAGTCGGGCTGGCCGCCATCGCGTTTGAATTTGTCGAAGGCACCGAAGGTCAGGTGCTGAGAGAGCGCGATGGCCGGCAGTCCGTGGACGACACCCTCCCATGCACCGGCGATGGTGCCGCTCGCGGGGATGAAGCTCAGCGAGGCGTTGAGGCCGACGTTTATGCCGCTGACGACGGCGTCGGGTTTTACGGGGAGCAAGTGGGCGAGGCCGATGTTCACGCAGTCGCTCGGAGTTCCGTCGACAATCCACGTCGGGCAGTTGAAGCCGCGATCGACGACAGAGGAGTGGACGCGACGGTGACGGGATTTGGCGGCGCCGATCCAGCTTTGCTCGGTCTTCGGAGCGACAACGAAAAGTTCATGGCCGGTGTCGCGGAGCGCGTGGACGAGGACGTGGAGAAAGACGCAGTCGAGGCTGTCGTCGTTGGTGATGAGCAGGCGCATGAAAAGAGACAGGCGTTTTAGACAGGAATTACGACGCGAGCAACTGAGCGGCCGTCGCCGGAGTTGGTCGTGAAATAGATGTGGCGGTCAGCGTGATCGTACACGGGATGCGGGTGACTGTCCTGACAATCCCAGGACGAGCCATGCGCGCAGAGCGGCACCCATTCGATGTGACGGCGGGCCCAGTCGATTTTCTGGAGCGTGATCCACTCGCCGCCCCAGAGACCGTTTTCGGGCTGGCCGTCCGGATGCCAGTAGCCGTCGGAGACGAGCCAGTCGTTGTGGAGATTGCCGGCGGTGAAGTGGCCGTAGCGGTGATAGCGCTTGGGAAGGCCGATTTCGATATTGTCGCCACCGGCGGGACTGACGCGGCCGACGTAAGCGGTGCCGTCGGCGAATTTGCCGTGATAGATGATGAAGCGGCCGTCGGCGGTCCACATCTCGTGACAGCTCCAGTCGGCGCGGCTGCGGCCGTTTTCCTCGGTGCGGAGTCGGATGTGATTTTTGCCATCCCAAAGCCAGAGGCGGCGGATGCCGCAGTCCGAAGGCCACTCGTGGTTGTAGAGAATCACGTCTGGGTTCAGCGGCGAAAACTGGACATGGGTGATCCACGCTTGTGGGACACGTTCGCAAAGGAGTTCGGCGCCGGTGGCGGTGTCGTAGACGCGGATGTAGGAGTTGAGGTTTTCGCGACGGACACGCTCGTCGATGTCGTAGGTCGGCTTGTCGCTGATGACCTCGTTGCGTTTTCCGCCGACGAGATTCTCGCCTTTCGCGGCGGCAGGAGGTGTGTCGTCTTCGAGTGCACGAGCATCGGTCGTGGGAACGCAGATGCGGCGTCCATCGGCGCTCACGTGTGTGAAGGCGGTGACCTGGCCGTCGGGCAGGCGAGCGATGGTACGCTGGCATCCAGCCAGGTCGACGCAGCAGACATCGCGACCTTGGATGAAGTAAACGAGGCCGCGAATGGCATCGAGGCTCATGCTGGCGCGACCGAAACCGCGATAAGGCGTTCCGCGGAAATAGACGTAGGACTTGAGCGTGCCCTCGGTGTTGTGCGTGAGCTGGCGCTCTGCGCGCGTTTGAAGATCGAGGATGTGGAGGTTGGGATTTCCTTCGCGTTCGCGCACGAAAATCAGGTGCCGGTCGTCAGCCGTGAGACTGGAGCAGGTGAAATAAAGAAGCTGCGCGGTGGCACCGACGTGAGGCAGGCCGCTGGCGACGATTTCGAGCGAAGGCATTTTTCGAGGATGAAGGATGCGCTTGGGCTAGGGAAAGGCGGATGTTTTGGACAGGATTTCGGGATTAACAGGATTGGAGAAAGACAGGTTCGGAGTTGGGAAAATAAAAAGCCGGAGCGCTTGTGGGCGCTCCGGCTTGAGGAGAGGAAGAAATGACGAGGAGATTAGGCTGACGGAGCTTCGGCGGGCTGTTCGGCCTGCTTCTGCGCTTCCATTTCCTTGAGGGC
This sequence comes from Nibricoccus sp., assembly GCA_049840895.1. Classification (GTDB taxonomy): domain Bacteria; phylum Verrucomicrobiota; class Verrucomicrobiia; order Opitutales; family Opitutaceae; genus Nibricoccus. The sequence continues at coordinate 102,053 of JASGJB010000037.1, read as the reverse complement.
GGCTTTGCGCGAGAGGCGGACCTTGCCGGACTTCTCGTCGATGCCGATGCACTTGACCCACATTTCGTCGCCGACTTTGCAGACGTCTTCGGTGCGGCGCACGCGGAAGTCCGCGAGCTCGCTGATGTGGACAAGGCCTTCCTTGCCGGGCGTGCACTCGACGAAGGCGCCGAACTCCTTGGTGCCTTTGACGACACCACGGTAGAGTTTGCCGACTTCGATTGGAACGCCGCCACCACCGCCACCGCCGCCGCCGCACAGGGAATCGATTTCCTTGATGGCGCGGGCCATGGCTTCGCCGTTGTTCGAGTAGATGAAGATCTTGCCGGAGTCGTCGTCGGCGATGTCGATCTGCGCACCGGTCGTTTCGACGATGCGACGGATCGTCTTGCCGCCAGGTCCGATGAGGAGGCCGATCTTTTCGGGATCGATCTGGATCGTCTGGATGCGGGGAGCGTACTTGCTGAGATCGGCGCGAGGAGCGGGTATCGCGGCGATCATCGTGCGGAGAATTTCCACGCGGGCGTCGCGAGCCTGGTGAATCGCGGTCTTGGCGATCTCGAAGGGAAGACCGTTGATCTTCAGGTCGAGCTGGAAGCCGGTGATGCCCTTGGTGGTGCCGGCGAGTTTGAAGTCCATGTCGCCGAAATGATCTTCTTCACCGAGGATGTCGGTGATGGTGGTCCACTTCGCGATGGAGCCGTCGGCGGCGTTTTCGGTCATGAGGCCGCAGGAGATACCGGCGACGGGAGCGACGATCGGAACACCGGCGTCCATCAGCGACAAGCAGCCGCCGCAGATCGATGCCATCGAGGTCGAGCCGTTGGACGACATGATCTCGGAGACAACGCGGATGGAGTAGGGGAAGACGTCCTCGGGTGGGAGAATCGGAACGAGGGAACGTTCGGCGAGCGCGCCGTGGCCGACTTCGCGGCGACCGGGAGAGCCGAAGCGGCCGGTTTCGCCGACGGAAAACGGCGGGAAGTTGTAGTGGAGAATGAAGGACTTCGACTTGGCGCCGCCGGTGAGGGCGTCGAGTTCCTGGGCTTCCTTGGTCGGCCCGAGGGTCGTGAGGACGATGCTCTGGGTGTCGCCGCGCTGGAAGATTGCGGAACCGTGGACGCGTGGGAGAACGCCGACTTCGGACGAGATCGGGCGGAGCGACTTGGCATCGCGGCCGTCGGCGCGAACGCCGCGGGCGAGGACGGTCTGGCGGTAGGCTTTATACTGGAGATCTTCGAAGACGACGTTGAGGTCGACATCGGTGAACTTGCCTTCGCCGAGTTCGGCGAGGAGGGCGGCCTTGGCTTCTTCCTTGAGGAGCTTCACGGCGGCGCCGCGGGCGGCTTTTTCCTTGCCGAAGATGGCGGCGGAAATGCGTTCAGCGGGGACGACGCGCTCGATGATCGCGCGGGCCTGGGCGGTGGCGCCGACGAGGGCGAACGTGGCCTTGGGCTTACCGCAGAGAGCGACGAGCTCTTTGATGGCGCGGATGATTGGCTGGATGGCCTGCTGGCCGAAGGCGAGGGCTTCGATGAAGCGGTCTTCCGGGATCTGGTCCGCGGAGCCTTCGATCATGAGCATGTCCTTCTCGTTACCCACGTAGATGAGGTCGAGGGTGGAGGAGTACATCTGCTCGATCGTCGGGTTGGCGACGAACTGGCCGTCGATTTCGGCGACGCGGACGGCGCCGATCGGGCCGGCCCATGGAATGTCGGAGATGGCGAGCGCGGCGCTGGCACCGTTGACCATCGGGATGTCGGCTTCGTTGAGCTGGTCGGCCGACATGAGCTGGCCGATGATCTGCACCTCATTGAGGAAGCCTTCCGGGAAGAGAGGACGACAAGGACGGTCGCAGAGGCGGGACGTGAGGATTTCTTTTTCGGAAGGACGGCCTTCGCGTTTGAAATAACCACCGGGGAAGCGGCCGGCAGCGGCGTATTTTTCGCGGTAGTCGACGGTGAGGGGGAAGAAGTCCTGGCCGGGTTTCATCGACTGCGCGACGCAGGCGGTGACAAAGACGTTGGTCTCACCGACGGCGACGTTGACCGCGCCATTGGCGAGGGCGGCGATGGAGCCGGTGGAGAAGGTGATCCCGAGTTCGGGAACTTGGACGGAGTGTTTCTGATTCATATTTTTTCGTTTCGGATACGGATAACGTGTCTCGGATTAGAACGAGCGCGGCCGCGACACGCGGACGGACGGACTCGGGGTTGTGCGCTGACTCCTTGAAGTGCGACCGGCCGAAGATTGATGCGGCGGCGGGCGCGGAGACTGGCGCGGGTTGTGGGTTGGGCGGTAACCGGCCCTGCAAATCCTCGAAGAGTTTCGAGAGATTTCCATTTGGCGCCTTCGGCTGAGGAAGGAGGCAAATGGAAAAGTCCCGGACTGCTGCGAGTGTCAGTTAAGACAACAGGCGACCCGCGGATCGGATCGCCTGTGGTGCGAAAGGGTTACTTACGGAGGCTGAGCTTTTGCAGGATCTCCGAGTACTTGGGGAGGTTGTTACGCTTCAAGTAGTCGAGGAGCTTGCGACGGCGGCTGGCCATCTGGAGAAGGCCGCGGCGGCTGTGGAAGTCTTTACGATGTGTGCGGAGGTGCTCGGTCAGGTGATTGATGCGAGCGGTCAACAGCGCGATCTGAACTTCGGAAGAGCCGGTGTCCTTATCGTGTGTTTTGTATTCTGCGATGATTTCGGGTTTTGCTACGGTAGACATGGTTATTTGAATGAGTTACACGACTGTAGGGAACCTTTGCAGGCTCCGTGCCACCCGCTTCAACCACAGTAAAAACTGCGGTTTTGGCCGGTGCCACCGTTCCAATCCGACGGGATGCCGGACCAGTCATGGTGGGAGTCCGCAACCGACGGACTTCCACTAACGCAAGGCGTCTGTATCCCGATTGCAGCGAGACGGCGCAAGCAGAATTTTACGTTTCTGCGGACAGAATAGAGATTGGGCCCGAAGATAGGCATTATTTAGCAAAGACGGGGGCTCCGGCCGCGGGAGCTGGTGCTGGCTGAGCGGGCGAGCCATAGCCGAAAAGATGGCGTTTCTTGATGGCTTGGACGACGGGCTCGGGGACCATGCGCTCCCAAGTCGGGTCGCCGGCTTTGATGCGCTGGAGGACGTCGCGGGAAAAGATGCTTAGGATGTCGATGTCGTAGCCCACGATGCAATCGATGTAATGGTTTTCCAACAGGTGGGCGTAGAGGTTGCGCAGACGATCGGCGACCTGGAGGTTTTTTGCGTTGATAAGAACCGAATTGGAAAAGGCGTGACCGGCGGGGCCGTGGTTTGCAACGGGAGGTGTCGTGCCGGTGGTGGTTGCGATGTAGCGATCGTAGGCGGTCTGCTGCATCGGGTAGATGTAGAGTTTGACCGAATTACGGAAGAGCCGGCCGAAGGACTCCAGAATGCCACCCTCGAGATTGTCGTAGTATTTCTCGTTAAAGACCTCGAGGAGGTTGTTGATGCCCATCGCGACGCCGATCATCTCCTTCGTGTAGCGGCGGAAGTAGGAAGTGAGGCGGTAGTACTCGGAGTAGTTGGAGATGAGAACGGTGAAACCGATGTCGCCGAGCAGATCGACGCGGGAGAGAAAATCATGGGCATCGAGATCACCGCCGGAGAGCAGGTTGTTCATGGTGATTTCCATGAGGACGACGACGTCCTTGCCCTTGACCAAGGGCTCCTGGACGAACTGCGCGCAGGCGCAGTTGAGCATGTCGACGTTGACGTGGGTGACCGGGCGGAAGCTGCCGCGTTCGACGAGGATGGCCTTCTTGTAGAGAATCTCCGACGGCTGGAGGACATCGCCGTTGGTGCCGAACATCACCGCATTGGTCAGACCGTATTGGACGAGGTGGAGTGAGAGGAGGCGGTTGTCGACGCCTTGGAACGCGGGGCCGGCGAACTTGACCATGTCTACTTCGATGCGGCCGGAGCCGACGTTATCGGCGAGAGATTGGATAAACTTGGCGGGGTTGTCGCGGTAGTAGAAGGCGCCGTAGATCAGATTGGTGCCGACGATGCCGAGTGCCTGCTGCTGGAGGACATTTTCTTTGTCCCACATGCGGACGTGGATGATGGCGTCGCTCGTCGGACCGTTGGGTTCGGTCTGGAAGCGGATGCCCATCCAGCCGTGACACTCGTTGGTGCCCTTGAAGTTTCTAGCCGAAACAGTGTCGGCAAAGACGAAGAACGTGCTCTTTTCACCGCGCTGTGCGGAGAGGCGCTCGTTGAGCAGCACGTATTCGTGTTCCAACATCAACGCCAGGCGGTCCTGGGAAACGTAGCGGGGCGACTTGCCGTAAATGGCATCGCTGAAAGTCATGTCATAAGCGGAGATCGACTTCGCGATCGTTCCCGCCGCGCCGCCGGCCTGAAAGAAAACACGGGCGACCTCCTGGCCCGCACCTATCTCGGCAAACGTGCCGTACTTGGCCTCATCGAGATTGATCGTGAGGGCCTTGCGGTTGGTGGTGAGGAGTTCCTTCTGTTCGCTGGGAACGGCGTCCATAGTGGGCATAATCGGCATTATACTGCAAAACTGATGCTTAGGAAGTCCCTGCCTGTAACGATCTGGCGAAGGGGATTCCTGCCAGTTTCTGCCCATTCGGGGTGCTGTGCGAGCGAGTTTTCACTGGATGGAGGGATCAATCCGGCTACGTTGCGCCCACATGAAAAACTTTTTCGCGTCCATGTTGGGGACTGTGGTTGGCGTCATGATCTGCGCAGTGGCCGGTGTGATTTTGTTCATCGGAGTCTTTGTAGCGCTTGCTGCCGCGGGTAACTCCAAGAAGGCAGTGGCGGTCGAAAAAGGTTCGTATCTTGTGCTGGATCTGGCGGTGAACATCACGGATGCCCCGCCTCAGATGGACGGCAGTGCCATCATCGCCTCGCTTACCGGCGGCGAAGACCGGAAGGTCTGGCAACTGCGTCAGATCACGCGCGCACTTCGGGAGGCCGCGAAGGATGATCATATCGCGGGCATTTTTTTGTACGGTCAATTTGAGCCCGATGGCTATGGCACTGGTTACGCGGCTTTGAAAGAAGCGCGGGCGGCGCTGGAGGATTTCAAGGCGGCGAAGAAACCCGTGATCGCTTATCTGGAGTCGGCGACGGTGCGTGAGGCCTATCTCGCCTCGATCGCGGATGAGTTGGTGATCGATCCGTATGGATTGTTGCTGCTGCCGGGACTGGCATCGCAACCCATGTATCTGGCGGGGGCTTTTGAGAAATTCGGTGTCGGCGTGCAGGTGACGCGCGTCGGGAAATACAAGTCGGCCATCGAGCCTCTGATCCGCCGCGACATGAGCCCGGAGAGCCGTGAGCAAATGCAGAAACTCCTCGACGACGTCTGGAGCGACCTGCGTCGCGACATCGCGACGGCGCGTGGAATCACCCCGGAGAAGCTACAGTCGCTGGTTGATGGCGAGGGTTTGATCCTGCCGAAGTCGGCACTGGATGCGGGGCTCGCCACGCGGCTGGGTTATTTCGATGAAGTGATCGAGGACTTGAAGGCGCGCACCGGTCGCAAAGGATCCAAGGAGTCATTCAAACAGATTTCGCTGGGCGACTACGCCGCAACGCTTGGTGACGACAAACCTGAGACTGACGTTGAGGGCAAAACCGTGGCAACCGGTTCGAAGGACGGCCATGTCGCCATTATCTACGCAGAGGGCGCCATCGTTGATGGAGACGGTTCTCACGGCGAAGTGGGCGGTGCCGCTTTTGCCCGCGAGATCCGGAAATTGCGCCAGGACAAAGACGTGAAGGCGATTGTGCTTCGCGTGAACAGCCCGGGCGGTTCCGCCACGGCTTCCGAGCATATCCAGCGGGAGCTGCGGCTGGCGATGAAGGACAAGCCCGTCGTCGTTTCGATGGGCGCGTATGCGGCCTCTGGTGGGTATTGGATCTCCGCGTACAGTGATCGCATCTATGCCGAGCCCACGACGATCACCGGCTCCATTGGTGTTTTCGGCGTGCAGTTCGACATCCAGCAACTCGCGAACAATCTCGGCGTCACGTTTGACCGTGTGAAAACCGGTCGCTTTGCCGATTCGGTTACGATCGCCCGCCCGAAGACGCCGGAGGAACTCGCGATCGTCCAGCGCATGGTCGACTGGATTTACGACGAGTTTGTCCAGAAGGTGGCTGAAGCCCGGCATCTCCCGCGCGAGCAGGTGCACGAAATCGCCCAAGGCCGTGTGTGGTCGGGTTCTGAAGCGGTTAAGCTCGGGCTGGTGGACGAGCTTGGCGGCATGGACGCCGCCATCGCGTACGCGGCGCAAAAGGCCGGACTCGCGCCGGGGTTCAAGGTGGTGGAGTTTCCTAAGAAGAAAGATCTCGGCGAGCTGATCGCCGAGGCACTGGGTGGCATCAAGCCGGCGAGTTCGCGCGCATCCACTGGTCCCGTGCAGAAAGTGATCGGGCAGTTTGAAAGCGAACTCCGCCTGATGAACCAGTTCAACGATCCACGCGGCGTCTATGCGCGCATGCCGCTGGAGGTTCTGCTCAAATAATCTCACCGACTCCCGTCGCGATATTCCCGTTTCTTACGGATTCATTTCCATCATGGCCCACACACTCTCTCGCAATGTTCCTGCCACAGTCATTCCTGCCGGTCATCCCGCCGAGCTGACGGCCGGCTCCGAAGTTCACATCGTGCAGACGCTCGGCGGCAATGTGACTGTGCGTACCGACAACGGACTTTTTCGCATCGCGAAGGAGAACGCCGGGGCGATCGAGGGCTTTACCTTGGTGGAGGAGCCAGGTCCGGCGAACGCGACGACGGCGTTCAGCGAGCAGGCGGTGTGGGACGCGTTGAAGACCTGCTTCGATCCCGAGATCCCGATCAACATCGTCGACCTCGGGCTTATCTATGACCTGAACATCGAGAAGACGCCTTCAGGTGGAAACCGCGTGGACGTGAAAATGACGCTTACCGCACAAGGCTGTGGCATGGGCCCGGTTATTGCGGAAGACGCGCGGCAGAAGATCGCGGCGCTGCCAAACGTGGACGAGGCCAAGGTCTATATCGTCTGGGATCCGATCTGGACGCCGCAGATGATTTCGTCCGAAGGCCGCAAGCGGCTGGGAATCGAGTAACGTACTTCGCGCAGAAGCAGATCCTGAATACATCGCAGCGAAATGTTCGGTTAAGCTGAATGTTCAGTCATTCGGGCCGATAAATTGAGTGACCTCAAAATGCACTCTACTTCGGCTTCCGAGCGCGCCCAAGTCCTCGCGGAATACCAGATCATCGGCACGCCTCCGGAAACGGCTTACGACGAGATCACGGACATCGCTTCAAAAGTTTTCGAATGTCCGATAGCACTTGTGGTGCTCCTCGACGAAAAGCGGCAATGGTACAAATCGAGGATCGGAATGGACGTGCCGGAGAACCCGTTGGATAACGCGTTTTGCACCCACACGATCATGGAGCCGGACATGCTCGTCGTTCCCGATGCGACCAAGGACAGTCGCTTTGCGGACAATCCGTTTGTGTCGCAGGGATCGGGCATTCGGTTTTATGCAGGTGTGCCGCTGGTAAGCGCCAGTGGAGTGGCGCTGGGCTCACTGTGCGTGATTGATCGAAAGCCGCACAATATCACTGACGTGCAGTCGGACGTGCTGAGGTCACTCGGTAAACAAGTGGTCGAGCTTTTCGAAAAGCGTCGCGCGACTTTGAGCTCAACTGCACCGGCTTCCTGAGGCCGCGATCACGCGGTGATCGTTTCGAGAGAGCAGCCGTCCGCGCCGCTGTTGGGCGTTTCGCAGTTGGGGCGGGCAATCACGCCGGGATAAGGCTCGGGAGGAAATTCTTTCGACGGCTCGGCGAGAAGATGTCGGTCGCAAACGGAGAACAGGTCCGCTGGCGTTTCCGTGCGGCGCATGTCGTGGAGAAAGGCGCCGGTGGCGTCCACGCTCTGGCCGACGAAGTTGAGATACTTCTTCATCTTGTTCACGTGCGCGCGCTCCGGAATCGCATCGTGCTTAGTGGCGTGGAAGAGACGTTCGATGTACTCGCGTACGTCGCTCAACGTGAGTTGTGAGACAGGCGCTCCGGAAAAGCGCTCGCGGCACTGACGGAAAATCCACGGATTGCGAATCGCGTGGCGGCCAATCATCACACCCGCGGCTTTTGTCGTGGCGACGACTTCGGCGGCTTTAACTGCGGAGGTGACGTTGCCATTGGCGAGGACCGGGCAGCGGACGTGTTCAACGGCGTGGCCGATCCAGTCGTAGTGGACCTCGCTCCGGTACATCTCTTTCACGGTGCGACCGTGGACGCTGAGGAGATCGACGCGGTGCTCGTTGATAAGTGAAAGGATTTCGTCGAAGTGGCGCGTGTCTTCGAAGCCGATACGCATCTTCACCGTGAAGAGGCCCGGAACGGCCGCGCGGAGTGCGGTCAGGATTTCGGCGATCTTTGCAGGCTCGCGAAGGAGGCCGCCGCCGACGTTTTTCTTGTATACCTTGGGGGCGGGGCAGCCGAGATTGAGGTCGATGCCGGCGACCGGATGGCGGAGCAGCTCCTCCGTGGTGCGGGTGAGATCGTGAATGTTTTCACCGATGAGCTGGGCGAAGACCGGACGGCCGGTCTGGTTCTCGTCGATGGAACGGACGATGTGTTTTTCGGGACGCGACTGGCTGTGGACGCGGAAAAACTCGGTCACGAAATAGTCCGGCGCGCCGTAGTGGGCGATCACGCGCATGAATGCGAGATCGGTGACGTCCTGCATCGGGGCGAGCGCGGTGAGCGGCTGACCGGGGACGATCTGAGCGGGAAGTGCGGCGGGCATACTGAGGAGTTAATCGCGAAGACGCTGCATGGCAAAGGCGGGGCGAGGGCGGGCCGCCTCCATGCGGATCACTTGGAGCAAGGATTACTTTTTTTCGTCGTCCTCTTCACCCTCGTCCTCGGTGCCTTCCTCGGCTTCGTCGGCGATATCCTCGTCGTCATCGTCTTCATCGTCGTCGTCGGCTTCAGACTCGGTTTCCTGCGCCTGCTGTTGGAGGACGCGCTCGAGGATCTCGGTCATGTCTTCGACGGTATCGAAAACTTTTCGCGCGGCGAAAATCGGACGTTTGTGCTGAAGAGCGAGGACGGTTGAGTCGCTGGGGCGGGAATCGATCTCGATGATTTTTTTGCCCAGCTCGTTCTCCATGCGCAGCAGAATGCGGGCGAAAAACGTGCCTTCTTTGACATCGTTGATGATGATGTAGTCGAGCTTTGCGCCGAGCCCGAGGAGGATGTGGCCGATGAGATCGTGGGTGAGCGGGCGGTCCTTCTTCACGCCGTTGATCGTCATCTGGATGGCGTTGCCTACGGAGTGATCGACGTAGATGACAAACGTCTTGTCGTCGTTGCCGAGAAACACCGCACAGCCGTTGGCTGTGGGCATCACGCCTTTGACGGAAACTTCGACGACATCTTTTTGCATAGTTGAACCGTGAGAGCCGCCAAGCGCTAGGGCAAGCGGGGAGGCGCAAGTTTCGAGACGTGACGTTGCGCTATGACCTGGAGGGCAATTCAGGCCAGCGGTCGTAGAAGCGCAGCTGGGCTTCCTGATCCGGCATGCCGGCGCGCGCGGGGTCGTGAAGGAAGCGCAGCGGATAACCCGGCTCGAGTGCATCGATTGTCACGATTTTCTCCTGAACGGAAAAAATGGCGCGCCAGGCACCGCAACCAATCTCGAACTGCGAGGCGCTGCGCTTGGTGATGCGACGCGTGCGGTGCGGAGTAGGATCGCGCGAAAGCAGTTCGCGGAGGCGATCGCGAAAATCGATCTGCCAGCCGTCGAGCAACCAGGCGGCCTGAGTTTCCGCCTGAGGACCAAAGACGATCGTGTACTCCGGCGGTGAGGCCAGGAGCGCATCGACTTCGCCGATCCAGCCATTGGTTGCGTCTGGAAAGGAGTCGTAAGCCGGGACATACGGTTTGATGTCGAAGACGGGCGTGCCGTCGACCAGATCGCACGCGCCAAGAATGAGACGAAGGTGTTCGATGCGGAGCAGCTGGACTGGCGTGATGCCGAGTGGATTTGGACGATGCGGAGAACGCGTGGCGAAGAGACCGCGGCGTTGTGCGGGGCCGCGCGGCGGGAGCACCTGGGGACGCCAGGTGTCGTTGCGATGAAACCACCACACAAGCCAGATGCGTGAGAATCCTTTCAGATCGCGCAGAGCGTTCTCGTATCCGCGATCCGGCAACAGCTCCAGGACGTTCTGCTCCACATCGGCCTCGGCGGGCTGATGCCTGGCCTGAAACTTCACCTGCTTCTCCGTGCGGATGAAGCCGATTGGCTGGAGGGTGAGCGAGTTCACGTCGAAATGGCCGGGGACACGGGCGTGCCCGCGCGTATGAGGAGTTGTTTCAATTGCGCGATGTCGGTTGCGGACGTCTTGGCGATAAAACCGCGAGCGTGCGCGAAGTGAACGTCGGGGCTGTTCGCAATGCGGGTGAAATCGAGCCGTGGATTATCCTGATAACGCGAAAGCCCGTAGCCGGTGCTGCGACGATCGGGACAAACCATACCCACCACACTCGCGCCGAGACCGGTGCTTTCGATGAAGCGTTCGACGCCATAGGACGGCTCGTCGGGGAGCGGATCGGTGCGCGGGAGGAAAAGGATTTTCGCCGGACCATCCGCGAAGGTGAGATCCCAAAACACCGCGGTTTGCTGCAGGTCGTTCAAACGGGTGCGCAGAGATTTCACGTAGTTGAGCAAGTCGTCGCCGATCATGCGCATCATTTCCCAGAGAGGCTGGCCGGGTTCGAGACGTGTGGATTGCGCGAAGCGGCGAAGGAGCGTCGTGTCGATGGGGGAGTTGAGTTTTCCGATCACGTCGCGCGGCACACCGAGCCAGCGGGCGGTGTCGTTGGGGCCGCGGCAGTCGAACCATTCGGCGGGTTCGAGCCATTCGCAGAAATTCCGTGCGTCTTCGTAGAGCCCGAGATGTTGCAGCACCAGCGAGAGCGAACAGGTGGGTGGATGATCTTTGGGGAGCTGGTGGTGATCGAAGTTGTTGCGCGCCGGATCGTGAACATGTCCGACGTCGATCACGCAGGTCGCGACATCAGCGATATCGGCGGGAGTCGGTTCGCGTCGCACCACGGGCACGGGATGAAGTGCGAGCAGCACACTGCAGGCGAGGAACTCGTCTTTGTGGGCTCCGCCGGGATGTGTGAGCAGGGTGGTGATGGGCGTCATGCGCTCACTGCGGTAGGGAATTGGGCGCAATCGGCAACGCCGGAAGCGGTGTGAGCGAGGAGTTGCCAGATCGTCAGCGGGCCGCAGGGTGTGAGGCGATGCATTGGTTGATCATCATCGGTGTTTTCGCCGCGTTGCTGCTGCTCGGCCTCGGGTTGAGGCGCTATGTGTGCTTTCGTCGCAAGGATTGCTGCGGCAAAGGCTGCGGCTGTCTCTTCCCCGTTAAGTCCGACGAGACAGCGGCGCGGCGGTGACGGTCGGAAGCCAGCCGGACAGTTGGTTCTAACTGGAAGACGCAGGAGACGTTTGGGCAGTGCACATCGAGCCTCGCCGAAAGCGGGGCGATCCGCCTCTGTGTTGGGTTCAGGCCCCATGAGATTTTTCACCTGTTTTGTCGTTGCGCTGCTTTTTTCCTCACACTCCGTCGTTTCCGGAGAACAGACCGCGCAAAAGCGTGTGTTTGATTTCAATCCTGGATGGAGGCTGCAGGTGGGGGATCCTTCGGGGGCGCAGTCGGTGGAGTTTGATGACGCTTCGTGGACCCCGGTGACATTGCCGCATGCCTGGAATGAAAACGACGCGTTCCGGCTCGCCATCGACAAACTACCGACGGGTATCGCGTGGTATCGGAAACAATTTCAGCTGCCTCCCGGGAGTGAGGGGAGGAAGGTTTTCCTCGAGTTCGAGGGCGTCCGGCAGGTTGGGGAGTTCTGGTTGAACGGCCAGCGGATCGGGGCGCACGAGAATGGCGTGATGGCGTTTGGCTTCGACGTGACCGAGTGGGTCAAGCCGGCTCCGGCTGTAAACGTAATCGCCGTGCGTACGGATAACGCGTGGGACTATCGCGAGAAAAATTCAGGCGCGCGTTTTCAATGGTCGGACAAAAATTTCAACGCGAACTACGGCGGTATTCCGAAGAACGTCCGGCTGCACGTGACCGACAAAGTGTATCAGACGCTGCCGCTCTATTCGCATTTGGGGACGACCGGCGTGTACGTTTACGCGACGGATTTCGATATCGCCGGAAAAGCTGCGACCATTCACGCGGAGTCCGAAGTGCGCAACGACGCGGCGGAGGCGCGGACGTTTGTGTATCGTGTTTCGGTTTCAGATATCGACGGTCGCGTGGTGGCTCAATTCGACGGAGATCGTGCCACGCTTCAGCCTCGTGAAGGAACGGCCGTCCGCGCTTCTGCGCGTGTAAGCGGTTTGAATTTCTGGAGCTGGGGCTATGGCTATCTCTATACGGTGACGACCACGCTGGAGACAGACGGCAAACCGTTTGATGCGGTTGTTACGCGCACAGGATTTCGCAAAACGGAATTCGCCAACGGCGTTGTGAAACTAAACGACCGCGTGATCCAGATGAAGGGCTACGCGCAGCGTACCTCCAACGAGTGGCCGGCGGTCGGTCTTTCGGTGCCGCCCTGGCTGAGCGATTACAGCAACGGCCTGATGGTTGAAAGCGGAGCAAACCTCGTTCGCTGGATGCACGTCGCGCCATGGAAGCAGGATGTCGAGTCATGCGATCGCGTCGGTTTGATGCAGATGATGCCGGCGGGAGATTCAGAGCGAGATGCGCAGGGGCGCACGTGGGCGCAGCGCGTCGAACTGATGCGCGATGCCATGATCTACAATCGCAACAATCCCAGCATCCTCGTCTATGAGTCCGGCAACAAGGGAATCAGCGAAGAGCACATGGCGGAGATGAAAGCGCTGCGTGATCGCTTCGATCCGCACGGAGGACGCGCCGCTGGCAGCCGTGAGATGCTCGACAGCCGGATCGCGGAATACGGCGGCGAGATGCTCTATATCAACAAGAGCGCGCGCCTGCCGCTTTGGGCGACGGAGTATTCGCGTGACGAAGGATTGCGGAAGTATTGGGACGAGTTTTCACCGCCTTACCACAAGGACGGCGACGGGCCGTTGTACCGCAACGCACCGGCGCGCGAGTACAACCGCAACCAGGATTCGCACGCGATCGAGGATGTGGTGCGCTGGTACGATTACTGGCGCGAACGTCCCGGCACCGGGAAGCGTGTTAGCTCGGGTGGCGTGAACATCATCTTTTCCGACACGAACACTCACTACCGCGGCGCGGAGAATTATCGGCGCAGCGGCGAAGTGGATGCCATGCGCATTCCCAAGGATGGTTTCTTCGCGCATCAAGTGATGTGGGATGGCTGGGTGGACGTGGAGAACCCGCGTGCGCATATTCTCGGGCATTGGAATTATGCGGCTGGCGTTAAGAAAAACATCACGGTCGTTTCCAGTGCTGATCGCGTGGAGCTGTTTCTCAACGGCCGCTCGCTCGGAATGGGTGAACAAAGCGCCCGCTTTCTTTTCACGTTTCGAGATGTCGCATGGGAGGCTGGAAAGCTGAGTGCGATCGGCTTCGACGCAGCGGGGAAAAAAATATGCGAGGCCTCGCACGAAACCGCAGGAGAACCGGCTGCACTGAAGCTGACGGCGCACACGGCACCGGGTGGTTTGCGCGCGGACGGCACTGATCTTGCGCTCGTTCAGGTCGAGGTGGTGGATGCGCAGGGCCGGCGTTGTCCGACAGCTCTGAACAGGGTGGAGTTTTCTTTGTCAGGCCCGGCCGAGTGGCGCGGAGGCATCGCGCAGGGGGATGACAATTTCATCCTAGCGAAATCGCTGCCCGTCGAGTGCGGCGTCAACCGGGTGCTTGTCCGCTCCAGGACAGAGTCGGGGGCAATCACGCTGACCGCAAAATCTGCCGGACTGACCGGGGCCGAAATTAAATTTGATGCGGTCGCGGTGGGCAAAGAGTCAGGCTGGTCGAGCGGACTGCCAGGCGATGATTTGAAGCCGCACCTTCAGCGTGGGCCGACACCGCTCTCGCCGTCGTTTAAAGTCACGCGCCAGCCAGTGGGTATTGTGAGCGTCACGGCAGGCTCCAACGCCCCGGATGCTGCGAATAGCTACGACGACGACGAGACAAGCGCATGGACCAGTACCAACGATCTCGCGAAGGCCTGGATCGAATACCGGCTGGATCGCGCTGCGACATTGCATGAGACGACGATCAAACTCAGTGGCTTTCGTGAGCGTTCGTACCCGATTCGAATCAGCGTGGACGGGCAGGAAGTTTATCGAGGAACCACTCCGCGTTCGCTCGGTTATGTCACGCTGCCGATGAAAGCAGTGTCCGGCCGGACCGTTCGCGTCGAGCTGCTGGGCGAGGGTGCGGCGCGAGATGCGTTCTCGATCACCGAGCTAAACGATCAAGCCAATGCAGCCACAGGCTCGGCCCGCGTACTCGCTCGCTCATTGAGCATCGTAGAGGTCGAATTCTATGAGCCTGTCGCAGCTAAAAAGTAGAGCCGTTCCCTTTCTTTCCGACCGAAATATTGTTCCTATCACCTTTGATTCAGCCATGAGTTTACTGATTGCCGTGCCGCCTCGTTCGACGAAAGCCCCGCGACGTATCCTTGCCCACGTAGCAGCGGTGCTCGCGCTGTTTTTGTCCGCGTCTGCGTACGCCGCGAACGATACGGCATCGCCAGACATGGCAACGATCGCGCGCGAGCAGTTCGCATTCTCCGCGCAACAATACTCGGGCATGCTCAAGCGCATGGAGGGCGATGAAACCCGACAGCCGCGCACCTTTGAAAAAGGGGTGTTCAAAACGGTGCCTGCACGCGATTGGACCTCGGGGTTTTTTCCTGGCTCGCTCTGGTTGATCTACGAGCAGACGGGAGATGTTGCGATGCGGGGTGCGGCGGAAAACTTCACGAAGCGGCTGGAGTCGATCCAGAATTTCACCGGACACCACGACGTGGGCTTCATGCTTGGATGCAGCTATGGCGAGGGTCTTCGCATCACGGGTGAACCATCCTATCGCGCGGTTCTCGTACAAGGCGCACGCAGTCTTTCAACGCGCTACGTGTCGTCGGTTGGATTGATCCGCTCGTGGGATTCGAAGGAGTGGAAACATCCGGTCATCGTGGATAACATGATGAATCTCGAGTTGCTGTGGTACGCGTACAAGCAGACGGGAGAGGCATCCTTTCGCGACATTGCGCTCAGCCACGCGGACAAGACGCTCGCGAATCATTTTCGCGCCGATGGAAGCAGTTTTCACCTGGTTGATTATGATCCGGCAACGGGTGCTGTGATCAAGAAGCAGACGGTACAAGGCGCGGCCAACGATTCGGCATGGACACGGGGACAGAGCTGGGGGCTGTTTGGCTATGCGACAATGGCACGGCTGACGGGCGAAGCGCGATACCTGGAGCAGGCGCGGAAAATTGCAGCGTTTATCACGACTCATCCGCGACTGCCCTCGGATGGCGTGCCTTATTGGGATTTTGATGCGCCAGAAATTCCTGATGCGCCCCGCGATGTGGCCGCTGCCTCGGTGATGGCGTGCGGGTTTCTTGAACTGGCCGATCTGGCGTCAGCCGAAGAGTCGGCGCGGTATCGCGCGTTTGCCGAAAAACAACTGCGGTCGCTTGCAAGCCCTGCGTATCGCGCGGCGCTCAACGAAAACGGAAATTTCCTGCTCATGCATGCCACGGGGCACAAGCCGGCCAATAGCGAGATCGACGTGCCGCTGAACTATGCGGACTACTATTTTCTCAAAGCGCTTTCGCGGTATGCGAAGCCCGCGGTGAAGTCGGACGGGAGCTACTGAGTTTTTTCGGATGCTGACATGGTGGCTTGAGACGGGGAATTTCCCGGCGCTGCAAGAAGGGCCGCCGTCGCATACACGGCGCTTGACGTGCGTGGCACCCCTTGCAGGCTGACCGACCTTCGTTGGGAAGCCCCCATCGTCTATCGGCTAGGACAGGAGATTCTCATTCTTCAAAGCGGGGTTCGATTCCCCGTGGGGGCACCAGCGGTCGGAGGGAGGTCGGGACTTTGCGCATCGCGCGCACGTCGGGTGAGCTCAGCTCCCCGGTATCTTAGTAGAAGCAGGGCTGCGCCCGCCTCGGGAGATCTCGAGCAGGCCTTGGGGTAAAAGGAAAAACTCCCATGTGTTGAAAAGCGGACGATCAGACGAGGTTCAGGGCTCAATCTGATGGACGGAGCTATAGCGTCCGATCACTCTGCGTAATGCGGTTCCCCAGGGTTTCGTTCATTGCCGTCATTGTGTTATGTGGATGTCCCATTACGCGCGGAGCCGATGATTCACCCCGGGAGATTTCGCGGTCAGAAGTGCTCGGTGCCATGAAACGCGCGACGCAGTTCATGGTGGAAGACGTTAGCTGCCGAGGTGGGTATCTCTGGAGTTATTTGCCGGATTTTTCGCGTCGTTGGGGAGAGATCGAAGCGCGGCCCAGCATGATCTGGATCCAACCGCCGGGAACTCCCACCGTCGGAACGCTCTTTCTCGAAGCGTGGACTGCGACCAACGATGAATTTTACTACGAGGCTGCCAGAAAAGCAGGTGCGGCGCTGATTGAGGGGCAACTGCCCTGCGGAGGCTGGAACTATGTGGTCGATTTCGCCGGTGAGGATTCGTTGCGCGAGTGGTACGCGACGGTGGGCCGCAATGCATGGCGCCTGGAAGAATTTCACCACTACTTTGGTAACGCGACCTTCGACGATAAAACAACGGTCTCGGCTGCGCGGTTTCTTCTGAAGCTGTACCTCGCTAAAAAAGATCCCGAGGTGAAAGTGGCCCTGGATCGGGCGATCAATTTTGTTCTGGAGAGCCAGCATCCGGTGGGCGCATGGCCGCAGAGGTATCCGCCTGCGGACATGACGCTGGGAGAAAAGACTGCGCGCTACTCGTCGTACTTGACGCTCAATGACGACGTTTCCTCGGAGAATATCGTGTTTCTGGCTGAATGCCACCGGGCATTTGGTGATAGCCGGCTGAAAGAGGCGGCGACGCGGGGGATGGAGAGTTTCGTGCGTTTGCAGTTGCCGCCGCCGCGGGCTGGCTGGGCGCTTCAATACACGCCTGACCTGCAACCCGCAGGAGCACGAAGCTATGAGCCAAGGGCGGTAGTCACACATGTTACCGCGCGGACCATCGAGTTACTGGTGCAGTTTTATGAGGTCACTGGTGACCCGAAATTTCTTGAGCCTATTCCGGCCGCGATCGATTGGCTGGAGTCATGCCGGCTGCCGCCCGGATCGCACGGGCAGGCGACCCATCCCACGTTTATCGAGCCAGGCACAGGCGAACCATTGTATATCCACCGAGAAGGATCGAACGTCGTGAACGGGCGTTATTTTGCGGACGGATCGTCGGACAAAACCGTCGGGCATTATTCGTCGTTTCGAACAATCGACACGCGTTCATTGAGAGCGCGGTACGAAGAGGCCCGCCAACGACCGTCTCGTCGACCGGGCGAGGAATGGCGGTGGGATAGTCTGTTTCCCAAGGAAGAAAATCCGCCGGATTCAGGAATAGTGGCCGGGCCTCGGACGGGAATTTCTGAACGGCCGGAAAACACGGACCACGTTGCACGCATTCTCGCCAGGCTCGATAAACGCGGGCGTTGGCTCAGCCCGCTCGGAACAACGAGTCACCCGTATCAAGGCGATGGAGCGAAGGAACGGGCTGCGGGGGATTTTTCGGCTACTTTTGTCGGCGACAATTCAGACACTTCGCCTTTTGGCGCCAGTCGCCCAGTGGAGGGGATCTCCATAAAAACTTATCTGAGAAACATGACCGTGCTTATCGCCTGGCTGAGGGCGAGCGAGACTGCCAACGGCGGGAAACTTCCCTGAGATCCGGACTTTCAGGCGACTTGGAATCATTAGGTTGTGCGCGTTTGGAGGGCTGAGCGGCTGCAATGGACGAGGTTCCCATAGATTAACCGAACGGGCGAAAGAGCGCATATCCCGAGAACTCGTGTGGTAGAATTTCCCACGTATGCCCGATCCGTAGGCAGCGGGAATATCGCAGCAAAAAGGGCGCCCCTAAGGGCGCCCTGATGATTGCTCCGCATATGACGCAGAATATAAAACAGGCGATGGCTCAAAGATCGTAGTTCATTCCGAAGAACCACTGGATGCCCGTTGCCTGTTGCTTGTTGGTCACCATGCCGATGGTTGTGAACTCCGGACGTTCACTGGCGAGATTGCGCGCCGTGCATGTGAAGCGGATTCGGGAGGTCAGACGGTAGCTGGTTTCCATATCCCAGAATTGATAGGCCTCCTGGCGAGGATTGGTCTGATCGGAGGGCCCGGTGGTGAGGACGTTGGCGGTGGGGCGGCCTGCCTGAAAATTTGTTTTCAGATGCACATAGAATTTACCGCCTCGGCTGCGATAGCTGATGCCTGCATTAAACAATGAGTCGACGACATTGGCCAGATGCGTGATCGTCGCGCCATTGGTTCCTCCGGTGAACTTGCCCTCCATTTCATAGATGCCGGTGTAGTTGGCCCAGATCTCCACCCCGGAAAGAAACTTGGGAACGAAAGACAGATCGCGAAGTTTTTGCCGCACGCTCACTTCAAAGCCGCTCCAGTTTGCGTTGCCCAGATTTTGATTCGTGGAAACACGGTAGTTGGCGAACTCAGGCCCCAGATTGAACTCGGTGAGGAGTTCGGGTGTCATCGGAATGGTTGCCGACGAAATGTAGTCGTCGATATCACGGCGGAACCAGGATGCGGACCACTCGCCCGCGGACTTTGTGTAGTACTCGATGCTAAGATCGTAATTCTTGGAGCGCTGCGGCAGCAGTCCGGCGCGATTGGACGTGATAGTGCCGTCAAAGCCATCGACGGGAGTATCGTTTTGCGTGAGGGAGGGCAGAATCTGCGTGAAATCGGGACGTCCGATGCCCTCGGTGTAGCTGCTGCGCAACTGAAGACTGGGGATCACCTCGTAGCGCAGATGCACGTAGGGAAAGGGATCTGAAAGATAGTCTGAGTAGGTGGTCTGGTAACGATACTTCGCCCGGACGCCCTCGAGTGAGTTCGCGTTTACGCCGGGAGGTAGAACGTTGTTGGGGCCGGAAGTCGGCAGCGTGCGACTGCCTTCGGCAACGATGTCGGTTTGCTCCACACGTACGCCTAACAGGACATTCAAGTTCTTGATGGTGGCGTTTCCCATCAAATAGCCGCCGAGGATCTCTTCATCGACTTTGCGTTTACCCACAAATTTTTGCTCTTCGGCGTACGCGAGATTTTCCACCAAGACTTGAGGATGAGCCTGCCAGTACTCGAAGAGTTTTACCGTGCTGATGTACTCGGGCTCGCGCAGCGTGAAGTCGGGTATTTGCGACGTGATGCGAATGGGTTCGGCGAAGCGGCCGAATTGGGATCCGGCGGGCGTGTTGTCGTCGGCAGTGTTGAAGATGCCGTCATCGCCCATCCAATACCAGCGCCGTTGCGGCTGGGTCTTGTTGCGGATGGTTTCGTTGTACGAGAGCCCGGTCTTTACGTAGAAGGGGATGGCGAGATGGAAATCGCGCTGCACGTCGAGACGGCCTGACCAGCGGACTTCGGAGGAATCGCGAACGTTTCGATTCACGAAGCCGCCGTGGTTGGTACGCTGGCCCTCGGTGGCCAGATTTCCCTGATTGGCCGGAGGAGTGTAATAGCTATCCAGATCGAACATGTCGGAGCCGGCGGTCTGCACAACCGAAGAAGGAATGTCAGAGTCCGGGCTGTGGTCGATAAACCGTATGCCAAGATTGCTGAGTGTCGTGAGCGCGAGTCCGGAAAAGTTGTTCGGATTGTGGTAGTGATTGGTGGATTTTGAAAATCCTCCGACGAGGTCGACTTTCCATTCTCCCGACTTGAACTTAAGGCCGGGGTTGAGCTGCCACGAACGGGTGTGTTTGTCGAAGACGCTCACCGATTGTGACGCAGTACCACTGCCGGCAGTCGCGTAATTGGTCAGGGTCGAATCCGCGGTATAACCTGAAAGTGTGGCAGGTGGGCGATAAGCGGCGGCGTGCTGCCGGTTGGTGCTGTGATATTCTGAATAGGTGGACTTGAAGAAGAGAATGACTGCATCGGTGAGTTTGAAGTCCGTGTTCAGCGAGTAGTCGGTGCGCGTGCGGAGCATCCGGTTTGGAGCGAAGGACACGCCGTTGCGCAAGAACGAGGAGTTTTCCGGTGTGATGACCGTCGGCGCGGGAGGACGGGTGAAGATGTTGAAACCACTCGAAGCACTGGAACCGAGCATATTGGTTTCGTCGCGCCCCACTGAGAAAACGAGGCCTAGGCGATTATTTAGAAAAGAGTTCGAGTAGGTCAGGCGACCGACAGGATAGAGCGAGCGCTGTGTGCCGACATCGTTGTGGCCGGGCGCCGTATACTCCGTGAAAAAGTCATTCGAGTCGGTCATCACCCCGAGCTGGAGGCTAAGGTGCTGCCCCTTTTGATCGAAAGCACTCTTCGTAACGAGATTGACGGCGCCTCCGATGGCGTTGGCCGACATCGACGGAATAGGTGCTTTATAAACCTCCACGCTGGAGATCGCTGCGAGCGACAACTGGTCGACCTCGAGGACGCGAGATGTTCCGGAAGAGGCAGCGGAAGCGATCTCGTTTCCATCCATGGTCACGGAGGTGAGCGTTGGATCCTGCCCCCTGAGGCCGATTCGGTTGGGCTCGTTTTGGGAGTAACTCATCTGGATACCCGAGATGTTTCGCAGAAACTCGCCCGGGTTACCTGTGGACTGATCAATGAACGCGTCTACTGAAGTCACGCTGCGGGCCGACTCGGCCCGGCGTTGTTGATTGATCGCAAACGCGGTGCCCTCCGCGGTACTGCTGACGACGAATGCATCCAATTCGTACAGGTCAGAAGTCAGCTCGAAGTTGGCGGTGGTTGATTCGTCTTTGCCAACGGTGATGGAGCGAGTCTGTCGTTCGAGATCTGTGTATTCGACGACAAGCGTGTACGTTCCTTCAGGCAGGCCAGAGAGACGAAAACTGCCGTCGGAGTCTGTAAGTGTCGCATAGGGCGTATCGGGTATTTTGACGACGGCGCGTTCGAGAGACCTGCGTGTGTTCTGATTGCTGACGACGCCTTGAATGGTGGCGGCGCTCAGTGATGATCCGAAGGATATGGAAAAAAACAGTATCGTGGTTTTCCAACTAAATTGCCGGAGGGCGTTCAGTGCGGGGGTGGGGCTGTTCATTTTAGATCGTGGAAGATGAGTGACCTGCAGACGTGATCTGATCAGATACGAATAGAGCGCACGTGGACCGGCGCAGACCGGGCGTCGTTGCTAATTCGGCTAGAAGAAGGCGCGGAACAGTTCGTCAGTTCCGCCTCCGAATTGATAAAATCTAAGCGGGTTTAGACCAAAAGAGACCGCCAGCGCTGCGCAGCTGGCCCGTCTAGATGTGAACTAATAAAAACACACACGAATGGCCCCGGAGCGGGACCTATTCGTGTGTGAAGAAGCTATTCGTTAAAACGTGCCTTTGACGCCAAACTCCCAGAAGGCTCCGAAGCGGGCATAGCGGCCGAGAACCTCTTTGCGACCAGTGTAATTCCACGATACTTCGTCGAAGATATTTTTCCCGTTGGCGAAGAGTGCGAAATGGCGGCTGATGCTGTAACTCGCGGACAAGTCGCACATCGTCCGCTCTCCTTCGTATTTGTCCCAGCCAGGACCATCCTCGGTGTTGGAACGCTTTTTGCCGGTAGAGTTGACCCGGAACTGTGCGGAGACTGATCCTCGATTGTAACTCACGCCGGCATTTGCGGTGTGTTTGGGAGAGCCGTGGTAGTTCTTCCAATCATCAAAATACAATCGTGTGTAGTTGCCGAACACTCCCACGCCCCGGAGGAATGGGGGAAGAAAAGTCAGTTCCTGAGAATAATCGATTTCGGCACCTGTATTGTGCGATTTCCCGACATTGTATGTGCTTGTTTGGGTAAATCCGGGGTAGGTTTCTGCGAGGATAGGATCCGTGATGGGCTGTCCATTGACGGTAGCTTGCAGATCTTCGATGTCCGACCGGAAGGCGCTGACGGTAAATAGGCCGACCTTAGAGAAGTAGTATTCGAGGCTGACATTGTAGTTTCTCGACATCTCAGGTCTCAGTTCGGGGTTTTTTATGGAAACGGTCATGGTGCTTTCGTTGACGCTGCCAACGCCGGGAATGATGTTGTCCATGTTTGCCCGGGTAATCGCGGTGTGGTAGGACGAGCGCAGAAGCAGGTTGTCCGTGAACCGATATGTCCCATGGAGGTAACCGAGTGTGGTGCCATATTCGTCATCGCGTTCCATTTTGGTGCCATAACGAGCGTACACGTATTCGGGAGAACTCGTTGAGACTGAGCCGGGATTTGACGGATTTACCGCGCGTTTGGCCGCGGCGTCGCCAATGTCGTTCACACCTTTGCCCCAGGAGTAGGTTCGCTCGAAGCGAACACCGGGAGCGATATCCAGTTTTCCGAGGGTGAAAATTGATTGGAGATAGGCCCCATCGATCTGCTCTTTGAAATCCCACTGGTTTTGCAGCTGGGTGGTGAGGTGCTGGATGGTGTTCACCGTAAATGAACCTGGATTGCTCGCGTAATAACGAGCCAACGCGTGACGGTTAAAGACCGGGAGTCCGTTCGCATTGCCACCGAATCCCCAGTCGGAAGCGAAACCGGTTTCGACCCAGTTGATGGGCAGATCATTGTCGCCAGAGTTCCGGATACCGTCGGGACCGACGAGCGTGTATTGCATGCCTTCCATCCGCCAGACATCGCGAACGTTGAGCGTCGAAGTGAGGCCTGATTTAATTATAATGGGTGCGCCGCCAAGATTGGTTTTGTAGCGGCCGTCGATACGACCGCTCCAGATTTGGTCTTTGCTCGCGCGTTTGACCGCCGTAATGGAATTTGCACCGAAGGTATAGGCGCTGGCGCTGCGGGCATCAAACGGCCCGGTGAGTTGTTTGTAGATGATACCATCGGGATCGTCGGGCGACGAACGAGTCCACGACCAGTTGAAATTTCCGGTGCTCGCCACGGTGTTGTCGAAGAAACCCGAGTCGAGTGATTCGTAGCGATTCGCCGCGCGTGAAAACTGGAATCCACCCGTGAGAAGAAGATCGCCGCGACGGAACTCAAGATTGCCGTTATAAATTCTGGTATCTCCGAATTTATGACGGCCCGTGCCTTGGTTGGTCATCTGCCAGGTGCTGCCGTTGCCTATGACGGTCTGGCTTCGAAGTGAATATTCGACGCCAGGAACGACCGGACCATTTGGAGCGTTTGCGATGCCTTGAGTGGCAGCTGTGGTGGCGGTGCCATTCCCGGTGGGAATGTTCATCCGAAAATTTCGATTCAACGACTGATTATCGAAGGTGTTGTAGTCGACTCGGAACCAACCGGAAAGCTCTGGAGTAAACCGGTAGTCCAGGCGGAATCCACCATTCTGGCGCACGGTTGGGCGCAAGCCGTGCTGAAAGTTGATCGCTCCACGTGATGGCGGAATTTCGGACGCGTTGTTCGTCCGATCATTGTCAAAGGTATATCCAGTGAATTCGATCGCCTGCTGAAGGCTATAGACGTCCGATCGGCTTAACGTTACCAAGATACCGAGTTTATTTGGTATCAAGTTCTCCGAATATTCGAGTGAGAAGTTGGGACGCGCTTTATAGTGATATTGATCGTCCCAACCGTAGGTCTTCTCCAGATCAAACGCCAGCGAGTTTAGGGAAAGGCTTGCTGAATAGCTGACAAAGCGTTCCTTGCGATCCAACGGACTCTTACTACGCAGATTAACTGTACCTGCGGCTGATGACGGCTGGTCGGGAGTGGGCGTCTTCGAGAGTTCGACGGTTTCAATAGAAGAAATGGAAAGCTGTTCGAACTCGAACGTGCGGCTGGTTCCGATGGTGGATGACCCGGCCATAGCCACGCGCTGCCCGTCAATCATAACAGATGCGTACTTGGGATCGTAACCGCGAATACGGATGGCACGTACGTCTGCCTCGACGTAATCCGCGCTGACTCCAGGCATAAGTTTTAGGAACTCACCGACGTTGTTTTCCGGGATTTTTCCGAAGGTGTCTGAAGAGATCACCTTCTTCATGTTTTCAGCATGCTGCTGCTCTGTCATCGCCTTCGCGTTACCAGAGCGACTTGTTGTCACCAGAAACGCATCGAGGCTTACGATCTCATCGCCATCGGCGAATGATCCAAGGCTTATATCAATCGAGGTATTTTTACCTTCCTGAACCGCCGTTGAAACGCGGACGGGACTAAGGCCGGCATAGGTCACTTCGATTTCGACGGCTCCGGCCGGAACATTGGCGAGGAAAAAACGACCTCCGTCTTCTGACAATGTTTTGATTTCAGTGTTCTTTACTGAGACAATAGCATTTCTGAGGAATTGCTGGGTGGTTTCGTCATATATTCGCCCTGAGACATTTCCGCGGTCATTGCTTTGTGCGTATGACGGGGTGCCAGATACTATAGTCAGAACGGACGCGGCGGTCAGTGCCTTTAGCAGCAGTGTCGTTAGTATTGCATTTCTTGAATGAGCCCTGCGGGCTGCAGAACAATTTTGGTGGGTCATGATTGGGGTGAGGCATAAAATGTTTCCACCGATGAAAAAAATGCGTCAAGTGATGAAGGCCTCGGCGCGTGACACGTAAACTCGCCTCATCTGCAGCAGGACTCGCACGTTTCATTGATTCTGATTATCTGTACGGTCCGTTCGATAAACGATTTTATTTTAAAAACTTTAAGCTATGTCTGGTCGCTTAGTTTTAATAAAATAAATCCACATATTGATTTAAAGAATGACGTATTTATACAAGGTAGCTGCTCCACTCATTGCGTTCTCGTCATTCATTTCACCCAGACTTGAGGCTGTTGATGCAATTGAGAACTCGGTCGGCTTGAAGCTGATGACGGTGCCCCCCGGACAGTTTATCATGGGCTCATCAATCAAGCCGGCGAATTGGGACGAGCAGCCAGTTCATCGGGTCAATATTTCCACCGCCTTCGCGATCAGCGAAACGGAAATCACGGTGGAGCAGTTTCGGCAATTTAAGCCCGACGCTGTCCTTAATCCCGTGTACGGGCCCTATGCTGCCGGGATAAGTTGGTATGATGCCGTCGGTTTTTGTAAGTGGCTTAGTCAAAAGGAAGGAAGGCTGTACCGGCTTCCTACGGAGGCTGAGTGGGAGTATGCGGCCCGCGGTGGGCGTAGTGATGGCGCGACTTGGGAACTGAAACCCGGCGAGCCCAATCCTTGGGGGCTCTGTAATCTGTTTACAGGTCCCGTAGAGTGGTGTTCAGATTGGTACGGCGAATATGTATTGGGTGAACAGCGGAATCCCGTTGGCTACTCCGATGGAGCGACCAAGGTAGTTCGCGGCGGTTACCTTGACGTCGCCGACAAATTTAAACCAAACGATTATCAACGACCCTCTAATCGCGCGGGCGCTCCTCCGACTTTTGCTCCAAACACCGGTGCGAATATCAATAATTACGGCATGCATCGGATCGGATTTCGCGTCGTGCTGGCAGCACCGATTGCGACTGCGCCTAAAGAGTATCGATCGCCTTTTGCGATGCAGGGTGTTAAACAAACGGTACAAGACGTATTGATCGGTCCGGATCCCCAAGTCCCGTATTTTCGTCGACGGGCACATTTGCCGATGCCCTTGGAAGGAAAAATTGATGATGTGAAAGAACATCGTGCAGGGCTGCATCCCTCGTTTCGCCATCACAACCACAGCCCGGGCTTTGAAGTGCTCCCAAACGGCGACGCCTTGCTTGTAATTTACTCCTCAGACTGGGAGTATGAACCGGAGGTAACGCTCATTGCCGCAAGATTGAGATTTGGCGCAGACCAGTGGGATATGCCCAGCCCGTTTACGGATACTCCGGGAGCGAATGATCACGCTCCGCTACTTTGGTCCGAAGGACAAACGCTGCGGATTTTTTGGGGCAATCCCCACATGGAAGGATACTTTCCTTTTCAGTACATGACGTCTCGGGATAATGGAGCGAGTTGGTCACAGGTTATCTATCCGCGAATAACCGGTCCACTAGGCGCATGTCTGGATAGGCCACAGCCCATAAATACCATGGTCCGAGATCGCAAGAATACCCTCTATCTGGCGGTCGACGCTGACGATGGCGGTCCTCTCGGATCTCAATCCATGCTGTGGGCAACAGATGACAATGGAATCACTTGGCGCGATACAATCGGCCGGACTTTCGGACGCCATACGAGTTTCGCACTTCTCAAAAATGGAAATATCGCGGGTATCGGCGGAAAAAATTCTCAGATCGACGGCTTCATGCCACTCGCGATAAGCGCAGATGGTGGCCGCACATACGAAATGAGGAAAACGCCGTTCTCTGCGCTCAACAGTGGTCAGAGGCCGTCGCTTCTCCGCCTTGCCAGCGGCCGTTTGTTCATGGACAGGAGATTTCTATCCATCAAAGCGCATCAACAAAGCGGATTCAATAAAGGAGGATGGGTCTTACGTTGCCCTTTCCGATGATGAAGGAGTCAACTGGCGCATAAAACGCCTGCCCGGAAATTATTCGGTGAAGCGCGGCAGGCCAAGCGTTGGGTATTCGGTGGCCCGGCAGGCACCGAACGGGATAATTCACCTGGTGACGTCGAGCAACCATCCGGGCCTTCACTACGAGTTGAACGAAGCGTGGATACTAAGTGATAAGACATTTGCGGACGACGATTCCGCCATGAGTCAAAATCGTGCTACAGGAATCTTTGCGTTGAAAGAGCATCGTGAAAATTTTAAAGACGGTTCTCCGCGAATCATTTGGACCAGCGGTCGGGCCGACGATGGCCGTGTATTACTCCACGGAGAGGAGACGTGGTTTTATCCGAGCGGCAAGAAGCAGCGGGTGGCTACCTACGAATTAGGGGTGAAAGTGGGCCGCGAACCTACTGGTCACCAGATGGTATGAAAGAATGGGAGTGGGATCATCGACCAATGACGAAAGTACTTGGCGTACTTGGTGGAGTGACGGATCATCGCGTTCGGAGTCGAGGTGGACGGATCATCGCCTTGTTCCGGGCACGGATCGTCTTTTCGAACCTGGTAAGGGACAAATACCATGATTTGATTATCGAATGGTCATAGCATTCCGGCATTATCTTTAAGCCTTTGCGCGAGTAATCACGAAAGTTTATCACCGATCCAACGACGAAGTTTGGGGCCTTACATTTCGTGACGTTACCGTTTTCATTTAAAAGGATCTTTAATTTATGGCGATTGGTTGCGCTAGGGCTGAGCTCACTTTTGTTCTTCAATGTAACCGTACGAACAGCTAGCGCAGCGACTAGCGTTATTCCGCCCTATAGCGTAAGAATCTGGCAGCATATTAATGGCCTTCCAAGCAATGAGGTCAGTGGAATCTGCCAGGACTCGGAAGGGTATCTTTGGATCGCTACGTCGGCGGGTTTAGCACGATTCGATGGAACCAGGTTTAAGCGGTATGAATTTCTTTCCAAGGGAAAGGTGTCCGCTTCGGGAATAGCTTCGATAGCCTCTATTCCCACTGAAGACATCCTATTGGTCGCTCCTCGTTCGGCGGATTGTTGATGCTTCAGGATAGTCGATTTCTTGAATATCCATTGCCGGCCGAGTATTCGAGTCTCCGCATCGCCCGGCTTTTTTTTGCAGACGATGGCGCGTTGTGGATTGGATTCGAAGGCGGAATGGTATTGCGTGAGCACAAAGGCAATCGCTCTGTATTTGGGATAAACGAAGGCCTCGGACCAGGACGATCTAGTCAATTTGCGAGTGATGGCAATGGGCGCGTCTGGGTGGGAATGGGCGAGCGCTTTTTGTGTATGAAGCTGGTGTATTGCGTCCGTTGCAGACCGGTCTCATCACTGATGATATCCGAATCGCTTCGTCACATAGTGATGGCCCGTGGGTGCTGGGAAGAGGCGCGTTATTTAAAGTCGAACAAGAAACGCTTTCACATCGAATTGATATCGATGAAGGCTTTAACGCTTTTTCCGTTCAGGCACTCTTGGAAAATTCAAGAGGAGAGATTTTGGTGGGGACTCGTTCCAGCGGAACTAAAATTCTTTCGCTGTCGCCGGGGCGGTCGGACATTCCAATCGAAACGCCAGGTGATGTGGCGATTTTATTTGAAGATAGATCTGGCAATATCTGGGCCGGCTCCAATGGGGGAGGCTTGGCGCGAGTCAGCGTTGGCATGCTCAGGCGATTCGATAGACTAAGGGGACTGCTTGAGGATTACGTATTGAGTATCTGCGAGGATAACTCTGGAAGAATCTGGCTGGCCAATAGGGATGCTGGGGTTGCTTTTATAACCCCTCAAGGCCGTGTTCGAACACTTCCATCGCCCAATGTTTCCGATACCTTCAGCGCGCGTGCCGTTGTTCCATTTGGCACCGCAGGCGTGTGGGTCGCAACGTCTCACGGAGTCTTGCGCGCAGAAGGCACAAGCCTTCTGCCGCTTGGTGCTCCCGATGCCCCGCCGCAATCTCCAGATCATGGGGAAATGCGCGTTACGCATATTTGTCGGAATGGGGATTTTTGGGTCGCCCTCAGTCCGGGCCGAATTGGACTTCTTCGCAACGGAAGCTGGCGCGTTTTCGACGCTAGAGAGGGACTTCGCCAGGAGTTGTTTCGCGCCATTGCGGAAGATTCTCATGGAAATGTTTGGGTAGGATGTGACGGAGGTCTTCTCTACAAGTTTGATGGTGCTCGTTTCGCGCCTGTAGCGCTGCCCGGCATCACGGAGATCGGTGGCATTCAGGCTATTCATTTCAATCAACATGGCGTCGGCTGGATCGGCACTGTAGGGGCAGGACTTATACGACTCGATTCTCAGGTTGTTCAGACACTTGATGAGACCACCGGTCTGCCTACAAACAAGATAACCCAGGTGATTACTGATGATATCGGAAATCTTTGGTGCGGATCTCCCGAAGGAATTTTCTGTATCAAGGGAAAAGATTTGGACCAATTTTTCAGAGGCGACGTTCGCAGTGTGGATGTGATTATTTTAGGGCAGGACGAGGAATTGGGGGATGTGACGTGTGCCAGTGCACACCAACCCAGCGTCTGGAAAAGTCGTAATGGACTGGTTTGGTTTGCAACACGACAAGGCGTGGTGGCGATAGATCCAGCGAGGGAGAGCAGCACTCTTGGTCAGTTGTTGGTGACTGTTGATGCGCTCCGATGTGACGGAAATTCTCGATCATTCAAAGAGAGTGCGGAGATTCCTTCTCGAACTAGGACAGTGGAATTCGACTATTCGGTTCTATGTCTTTCCACCCCGGAGCGAGTTCGTACGCTGATTCGTTTGCGTGGTTATGAGGATGATTGGACGGAGCCGGAGGTGAAAGGAAAGGTCAGGTATTCGAAACTGCCTCCGGGTAAATATACGCTGGAAATTGAGTCGCACGTGGCCGGCAGCACCGGCACTGCCAGTGTCATGTCGCTTCCGTTGGTCGTTGAATCTGCGTGGTGGCAGACTCTTTGGTTTAAGGTGGGAGGGATAGTCTCCGTGTTAACAATAGGCGTCATGATAGTGCGCGCACTGTCACACCGCCGTCTTCGCGCAGAGTTGGCGCAACTCGAACATGTCTCTGCGCTCGAGCGTGAGCGCGCCCGTATCGCGCAGAATATCCACGATGACCTTGGATCTGGTTTAACACGTATTAGTCTTCTGACATTGACGCCGGAAGTGGGTGGAGAGCGTACTCAGCTCACCCGGATTTTTCATTTGGTGGGCGATCTTATCCGGTCAATGGACGAGGTTGTCTGGGCAGTGAATCCCAAGAATGATAATTTGGAAAACTTCGCGAATTACTTGATCGAATTTGCTCAGGATTTTTTGAGAGATGCCAAAATACGCTGCCGGATTATATCTCCGGAAATTCTTCCGCTACAGCCTTTGTCCACGCAGTGTCGTCACCATCTTTATCTTAGCAGTAAAGAGACCCTCAATAATGTTGTGAAGCACGCTAATGCCTCGGAAGTCATTTTGGAAATTAGGACCGAAGCTGATTGGTTTGTGGTGTCGATATCAGACAACGGCCGGGGCATTCGAGCGCGAGCGTCAACGGACCATTCGTCAATGGGTAACGGAATTTCAAATATGGAGTCTCGAATGGTCTCCATCAATGGTTCCTGTGAGATTGAGTCAGACGAAGCCGGCACATTGGTCACTTTTCGCGTTCCCATTTTATCCCACTAAGCATGAGAGTACGTGTCTCGATCGTCGATGATGACGAACCCATAAGCCGTAGCTTAAAAGAGCTACTGCAAGCGTCTGAGAACATTCAGTACATAAGCGCATACAATAATAGCGCTGTGGCTTTGAAGCGATTGCCCAAGGACAATCCCGACATAGTGCTCATGGACATCAATTTGCCGGGAATCAATGGCATCGAATGTGTCCGTCAGCTTAAGGAAGAAATGCCCGGTACCCAGTTCTTAATGCTCACAGTGTACGGCGACTCTGACCATATTTTCGATGCGCTGGCAGCAGGAGCCACGGGTTATCTTCTGAAAGGAGCTGACCGCGTGCAGTTGCTTGATGCTATTCGCCAGATCGTTGATGGCGGTTCTCCGATGAGCTGCGCGATTGCTCGAAAAGTTGTGCAGTCTTTTTCGAAAAACAAAACGAGCGGTGAGCGATTGGAGACTTTATCCCAACGTCAGCGAGATGTATTAGAGCTATTGGCCAAAGGATATCTTTATAAGGAAATTGCTGATGCTCTTGGCCTAAGCCTCATGACTGTGGACACCTATGTCAGGAGAATATATGAAAAGCTCCAGGTGAATTCGCGATCAAAAGCGATCGCCAAGTACTACGGAAAAAATGACTAAGCCGGTCGGCAACCGAACAGGCAAAAAACGGCGAGTAACCGGAAATCCATAACCTGTTGGTTATAGAATCTGTGCCGAGGCCGGGATTGAACCGGCGACCAAAGGCTTATGAGTCCTCTATTACCACTGAGCTACTCTGGCAAACGAGTCGGCGAAACGTGCAGATTACCCGATTCATTTTCCAACAAAATTTTCGCGGGAAGACGGACGCGACTGGTGCGGGATCGCGTTCAAAGCGCTCGAGTTCCGCGATTGCTGCGTCAGGACCATTTTCCTGAGGAGTTTGGACTGCACGGTGAGAGCGCTTTGCGCGTGAGCGCCTTGTGCAGCCAGGCGGGTAAGCGCGTGGTGGAGCTGCTCGGGCCAGTTTTTTTCTTCAGGCGAAATCCACAACCGAGTCGTTCGATTCGCTCCGAAAAAATTCTGGTCACCGATGTGCGGGACAACGATCTGCGGTTTTCCTGCATGGAGCGCACTCGCAGTTGTTCCGGCGCCTCCGTGGTGAATCACGGCTGAAGCGTGACGGAAGAGCTGGTCGTGAGAAACCTTGCCTATGACCTTGATGTGGCCGTCCTCGGCGAGCGCAGGGAACTGGGCCCAGCCGCGCTGAACGATGATCTTTTTATCGCGAGGCCATGCGCGGTATGAGGCGCTCCATGTACTCGCCGGCGTTGTCGTAGACCATGCTGCCGAAAGTGAGCACGGGCACAGGTTCACCACGTAGTGAATTCACGGAGTTCGGATTCGAGTTTGGCGTCCTCTGGCGCCTGCCAGCGACAGTAGCCGGTGAAAGCGAAAGCGCGGGTGAATCTCGGCCCCGGCGGGGCGCATCGAATTCGTCCGATACGGCGACCAGCACGCGTTCAGCGGGAGCGGAAAAGAAGCTGCGGACCTTGGGCAGCCCGGTCGCGTCCAGATGAACGCGGATGGTGTTGTTGATAACTCGATCGACGACGGCATTGGCGGTTTTCCAAAGCCAGCGATTCCAGGCGCGGCGGACGTTTTGCGGGAGCCAGCGGGGCGAAGGCAGGTTTTCCGGCGGATAGTCGGGCGAGGGGATGACGTGATGCGCGAAAGCGAACGTCGCGAAAGGGCACGCCGCGGCGGTCGGCGATGCTTTTATTCATCGGAAACAGATACGAGAGGAAACGAGTAGATCAGCATCCGCGAGGGCGGCGTCCATGCGCGCGATCATCTCGGGAATGTAGGCCTTGGCGCCCACGTAGATTTCGCGGAGCTGGTAGATGGGGGTGCGGATTTTTGCAGGCGTCCCATCCAATAGCTGCGAAGGTCGGCCTGTTCCCAATTCGGACAGAGCGGGAGAAATTCTATTCCGGCGGCTTCGATGTCGGCCTGATAATGCGGCATCGTCGCGAAACGAACGTGGTGACCTTTTTTCTGGAGGGCGACGGCGAGCGCGATGACGGGGTAAATATCTCCGGTTGAGCCGTGCGAGGTGAGGATGACGCGCATGTGTTGGGAAATGCTCTTAACGAGGTGAACCGTGGCATGCGAGTGAGGCTGTGCAACGTTTCGGTGTCGTTCCGTGCTACGCGTTTAGCCTGATTCGAAACCTCGTGCGTATGGGCAGTGTTGCCTAGATAATGAACTATCGGGAAGTTGCTTACGTTTGTTTAACTTCCGCCGAGGGCTTTTTGACTGCGG
Organism: Nibricoccus sp.; assembly: GCA_049840895.1. GTDB lineage: Bacteria > Verrucomicrobiota > Verrucomicrobiia > Opitutales > Opitutaceae > Nibricoccus. The sequence goes on along the minus strand of JASGJB010000037.1, from coordinate 69,410 downwards.
TTTGTCTTCGGCAAATGCCCTGACGACGAGGCTTTAAGACCAAACAATGGCAATTTGCTTGCAATTGCAAATATCTGTCGTCTTTCTGGTGGGCAGATTCTACCCAATGACGACCCCCTCCTCAAGCCTCGCGACAAATTTGGTCCGTACAGTTTTGGCAGGTGCTTTTGTTGCAGTGATCGCGACGGCCAGTTTGGCGGGCACGAAAGGTTCAGTTTCTGCGGGGAAGGCTTCGATGGCTTCACTCGAAGCCTCGGTGATGCCGAAGACCCGCTCCTGGCAGCGTCCGGCGCCGGTTACTTGGTCCTCACGTTTCAATGTTCGCTGGGAGGCGCGCTGGAGCAGCGAAGGCAAGTACATGGTTTAAATCCGATTTACGCGAAATCCTCACCCCAGCTATCCTACCAAGCAAGGCGTTCAGGTCCAATCGAGCCCGGGCATGGTAACGTGCCCCGGCTCGCTTTTTCCTAATATGATGAAGTCGCGAAGGCAGATTATGCCAACGAAGCCAACAGCTCGCGGAGTTCGCGCTCGGGGTCTTCGTGCGATTGCTCGACTGCGAGACTTCGAGCGCTTCTCGAAATTGCACGGTGGCTTCGGGTTTCCGGCCGAGCTCGAGGTAGAGTTTTCCGAGGAGAATACGCGCCATCATCCAGTCGGGCTTTTTGGCGATGCAGAGTTTGAAGTGGTCGACGGCGTCGACGAGGCGGTGCTCGGCGACAAGCGCTTGGGCGAGGCTGAAGCGGAAGAGTTCGTTGTCGGGCTGGCGGGCGACCAACGGAGCGAAAGTCTCAGAGCGTTTGGCAGGAGCACTCATGCGGCTGCGGAAAACTTAACTTAGGCGAGATCGTCTACGAAGACGATGACTCCGGTTGAATTATCGAGGCCGCCGCGTGCGTTAGCCATATCGACGATGTCGCGGAGGATTTTTCCTGGTTCTGCTTTGGCGGCGAGCAGAGTGGCGAGTTCGGAGTCGCGGATGAGTTTGGTGACGCCGTCGCTGCAGAAGAGGTAGCGCTCTCCTTTGGAGAGCGGGCGGAAAGAGATGTCGACTTGGAGCGGCGTGGTCTGGCCGATGCAGCGGGTGAGGGCGTTGCGGTGCTGTTCGCTGACCCAGACGAGTTCACCACGGGCGATGCGGGCGCGGGCTTCGTTTTCCACGGAGTGATCCATGGTCAGGCATTCAAACTCGCCGCCAATGGAAACATAGCAACGGGAGTCGCCGACGTGCGCGAGTTGGAGTTGTCCGCGGCGAAATAGACCGTACGTGAGGGTGGAGCCGATGCCGTAGTGCGGGCTGAGACGTGCGCCGAGTTGGGCGACGGTTTTGTTGGCATCCAGAGTGATTTTACCGAGATCGGGTTCACCATCGGCCATGTGGACGGCGTGATGAACGCATTCGATGGCGCATTGTGCCGCCTCTGCTCCGCCGGGGAGTCCGCCGACGCCGTCGGCTACGCCGTAGAGATGGAGCGTCTCGTCGCGGAGGAGGCGGTCTTCATTGTAACGGCGAAGTTTTCCGATGTCGGAAAGTGCGGCACTGCGTAGATGCATGAAAGGGTTGAGCTGGTTAGTTAGGCAGCCCGGAGGACTAAGCAAAAGGTATAAATCGCGTGGATCGATTTTCCTTTGTGAGGCGTTCGAAGTTTTTCTGGGGTAAACACTCCAGAAACTGCCGGCCGTAGGGTTTGGCAAGCAATCGACTATCCAAAAGCGTGATCAGGCCGCGGTCCGTCTGGGTGCGGATGAGGCGGCCGATGCCTTGGCGGAATTTGATGAGGGCGTCCGGGAGCGTGAGCTCGGAGAACGGGCTGCCGCCGCGGGCGGTGATCCATTCGGCGCGGGCTTCGAGGATGGGTTGCGTGGGGACTTCGAAGGGGAGTCGGGTGATGATGACCTGCGAAAGGGCGTCGCCGGGAACGTCGATGCCGGTCCAGAAGCTGTCGGTGCCGAAGAGAATGGCGTTGCCGGCGGCGCGCATCCGGCGGGCGAGTTCGGTGCGCGAGAGTTCGGCGCCCTGCATGAGGAAGGGACGGCGGTTTTTCGCGAAGGCGGGTTCGAGCGCGGCGGCGACCTGGCGCATGTCGTGGTAGCTTGTGAATAGGACAAGCGAGCCGCCGGTTACGCGAAGGGTGCAGAACTCGATGTAATCGATGAGCGCATCGAGTGCGAGGCGGGCATCTCGAGGGGTGGGCAGCGGGATGTCGGTCGCGACAAAGACGCGCATGTGGCGTTCGAAATCGAAGGGGGATTTTACGACGGACGAGCGGACGTCGGTTGCGCCTATGCGGCGTTGAAAAGGCTCGATGCTACCGCCCATCGCGAGTGTGGCGCTGGTGAAGACGACGGAGGTGTCGCGACTGAGGAGGGCTTCGCGGAGTTCGGGCGCGATGTCGATGGGCGCGCTGCGGAGAGTGACGATGGTTTGTCGGCGGCCGGATCGTTCGAGCCAATAGACGGATTTGTCATCGGCGAGGCCGAGAAACTGTCGGAGCGAGGTCTGGGCGGCTTTGAGTTTTTGGGTTTGTTCGAGGAGTTCTTCGCGTTCGCGTCCCTCGTCGAATTTGTCGGCGGCGGTGCGGACGGCTTTGGCCAAGGCAAGCAGCGGACCGTCGAGCCACGGTTCGGCGATGCTCTCGGCGCGGACGCGGACGAGCGGTTGTTTGTCGAGGAGGCGCTCGGCGAGGAAACTGAAAAATTGGTGCGAGGCTTCGAGTGCGTCGCAGACGAGCTGGCGTTCGGCGGGGCCGCCGTGTTTTTGGAGAAGACCGCGTTTGGTTTTCGGATTGTAGAGATATTTTAGCATCCGATCCACGCCGTAGCTGGAGAGGCGGAGGCCGAAGTGATCGGTGGCGACGTCGGGGACCGTGTGGGCTTCGTCGAGGACGAGGAAGTCGTCGGGAAACAGGATGCCGCGCGTGCCGCCTTTAGCCTGGGCGCCGCCGGCGTTGATGTGGGCGAAAAGGAGCGAGTGGTTGACGACAATGACGTTGGCCTGGGCGATGCGGGCGCGGGCGCGCTGGTAGAAGCACTTTTCGCAATCGCAGTATTTGCGGGCGCAGGCGGAGGAGTCGGCGTTGACCATTTCCCAGATCTCGGGGGAAACGGGAGGCGTGAGCTCATGGCGAAGACCGTCTTTGGAAGTCTCGGCCCAGACGGCGATGCGCTGTAGTTCGCTGTGTTCGGGCGTGGCGAAGAGTTCGTGTTTATCGCGGAGCGCGGTGGCGAGGCGCGTGGTGCAGAGGTAGTTGGATTTTCCGACGAGGACGGCGCTCTTGAAGGTGGCGTATTTTTCGAGGGCGGGCGTGGAGGAGAAGACGCGGCGGCAGAGCGGGAGGTCTTTGGTTTCAAGCTGTTCCTGGAGCGCGATGGTGTGCGTGGAGACGATGAGCTGGCGGCTTTGATCGACGGCGTGGATGAGTCCTGGGAGCAGATACGCGAGGGATTTGCCGACGCCGGTACCGGCTTCGAAGAGGAGCGGGGAGTCGGACTTCATCGCGGACGCAACGGCGCGGGCCATTTGCTCCTGTTCGGGGCGGTGTTCGAGTGAGAGGCCGTTTTGGAGCCAGCCACCTTCGGCGAAGATCTTCGCGGCCAGCTCCGGCGCGCGCGAGGGCGGCGGGGGCGGAGGTCCTTCGAGGTGGTCGTTGAGGCCGATCATGAAACGCGAAGGCGCACGCAACGCATCTGGAGGCGGCGGTGCAATTGCGATTTGCGCCTTGCGCGAGCGGCAGCATTTTCGCGGGCATGTCCACCGCACCTGCGAGCACTGAAAACTGGGCTGAAGCGCTTGCGCGTTTTTTGCGCGAAGAGCCTGGCGTGGAGGCTGTGCGTCTGGATCCTGTGGCGCGGAAAGTGTCTGTTGCGACGCTTGGCGACGTGGATTTGAAACAACTGGAGCTGCGGCTGGCGGAAACCCTCTCCGCGGTGGAGTCGCAGCTTGGGCGGACGGCAAAAGTGCCGGCGGGCTACACGCTCAAACAGGATGGCGAAAAGGCGGAGCTGGCGGAGGTCAGTTGCGCGACGGCGCCGAGTTTTTGGAAATGGCGGGAGTTTGCGTGGCCGGAGCTGGATGAGCCGGAGAAGGTCGAGGAGTCGGAGTGGAAAGAACTGGCGCTGCTGGCCGCGGCGTGCGGCGTATTTGGTGCGCTGGGATTTGTGACGGAGAGATTTTCGGTTGGGCCGGAATGGTTGAGTCGTGCGCTTTATGGCGTGGCCTTGATCGCGGGCGGATGGGATGCGGCGAAAGATACGTGGGAGAATCTGCGCGAGAGGAAGGTGGACATTCACTTCCTGATGCTGGCGGTCGCGGTGGGCGCGATGTGCATCGGCGCGTGGGGCGAGGCGGTGCTGTTGCTGTTTTTGTTTTCGGCTTCGGGCGCCATGGAGGATTATGCGCTCGATCGCACGCAGCGTGAAGTGGGATCGTTGCTGAAATCGGCGCCGAAGACGGCGACGCTGGTGCTCCCGAATGGCAGCGAACGACTCGTGAAAGTGGAAGAACTCGGCATCGGAGATCGCGTGCGCGTGAAGCCGGGCGAGGCATTTCCGGCGGATGGAACGGTGCTCAAAGGACGTAGTGCGAGCGATAAGTCGGCGCTGACGGGCGAGGCGGTGCCGGTCGAGAAGGATGTGGGCGCGCCGGTGTTCAGCGGGACGATCAATTTGTGGGGCGCGGTGGATTTCGAGGTGAAGCGACTGCCATCGGAGAGCACGCTGCAAAAAATTATCCGGCTGATTCAGACGGCGCAGAAGCTGCGCGCACCGAGCGAGCGGTTCACGGACAAGTTTGGCGGTGGTTACACGCTGGTCGTGCTGGGCGTGTGTGCGACGATGTTTCTCGTGTGGTGGCTGGGGCTGAAACTTCCGGCATTCACGAATGAAGGCGGGGTGACGTCGGCGTTTTATAGGGCGATGACGTTGCTCGTAGTGATGAGCCCGTGCGCGTTGGTGCTGTCGATTCCGTCGGCCATTCTGGCGGCGATTGCGTGGGGTGCGAAGCATGGCGTGTTGTTTCGCGGAGGTGCGGCGATCGAGAAGCTGGCAGAGATCGATGTGGTCGCGCTCGACAAAACGGGGACACTGACGACGGGAGAGCTCGCGGTGACGGCGGTGGAAAGTTTTCCGGCGGGACGTGAGAAGGAAGTGCTGGAACTGGCATTGGCGCTGGAAGTGAATTCGCAGCATCCGCTGGCGCGGGCGATCGTGCGGCATGCGCGGGCGCAGGGGGTACGGGAGATGGATGCGGACAAATTTGAGTCTATCACCGGACACGGTGTGCGCGGGCATGTGGGCGGCGCGCAGGTGCTATTGGGGAGGCGTGAATTGCTGGAGAGCGGGCCGCTGGCGGAGTGGGCGAAGACGCTGCCGGCGTCGTCACCGGAGTTGAGCGAAGTGTGGGTGATCGGACGCGATATTGTTGGACGTGTTTTGCTGAAAGATCAGATCCGCGCGGAGTCGCGCGAGGTGCTCGCGAAACTGAAGAAGCGCGGGATCCGTTCGGTGATGCTGACGGGTGACCGGCGGCATGCGGCGGAGACGGTGGCGCGCGAGATCGGCCTCGATGATGTGCGCGCGGGACTGACGCCGGAAGGCAAGGTCGCGGCGATTCAGAGTTTTCGGACTGAGGGGCGAAAAGTCGCGATGGTCGGTGATGGGGTGAACGACGCGCCGAGTCTGGCGGCGGCGCATGTGTCGGTCGCGATGGGCGCGCGTGGCAGCGACGCGGCGCTGGAGCAGGCCGAGGTGATTTTAATGCACGATCGCATTGAAAATTTTCTGGCGGCGTTGCGACTGAGTCAGCGGGCGAAGGGCGTGATTAAACAGAATCTCGCGATCTCGCTGGGTGTGGTGGTGTTGATGGCGGTGGCGTCGGTGATCGGTGTTGTGCCGTTGGCGGTGGGCGTGGCGGCTCATGAAGGAAGCACGGTCGTGGTGTGTCTGAATTCGCTGAGATTGTTGTTTGGGCGGAATCGGTGAGCCGTGGCGGTGCGGCGCCGAGACGGAGCGGAGAGATTTTGGACAGGATTGCAGGATTAATGGGATTGGGAGGCGGGGCGGGGGATCGCGGCGTAAAGCCGCTCCTACAGTTTCGGAGGCGTTGACGTGTGCGAGGAGGTGGAGATGCTCGGCGCGAAATGCTGGCGAGGATCAAGGCGTGGTGGGCGCGGCTGACGGGGCCGCGCGATGAACGGCAGGCGCGTGGCGCGGCGGGCGAACGCGTGGCTGCGACTTTTTTATGCGCGAAGCCGGGATGGCGGATCGTGGCGCGGAACTGGCGAAGCCCCCGTGATCGGCGTGATGAGATCGATTTGGTCTGCCGTGATGGGGTGGTGCTGGTTTTTGTGGAAGTGAAGACGCGGGCCGCAGGCGCGTTGGTCGGTGGCTACTTCGCGGTCGATGCGCGGAAGAAGCGCGTGCTGAGACGGGCCACGGCTGTATATTTGCGCGGTTTGCGGGAGGCGCGGCCGACGACGGTGCGATTCGATGTGGTGGAAGTGGCGTGGAAACCGGAGGGCGAGCCGGAGATGAGCCATTTTGAAAACGTACCGCTTTGGCCGCGTGGGTTGCGGTGGTAGGTGGTGCGGCGGGGCGAGACGGGTGGGACGGCAAAAGCATGAATGCTTTTAATTATTCGCCCAAAAACTATGCGGGAAGCGCACGGGGGAACTGTGAATAACCGCTTGCGTCTCGGGGGGGGCGTGCCGACAAATTCGCTCCCGTCATGGCCGAAAACCAACGTCATCCGTTTCTTCAGGGACTTAGCAAACATCGCGGCGCACCGCCCACGGTCGTCGTCATCTTTGGCGCTTCCGGCGATCTCACCGCCCGCAAGCTGATCCCAGCGGTTTACAATCTGAGCTACGACAATCTGCTTCCGGCGGATTTCTTCCTCGTGGGCTATGGACGCAAAGCGATCCCGGACGAGGAGTTCCGCACGCTGGCGACGGATGCCATCAAAGAGTTTTCCCGGCGCGAACTGAATGCCGAGGTTTGGGGCCGCGTCGCCGCCAACACGAGCTACGTCGCCGGCGGTTACGATGAGCGGGCGGCATTCGACCGTCTCGCGCAGCACATTGCGGCGATCGAGAAGAAGATCGGGCGCGAGGTGCAGACATTGTTCTACATTTCCACGCCTCCGTCGGTGTTTGCCCCCGATTCTCCAGAATCTCGGCGCGAGCGGGCTGGCCTCGAAGTATCTCGGTCAGGCGCACCACTCGAAGGTCATCATCGAAAAGCCGTTCGGCAAAGACCTGAAGTCGGCGCAGGAGCTCAACAAGACGATCAGCTCGGTCCTCGAAGAACATCAGGTTTACCGCATTGACCACTATCTCGGCAAAGAGACGGTGCAGGACCTGTTGGTGCAGCGTTTCGCCAACTCGATCCTCGAGCCGCTGTGGAACCGCAATTTTATCGACCACGTGCAGATCACGGTCGCCGAGGAAGTTGGCGTCGGTACGCGCGGCGGTTACTACGACAGAGCGGTGCGCTGCGTGACATGATTCAGAATCACACGATGCAGCTGCTCGCGTTGACCGCGATGGAGCCGCCGGTGTCGCTCGATGCCGAAGCCGTGCGCGACGAAAAAGTGAAGGTTTTGAAGGCCATCCAGCCACTGCGCCTCGGTGCAGGCGGCGATGTGGCTCGTGCGCAATATTCCGCCGGTATGATGGGCGGAAAGCAGTCCAAGGGTATCTTCAGGAAGAGGGCATCAACCCGCAGTCCGGCCACGGAGACCTACGCGGGGATTCGTCTCTCGATCAACAACTGGCGCTGGCAGGGCGTGCCGTTTTACCTGCGTTCTGGAAAGCGCATGGCGCGTCGCGTCACGGAGATCGCGGTGCAGTTCAAGCGTCCGCCGGGCACGCTCTTCGCGGAGAGCGACCGCTTCAATCTGGCGCCCAACACGCTCGCGTTCCAGATCCAGCCGGACGAAGGCCTGAGCATGATCCTCAACGGCAAGGTGCCCGGACTCGAGACGCGCACGCAGCCGGTGAAGATGAATTTCCGTTACAGCACGACCTACGGATCGAACACGCCAGAAGCCTACGAGCGTCTCGTGCTCGATGCGATGGTCGGCGACGGCACGCTGTTCATCCGCGGCGACGAAGCGGAGACCTCGTGGAAACTCTATACGCCGGTGCTCGAGGCTTGGGCGGCGGCTGGCCGCGAAGGCATGGACAGCTATCCGGTTGGTTCCTGGGGACCGGCCAATGCCGATGGGCTGCTCGCAGCGAGCAAGCATACGTGGAGACAACCGTAACGCGCGGCTAGCGACGCGCGAAGTTCCAAGGTCCAAGGACGAAGTAACAAGATGTCAGCGATGCTGAAAAATCTGTTTCTGAAGACTTGGAACTTGGTCACCTGACACTTGGTACTTTTTTGAATCATGCCTGCTGTTTTTAATGCGCTGCCCGGTATTGAAGTGCCGGTCGGATCCATCACCAAGAGCCTCGACAAAATGTGGCGCGACACGGCGTCGAAGGGCGGACCGGCGCCGGAAGCCGAGTCAGGCAAGGCGACACAGGTGAATTTCGTGATGCATCTCGGCTTCGAGACGACGCCGGCGGATGCTCTGGAGCAGTTTCAAACGGCGGTGCGTTTTTCGAAGCGTTACCCATGCCGCGTGGTTGTTCTTTGTCCGCTGCCGCTTGAAGACAAAACCACGGAGATGCGCGCGAAGATTTACGGTGAGTGTCATCTCGGAAAATCGAAGGGAGACACACGTTGCTGCGAGTTCGTGATGCTGAGCTACCCGCAGGCGGCGCGGGCGTTCCTGGAGAACCAGGTATCGGTCTGCCTGAGCACGGATCTGCCGCTGTACTATTGGGCGCATCGGTTTTCCTCGAGCGGACGCTTGAATGATTACCAGTTTCTCCTGAGCCGATCCAAGCGCGTGATGTTCGACACGGCATTGGTCGAGGCGGCGGCGGCGAGTTTCCCGTGGCCGAAGCCAGAGGCCGTTCGCGATTTGGTTTACGCGCGCTTGCTGCCGATCCGGCAGACGATCGGGCAGTTCCTAAGCGGATATTCGCCTGAGGCGCTCGTGAAAAATTTGAAGTCGGTCAGCGTCGGTTATGGTGCTGAGCTCGGCGCGGAGGGACGCGTGTTGCTCGCATGGACCAAGGAGCGGTTGCTGGCGTGTGGTGCGGCCAAGGAAGTCGTGTTCGCGAGCGCGGCGCTCGACTGCAAGCCGCGCAGCTTCGAGATGCATTTTGAATACTCGGACAAGAAGCGCTTCGACTGGCGCGGAGACCTTGTGCAGGGGAATGCGCATTTCGAGGCGGAGCTTGGCTCCGGAAAAGTGACGTTGCCCGCCGCCGTGAGCTTGCTGAGTGCGGAAGCTTCGTTGAGCGAAGCGATGTTCTTCTGAGTAAGAGATCGCGGCGTAAAGCCGCTCCTACAGTGACGGAGCGTTGCTCGCTGTGCGGCGTGGCTCTGCGGGGCGCAGATCGTAAACATCCGGCTTTACGCGCGCAGAAGAGGTTGGCATCAACGCGGGCAGTTCGCCCTCGATCATGGCGGTTGGGACGGCGAACGGGAGACCTCATTACCTCATGCTGGCTACGCTTTTCTCTGCCGCGCTCCAAGGCATCGACGCGGAACTCGTCTACGTTGAAGTCAACTCGGGTGAGTCCGGTGATTTCAAACTCGTGCTTGTCGGCCTGCCCGACACGGCGGTCAAGGAGTCGAACGACCGCGTGCTTTCGGCGCTCGGCAACAGCGGTTTTCGAAAACCGCATGCGCGGACGACGATCAATCTCGCGCCAGGCGATGTGCGCAAGGAAGGGCCGATCTACGATCTGCCGATCGCGTTGGGAATTCTCACCGCGCTCGGGCAGCTCAAGGCGGATCAGTTGGGCGATTATTTAATCGCGGGTGAGCTCGGGCTTTCCGGAGCGACACGGCCGGTGCGTGGTGCGCTGGCGATGGCGCGGCTGGCGAAACAGCTTGGCAAAAAAGGCGTGTTGCTGCCGCCGGCGTCGGCGCGTGAGGCGGCGCTTGTCGAAGGCGTGGACGTGTATGCGGTGAGCTCACTCGATCAGGCGTTTCGGTTTTTGAACGGAGAGCGGACATTGCCGCGCGAAATGCCGGCGCGGATCACAGGCGATAGTCAGGCCGATGAGCACGCGGGAGACTTTTCGGAGATCAAAGGTCAGCACGCGTTGCGACGTGCGGTGGAGGTGGCTGTCGGAGGTTTCCACAATCTGCTGATCATAGGTCCGCCCGGTTCGGGGAAATCGATGATCGCGAAACGTATCCCGACGATCATGCCGGCCCCGACGCTCGATGAGTCGCTGGAGGTGCTGAGCATTCATTCGGCGGCGGGGCAGACGTTGAGCGGGCCGGCGCAGTTTGGGAAACGGCCGGTGCGCTCACCGCATCACACGATTTCGGATGTAGGCCTGCTCGGAGGCGGGACGATTCCGGGGCCGGGGGAAATCTCACTCGCGCATCATGGCGTGCTGTTTCTCGACGAATTACCGGAGTTCAAGCGTTCGGCGCTGGAAGTGATGCGGCAGCCGTTGGAAGATGGAAACGTCACGATCTCGCGAAGTGCGGGCAAGGTGACGCTGCCGTGCTGTTTCATGTTAGTTGCCGCTATGAACCCCTGCGAATGCGGATATCTCGGCGATACGAAGCACGAGTGCCGGTGCAACCCCACGCAGATCCAGCGGTATCGCGCGCGGATCAGCGGTCCGTTGCTGGACCGCATAGATATTCATATCGAGGCGCCGGCGCTCTCGATCAGTGAGCTGCGCACGGACCAACCGGCGGAATCGTCGCAGGTGGTGCGGGAGCGGGTGAAGTTTGCGCGGGAGAGACAACTGGCGCGTTTGAACGGTTCGCGAGCAACGGCGAATGCGAGGATGAATCATGCGCAGATTCGCCGGCATTGCATGATCGATTCGACGCTTGGCGATTTGATGCAGCAGGCGATGGAGCAGTTGTCGCTGTCGGCACGGGCGTACGATCGAATCCTCAAAGTGGCGCTGACGATTGCCGATCTCGCGGGGGCGGCGCGGATCGAGGCACCGCATTTGCTCGAGGCGATCCAGTACCGGAGTCTGGACCGGAATCTGTTTTATTGAGGAAGGCGGAGCTTTACCGCGGAGACGCGGAGGGCGCGGAGAAAACCGGGGAAAACTTTGGAAAGCGCACGAGACGTTTCAATCTGATCGTGAGACGACAGCCGCGTCGTCTCACTTGGCCATCATGGCTTTTTTGCGGGCGATTTTTTCGGCGTGGCGGCGGCCCCAAGCGAGGATCATGAGATAGCCGATGACGCCGATGGCGGCGCCCAGAATGATCGAGCCGAGATAAAGCGGGATGAGATCACGGGCGAGCTGACCGGGGTGGGTGAACAGATATTCCCAGTCCCTCTGCATCACTTCGTCCCAGATGGTGATGGGGCGGTTGCCCTGCACGAGGCGCCCGACGAAATAGCAGACGGGGAGCTGGATGAATGCCGTCCCGGGATTGGAGAGGTATTGGATGCCGACCGAGACGAGAACGTTGGCGCGGAACGTCACGGCAAGGATACCGGCTATGATCGACTGGCCGGGGAGAAATGGGATCCAGGTGATCGGCATGCCGATGAGCCAGGCGCGTGCAACGGACTCGGGTGTGGCGCGCCAGAGCGATTTATCGAGGATCCGGTCGCCGAGTTTCGAATGCAGGAAGGTGCCGCGCATTTTTTTGCGCGAAAGATTTCTCCGGTGGAGCCAGCGATGAATGCGAAGCGGCAGTCTCACGTGTGCGACCTTCTGGTGGTGGGGGCGCAACGTGCGAGTGGACCGCGGGGGCGGCAACTGAAAAGGCGGGGCGAAAGACGGACGACACGGAGGTCGTCCCTCCAGGGAGACATAGCGAGCTGAAGCCCTGCGTCGGAATTAGGCCTGCGCGAGGCGCCAGTCGATGAGTTCGAGCTGCAGCAGCTTGCGGTCGTTGAAAAAATTCCAGGTCAGCTCGACCGCGAAATCGAGCGGCTCACCGACTGGCGGGACGCGATCGGCCATTTTCCACGCCACACCAAAGAGACGGCGGCCACGCGGATCGTCGAAATTGAAGCGGAAGTGTTGTCCTTTAAAGACGTCGGGACGCTGGCGAAGGACGACGCCGCGGATGCCGAAAACGGGCTCGGGGTTGCCCTGACCGAACGGATGCAGCGAGCAGATCTCGTCCATGAGACTCTCGCGGACCTGATCGGGCGTGAGCCACGCGGCGAGATCGAGGCGGCGTTCGTGGAGATCGTTGCCGGCTTGCTTGCGGACGGCGTCGGCGAAGAAAGTGCGGAAATCGGCGAGACGGTTTTTCTCCAAGGAAATACCGACGGCCATCGGATGGCCGCCCCAACTGCGGAGATGGTTGGAGCAGGTGCCGAGGGCGTCTACGAGATTGATGCCGTCGATACTGCGGCCCGAGCCTTTGGCTAGTTCGCCTTCGTTGCCGAGGACGACGCAGGGACGGTTGTACTTGCGGGTGACGCGACCCGCGACGATGCCGACGACGCCGGGATGCCAGTTGTCGCCATAGAGAACAATGCCGGGCCAGTCTGCGAACTGTGTCTCGATGATTTTTTCGGCTTCCTCGGTGATGAGGCGCTCGATGTCCTGGCGTTCGCGGTTGAAAGCGTCGAGCTGCTGGGCGGTTTCGTCGCAGAAGCGTTCGTCGTCGGAGAGCATGAGCTCGACGGAGAGAGCGGCGTCGGCGAGGCGGCCGGAGGCGTTGATGCGAGGCCCGAGACGGAAAGAAATGTCCACCGGCATGATGTCATGGTCGGTTTTCACGCCCGCGATCTGCATGAGCGCGCGGAGGCCGGGGCGCTGCGTGGACTGGAGAATTTTCAGGCCTTGCTTGGCGAGGATGCGATTTTCGCCGTGGAGCGGGACAAGATCGGCGACGGTGCCTAGAGCGACGAGGTCGAGGTAGTCGCGGAGTTTGATGCGATGGGCGACAGGATTGTTCTCGTTGCGCAGTTGTTTGAGCAGACCGTGGACGAGTTTGAAAACGAGGCCGACGGTGCAGAGGTGGCGCCACGGCGCATCATCGGCCGTGTTGTAAACGTGCGGGTTGATCAGGATGCCGCGTTCGAGGGTCTTTTCCTTGGAGCGGTGGTGATCAACGACGAGGACGTCGATGCCCTGGTCGAGCAGGTATTCGACTTCCTCATGCGAGTTGGTGCCGCAATCGAGCGCGACGAAGAGACGCGGCTTGCCGGCTTCCAGCGCGCGATCGATGGCGCTGCGGGAAAGGCCGTATCCGTCCTCCATCCGGCGGGGAACGACGAAGCGCGGATGGAGGCCGAAGCGCCGGAGAATGCTGACGAGGAGCGCGGTGCTGCTGACGCCGTCGACATCGTAGTCACCGAGAACGACGATCTCTTCGCGGGCGGCGATGGCGGCGCGCAGACGCGCGGCTCCGGCCTCGATGTTGTGAAGGAGGAACGGATCGTTCAGTTCGCCCAGTCCGGGATGCAGAAACTTTGTGGCGGCGTCGGGGCAGGTGATGCCGCTGCGGCTGAGCAGTTCGGCAAGCACGGGGCTGATGCCCGCTTTGCGGCTCAGCGTTTCAATCTGATCGGCTGGGAACGGTGTATGAGTCCAGCGCATGGTAGCGGTTGCGAGGTACGGCATCCGGCGTCGCCTTCAGAAAGGACGACGCCGAACGAGGCGGGTTGGTGTGACAACCCGCCGGCCTCAAATCACTGCGATGCCTTGCTGGTGCCAGCCCACTCGTAGGTGGGTTTCACGTCCTGGTGCTTCTCGACATGTTTGCGATCGCCCTTGTGCCACCAGTAGAAAACCTGGGCGGCGATGAAGATAGCGGAGAAGGTCGAGGTGACGATACCGACCAGGAAGGTGAAGGCGATGTCCTTGAGGACGCCGCCGCCGAAGATGAAGAGCGCCAGCGCGGCAAGGAACGTGGTCGTCGCCGTCATGATGGTACGGGCGAAAACCTTGTTGATCGCGCTGTTCACGATGTCGCGAAGCGAGCCGCTGGGATTTTCACGAAGCTCTTCGCGGATGCGGTCGAAGACGACGACGGTTTCGTTGATCGAGTAACCGGCGATACACAGGATCGCCGCGACCATCGGTGCGGAGAAATGGTGGCCGCACAGGACGAAGATACCGATCGTCATCAGAATATCGTGCAGCGAGGAGAACATGGCTCCGATGCCGAAGCCGAACTCGAAGCGGAAGGCGATGTAGACCAGGATGGTCAGCATCGAAACGCCGACGGCGATGAGCGCCTTGTATTCGATTTCCTTGCCGATGGAGGCACCGATGTGGCTCTCGCCGATCTTGACCAGACCGGCCTGCGGATAGGCCTTCTGGAGAGCGGTGAGGACAACGTTGGATTTACCTTCGGGGGCTTCGATCTTGAGGATATCGCTACCGCCGCCGATGGCGCTGACGTAGGTGGGGCTGATTTCGCTGACACCGGCGTCTTTTGCGACCTGACGGATCTTGGCGGTATCGATGCGATCCTTGAACTGGACGCTGACGATATCACCACCTGCAAAGTCGATACCGTAGATTTTTTCGCCCTTCATGAAGACGACGGCGACGCCGAGGATGACGATGATCCAGGAACCAATGAACGCGGGTTTGCCGAATTTGACGAAGTCGACGTGGAGATCCTTCAGCATGCGGCGCATGGTGATCTTCTTGATCCACTCTTTTTCGATCAGCACCTCGAGGACCAGGTGGGCCGTGACGAGAACGGAGAAGAGTGTGGAGAGAACGCCGAAGAGAAGTGTCCAGCCGAAGCCGGCGATCGGGCCGGTACCGAGGCCGATCATGACTCCGCAGATGATGAGCTGCACCAAGTGGGCGTCGACGATGGTCGTGAGCGCCTTCATGTAGCCGCTCTGGTTGGAGGAGGAGAGCGACTTGCCCACCGCGAGTTCTTCGCGCATGCGCTCGAAGATCAGGATGTTCGCGTCAACCGCCATACCGATGGTGAGCACGATGCCGGCGAGACCGGGGAGGGTGAGCGAGGCCGCCTTGATCGACATGAATGCGAGGATGATCAGGACGTTGATCGCGAGCGTGCCGACGGCGACGAGGCCACCGACGCTGTAGAAGGTGATCATGAACGCGGCGACGAGCGTGGTGCCGATGACGGCGGCGCGCATACCACTGGAGATGGCATCTTCGGCGAGCGAGGGTCCGACCTCGTATTGTTCTTTGACGACGAGAGGGACATCGAGCGGGTTGTTGAGCGCCTTGGCGAGGTTCTCGGCCTCGCGCTGGTCGAAGCTGCCGGTGATCTGGCAGCGGCCGCCGGTGATGGGCTCATTGATGCGCGGGGCTGAGTAGAGTTTGCCATCGAGGACGATGCCCATGGCGCGGCCGGGATTGGCGGTGGTCAGGTCGCCGAATTCCTTGGCGCCGGCGGAATTAAAGTTGATGTGCACTTCCCAGCGGCTGCCGTACTGGTCGGGACGGGCCTGAGCGCCGTCGATGTTGCCGCCGGTCATTTCGGGCCGCTGTTTGACGACATAGAAAACGCGGAATGCTTCGCCGCTCTCGCGGCTTTCCTCATCGATCCACATCAGCTCATAGCCGGGGGGGATGTCGGCGGGCTGGGTTGTCGACGGCTGAATCTGCGGATGAACAAGCCGGAAGCTGAGGATGGCCGGCTTTTTGATCTGATCGATGATCTCGGGGTTGTCGCGCGTGTTGACGCCGGGCAGTTGAACCTCGATGCGGTTTTCGCCGACACGGCGGATGATCGGCTCCGTGACGCCGCCGGAATTAAAGCGGGCGTCGAGAATCTCGATCGCCTTATCGAGTTTTGCTTTCCGCTCGTACTCGCTGCTGGTGGACGCGGTGGCGGCTTTTTCATCGAGTTCGAGGGTGAAGCCGAGGCCGCCCTTGAGATCGAGACCGAGCTGGAGTTTGCCCTTCGACTGCTTGAGGAGATGGTCGAGGACGATGGTGTTGCGGCGGTCGATATTCTTGGTGGCGCCGAGGTCGAAATGAGGGAAGAACTCCTTGGCGAGGTCGATGCGGCGCTCGTTGGCGATCTGCTTGAGGGCGACAAACGTGCTCGACGACTGGCCGGCGGCGCGACGCGCTTCGGCGAGGGCTTCGGCCTCCTTGATCAGCGCGTTAAACTCGGATGATTTGGCACTGACCGAGGATTTCGCGTAGTCGACGAACGGGCGGTTTTGAACGGGAAAAATGGACCAGGCGCAGAAGCCGATGACGGCTGCGCTGAACACGATTTTCCACAGGTTGCGTTTGAACATGGTGGTTTTGGGTTAAAGGGATTGTCGCGTGGGGTGAAACGCGAAACGCGGACGAGCGCCGCACATGCAGCACGCCGTCCGCGCAGGTGGCAAGTGTGACGGCAGGGTTACTTTTTCTCTTCGCCGGCTTTGCGGACGACGGTCTGGATGGCGGATTTGAGCACTTCGACCTTGGTCCCTTCGGCGATGCGAATGACGTAGCGATCATCCTTCTTGTTGGTGATTTCACCAAAGATGCCGCCGGCGGTGATGACCTCGTCACCTGAGGTAAGTGATTCCACCAGTTTCTGATGCTCCTTCTGCTTTTTGCGCTGAGGGGCGATCATGAAAAAATACATGGCTGCGAAGAGCAGCACGTAACCGATGACCATGACGCTTGGGATGCCTCCCTGGGAACCGGTGGGCGCGGCGGTTTGCGCGAAAAAGAAGGAGGTGCTGTCGGCGAGTGATGCGATTTTCGTCATTGCGTGTTCTGGATTTTGAAAAAGAAATGCGGACTAAACCGAATCCCGCTCTGCGAAAGCAAGCCATTAACCCAGTCCATCCTCACTCCGATTTTGAAAAGTAAATCCGCCTCCTCCTGGTCAGCAGCGAAGTCTGAAGAACATTACGGTTTTAAGCGCTGGGGCGCCGGTCACATCGGGGTCGATGACGCCGGTTTCGTGAATGTGCAGCCATTGGCCGACGGCCGCTGCATCCGCATCATGGACGTGGCCAACGAGGCGATCGGCATGGGGCTTAAGGCCCCGATGGTCATCCGTTTCCAAGATCTGCTCCGCCATCGGGTGACCCAGATCAACGAGGCGTTTCGCAAGGCCATCAAGGAGGAGAATTACAAAGGCGACTACCGCGGGGTGTTTCCGATCAAGGTCAACCAGCTGCGCGAGGTGGTCGACGAGATCGTGGCGGCGGGCAAAGCCTTTAACTACGGCATTGAAGCCGGCTCGAAGCCTGAAGCTGATGCTGGCCCTGGCGATGCACGAGGGCTCGAATGCCTTGATCATCTGCAACGGTTATAAAGATCTCGATTACATCCGGCTCGCGATGCTGGGCCGGAAGATCGGCAAGAAGATCATCATCGTCGTCGAGCAACTCGCCGAAGTGGACGACATCATCACGATCGCCGAGGAGACCGGCGTGAAGCCGTTGATCGGGTTTCGTGCGAAGCTCCAGACGCGTGGCGAAGGCAAATGGTCTTCGTCGACAGGCGACAACGCCAAGTTTGGCCTCAACACGGCGGAAATCCTTTTCGCGTGCGAAAAGCTGAAAGCGGCCAAGCTCACGCAGGCGCTCAAGCTGGTGCATTTCCACATCGGCTCGCAGGTGCCGAACATTCTTACGATCAAGAATGCGGTCGTGGAGGCGGCGCGCTTCTACTGCCAGCTCGACAAGATGGGCTTCCCGATGGGCTACCTCGATGTCGGCGGCGGTCTCGGCATCGACTACGATGGCTCACGCACGAATTTCGAATCGTCGATGAACTACTCGATGGAAGAGTACGCTCGCGACGTCGTGGCGAACATCCGCGACATTTGCACGGAGTCGGGCGTGAAAGTACCGGACATCGTCAGTGAATCCGGCCGCGCCGTGGTGGCTCCGCACTCGATGCTCGTCGTCGAGGTGTTTGAGCGCATCAACAAGAAGGAAACCCTCGGCCATCAGCATCAGCCGAAGGAGAAGCACAAGGTCGTCACCGATCTGGAGACGATGCTCAAAAACAAGTCGAAGCTCGGCCGCCTCGAACGTTTCCATGACGCGCTCCAGAAAAAGGAAGAGGCGTTCTCGCTGTTCAATCTCGGCTATCTCGATCTCGAAAACCGTGCGGCGGCGGAATCGCTCTACTGGCAGATCTGCGAGCAGATCGCGCAGGAAGGCCGCGATACCGGGTACATTCCCGAAGAGCTTCACGATCTGAACAAGCTGCTCGCGGATCAGTACGTTTGTAATTTCTCGGTGTTCCAATCGCTGCTCGATCATTGGGCGTTGAAACAGCTTTTCCCGGTCGCGCCACTGCATCGCCTGAAGGAAAAACCGACGGTGAATGCGATTCTCGCGGACATCACGTGCGACTCCGACGGCAAGATCAGCAGCTTCATCGATCTTCAGGACACGAAGGATTATCTCACGCTGCACGAGCTGAACGGAAAGCCGTACTATCTGGGCGTGTTTCTGACCGGTGCGTATCAGGACATCATGGGCGACCTGCACAATCTCTTCGGTCGTGTGAACGAAGTGCACGTGTTCCTCGAACCCGATGAGCCAAACGGTTATTACATCGAAGAAGCGCTCAGCGGCAGCCGCATCGCGGATGTGATTGAAGGCGTGCAATACCAGTCGGAAGAGCTCTGCCGCCGCATGAAGCAGCAGATCGACGCGGCGACGCGCAAAGACATCGTGAAGCCGCGCGAAGGCGTGCGCTTGGTGGAGTTCTACGAGAGCCAGATGCTCGCGAAGACGTACCTCAGTATCGAGCGCGGCAACGGGAAGAAAAAGAAGAAGAAGGACTGAGCGCGGTGACGAGCGGCGCGTGTAGTTCGTGTAGCCGCGTCTCTTAAGACGTGGCTCAAACGCGGGTAGGGCTGGGTGGCCACGTTCTCACGAACGCGGCTACGTCAGAGCGGTAGCCGAATTTGCCGAGGTGGAACGCGCACTCCGAGCGCGTTGAGCGATATCGAAAGCGAAAGAGACGGAAAACGCAGATGACGTTGAATAGCGCGCTCGGAGTGCGCGCTCCACCTCAGAGCTGTGCGAAGCGGGCGATGATGCCTGTCTGGTCTTCGGTCCAGGCGGACATTTCGGCAGCGGCGGTTTTGGGATCGAGGCCGGTTTCGTCGATTTCGTCGGCGCAGGCTTCAACGTAGTCGACCATCACGGCGCGGCTAAACTCGGGGTGGAATTGGACGCCCCAGACGTTTTTCGCGAAGCGGATGGCCTGGTGCGGGTCGCGTTTGCCGAAGCCGAGGACGTGGGCGCCGGGCGGGAGGTGGAGGATCGTCTGCCAGTGGATGACGGCGACGCGTTGGTGCGGCGCGCAGGCGGAGAAGAGCGGATCATCGGCGGCGTTGAGCGCGACGTCGGCGACGCCGATTTCGGGGCCGCCGGGGAGTGGGCCGACTTTTCCTCCGAGGACATGGCCGAGCATCTGGTGGCCATAGCAGAGGCCGAGCACGGGTTTGCCGGCGTCGAGCACGTCTTCGAGCCAGTTGAACGCCTGCAGATCGGTAGGCGTGGGATCGGTGACCATCGACGACGAGCCGGTGATGACGAGGCGTTTGATGCTTTTCGGATCGGGCAGCGGGCCGGTGAGCGGGTCGATGACCTGGGCGGTGGCTTGCTGGTCGGGCGGGAGTTTGCGGCGCACCATGTCCACGTAATCGCCGTATTTCGCGAGCAGCTCCGGCTCGGCGAAGCCCATTTTCAGGATGGAGGTGGTGCGGATCGGCGCGGACATGGGCGGCACTGTGTGCGACGTTCTAAACGGTGCAAATGGTCTCGCGACAAATGCACTCTGATGACCGATAACCTATCGAGCTAGTGCTTGCTGATAAAAACACGAAGCCGTCCATCCGCTTCTGCAGTTTTATCAACGAGCATATGGACGTACCCAACGCTGGTCATGTCGCGGTACGTTTCGTAGCTGGCGATTGGTTTTGGAGCGTACCACGGTCTGATAGGATTGTTTTTGCGGCGTTCGGCATCATCGGCGCCGCCCGGTTTTAGATGGAAAGTCTTCTGCCAGCGCGCCGGCCACGAAGAGGGCACGATGAGCTCGAACTCAAAGTCGTCCGTCGTGACGACGCCCGGCCTCCACGAGTAACCGACGACGACCGAATTGATCACGGTGACATCAGGAGGAACTGGCTCCTTGAAAACTCGCTGATAATTCGCCGCCGGGTCGCCTTCAAACGTCTTGCTGGGAGTCGATTCAGTGTAGCTGCGACATCCAGAAAGTCCGATGAGAAGGAGGGTGAGTGCCCCAAAGCACGTGATTTTATTCCAGAAGTTCATTCGCCGATCTTCCGTACGAGGAGTTGCGAGCTGAGACCGGGGAGGCGCTCGGAGAATTCGTCGGTGTCGGCGGCCTGGCGGAGGGTGCGCTGGACCATGCCCATTTTGGCGTCGAGGTTGTCGACCATCGAAACGAAGACGGCTTCGGGTGTGGCGGCGTAGACGGCGGCGCCCCATTCAGGTTCGCCTTGGTGGCTGAGGACGATGTGTTCGAGGCGTTCGAGGCGGTCGGCGTCGAGGCGGGCTTTGAGGCCGTGTTTGCGGACGAGTTGGTAGCCGAGGACGACGTGGCCCTGGAGGATGCCTTTGCGACTGCGTTTCGCGGCGAGGGCGCCTTCGTACTCGATGGTTTTGCCGGTGTCGTGGAGGAGGATGCCGGCGAGCGCGAGGGAGACGTCGACTTCGGGGTAGAGCGGAAGGAGGGCTTTCGCGGCGCGGGCCATGCGGAGGGTGTGCTCGAGGAGGCCGTGGCGGTAGGCGTGGTGCATGGCGACGGCGGCGGGCGAGACGCGAAAGGTTTCGCCGATCTCTTCGAAGACGCCGCGGGTGGTCATGCGGAGTTCGTCGTGCGGGATGGCGTCGATCGTGGCGTTGAACTCGGCCCACATGGACTCGGCGTCCTCGGGAGCGAGTTCGACGAGGTTTTCGACGGCGCCGGGGGCGGCGAGTTCGGCGTCGGTGAGCGGGGTGAGCTTGGCGATCTTCGGGGAGAGGCGTCCGTTGAAGTAGTCGAGTTTGCCTTCGACGCGGACGGCGGAGCCTTCGGGGAGGGCTTTGGTGGCTTCGAACTGGGGGTGGTCGCCGAAGAGGTTGGTATTGAAAGTGCCGGTACGGTCGCCGAGTTCGAGGGAGAGGAAGGCGTTGCCGTTGGAGGCGGTCTTGGTGCCGACTTTGCGCAGGAGGAGGACGCTGGCGAAGGGGCGGCCGGTGCCGATCTCGACGGCTTTTAGATCGCGGACGGTGGCGAGGGGGAGATCGGGCATGGAGAGGAAGAGTGAATGGTGAATGGTGAAGAGGGAAAGGCGGAGTCCGGAGCCGGATTTTTTGGACAGGATTACGGGATTAACAGGATTGGGGCCGGGATTTTGTAGGAGCGGCTTTATGCCGCGATGGTTGGTGGGTGCGAGGCGGGGGAGCATCGCGGCGTAAAGCCGCTCCTACAGTCCTGATTAATCGTATTTTTTGACGGCTTCGTTGAAGGCTTTGAAGGAGGGGTGTTGGGCGCCGCCAAGGATGGAGTAGAAGACGGCTTCAGAGGGGAGCACGTAGGCGCCGGCGCGGATGAGGGAATCGAGGCTGGGTTGCGCGTCTTCGGGGCGGCGGCCGCCGGTGGCGTCGGTCAGGATCGTGACTTGGAAGTGGTTGTCGATGGCATCGAGTGCAGTCTGGTAGATGCAGATCGAGGTTTCGATGCCGCAGAGGATGAGGTGCTCGACGTTGAGGGATTTGAGGGCGTCGCGAATGCCGTCGTCGGCGAGGGCGGAGAAGGTGCTTTTGCCGAATTGGTGGGATTTGGGCGAAAGTTTGAGGAGAGATGGAACCGTGGGACCGAGTTTTTGCGGGACTTGCTCGGTGAAGGCGACGTGGAGGCCGAGCGTGCGGGCGGCCTCGATGGAAAAGGAAACGCGGTTCGTGAGACGCCCGGCGTCGGCGATTTCGTCGAGGAAGATTTTCTGCATGTCGACACAGAGGAGAAGCGCGCCGGCGAAGGGGGAGAAGGTGTCGGACATTTCGGGAAGAGTGAGAGGTGAAGAGTGAAGGGCGAAATGCGGAGGTCGGACGAAGCGCTAAGACTCGGAGGCGCTAAGGGCGGAGCGGATGCGAAGGTCGGAATTTTGGACAGGATTGCAGGATTAACGGGATTCGGAAGCCGGTAGGCAGCTGGAGTTCCCAACTAGTTTTCCAGATGGACGTGTTTGTACGGATGGTGGTCGAGGAGCGTGGGGTGCCAGCCTTTGACGCTCGGTTGGATCAGGAAGACGTGGGTATAGTGGTAGAGGGGGACGAAAGGCGCGGCGTCGAGGAGGAGGGCTTCGGCTTGCTGGAGCAGCTTATCGCGGGCCGTATTGTCGGAGGTGCGGGCGGCACGGAAGAGGAGTTGATCGTACTCGGTGCTCGACCAGCCGGTGTAGTTGTCGGTGCTGGAAGACGTCCAGATGTTGAGGAAGGAGAGCGGGTCGAGGTAGTCGGGGTTCCAGACGGAGCGGAGGATATGGAAGTCGCCAGCGCGACGAGTGGACTGGAGCGTTTTCCATTCCTGGTTAACGAGGCGCACTTCGATGCCGAGTTCGCGTTTCCAGAGCTCCTGCACGGTTTCGGCGACGGCGCGGTGGCTTTCGGAGGTGTTGTAGAGAAGCTCGATGGCGGGAGCGTCTTTGCCGCCGGGATAGCCGGCTTCGGCCAGGAGGGCGCGCGCGGCGGCGGGATCGGTCGGGATAAACGCGGCGGAAACGTAGCCGGCGATACCGGGATGGGTGAATGCCTTGGCGGGAGTCTGACCGCCGCGGAGGACTTTTTCGACGATCACATTGCGATCGAGCGCGAGAGCGAGCGCGCGGCGGACGCGGCGGTCGTTAAGGAAAGGACGGGTGACGTTGAGACGGTAGAATTCCGTGCCGAGGTAGGGATCGAGGCGAAGGACGGCGGGATTATCACGGCGGTAGGCGTCGATTTTGGAAGGTGTGAGGGCTTCGGTGAGGTGGAGTTGTCCGGCGCGGAAGGCGCGTTCCTCGGCGTCGCGACTTTCGGTGGCGTGGAAGTGGATGGCGTTGAGGCGGACATTGGCGGCGTCCCAATAAGTCGGGGACTTTTCGACGACGATGCGCTGGCCGGCTTTCCATTCGGTGAGAACAAACGGACCGTTGCCGACGAATGTGCCGGGGCGTGCCCATGGATTGCCGCGCTGGATGGAAGAGCCGGTTTTCTCGATGGAGGCGACATGCACTGGGAGGAAGGCCGTGTGGTTGAGCATCGAGAGGAAGTGCGCGACGGGGTGCTCGAGAGTGATGCGGAGCGTGCGGTCGTCCAATGCGGCAACGCCAACCTTGGAGAAGTCGGTGATGAAGGCCTTGTGGAATGACTCGGCGTTTTGGATGACGTAGAGAAGCGGGGCGCCCTGTGCGCCGAGCGAGGGCGTGAGGATGCGGCGATAGGAGGCGACGAAGTCGGCGGCGGTGACGGGATCGCCGTTGGACCACCTGGCGTTCGCGCGGAGATGAAACGTGTAGGTCAGGCCATCGGGTGAAGGCTCCCAGCGCTCGGCGACGGCGGGAACGGGATGCAGATCGACGGGATCTTCGGCGACGAGACCCTCGAGGAGGGCGGTGAGGATGTTGTATTCGGTAAGCCCGGACGCAAGGTGGGGATCGAGTTCGCTGATTTCAGGACCGATGCCGCGATGGAGAACTTGATCGCGATTGCCGCGTTCGACGGGTGTTTCGCGCCGGCCGCACGCGGTGAAGGTGACCGCGGCGAGTGTGAGGAGGGCGGCGCGAATGAACAATGACCAATGACCAGTGACCAATGTCGGAAGCCAGTGGGACGCCGGAGCTCCGAGGATGGAAGTGGTTGATCGTGGGCGGAGTTTGAAAAACATAGAAAGGGAATCGCAGGCGGGTCGGCTCAGCGCGCTCGGAGTGCGCGCTCCACCTTATTTAGATTTTCTCGATGAGGCAGACGGCGTGGGCGGCGATGGCGAGGGCGCGACCGATTTCGTCGACACCTTCGTTGGTGGTGGCTTTGAGGCCGACGCTGTCGACGGGGAGGCCGGTGGAGGCGGCAAGGCGCGTCTTCATCTCGGTGAGGCGCGGATAGATCTTGGGTTTTTCGGCGATGAGCGAGGCGTCGATATTGACGGGCTTCCAGCCGCGTTCGCGGAGGGCTGCGATCACGCGCTGCAAAAGAATCTGCGAGTCGATGTTTTTGAATGCGGGATCGGTGTTTGGGAAAAAGTGGCCGATGTCGGGAAGGCCGGCGGCGCCGAGGAGGGCGTCGCAGATCGCATGAGTCAGGGCATCCGCGTCGGAGTGGCCGTCGAGACCGTAGTCGGTGTCGAACTTGACGCCGCCGAGTATCATGGGGCGCCCGGAGACGATGCGGTGGATGTCGTAGCCGTGGCCGATGCGGAGGGGCATGGAACGCGAAGAGTAAGGAGTGAAAAAGGAGACGCTCTATTCGGTGCGGAAGGGGTGCGCGGTGGGGAGAGGAGGGACGATCTGGTTGAGGAGGTACTCAAACCAAGGGAGATCGGCGGGGGTGGTGAGCTTGGGGTTGGGATGTGGATTCTCGACGAGGGCGACGGGCTTTTTGAGGAGTTCCACGGCGGAGGCGTCGTCGGTGATATGGAGTTCTTTTTCCACGACGCGGGCGTAGGCCTCGGTGATGAGGTCGCGGGAGAAAACCTGCGGCGTCTCCATCGCCCAAAGACGGGAGCGGTCGAGGGACTTGAGATGACCGGTGTCGGCGTGCTGCTTGATGGTATCGGTCACGCGGTGGGCGAGGACGACGGCTTTTTCTTTGCGGACGATCTTGAGGAGACCCACGAGTTGCTCGGGGCGGACGAAGGGACGCGCGCAGTCGTGGATGAAGACGTTCTCGATGTCGGCGGGGAGGGCTTCGAGGGCGTTGACGACGGAATCCTGGCGCTCCTTGCCGCCGCGGACGAAGACGCATGGGGTGGGTGCGTAGGCGGAGAGCTCGGTGAGCTGGCGCTGGTCGCGGCAGACGATGACGTAGAAATCAGCGACGCCGCTGGCGAGAAACGCGGCGACGGAGTGAGCGAAGAGCGGGCGGTTGCCGAGAGGCGCGAGGATTTTGTCGGTGACGACGCCTTCCATGCGTTTGCTGGTTCCGGCGGCGAGGAGGATGGCGGCGTTTCTCATGATTTTAGAGGGGGATTAAAGCGCGAAGACGCAAAGAAGGGGGATAAGGTCAGGTAGAGAGCTCTGCGAGGATGGCGCGGGCGGCTGCGGCGGGGTCGGGGGCTTTCAGTATCGGGCGGCCCACGACGATGTAACTCGAACCGGTGCGGGCGGCCTCGGCAGGGGTCATGATGCGTTTCTGGTCATCGCCACCGGCTTCGCCTGCGGGGCGGATGCCGGGAGTGACGAGTTGAATATCACCGCGGAGTTGTTTGCGGAGCATGGCGACTTCGAGCGGGGAGCAGACGAGGCCGCGCAGACCGGAGTCGCTGGCGAGCTGGCCGAGGCGGGAAACCTGAAGTTCGGGTGTGGGCGGGACGCCGATTTCGCCGAGGCCGACGGCGTCCATCGACGTGAGAACGGTGACACCGAGGAGGAGAAGGTCGGGCTTTGTCTGCTGCTGGGCCTTGAGGGCGGCGGTCATCATTTCACGTCCACCGCAGGTGTGGATCGTGAGCATGCCGATGGGCAATGGGGCGAGGGATTCGACGGCTTTGGCGACGGTGTTTGGGATATCGTGGAGTTTAAGATCGAGGAAGATGTTGAAACCCTCGTCGGCCACGGCCTTCACGTAGTCGGGGCCGTAGGCGGTGAACATCTGGAGGCCGATTTTAACCCAGCGGAGAGAGCCGCGCAGCTGGCGTAGGATCGGTGCGGCTTGTTCGCGGGTGGGGACGTCGAGGGCGAGGATGAGGTCGCAGGGCATTTGTTGATGGAAATGACCAATGACTAATGACCGGTGACCAATGAGGGGCAATAGTGCTGTCGGGTCTGGAGAGAATTTGTGGATGGCGTGAGGAGGACTGTTTTGGAGAGCAGGATTAACAGGAGTGACAGGATTGGAGGAGCGCGCTGGAGTGCGGCGCGTGAACGTCGTAAGCGTTTTTTCCCCTGCGAAGATCAATCTGTTTCTCGCCATCACCGGACGGAGGACGGATGGGTTTCATGAATTGGTGTCAGTCGTGGCTCCGCTGGAGTTTGGTGACGAATTGCGCGTGGAGGCGGACCCGAGCGGGGCGTTTTCGCTGACGTGCGACGTGGAGGAGGTGCCGCTTGATCAAACGAATCTGGTGCTCAGGGCGGCGAAGGCGTTTCGTGAAGCGAGTGGCTGGGCGGGCGGAGCGACGTTTTCCCTGACGAAGCGCGTGCCGATGGGGGCGGGACTGGGTGGAGGAAGCAGCAATGCGACTGCGGCGCTGCGGGCGTTGAATGCGCTCGCGGGGAAACCGCTGGGCGAAGCGGCGCTCGTGGAGATCGCGGCGCGGCTGGGTTCGGACTGCGTGTTGTTTTTGCGCGAAGAGCCGCTGGTGATGCGGGGGAGGGGCGAGCGTATCGAGGTTCTGCCGGCGGGGGCGGTTGAGCGGCTGCGAGGACGGAGGCTGCTGGTGTTCAAGCCGGTTTTCAGCATCGCGACGGCTTGGGCTTACGGGCAGATGATAAAAGGCGCGCCGGGGTCGTATCTGGCCTCCGGTGACGCGGAAGCGCGGTTGGCGGAATGGGTGGAGAAGGCTGACGCGCCGGCGGAGGCGTTGCTTTTTAACAACATGGAGACGGCGGCGTTTAAGAAGTATGTGGCGCTGCCGGTGCTGCTGGCGTGGTTGCGGGACGAATTTGGCGTGGGGGCGGGAATGAGCGGAAGCGGCAGCGCGTGCTATGCCTTGTTGCGCGAAGACACGCCGGTGGCGGCGATGACGGCGCGTATCCGCGAGGCCCTGGGGGACGAGGTTTTTATCGTTGAGACGAGAATCAGGTAAAACCTTGTTGACCATGGGTCAGGCGCAGGCGTTATCCTCCGACGCCGCCCGTTTTTTAGCCCCGGAAAAACAAGCAGCAATCGCTCACGCGTTTCATGGAAGCCCGCGCTAAAAACGAAGTCGTCGTTCAAGGCATCGCCGCCTCACAAGGCATCGCGTATGGGCAGGTCTTTCTCTACATCCAAAGCGACGTCGAGATCCCTTCGTATCAGGTCGATGCGGACAAGCGTATCGAGGAGATATCGCGTTTCGAGCACGCGCTGCTCGTCACGCGTCAGCAGATCCAGAAGATCCGCGATGAGGTGGAAAAAAACCTCGGTTCCGACGAGGCGCGGATTTTCGACGCGCATCTGTTGGTGCTCGAGGATCAGGCGCTGATTTCCGAGACGATCCGTGAGTTCGAGACGACCTCGAAGAACGTGGAGACGTGCTTCAACAAGGTTTCGCAGCGGTACATCAAGGCATTCTCCGAGATCGATGACGAATATCTGCGCGAGCGATCGGGCGATATTCGCGACGTGGCGCAGCGGGTGTTGCAGAACCTGCTCGGCCAGGCCGGGCAGAATTTGAGCAAGCTCGCCGACAAGCGCGCGGTGGTCGCGAACGACATTTCTCCTTCGGATGCGGCCAGTATCGATCGTAGCCAGGCGATCGCGCTTGTGACCGATTCGGGCAGCAAGACGAGTCACGCGGTGATCGTGGCGCGATCGATGAAGATTCCCGCGGTGGTCGGTGTGCGTGATCTGACGAAGCGCATTCGCAACGGCGACTGGATCCTTGTCGATGGCTACGATGGCGTGGTGATCATCAATCCGGCGGAGCAGACGCTCTTCCGTTACGGAAAGATCCAGCTTCAGAAGAAGGGTTTTGAGCAGCGCATGTTCGAAGCGAGCAAGCTGCCGGCGGTCACGCTTGATGGCGTGAACGTCGTCCTGCGTGCAAATATCGAGAAGGTGGATGAAGTGCGGTTGGTGCGGGAGAATTCGGCGTCGGGCGTCGGACTTTTCCGGACAGAGTTTCTTTATCTGAGCGACAACCGCGTTCCCTCCGAGGAAGAGCAATATGCCGCGTACAAAGCGGTGGCCGAGGCGTTTCCGGAGGATCCGGTGGTGATCCGCACGCTCGACCTCGGTGGCGACAAGCCGATGGCGGGTAATCCGGATTTGTTTCCGGAGGAGTCGAACCCCTTTCTGGGATTCCGGGCCATAAGGTTCTGCCTGGAGCATCGTGATCTTTTCAAAGATCAGCTGCGCGCGATCTTGCGAGCGAGTGCCCACGGCAAGGTTCAGCTGATGTATCCGATGATCAGTGGCTCGGAGGAGCTTCAGCGGGCAAACGCTGTGCTCGACGAATGCCGTGCGGAGTTGACCAAGGCGGGCGTCCCTTTCGACGCGAAGATGGCGGTGGGGGCGATGATCGAGATTCCGAGCGCGGCGGTGACGTCCGATATTCTCGCGAGGCAGTGCAATTTTTTCAGCATCGGAACGAACGATCTGATTCAATACCTGCTGGCGATCGACCGGGTGAATGATCGCATCGCGCATCTCTACGAGCCCACTCATCCGGCGGTATTGCGCACGCTCAAGCAGATCGTGGATTCGGCTCACAAGCAGAAGATCAAGGTGAGCGTCTGTGGCGAAATGGCGGGCGACCCTGTTTATGTTCCTCTTTTGCTCGGGCTCGGTGTGGATGAGTTGAGCATGACTCCGCCGTCGTTACCCGCGGTGAAGTATCTGGTGCGGGCCATGAAAATGGCGGAGGCGAAGAAGCTGGCGAAGGAGGCTCTGGAACTGGAGTCGCCCAAGGAAATTTACGCGCTGGCCGACACATTCTGCCGGGAGCGGGTGAAGTCGGATTGAGGCTGCGCAGAGCGTTCGGAAAATGTGCGGGTGAAGTCCGGCGGGATGTTTGGCATCGGTCGCACCGGACGCCGTTCATTTAATTTGCACGTCGACGATTGCGTGGCGCTCGTCGGTCCATTCGACGGAGGGAATGCGGTCCCCCGGCGCGATCTGGTAGTTGATTTTCTCCGATTGAAGGGCGACGACGAGCCAGGATTCCAGTTCGGTCTTTCGCGAAGGCGGATAAAGAATCGCGTAGCTGGTGGACACGGCGTGAGACGTTTCTGGCGATGGGATTCCCGGCTTCGCGGAAACGGAAACAATGTGCCAGCCGCTGTGTCGCGCGGCGCCGGCGAGAACAGGCATCAGATCGAAATACCGGTTGGAAATGTGCAGGATCAAAAAGCCGTCGCGCAGCTTGGCGAGGTATTCGTCGATTGCGTTTATGGTGAGCAGATGCGCCGGAATGGAATCGCCCGAAAAAGCGTCGACGAGGAGAACGTCGAACTGGCCGGGCTCCTTGCGCAGTCCGAGCCGGCCGTCTTCGAGGCGGACTTCGCAACGGCCCGGACATTCGCTGAGAAAAGTGAATCGTTCGCGGGCGATTTTTTCGGAGAGGGGATTGATCTCCCAGAAAACGATTTCGTCCTGCGGACGGACGTAGGTGGCGACGGTGCCTGCTCCGAGTCCGATTACGCCGATGCGGACGGACTTGGTCGTGTTTGCTTGAAGACCGTCCAGTACGAGCCCCAGTCCGCTGCCGTGCGTGTAGTATGAAGTCGGCTGGCGTGTGTCACCGCCCTTCATCTGAATGCCGTGGAGAGTGGTATCGCTGGTGACAGAGACTGAAAAAATATTTTCGGAGACGGTCATCGAGCCATAGTAATTTCGCAGGTGGGTGAGGCGGCTGCCCGCCGGCACCTCGCTCTGGCTGCGTTGATGAATCATCCAGGCAGGCGGGATCAATAAACTCGCCGCTATCGTCCCGCGCATGACCCAGCCAAGGGAACCCAACGATCGGAGAAATCCGAAAAGCCAGAGCAGGAGCGCGGTCGCGAGGAATTCGTAGCTTCGCGTCAGGACGTGCGGAAAAACAAACGTGGCGCCCAGCCCTGCGACGGCACCGCCGGTCGCCATCACGAGATAGAACAGCGGGAAGCGTTTAACAGGGCGCGCCTGATAAAGCAGCGAATGTCCGGCAAGACATGACATGCAGACCACTGCGAGCAGCCAGAAGAGCGGCCAGGGCGAAAGTGACACGTCCGTAAACGCCTTGGTCGAGGTGTAGCCGAACAGCGCGCCACCCAGGGCAACCAAGCACAGCGAAGTAAGCCAGGCGGGCCACCAGCGGGTGAAGGTAAACGTGAAACTCAGCAGGTAAATTCCCAACGGCAGGACCCATGCGAATGGATTTGATCCCAGTTCCCCGCTGAGCAGCCGGATCGCGCCGAGCATGATGGTGCAGGTGCTAAACGAAATGAACGCCCACGAACCCAGGGTGCGGGCTGGAATTTTCTCACTGAGCGATTCATCATCCACGCGAGGTGTTTCTGCGGAGGCTGGGGCCGACCGGCCGGATTTTTTTAAGTAGAACCAGGCGAGTAGAGCGGCGACGACGCCCAGTGCGCCGAGCAGCAGTCTGAGCGTGAGGATCTGAGTCGAAAGCGTGACGTGTGGCTCGATCTTGAATGGGTAGGCAATGAGAGCGGCTGCGCTGCCGATGTTGGAGACGCCGTAGAGGTAGTATGGGATTTCCCCTTCTTCCCGGGCGACCCAGCCTTGGAGCAATATGCCAATGCTGGTGGTCAAAAGGAGCATCGGCCCGAGCGACAAGGTGAGGCCGAGCAGGATGGCGGGAATTTCAGAAAGGCTTTCGAAATGAAACGGCGGGATGACTGTCACCAGCGGTGCAAGCAGGGCCAGGCCGATGACGATGCGGTGGCTGCGTGCAGAAGGTTTTCGAAGCAGCCAGAAGGCGAAGCCATAACCCGCGAGCAATGCGCTCTGAAAAAACAAGGACGTGGTCATCCACGTGCCGGCAGAGCCACCGTAGCGAGGAGTCAGGATTTTCCCGAGAACGGGTTGGACGAAGAAGGTGAGAAATGCGGCGGCCGGTATCGCCAGGAAGATGAACAGCTTTGTCAGGATCTTCATCGAATAAACAGTGGGTGAGTGACCAGGCGCGGAGCGGCCCGCCTTGGGCCGGGACCGGCAAATAAAAAAGGGCGGTTGAACCGCCCTTTGTCGAAGGAGTATTTATGCCTTGTACCCGTTTGGCCGTGACGAGTGCCACTTCCACGCGGTCGCGACGATGGGCTCGATGGGAGGCGAACTTGATTTTCCAGCCGAGCTCGGTCCTGGCTTTGCTCGAGTCCGCGTACAGAGCGGGTGGATCGCCGGCGCGGCGGGGCGCTTCGGTGTAGGGGACTTTCAAGCCGCTGACCTTCTCAACGGCGCTGATCACTTCACGCACGGACGTGGGCGTGCCGGTGCCCAGGTTGTAGAAATAGGATGCGCCTGGCGTGGCGAGTTTCTCGAAGACCGCAATGTGTGCACGGGCAAGATCGTCGACGTGGACGTAATCGCGCAGGCAGGTGCCGTCGGGAGTCGGGTAGTCGGTGCCGAAAACCTTCAGCGCGGGCGCCTTGCCCTGGGCGGCGGCGATCGCGAGGGGAATAAGATGAGTCTCGGGCGTGTGGTCCTCACCGATCACGCCGTCCTCGGAAGCGCCGGCGGCGTTAAAATAACGGAATGCGGCAAAGCTCAGCTGGTGCGCGTGAGCGATCGATTTGAGGGCGTTTTCGATGTCGAGCTTGGTCTGGCCGTAGGGATTGATGGGGGCCTGCGGCATGTTTTCGACGATGGGCATTTTTTCGGGGATGCCGTAGGTCGCACAGGTGGAGGAGAAGACGAATTTTTTTCACGCCTTTCGCCAGCATCGCGTGGAGCAGGTGGAGCGTGGCGGAGACGTTGTTGAAGTAGTACTTGAGCGGGTCGGTAACCGATTCGCCTACATACGCGTAGGCGGCGAAATGCATGACGATGTCGATTTTTTCTTTTTCGAGGATCGTTCCCACCGCGGTCTCGTCGCCGAGATTGACGTCGTAGAAGGGTATTTCCTTCGCGACGGCGGCCCGGTGGCCGAAGACGAGATTGTCGAGAACCACCGGGCGGTGGCCTGCGGCAATCAGTTGGCGGACGCAGTGCGAGCCGATGTAGCCGGCTCCTCCAACGACAAGGACGTTCATGTGGGCGAGGCTTGTATTGCTTTCGAGCCCCGGTTGGCTAGCCGTTTCCTTTCCCATCTTTCATGAAGCCTGCCCGCATCGTCATCACCGGTATCGGTCTCACCGCTCCCAACGGCAATTCGTTGGCCGAATTCCGGCAGAATTTGCTCAATGGTGTCGCCGGTGTTGAGCGTCTGGACGTTCGCTACATGGGCAACTTGCTGGCGGGTGTGTGTCACTACGATCCGCTGCGCTACCAGAAAAAGAAGGAAGTGCGGGTCGGCACGCGGGCGGGTTCGATCTCGATTTACTGCGCACGGGAAGCGTTGGCGGACAGCGGCGTGAATTTCGATGCGTTGCCGAAGGACCGGGTCGGCATCTACATCGGCTGCACCGAGCATGGGAATGTTGAGACGGAGAACGAAATCTACAACATCTCGAAGTTTAACTACGACACGAAGTTTTGGTCTCATTATCACAATCCCCGCACGGTCGCGAACAACCCAGCGGGCGAGACGTCGCTCAATCTCGGCGTTACCGGCCCGGCCTACACGATTGGTGCGGCATGCGCGGCGGGCAACATGGGGCTCATTCACGCGGCGCAGATGTTACGGCTGGGTGAAGTGGATTTCGCGATCTGCGGCGGTGTGAGCGAAAGCATTCACACGTTTGGCATCTTCGCCGGGTTTAAATCGCAGAACGCGCTCGCGACGCACGAAGACCCGAAAAAGGCGTCGCGTCCCTTCGACAAGGCGCGCAACGGCATTGTGATTTCCGAAGGCGGTGCGCTCTATACCTTGGAGAGGCTGGAAGACGCGCAGGCGCGTGGCGCCAAGATTTACTGCGAGATCGCGGGTTACCATGTGAACTCGATGCATCCGACTACGTGCTTCCTAATCCAACGCGTCAGGCGGAATGTGTGCGTCAGGCGATTGCCCGCGCAGGCATGAAACCGAGCGACATTCACATTGTGAACACGCACGCCACGGCGACGCCACTCGGTGACATTCAGGAGTGCGAGGCGATCCGCGCCGTTTTTGGCGAAGGCTGTCCGGACACTTTCATCAATAACACCAAGAGCTTTATCGGCCACGCGATGGGCGCGGCGGGTGCGCTTGAGCTGGCCGGAAACCTGCCGTCGTTTGACGATTTGATCGTTCACCCGACCATCAATGTGGACGATCTTGATCCGCAATGTGCGCTGCCGGGCCTTGTGCTCAACAAACCAGCCAAGGCAAAACGGGTTGACGCTATTTTGAACAATTCCTTCGGTATGCTTGGCATTAACTCGACGCTGATTGTGAAGCGTTTTGTTGCCTGAACCGACTTCCCGACCAGCTTTCCACACATGACAAAAGACCAATGCAAACAAGTCGTGATCGATATCATTACCGATATCGCGCCCGACGAAGATCTTTCCAACCTCAAGTCTGACGTGCGCCTGCGCGACCAGCTTCAGCTCGATAGCATGGACTTTCTGGACATCGTCATGGAGCTCCGCAAACGCCACGGCATCGAAGTGCCCGAGGCTGACTACATCCAGCTCGGCTTCGCTTGATAGCTGTGCTGAGTACCTCACGCCAAAGTTCACGGCGGCAGGGAAGTGATTTAAGAGAATCTGTGCGATGCACAGAGTTCGTACAAAGCCGGGAGTCCTCCCGGCTTTTTTATTTTCACGGCGGAGACGCAGAGGACGCGGAGAGATTCAGAAAGCACGGGTTTGTTCTCTATGGCCGCTGTGTCTCTCTGGTTGATTTTTCCGACGGAAGAAAATGAACACTCAAACGCATTACGACGTCGTCATCATCGGCGCGGGCATGTCGGGGCTCGCCGCAGGCATTCGCCTCGCGCATTTCGGCAAGCGGGTGTGCATCTTTGAGCGTCACAATGCAGTCGGCGGGAACTTAACGGTTTCTACAGTCTCGACGGCAGAAAATATGACGTCGGCCTGCACGCGCTGACCAATTACGTGCGTCCCGGAATCAAGGGCTCGCCGCTTGGTAAACTCCTGCGGCAGCTCCGCATCGAACGTAAGGAGTTTGCGCTTTGTGAGCAGAAGCGATCGCGCGTCGCATTTGGCCCGCGTGGAGAAACGTCGCTCACCTTCACGAATGATTTTTCGGTGTTCGAGAGTGAAGTCGCACGCGCGTTTCCGAAGCAGATCGATGGCTTTCGAAAGCTCGTGGAAGCGGTGCGGACTTTCGATGACGTGGCGCTCGATGCGAAGCCGGTCTCGGCGCGTGAGGTGGTGCGGCGTTACGTGAATGACCCGCTGCTGGAGGACATGC
Organism: Nibricoccus sp.; assembly: GCA_049840895.1. Lineage (GTDB taxonomy): Bacteria > Verrucomicrobiota > Verrucomicrobiia > Opitutales > Opitutaceae > Nibricoccus. The sequence continues at coordinate 35,112 of JASGJB010000037.1, read as the reverse complement.
TGTTTTGCCCGCTGATGTACTATGGCAGCGCACAGGAGCACGACATGGAATTCGGCCAGTTCGTGATCATGTTCAAGGCGCTCTTCCTCGAAGGTTTCGCGCGACCGTTGGACGGCGTGCGGGTGATTTTGCGCGTGCTGACTGAAAAATACCGGGCGGCAGGTGGTGAACGACGGATGAAGTGTGGTGTTCGGCAGATTTTGTCGGATGCACGCGGACGTGCGAGCGGACTCATTCTCGATGACGGGACTGAGATCACGGCGACGCATGTGATCAGTTCGGTGGGGGGACCGGAGACGGCGGCGCTCATTGAGACCAATACGAGGTTTCAGATTGATCCGCCGTTTCAGCCGACGTCTTCGATTCCGGTGCAACCGGCCGGGCGCCTGAGCTACACGGAGACAATCAGCGTGCTCAATTGCCAGCCTGCGGCGCTCGGCTGGGGTGATGACACGATTGTCTTTTTCAACGACTCCTCGCGTTTCACGTACGAGCGCCCGGCCGATCAGGTCGATGTGCGCAGTGGCGTGATTTGTTTCCCCAACAATTTCTCATATCCGGAAGGGCAAAATCTCGCTGAAGGATTTTTCCGCTGCACCTGTCTGGCGAACTACGATCGCTGGGCTCATCTGCCGGAGCCTGACTATCAGTCGGACAAAAAGCGTTGGTACTCCGCCATCACGACGAGCGCGAAACGGTTTTTGCCGCCGCTCGCGTCCATCGATGCACTCGAGCGGGCGACCGTCGCAACGGATATGTTCACACCGCGTACGATCACGAAATTTACCGGCCACGCGGCGGGGGCAATTTACGGATCACCCGTGAAAAACCGGCAGGGGCGCACGGCGCTGGAAAATGTCTATCTGTGCGGCACTGACCAGGGTTTCCTCGGAATCATCGGTGCGATGCTCAGCGGCATCTCGATGGCGAACTACCACATTCTGCAAAAAGGGTAGGCGGACGTTGGGCGCGGAGGGCGGGCACGACGTAAAAACCGCCCTTGCGCTCGACGGGCGCGCGCCTTCACTCAGTCGTTTTTTCCATGGCTTACGACTGGTTGAAAGGTGTCGCCGATGAGTACGATATCATCGTGATCGGCAGTGGTCTCGGTGGTCTCACCGGGGCCAACGTCCTCGCGAAGGCGGGGCATCGCGTGCTTCTGCTTGAGCACCATTACCAGTTCGGCGGGCTGGCGACGTGGTTCACGCGCAAGGGCGGGCATATTTTCGACATTTCCCTGCACGGCTTCCCGAGCGGAATGCTCAAGTCCTGCCGCAAGTATTGGACGAAGGAAATCGCCGACTCGATCGTGCAACTGAAGGACATCCGTTTCGTGAATCCCCAGATGGATGTTTGGACGACCTTCACTCGGGAGGATTACACGCGGGTACTGGTCGAACAGTTCAAGCTGCCGCGAGAGCAGGTCGAGGCGTTCTACGATCACCTGCGGGCAATGAACTACTACGACAACAACCCGGAAACGACCGGCGAGATGTTCGCGCGGTTTTTCCCGGGCCGTGAAGATGTTCACCGACTGTTGATGGAGCCGATCTCATACGCCAATGGTTCCAACTTCGACGACCCGGCGATCACGTTTGGCATCGTGTTCAGTAATTTCATGGGCGCCGGCGTGTACACATTCCGCGGTGGCTCGGATTTGCTCATCGAAAAGATGACGGATGAGCTCAAGAAGAACGGCGTTGAGCTGCGCAAGAAGGCGCTCGTGGAAAGAATCCTCGTCGAAGAGCGCGACGGCCGGAAGGTCGCGTGTGGTGTTGTGGCCAATGGAGGCCGTGTGATCCGCGCGAAAGCGGTGCTCTCGAACGCGAACATCAAGAACACGATCTTCCGACTCGCCGGTGAGGAGAACTTTCCCGCTGAGTTCGTTGATCAGGCCAGGGCGGTCCGCATCAATACCAGTTCCTGTCAGGTGTATTTCGGCATCAAGAAGGGAGAAACGATCCCGCATATCGGCGATTTGGTGTTCACCTCGGAGGCGCCCAAGTACAGCAATCAGGAGCTGACCGATCTGCACACGACCAGCCGGACGTTCTCGGTTTATTATCCCGACACGCGGCCGGGTTCCGATCGCTACACGGTGGTGGCTTCGCTCAACGGACGCTATCCAGAGTGGAAGGCGCTTTCGGACGAAGACTATGAAAAGCACAAGGAACGGCTGATTGAAGAGTCGCTGGTGTCCCTCGAGAAATTTATTCCCGGCGTGCGCGCCAAAATCGATTGGAAGGAAGCGGCCACTCCGCGGACGATCGAGCGCTATACGACACATATGGCCGGCACGTCGTTTGGTACGAAGTTTGAAGGACTGCCTGTCTCGATGACGCTTTCCGAAAAACTTCCCGGACTCTATCATGCGGGCAGTGTCGGCATCATCATGTCCGGCTGGCTCGGCACGATTAATTACGGTGTGATCACGGCCAATAAGATCGATCAGTACGTGCGCGCGCAAAAGCAGGCCAGACAAACCGCCGGCGCATCCTAAGCAGATTATTTGATTTCCACATGTCCCAAGTCACCGACCTCATCCCGCATCGTCCGCCGTTCTTGTTCGTGGACGAAATCGTTTCTGAAACGGCTGACAGCCTGACGGCGAAACGCACGTGGCGCGCGGACGAAGATTTCTACAAGGGACATTATCCCGGCGCGCCGATCACGCCGGGTGTCTTGCTCTGCGAAGCCGTTTTCCAGACGGGCGCGCTCTACATGGCGCGTCAGGCGCAGGCGGCCGGAGCGAAACCCGGTGAAGGTGTTCCACTGATGGCGAAGATCGCCGACGTGCGTTTTCGCAATCCGGTCTATCCCGGCGATCAGATTGTGATCGAGGTGAAGAAAAAGGATGTCGCCGCCGGTTTCACGATGATGAGTGGCGCGATCAAGAAGGCGGACGGCACGCGTGTGTTGAATGTCGATTTCACCGTTGCCTGGAAGACGCCCGAGGGCGGCGCCGCGGCGGCTGCGCAACAACAGCAGCAGCAAGCGCAGCAACAGTGAGCGCGGTCATGCCTGATTTTCTCCAAGTCGCAGGAAAGACGTTTGTCGTGTTTGGCGTCGCCAATCGCAAGAGCGTCGCCTGGCACATTGCGAAAACGCTCGAAGAGCAGGGCGCAAAGGTGATCTACAGCGTTCGCTCGGAGGCGCGCAAAAAATCACTGGAGACGCTGCTCGCGGGCAAGCCGGTTTTTATCTGCGACGTCGAACACGAAGGCGCGCCTGAAAAGCTGGCCGCCGAAATCGCCGCCGCCGGGCACGCTCCGCTTCACGGATTGGTGCATTCGATCGCGTTCGCGAATTATGCGGAAGGATTCAAGGCGTTCTACGAAACAAAGCGCGCGGACTTTCTCCAAGCGACGGCGATCTCAGCGTTTTCACTCGTGGAACTGGCGCGAGCCTTCAAGCCGCACCTGGCCAAGGATGCGTCGGTTGTGACGATCGGCATCTCCTCGCTGTTGGTGACGCCCGATAATTACGGTTACATGGGCCCGATCAAAGCGGCGTTGGAATCAGCAACGCGCTTTCTCGCAAAATCGTTTAGCGCACATAGCGAAGTTCGATTCAACGTGGTTGGGGCGGGGCCATTGAAGACGAGTGCTTCGGCGGGGATTCCTGGCTACATTGAAAGTTATCTCTACGCGGAGAAACTGACGTTCCGTAAGCGCAACCTCAGCACGCAGGAGGTTGCTGACTCGGCGGTATTTTTGCTCAGCCCGCGCAGCAGCGGACTCAATGGCACGACACTCACGATCGATGCCGGTCTCGGTTCGAACTATTTCGACCAGGAAATCATTCGCCTGGCGATGAGGCCGGAGGCCAAGCCGCTCTGACGGCGTCATTATGCGTTTCCAAAACGTCTGCCTCGAATCTCTCGCCGTTGCCCTCCCTGAAGAGGTGATGACTTCGGTTGCGATCGAAGAACGTCTCCGTCCGATGTACGAACGGTTGAAGCTGCCGTTTGGACGTCTCGAATTAATGACCGGGATTCGTGAGCGGCGTCATTGGTCTTTGGGCACGCGTCCCTCCGATGCGAGTGCAGCCGCCGGACGCGCTGTGCTTGCGAAATCCTCGCTGCGCGCCGAGCAGATCCAGATGTTCATGCACGGTGCCGTCTGCCGCGACATGCTCGAGCCTGCCACGGCGTCTTTTGCGCATCGCAAGATCGGTCTGCCTCCGACGGCGCAGATATTCGACGTTTCGAACGCATGCCTGGGTTTTCTGAACAGCATGGTCGTTCTCGCCGGCATGATCGAGTCAGGCCAGATTCTGGCGGGTATGGTGGTGTCAGGAGAGAATGGACGTCCGCTCATCGAGCAGACGTTGCATCACCTTACCTCGGCGCAACTGACGCGGAATGAGATCAAGCCGTTCTTTGCAAACCTCACGATTGGCTCGGGAGCGGTTGGAGCGATTCTTTGCCACCGTTCACTGGTAAAAGGCCGCGCACACCGGTTGCTTGGCGGCGCCGGACGTGCGGCGACACAGCACAGCGAACTTTGCCAAGGTGACAGTCACGGCGCGGAAGCGCTGGCGATGCAGACCGATTCGGAGCAACTGCTGATCGCGGGCGTGCAACTCGCTCGCGAGACGTGGACTGATTTCACCGCGCAGACGGGATTCACGGCGGCTGATACGCAGCGTTTCGTCTGTCACCAAGTCGGCTCCGTGCATCGACGGAAACTCTACGAGACGCTCGGGCTCGATCTCGCGAAGGATTTTTCGACATTTGAAACGCTCGGCAACATGGGCTCGGTCTCGTTGCCAGCGACGCTCGCGCTCGCGCTCGACGCAGGGGCCGTGAAGGAAGGCGATCGCGTGGGGCTTCTTGGAATCGGCAGCGGACTCAATTGCCTGATGCTCGCGCTGGAATGGTGATGAACGCAGGCCTCTCGAAAATCCCTGAATGGTTACGCGGGCTCTATCCGTTTGAGCCGTGTTCATTCAGAACGCCACATGGCGCGCGAATGAGCTATCTCGACGAAGGTCCGCGCGGCGACGAAGCCGTGCTCATGCTGCATGGAAATCCGACCTGGTCTTTTTTCTATCGCGACCTCGTGAAGCTGATCGCACCGACGATGCGATGCGTGGTGCCGGATCATATCGGGATGGGGCTGTCGGAAAAACCACGCGATTACTCGTATCAGCTCGCGACGCGCATTGCGGATGTGGAGGCCCTGGTGGCGTCGCTGGGGCTGAAAAAAATTCACCTCGTTGTTCATGACTGGGGCGGGGCGATTGGTTTCGGCTTTGCGACGCGGCATCCCGGGCTGATTGGAAGAATCACGATTTTGAACACGGCTGCGTTTGTGTCGGGCCGCATTCCGAAGCGGATCGCGCTTTGCCGCGCCGGCGGGCTTGGGGAGTTTTTAGTACGCGCATTCAATGCCTTTGCCTGGCCGGCGACGTGGATGTCGGTGCATGCGCGGAAACTCAAAGAGGATGAAGCGCGCGGGTTCCTTTTGCCTTACGATTCCTGGGCGAATCGCGTCGCGGTACACCGCTTCGTAGCCGATATTCCGATTGAGAAGGATCATCCGAGCCGCGAGACGCTCGAGGAGATTGAGCGAAATCTTCCGTTGCTTGCGGAGAAACCAAAGCTGGTTGTGTGGGGAGCGTGGGATTTCTGTTTCCACGATGCATTCCTGGACCGCTGGCGGGAAATTTATCCTGATGCGGAAGTATGCCGCCTGCGCGATGCCGGTCACTATGTGCTCGAGGACGGTGGCGAACCGGCACGCGCCAAGATCCGCGATTTTCTCCTGAAGCCCTGATAACTCCAACGTCCCATGAAATTCGAACACTTCGCCATCAATGTTCCTGACGCGCGCGCGCAAGCAGCGTGGTGGGTCCAAAACCTCGGCCTCACCGTGGCTCGCAAACGCGAGGACGCACCGTACACGCACTTCCTCGCGGATGAAACGGGGCGCGTGATCATTGAGCTCTATTCGAATCCGTCGGCGCCGTATCCTGACTACGCGAAGCAGCACCAGCTCGTGTTTCACGTCGCCTTCGTGGCGACGAATGCGCGTGCGGAACGCGAGCGCCTGGAGAAGGCGGGAGCGACGTTCATCATTGAAGAGACTCCGGACGGCTCGTCGCTTATCATGATGCGCGACCCTTGGGGCGTGGCTCTGCAGTTCTGCCAGCGGTCGAAGCCGTTTTGATCACTCAGTATTAGAAACAAAAACGCGCGTGAAATGAATCACGCGCGTTTGAAAAAACTGATCGAAGAAACGGCGACCAGGGAATCGGTGTCGAATTACTTTTCGCCGTCCTCGCCGTCGACCGGGCGCTCGAGTTCTTCGCGACATTCATTCATGACGCGGAGATAAACTTCACGGAGATCGAAAAGGCGGGAGAGCGCGTCTTCACGGAAAGCGGCGAGCGACCGCGAGAAGGACGTGATTTTTTCATCGAGCAAGGAGAGCGACTGGTTGAGGTCGCGCAGCGCGCGTTTGAAGAGACTGATCGCCATCGCGTAGTCACCGAAATCGAGTGCCTGGATTGCGAGCATCGCGTTTTCGTCGCTGCGGTGAAGCGATGTCTGGAAATTCAGCGCAAGAGCCTGCGGCACCTTTTGAGGATCGTGGGCGATGCGTTCCCAGCCGCGTTTGAGGCCGAGTTGGATGGCTTTTACCGCGATGAAGATAGGGTTCTTGTGCAGCGTGTACGGATCCGCGTCGAATTCCGCTGGTTCGTCGCCTTCGCGCGACTCCTGTTCGTCGTCCGATTCAGTGTCCTCGCCGAGCGTGGTACCCTCTGAGCTCCAATCCTCTTTGTCCCAACCCATGAAGTGAGCCACTTCGTCGAGACGGTCCGGGTGTTCTTTCAACTGCTCGTAGAACGCGAGGTAGCGAATCACGACCTCGTCTTGATGGCGGAGGTATTGCTCCCAATCGAATTCGTTCCAGGCCAGATCACCGCGTTCATCCCACTCATTTTCAGAGGGGCCGTCAGGGTTGAAATTACTCATTCGTATGGTTGAAACTGCGAGCCGCACCGTGCTGCCCGGCTTTTCATAAGGCAACGCAAAAGCCGGTTTCGCGCCAGTCCAGAACAAGGATTTTTGCGGGTTGAATCGCTGAAGGCTGGAGGGCTAACGTCGTCGCCCTAATTTTATGGCCGAAGTACATCATGAGACGGTCTTTTTCACGGGGCGCGTGCAAGGCGTGGGCTTTCGTTACAGCACACTGCAAGTTGCCAAGGAGTTCGAGATTACGGGCTTCGTGAAAAACCTGCCTGACGGGCGGGTGCATCTCGAAGCCCAAGGCGCAAAAGGGGAGGTCGACGCGTTCGTGAAGTCGGTGGAAGAGGCGGATGCACGGTTACATCCGGAAAACCGAGCGATCCGTTCAGAAAAGCACGACTCAATTCCAGGGTTTTCAGATTCAGTGAGGCCGCTGATGTCTTTTATGATCTGCTTATCAGGAGGTTGCGCGGCTAATGCGGAATTTCACTTGCTGGGGTAATTTGAGTTATATTGGTTTATCAATTCACTAAAGATAATGGCCTCAGCTGAAAACATTCACCCAATCTTCGACCGCGTATTGGGGCGCCCTGAAAAGGAGGCTCGGCTGAAGCAACAGGCCCGGGTGATCTGGCTCTATGGGCTGTCGGGATCGGGAAAGAGCACGCTGGCGGTTGCGCTGGAGCGGCGGCTTTTCGCCGAAGGATTTACCACGCACTTGCTGGATGGGGACAATGTCCGGACCGGGTTGAATCGCGGACTGGGATTCACGGAGGCGGATCGCGCTGAAAACATCCGTCGCGTGGCCGAGGTCGCCAAGTTGTTCGCGCAGGCAGGCGTGGTCACCCTTTGCTCGTTCATCACGCCGTTGAAGGCCTTGCGACAATCCGCGCGCGAAATCATCGGGGCGGGCGACTTCATCGACGTGTATGTGAAGGCGTCGTTTGAAACGTGTGCGCGACGCGATCCGAAAGGTCTCTACGCCAAAGCGGGCGCGGGCGGAGTGAAACAATTCACCGGAAAGGATTCCGCGTTTGAAGAGCCGGCGGCGGGCGATGTTTCCCTGGTGATCGACACCGAGGCGGAAGCGCCTGAAGCCTCGCTTGATCGTTTGCATGCGGCTGTTCGGCCAAAAATTTTTCTGACATGAGTTCGTATAACCTGACCCATCTCGCGCAACTAGAGCACGAGGCCATTTTCATCATGCGTGAAGTCGCCGCGCAATTCGAGCGGCCCGCGCTGCTGTTCTCCGGCGGCAAAGACTCCATCGTCATGGTGCGCCTGGCTCAGAAGGCTTTTGCGCCTTCCAAGATCCCGTTCCCGCTCGTGCACATCGACACCGGGCACAATTTTTCTGAGGCGATCGAGTTCCGTGACTGGCTGGCCAAGGATCTCGGCGCGCGTCTCATCGTTCGCTACGTCGAAGACTCGATCAAGGCGGGTCGTGCGGTCGAAGAAAAAGGACTCAATCCTTCGCGCAACGGTCTTCAGACAGTGACTCTCCTCGATGCGATCGAGGAATTGAAATTCGACGCCTGTCTTGGCGGTGCGCGCCGCGATGAAGAGAAGGCCCGCGCCAAGGAGCGCTTCTTCTCGCACCGTGATGAATTCGGCCAGTGGGATCCAAAAAATCAGCGCCCGGAGCTCTGGAATCTGTTCAACGGACGCAAAAACCACGGCGAACATTTTCGCGTTTTCCCGCTCTCCAACTGGACCGAGATGGACATCTGGCAGTACATCACGCGTGAAAAAATCCCGCTGCCATCGCTCTACTTCTCGCACAAGCGCGAGGTCGTGAATCGCGGTGGTACGCTGCTCGCGAACACGCCGTTCATTACGCTGCTGCCTGGCGAAAAATTTGAAGAGCGTGTGGTGCGTTTCCGCACGGTTGGCGATGCGACCTGCACCGGTGCGGTCGAATCCACCGCCTCGACGCTGGGCGACATCGTTCAAGAAGTCGCTGCCGCTCGTCAGACCGAACGCGGCACCCGCGCCGACGACAAACGCTCCGAAACCGCGATGGAAGACCGCAAGAAAGCGGGTTATTTCTAAGAGAGCGTAGCCCGCGAGCCGCCCGGCATTTTCAAATTTCAAAAACAAGAACTACGCGTCCACGCGTGTCCTCAACTGCATCCATGTCCCATTCCGACGCTCATTATCTTTCCATGGACCTGCTCCGCTTCACGACCGCGGGCAGCGTCGACGACGGCAAATCCACACTTATCGGCCGCCTTCTGTACGATTCGAAGGCGATCTTCGAAGACCAACTCGACGCCATCGAGCGCGCGACCGAGCAGCGCGGCGAAGAGCACTTGAATCTCTCGCTCCTCACCGACGGCCTGCGTGCCGAGCGTGAGCAGGGCATCACGATCGATGTGGCTTACCGCTACTTTGCCACACCGAAGCGCAAGTTCATCATCGCGGATACGCCCGGCCACATCCAGTACACGCGCAACATGGTGACGGGGGCCTCGACGGCCAATCTTGCCATTATTCTCATCGACGCTCGCAAGGGTGTGATCGAGCAGACCTGCCGCCACTCGTTCATCGCGTCGCTGCTGCGCATCCCGCACATCGTCGTTTGCGTGAACAAAATGGACCTCGTCGATTTCAAGGAAGAGGTCTTCAATAACATCGTCGCGCAGTACACAGAGTTCGCGTCGCGCCTCGAAGTGGCCGACATCAAGTTCATCCCGATCAGCGCACTTCACGGCGACAATGTCGTCGAGAAGTCCGAGAAGATGCCGTGGTACAAGGGTTCGCCGCTGCTCTACACACTCGAGACCGTCTACATCGGCAGCGACGCGAATCACATCGATCCGCGTTTCCCGGTTCAGACGGTGATCCGTCCGAACAGCGATGATCACCACGACTTCCGCGGCTTTGCCGGACGTGTTGCCGGCGGCGTTTTCAAAGTAGGCGACGAAGTGCTCGCGCTTCCCTCGGGATTTACGTCCAAGATCAAATCGCTGCACGGTCCGGACGGAGAGCTCTCAGAGGTGTTTTCACCGATGTCCGTCGCGATGACGCTGACCGACGAGATCGATATCTCACGCGGCGGCATGATCGTGAAACCGAACAACCAGCCGCAGATCAGCCAGGATGTGGAGGCGATGCTCTGCTGGTTCTCGCCGACCAAGCTCAATCCGAACGGCAAATACATCCTGCGCCATACGACGCGCGAGGTGAAGTGCGCGATCAAGGCGGTCAGGTACAAGATGAACATCAACACGCTCCACAAGGTCGAAGGCGACGCCGAGATCGGCATGAACGATATCGGCCGTGTGCAGATCCGCACTGCGTCCCCGCTGTTCTTCGATGCCTATAAGCGCAATCGCAACACCGGCAGCCTCATCCTCGTGGATGAGCAGACGAATGCGACGGTTGGCGCAGCGATGATCATCTGATCTTCGAGACACCGCGCTCATTCCGCTTTCAGCCGCGCCGGCTCCGGCGCGGCTTTTTTGTATGCGCGTGCAGCCGGTGTTTCACGGGCAGATTGCCAAAGCGCGGAATCTCACGTCGTCTCGGCGCTGAATGAGTGCATCGCCTTCGCCCTTGATGATCTGGCTCGCCGCCACCCGGCCGCGCACGCTGCCCGCCGCTGTGGCGCCCGTGCTGGTCGGCTCCGCATTTGCGTGGAGCGATCGGGCGTTTGTCTGGCCGGCGGCTCTCGCGTGTCTGGCGTTTGCGTTGCTCATTCAGATCGGGACCAATTTCGCGAACGACTATTACGACTTCATCAAAGGCGCGGACACCGCGGAGCGCGTGGGACCGCGGCGCGCGGTCGCTTCTGGATTGGTGACGCCACTCGCGATGAAGGCCGCGATGACAGGTGTTTTTGTCGCTGCATTTCTGGTCGGACTATCGCTGCTCAACTACGGCGGCTGGCCGCTTCTACTGATCGGTGTGGCCAGCATCGTGTGTGGCGTCGCGTATACCGGCGGTCCCTTTCCGCTCGGATATAACGGACTCGGCGACCTTTTTGTTTTTATTTTCTTCGGGCTGGTTGCGGTGTGCGCGACTTATTTCGTGCAGGCGGGGTCTGTCACCCGGGATGTCTTTCTCGCATCGGCAGGCGTTGGGCTGCTTGCGGCAAATATTCTCGTCGTGAACAATTATCGCGACGTCGAAACCGACGCCAAGGCAGGCAAGCGCACGCTGGTGGTCCGGTTTGGCCGGCGATTCGCCAGATTGCAATTTGGAGTGTCACTCATCGTGGCATTCACGATTCCCGTTCATCTGTTCCTTCGCGGGGGTTACAAGCCGGTCATTCTCCTCCCGCTGGCGATTGCGCCATTGGCGTTTCGGCATCTGAAACGGCTGGAGGCGTCTGAAACGCCTGCTGAGTTGATCGTGCTTCTGGGCGACACGGGAAAACTGCTCGCACTCTACGCCGTGTTATTGAGCGCAGGGCTGATTTTTAGCTGAGCCGGGCGGCGGAAACTACTCGCCGATGAAGCGGCGGAAAAATTCGTCGAAGCGGAGGAGCCGGTCGATGCGCTGTGCGGGATCGCCGGAGCGGCTGAGTTCGTGCGTCGCGTTTGGGTAACGCACGTATTCGACGGGGCGGTTGAGGACCTTCAGTGCGCGGAAGAGCATTTCGCTTTGCGCAGTTCCCGTGCGCCGGTCGTTGTCGCCGTGCTCAATCAGAAGCGGTGTGACGATGTGCTCGGCGTGCGAGAGCGGTGATTGCGCGTCGAGCAGGCGCCGGATCGATGGCTGCCACGGGTATCCGCCAAAATGAAGCGGTACGAGCCGCCAGGCGCTGCCTTCGCCGAAAAACGTGGCGAGGTCGTAGATGCCGCGTTGCGCGACTGCGGCCTTGAAGCGTTTGTCGTGGCCGACGATCCAGGCGGCGAGATAGCCGCCGTAACTTCCACCGGAGAGCACGAGTTTATCTTTGTCCACCCACGCTTCGTTGCAGGCGGTATTTGTGGCATCGAGGACGTCCGACGCCGGGCCGGGGCCCCAATTTTGAAAACTGGCGCGCTGGAATTCGTAGCCGTACCCGCCCGAGCCGCGCGGGTTGCAATAGAGGATGCCGTATCCGCGTGCGGCGAAAAATTGAAACTCGTGCCACATCGAGGCATCGCCCGGGCCCCACATGGCATTGGGTCCGCCGTGTATCGCGACGAGAAGCGGGTACTTTTTACCCGGCTCCATGTAGGACGGTTTGATGAGCCAGTAGTCGATCATCGTTCCGTCGGAACATTCAAGCTGGGTACGCTGAGGAGACGAAAGCGATTTGGTGCGCAGCCATTCGCTGTTGTGAGACGTGAGCAGACGGAACTCTTTCGTCGCGAGATTCACGCGATGAAGTTCGTACGGATTGGTTGCCTGAGTGAGGACAACGACGCCGTAAGTGGAGCCGATGTCGTAGGCGCGGATGCCGTCGGAGACGCCCGTGAGACGCTCGGCCTCTCCTGTGCCGTTGGCGCGCACGCGGAAGAGCGGATGTCCGCCGTTGGTAGGTGCGGTGAAGTAGATGGATTTTCCGTCGGCGGACCATTTGGGACGCGAGGCGCTGCGATCGAGTTTTGTGGTGAGGATTTTCCGCGCGCTGCCGTCGGCGGAAATGACGCCGAGCTGGGTCTGTCCGAAGGACGCCTGAGAGATGTCCTCGGCGAGAAACGCGATGGTGCGCGCGTCGGGAGAGGCGGTCGGGCGCGTGTAGGTGAAGTTGGGCGTGTGGAGCAGCAGGCGCGGAGGTGATCCGTCGAGGCCGACGCTCCAAAGTGCGCGTTCGAGAACACGATCAGGGTGAATCGCACCGGGAGATTCGGCGCTGAAAATTACCCGCGGCCCGGTGGCGACGTTTGCCCATTCGGAGCCTTCGGCGCTCATGAAGCCGGGTGTGAGCAATTGGTGCGCGGCGTTTTCTTCGGCGGGTACTACGTACAGGTGGGTGAATTCCTCCTCGGGTGCCAGGTCGCTGTCACCGATGAATTCCAGGCGACTGAGCACGCGGGGATTGCCCTCGGCTTCATGTCGCGCGAGCCAGCGACGCTCGGCTTCAGTGTTTTTGTCGGCAGATGCCGGTGGTTTGGCATCCGCAGTCGAAGTAGCGGCGGTTTTGCGGCCAGCGCGTTCGTCCGGCCAGATGGGCGCGGGCTGGCCAGGTGGCTGTTCGGCGAGTTCGCGTTTCACTTCGCTCAGGGTGAGGGCCGAGGTGAAGAGTAATTTTGTGCCGTCGGGAGACCAGCGCGGGTGCGTGGCGCCGGTGGAAATTTGCGTGACGCGGAAGGCTTCGCCGCCGGGCGTGATGGGCAGCACCCAGATTTGAGGAACGTCCTTTTCACTGCGAACGAAGGCGATGCGGTCGCCGCTGGGATGCCACACGGGAAAGGCGGCGCTCGTCTCGCCTCGCGTGAGCTGGCGCGCGCCGCCGGTGCCATCGAGAGAAACCATCCAGAGGCAGGTGCGATAGACGTACTCGCCGGCGCGGCCATTTTTTTCCTCGATGCTTTTGACCGTGTAGACCACGCGGGTGCCGTCGGGCGAAAGCGCGGGCGATCCGAGTTGTTTCAATTTCAGCAGATCCATCGCGCTGATCATGCTGTCGGCGTTTTGGGCCGTTATCTGGCAGGCGAGCAGGAAAAACAGAAGCGTGGGGAAAAACGCGCGGGGCAGGCGAATCATGGGGATTGGCATTCGACGAGGGCGGGACATGGTCTCTGGAAATTTTCCGATGACGGCGAACCGATTCTACTCCGACTTTGACACACAAACGCTCGATGGCGCCCGAAAGCCCGACTATCGCAGCGCCTTCCAGATCGATCGCGACCGGCTGATCCACTCGCATGCGTTCCGGAAGCTGCAGTCGAAGACGCAGGTTTTTCTTTCCGGAGAGTACGATTTCTACCGCACGCGGCTGACGCATTCGATGGAAGTGGCCCAGATCGGACGCTCGATCTGCAACTATCTCGTTTCACGCGGAGGTCCGCTGACTCCGGATTTTTTCATCGATGGCGACCTCGTCGAAGCGGTGTGCCTCGCGCATGATCTGGGGCATCCGCCGTTCGGTCACTCAGGCGAACGCACGTTGCAGGAGCTTATGAAGGCGCACGGCGGTTTCGAGGGGAATGCGCAGACTCTGCACCTGCTCACGGAGACAATTTATCAGAACGAGACGTCGGTGCGCGGCATGCATCCGACGCGCGCGCTGCTCGATGGCGTGCTCAAGTACAAGAAGCTGTACCGCGAGTATGCGGTGACGCCGGAGAAGCATTTCCTCTACGATCCGCAGGTGCGCTATCGCGATTTCGTCTTCGACGGAGCGGCGATTCCGCCGGCGCTGCACGAGGGGAAAGCGTTCAACAAATTCAAGGCGGTGGAATGCCAGATCATGGACTGGGCGGATGACGCGGCTTACTCGCTCAACGACATCGTGGACGGGGTGAAGGCGGGCTTTCTGACGATCGAACGCATCGAGGCGTGGGCCGCGGCGGTGGGAATCGATGCCGAGCAGGAACAGCATTTGCAGACCCTTGTGGCGGCGATTCGCGGTGACCGCCTGGAGTCGGTTTTTGCGGCCAAGGTCGGCGTGTTCATCACGTCGTGTCGTTTGCGCGAGCGTGAAAACTTTATGTCGGCGAAGACGAATCGTTATCGGTACGAACTCGTCGTTGCGCCGGAAGCCGAGCGCGAGGCGAAGTTTTTCAAGCGCATGGCGAACGACATCATCTTCGAGAGCCCGCAACTGCAGCAGATCGAGCACAAGGCGCGGCGGGTGTTGTTCAATCTCTGGGAGGCCGCGTGGGAGAACTACGTCGATCGCGGCGAACGCGTGATCAACATTCTGCCGCCGCGAGTGGGGAAGCTGATCGAGGCGGAGAACACGCCGGACGGAAAGGCCCGCCGCATCTGCGACTGGCTGGCCGGGCTTACGGACGGAACGATCGTGCGGACCTACCGGCGATTGTTCGATCCCGAGTTCGGGAGCATCCGGGATTTAAGTTAACGCGCTCACAGTGCCAACGGCCCCGTCAGGGACGCACTCGTTACAGGGCGGAGATTTCTTCCCGAATGATGATTCCGCTTCCTTCAAATCTCAGGGCTGCAGTTGCGGGCATCGCGAATGGGTTGGCGGTGAATTTCCAACTTTGCACGCCGGTTTGTGTTCTGAATATCTCAGCGCACTTTGCTCGGGCGATTGCTTCCCCAATCGCTCTCAAGGGAACATCCAGCGGCAACTGTTTTCGTTGGAGCTCCTTTAGGATGCTCTCGCGTGAGACTGTGGCGTAGTAAGTTGTCTGGACAGGATTCTTGGAATCGCCTGAGGCGATGAGAAGTTTGTATTGATAGGATTCGTCGGTGTCAGGAGCCATGGCTGGAGGGCATTGGCTTTGGAGTTTCCCGGTGCATGGGAGACGGATGCGGCCATGCATCCGTCAGGGGTTGCATAGAAATTCCCCGGTCCGTGTTACGTCGAATGACGAAATATTTTCGCCCCTGGCGTTTCCGGAATGCCCTTGGATGCAGAAAAAGAATCCCGGGTGATGTCTTTAACTTAGCGGATTACTTCTTCCGCCACGTGGCGATGAACATGCCGTTGGCGTCAAGTTGGTGAGGCCAGAGGAAGGCCTGGGTTTCGGAGAAGAGGTCGGTTTCGCCGACGGCGCAGGCGGGGCTGGAGAGTTTTTCGGCGGAGCCTTGCCGGGCGTTCGGGAAAACGGGGACAGGCTCCAATTCGGGATGCGCGGCGGTGAAGGCGCTGGCGATGGCGGTGGTTTCGCTCTTGGTGAGTGTGCAAACGGCGTAGACGAGACGGCCTCCGGGCTTGAGAGAACCGGCGACGTTTTCGAGGAGCTGGCGTTGGATGACGGCGAGTTCGGTGACATCCTTGGTGGACGCTGTCCAGCGAGCGTGCGGGTTGCGCTGCCAGGTGCCGGTGCCGCTGCAGGGGGCGTCGACGAGAATGCCGTCGAATTTGGTTTTGGTCGGGAGTTTCGCGGAGCCGTCCCAAGGAGCGATGCGGACGTTGAAGAGTTTGGCACGGGCGAAACGTTTCTTGAGCGTTTGCAGACGGCGCTCGGAACGGTCGCTGGCCCAGAGAACGCCTTTGTTGAGCATCTGATCGGCGAGGTGAAGGGATTTGCCGCCCTCGCCGGCGCAGGTGTCCCACCATGTCTGGCCGGGGAGCGGGGCGGCGGCGAGGCCGACGAGCTGGGAGGCGAGGTCCTGGATTTCGAAGGCGCCGTTGTGAAACTCGGGAGTGAGGAAGAGGTCTTGCGGGCCGCTGAAGCGGACGGCGTCGGGCGAGTGCTTGGTGGCGACCTCGCTGTTGCCGAGTTGGGCGGCGAGTTTGTGGGCGGTGCCGGGGCGGGCACGGAGCCAGAGCGAGGGATTTTTTTGGAGCTGGCGGAGGGAGTCGGCGGGCCAGTCGATCTCGGCGCGAGACCACTCGGGAACGGCTCGGGCGGCGAGGGCCTCGGCTTTGATGGAGGCGGGATTTTTATTAAAACGTTCCTGAAGGGCGAGGGCTTCGGCGACCTGTTTCTGGACGGATTGCTTCAGGTCGAGCCAGTTGAGCCAGCGAAAATAGGTGAAGACGGCCTGGCTGATGGCGCGTTTTTCGCGGGGGCCGACGCGGCGGGCGTGGATGAAGTATTTGCGCAGTGCGGCATCCGCGGGGAGGTCGGGGGCGATGGTGGCGAGGACGCGGGCGGCGTTATTGTGCGTGGCAGTGTCGGACATGGAGGAGCCACGAAACACAGGATGGAGACGAAAGGGAAGGGCGGAGAGAACCGGCGCGGAGGAGAAAATCGAGGCCGTGGATATGGCGACGGAGAGTTTTTTGCGTAGGGTTGGGCGTTATGAAAACCTCAACGTCGAAATCATCAGCCGCGGGCTCCGCGTTTTTTTCATCATCGATTCCACCGCGTCCGGAGGAGGAGCGGGCAGAGGAGGTCAGGCAGATGCGGGAGGCCGTGACGCACGAAGAGATTGCACGGCGGGCGCATGAGCTTTGGGAGCAGGATGGGTGTCCGCATGGACGGGACGAGGAACATTGGCTCGAGGCGGAGCGGCAATTGCACGGGACCCCGTCGTTGATGAAGTTGCCGAAATCAGGCGAACCGGAGATCGACGCACGCGAACAGGCCCGGGCAATCAAGGCCTCGGCAGAGCGGCGCGCATCACGCGAGCCGGGACACTCATTGATTTAATGCGCACGGCGTTTGCCTGATCGCCGTCGTAGGCGGCTGATAATATTTTACGGCGGCGATTAGCGGCTCTTGCGGTGCGCGGAGAAATTTAACTGACCAACGGCGGTCTGCGTTGTCACGCGGGTAACGGCTGGTGAGGGCGGCCCAGAGCTGGTTGAATGCGGGTATGTTCAAGGAACGGACGCCGCGGTGGATCATGGCCGGTGCTTTTCTGCTTACGCTTGGAGCGGGCGCGGTGAATGCGATTGGTTTCCTCGGGGTGCATCACCAAGGGATCTCGCATCTGACGGGAACGATCTCGCTGGTGAGCACGCGCGTGGCCTCGGCGGCCTGGCATGATGCGGGGGCGGCGGCGTTGGTGGTGGTGAGCTTTTTCTTCGGCGCGTTCCTGAGCGCGCTGATCATCCGCCAGAATACGCTGCATATGGGGCGGCGTTACGGCGTGGTTCTGGCGCTGGAGTCGGCACTGTTGTTTGGAGCGGTTTATCTTTTCGGAAACGGCACGGTCGCGGGTGCGTATGTGGCGTCGATCGCGTGTGGTTTACAGAATGCGATGGCGACCAGCTATAGCGGCGCGGTGATTCGCAGCACACACATGACGGGCATTGTCACGGACATGGGAATCGCCTGCGGACATTGGCTTCGAGGACAACCGGTGGATTGGTTTCGGATGCGCCTGTATGCCGTGCTGCTCGGTGGCTTTGCCTTGGGCGGAGTGGCGGGCGCAGCGGGCTTTGCCCGCATGGGGTATCGGACGCTGATTTTTCCCGCGGTTCTCAGTGGAGTGACCGGAGTGAGCTATACGGCGTATAAGCAATGGCAGCGGAGCACTCGCGCCGAGTGAACCCTGCCGGCTAAATGAAAACGTGGGCAGTTGTCCGTTGCACAAAAGTAACTGATTGACGTGTCGTCGGATAGTGTACGGGAAATCTCCCGGGGAGGATGGCGGAACGAGGCCCCATAGCGGCAGGCAAGGGATCAGCGTACGGTGTTTCTATGAAAATTTCTTCCGCTCCCTCGTCTTCGTCGGTCACTCTACAACGGTCACACGTTCAATCCTCTGAACGACCCCAGCGTAATGATTCCGAAAAGGTGGGACGCGAGCGGGAGGTGGTATCTCAGGGACAATCCGTGAAACAGTCGGGGAACAGCGAGCCCGGCAAGTTCGTGAAGATGTCACGCACGAAGAAATCGCCCGGCGTGCGTATGAACTTTGGGATGAGGACGGGCGCCCGGATGGACGCGATCAAGAGCACTGGATCGAGGCTGAAAAACAGCTGAGAGAATCTTCTTTCCGGAAAATGGCGGAGGCCGCCACCGGTGATGGTGATGCGCACGCTCAAGCGAGGGCTATCAAGGCTTCCGCTGAGCGGCGCGAGAATGCACAGGCGCGCAAGAGTGATTACTGACGCGATCCGTGTAGATAGAGCGTCGTTTTCTTCCTGAAACGACGGAAAATCCCGGCCATTCATGGGCCGGGATTTTTTGTGTTCTGCGGCTGAACGGGGTTTCTGCCGGAGTGTTCCCGATCCAAAATTATTCGCGCCAGGTGAAGGCGTGGCAGAGAGCGACGCCGGCGGCGTCGGCTTCGTCGGACGCGAGCGTGCGGCCATGGCCGAGAAGGCTCATGACGGTGCGGGCCATCTGCTCTTTGCTGGCGCGTCCGGCGCCCACGACGGCTTGTTTCACCCGGAGCGGCGGATATTCGAAGATTGGTTTTTCGTGGAGGGCGGCGGCGGCGATGGCGGCTCCGCGCGCGGCTCCCAGGATCTGGGCAGTCTGGAAGTTTTGGACGTAGATCGTCTGCTCAAGGGCAACGTGGCGGATGTCGTTACCCGCGACGAAGGCGGTGACGGCGCGGTGGATTTCGGCGAGCGCCTCGGACATGGGGCGTTCGGCCGGAACGTGGACGGTGAGGCAGCGGAGGAGAACCGGTTGCCGGCCGGGCGTGAATTCGATGAGTGCAAGGCCGGTGCCGCGGAGGCTGGGATCGATGCCGAGCACACGTCCGGAGAAAGGGGCGCGCGTGAGCGAGAGCGACGCGGAGGCTTCGAGCGTGAGGTGCTTGATCGATGCGGATGCGCTCAGCGTTGCCGTGGAGTTGGCGGTGATTTTGCCGGAAAGTTTGGCGGCCCAGAGCTTGCGGACGTTTTGGCGCGGCATCGGAAAGAAGAGAGAATGGGGAAGAGTGAATTCTGAAAACAGAAATCAGCGGGAAGAGCGCGCCAAGGGATCGGCTACCAGAAAAGCATTTTGGCGCCGGAGACGGCACTGAGGGTGAGGGCGAGATTTTCGAAGAGACGCTGGTTGACGCGGGGGAGCACGGCGCGGCCGACGAAGGCGCCGAGGATGACGGCGGGCGCGAGCAGGAGGTTAAACTGGGCGCTGTCGATCGTGATGAGTCCGAGGTTCACCATGAAGGGGACTTTGAACCAGTTCAGAATCATGAAGAAAACGGCGCCGGTTCCGACGAACTCCATTTTAGGAAGGCGCATGGCCAGGAGGTAGATGGCCATGAGCGGACCGGCGGCGTTGGCGATGAGCGTGGTGAAGCCGGCGAGTATTCCCATCGTCGGAGCGAACCAAGCGCCGTGCTGGGTGGCGGGATCGCGAGCGGCGGTGATCGAAGGGGATGCCGTGGCCTTTTTTGCGGTGTGACGGCGCCAGAGGTGCATGGCGACCATCGCGAGAATGATGACGCCAACAAGGAGGCGTGCCTGACGGTCATCGATGCGGCCCATGGCAAACCAGCCGGAAAGGACGCCGAGCGCGGTCCATGGGAAAAGTTTCCAGAGGAATTTCCACTGGATGTGACGGCGGTATGAGCCGACCGCGACCAGATCGCCGACAATGAGCAACGGAAGGATGAGGCCGCTTACCTGTTTGGTGTGGTCGGGGAAAATTTGCCCGAACAAGGCGACGGCGAGCAGGCTGAGACCGCCGACACCGGTTTTGGAGAAACCAATGATCAGCGCGGCGAGAGCGGCGAGGAGCCATTGCCAATATTCAAGATGCATGGCTATGCGGTGGCGAAGGTGCCGGCGGATACGTTGAAGATCTGCCAGTCGCCGAGAGTGGCGTCCGGCAGGGTGGTGCCGGTGGCGATGACCTGGTAGCCGGTGCCGAGAGCATCCCAGAAGCGGCGGCGGCGGGCGGGATCGAGTTCGCCGAGGACGTCGTCGGCGAGAAGGAGCGGCTGGATGCCGGTGCGGGCGCGGAGAAACTCCGTTTCGGCGATGCGGAGGGCGATGGCGAGGCTGCGCTGCTGCCCCTCGGAAGCAAACTCGCGTGCCGGCTTCGCGGATACGGTGAGTTCGCAGTCGTCCCGGTGGGGGCCGGCGAGAGTAGTCTTCATGACAAGGTCCCGCGGGCGGTTCTTCTCGAAGAGGGTGAGCCAGGTGGAGGCGTCGTGAGTGACGGATTGGTCGGGTGCGTAGGACAGTGCGGCGGATTCGGCGTCGTCGGCGATGCGCGCGTAGGCGTTGGAAACGTGGGTGCTGAGCGTCTGAAGACCCGCGACGCGGAGGGCCGTGAGCTGAGCGGCGTTTTCGGCGAGAGGGCGCTCGAACGCGGTGAGTTCGGCGGTGGAGGCAGAGCGCTTCAGAAGGGCGTTACGGCCTGCGAGCGCGCGATGGTAGCCTTGCAGCGCTGCGAAATAGGCGGCGTCGGTCGCGGAGAGCACGAGGTCGAGCCAGCGGCGGCGGGTGCCGGGTGAACCGCGAACGAGGAGCTGATCCTGAGAGGAAAAAACGACCGTGGGGAACTGGCCGAGGTAGTCAGCGAGGCGGGGGATGCGTTCGCCATCGCAGGTGACCTCTTTGCCGCCGGTGCGGAGCTTGATGAGAACGCGGGTATCGCCACGGCGTTCATGCGTGAGTTCGCAGGCGATGGCGGCTTCGGGCTGGCCGTGTGCGATGAGCGCGCGGTTGTCGGCGGTGCGGAAGGAGCGGAGGGCAAAAAGGAATCCGGCGGCTTCGAGGAGATTGGTTTTTCCCTGGCCGTTGGGGCCGACAAAAAAGTGGCGGTCGCCGGTGAGTGTGAGATCGGCGAAGGCGACGTTGCGGAAATGCTGGAGTGTGAGCCGGCGCAGGCGCATCAGGCCAGAAGTCGTGAAGGGTGAAGGGGGAAGAGTGAAAAGCCGGAGTCGCGGCAGATTTTTTTCACCGTGGAGGAGCGGAGGGCGCGGAGATCAGGACGGGGAGGAAGCACGGCTAGAGTTTCACGACGTTGTCGGGCGGGACGATTTCAGCGGCGACCTCGGTGAGGGCGGTGAGGAGTGCCTGCCAGTCGGCCTGAGTTGTTTCCCAGCTGCTGCTGATGCGGATGACGCGGCGGGCTTCATCTGCGGGAATGCCGAGTGCGGCGAGAACGTGTGACGGGCCTTGTTTACCAGTGGCGCACGCGGAGCCGGTGGAGGTTTGGAAGCCGCGCTTGTCGAGTTTGGTCACCCAGCGGGTGTTTTCCGCGTGCGGGAGCAGGATGGAAACCGTGTTCCAAAGTCGTTCGGCATCTGAGGCGATGATACGTGAACCGGGAATTGCGCGGGTTGCGGCTCCCTCGAAATCGTTTCGCCAGCGCAGGCGGTCCTCTTCGAGGAAGACCTTGGTTTGCTCGGCATCGGCGAGGGCAGCGGCCATGGCGCAGATCGACGGGACGTCTTCGGTTCCCCCGCGGTGGGCGTTTTCCTGCGAACCGCCGGATTGAGCGGAGAAACTTTCGGATTGTTCAGGAAAAACGAGCAGGCCGGTGCCTTTCGGGCCGCCGAATTTGTGGGCTGAGGCAATGAGCCAGCCGGTGGCGCCGAGCCCGGAGGCGGGGAGTTTGCCGAGCCATTGGGTGGCGTCGCAGAGAAACGGGATGTGGCGGGCGGCGCAGCGGGCGGCGATTTCGCGCCACGGTTGGAGGACTCCGGTTTCGTTGTTGGCCGCCATCACGGCGACGGCGGCCGGAGCGGGCATTTCGCGCCCGGCCAGGGTGCGTTCCAAGACATCGAGGCGGATGATGCCGGACGGGGAAAGGGGAAGAAAATCGATGCGGTCGGGCAAGTGGCGGCGGGCGGCTTCGAGGACGGCGGGATGCTCGGTGGGATTGAGCGCAATGCGCGAGTGTGGCGGAAGCGTGCGTGCCCAGTGATCAAATACGGTGTTGGCGCCTTCCGTGGCGCCGGAGTTGAAGACGAGCCGGGCGGGCGGGCAGCCGAGGAACTCGACGATGCGTTCGCGAGCAGCGTCGAGACGGAGGCGGGCCTTGGCGCCGTCGCGGGTGGGGCTGGAAGGATTGTGCCAGGCTTCGTCGGACAGGCGCAGCCAGGTCTCGCGGGCTATGGGCGCGAGGGGAGCGGTGGCGTTATGGTCGAAGTATGGCATCGCAAGCGCCGCAACGGCGCTCGCGAAGTGAGGCAGTGACCAGTGACCAATGACCAGTGGAAAATCCGAAGGCCCAACGGCAATACCGACCACCGCAGGCGAATATGCGGCGGAGGGCGGTGATTTTTCGCTTCGCGTCCGGGCGCGGGTGCTGTTGAACAGCAGCCGACATGAATCTTGCGAAATCCCTGGCTGAAACCGTGCGCGTGCTTGAATCGTTGAAGACGATTGAGGCGGAGATCGAGCGGGCGAATGAGTTGATTTCGCAGACGCTCAAGGACGGCGGGAAGCTTTTGATCTGTGGCAACGGAGGGTCCGCGGCGGAGGCGCAGCACTTTTCGACGGAGCTCGTCGGACGTTATTTTAAAAACCGCCGGTCGCTGCCGGCGATTGCGCTAAACGCGGATGGCACGCTGATCTCATGTATCTGCAACGACTATGGCTGGGAGTCGGCGTTTTCGCGTCAGGTCGAGGGGCTGGGCAAAGCGGGTGACCTCGTGATTGTCATCAGCACGAGTGGTAACTCGGCGAACATCCTCGCCGCGCTCAAGGCGGCGCAGTCGATGGGACTGAAGAGTGTGGCGTTGTTGGGTCGATCGGGCGGCAAAGCGAAGGGCATGGCGACGGTCGATGTCATCGTGCCGGGAGAATCGGGCCGCGCGGCGCAGGAGGCTCATTTGTTTTTGATTCACCATTTCTGCGACAAGATCGACGCGGAGACGAAGTGAGGGCGGGGCTGAACGATGCCGTGTGGCGGTGATCGCTGCTAAATCCTGAAAAAGAAAAACCCGCGCGATGAGGCGCGGGTTTTTCCTGGAGGAGACTTTTGGAGGGTCAGCGAGTGATCAGACTCCTGCCGGTCATCTCGGCAGGTTTTGGCAGGCCCATGAGATCAAGCACGGTGGGTGCGATATCGGCGAGGCGGCCGCCGGAACGCATTTGGGTTTTACCAACGGCGTAGCCGTCGCCGATGACGAAGACTTCGACGAGATTCAGCGTGTGCGCGGTGTGCGGGCCGTTGGCGACGGGATCCCACATTTGCTCGGCGTTACCGTGGTCGGCGCAGACGACGGCGCGTCCGCCCATTTGAGCGACAGCGGCGAGAAGTTCGCCGACACCCTGATCGGTGGCTTCGACGGCTTTGATCGTGGCGGGAAGCGAACCAGTGTGGCCGACCATGTCGGGGTTGGCGAAGTTGACGACAACGAGGCCGTATTTGCCGGAGAGGATGGCTTCCTTTGAAAGGCGGGTGACTTCAGCGGCGGACATCTCGGGCTGCAGGTCGTAGGTGGCGACTTTCGGGCTCGACGGACAGGCGCGGTCTTCGCCGGGGAAGGGTGTGCCGCGGTAGTTGTTAAAGAAGAAGGTAACGTGCGGGTTCTTCTCTGTTTCGGCGCAGCGGAACTGGGGAATGCCGGCGTCAGCGACGACTTGTCCGAGGATGTTTTTCAGAGCCTCGGGCTTGGGCGAGATGACGTTCACCGGGAGACCGGCTTCGTACTCGGTCATCGTGGCGTAGTAGAGGTCGAGCTTGGCGCCGCGGTCGAACTCCTTGAAACCGTCGAGGACGAAGGCCTTGGTGATCTCGCGCGGACGGTCGCCGCGATAGTTGTAGAAGAGCACGGCGTCGCCGTTGGCGAAGGTGGCGAGTGGCTTGCCGTCGGTGCCGAGTATCCAGGTAGCGGGCACGAACTCGTCGCCCTTCTGGGTTTCGCTCAGCGGCTTGTCGTAGTACGCTTGAACGGCGGCGGTGGCGCTCGTGGCGGTGGCGACGGCGGAGCGGCCGGCGAGCATGTCGTAGGCTTTTTGAACGCGTTCCCAGCGATTGTCGCGATCCATGGCCCAGAAACGGCCGCAGACGGTGGCGATTTTGCCGATGCCGATTTTGGCGGCTTCGGTTTCGATCTGCTGGATGAATCCGAGACCCGAAGAAGGCGCGGTGTCGCGGCCATCGGTGAAACTGTGGATGAAAACCTGTGCGGGGGTGAGACCGTCTTCCTTGGCCTGACGGAGAATGCCGTAAAGGTGGTCGAGCATGCCGTGCACGCCGCCGTCAGAAGCGATGCCCATGACGTGGAGTTTTGCGCCTGGCTTTGATTTCACGCGGGCGACGGCGGCTTTCCAGACCGCGTTGGTGGCGAGCTGCTTTTCGGAGAAGAGTTTGTTCAGACGGACGAGTTCCTGGTCCACGATGCGGCCTGCGCCGATGTTTTCGTGACCAACCTCGGAATTGCCCATCTGGCCATCGGGGAGGCCGACGTCGAGCCCGCTGGCTGAGACGAGCGCGTGCGGGTAGGCGGCGTGCAGTTTGTCATCGGCCGCTTTCTTCGCGAGATGGACGGCGTTGAACGCGTCTTGTTCGCGGTGGGGGTTTTTACCCCAGCCGTCGCGGATGATGAGGAGAACGGGTTTGCGAGGAGTGCTCATGATGAAAATCGGGTGTCCATCGATGAGCACGGCGGTGCGGCGGCAAAAGGCAAAACTCAACTGGAGCGCACCGCGCGAGAGTGCGCCGGGTGATTGCGCCTATTAAAATTTCCCAAGATTGTGCCGTTATTGGCAGCAAGTCTGCTAAAACGAATCCCTCGATATGACGCTCATCATACGAGACCAACTGGTGAATCCGCCGACGTGGTTCGCGTCGTTCCGGGATCTCACGCTCTATTGCACGGTGTTTTTGAAACTCGATATCGTGGTGGAATCGGACGACATCGACACCTACTACCGCTGGATCAAACCGCGCGGCGGGATGGATTTCGTGAAGCAATTCGTGCGGCCTGGCAGCGAAGACGGGCTGCATCTCGACATCGAACACAATTTCCCGCGCACAGTGATCACCGACCGGATTGCGCCGGAGAATGTCCACCGGCTTATCGGACTGATCAACGGCGCGCGCGGACTTTGAGTTTTTTGCCGCTGGTTCGTGTGGCCGTGAGAAAATCTGCGACGGCCTGTGCGGCGCGGCTAAGCGTTCGAGCGGAGTGCTGGATCAATGCGATCTGACGCGCGGGCTGTTCCTTTACTTCGCGATAGGTCACGCCGTCGTAACGGTCGTCGCGTAGTGCCATTGCTGGCACGAGGGAGACGCCGAGTCCGGCGGCGACGAAGGCGTGCACGGTTTCGATCTGCGCGCTGCGGAAACTCACGCGGGGTGCGAAGCCGCGCGACTGGCAGAACTGCAGCGCCTGGCCGCCGAGGCAGTGGCTTTCCTTCATGACGATGAACGATTCTTTCTCGAGATCGGTGACGCTGATTGTGCGTTTATTGGTGAGCGGATGCTCGGCGGGGAGTGCGAGCCAGAGTGCCTCTTGGAAAAGTTCGCGGCTCACGACATGACGTCCCTCGGCAGGCGCGCTGATGATGGCGAGATCGATGTCCTTGTTGTCGATGGCGCGCGCGAGATTCGAAGTGGTGTCTTCGTGGATGGAAATCTCGATGCCGGGATGAACGGTGCTGAATGCCTTCAGCACCTCGGGAAGAAAGTAGGGCGCCACTGTCGGCAGCGCACCGAGCTCCACCTTGCCGCGAACGAGCCCGCGAACGTCGCGGATTTTTTCGCGAGCTGCCTCAAGTTCATCGATGACGCGGTCGGCGTGCAGGCGGAAAAGCTCGCCCGCAGGGGTGAGTGCGACGTCGCGTTTGTTTCGCTCGAAGAGTTTTTCGCCGAGTTCGTCCTCCAGTTTCATGATCTGCTGGCTGAGCGAGGGCTGGGCGACGTGGCAGCGTTCCGCGGCACGGCTGAAATTCCGGGTCTGCGCGACAGCGAGAAAGTAACGGAGCTGGTGGATTTCCATGATAGCTGATGCCTATCGACGGAATAGGAACGTTATATTTCAAACCTATCAAGCAGGCTGTTAGTCTCGCGGAGATGTCGAACACCACTACTCCCGTTTCCGCTCCCCAGCTCACCACCGCCTCCGGCATCCCGGTTGGCGACAATCAGAACTCCCTGACTGCCGGCGCGCGCGGACCGGTGCTGCTCCAGGATTTTCATCTGCTCGAAAAACTCGCGCATTTTAATCGCGAGCGGATTCCCGAGCGCGTTGTTCACGCGAAGGGCACCGGCGCCTACGGCACGCTTACCATCACGCACGACATCACGAAATACTCGAAGGCGAAGCTCTTCTCAAAAGTAGGGAAGGAGACCGAGGTGTTTCTTCGATTCTCAACGGTCGCGGGCGAGCGCGGGGCGGCCGATGCCGAGCGCGACGTGCGCGGGTTTGCACTCAAGTTCTACACGGAGGAGGGTAACTGGGATCTCGTGGGCAACAACACGCCGGTCTTCTTCATCCGCGATCCACTGAAGTTCCCAGACTTCATCCACACGCAGAAACGCGACCCGCAGACGAATCTCCGCAACGCGACGGCGGCGTGGGATTTCTGGTCGTTGTCGCCGGAGTCACTGCATCAGGTGACGATTCTCTTCAGCGACCGCGGCATTCCAAAGAATCTCCGGCAACAGCACGGCTTCGGTTCGCACACGTACAGTTTCATCAACGCCATCGGCGAGCGCTACTGGGTGAAGTTTCATTTCAAGTCGCTTCAAGGCATTGCCAACTACACCGACCAGGAAGCGGCGGGCGTGATTGGAGGCGACCGCGAGTCGTCGCAGGCGGATTTGTTTCATGCGATTGCCGACAAGAATTTCCCGCGCTGGCGCTTCTGCGTGCAGGTCATGCCGGAAGCCGCTGCGGATGGCTACAAGGTCAACCCGTTCGACCTCACGAAGGTCTGGCCGCATGCAGACTATCCGCTGATCGACGTCGGCATTCTCGAGCTGAATCGCAACCCGCAGAACTACCACGCCGAGGTGGAGCAGGCGGCTTTCTCGCCTGCGAACGTTGTCCCCGGCATCGGCCACTCGCCGGACAAGGTGCTTCAGTCGCGCATCTTCTCTTATGCCGACGCGCACCGCTATCGTCTCGGTGTGAATCACCAGCACCTGCCCGTGAACGCGGCCCGGTGCCCGGTTTTCAACTACCAGCGCGACGGTGCGATGCGTTTCGACGGCAACGGTGGCGGGGCCGTGAACTACGAGCCCAATTCCTTCGGTGGACCGAAGGATTGTCCGGCACTTAACGAGCCTCCGCTAAAAATCTCCGGTGACGCCGCGCGCTACAATCACCGCGACGGCAATGACGACTACACGCAGCCGGGAAATCTCTTCCGGCTCTTCACGCCGGAGCAGAAGGAGCGTCTCTTCGGCAACATTGCCCGCCACATGGCGTCGGTGCCGCGCGAAATCAAACTGCGCCAGATTTGTCACTTTTTCCGCGCCGATCCGGCCTACGGTCTCGGCGTCGCGAAGGCGCTGAAGCTCGATATCAGCGAGTTCATGGCGAAGGCCGGCGCTCTTGCGGCCGGCACCTGATCTTCCCGCGTCAACTAACCCGGGCGGCCTGGTTCTTGGCCGGCCGCCCGGACATTTCGCTCAACCAAATTCATTCTCGTTTTTATCAGTCACTCGTCATCGATCCACTCACTTCACGCCGACTCGCCCGAAGCGGGTCTCCAACTCGCACGCCGGCTCGCCGAGCGTCAGCTCGAGCAATCCTCTGAAAAGCCGACGCTCGTCGATGTGGCGGCACACTTGCGCGCCTCGTCGCCTCCGCATGTCACCGAACTCGCGGCGCAACTCTTCGCCACGGTCGCGGCTGCCAACGGGCATTGGCGTCGCTGAACGCGGAGTTGGTTTCCAGCTATCAGTCATGACACCCACGACGGCTACTCCCGCCAATCCCGTGCTTACTTCGGACGAACTGCGCGCGGGTTCCGCCCTTTGGCTGATGTTTGGCGATTGAAGGGGTTCGCTCGTCCGTGCGTTTGACAGCCCCGGGCGATTTACACCAACTCCCACGCGATGCCCAAACGCGCCGTCCTCCTCGTCAATCTCGGTTCGCCTGACTCCACGTCTGTTCCCGACGTGCGTCGCTATCTGCGGGAGTTTCTCGGCGACGAACGCGTGCTCGACAAACCCGGGCAGCCTTTTCGCTGGGCGTTGCTGGAGGGGATCATCCTTCGCACGCGTCCGAAAAAGTCGGCGCATGCGTATTCGGAAATCTGGCAGCCAGAGGGCTCGCCGCTGATCATCACCTCGAAATCGGTGCAGAAGAAACTGGCGGCGAAGCTGGGTAACGACACGCCGGTTTATCTGGCGATGCGTTATGGCAATCCCTCGATCGCATCGGTTGTCGCGCAGATCGCTGCGGATGGCGTCGACGAGATTTTGTTGTTTCCCCAATACCCGCACTACGCGATGTCCTCGTGGGAGACGGTTGTCGTCAAAGTGTTCGAAGAAGCCGCGAAGCTCGCGCCGAAATTGAAGATCACGACGGTACAGCCGTTTTACGCGGACAAGGATTACATCGAGGCGCTCTACGAGGTCTCGAAGCCATACTTTGATCAGCCGCACGATCATGTGCTGTTCAGCTACCACGGCATTCCGGAGCGTCATTTGCGGAAGGCGGATTCATCCCATGCGCACTGTCTGACGGTGAACGATTGTTGCGCGACCTGTTCGCCTGCGCACGGCACCTGTTATCGCGCCCAGGTTCTCGCGACCACGCGGGCGCTGGTGAAACGTGCCGGCCTCACGCCGGACAAATACTCGGTTTCGTTTCAGTCACGTTTGGCTGGCGAGCCCTGGCTC
Source organism: Nibricoccus sp. (assembly GCA_049840895.1). GTDB lineage: Bacteria > Verrucomicrobiota > Verrucomicrobiia > Opitutales > Opitutaceae > Nibricoccus. The sequence goes on along the minus strand of JASGJB010000037.1, from coordinate 5,952 downwards.
ACGCCGTACACCGACTTCGAACTCGTCCGTCTGCCGAAAGAAGAGGGGAAGAATAATCTCCTCATTCTATGTCCGGCGTTCGTGGCGGACTGCCTGGAGACGATTGAAGAGATTTCCGGCGAAGGAAAAGAGATCTTCATGGGTGCGGGTGGTGTTAAATTTCAGCAGATTCCCTGCTTGAACGACCAGCCGCCCTATATCGATTTCGTACATGGGCGGGTCACCTCCTGGTTGATGGGGGAAACACCCGAGACGGCCCGCGCCAAGGCATTTTTACCCGCTTGAACTTTTCCCGCCGCATGGTGTCGTCTGATACTTATTAGCGCGCGGAAAATGGAATCTACAGATCGCAAAACGGGAGCCAGCCTCGGTTCAACCTCCGGTCTTCGGGCCGGGCGGGAGCGCCGGGTTTACCTGCAGCAGCAGGTGGAAGCAGTGTGGAGCCCGCAGTGAGCGAACCGGGCACCACGTCGACGCAACAGCCGCCTGAGCGGCAGACCCGGCTGCAATCGCCGGCGTTGTTCACGCTCGACGGGGTCGGATCGATCGCAAGCGCGAGCACAGGGGCGGAGAGTTTCTGGCAGACGCCATCCGCTGAACTCGTTGGGCGCCCGTTCGTGACTCTTTTCAGTTTCGAAGTCGGTAATGCGCCGGATGCGGCGAAGCACTCGTTGCCGTGGGAATTGTTTTTGGCGACCGCGCTCAATCGTACGATTGCCTGCGCTGCGCGGCTGGCCGACTCGTCGTCGTGGGACGTGGTCGTGCGTATCGAGGAAAACCCCGGCGTGACCGGCGGCTATTTTGCTTGGGTCGATGATGCGGGAAACCAGCGTGAAAAGACTCCTCCGATGTTTGTGGATTCCGGCCTGGCGTTGCTGGCGGACCAGGGGGCAGTTGGTTTCTTCGATCTGAATTTCAAGGCGGGACAGATTTATTACTCGCCCGCCTGGAAGCGGCTTCTGGGCTACACGGACAACGAGCTGGTGAACACGTACGACAGCTGGCTGCGGCTGCTTCATCCGGAGGATTCCGCGGCGGCGCCGGATCGTGTTTCCAATCGGCGCACTGACGGCACCCGCAGTTTCTCGGTCGAAGTTCGCATGAAACATCGGCGCGGGCATTACGTCTGGGTCAACTGCCTCGGCGCGCAGGTGTTCGGAGTTTCAGGCCGGTTGGAACGCGTGACCGGGCTTCAGATCGACATCAGCGAGCGCAAGGAACACGAGGACCAGACCTACGCGAACGAGGACCGGTTTCACCGTCTCAGCGACGGGTGCATGGCGGTTTTCGATCTCGATTTCACGACACAACGTCACTGGTTCTCCCCGGCCTGGCGGCAACTCGCGGGCGGATTCGAACCCAATGGCACGGATGGCTTGGTATCGTTTCTCGCGGCGCTGCCACCGGCCGAAGCCGCGCGAGGCGCGCGGGCGTTTTTCCTGGCGCCGTCGCCCGGGAGCGATTCCTACACCGATGTCGTGCGCCTGCGCGGTCCGGACGGACGCGCGGTACCGGCGTTGATCGGTGCGCACCGCCAGCTTTCGCGCACGGGCGAACTTTTGCGCGTGGTCGGTTTTTGCTGCGCGCTTCCGGCAACGCTTGATGCGGCCTCGGATAATCCGATTCCCCAATCGCTCATCGGCGATGCACTCGATGCGCTCAGCGAAGGCCTGATCATCGCTGACCAGCGTGGACGCGTGGTCTATCTCAATGCGAACGCCCAGCGGCTCACCGGGCAGCCGCTTGAGAACGCGCGCGGATGCCACATCAGCGGAGTGTTCGCCTTGGTTAATCGCGAAAGTGGCCAGCCCGCAGAAGGCGCACTCGACGAGGCGTTGACGGGCGGTGTGCTTCCGCCGCTCTGCACCGACCATGCACTGGTTTCCACAGTGGCCGAGGCGGCACGCCCGATCGTCTGGTCGATCCGCCAGGTATGGACTGCGGAAGGCGGCATCGCAGGTCTGGTTCTTGTATTCCGCGATCCGGAGGAAATGACGCTCACACCGGAGGAGCTTCTTAAAACCAACCGTCTCGAGACGCTTGGTGTCGTGGCTGGCGGCCTCGCTCACGATTTCAATAATCTCCTCACCACGATCCTCGGCGGCATTTCCCATGCGAAGGACAATCACGATCCGAGTTTTCTGGCGGACAGCGAGCGCGCGTGCATGGCGGCCAAGGCGCTCACGAAGCAGTTGCTTTCGGTTGCCAAGGGAGGCTCGACGTCATCGGCACGGCAGGCGATCGCGCCGGCAGAAATTCTGCGTGACGCCGTACGGCTTGCTCATGCGGGAACGAATGCCGAGATCCGTATTGAGGCGGCCGATGGACTCCCGCTGCTGTCCGTCGACCGCGGCCAGATGCTGCAGGTTTTCCAGAATCTCATCATCAATGCCCTCCAGGCGCTCCCGCTTCATGGCGGTCGCATTTTGCTGCGGGCCGGTTCGATCACGATGAAGGAAGATGATGAATTCGCGCTACCTGCGGGAGAATACATCGAATTTTCTGTCAGCGACAATGGCTCGGGCATCCCGGCGGATGCGCTCGAACGCATCTTCGAGCCGTTTTTCACGACCAAGAAAAACGGCACCGGCCTCGGTCTGCCCACGGTGAGAAACATCGTGTTGCGTCACGGAGGCGAAGTGCGCGTTCACTCGGCGGAAGGCGAGGGAACGCAATTCGTCGTCTTGCTGCCTCAAGCTCCGAAGGCCGCGGAAAAAACAGAGACGCGTCATACGCCTGCACTGCGTTTTGGCAGCGGCCGCATCTTGCTCATGGATGATGACGCCGACATCTGCCGTCTCGCGGGCGGCATGCTCGGAAGTCTTGAGTACAAGTATGACACCGCGCGCAACGGCGAGGAGGCCATCGCGCTTTACCAGCGCTATCTTCAATATCGGAAAGCCGTACGATGTCGTCATTCTCGACCTGACGGTCGTGGGCGGGATGGGCGGCGAGGACGCATTTCGTGAAATGCGCGCACTCGATCCGGACATCTGCGCGATCGCCTGCACCGGTTACGACAGTGAAGAGATGGCGGCCGATTTGATCGAACAGGGTTTCCGCGGATATCTCTCAAAGCCATTTCGCGTGGCAGACCTCGGTCGCGCCTTGAAAAAAGCGGTCGCAATGCAACCACCGTCTGGCTGACACTCATTGTGGAAAGCGGCGGCATTCGCGTTCAGCCGCCCGGGTAATATGTCTCAATAGGCCGGGAACCAAAATCATGTTGATGCCGGCGATTTGGCACTAGCATGACGTCCCGCGATTTCGCTGCGCGGCTGCTTTGCGATCCTCTAGTTACCCCGTCACATGACTACTGTTCGTACCCTCGCCACCACCGGCTTCCGTTTTTGCCACCGCCGATCTTGTTCACGCTGCTTCGCCCATCGCGCCGGTGCCGCCTCAGGCGGCCCTGCGGATCGCAACCGTCCAGGTCCGCGTGGCTCCCGATCACCGCGACTGGACCTATGTCACGGGTGAGCCGGCAAAATTGTGCATAATCGCGTACGGCGGACAATACGCCGGTCGACAACATCACCGTGAATTATTCGGTCGGCCCCGAGTTGCAACCGGTGCAAGAGCGCACGGCCGCCGTGCCGTTGGAGGGTCTGGTGATCGATGGCGGTACGATGACGCAGCCCGGATTCCTGCGCTGCTCCGTTTCGACGGAGGAGGTCGCGGGAAAAACGTACAAAGGCGCGGCCACGGCGGCGTTTCACCGGAGAAAATCCAGCCCACGCAAACCGAGCCGGACGACTTCGATGCCTTCTGGCAGAAGGGCAAAGACGAGCTCGCGAAAGTCCCGATGGATGCACGCATCACCCTGTTGCCCGAGCAGAGCAGTGGCGCGGTGAATGTAGTTATCACGGTGAGTTTCCGCACGGTCGGCGAGGCGTGGACGGCGCCGGCGCGTTTCTACGGCATCCTTTGCGAACCGAAGAAGCCGGGGAAAATATCCGGCCGTGCTCCAAAGTTCCCGGCGCGGGTGTGCGTCCATATACGGGCGACAAGGATCTCGCGGCGCGCGGCGCGATCGTGCTGGAGATCGGCATTCACGGCATCCGGTGAATCTCGGTCAGGAGGTTTACGGCACGAGTTGCTGGCCAGTGCGCTTAAAGATTCGGCTATTGGTTTCTTAACGGACTCGATGATCGCGAGCGTTACTATTATCACCGCGTGAACCTGAGCTGCATTCGTGCGAACGACTTTCTGGCGTCGCGCGATAACTGGAACGGCAAAGACCTGCTGGTGATGGGCGCGAGTCAGGGCGGCATGCTGTCGATTGCGACGGCGGCGCTTGATCCGCGCGTGACGGGCATCGCGGTGACGCATCCCGCGCTCTGCGATGTTTCCGGACCGTTGCATGGGCGCGCGGGCGGCTGGCCGCATCCGTTCCGTTCGTGGGGCGGAGAACAACCGGCCATGGCCACGCCGGAGAAAATCGCGACGGCGCGGTATTACGACACGGTGAATTTTGCGCGACGCGTCAAAGTGCCGGGTTTCTACAACTGGGGCTATAATGACGATGTCTGTCCGCCGACGTCGACGTACTCGGCTTATAACGTGATCAAAGCGCCGAAGACGCTGGGTCTCACTCTGCAGCTGGCGCACGATTACACGCCCGAGCAATGGGAAGCGATCAACGCGTGGGTCGTGAATTTTCTCGGCCTCGCAAAATGAGTCTTCCGACCATCGATCACGTTCGAGGCGTTTGGCCGCACGGCCCGCTTCTCGCGTGCAGGGTCTTTTGCCATCGCACAGCGCGCCGGGACGACACGCTCCATCCTGGCATTCGGACGATCCGTTCGCTCCTCTACTGATGTGCGTGGCTTAGTTTTCGCTCTTCACTGTCATCCAGCCGTTTTTTCCAGTCATGCCATTCCCGAAGAATTTCACGTGGGGCGCCGCCGCCGCCGCTTATCAAATTGAAGGTGCCGCCGTCGTCGATGGACGCGGGCCATCCGTATGGGATGTGTTTTCGCATCAACCCGGGAAGGTCTTCGAAGGGCACACAGGCGATACTGCGTGCGATCACTATCATCGCTGGCGCGAGGACGTCGGGTTGATGAAGCAGCTCGGCCTGCACGCGTACCGCATGTCGCTCGCCTGGCCGCGCATCCAGCCGACAGGCACGGGAAAACCGAATGCGAAGGGACTGGCGTTCTACGACAAACTCATCGACGGGCTGCTGGAGGCGGGCGTGACGCCGTGGGTGACCTTGTTTCACTGGGATCTGCCGCAGGCGCTGCAGGAGCGTGGGGGATTCGTGAATCGCGATTTCGTCGAGTGGTTCGCCGATTACACGGAAATCGTGACCGCGAAACTTGGCGATCGCGTGAAGCATTGGATGACGTTCAACGAGCCGCCGGTGATCCTCGGGCTCGGTTATCACGAAGGACTCTTCGCACCGGGATTGAAGCTGTCGTTTGCGGAATGCCTGAAGGGCGCGCATCACCTGCTCCTGGCGCACGGCCGTGCGGTGCAGACGTTGCGTGCCGGCTGCAAGGGCAAGGTGAAGATCTCCATCGCACACACCGGTCGCGAGCGGATCCCGGCGACCGATGCGAAGCGCGATATCGAGGCGGCGCGGAAGGATTATTTCGCGAGCACTGATCGCGGCATGTGGAATCTTTCGTGGTGGGCCGATCCGATCATGTTCGGAAAATATCCGGAGGAAGGCCTGAAGGCGTTTGAAAAGGATCTGCCTGCGATCACGTCGGCCGACATGAAGCTGATTTCCCAAAAAATCGATTTTCTCGCGTACAATTGCTACTCCGGCTGGCTTGTGCGTGCCGACGCCAAGGGCAATCCCGAGAAAGTCCCGGGCGGGTGGGGCATCGGCAATGCGCGTGGCACGCTGCCGTGGCTCAATGTCGCACCGCTCGCGCCCTATTGGGCGGCGAAGTTCCAGACGGAGCGCTATGGTCTGCCGCTGGTGTTTTCGGAGAACGG
>JASGJB010000036.1:0-133819 GCA_049840895.1 Nibricoccus sp. | reverse complement strand
TGTTGGAGAGAAGGTTGAGGCGCGCGAAACAGGCGCAAGCGAGGCCGATCATCAATCAGCACGAGCCAGCGCGGGTAACACTTGGGTTCGATCGCTTTCAGGCGTGCGATGACGGCGGGGAGATCGAGTTTCTTTTCCTCGGCGAGGAGCATCGTGCGCTGCACCTCGGTGACCACGTGCATCTGAATGCCGCGATCCTGATTGCGCCGGACGGTGGTGAGGTGTCGATCGCCGACAACGGTCATGAGTGTGATGCCATTGGCCATGAGCGCGACCTCGATGGCATCGACGCCGAGCGCTTTGCCAAGGCGGCGGGCGACGGATTCGACAAGCGCGCTTTCAGCGCCGTGCTGAAGCAGCAGGAGTCCGGTGTCGGCGCAGACAGTGGTGATCGCTTGCTTAGTGGACTCTGAAATCGGCGCGGACATTACGGCGTCGGTTGTCATGGCGTGGATCAGGCGCGGTGGTGGCAGAGCGAAGCGGGTGCAGTGTGTGCAGTGTCGGCGTTTGTGCGAGCATTGAGGCGCTTCTGTTTCACGCTGACGAGTATATGGAGAGCGAAGAACGCGGGCTGGGCGTTTCTTGGCGAATGTTGCGCGAAGGCAGGTCGGAGGATGCGGGAATTTTTGGGACAGGATTTACGGGATGAACAGGATTGAAGGAAGTAATTGCCCGGAAGTAGCCGCGTCGGTTACGACGTGGATGACGGAGACCACGCTCTAAGGAGCGCGGCTACGGGGACGATGGGCTTGCGGAGAAGTGGGCGATTCAAACACTCATGCGTTTATGAGTCCTTATGAACGCGCCCGTGAATTCCGGATCGATGAAGCCCACTCGGCGGATCCAACGCCGACGGCTGATGGGAAAGCGGCGGAGTTGGTTTATGCGGATCGCATGGAGGCGTGGGTGGTGAAGCTGGTTCCGAATGGGCCGGCGGTGTTGCGGCTGGGGGCGCGGTGCCAGCATCTGGAGCGGTGGTCGGTGCCTCGGGCGAGTTATCCGGAGGGGAAGGTCGGGTATTTGATGTGGCGGCGGTTTCTCTACACGAAACAGGCGGATCGCGCGCAGGAGCTGTTGCTCAAGGCGGGCGTGAGCGAGGCGGAGGCGGCCGAAGTGGCGACGTGGGTGTCGAAGAGCGGGCTGAAGGCGAATGCGGGGACGCAGGCGCTCGAGGACGCGGCGTGCCTGGTGTTTTTGGAAAACGAGATCGCGGATTTCGCGACGCAGCACGCGGACTACACGCGGGAGAAGTTCGTCGATATCATCCGCAAGACGTGGAAAAAGATGAGCGCGGACGGACAGCGTCTGGCGCTAACGATCCAGTTGCCGCCGGCGATCGCGGAGCTGGTGGGGGAAGCGGTGAAAGGGGCGTAGTCGTTTCGATCCCTCAGGGTGTTATTTCCGGGAAGTTCTGACGATATTTCTCCAGATCGCCTTCGCTTAGTGGAGGAGAGCCCGATAGCCAGATCTTGGTGAACTTCTCACCCCAATACTTGCTCGCCAATATGGTGGCGTACGGAATGCGTGGATGCGTCACGATGGGCACCAAACGGTGATGCAAATAGCCGCAAGGGAGTGCGCGGCGAAGAATACCAATCGACTGCAGCGAATAGCCCTGCTGCATGGCGATCTGTGCGGGCACAGGTACTCGGGCCTGCATCGCATAGTCATCGCGGATTGTCCGGGCGAAGTCCTCGATGTCATCAGTGGGTACCTTGAAATCTCGTAAAATCCTTATTTGCTCTGCGACTTCGAACAAGGAGGGCGCATCTTCGTCCTCTGGTGCACAGCTGAGAACGACGCTTCCGAAGAAAACGGGGGAATTGCCTTTTTGATAGATGGCCCAGAAAGCGCGTGTGAAGACTCCCCATGTCAGCAGTCCGAACGTTGTCACCATCCACTGCTGACTCCTGGAGACCGTTTTTTCTTCCGGATAGAGATCATCGTTGATTCCGGCGGTAAGCCTTCCGAAGCGATAGCGCTGTCGCATTAACTCTAGGTGCTTGCGAAGTCCCCCGTCTCGCCAGCGTGCATAAGCATCTTCGCCGCTGTAATTTTGCAGAACCATGCCCGATAACTTTTCTCTGTGGTTTCGGCTCCAACCAAAAACACTTAAAGCAGCGAACCTTGCTGACCACTTTGGCCGGCGGCGGCTTTGAGGCCGATGGCGTGGTAGCCTTTGGTCGTGAGGATGCGGCCCTGCGGGGTGCGTTGGAGGTAGCCTTCCTGGATGAGGAAGGGTTCGTGCACTTCTTCGAGGGTTTCGGGTTCTTCGCCGACGGCGACGGCGATGGTGCTCATGCCGACGGGGCCGCCGCGGTAGTTTTCGGCCATCACGCGGAGCATGCGTTTGTCCATTTCGTCGAGGCCGGCGGCGTCGATTTCCAAAAGTTCGAGGGCGCGGGCGGCGACTTCGCGGGTGATGATGCCTTTGGCGCGTTCCTGGGCGTAGTCGCGGACGAAGTTGATGAGGTTGTTGGCGACGCGGGGGGTGCCGCGACGAGCGGGCGGCGATTTCGCGGGAGCCGGCTTCGTCGATCGAAACTTTGAGGAGGCCGCAACTGCGCTGGACGATGCCCATGAGCGTGGGGATGTCGTAGTAATCGAGGCGCGTCTGGAGCGTGAAGCGGGAGCGGAGGGGCGCGGTGAGGAGGCCGGCGCGGGTGGTGGCGCCGACGAGGGTGAATTTCGGGATCGTGAGGCGGACGCTGCGGGCGTTGGGGCCCTGGTCGATCATGATATCGAGGCGGAAATCCTCCATCGCGGAGTAGAGGTACTCTTCGACGGTTTTCGGGATGCGGTGGATTTCGTCGATGAAGAGGAGGTCGCCTTCCTCGAGGTTGGTGAGGAGTCCGGCGAGGTCGCCGGCTTTTTCGATGACGGGGCCGGAGGTAACGCGGACGTTTTTGCCGAGTTCGTGGCCGAGGATGAAGGCGAGCGTGGTTTTGCCGAGGCCGGGCGGGCCGCTGAGGAGGATGTGGTTGAGGGCGTCGCCACGGCGTTTGGCAGCGCCGACCATGACCTGGAGGCGTTCGACGGTTTTGGGCTGGCCGGTGAAGTCGGCGAAGGAGAGCGGGCGCAACGCGGCCTCGGCGGGGGAGACGGGCGACGTGAGTGCGGTGGTCAGGAAATTGACGCCTTTGCTGGAGTCGGGTGCGGGCATGTCGGTTGAGTTGAAACGCAAAGACGCCAGGATGCTAGCCGTCGTTTTTTAAACGATCACCGTCGTGCATTGGAGACCGATCAAGCGCGGGCTGCAGCGGCCTGGACGGCGAGCTTCATGCGGCGCAACGCCTCGGTGAGGGTGGCACGGGGGCAGCCGAAGTTGAGGCGGATGTTTTTGCCGCGAGGAGTGCCGAAGAAGAATCCTTCGCTCAAGCCGACGCCGTGTTTTTCAAAGTGTCCGGTGGGATCGGCGAGGCCGAGTTGCTCGATGTTGAACCACGCGAGGTAGGTGGCCTCGATGGGCGCTTCGATCTTCATGCCGGGCAGTTCGCGCGCGGTGAAATCGAGGAGGAAGTCCCGATTGCCGCGGAGATAGGCAAGCAGATCCTGGCGCCAGCCTTCGCTGTCACGATAGGCGGCTTCGCAGGCGGCGAAGCCGAGCGTGGTGACTTCAGCAACGATGCCGGCAGTGGCGCGGACGAAGGTGGCGCGGAGTTGCGGGTTGCTGATGATCGCGAAGGAAGTGCCGAGGCCGGGGACGTTGTAGGTCTTGCTCGGCGCCATGAGCGTGACGGTGCGGTTGGCAATCTCGCCACCGAGGAGCCCGGTCGGGATGTGTGGAATGTCGTCGAGGATGAGGTCGCAGTGAATCTCGTCGGAGCAGAGGATCAGGTTGTGACGCAGGCAGAATTCGCCGATGCGCTGGAGTTCGTCGCGGCGGAAGACGCGGGCGACGGGGTTGTGCGGATTGCAGAGGAAGAAGAGTTTCGTGCGCGGGGTGACGGCGCGTTCCATGGCGTCCCAGTCGATTTCCCAGCGGCGGCGGCGGAGTTGAGTGCAAGCGGAACGGCGACGGATTCGCGGCCGGAGTTGCGCGGTGCCGTCATGAACGGCGGATAGACGGGGGTGTTGCAGAGGACTTGTTCACCGGGTTGCGCGAAGGCCTGGGCGGTGACGTTGAGGCCGCAGACGAGGCCGGGGAGCCAGACGAGCCAGGGCGGATCAATGGTCCAGCCGTAGCGGCGCTGGAGGGCGTCTACAACGGCGGCGACTTCGGACTTGGTGGGGCGGGCGTAGCCGAAGATGCCGTGGTCCACGCGGCGGTGGAGCGCCTCGACGATCGCGGGCGAGGAGCGGGAAATCCATGTCGGCCACCCAGAGCGGGAGGATGTCTTTACCCTCGGATGCCATTTCTGGGAATCGGTGCCGAGGCGAGGGTGGACGGTGTCGAAGTCAAAGCTCATGCGATGCGGTGAGAGAGGGCGGAGACTGAAGCAGGACGGGACGGCGGGGGCACGGAGTTTTTTGGCAGGAGGCGGTACAGCGGTGAGAAAAGGCGAGCAGACGGAGTTTTTGGACGGGATTAACGGGATGGACAGGATTCAGCAGTGCAGAAGGAGTGAACGGGTCGGAAAGGTTGGGCGTGCGTTTGGCGGGCGGGGGTGTTTAGGGACGGGGCATGAGTAACACGCGTTTGAACTGGGGTATTATCAGCACGGGGCGCATCGCATCGGAATTTGCCGTGGATGTCGCCAAATCGGAGCACAGCCGGATCGTTGCGGTGGGAAGTCGCACGAAAGAATCGGCGCAGAAATTTGCGGCGGCTCATGGCGGGGCGATGCGGGCGCATGCAAGCTATGACGCGTTACTCGCGGATCCGGAGGTACAGGCGGTTTATATCGGAACGCCGCATCCCCAGCATCTGGAGTGGGCGCTGAAGACGATTGCCGCGGGCAAACATCTGCTCTGCGAAAAACCACTCGGCATGAACGAGGCCGAGAGCGAGCAAATGGTCGCGGCGGCGCGAAAGAAGGGCGTGCTGTTCATGGAAGCGTTTATGTATCGCTGCGCGCCGCAGACGGCGAAAGTCGTGGAAATTATACGCAGTGGCGTGCTCGGAAAAATCGGGATGGTTCAGGCTGCGTTTGGATTCTGGAAACCGTTTGATCCGAAAGGGCGGCAGTTTGCGAAGGAACTGGGTGGCGGCGGAATTTTGGATGTCGGCTGCTATCCGGTGTCGTTCTCCCGATTGATCGCAGGCGCGGCGGATGGAAAACTTTTTGCCGATCCAGCGGAGTTTCACGGACTCGGACAGACTCATCCGCAGACAGGTATCGACGTGTACGCGGGAGCGGTGGCGAAGTTCGCGAACGGAATCGTCGCAGTGCTCTCGACGGGCGTAGGGCTCAGGCAGGAAGTGGGCGTGCGCATTTATGGAACGGCGGGCTGGTTGCATGTGCCGGCGCCGTGGCATCCGGCGCGGCATGGCGGGCAGACGAGTTTGTGGCTGCACAAACAGGGCGTGGAGCAGCCGGAGGAGATCGTGGTTAAATCTCCGCTGCCGCTTTATGCTGTGGAGGCGGACACGTTCGCGAAGGCTGTTGCGGCGGGGTTGAAAGAGGTGCCGCAGATGAGCCTCGACGATACGCTGGGCAATCAAGCGACGCTGGATCGATGGCTGGCGGACGTGGGCGTAAAGTATTGAGGCATGGGTTGGCGGGAGGGGCTGAGGCGCGTGCGAGCACGCTGGCCTGCGGGACTAGGGAAGGAGGGACGTTTTTTCGCGGTGAGTGTGTCAACGCGGTGGACAGAATTTCACACCCTGCAATCTGCGAAAAAGTTAAGTATCGGGAAATCGGCGACTTGGCGCAGGGATGTGCGCGGCATCGCGCAAGCTATACTTGGGACATCCGATCAAACCACTGATCCACAACCCTCAAAAAAGAAAACTTACTATGAGAATCGTACGTTACAGCTATCCAAACAACCGCGGTTTCGTCTCGTCCTTTCGGCAGAGTCCGTGGGCGGGCCTCGAAGGGGAAATCGACCGCCTTTTCGAGTCTACGCTCGGGCATGTCGTGGGCACGCCTTCGTCCGGTCGCTTCCCGGTCGACGTCTTTGAAGACAAGGAAAACGCTTATGTGCGCGCCGAGCTTCCGGGCATCAATCGCGCCGAGCTCGGCGTCGAAGTCGTCGACGGTTATCTCAACCTCTCCGCGACGCGCAAAACCAAGAACGGTGAAGCCGAAGAAACCTTCGCGCTAAATCGCTCGGTCGTGCTTCCCGAAAATGTGGACGCTGAAAAGGTGTCGGCCGCCTACGAAAATGGCGTGCTCACCGTGACTCTTCCCAAGAAGGAAGAATCCAAGCCCAAGAAAATCGCGGTCACCGTGAACTAAGCGGGCCGCGCAACAAACCACTCCCGTGTTCTATTCAAAATTAAACCCAAAGGAATCTCTCACATGTCTCTTCTCAATTCTCTCATCCCCTCGTTCGCCCGTCCGTCTCTTGACTCGGTCACTGATTCGCCCCGCGACGCCGGCGCTGCGCCCGGTGTACGTCCGGTCTACAGCGTCACGGAGTCGGCAGACGCCTATGCGCTGACCGTTCAACTACCCGGTGTCGCGAAGGCCGGACTTAGCATTACCGATGAAGACGGTGTGCTGACCATTCGCGGCGAACGCTTCTGGAAACAGCCCGCGGGCTGGACCTCCCTTTACAGGGAATCCGGCGACCGTCCTTTCGAACTCGCACTGGAACACGATCAATCAATCGACGTGGACAAGATCCGCGCCGAGCTGGTCGACGGTGTCCTGACCGCGACTCTGCCCAAAGCCGAGGCGCGCAAGCCCCGCAAGATCGCGGTGGCGTAAAGACGCGAGCCCTGAAGAGCGGGCGACTTTCCCAGGTTAAACACAGGTAGCTTCATGACGAGAGGCGCGGCTTCGGCCGCGCCTCTTTTTTGCATCAGCAACCGGCAGAATGACTGACGGTTCAATGCTTCGTTGTGGACATTGGCGGCATCAGCCGGACCATGGCGCGTCCATGGAAAACCTCTCGTACCTGCTCGACCAGAACAAGGCCTGGGCGGCCGATATCACTGCCCGCGATCCAGAGTTTTTTCTCAAGCTGTCACGCCAGCAGAAGCCCGATTATATGTGGATCGGCTGCTCAGACAGCCGAGTTCCTGCCAATGAACTGATCGGCGTTTTGCCCGGCGAAGTGTTTGTCCACCGCAATGTGGCCAACGTCGTCGTTCACTCGGATTTGAACTGTCTTTCAGCGATGCAGTTCGCCGTCGATGTGTTGAAAGTGAAGCACATCATCGTGTGTGGGCACTCGGGTTGCGGCGGCGTGCGCGCGGCGCTCAAGTGCGAGCGCCATGGGCTCGTCGACAACTGGATCCGGCACGTGCAAGACGTGAAGGACCGGCACTTTTGCTGCCTGCAGGCAATCCCTGAGGAGCAGGAAAAATTCGACCGGCTGTGCGAGCTCAACGTGATCGAGCAAGTCGCCAATGTCTGCCAGACAACGGTCGTCACCTCGGCGTGGGATCGCGGCCAGCCGCTAACCGTGCACGGATGGATTTATGGACTGAAGGATGGTCATCTGCGCGATCTCAAGATGATCGCCAACAGCCACGAGACCTTTGAAGCGACCTATCGTTCAGTCCGCGCGTCCATGGGCTCACCCATAGTCGATTGAGCTTCGGTAAAATTTAGAAAGCAAAAAGGCGCGAACTCAGTTCGCGCCTTTTTTGCAAGGAAAGCGGCCGATGCCGGGCCCGGCATCACTCCACTGACCCAGGCAGCGTGGCCGGTGGTGTGGGCTTCTTCTCTTTGAAAACAAGGGAGGCGACGATCGAGATCGTGATGATGGATCCGATGACCGCGAGGGAGAACCCGATGGACGCGTGGTGTCCGCCAAATTTTTCCCACGCGAGGACCATCTTGCCACCAATGAAGACCAGGATGAGCGCAAGGCCGTGGCCGAGGAAGCGGAAGAGCTGCATCGAGCCTGAGAGGGCGAAGTAAAGTGAGCGCAGGCCAAGGATCGCGAAGATGTTTGAGGTGAAAACGATGAACCCGTCCTTGGTGATGCCTAGAATGGCGGGAATCGAATCGACGGCGAAAATCACGTCGGTCGTTTCGATGGCGATCAGGACGATGAACAGGGGTGTGGCGAAGCGGCGGCCGTCGATCTTCGTGAAGAATTTTCCTTCGATGAACGTCGGAGTGACGGGGAAGATCTTGCGGACGAGTCTGACGGCGATGTTCTTCTCAGGGTCGGGCTCCTCGGATTTGGGAAGGGCCATCTTGATGCCGGTGAAAATCAGAAAGGCGCCGAAGATAGGCAGCACGCCGGTGAAAGTGCTGATGAGCGCGATGCCACCTGCGATGAAGAGCGCGCGCATGACGACGGCGCCAATGATGCCCCAGAAGAGAACGCGATGCTGGTGGATCTTGGGGACCTTGAAGAACGTGAAGATGAGGATGAACACGAAGACATTGTCCACACTCAGGCAGATCTCGATGAGGTACCCAGTGAAAAATTCCATCGCGGGCTGTTTGCCCTGCCAGAAGTAGATGATGGCATTGAATGCCATCGCCAGGCTGAACCAGACTGCGCACCAGACCAGAGCCTCCTTCGTTTTGATCTCGTGCGAATCCCGGTGGAAGACGCCGAGGTCGAGCGCGAGCATCGCGACGATGAAGAGCAAAAAAGCGGCCCAGGCCCACAAAGGGAGCGCATCAATAACGGAAAGTATCATGGGAAACGGAACGGGCAGTGTGGTTGGCGGTGAATGCGCGGGGCAAGCCCGGGTTCTTTTTTCCGGTTATACGGACAGTAGCACTTTTCCAGCCGGGGCGTTGACAGGCGGCAAAGGTGGAATTCAGAAAGGCGAACCATGAACTCAACGCGTCGCTTCCTTTTAGCTCTGATGCTTTTCGCAACCGCAAGGTTGTTTGCTCAATCCGGCTCGGAAACGGCGGCTCCGGTGGGGGTGACCGAGGCCACCAACACAACAACGCAGGCGGTCGCCGCGGGAGTGGCCAGCGGCAAGGTCCATGTACCGGAGACACCAGAATTCATCGAGCACGCAGTGGATGTGATTCTGGAGCAGTTTGACGTGACCAGCTCGGAAAACGGTCCGGCCCGCTACCTCGCGTGCGCGGCGATCTTGCTACTCACGTTTGTGATCTGCCGGGTGATCACGAGCATCCTGTTCGCATTCATCCGCAAGCTGACGTCGAAGACGGAGACGACGATCGACGACAAGTTGTTCAAGGCGGTGGAAGGGCCGATCACCGCGTTGATCCTGGTGGTGGGAAGCGTGGCGGCGATGAAGGCCCTGAAATTGACGCCCGCCGCGGATAACATGCTCGGGTATGTGTACACGGTCGCGTTCTCTCTGGTCATTTTCTGGCTGCTGCTGCGGATTTTTAACACGATCCTGGATCACCTGCACGAGAAGGCGGTCGCGAAAAAGATGGGCGTGGCTGCGTTCATGCCGTGGATCAAGAAGACGTTGCTCGCGGTGTTCCTGGTGTTCGGCGTTTTGATGATCGCGCAGAGCCTGGGTGCGGACGTGAAGGCGTTTCTCGGTGCGCTCGGCATCGGCGGTCTCGCGTTCGCGCTCGCTGCGCAGGACACGATCGCGAACCTGTTTGGTTCGGTGGTGGTCGCGGTCGATCAGCCATTTAAATTGGGCGAGGCGGTGAAGATCGGCAGCCACGACGGCGTTGTGGAGGACATCGGCCTGCGTTCGACCAAGCTGCGCACACCAGCGAAGAACCTGATCATCATCCCGAACAAGACGGTCGCGGCTGAAGCGATCATCAACAACTCGCGCTTCATCCAACGCCGTGTCGAACAGGTGATCGGACTCACGTACGACACAACGGCCGAGCAGATGGATGCGATCGTGGAGGATTTTCGAAAGATCATCCGCGCTGAAAACGAAGTGAAACCGGGCTCGGAGATGGTCTATTTCCGCGACTACAGCGCTTCGTCGCTGGATATCTGGGTGGTCTACGAAACCATCGATCCGGATTTCCAAAAGCACATGCGTCTGCGCCAGCGGATCAATCTCGCGATCATGAAAGCCGTGGAATCCCGGAAGCTGTCGTTCGCGTTTCCGACACAGACGATCCAGTTAGACGGTGCGGTTGCGAAGAAGCTCGTCGAAGGACGGTCGGCGGGAGAGGCGAGAGCCTGAAGAGACGAAAACATTCAAAAGACAAAAGCCGGACAGAAACGTCCGGCTTTTTCGTTGGTTGAAAACGATCCTCGTCGTGCGGCTCAGTCGAGCGTCTGCCGATAGCGTTTTACGGCGACGGTCATGGCGACGAGCATGAAGAGCGCGATCGGCCAGACCTCGGGGGCGATTTCGGTGAGGCCATTGCCCTTGAGCATCACGCCGCGCACTACACGAAGGAAGTGGGTGAGCGGAAGGCATGAACCGAGTACTTGCGCCCACTCAGGCATGCCTCGAAACGGAAACATGAATCCGGAGAGCAGCAGCGACGGCAGGAAGAAGAACGTCGCCATCTGCACGGCCTGCAGCTGGTTCCTCGCAACGGTCGAAAAGGTGATTCCCACAGCGAGATTCGCGGCGATAAAGATGAGCGCGATAAGGTAGAGAAGCGCGAGGTTTCCGACCATCGGGACGTTAAAAAGGAAACGCGCGGCGAGAAGGATCAGGGTGACCTGAATATAGCCGACCGCGATGAAGGGCAGGATTTTTCCCGTCATCACTTCGACGGGCCGCACCGGCGTGGAGAGAAGATTTTCCATCGTGCCTCGCTCGCGCTCACGGGTGACGGCAAGCGAGGTGATAATGACCATCGTCATCGTGAGGACGACGCCCATGAGTCCGGGAACGACGTTGTACTGCGTAATACCTTCGGGGTTGTACTGGCGGTGTATCTGGAGATCGACGGGACCGGCGGTGCCGTTGAGCGAACGATACGGACCGGGAAGATCGCGCGCGAAAACAGTCTGAGCGAGCGTGCTGACGGCGGCGATGGCCGGGCCCGACGCGGCGGGATCGGTGGCATCAGCCTCGAGGAGGACGACCGGATGCTCACCGCGCAGAACGTCGCGGGTAAAATCGACCGGGATGTTGA
The DNA here is from genome assembly GCA_049840895.1 of Nibricoccus sp. Taxonomy (GTDB): domain Bacteria; phylum Verrucomicrobiota; class Verrucomicrobiia; order Opitutales; family Opitutaceae; genus Nibricoccus. The sequence goes on along the minus strand of JASGJB010000036.1, from coordinate 122,744 downwards.
GCACGAACTGCACGTCGCCGAGTTGTACAAGGCGGGCGGCTTCGGCCTCGGTGACGGAGCCGAGAACGTGGAAATAATCGCTGTGGGTCATGGCCTGCACGAGCGTGCGCGCGAACGGGCCGCCGTCGGCGTTGACGATGACAGTTGGCAGATGCTTCGGGTCGGCGTTGATCGCGAAGCCGAAGAGCGTGAGCTGCACGAGCGGAATGCCGACCATCATCGCGAACGTGGCGCGGTCGCGCCGCATCTGAATGAACTCCTTCAGCACCATGGCCCAGAAACGTGCGAATGAGAAACGGGCGCTCATCGGGCGGCGGCTTTGAAGTTATCCTGAGCGGTGTTCATGAGGCTGATGAACACATCCTCGAGGCCAGGCGTAATCGCTCGCACGCGGTGAGGACCTGTTTTGAGCGGAGCCAGCGCCTGCTCGGCGCCGGCGGAATCGCGCGAGCTGATGTGGAGTGTATTTCCAAAAGCGACGATTTCTTCGAGGCCGGGCTGTTTGCGCAGACGGGCAGCGAGGGAGGGAAGATCAGGGCCGGTGATTTCCCACGTGGAGAGCTTTGCGCCGGCGATGACTTCGGCGACGGTGCCACGCGTGAGAAGATTCCCGTAGGCGAGGTAGGCGATCTGATGGCAGCGCTCGGCCTCGTCCATGTAGTGCGTGGTGATAAGCACGGTAAGGCCGTCGTGGGAGAGCTGGTGAATTTCGTCCCAGAATTCACGGCGCGCTTTCGGGTCAACGCCCGCTGTGGGCTCATCGAGGAGCAATAGCTGCGGCGTGTGGATGAGGCAGGCGGCAAGTGCGAGGCGTTGCTTCCAGCCACCGGAGAGCTCTCCCGCGAGCTGGCGGTAGCGGTGCTGCAGGCCCAAGCGTTCGAGGCTGCGGTCGACCGCGGTGCGGCGATCGCCGATGCCGTAGATGCGGGCGACGAAATCGAGATTCTCGCGAATGGTCAGGTCCTCATAGAAACTGAACTTCTGCGTCATGTAGCCGACATGACGTTTGATCGCGGCCTGCTGCGTGCGGACATCGTAGCCAAGACAGGTGCCTTCTCCGGCATCGGGTGTGAGCAGGCCGCAGAGCATGCGGATGAAGGTGGTCTTGCCGCTGCCGTTGGGACCGAGGAAGCCGTAGATCTCACCCTGCCGCACCTGGAGACCGATGCCGTTGACAACGGTTTTGTCGCCGAACTTTTTAGTGACGCCGGAGACGTCGATGACGAGGTCGGAGCTCATGCGAAACGTGAGCGCGGTCAGGGAGCTAGCGAGACGTCGATGGGCTGGCCGGGGTGGAGATCGCGGGCGACATCGGCGGAGAAAAGCGCCTCGATGAGAAAGACGAGTTTGGCGCGGTTCTCGCGGTTGTAGAGCACGGGCGGCGTGTATTCGGGCTTGGGCGACAGGTAGCTGATGCGGGCTTCAAGCGGTGCATCGCGGCCCGTGATGGAAACGCGGATGGTTTGTCCGGCGCGGAGCGTGGAAAGCTTTTCCTCGGGAACGAAGAAGCGAACCTTGAGGTTTTCAGCGGGCAGAAGAGAGACGACGGGCTGGCCGGCGGCGATAAATTCACCTTCGCGATAGAGCGTGTCGAAGACGAGGGCCTCGCGTGGAGCAGTCTGGGATTTTTGTGCGACGCCCCAATCGGCCCGGGATTTGGCCGCGGAAGAAGCCGCGACGTCCGCTTCGGCGGCGGCGATGGTGTCCGCGCGAGCACCGAGTTTTGCGGTTTCGAGCTGCGCGCCGAGTTCGTTGACGACGGCGACATTGCGCTCGTGAGTCAGGCGCGCGCGGTCGTTTTCACTAGTGGCAATGACGTTGGCCTTGAGGAGCTCGTTCTGACGGTTGAGTTCGATTTGAGAGAGCTCGGACGCGGCGCGGGCCTGCGCGAGACGGGCCTCAACGGTCGCGATTTCACTGGGGCGCGAGCCTTTGCGGAGGTCGGCAAGACGCGCCTGGGCGGAAGCCAGCTGCTCGGCGGCCTGTTGTTGCACGGCGAGCTCGGCGGCGTGTTCGAGGGTGAAAAGCGGCGCACCAGCTGCAACGCGCGAACCTTTGGTCACGGCCAGCTGGTCGAGACGACCCGCGAGCGGAGAGCCCACGTAGATGAATTCGCCCTCGAGATAGCCTTGGAAATGATCGGACGCGGCGCGCCGGCAACCGGAGGCGGCGAATGCGATGCCAACGGTGAACACGAGCGCCAAGGCTCGCGTGAATGACCAGCGGGGAAATCCGAAGTCCGAATACCCGATGCCGAAAACAGGGGAAGGCTTAGCGCGGGAAAAGTTTTTCATATTCTTTGTGGCCTTGCGGCGTCAGAAGCCCGCCGAAGAACAGGCGGATGGCGTTGTCGAAGCAGGTCTCGGGATTCATGCGCAGACGCTTGAGTGCATCGGCGTGCAGGAGGCCTTGCATGGCGTGCAGGAAAAACTCGCTCGCGAAAACCGGACTCACGTCGTCCCGGACAGCACCGCTCATCTGCCCCTCCTCGATGAAACGACCGAAAACATAGGGAAGGTTTTTGGCGCGCACCTGAAGGACATAACGGTGAAGCGGAGGTGCGTACTGCTCGAGATCAGCTAGAATCTCGGGGCTGATTTGAGACAGGCGGTCGACCATCCCCTGGGCGAAACCACGGAGCTTTTCCGCGAATTGCAGACTGCGATTCGCGAGCAGCGCTTCGGTGTCGGCTCTCACCTCGGCTGCAAATCCGTCGAGCACCGCCCGGATCATCGCGTCCTTACCGGCGTGATGAACGTAGAGCGTTTTTTTGCTCATGCCGAGAGCGGCGGCGAGGTCGTCCATCGTGAAGGCCGAGTAACCGTGGGAAAAAAACAGGGCGCGCGCTTCGGTGAGAATGCGGTCGGACAACGATAACGGCAGCGACGAGGCCAGGGGCGGTTCGCGAACAGCGGCGGGCATAGGAAACTGGAAATACGATTTAAGTTTCCAGCGCAAGTTTAAACCAGACATCAACCTGCGCGAAAAGAGCAGTGTGTGATGAATTTTGGTGTGAACGGCTTCTGATGTGGCCGGTTGACATCACCAGGATTGGTTTATTGTTAAATCAAACAGGCCATACCCCTCCGTCACCCCACGGAATGGCCATTCTGCATCTTGGCGCGCGGCTGAATTTCTCCCCGGCGGCGCGCTGGCCCATTCCGGGCCTCAGGCTGGGAGGAAACAACCCCAATACCCCATGAGTTCGTTGATTCGTTCACGCTCGTTCGCAGTGGCATTCATGGCCGCTGCTTTTTCGTTCCTCGTTTCCAGTGTCAGTGCGCAGACGTGGTCCTCCACCGACCGGTGGGGCACGTGGTCCAATGGCGGCTACACGCTCTATAACAATGTCTGGGGCTCCGGTTACGGACCACAGACGATCTGGGCCAATTCGTACAGCAACTGGGGCGTATGGGCCAACCATCCGAATACCGGCGGCATCAAGTCATATCCCAATGTAACGCGTTACATCGGGAAGAAACTCAGTGCGGTCGGAACGTTGAAATCGACATTCAGCGCAACGACGCCGGCGGGCGGCGCGTGGAGTTCCACCTTCGATGTGTGGGACACAAACCACGCCTACGAAATCATGCTCTGGATGAACTACACGGGCACCGCGTCGGGTGGCGGCAACGTGAAGCCGATTTCGTACAACTGGAGTTCGTCGGGCAATGCCGTGCCGGTGTACACCAACGTCACGGTGGGCGGACACACGTGGAATGTTTTCCGCGGCAGCAACGGTGCGAACCAGGTGTTTTCGTTTTTGCGCACGACGAAGACGAACAACGGAACGGTCGACCACAAAGCCATCCTCAACTGGATCAAGTCTCAGGGCTGGATCGGCGACATCACAGTCGGCGACGTACAGTACGGTTTCGAAATCACCTCCACCGACGGCGGAAAAGACTATCGCGTGAACAGCTACTCGGTGACGTCGCAGTGACGTCGAACTGAGTGCTCACCTGCGCGCAGGCGCAGCTGAAACGCGGACCATCGATTGATACATGACGCATCGCCCGCCCGCAGGATCTGCGGTGCGGGCGATTTTTTGTATCACGCGGCGAATGCTCGCCGGTGGATTATTTCCACTCCACGTCGGCTCCGAGGGCGTTTAGATTTTCGACGAATCGCGGGTGCGCGCGTTTGATGGTATCGGCGTTTTTGACGACGCTGCGGCCAGGAATACTCGCGGCCACCATGTACAAGGCGATGGCGGCGCGGATTACATAGGGGGCGTCAACGACGGCAGGGCGGAGCGGACGGTTGCCGAAGACGTTGATGCGATGCGGGTCGCTCACGAGGACGTGGGCGCCGAATTTCGCGAGCTCGGGCATCCAGGAAAAGCCGTTTTCGTAGACCTTGTTCCAGAAGTGGATCGTGCCGGTGGCGCGCGTGCTGAGCGCGATCATGAGCGGCAGAAGATCGACGGAGAAATACGGCCAGGGGGCGGCTTCGATCTTGGTGAGGAGATTAGATGTGAACGGCTGTTCGATGATGAGCGACTGGTTGCGACGGACGATGGCGGTGTCGCCCTCATGTTCGACGACGACGCCCAATTTCGCGAAGGCGCGGACGATGAGATCGAAGTGGTGCGGGAGGGAATTTTTCACGCGGATCTCGCCGCCGGTGATGGCGCCGAGGGCGAGGAAGGTCACAACCTCGTGGTAGTCGGTCGCGATCGAGGCTTTGCAGCCGTGGAGCTTTTCCACGCCTTCGACGCGGAGCATGCTGGTGCCGATGCCTTCGATCTTGGCGCCCATGGCGGTGAGCGCGGCGCAGAGGTCCTGGACATGCGGCTCGCTGGCGGCGTTGATGAGCGTGGAGGTGCCTTTGGCGACGGACGCGGCCATCAGGAAGTTTTCCGTGACGGTGACAGACATGTAGTCGCACCAGTGGCGGTTGCCTTTGAAACCGTCGGGAAGTGCGATGATAAGCGGTTCGCCGGCGTCGATCACGGCGCCGAGTTTGGCGAAGATTTCGAGGTGCGGGTCGATCTCGCGGACGCCGAGGGAGCAGCCCTTGGCGGTGGCGTTGATGGTGATTTTTTTGAGACGACGGAGCAGCGCGGGATAAAGCAGAACCGTAGAGCGCATGTCCTGCGGGAGCTCGTTGCTGACGAGTTCGCTGCGAAAGCCGGAGTGATCGACATGCATCTCACCGGTGGCGCGATCCCAAGAAACCTTCGAGCCATGGTCCGTCATGAACTTCACGATCTTATTGAGATCGGTGATGTCGGGGACGTTGCTCAGGTGAACCGGCTCGTCGGTGAGAAGCGTGGCGCAGACGATGGGCAGCGCGGAGTTCTTGTTACCGGACGGGGTGATAGTACCGGAGAGCGGCTTGCCGCCGTTGACGATGAGATCGGCCATGGGTGCGAGTGCGGAGCGAAAGTGCGGGAACGAAAAGTGGGTGGAGAAAGCGGGAAGATGAAGGGCGTTTATGACGATGCCACTCAAAAGCCGTGTTTAAGCCGGTGGGGTGGCGGGCTACGGAAATTTTTAGACAGGATTGACGGGATTTACAGGATTGGAAGGGGAGGTGGGCGACCTCGGTGAAGACAATTTCAGGCGGCCAGATGCGCGGACCCGGAAATTCCTCTAGATGTTTTTCTGACGAGACTGTTTTTTTCCTGCAGACTTGGCCGCATCGCATTGCTGGAGTGCGCGTCAGACGCTTTCTGATGCCCCCCCAAGACCCAGAGGTTGCGAGTTGGTTTTTGACTCATTTGCAACCGCACGAACCCCAGCTGCGCGCCTGGCTGACCAGCCAGTTTTCCGGCCGCCAGGATGTGGATGATATCGTACAAGAGGCATTTGTGCGCGTGTTGCGCGCGCGGGCAGACTCGGAGGTACGGTCGCCCAAGGCATACCTCTTCGTGATAGCCCGGAATCTGGCCTTGATGCGTGTGCGCCACAGCAAAGTAGCCAAAGAAGAATCCTTAGCGGAAATCGACTGCTCGGGCATCTTAGATGAGGACGCCGATGTGCCTCAGGCCGTCGCCCGCGCCCAAGAACTCGAAATGCTCACCGAAGCGATCCAATCCCTCCCGACCCGCTGCCGGCAGATCCTCACTCTACGGAAGATCTACGGCTTGTCGCAAAAGGAGACCGCCGCCGAGCTCGGCATCGCGGAGCACACGGTCGAAATCCAGGCGGCCATCGGACTTAAAAAGATCGGGCAGTTTTTCAGGAGATATCGCAATGAACACTCCTGAAAAAATCGAAACCGAAGCCGCGCTTTGGGTGCTGCGGCTGGAGCGCGGCCTGACCGCTGCCGAGCAGGACGATTTCCTGCAATGGTTCACCGCCGACGCGCGCCATGCGCAGGAACTCGACCGGCAGACGGCCAATTGGACGCGTCTCAACACGCTCGCCGATTGGAGACCCGAGCACACCGCGCGGCCCAATCGTGATCTGCTCGCGCCACACCCGGCCCCGCGCGCCATTTCCCGAAAGCCCCGTTACCGCTGGCTCTGGCCGATGGCGGGAAGTCTGGCGGCAGCCGCCGCGGTTGTTCTCGGTTTCCTTTCGTTGAGCCCAGTTTCGCCTTCGACGCCTACACCTGCGCCTGTAACCGCGCCTGCCCAAATCGCAGCGATCGAGCGCCGCACGCTCGACGACGGCACTGTCATCGAGCTCAACCGCGACGCCGAGGTGGCTGTTCTCTACACCGCAACCGAGCGCAAAGTGCGGCTCGAACGCGGCGAAGCCATGTTCCGCGTCGCCAAGAATCCCGCACGTCCGTTCATCGTGATCACAGGTGACGTTCACTTTCGCGCGGTCGGCACGGCGTTCAACGTTCGCCGTCAGACCGAGGCCGTTGAGTTGATCGTCACCGAGGGGAAAGTGCGCGTGCAGTCCGCCGCGACCGAGGGACTCGCAACGCCCCAAACCGATTCCGCCGAGACGCCGCTGGTCGTTGCCGGGGAACTGGCGGTCGTGCCCATGCAGGTGGGGAAATCGCCGATCTCCGTGACAAAAATCGCCACAGAGCAGATGGACGAAAAACTCGCGTGGCACTCGCGTCTGCTCGACTTCACCAATGCACGGCTCTCCGCGGTCGTGGCCGAATTTAATCTCCGGAACACGCCTATCCGCATGGTCATCGAGGATGCGAAGCTCGCCGACACGGAAGTCAGTGCATCGCTGCGCTCCGATAATATCGAGAGCTTCATCCGGCTGCTCGAGGGCGGCTTCGGCATCGAGGCGGAGCGTACCGGCAACGTCGTCACGCTCCACAAGCGGCGGCGCTGAGTAGATGCGAGCGTGCGCGACCGACGACATGTACCGCATTCACGGTACGTGCGCGGATCTCGCGCAGGCTTCTTTTGTGAGCAGCGTACTCCGCCTGATCCGCCTCACCATTCGTTCACTATCGCCTCTGAAAATCGCATCCAACAGCCGGACGAATTCCCCTCGCACAGGTTTGTTGAAATTTTTCTTAGAGGAAAAGGCACGGCCCGCGCATCTCCAGTAACGAACCCCTACCCAACGAATGACTACAACATTGAGGCGCCTTTCGAGGCCCTGGCTGGTTGCGCTTGCTCCGAAACTCATCACCTCGGTTCCTGCGCTTGGATTGTTAGCCCTAGTGAACACGGCCACGTTGTCGGCCGCAGCAGACACCAAAATCAAGTTCGACGTCCCCGCCGGCGAAGCCGCGCAAACCCTGAAGGCGTTCGCGCAGCAGGCCCAGCGGGAGATCATCTTCTCAACGAAGTCCGTGACCGGCGTGAAAACCAACGCAGTGAAGGGCGAGCTCGCGGTCCGCGAAGCCCTTAACGCGATGCTCGCGGGCACCAACCTCGCGGTTTTCGAAGACGAAAAGACCGGCTCGATCGCCATCGAGGCACCCGACCACGCAAAGCAAAACGCGAGCGGCGCACCGGCCGCAGCAGGAGCGGCGGCAGCAACTGCTGCGCAGGCTTCTCCCTCGCCCGACGAAACCATCGAGCTCGCCGAGTTCGTCGTCACGGGCGTCTTCACCAAGACGAAGAAGCAGGACGTCACGACGTCCATTTCCACGGTCAACACCGCACAGCTCGCCAAGATCGTGCCCAACAGCGCGGCCGATCTTCTCTGGAATGTGCCAAGCGTGTACGTGAACTCTTCGCTTGGTGAAATCCGCAGCATCGTTTACTCGCGCGGTGTCTCCGCCAACGCGAGCAACGCAGACATGGGTTATTACTACGTGTCGATGCAGGAGGACGGCCTCCCGCTGACCAACGTCAATTACAGCAACTGGGGCCCCGATTACTATCTGCGCGCCGACGTGACGACCGAACGCGTCGAAGCGGTGCGCGGCGGCAGCGCCTCCATCACATCGGCCAACGCGCCCGGCGGTGTTTTCAACTACATCAGCCGCAAAGGCACCGAGACTTACGGCGGCGAACTTCGCGTGCGTCTCGGCCTGGAAAATGAGGATCATCCTTACTACCGCACCGATCTCTGGGTCGGCGGCGCGGGCCCAAAGGGCACGACGTACAGCGTCGGCGGCTTCTATCGTAAGTCCGATGGTGCGCGTAATCCCGGCTACGCCATGAATGACGGCGGCCAGATCAAATTGAACGTCCGTAAAGATTACGGCCCCGGCTCGATCACTTTCTACGCGAAGTACCTCAACGACACGAACGGCTGGTTCGAATTCTACCCCGCCAAGGATTTCAACGATCCGCGCGTGGCCGCCGGCATCGATCAAGGCGCGACGAATCTGCATCGTCCCGGAGCTTTCTCCTACGTTGCCGAAGTCCCCGGACAGAAGCGCACCTTCGATCCCGAGAGCCTCGCTCACTCGGTCCAGAAAGCGATCGGCGCCGATTGGACTCACGATTTCGGCGGCTGGATCGTGAGCAACAACTTCAAGGTGAGCAACAGCAACACACAGTGGAACACGAGCGCTAGTGTCGCGCTTCGTGACATTACGCGCGGCTCGCTTTTCAGCAACCTGAACATGCTCACCGGCGGCGTGGTGCCTGCGGGCGAGTGGGTTTTCAAGGACCGCACGAACGGCAAGGTCATGGCCCGCATCCTGTCGAACGGCACCAACAACGGTTCCGGACCCGCGGGCCAGAGTGGCTTGACCGTTTTGGAAAACAACCTGCCGCGACAGGATCTCGTGAATGGCGCGGTCTGGTCGAACAACGCACTCGTCTTCGACCGCTGGGCCAAGGAGCTGATGAACCAGTTCACGGTCAACAAGCGCATCGGCTCCAACCTGTTCACGGTGGGTAGCTTTTTCGCGTATTCGGATGCCTACAATTTCAACACGACCGCAGGCCGCAGCGTCTCACCCGTGCTGGATAATCCGACGCCGATGGACGTCACGCTCATCACTCCCGTGAGCGGCCCGTTCGGCGGCCAGACACTCCAGATCACCAATCCCTATGGTTTTTCTGCTGAAGGCTCCGCTTACACGCTGAACGAAGCGACCCAGAAGCAGACGTCGGCTTTCTTCGGCCACAACTGGGAAATCAACAAGAGCCTCACGCTCGATTGGGGTTTCCGCTACGAGTATCTGGAGGTCAGCGGCCTGAACAATACGGGCACGGCCAACAGCTCGCTCAGCACGACCAACGGCGGCGCCGACGGTAATCCGCTCACAATCTACGATGGTCGCGTCAGCACCCGCAACGCCACCAACTGGGTCTACGATCGCAACCTCGACACGCTCTCCTGGTCCGCCGCGCTGAACTACACGATCAATCCCAACAACTCGGTGTACGCGCGCTACACCAACGGCGAAAAAGCCCCCGACCTGTCGTTCTTCGTCGGCCTGACCAACACCTTTGCAATCCGCAACTACGCCACCATTCCGCAGAAGGTCGAGCAGTGGGAAGTCGGTTACAAGGTCCGCGGCGGCAACTTCAACGCCGTGATCACGCCGTTCTACAGCAAGCTCGGCGACATCATCAACACGCCGATCATCGGCACCAACACCGACAACACCACCTACTCGCTGCAGCCGCTCTACAGCTCGGTCGAGACGTACGGTGTTGAAGTCGAGGGCAACTACTCCTTCACGCAGCATATCAGCCTCCGCGCCGTTGCCACCTGGCAGCAGGCCGAGGCGACGAAGTGGCAGTTCTGGAATCTCGGCAGCAACGGCCCCGCCGACGACTTCATCGTCGATATCGGCGGTCAGAAAGCCGACAACAACCCGGACTGGATCGTGAACCTCACGCCGCAGTACCAGCGCGGCAAATTCACCGGCAACATCTCGTGGAAATACATGGGCGCCCGTCCAGCGAACATCGCCAATATGTTCACGCTGCCTGCCTACGATCAGACTGATCTCTTCCTGAACTGGGCCTTCAATGACCGGTTCTCGATCAGCCTGAATGTGAACAACGTCTTCGACGGCGACGGCGTCCTCAACTGGGCCGGCTACGGTGACGCCAGCAGCCAGTTCAACCGCCAGAATTTCACCACGCGTCCCACGGATCCGAACACGACCTTCCTGATCGTGCCGATTCCACCGCGCTCTTACTTCCTGTCAGCTACGTATAAGTTCTAAGCTGCCAGTTACCCACCCTGCGCCCGGACTTTGGGTGTTTATCCGGGCGCAGGTTTCATTTTCCGCCATGCGTATTTCCGTCTTTGCCTTTTTCGTCGGCCTCGGATGCACGGCGATCAGTTTCACTCCCGGCCGCCTGCTCGCAGCCGACACCGTCACCACGGCGGACTACCGCGTCTCCGACCTGCGGACCGAATACGCGACGAATCCCCTCGGCATCGACACCTTGCAGCCGAGGCTCTTTTGGAAAATCGAGAGCACTGTTCGCAGCCAGAAACAAACCGCGTGGCAAATCCTCGCGGCATCGAGCGAAGCCGCGCTTGCCCGCGATGAAGGTGATCTCTGGGACAGCGGCCGCGTCGCGAATGATCAGACGACGTTTGTCGTCTACGGCGGCAAAGCGCCGGTTTCGTCCCAAACCATTTTCTGGAAAGTCCGCTCATGGGATCGCGACGGAAAACCGTCCGCCTGGAGCCAGTCCGCGAATTGGACGATGGGACTGCTCACCAAGGAAGAGTGGAAAGGCGTCTGGCTCACTTCGCCCGCGACGACCGAGTCGCTGATGTTGCGCAGTGAATTCACCGTGAAGCCCGGTCTGAAGCGCGCGCTCGTTCACGCGACCGGCCTCGGGCAGTACGAACTCTTTCTCAACGGGAAGAAGGTCAGCAACGACCTGCTCTCGCCCGGCTGGACGAATTACAACGTCACCGTCCTCTACAACACGCACGATGTCACCGCCCTGCTTCGCTCAGGCGCAAACGCTGCCGGTTTCATCCTCGGCAACGGTTTCTACAATCTCGCCCATCGCGATCGCTTCACGAAACTCACTGGCTCGTTCGGACCGCTACGCGCGATTATGCATCTGCGCCTCGAGTATGCCGACGGCACCGTCGAGGAGATCGGCACCAACGATCAGTGGAAATTCCGTTCCGGCCCGATCACGGTCGGTCACATTTTTGCCGGCGAAGATTATGACGCACGCCTCGCGCCCAAAGGCTGGGCCGAACCCGGCTTCGCCGCGGCGGCTGAATGGAAACGCGCCGTCGTGCTGCTTCGTCCCGCGGGTCAGCTGCGCGGTCACGGCGTCGGCAGCGAACCGCTGCGCGTAATGGATGTGCACAAGAGCGTCGGCGCGAAAACATTTTCCGACGGCACCGTCGTCCACGACTTCGGCCAGAACGCGTCGCACATGCCGCGCCTCCGGGTGACCGGGCCGGCAGGCTCGATCGTGCGCCTGACGCCGTCTGAGGTCGTCAACGATGACGGCACCATCAACCGCAACACCTTCGACGGCAAAAATCGCGGCAACGCGTGGTGGCAGTACACGAAAGCGACCGATGGTGAAGAAGAGTGGTTTCCCCAGTTTTATTACGTCGGCTGCCGCTTCTTGAAGGTGGAGACGTTCCGCGACGAATCGGAGCTGCCGCATTTCGTCGGTGCGGAAGATCTGCGTCAGAAATCCACGCCCGCCGCCGCGCCGCGTCCGGGTGATCCGGCGAAACTGCCGAAGGTTGTCTCGCTCGAGATGGCCGTCGTCCACGCTGCGACGAAACCACTCGGCTCTTTCGAGACCTCGAATCCGCTGCTCAACCGCATCCGCGATCTCGTGCGCTGGGCGCAGCGCTCGAACATGGTTTCGGTGCTCTCCGATTGTCCGCATCGCGAGAAACTCGGCTGGATCGAGCAGTACCATCTCAACGGCCCGGCGATCCGCTACGAATTCGACGTCGCGCGCATCTTCACGAAAGGCATGCGCGACATGGCGGACGGCCAGACGGATGACGGCCTGATCCCGAATATCGCGCCGGAGTTCACGGTGTTCAAAGGCACGTTCCGCGCAGCGGCCGAATGGGGCGCGGCGTTCTTCCTCGTGCCGTGGCAGCAGTATGAGTTCACCGGCGATGCGGGCCTGATTCGCGAATATTATCCGGCGATGAAACGTTACTTTGCCTGGCTCGAAAGCCGCGCGAAGGACGACGTGCTCACCGACGGCCTCGGCGACTGGTTCGACATCGGTCCCGCGCTGGCCGGTCCTTCGCAGAACACGCCGCCGCCGATCACCGCGTCTGCGTTTTTCTATTTCGATGCTAAGTTGATGGCCGATACCGCTGCGTTGCTCGGGCATGCGGACGAAGCGAAAGAATATGCGGCGAAAGCCGAACGCATTCACGCGAGCTACAACCGCCATTTCTACAAAGCCGACACCGGCACGTACGCAACGGGCTCGCAGGCGGCGAACTCGCTGCCGCTCGTCATGGGCATCGCCGCTCCCGCCAATCGTGAGCGCGTCTTTTCGGCGCTCGTGAAAGACATCGAGCAACGAGGCTATTCCACGACGACGGGTGACGTTGGTTTCCGTTATTCACTGCGCGCCCTCGCCGACAACAGCCGCTCCGACGTGATCTACAAGATGGTCACGCAGCAGGAAAAACCCGGTTATGCGTACCAACTCAAGCAAGGTGCAACCGCGCTCACCGAGGCGTGGGACGCCAATCTCGAAACGTCGCACAATCACTTCATGCTCGGGCAGGTCACGGAGTGGTTTTATCATGATCTCGCCGGCATCGTTTCCGATCCTGCAAAACCCGGATTCAAGAATGCACTCATCAATCCGCAGCCTGTACCCGACCTCGCCTGGGTGAAGGCCAGCTACGACTCGATTCACGGCCTCATCTCCGTTCGCTGGGAGCAAAAGGACGCATCGTTCACACTCGCCGTCTCTGTGCCAGCGAATGCCACCGCGACAGTTTATCTGCCAGCACGCGATGGTTCGACCGTGCTTGAAAGCGGCACGCCCGCGGCGGACCGTCCCGGCGTGAAGTTTTTGCGCCGCGAGGGCGATCGCGCGCTTTATCAGGTCGAGTCCGGCTCATACGCGTTTTCTTCGCAGCGTTGAACATCGCTGCGGGTTGCGCGTCCGGTCGTTCGTAGAATCATAGCCGCAATTTTATGAGAAAGTCCTTCGCCCTACTCGCCTCGTGCCTCGCTTCGCTCGCCAGCCCGCTCGTCGCGGCACCGCAACATCCTGCGATCGTGAGCAGCCAGTTCATCTACGATACCGGCCCGTATCCGAGTGTCCATGCCTCGACGATTGTTGAGACGACGAAGGGTGAACTGCTCGCCTCCTGGTTTGGCGGCACGAACGAAAAAAATCCGGATGTCTGCATCTACGTCGCGCGTTTCGAAAACGGCAAATGGTCACCGGGCGTGCAGGTCGCCGACGGCATTCAACACGCGGGCAAGCGCTACCCGACGTGGAATCCCGTGCTGTTCCAGCCGAAGGACGGTCCGCTCATGCTTTTCTACAAAGTGGGTCCGTCGCCGCAAACGTGGTGGGGCATGTTAATCACCTCGACTGACGGTGGCCGCACGTGGAGCGAGCCGCGCCGCTTGCCGGAAGACGTGCTCGGTCCGATCAAAAACAAACCAATCCAACTTTCTGACGGCACGATCATTTCACCGTCGAGCACCGAGGAGAAAGAGGCTGGCTGGCGCTTGCACGTCGAGATCACGCGCGACCTCGGCAAAACGTGGCAAATCGTCGGACCGCTGAACACGCAGTCAGAATTCAACGCGATCCAGCCGAGCATCCTCACGCACAAGGATGGACGCCTGCAGCTGCTCTCGCGCACGAAGGAAATGATCGTTGCGACCAACTGGTCCTCGGACAACGGCCAGACCTGGACGAAAACTGCGGCGACGGGCTTGTTCATGCCCAACTCCGGGAGCGATGCCACGACACTCGCCGACGGCCGCCAGCTTCTCGTGTATAACCTGCGCACCGGACCCGCTCCGAAGGAAACGCCGAAGGTGGAGAATAATGCCGATGAAGTCGGGCCGTCGAAAAAAGGGACGCGGCGCCGATTACGGTGTTCGTTATCCGCTCAATGTCTCCGTTTCACCCGATGGCGTGAAATGGGAAATGGTCGTCACGCTCGAGGATGAACCCAAGCCGCACGGCTACGCGTATCCCGCGATGATCCAGACAAAGGATCTGGGCTTGTTCACATTACGTACACGTGGAATCGTGAGAAAATTAAACACGTTGTGATCGACCCGAAGAAACTGTGACCGCACGGTCTCGTCTTTCGTTCGTACCGCAGTCGCCCGTTTCTTTCGCCCCTTGATTTCCGAACAACCTCCCTCCCTCACCCGCTACGCATGGTTCGCCGTGATGCTCTCGTGCCGGTGGCGCTGCTCAACTATCTCGACCGCCAGATGCTGGCGACGATGAAGGCCTCGATGGTCGGCGACATCCCGAGCATCGCGAACAAGGCGGACTGGGGTCTGGTGCTCGGCTGCTTCAAGTGGACCTATGCCATCCTCAGTCCGTTTGGCGGTTACATCGCGGATCGCTTCAGCCGTCGCTAGCGTCATCTGCATGCAGCTTGTTTGTGTGGTCGGCGGTCACGTGGTGGACGGGGCATGTCGCCAGTCGTTTCACGAGCTCATGTGGGCGCGTGCGATGATGGGGATTGAGCGAAGCATTCTATATCCCGGCAGCGCTTGCGCTCATCACGGAATATCACGCGGGGAACACGCGCTCGCGGGCGGTCGGCTTGCACCAGATGGGAATTTATCTCGGTCAAATTCTCGGCGGCTTCGCGGGCTACATCGGCGGACTCGCCCGATCACGGCTGGCGCTGGATGTTCTCGACCTGCGGCATGATCGGTGTGATCTACGCGCATCCCGTTGCTTGCGTCGCTGCGAGATCCGGTCCGCGCGCAGCGACGGGGTGACCAGTCCGTCGACCGGAGTATTGCGCGATCTCCTCGGAAACAGGAATTTCATCCTCCTGGTGCTGTACTTCACTCTGCCGGCGATCGCGGGTTGGGTGGTGCGCGACTGGATGCCGGAAATCCTGCGCGAAAAATTCGCACTCGGTCAGGGCAAGGCGGGCGTGAGCGCGATTCTCTACGTGCAAATCGCGTCGCTGATCGGTGCGCTGGTTGGCGGAACGCTTGCAGACCGATGGATGAAATCGACGACGCGCGGGCGCATCTTCACGAGTGCGCTCGGCATGACGATGTTCCTGCCGGCGCTTTTCAGCGTCGGCAATGCCACGACACTCACGATCGCGATCATCGGCTTGATTGTCTTCGGCCTCGGCTGGGGATTTTTCGACTGCAACAACATGCCGATCCTCTGCCAGATCGTGCGGCCGGAAGCGCGCGCGACCGGCTATGGCTTCATGAATCTCGTGAGCATCAGTTGCGGCGGCTTCGGCGACTGGGCGTTTGGCGCACTGCGCGATCAACACGTGCCGCTCAATCTGATCTTCGGCGTTTTTGCAGGCATTGCGCTGCTATCGGTCGGGCTGGTGCTGCTGATCAAACCGCAGGACGAAGCGGCATTGCGGTGAGGTGAGTCCATCCGAGGTGGAACAAGGACTCCACTCCGCACACGTTGAACGACCCGGGGCCGCGCTTTGTCGTGTTTGATCTTCGACGTCGAACAGCGCGCTCGGAGTGCGCGCTCCACCTAATAAAAAAGGCGCCCGTCAGTGAGACGGACGCCTTGAAGTGATTGAGCGCTGCTAAGGCGCTGATGTTTTAGCTGGCTGCGGGGCCGGAGGAGCCACCGCCGTCGGAACGGCCTTCGCCTCCGCGGCGATCACCGCGAAAACCGCCGCCACCGCCTTGGCCACGACCGCCACGCTGGCCGCCGCGTCCACCGCGATGATGGTTGCGCTCGCCGCCGTGGCCACCCTGACCGCGGTGTTCACCACCGCCGCCTTGCTGGCCTTCAGGACGAGGACCGCCACGGTTTTCACCGCGGAAGCCGCCGCCGCCCTGACCACGATTGCCCTGACCACCGCGTCCACCGCGATGGTGACGACGACCGCCACCGCGGCCATCGCGGTCGAAACGGCGTTCGCCGCCGGCGTTGGTCTGATCGGCAGACTTTTCGGGAGCGGCGGGTTCGCCGCTGAAAAGGCCTTTGATCCAGGCGATCAGGCCGCCCTTTTTCTCTTCCGTTGCGATCGGAGGAGTGGTGCCAGGTTGTTTCTCGAAACCGCGCGGCTGGCGGTGCTGCTGCTGGTCGCCGCGGTTCTCGCGGTTACCATCACGGCCTTCACGACCGTCGCGGCGCTCGCGCTGTTCGCCACCGCGTTGATCACGCGGGTCGCGTGGCTGACGTGGCTCGCGGAATTCGCGGCGTTGCTGCGGTTGGGAAGCGTCGTGGCTCGCGGGCGTTTCGCCGGAGGCGGCTGCCTCGGCATCGCGCTGACGATGACGTTCGGTGCGGAAGATCGGACGATCCCCGCCGCGATTTCCCGCATTCTGGTTGTTGGAGGGTTGTCCGCCAGAGAACGACGAGCTTTCCCAGCTTTGGGCGGGGCGGGCTTTGTTCTCGGGTGGGAGGATGTTGAGCTCGGCTTTTTCGGCGGGCTCGGAAGCGACGGGCGCTGCTTCCGCGGAGGCGGGAGCGGGCTCGATGCCATGGGCGGTTTCGGCGCGGGGCGCCGGGCTGGCTGCGGGCGCCGCCACGGGGGCGACGACTGCGGCTGCGGGTTTTACGACTTCTGCGACAGGAGCCACAACGGGCTCGGGGGCGGGTTCAGGAGCGAACGGGTTTTTGTACTCTCGCTGGCTCGTGACGATCTGAACGGCCGTGGGTGTGTACTCGCCGGAGGCGGCGGGTGCGTTGTTGCTGTTGGTGGCGGGGTTGCTGGCGCGCTTGCCGCGGGCGAGGCCGGAGCCTCGGCTGGTCCCGAATGATGCGGGGACGGCGGAAGGAGCGACCTGCGCGTTGGCCGCTGCAGGCGCCGAAGGCGCGCTAACGGTCTCGGCGGGTGCCACCGGGGCTTCGCCGGACGTTGCTGTATCTGACATGACTATGTTTGTTTTATGGTTAATCGCGCTCACCGAAGAGTCGGGAGCAGCGAGGGTTGGAAACACGGACGGAGCGCGAAAAGTGCGCACTCCACGCCCGGAATCGCAGGTAACGTCGTCGCGTAATCTCATTTACGCAACTGCAATCTCAGGCGGTTTGCAGTGGATTAGAAATCAACCGGCAGGAAGAGGCAGAGGGGGAATACACCGATCGGCCTTATCGCGGAGGCACGGAAGGGCGGAAACACGGAAGACGGGAGGCCGGGCTTGCCAGTGGGTGGGGTGATCCGTAGCCACGAGCGCATGGACAAGCTCGAAGAGATTTTCCGCATGCAAGAAGCGCTCAATGCGCGCATTGGCGTCACGCTCCCGCCTCCGACCGAAGAGGAGAAAACGAAGTGGGTGCTCAACTATACGCGCGCGATGCAGCAGGAGACCGCCGAGCTGATCGACTCCGTGCCATGGAAATGGTGGGCAAAGTACCAGAAGTTCGACGAGCAGAATGCCAAGGTGGAGGTCGTGGACCTGTTTCACTTCCTGGTGTCACTCGCGCAGACTCTCGGGATGAGCGCCGAGGATGTTTACCAAGCCTACCTCAAGAAGAACGCCGTGAACCACGCACGTCAGGAAAGCGGTTACGTGAAGAAGGACGAAGCGGACTCGCGGCATATTTGAGGAGGGGCGCTGCGATCGAGTTTTTAAAGCGATTGGCAAAGCAACGCTCTTATTATGCACAAGGCGGCTCGGATTTTTTGTATTCTGATGTTGGCCTACTGTGCGCTCTACGGCGTGGCCAGGTGGAGGAAACTAATCGTAATGAAAGAGTATTCCCTGAAGGACGAAAGACTGCTGGTTCGCGAGACAGGCCCTGGTTGGGATATGCGATCTGATTGGAAAGGCCGCCTTAAGAATAGAATAAATCCTGTGGCGTTCGTTTGCTTGCGGCCCCTTGGCTGGATTGAGGATTCGGCACGTGGATGGAGGCGGCCAAAAGGGCCGATCTCAACATCAACCAGTACACTTAAGTCTCCAACTTGATCTCTTCGGCAGGATGCCCGGCGGCCCATTTGGCGAGGGTGAGGCGGTGGATTTTGGCGTTGTGGCGGACGTCGACCGGGAAGGCTTTGTGGAAATAGAAACGCGTGATCCCGGCGGTGCTCGCATACGCGGCGGCGAGGGAGCGGAGTTCGCGGGCAAGGGCCGCTTTGGCGGAGGCGGTGAGTTTTTCGCGGGGCTGGATGACGAGCGCGGGTAGTTGTTTTCCGGGCACGCCGAGGCCGATCAGGGCGCAGCGGGCGACTTGTGCGTGGGAGCGGAAGACTTGTTCGCAGGGCTCGGTGAAGAGCGGGCCGTTTTCGGTGAGCACGCGTTCGACTTTGCGGCCGCAGAACCAGAGGCGGCCGAGGGGATCGAAGTAACCGCAGTCGCCCATGCGGTGCCAGATGGCGCCGTAGTCGGCGGAGATTTTTGCGGCGGTCGTGGCTTCGGGCAGGGCGTCGTAGGCCTTGGTGACGACAGGACCGCGGACGATGATTTCACCGATTTCGCCGGGGCGGAGTTCGCGGGCATCGGCGCACGTGGCAATCGGGCCATCGGTGATGGCGATGATGCGGACGTCGATGCCGGGGAGCGGGCGGCCGACGCACGCTCCGGACGGCGCGGAGGAGTGAGGGGTGAAGGGTGACGAGTGAAAGGCGGAGGCCGATTCTTGCGAGAAGGGAGACTGGGAGTTGTCGGCGACAGAATGAAATTCGGCGGTCGGGGTCGTGGACGCGGCACTCGCTGCTTGGAACTTGCCACTTGTCCCTTGGAAATTCGCCGCCGCAGTCACGGCTGCACGTGGGATGATTTCAGCGGAGCAGACGCTGGCGATGGGGAGGGCTTCGGTTGCGCCGTAGGGGCTGTGGAGCTGGCCGTGGGTGAGGAAGCGACGGGAGTTTTCCCAGAGCGCTTCAGGCACGGGTGCGCCGGCACAGAGCACACGACGGAGGCTGGGCAAGGTGATGTCGTGTGCGAGGCAGTGGTCGGCGATCTTGTTCCAGAGCGTGGGCGAACCGAAAGAGTTGGTGACGTTCTCCTGGCGGATGGCCTGAACGATTTTCGCGGGATCGACGGCGGCGGGGCGCGCGGGGTCGATCTCGGGCACTATGGTGGTCATGCCGAGCGCAGGGTTGAAGAGCGCGAAGATCGGCAACATCGGCAGATCCACTTCGCCGGGCTGAATGCCATAGGTGGCACGGATGAGGCGGACTTGCGCTTCAAACATGCCGTGTTCGTAGCAGACGCCTTTGGGCGCCCCCGTGGATCCTGACGTGAAAAGGATGGCGGCGAGGTCGGTCGCGCTGCGCGCGACCAAGAGTGAAGGGGGAAGGGGGAAGGGGGAAATATCGGAGGTGGAGAGGCGCGCGGTGGGATTGGCGCTGGCGGGGATGCGAATGGAGACGCTGCGAAATTTTTTGCGGAAGACGCGGCTGATGACGCGGGCGAGCGGAATGCCGAGCAGGGCGCGGGGTTGGGTGCGTTCAACGCAGGTCAGGAAACTTTTCAGGCCCATGCCGGGATCGATGACGACGGGCACGGCGCCGATTTTGAAGAGGGCGAAGGCGGACGCGATGAGCGGGAGTCCCTGGCGGACCATGACGAGGACGCGGTCGTCGGTCTTTACACCGGCGGCAGTGATACGCGCGGCCCAGGCGGAGACCTCGGCGTCGAGTTCGGCGAAGGTAAGCGTGAGGTAATCGATGTCGCCGGTGCGCGTGCGGCCGCGGGGGATTTTCAGCGCCGGGTGATTCGGCTGGCGTGCCGCCATAAGCGGCAGGTGTCGCGCGATGTTGGCGCTGTCAGGAGTGGCAGGCATCGGTGGGTTAAGGCTGTGTCGCGAGCGACAGAGTTGAAACCACGGATTTCACGGATGGGCACGGATATTGTAGGAGCGGCTTTACGCCGCGAGGGATTGGATGGGAGCGCCGACGGCGGGCGTTTCTTGGAAAGAAATCGCGGCGTGAAGCCGCTCCTACAGTTCTGAGGTGAACCCGAAAATGAAAAAGCCACGCGGCGCGGTGAGACGCGGCGTGGCTTTGGATGAAGGAGAAATAAAACCGGTCAGTTGCCAACCGCCTGGAGGGTCTCGCGTTTAGCGGAGGCGCGCGAGCGGCGTGCTGGTTTTAGATCGGACGGATCGTCGTGAGTTGCGGATTCGTTCTTCGCTTTGCGGGCGCGGGTGACGAGTTGCTTCAATTCGGCGACGGCACCATCGAGCGCCTCGGCCTGAGCGTTGAGTTCCTCGGCGGCAGCGGCGCTTTCCTCGGCGTTGGCGGCGTTGCCTTGGGTGACTTTATCCATCTGCGAAACGGCGGTGAGAACCTGTGTGATGCCTTGAGATTGTTCCTTGGAGGCGACGTCGATTTCGCCGACGAGCTGGTCGACCTCGCGGGCCTTGCCGACGATTTCGCTGAGCGAGGCGCCAACTTTCGCGGAGATGGTGACACCGTGATCGGACTTCTGGATGGAGTCGGCGATTTTTTCCGCGGTCTCTTTGGCGGCGATGGCTGAACGTTGCGCAAGGGCGCGCACTTCGTCGGCAACGACGGCGAAACCGGCGCCGGCCTCACCTGCGCGTGCGGCCTCGACCGCGGCATTGAGAGCGAGGAGGTTCGTCTGGAAGGCGATTTCGTCGATGGTCTTGATGATCTTTCCGATGTTGTCGGAGGAGCTCTTGATGGCGTCCATCGCAGCAGACATCGCGGACATGTCGGTCGCACCGGTTTCGGCGGCGGAGCGGGTCTGGTTGGCGATCGACTTGGCGTTGGCGGCGTTCTCCGCGTTCCGGCGGGTCATGCTGGCAATTTCCTCGAGCGAAGCGCTGGTCTCTTCGAGTGATGCGGCCTGTTCGCTGGAGCCTTCGGCGAGGCTTTGGCTGGAACCGCTGACCTGGCTGGCCGCGGCGGCGACTTGGGCGGAACCGTCGGCGAGCGTGGTGGTGACAGCGCGGAGGATTTTTGAAAGGCCCGTGACGATCAGCAACGCGATCACGCAACCGATAGCGAGTGTGGCCAGACTGACAACGGTGAGGACGGTATAAGCGCGTGTCGCCATCTCAACATTGCCGTTAGTGGCACTGGTGGCGGAATCACGGTTGTAGTCGAAAATCTTTTGAGCGGCGGCTTCGAAGCGGGCGAAGGCGGGGCTGAGCGTTTCTTTGTTATACTGAATCTGCTCCTCCGTCTTGTTGGCCCGGCTGAGTTCGAGCATCGGACCGCGTGCCTCGATATAGGCACGTTGGGCCTGGCGAAGTTCTTTGAAGAGATTTTCCTCAACGTCGCCGATGATCAAGGCCTCGTATTGTTTGATGGCCTTCTCGTTGACCTCGGCGATGGCCTTAATCCTGGCCTCGTGGTCGGCCATCTGCTCCTGTGTCAACGCGAGGCGGTGACGCGCGAGCTCGAGCTGGATGTCGCCGGTGTTGTTCAATATCTGGCTCGCCAGCACCAATCCGGGAATGTCGCCCGTCACGATTTCGGTGCTGTCCGCCTTGATCTCTCTAAGGAAGTAGATGCCTGTCGCGGCGAGCGCGCAGGTGAGCAAAATAACGAGTGAGAATCCGGTGAGGATGCGGCGGCGAATGGTCCATTTCTTCATAGTACGAACCGCGAGGCTGCGCCCGGCGGATGAAGGTATTTCGACGCGGACCATGAATCCTTTAGTTAAGGTGGAAGGTCCGCAAAACGCACTTTGGTGCGCGTTCGCCGGAAGAATCTGCGCAGGCTCTTGATGCACGGTGGCTTCACGGTTTGTAGGCAACGCCGAACGAGAGGGCGGCAGAGGCAGATTTTTACCGCTGATGGAATCGCCCAGTGGGCAATTCTCGACGCGCAGCTTCTCGCAATGCCCGGCTTGGTGGCGGAGGGGCGCGGCTGACTCCGCCGGGGTTCACGTTAAGAGAATTGAGCGTGCGAGAGCGGTTACCGGCCAGACGTATTGCGGGCGGGGTTGATGGGCAGGGGAATATCAGGCCGTCCAACGTTGCCCTCTTCCGGGACAGGATCGATCTCGATGCGCAACGGTTTCGCCATGGCCACGAGCGTGGAGATCATGACGCACTCGCTCGTCATCTTAGCCTTCCCGTCTTGTTCGCCCGTCCAGGAACTGATCACGAGGTACGCGCGATCTACTTCATCGGTGTTTATGCGAAAACTGGCCGATTTAGACGTACTGCTTTCGGAACGCTTTATCAGACTCGAATTGAAATTACTTTTGGTGAGCTCCTGAGGATCGATGGGCTCGTAAAGTACACGGAGGCTGTAGGAGGCAAATTTGCCGGGTGTGCTGTAGGCTTCGTGAAGGGAAAGTTTCACGATCACCTGATCTCTGTCCTGCCATACGGCAGCCCATGGCAGCACCTCGCGTCTTTGGGCGATGTCTTCTTTTGTCAGGACGACGACCTTCTCAATGATCGCGGCCTGCAGAACGTTTACGCAGAAGCACGCTGCGAAAAGAAATGCGGTGGTTTTCATGCGTTCAGAGCGATGAGGTCTTAGGGCTGCGGTTTCAGCGATGGTTCATTACGCAAAAGGTCGGCCTGCCAGGGGAGGAGAATCTCGTCGAGCTTGTCCGGGGTGCGTGCGAGTTGGGCCAGGGTGGAGCGGTTGGCGATCAAGGTCGGGTCGAGATTGATCGCAGTGGCGACGCGATCGCGGTCGGCTTTGAGGCGATCTTGCAACTCGAGTTCGGCCGGCGTGAGCGGTTGGTGATTCGGGTCGCGACCGCGGCGTTTGGGGAGGGTGTGCGGATCGCGGTTGAGGCCGGCGTCGAGCGCCTCGTAGAGACTGGGTGCGATGCGGTCGTGGCGTTTGCCGAGGTTGATCGACTCCATGAGGGCGCGGACGGAGAGGCCGTGGTCGGCGCCTTCGGCGATGCGCATGAGGGTGTCGTTGCTGGTGACCTTGAAGGGTGGTGTATCCAATTTTCGGGCCCAGTCTTCACGCCAGTGCCAGGCGGCGTGGAGGGCGCCGAGGCCGTAGGGGCGGAGGCGTTCGGAGCGGCCGATGCGCCAGTCGTTCTCGTCGTCCTTCGGAAAACCAAGGAGGCCGGACTCGATCTGGCGGTTGCACTGCTGGTCGAGCCAGCCGAGGCGGTTGAGCGCGGCGAGCTCGGTGGTGAGCAGGTCTCGGAGTTTGTAGAGGTAAAAGACGTCGAGCGAGGCGTAGTCGAGGAGGCGCTGGGTGAAGGGACGCTTGGACCAGTTGGCGGTCTGGGAATCCTTGTCGAGGGTGACGCCAAAGTGTTCTTCGAGGAGAGCCGCGAGGCCGACACGCGGGCGGTTGAGGAGTTGGGCGGCGAGCATCGTGTCGAAGATGCTTTTGGGGCGGAAGCCGCAGAGGTCGTGCAGCAGGCGCAGGTCGAAATCGCTGCCATGCATGAGCAGGTGTTTTTTCGCAAGGCGCGGCCAGAGTTCGGAGAGATCGAGGCCGGCGGCGAGAACGTCGACGAGATGGATTTCGCCCGACACGTAGAACTGCAGAAGACAGACGCGCGTGCGGTAGTGGTACATGTTGTCCGCCTCGGTATCGAGGGCGGCCTCATCGCTCCGATCGAGCGCGGCAAGTAGCGGCGCGAGCTGTGCGGGGGTTTCGATGAGGGTGTAGGGAGGCGTGTCAGGCATCTTCGTGATCGCGGCGTGTGTTGGGGAAAGGGAGGCAGATTGTAGGCGGGAGGCCAAGAGCGAGGATGAGGCGAAGAGGAGGTAGTTGGTAATTGGTAGTTGGGCCGGACGCAGGCGTGGGGTTTATGGGGTGGTCTCGCGACGGTGGCGAAGTTTGCGAAGGAAGGATAGCGGAGCTGAAAGGGGACGGGATTTGCGGAATTGACAGGATTCGGGCGTTGGTTGGACCAACTACAAATTACAAACTACCAATCACTCCGCGCCTGGGCGAAGGACGCGCATGGCACTCTTAGCGATGTCGCTGCCATGGGCGCGTTGACAGGTGGCGAGCGGCTTGGCGCGATGTCGGCGCATGAAAGTCGTCGTTCTCTGTTCCGGCGGGATGGATTCGGTGACTGCGCTCCACTGGGCGCGGCGGGAGCATGCCGTGCTCGCGGCAGTGAGTTTCGATTATGGTGCGAAGCATAATCCCAAAGAGCTGCCGTTTGCGGCGGAGCATGCGGCGGCGCTGGGCGTGCGGCATGAAGTCGTTTCGCTGCGGTTCATGGACCGGTTGTTTGCGTCGAATCTGCTGAGCTCGGGCGGGGAGATTCCCGAAGGGCACTACGAGGCGGAGAACATGAAGCAGACAGTGGTACCGTTTCGAAATCCGATCATGCTGTCGATTGCCACGGGCTTTGCGGAGAGCATTGGTGCGGAGGGGCTCGTGATTGCGGCGCACGGTGGGGATCATGCGATTTATCCGGATTGCCGCGAAGACTTCATGCGCGCCATGGGCGAGGCGATGCGGCTTGGAACCTATGCGGAGATCCAGTTGCTGCGGCCGTTTATCGCGATCGGCAAAGGACAGATCGCGGCTGAGGGCGCGAAGCTCGGCGTGGATTTTGCGCGGACCTGGTCGTGCTACAAAGGCGGTGCGATCCACTGCGGAAAGTGCGGCACGTGCGTCGAGCGGCGCGAAGCGTTTTTGCAGGCGGGGATCGCGGATCCCACGGTGTATGCGGAGACGGGGGCGCTGCCGCTCAAGCCGCAGAGGTAGTTTGTAGTTGGTATTTGGTAGTTGGGCGCAAGCAGGTGCCTCGCGAAGGGGTGAGGGACACGACGACGGAGATTTGAGCCGGGCTGTATGGACCAACTACTAACTACCAACTACTCTTCGCTGAACCTTTGCATCTTCGCATCTTTGCGATTCACCTAAACGGCTTCCAACTGAAGATGCTGATCTCCGAGATTTTTTATTCGCTGCAAGGTGAAGGCGAGCTGACGGGCGTGCCGTCGGTGTTCGTGCGCGCGGCGGGCTGCAATCTCCGGTGCAACTGGTGCGATACGCCTTATGCTTCGTGGAAACCGGAGGGGGAAACGCGTTCGGTGGCGGAGATTGTTGCGGAGATTTCACACCATCCGGCGCGGCATGTGGTGCTCACGGGCGGCGAGCCGATGATCGCGAAAGAGATTCGCGAACTCGCGGGCGAAGTGAAAAAGCTCGGGCATCACATCACGATCGAGACGGCAGGGACGATAACCCCGGAAGGGATCGCGTGCGATCTGGCGTCCATCAGCCCGAAGTTGAAAAATTCGGCGCCGGATGAGCGCCTGCCGGAAACCTGGCGGCAGCGTCACGAGGAGACGCGCTGGCAGCCGGAGGTGGTGCGGGCATGGATCGATTTTTATCCGTATCAACTGAAGTTTGTCGTGAGCAGCGCGACGGATGTGGATGAGATCGAGGCAATGCTGTCGGAGTTGAAGCGCGACATTCCGCGCTCGAAGGTGCTCCTCATGCCGGAGGGAACCTCCATGGAAACGTTGCGAGCGCGCGCGGCATGGCTGGGCGAACTTTGCAAGGAACGCGGCTATCGTTACGCGCACCGGCTGCACGTGGAGCTTTATGGCAACAAACGCGGCACCTGAGCCGGAATCGTCCGAAGAGCCGTCGGGAGCGCTGACGGTTTATGTGACCCATAAACGCAAGCTCTCCGAGGAAATGGAGGCACTGAAGGCGCGTTCGACTGAGGGCGACATCACGCTGCGCGAGGCGATTGTGTTGTTGGGAGTGCGGGCCTACACGTTGCTGCTGATTTTGCTTTCGCTGCCATTTATCACACCGATTCCGCTGCCAGGATTGTCCACTCCCTTCGGGCTGGCGGTGGGAATCATCGCGCTGCGTCTCATGCTCGGGCAGAAACCATGGCTGCCGGAGAAGGTGCTGAACCGGCCAATCCCGGCGGGATTTTTCGGGAAGGTTTTTAAGTTCGCGTCCTGGGTGATCCGGTTTCTGGAAAAATTCCTCCGGCCGCGCCTGACGTTTTTAACCGATACCGTTCTTCTCTACCGTACGCACGCGTTGCTCATGGTGATTGCCGGTGCAGCGTTGCTTTTGCCTCTGCCGATTCCGTTCACGAATACATTCCCGGCGTGGACGATCATTCTGGTGGCGTCGGGTCTTCTGGAACGGGACGGACTCTTTATTTTGGGCGGCTACATCGTGTTTGCCGCAGGAGTCCTGTACTTTGTTTTCTTGGGCGAAGCAGCACAGCGAATGGTGATGTGGTTGAGAGACTGGGTCGTCTCGTGGTGGTAGTGCCCGTGCCCGACATAACGTTTTGACGCGGGGGCGGAGACTTCATCTGGCGTGAGGGTTGCTCAATCCGCCGCGGGACGGTGTCGCGTATTTTTCGTAATCAAGAGGTTGCCCGCGCGCCGTCGAAGAAGTCTTATTCATCGCCTAACAGTCGGTCCGCTTTCTCACCATTCGCGCGGGATTTATCCGCTCAACTGCTCTTTCCATGACTGCATCACTTCCTGTTTCGTCCGAAGAAAAACTCCGCCGCGCCATCAATCTTCGCCTTGCACTGATCGGTTTATCCCCCGTGGGAGATTCGAAAGCGGAAGGCTGGACCGAACTGGCGGCCCCCATCTTTGCGAGACATCGCGAAACAACCCGCCAGCTGATCGATCCGTTGTGTCCGGCCGATCATCGCATCCAGGCGTGGCTGGAACATTATCTCACCGAAGTGGGACCGGCGCCGATGTTGCCATCGAAGACATTTGTCCTGGATCAGCCGGGACTGGCGCGGGCGCTTTCCCTGCCGGCAACGGGCGACGACTGCTCCTCTCCGCTGTTGAAAAGCTACCGTGTGCGACAAGGCGTGCTGCACAATCCGGCGAGCGACCGGCGCACGACGCAGGGTGTTTTCCACGTGGCTGATGGCGGACTGCCGGTGCCGGATGACAAGCTCGAGGTGCCCAAGCGCACGTTCGCGAAGATGCTGGAGATCGCGCTCAATCCGCCGGGCGAGCTGATGCGGCTGCCATTTACTCAAGGCCAGGAAAAGCCGGCGGAGACGTTTGTCTCGCTGCTGCTGCGCCCGCTCGTGTGCCCGGAGGTGCCGGGCTTCACAAAGGAGAAGCGCATGGAAATCCGCTTCATCGTTCCGGGCTCGCTCGTGAGCAACCTGGATTTCGTGGAGGAAATTTTTGGCAATCGCGGCGACCCGTATCTGCCCGAAAACGACGCCGGTCTCGATGTGGATCACTGGAATGGCCACACGGGCTGCGTGATTCTCGCACCCCACCTGGTATCGGTGCCGAAACACCTCGCCGGCCTGCCGCACTGGGATCTCGCGACTCCCCGTCAGCGTCGCGACGGCATGTGCTGGAAGGATGAGAACGAGCTCTACAACAATGGCTCCGCCTTCAAGCTCACCGCCCGCAACGAGCGCGGCGTGATGGTGACGCTCATCGCCGACAACTACTACGGCTATTGCAAGAAGGAGGTGAAGACCCAGATCAGCTTCTCCGCGAATCTCTCCGGTCTCGCCGAGGAAGAACATGCGGGTGGCGCGCTGGTGTTTCCGAGTTATGATCTCGGCGAGGAATTTTCCGGATTCACCGAGGAGAAGACGCATTCGTTCGAGGACGCCGTGATGCGGCTCGGTGATCTGCTCGAGCTAAAACCCGATGGCTACGCGGTGGACAAAAAGCATCCCGAAGTGGTGCTCGTTCCGGAAGCGACAACCTTCAACCTGCGCAAGCAAACGATCTCGTGGAAAGACGCCACGGGCACAACCAAGTCGGTCAAGCTGCTCGCGGGGAAAACCTATCTGCGTCCAAGCGGCTACCGCGTGCATATGGAGCCGATTCCCGGCGCCGGCGTCTGGCGCCTCGTGGGCACCGTTGCCGAAGGCACGGTCTGCCATAAACCCTGCACGGTCTCCGGCGGCGGAAAATCGGAAATCTCCAAGGCGATCTCCTACGCGATTCTGCCGGGCCATGTGTTTGTCGCGGACTTCGAGAAGGACTTCGACGCGGTGGCGGCAATCCTTGCGAAGGATTTTTCCGGACGCTTCCGCGATCCCGCGCGCAACGGCAAGGATGTGCGCTTGATCCTCAGCCCGCAGCGTTCACTCGGCAGCGTGATCAAGCTGCTCACACCTTCGCGCAAGGAATACAGCGACGAGTACAACACCTGGATCACTTCGATCCAGCAGCACATCAAGGAGCTCATCTTCGTGCTGAAACGTTTCCACAAACCCGAATGGGGCGCGCACTGGCGCGAGCATTTCTCGGTCGACACGATCAACGGTCGCCCTGGCTACGAGCTGAAGCTCGATGGCCGCAAGCTGGTGACAAACTGCCTGCGCGTTGGCTTCGAGGAGGACGGTTCCTGGCGCGTGTTTGGCCTGCGCAACGATTTCCATCCAGCCGCCAAGGTGCAGATGGAAGACGACATCACCGCATCCGTTGTCGCACCGGTGAAAGCCCTTAAAAATCTGCCGACCAATCTCCATCCCGCCGATGCGGTGAAGATCGTGCAAAACACGGAGAACCGGCTCTTCCAGCGCCCGGACGACGCGGTGCATCGCGGCTACGATCATCAGGCGGAAGCCGATCTCGCCTCGCCCGGCTCGTTCATCTCGAACTTCGAGCCGCTCACCGGGGACGATGCACGCGCGATCATGGAGGACGCGATCGGCTACAATGCCTACACTGCGCCGATGCGGGACCTCATCCGTGAATCCGCGGCACCCGATGCGAAGCCGAAGTATTTCGTTTCCTCCGCACACTCGCGCATCGTGGACGGCAAACCGACGAAGAATCCGCGCTACCTGCAGCTGCGCCCGGATATCGTCGACAAGCATGGAACGTACGTCGCCGAACTCGGCGCGCGCCTGCATCGCAGCCTGGGATCGAAAGATCCGGTGTTCACGCCCGTGGGTGTGCTTGCCCCCGGGCGGCGCAACAATCCTCCGGAAAAAGGCATTCGTGCGCTCGCGGTCTACAACCCGGTTCACTTCATGGAGCTCCCCGAGTTGTTCATGGAGTTCATCAGCTCGATGACGGGTAAATCGCCCTCGACGACCGGCGCAGGCTCGGAAGGTGCGCTTACGAAAGGCCCCTTCAACGCGCTGCCGCCCATCATCGATCTCAACGCGGCGCTCGTTTCCAATATTCTCACCGGTCACGACACGTTCGTCTCGGCTGCCGGCTACGTGGGGCCAAAGGTGCGCGTCGATCACGACGTGAGCCTGCTGATCCCTGAAATTTTCTCGCGCATGACGCCCGCCGAGCGCGATGCGAAGGCGCTGATCGCGGAAGGTTGCCTGGAGAAATGCGCGGACTTCACGCATGATGGACAGAAGGTCCTCGCGAGCCGCCTCGGCTATCGCATCACCACGCGCTTCGTGCGCGTTTACTTCGGTCGCGTCTTCGATCATCCGCACGCAGTGTTCACCGACGAGATGCTGCGGCCCGAGCTGCAGGACATGGCCGTCTTTATAGACGGCATGGATAACATCTGCGCCACGCATCGCCGCGTCGCGGAAAGTTACTTCAACGACAAGTCGATCGAGCTCGCCGTGCCGCCGCTCAAGGCGTTGCTGCACATCATGGCGTTCGGTAAATTCGAAGGAAAAGGCCTCGACGACGCCGGCGTGCGCGCGCTGTTCACCAAGGCGAACATGCTGGCGAGCCCGTGGTATGCACAGCGCCTCGCGGCAAAGCAGCGCGTGGAAACGACGCTATGGAAACGCCACGTGAAGTATCTCGGAGACTATGTCGACCAGGCGAACAGCGAGGACACCGCGGCGCGTTTCGACCTGAAGGGCCGTCTCGCCAAAGCGGAAACGGAACTCAAACGCGTCGAGTCGCCCAGTTATGTGACGAGCTTGCAGCACACGCTCGGCGTTCAGCCGCTTTGAGCGGCTGGGTGTCACTGGGTGGAGCGCGCACTCCGAGCGCGCTGCTTAGCGCGTGATCGCGAATAAGATGATTTCTTATTCAGCGTCGAACAACGCGCTCGGAGTGCGCGTTCCACCTGAATTTGCAGGAAAAGTTCGCGATGTCGCGCGGAGACGGTTTCGTGGCGGTTCGTATGCCAGAAAAAATTGCCTTTGTCGGAGTCGGCCGGATGGGCGCGAACATGGCGCGCCGTCTGCAGGAATGCGGTTATCCCATTGTCGCGGTTTACGACACGCATGCTGCGTCGGCTGCGGCGCTGGCTGCGGAGTTGAAGACCACACATGCGCCCTCGCTCACGGCGGTGACAGCGGCGGCGGATGTGATTTTCACGGTGGTGACGGATGACGCGGCGCAGCTGGCCGTGTTCGCGGCATCGGGTGATTCCTTGCTGGCCGGAGCCAAGGGCAAAACGTTTATTAACTGCGCGACCATCACGCCGGCGACACATGTCGAAGTGGAACGGCGCGCAAAAGCAGTCGGCGCGGTATCACTTGAAGGCTGCATGGCCTCGTCGATTCCGCAGGCGCGTAACGGCACGTTGTACCTGATGTGTGGCGGTGAGATGACGACGTTTGAACGCGTGCGGCCGATTCTGGAAAAACTCAGCACGGCACTCCGCTATATCGGGACAACCGGCCAGGCGGCGCAGGTGAAAGCCCTGGTCAACATGGTCATGAACATCAACACGGCGGGACTCGCCGAAGGGCTCGGGCTGGGTAACGCGCTCGGGCTGGATCTCGATATGCTGCGGGAGGTTTTTGCGCAGACCGGCGCAAACTCGCAGGTCCTGAAGACGGATGGCGAAGACATGCAAAACCGGGCGCACGAGTGTTACTTTTCAGGAGCGCATGCAGCAAAAGATAGCGGCATCGCGTACCAACTTGGCCTGGACGTGGGGCTGAAACTGCCTCTCGCGCAAGCGACCAAGGCGCAATTCGATGAAATGGTGCGGCTCGGCCTGGGCGGACTGGATAAAAGCGGTGTGGCCGAGCTGACATTCAAGGGCCGGCACGGCTGAGTGACGGATGGCCGGTGCTGCAGATCGCAGCCGGGCGGCTGCGCACTTAGCCACCAAATCGGACGCTTCGAATTGGCCATCGTCGCCGACGTTAAATTGTCACAGACATTGCGAAGGCCGTCCTCTGCCATGCGCCTTCCCTGTTTTGTCCGCCTTGCCGTAAAAATACTTCCGATTGCCAGTTTGCTGATCGCGTTGTCAGCGAGTTTGGAAGCGCAGCCGATCGACCGTGAGGCACTTGTCCGGCGTCACACGGTTAACGTGGACCACGTCGATCCCGAGAGCGCATTGAGCGTGGGCAACGGGGATTTCGCGTTCACGGTGGATGCTACCGGCCTTCAGTCGATGGAGGCGCTGTACTACCGGGAAGGCGTGCCGCTGGAGACATTGTCCACATGGGCGTGGCATGAGTTTCCGAATACGGCGGGGCTCACGCTCGCCGACGCGTCGGAGCTGCAGGAGTTCCATGGCCGCAAGATTTCCTATGCAACGAAGCAGCGCACGGCGGCAGGGGAGTATTTCCGGCAAAATCCGCACCCCGTGCCGCTCGGGCAGATCAGTCTGTTGCTGAAGGGAAAACCAGTCACCAAGGAGCAGCTGGGCGCAGTAAAGCAATCTCTCGATCTCTGGACCGGACTGATCCGCAGCGAGTACACACTCGCGGGGGAACCGGTGGTGGTGGAAACAGCCGCGCATGAAACCTCGAGCACTGTGGGCGTGAAGATCGTCTCGCCCTTGGTGAAGCGCGGCTTGCTGGAGGTGCGTTTCCGTTTCCCGTACTCGTACCAACTCACAAAAAACAACAAACCGCCTTTCGTCTGGGATCACCCGAAAAGCCACCACACCACGATTGCAGCACGATCGGACAGGGGCGCGTTGCTGCGACGCGTCCTCGATGCGAGCGGCTACTATGTCGATTTGCACTGGCAGGGATCCGGTGAACTCAAGGAGGCCGGCGTACACGATTTCCGGTTGCGCGCGGCCAGCGGCGACGCAGCCGATACACTCGCATTTGCCTGCCAGTTTTCCGCGGAAAAACCGGCGGCGTCAGCGGCGATGAACTTTGCCGATGTCTCCGCCTCGAGTGCACGCGGCTGGAAGGACTATTGGATGCGCGGCGGCGTGGTGGATTTCACCGGCAGCACCGATCCGCGTGCGGCCGAGTTGGAGCGACGCATCGTGCTTTCGCAATATCTGCTCAAGGTAAACTATGCGGGCGATTTTCCTCCGGCCGAAACAGGACTCACGCAGATCAGCTGGTACGGAAAGCACAACTCCGAGATGTATTTCTGGCACGCGGCCCATTTCGCCCAATGGGGCCGCGTGGAATTGCTGGAGAAAAGCCTGGCGTGGTACCGCAGGATTCTACCGCTCGGAAAGACCGAGGCCGCAGCGCAGGGATTCAAAGGTGTGCGCTGGCCAAAAATGGCCGGCGTCGACGGACGCACAGGACCGGGCGGCATCAATCCGTTTATCATTTGGAACCAGCCAAATCCCATCTACCTGAGCGAGTTGGTCTACCGCGCCAAGCCGACGCCTGAGACACTGGAAAAATACCGGGATGTGGTTTTCGAGTCGGCGGATTTTCTGGCCTCGTTCGCCTTTTATGACGAGGCGACCAGCCGCTACGTGCTGGGCCCGCCAATCAAGAATGTGAGCGAAAAGAGCGGGGCAAACCACACACAGAATCCGACCTTCGAACTGGCCTACTGGCATTTCGGGCTTCAGCTCGCCCAGATCTGGCGTGAACGCCTTGGCATGCCGCCGGAACCCAAATGGGCCGACGTTCTTTCAAAGCTCTCGAAGCTGCCGGTCAGCACGGACGGCTTGTACCTGGAGATTGAAACTCTGGCCGATATGTACCGGGAACCGGGCGCGCTACCGACCTCAATGCTGATGGCTCTCGGTTATCTCCCAAAGACGGACATGCTCGATGTGGAGACGGCCCGCCGGACGTTTCACGAAGTCAACCGCCGCAATGGCGTGGATCGCTGGTCGAGCTGGGCGATGGGCCAGGCGGCATTGACGGCGGCACGTCTGGGCGAGAACGAAACAGCGGTGTCGATTTTGACCAACCCATCCAAAGCTACACGATTTATGGCAAACGGCCACGTGCGCCGTCCGAAGGATCCGGAGGGATGCGTCACTTATCTGCCGGTCAACGCCTCGCTGCTGACGGCGGCAGGTTTGATGATCGCCGGTTGGGACGGTGCGCCGAAAGTGAACGCGCCGGGTTTCCCCCAGGACGGAAAATGGGTGGTTCGTTCCGAAGGACTCAATCCCTTGCCCTGAGCGATTGCGCAACCGCGGAGCGATTAGTCGTTACTTGGGCGGAAGCACAAACTCCTGCCGGGCGGTAACAATGACGGGCTGGCCATTACGGGTGGCCGGCTCGAACCGCCAGTCGAGCAAGGCGCTGGTGGCGGCATTCGCGAGAAGAATGTTTTCGCCAGCATGCAGCACGGGCATGCGGACACGGCCGTTTTGATCGATCAGGAACTCCAAGGTCACGCGTGCGCCGCCCGCCTCTTGTAGATCAGAGGGATAAAGCGGAGCCACAGTGTACTGTGGAACCGGCGCACGGTCCAACTCCCGCCGGGTGCCCATTTTTTTGATACGATGCACCGGCTGGATGCCATTAAGGAGGGCATCGATGCTGTCATGCGCGGCGTGTGAGACTACGACTCCGGTTGCCTCAAAGGAGACGCTCAGACCGGTGCGGACTGGACCGGTGCGGTCGCGCAAGGCGGGTAGTTTCAACTCAAGATCGGGTAGCAGATCCGCGAGCATCTTTTCGAAGGCGGGATCGGTGCAGGCCGTGACAAGCCAGTCGGCAATACGGCCATCGGGGTTGATGCTAATGATCACATCGACCTCGCCCTGCCTGACGCCGCGCTGGGTCAGCTCGTACGGAAAGGAAACCGTTGGCATGTAAGCGACTTCGAGCGTGCTCTTTTTCGAGGAAGCTGCGTAGGCATGGAGGCAGAAGACTGCCGCAATCACGGATAGCGGGACGGCAAAGGCTTTCATGGGGACGGGGTGGGGTTGATGACAACTGAGTATAAGTCGGGAAACGGCGGATTTCCCGCAATGTCGTGAAAGATTTATTAGAAAAACTGCCCCCGGTTGCCGTCTTTCGGCATTTTCGCGACAACGTTTTCGCCAGCTCAGCCCCTTACCCTATGAAACGTCCTGCGTCCCTCAGCCGGTCCCGCGCATCCTTCCGCCTGGTCCGAAGTGTCTTCACCAGCTTCGCAATCGCCTCGACCGCGCTCTCCGTGTTCGCCCAATACACTGCCATCACTCTGCCTGCGATCACCGCGAAGCTGGAGGATTTCGCCACCGCGCCGGCAACCGGCGCGAGCAGCGACACGTATATCGCACGCGTAAACTTCCTCCGCACGCAGCCTGGGGACGCGAACCGGCTTTGGGTGAACGATTCGAGCGGACGCCTCTACATCCTCGATGCCGACGACAAGGAGTTTCACACCCTGCTCAACTTCAACGGCACCGCGGCCAATGGCGGGCTATTCGCGCAAATGTACACGGCAGGCGGCTATTCGTGGGGACTGGTGACGTTTCAGTTCCACCCGCAATACGCACAAGTCGGGGCGCCTGGTTACGGGAAATTCTACACCGTTCATGTTGAGATACCAACGACGGACGGCGCGGCATCCCGGCTTCCCGCGACCACAAATTTTTCGGGCTTTAACGCGACCGGCTATACGACCACCAACGTGCAAGTTTCGCCCGGGACAAACAGCTCCACCGCGGTTCATTGCGTGTTGATCGAGTGGCAGGACACCGACGTGACCGACTACGTGTTCACCGGCACGGCGCGGGAGATTCTGCGCACGGAGAACAACAGCCGCATCCATCCACTCGGTGATTTGTTGTTCAATCCGCTGGCAACGTCATCCGCGCATCCGGATTGGGAAAATCTCTACCTTGCGCACGGCGACGGCGCCGATGGCGAGCAAGCCGACGCCACCAAGCACGCCAATCCGCAGAGTCTCGCGGTGCTCGTGGGAAAAATTCTCCGCATCAATGTCGCCGACCCCGACGGCGCGGGTCCGCTGCGATATGGAATTCCAGCAGACAATCCCTTTGTCGCAACCGGGGGAGCGCGCGGAGAAATCTGGGCGTACGGTTTTCGCAATCCGCACCGTTTCTCATGGGATGTCGATCCGGCGACGCCAACCGTCGCGCGACTTTTCGTAAACGATATCGGCTTCCACGATGCCGAGGAGGTAAACATCGTGACCGCCGGAGCCAACCACGGCTGGGCCGATCGCGAAGGGCTGCGCGCCTCGGCAAGTCCTCCGGGACTGACGACGGTCGCTTTGCCCGGCAACGACGCGACTTTCAACTATACGTATCCTGTCGTCAGTTATCCGCACTCGGACAGCAATAACTTCGAATTCGGTGACGCGATCTCCAGCGGTTACGTTTATCGCGGTTCGGCGATTCCGGCACTGCAGGGAAAATATGTTTTCGGCGACATCACGACCGCGCGGCTTTTCTACGCCAATCTCACCGATCTGGACGCCGCAAACGATGGCAATCCGGCCACCGTGGCCAATGTAGGCGTGATCAATCTGCGATGGGACGACCCCGATGATTCCTTGGGCGCGGGCCTGCTGTCCTTCGACTATGCCGGCAACTTTGCAGGAAGTTTCAGTGGCGGCTTTGCCGCGACTCCGGAGGACCACGGCCTCTTCACCATCATCGTCGACACCTATCGCGCACGGGGCGGAACGGGCGCAAGCCATCTGCCCGGTGGAGCGGCATCAACTGACATTGGACGCGCAGACGTCCGCTGGGCGATGGATGCGAGTGGCGAACTTTTCTTGCTAAGCAAAAGCGACGGCATGATCCGCCGTCTCGTCGCCGCCCCGGTTGCACCAGCGGTCACAACGCAGCCAGCGGACAAATCCGTTCTCGCTGGAGTCACGGCGGTTTTCAACGTTGCCGCGAGCGGCGTGCCCTCGCCGACATACCAGTGGCAGCGCAAGGCGGCGGGCGCGGGTGTGTTCGCTGATTTGAGCAACGACTCGACCTACTCGGGTGTATCGACCGCCGCGTTAAGCGTCGCAGGGACGACGACAGGCATGAGCGGGGACGAATTTCGCTGCGTGGCCACGAACAGCGAGGGAAGCGCCACGTCTGCCTCGGCAATTCTCGGAGTCGCACGCACGGCATGGCATCTCGCTCATTTCTCAGCAGCGCAGCTGGCATCCACGTCCGCGTCCGGCGATGCCGCAGACCCCGACGGTGATGGCGTGAACAATCTACTCGAATACGCCTTTGATCTGGATCCTTACACCAACTCCGCCGCGTTGCTTCCCCAGTCCGTCACCATCGCCGGCGGCACGAAGCTGCGGTTGGAGTTCGATCAACTGCGCAGCGACGTGACCTACACGGTGCAGGTAAGCACCGATCTCCTCTCGTGGGACGATGACGTGCCCGACAACCCGAATCTCGATGTACAGACATCAGCAAATCACGTGACGGCGATCTACACCATTGGCGCGCAGCCCCGGGCGTTTATGCGGGTGGTTGCGACCACTCCTTAAGCGATACCTCCCGTCAGCCGCTAACCTCGATTCCCGCACGCTCGTCATAAAGCTCCCGCAACGCCTCCCGCAGATTCCCTCGATGCCTCGCGTGCAGTCGTTCCGCATCGGCCTCTAAAAGCGACTCACCCAAGGATGCCACCAACTCCGAGAGTAGCTGCGGTGTCGTTTCGCATCGTCGCAGGGTCGGCAACCGCCCCGCGCGGTGTGTCGTGATCACGAGTCCGCCTGCACGTCGCGCCTGGTATCGAAAAAGCCACCAAGCCAGGAGCCCCAGTTGCTCCGCACCATCAAGCAGCACCAGTTCTTTCTCTCCGAGCCGCGCAAAAAACTCCCCGTCACACTCCTCCGGCAATCGTGGAAACTCCGTGCTCAACCGCACCCAGACCAGACGCCACCCGTCGCGTTCAAGCCGTTTAGCAATATCTTCCAGTAGGGTCGTTTTTCCCGAGCCGTGCGCCCCAACCAACGCGCCGCGAAAACGCATTTGCTTCAACCGCGTCAGCAACCCCGCCCAGTCCGCTTCATCCAAGCGATACCGCTGGCGCAGTACGCGCTCCGTCGCGAAAGGATTGTCCCGGGCGAGCAACATCCTGGTCTAGCCTCCGCTCTTCACCAACGTTGTGCCGTCTCCGTGCAGCAAAATCTCGGCTCCGTCCGGCGAAAGCGCGAACTCCGCCCGGGCCGAATGCCCGCCCGGCTCCGCCACCAGCTCCACCGCCCAGATCAACGAAATCAGTTTCCCGGAAAAGGACCACGGCTGCGACGGCAGCTTGAAACTGAGCGATCGCTCACCCGCCGCCCCGGCATTTTCAATCGTCTGAACCGCGATCACGCCAACATCCTCCGCTCCCTTGCCGCGCGTGTACCAAAAGAGCCTCACTTCCAGCGTCGCCGGTTTTTCTGACAGTGCCCATAAAGCCGATACGCCCAGCGTTTCACCCGGCCGAAAGTCCGTCCGGCCATCCGCCAGGAAAATACCCATTTCAATGCCAGTGCTCATGTTTCGGAAGGGGAGGGTTGCAGGGGAGACGCAGTCCGTGTCGCTGCGTGCGGCACGATCGAAAAACTAAATTCCTCCTCGAGATCCGGCCACCAGGAGATGCCGCCTTTCACTCGCAGCACCCAGAGCACGCGATTGTTGTCCGACTTGAACGAGTGCATCGTTCGCTCCGGCAGCCGCAATTTTGCCTGCCCCGGTTCCCCCGACGCCATCCCCGACACGGCGGCGATCTCCAGAGTCGCAAACACTTCCTTGTCCGTCTTCGTGTCCGTGCCCCGCCGATAGGTCGCTTCCTCCCGGCCCTCGAGAAACAGCCGGAGATTCGTCAGCCGCTTGGCACTCCCGTCGAACCGCCAGCTCAACTCCACCGTGTCGCCCGGCGAAAACGCCCGACGGTTTACCGTGATACGCGGGACCGGATTCGCCAGCGCCATCGCCGTGCGGACCGACAGTCCGATCATGAACAAGCCGATCGCGACAAACGGCACCAGGAACAACAAGAACACCCACATGATTCCGCCGCCACGCATCGCATCGCGCAGAATATTCACCAAAAAAATGGAGATAAACCCGTTCCAAAATAGCGCGAAGATCGCGATGACCGCCAGTTTCCCGACACGCGACGCCGCCGGCCGCAATTCCACCGGACCCTCTCCATCGGCACCCTCATCCGAATAATCCGCCTCCGGTGCACTCCTATCGCCAAAAGTATTCTCATAGGTTGCCCGCACTCTCGGCCATTCGTGTTCGGACGCCGGTTTTTTCCGCGGTCCCCGAATCGCAAACATCACCCCGCCCGCGCCAACAAGCATGAATACGAGCGGGATAAACCCAAATCCCCAATCCCGGATGCGGGAACGCTCGATAACCGATTCCTCCGGGTTCTCCGGATTCACATAACACGTCGCCTGCGTCCCTTTGCGATATCGCTGCACGATTTCCTTTTTTTCCCTACGCCCGCTCGAAAACGCCCGGGTGAAATCGTACCGATCCCCCTCATAGGCACGCCCGTCAATCTCGTAGGCGTACGCAATGCCCACGCCATAGGTCGTCGAATCGCTGTCGCTGCGTTCAAGGACTTCGCTTGAAACAATGCGACACGTCACCGGCGTCCAACTTCGCGCCGCAAGGATCCCCATGCACGGCTTCACGATCATCATGTAGGTCAGTCCCGCACCCACCGCCAGAAACACACTGAAAAACAATCCCAGCGCGATCCGTCCGCCCCTCGTCAATTGCCCCGGCTTTTTCCGGCTGGAGATCGCTCCGCCTCCCGCGCTCTTCGCGTCCGACAAACCAATCTTGGGGCTGCCCCGGCGCTGGATCCGGAATTTCATGCCCCGGCACCGTAAACATCGGCCCGGTGCATTCACGCCGAAAAGCGCTTCCTCCGCCGCGCGCACTGTGTTTCGTAAGTTTATTGGATAATCGTCACACACTCGTCACCGGCGGCACCGGCTTCCTCGGCCGCCGCCTCGTCGAACGCCTCCTCTCCGAAGGCCGCCGCGTCGCCGTGCTCGGCCGCACCCCAGCGCCCGACCTCGAAGCCCGTGGCGTCCGTTTCCTCCGCGCCTCGCTCGACGATGCCACCGCCGTCACCGCCGCCTGCGAAAACGTGGAGACGATCTTTCACGTCGCCGCCAAGGTCGGCGTCTGGGGCCGCTACGACGATTTTTTCCGTATCAATGTCCTGGGCACACGCGCCCTCCTCGACGGCGCCCGCCGCCACGACGTGCGAAACTTCATCCACACCAGCACGCCGAGCGTCGTCTACAACGGCCGCGACCTCGCCAACGCCGACGAATCGCTCCCGCTCACGACCGCCTGCCCAAGCCCGTACCCGCTCACCAAGGCCATCGCCGAACGCGAAATCCTCGCCGCGAATTCCGACACACTCCGCACCGTCGCCCTCCGTCCGCATCTCATCTGGGGCGTCGGCGACCCGCACCTCGTCCCGCGCGTCCTCGACCGCGCGCGCAAAGGACGCCTGCGCATCGTAGGGCAGGGGAGTAATCGCGTGGATATGGTCCACGTCGAAAACGCCGTCGACGCCCACCTCTGCGCCGAGCGCGCGCTCGCTGGCAGCGCAGCTGGACGCGCCTACTTCATCACCAACGGCGAACCCGTCGCGCTCTGGGACTGGATCAACCAGCTCCTCACCGCCCTCGGCGAAAAACCCGTCACCCGCCATATCTCCCTCGGCGCCGCCTCCGGAATCGGCGCCGTCTGCGAAACGCTCTGGCGCATTCTCCCATTTCGCGGCGAGCCGCCCATGACGCGCTTCATCGCCGCCGAATTGGCCAAAGATCACTGGTTCAACCTCGCCGCCGCCCGCCGCGACCTCGGTTACGAACCGAGGATCTCCATGGCCGCCGGCACCGCCGAACTCATCGCCTGGTACCGCGCCCACGCCAAATGACCGCGCCCGCCACTCTCCCTCTGACACCGCGCCCCTTCTCACTCCTCGCTCCCGCGCTCGCGATGTCCGCCATCGTGTTGCTCTCGAACATCCTCGTGCAGTACCCCATCAACCCATGGCTCACGTGGGGCGCGTTCTCTTACCCGGTCGCGTATTTCGTCACGGATGTCTGCAACCGCGCCTCCGGTCCGTCGCTCGCCCGCCGCGTCGCGTGGATTGGTTTCGGCGTCGGCCTCATCCTCTCCGCCATCCTCGCTCCGTGGCGCATCGCCGCCGCCTCCGGCTCGGCCTTCATCGTCTCCCAACTCCTCGACGTCGCCGTCTTCAACCGACTCCGCAAGCAGAGTTGGTGGAAAGCTCCCTTCTTCGGCTCCGCCGCCGCGTCGATCATCGACACCGCCATCTTCTTCAGCCTCGCCTTTGCCGGCACTCACCTCGACTGGCTCCCGCTCGCCGGCGGCGATCTCGGCGTGAAACTCTTCATGGCCGTCGCCCTCCTTCCGCCGTACCGCCTCCTCATCAATCGCCTCACGGCAAAATCAGGCGCTTGACATCCCCGATTAAATAGTAACTAATCCAGTTACATTAAGACTCCCCCATGACTGGAAACTCAAGATTCGCCGTCAGCGTGCACATGCTGTCGTACCTCGCCTACAAGGCCGGTGCACAGACCACGTCGACCGAGATCGCCTCCAGCGTGGACACCAATCCCGTCGTCATCCGCCGCCTGCTCGCCACCTTCGTCAAAGCCCGGCTCGTCAACACCCAGAAAGGCGCCGCCGGCGGTTTCTCCCTCGCCACCGCTCCTGAAAACATCCGCCTCCTCGACATTTACCGAGCCGTCGAACCACAGACAGACCTCGGCCTTAGCCGCCTCGAACCCAATCACAAATGCGCCGTCGGCGCCCGTATCGAGGACATCCTCAAGGCCACCTTCACCAAGGCCCAGACTGCCTTCGAAGCCGAACTCGCCCGCGTCTCCGTCGCCGACATCGGCGCCCAGCTCAAAGGCGTCTGCACCGGCAAACACTGATCCCTTTTTTTGATCCTAAATGTAACTAACTTTGTTACCAAAACTAAAACCACTAACTCATCCAAAAACATCATGAGCACATCCACAACCGCCACCGTCTCGTCCAACACCAACGCCTCCGCCGCCTCGCTCCTCCTCCTCGACGCCAGCCCGCGCGGCGAGCGTTCGCACAGCCGCAAACTCGCCCAGGAATATCTCACCACCTGGCAGGCCGCGCACCCGACCGGCACCGCCGTCACCCGCGACCTCGGCCACGAGCCACCGCCGTTCGTCAACGAAGCCTGGGTCGAAGGCGCCTTCACGCCCGCCGAAGGTCATTCCACCGCCGCCCGCGCCGCCATCCGCGTCTCCGATCGCTACGTCGACGAACTCCTCGCTGCCGAGGAAATCGTCATCGCCACGCCGATCTACAATCTGACCATCCCCGCCGTCCTCAAAGCCTGGATCGACCAGATCTCCCGCTACGGCCGCACCTTCACCCGCGGCGAAAACGGCTTCGTTGGCCTCCTCGGCGGCAAACGCGTCCGCATCATCGTCAGCAGCGGCAGCGACTTCCGCCCCGCAGGACCCGCCGGCGCCTACAACTTCGTCGAGCCCTACCTCCGCACCTTCCTCGGCTGGCTGGGCATCGCCGACGTGACCTTCGTCTACGCCCACAGCCTCAACGACGGCAACCCGCTCCGCGAAACCTCCCTCGCCGAAGCGAGCACCGCCGTCCAATTCCTCGCCAAAGCCGCCTGAACAATCCATCGAACCAAACTCACCGCAGAGACGCACAGTACGCGGAGAAAAATCATTTCATCCTCCGTTTCTCTTCCGTTCTCCGCGCTCTCTGCGCCTCCGCGGTGAAACTTCCGGCTTCACGCTCCTCGCTGCCGCACCGCCTCGAAGAGCGTAATGATCGTGGCCATCGCCACGTTGAGCGAGTCCGCCTGGCCGGCCATCGGGATACGCACCTGCGCATCACTCGCCTTCAGCCAGAAATCGCTGAGCCCGTACTGCTCGCTGCCCATCACAATCGCGAGCGGCCCGCGCAAATCGGTGTTCGTGTGCAGCTCCTTCGCCGACGGCGTCGTCGCTACCGCCCGAACGCCCTTCTCCTTCAGCCACGCGCGCACCGGCTGACTCTCCGCCACGACGACGGGCACCGAAAATAAAACACCCGTCGAGGCGCGCACCACGTTCGGATTAAAAATATCCGTCACCGGATCGCACACGATGAGCGCATCCACACCCGCCGCATCCGCGCTGCGCAGGATCGTCCCGAGATTTCCCGGCTTCTCGATCGCCTCGACCACCAAGAGAAACGGCTGCGGTTTCAAAACCAGATCCTCCAGCCCGCGTTTCCACTGCGGCGCGATCGCCAGGAGCCCATCCGGCCGCTCGCGATACGCCACTTTCCCAAACGCCTCCTTCGAAAGTTCAAACGCCTGCGCCCCCGCCGCCTGCGCCTCGGCGATGAGCTTCGGCTCGTTTTCTCCCAAAAACCATTCTGGGGAAAAATACAGCTCCCGCAGTTTCACGCCTTTCTCCAACGCACGCCGCACTTCGCGGTAACCCTCGACCATGAACACGCCCGCCTCATCACGCGGACGCCGGTCACGCAGCTTCACAAGCTGCTTCACGCGTGGATTCTGGAGGCTGGTGATTTTTTCGACGAACATCGGAAGGAAGGAAGCACAGAGACACAGAGCGCCCGGAGACGCTAGCCTGTAGGAGCGGCTTTATGCCGCGATTTTCAGCCACCGGCAACGCCGGGCCTTTCGCGGCGTAAAGCCGCTCCTGCAAAGATCTCCGCCCGACTTTACGCTTCCTCTTTCGCAGCGCCCTCTGTGTCCTCTTTCCCTCCTGTGGGTAAGAAACATAAATTCAACGACCATCCCTTCGCGTATCACGCCGAAATCGAACTCGAGATCGCCACGCTGACCAATCTCGGCGTCGGACTCGGCCGCGTTCCTCTCCGCGATCCCGCCACCGGCGAGGAAACCCAATGGGTCGTCATGGTCCCCTTCGCGCTCCCCGGCGAACGCGTCCGCGCCCGCGCCTTCCGCAACCACAAGAATTTCACCGAGGCCGATCTTCTCGAAGTCCTCACGCCATCGCCCCACCGCCTCGATCCGCGTTGCCCGCTCTTCGGCCAATGCGGCGGCTGCCAGTACCAGAATTTCACCTACGCCGAGCAGCTCGCGTGGAAACGCCGTCAGGTCGAAGAGCTCCTCAAGTATATGGCCGGACTCGAATTCCCCGTCGCCCCCGTCATCGGCTCGCCGAAGGAGTACGGCTACCGTTCGAAAATCACCCCGCACTTCAGCCCGCCGCGCCACCTCGAGCCTGGCGCTCCCCTCGACGAGAAACATTTCCCCATCGGTTTCCTCCGCCAGGGTACTCGCTTCAATCTCCTCGACGTCCCGCAGTGCCCGATCGCGACCGACGCCATCAACGAAAAACTCCCCGAGGTCCGCGCCAAAACCCGCGCCCGCGCCGCCGCAGGTGAATTCAAACGCGACTCCACGCTCCTCCTCCGCCACGCCCAGGAAGGCGTCATCACCGAGTACGACGCCGTCATTCACGAACAAGTCGGCGACCTGAAACTCCACTTCCTCGCCCGCGATTTCTTCCAGAACAATCCCTTCATCCTGCCCGCGTTCACATCCTACGTCCGCCAACAGGCCGCCGCATCCGGTGCACGCTTTCTCGTCGATGCCTACTGCGGCAGCGGGCTCTTCGCGCTCACGGCCGCACCCGCGTTCGAAAAAGTCGCCGGCGTCGAACTCAGCGCGACCTCGATCAACTTCGCTCGCGAAAACGCCGCCGCCAACGGCATCACCAACGCCACGTTCCTCGCCGGCGACGCCTCTGCCATCTTCGCCGGGCTTACCTTCGCGCCAAAGGAAACGGTCATCGTCATCGACCCGCCGCGAAAAGGCTGCGACGAGAACTTCCTGAACCAGCTCTTCGCCTTCGGCCCGCGCGCCGTTGTTTATGTCTCGTGTGATCCGGCGACGCAGATGCGCGACCTGAAGCATTTCAGCGCTCACGGCTACACGTTGAGCGCCGTCCAGCCCTTCGACCTTTTCCCGCAAACACGTCACTTGGAGTGCGTCGTCACGTTGCAGGCACCCGCGAACTGATCTGACGGATCATCCAGATCAAAAGATCCCCGGGGCACACCGTCATTGCCCCTGGCACCTAGGCATTCTTCCTCAACACACCACGGTTGCCTTGGTCGTGCCGCCGGCTAAAAAGTTGTGAGTGCGTTTTCGCATGTGCTCATGACCCCACCCAGTACTGCGCCCGACTCTGCACCTTCTGAGCACAATGCCGATATCTATCGGCTGCTCGCCGAGCAGGCCGGCATGGTGGTCTACGACTATCAACCCGAAAGCGGCCACATCACCTGGTCGGGTGCCACAAACTCACTGCTCGGTTACTCCCCTCGATGAGTTCCAGCTTGTCGACGTGAAATGCTGGGAGGAAATGATCCATCCCGAAGATCGCGACGAGACCGTGCGTCTGCTCGATGCCGCCATTTCCGCCGGGAAGCCCTATAACACCGTCTACCGGTTCCTTCACAAAAACGGCCATCATATCCACCTGCACGATCGCGGTGGTTTTGTCACCGTCGATGGACGCCGCCGGCTCATCGGCTCGATGATCGACGT
Organism: Nibricoccus sp.; assembly: GCA_049840895.1. Taxonomy (GTDB): domain Bacteria; phylum Verrucomicrobiota; class Verrucomicrobiia; order Opitutales; family Opitutaceae; genus Nibricoccus. The sequence continues at coordinate 77,786 of JASGJB010000036.1, read as the reverse complement.
GTCCGACAGCCGTCTCCGGGCCCGCGCACTGACCGGCCTGATTGAGCGCGTAGTGGTCTCTCCCGGACGCGCGTTTTTTGACCAGCTCGCGCAGGAGCTCTGCCGCACACTCGACGCCACCCGCGTATTTGTCGGCCGTCTTTCCGACGATGCCGACACGATGCTTCCTCTCGCGCTCTGTCATCGCGGCGAATCCGCGGTGATTGAACCCTTCAAGCTCCCGGGTAGCCCCTCCCGCCGCAGTCCTCCATCGTGGTGACGGTCTGCTCTGCTGCTGGGGAAATCTCGCGGAAATACTTCCTTCACACGCGGTGATGTTCGCCGGCTGGAGCGTAAACAGCTACGTCGGCTGCGCGCTTACCAGTCCCACAGGCTATCGCATCGGCGTGCTCAGCGCCATGTTTCCGCGCCCGCCCGCACGGCGCGAGGCGGTCATCGCCATTCTTCAACTCTTCGCCGCACGCGCCGCGGCCGAGATCGAGCGTCGCGAAACCGAATCGGCCCTGCGCTCCAGCGAGGCGCGTTTCCGCAGCCTGAGCGAAAGTTCACCCGTCGGCGTCTACCAATTCGATCCCCAGGGAAACTGCATCTACGTCAACAAGCGCTGGTCCGAGATCACCGGCATTTCTTACAAGGACGCACTTAACAAAGGCTGGCGCGAAAAACTTCCTCCCGACGAGCTCCAGCGCCTCATGGGCGCATGGGTGGCATTCACAAGCGGCAGCAGCGAATTCGCCCACAAACTCCGGTTCACCCATCCGGTCAAAGGCACCATCCGCTGGATTCAGTTCCACGCCCGCCGCCTGCTCGCCGCCGGCGGCGAACTCGGCGGCTTCGTCGGCACGATCCACGACATCACCGCCGAAATGGAGGCCGAGTCCGAGATCCGCCGCCTCAACGCCAGTCTCGAAGAACGCGTGGCCGAGCGCACGGCACAGCTGGCCGCCGCCAACGCCGAACTCGAAGCCTTCAGTTATTCCGTGTCGCACGATTTGCGCAGCCCTCTGCGCGCCATCGACGGCTTCAGCCGCGCCATCGCGGAAGACTACGATGCCGCCCTCGACGACAACGGCCGCGACTACTTGCGCCGCATCCGGGAGGCCAGCCAGCGCATGGCACAGCTCATCGACGACCTGCTTCGCCTTTCCCGCGCCACCCGCACCCAGATGCGCGTCGACACCGTCGACCTGGCCGCGCTCGCTCAAAACGTGGTCGCCGATCTTCGTCAGGGCGACACGCCGGGTAGGCAGGTTGCATTCACCTGCCCTGACACACTTCCCGCGCGCGCAGATCGCGATCTTATGCGCATCGTTCTGGATAACCTTCTGGGCAATTCGTGGAAATACACCCGACGCCAACCCGATGCCAAAGTTGAGTTTTCTGTCGCCGACGCCCCCGTTGACAGTCCAGATCAGGGTGTCATTTACACAGTGACCGATAACGGGGCGGGATTTGATATGAAGTATGCGGGAAAACTCTTTGCGCCATTTCAGCGATTGCACACTCGTGCCGAATTTGAGGGCACCGGCATAGGCCTGGCCACGGTGCGCCGTATCATCACGCGCCACGGTGGTCGCGTCTGGGCCGAGTCCACTCCCGGTCAGGGCACCCGCATTCATTTTACGCTCAAATCCCCCGCCTCATAACCCTGTCAAACCCCGCTCATGCCTGCGCCCTCGCGAAAAATCCTCCTCGTCGAAGACAACCCGGATGACGTCGCTTTGACGCTCCGTGCATTCAAGAAGAACAGCATCCTCAACGAAGTAGTCGTCGCCGCCGACGGTCAGGAGGCGCTCGACTGGCTCTTCGGCGCGGGAACCTACGCTGGCCGCGACACCACCGATATACCCGCGTTCGTTCTCCTTGATCTGAAACTTCCCAAGGTCGACGGCATGGAGGTTCTCCGTGCAATGCGCGCCGATCCGCGCACCGCTTTGCTCCGCGTCATCATGCTCACCACCTCGCGCGAGGAAGGCGATGTCGTCGAAAGCTACAGCCTCGGGGCCACCAGCTACATCCGCAAACCCGTGGATTTCGATGAGTTCATCCACGTGGTCGGCCAGCTCGGCCTCTACTGGCTGATCCTCAACGAACCCGCTCCCGGTCGCTAATTTCCAGCCGCCCTCCTACTATGTCAGCCACTCCGCTTCGTCTTCTCCTCGTCGAGGATTCCGACACCGACGAAGCGCTTGTCATTCTTCACCTGACCCGCGGCGGTTTTGATCCGAAGGTGACCCGTGTGGAGACCGCCCACGCTTTTGAGCACGCACTCTATCACGGTCAGTGGGACCTCATTATCGCGGACTACAATCTTCCGACCTTCTCGGGCTTTGACGCGCTAGCCATCTTCCGCCGCAGCGGGATGGATCTTCCGTTCCTGCTCGTCTCCGGCACTGTCGGTGAAGATGTCGCCGTGCAGGCGATGCGCGGCGGTGCGCAGGACTACCTGCTCAAAGACCATCTCACGCGCCTCGCTCCTGCCGTGATCCGCGAGCTCCGCGAAGCCCGGCAGCGCGCCGAGCGCCGCGCAGCGGAATCCGCCCTCAAGGACAGCGAGCTGCGCTATCGTACGCTCGTGGAGAACTCCAACGATCTCGTCAGCGAAATCGATATCCACGGCCGCGTTCACTACGTCAGCCCCAATCACTTCGCGATCACCGGCTACAGTCAGGCGGAGCTTGTCGGCACGAGCATCTTCGAACGCATCCACACGGACGACCTCGCGCTGGTGCTGGAGAAATTTCAGAAGCGCGAAGCCACCGAGGCAGCACTTTACCGCTACCGTCATAAAGACGGTGTCTGGCGCTGGTTCGAGTCTTCCGGCCGCGCCTTCACCACCGCCGACAAGCGCGAACACGGTGTCATCATCACCCGCGACATCACCGCCAGCATTGAAGCCGAGAACATCCGCAAGAGCCTCGAAGCCCAGCTCCGTCAGGCGCAAAAAATGGAAGCCATCGGTACTCTGGCCGGCGGCATCGCGCACGATTTCAACAACATCCTGACCGGCATTCTCGGCAACATGGAGCTCGCCGGCCTCGAGCTCACCCCGAGCCATCCCGCGCATGGTTTCCTTCGCGACGCGCTCAAGGCCAGCAATCGCGCCCGTGATCTCGTCGCCCAAATCCTCCTGTTCAGCCGGCGCCGCGACCAGCAACGCGTGGTCACCGCCCTCGACCGCGTCGTGAAAGAAGCGCTCGGCCTGCTCCGCGCCTCGCTGCCTTCAACGATCGAGTTTCAGACAGATATCACCCCCGGCTGCCCGCGCGTTCTCTGTGACGCCACCCAGGTGCACCAGGTGATGATGAACCTCGGCACCAACGCCGCCCACGCCATGCGCGAGCGCGGTGGTGTTCTCACCGTCACGCTCGGCCTCTCTGATACCGACCCGGCGCTCGCCGCCGCCCACCCGCAACTCGCCTCCGGCCGCGCCGTTTGTCTCCGGGTTCGTGATACCGGTGTCGGCATGGACGCCCCGACTCGCGAGCGCATATTTGAACCGTTCTTCACCACCAAGCCGGCTGGCGAGGGGACGGGTCTCGGCCTCGCCGTGGTCCACGGCATCATGCAAAATCACGACGGCGCGATCACGGTTGATAGCAAACCCGGTCTGGGCACGCAGTTTCGCCTCTACTTTCCCGCGGTTGAAACGGGCGAAATCGAAGCCAGCAACGCGCCCATTCAACCCGTCCGCGGAAACGGTGAACGCGTCCTCCTCATCGACGACGAAGCCAGCATCGCGCAGATCGGCGAGCGCATGCTCAACAAGCTCGGCTATCGCGCCACCGCCCTGACGAGTTCCGCACAGGCGCTCGCCATGTATCAGCAGTCACCAGACTCGTTCGACGCCATCATCACGGATCTCACGATGCCGGAAATCACGGGCATCGAACTTGCCCGCCGCATTTTTCAATCAAGGCCGGAGCTGCCGGTGATCCTCTCCACCGGCTTCATGCGCTCCCTCGAAATCGATCGAGCGCGCAATCTAGGCGTGAAGCATTTCATCGAGAAACCGTTCACGATACAGTCTCTCGCGCAGTTGCTCCGGGATGCGCTTGTGCAGGCGAAAAGTCATGAAGGGGCGTTGAGCGTTCCCGCCGGGAACGCATCACCGTCCGCTCACTCGTAGCGCGCGCTGCGCCCGAAATAATTAAGCAGCCAGATCTCCTTCCACACGCGGTAGCGACCTTCGTAGGTCATCTTGCCAAAGTCCTCGCGATCAGCGTGCGGCATGAGAAAACCCAGCTCGGTGTTCACCTGTTCCAATTCGCGTTGCTGCGCGTTCAAATCGTACAGTGGCTCGGTGTGCCAGGGCTGGGCCATCTCGTTGGCCTTTGCGAGGCGGGCCCGATGACTCGCTAGCAGTTTGGAAAGCGAACGTGTCCAGGGACGACGCTCCACCAGCCAGTTTTCCGGATAGAAGCCGCCAAAAGGAAGGAATAGATTGTCGGTGACGTAGCGATAACCGCTCACGGTCTGGGTTGAGAGGCTGCAACACACCGAGATCGCTCCATTGATCTGGGGAAGAAAAGTGATCTGCACGCGAGTGGCCGCGCTGAGATCCTGGTAAATCGACACACGCAGCTGCACGCCCTGGCCAACCTCGGCTTTAAGCGCCTGCACCTGCTTGAAGTTTTGCGCGCGCAGCCAGTCGCGGAGTTTCAGCAGCCGCGGATTGCGTCGGCCATTCTTCTCCAGAGGTGTTGGCGACAAACTTCGGGAACAGCGGCAGCGAGCTTACGCTGAGTGCTTTGATCGCCAGCCAGTTATACAGCGTCTCACCAAGAAACCAGATGAGCAAAAAGGCCACCGCAACGACCCAGTACGGCCGGTCTATGAGGCCGTAGTAGATCACCACCAGCGCGCCACCGGTGCTAAAGATGATCCACCGCAGCCAGCGGTTGATAATGGCGAGGACGGGTGACGCCAGACGCAGGTTGAGCTGAAAGAGGGCGAACCAGGCAATCGTCGCGACAAGAATCAGGTAGGCAAAGTCGAACATGGAGAGGCAAAAAGGGCGGCAGGTCGAAACCAGCCGCCCAAGGCAAAGTGGATATGGCTGATCGCGTTAGCTTAGGCGCACCGGCATGATCACGCAAATGAAGCTTTCCAGCGTTTTGAACACGCCGGGGCTTACTTCGTCTTTCAGCTCAAAGAAAACCTCGTCCTTCGTAAGCGCACGAAGCGGATCCATGATGAACTGCGGGTTGAAGGCGACCTGAAGGTCTGGGCCGCTATAGGCGATTGCCATCGATTCATGGGCTTCGCCGAAATCGGGGCTCTGCGCGGTGATTTCGAGCAGGTTGCTGGTGACCTTGATCTTCACCGAGTTGGACTTCTCGCTGCAAACGAGCGCCGCGCGATGCACGCACTGCTGGAAGAGTTCGCGCTCCAGCTTGATGCGCTGGTGGGTTTCCTTGGGGATGACTTGGTTGTAGTTCGGGTAATTGCCCTCTACGACCTTCGAGTAAAGATAGATGCTGTCGATCGAGACCGCTGGAGTCCTTGTCCGTGTTGAGCTGGAAGGCCGCACGGCGGTCATTAAACGAGATTTTGAGCTTCTCCCCCTTGTCCAGCATGCGGAGGAGTTCGCCGACCGTCTTTGCGGGCAGAATGATGCTTCCTGCGCTGGCTGCCGGGACTTCGAGCTCCTTCGAAATGAGCGCGAGACGGCGGCCGTCGGTGGCGACAAGCGAGAGTTTGCCGTCTTTGAAGTTAAAATAGACGCCGTTGAGGATGTAGCGCGTCTCGTCGGTCGACTGGGCGTAGGCGACGCTCTTGAGCATCGCGGTGAGCTCGGCCTGTTCGAGGGTGAAGGACTTCTCGTCGCCGAACTCAGGCAGCGGCGGGAACTCTTCCTTGCCGATGCCCATGATTTTGAAATTGGAGCCACCGGACGCCAGTTTCACCTGGTGATTCGGAGCGGCGTCGAAGACGACATCCACGTTGGGCAGTTCACGAACGATGGTGGCAAGGCGTTTTACCGGGAGAGTGACCGAGCCGGGTTCTTTGACCTCGGCCTTGATTTTGCAGCGGATGCCGAGGTCGAGATTCGTCGTGGTGAGCGTGATGTGATCCTTTTCCGCCTCAATGAGGACGTTGCTCAGGATGGGCATCGTGGCTTTGGAGCCGACGACGTTGAGAACTTGGGCGAGTCCGTTGCTGAAGTGATCGCGGTTGATCTTAAATTTCATGTGTTGCTGGAAGGGGTCACTGGCTCAGCGGCTTTGAGAAATTACCAAAGTCTAAATAATACCTAGTTCAATAAGGAATGTTATCCGTATCAGTATGTGCTGTGAAAAAGACCGATAACCGGCCGTTTTTCATGGGAGAAAAGAGGCTTCCGGACGCTGTGAACAATCGCGAAGGGGGGTTGAGTAACGGGGCACTTGTTCGCACGCACTAAGTTGTTGGTGGGTTATCGTGAACTTGCTCACACTTTGGGCCCAAACGGCGGATGCGTGATGCTCTGGCCGGTGGCCCGCCGCCGCCAATGCCGGAAGAGACCGAAGAAAATGTAACCGAGGCAAATCACGAGGAAGCCGAACTCCTTGTAGAACACCAGCAGACTGGCCACGAGCCAGAAAACCGACGAAGGGTTTAACCCGTGTCTGCGTCTGCATCCCCAGATTTTTCCCGCTGGGGTAGCGGATCGTGCTCATCATCAGAAGTGCGATCATCACCATCAGCGGGGGCAGCGCCAGTGCCCAACGATTGAGCGACTTGTCGCCTTGGACGAGCTCGATGAGGAAAAGCACCGTTGCGGCCACCGTGCTGGCAGCTGCGGGAACTGGCAGACCGATGAAGTCTTTGTTGGACTCCTTGGCGGTGCGATGAAGCAGGGGGTTCGTGATCACGTTGAACCGTGCAAGGCGCATGGCGGCGCACAGGAGGTAGATGAATCCCACACACCAGCCGATGTTGCGGAACCACTCGTAGCCGGTCGTTGGCGACAGGATGAAAAAGAACATCATCAACGCCGGGGCGATCCCGAACGAAATCACGTCTGCGAGTGAATCGAACTCCGCGCCAAACAGCGATTCGCGTCCGCCCATGCGCGCCAGACGCCCATCGAGCGTGTCAAATGCGGCAGCGCCGAAGATGAAATACACGGCATAGCGGTAGTGGTCGGTGTTGGAATTGCCGAGGTACGATCCGCCGGCAGCCGTTTCCGCCAGACGCGCCTGGATGCAGTGAATGACGGACATGAAGCCGCAGAACAAATTTCCCGCCGTCATCAGATTCGGCAGAAAATAAATCCGGCTGGCGTTGCGAACGTGGTAGGGATCCTCCTGCGGATCGAGATCGGCCATGACGCGGGTTATTTGGTGAGCGTTTCGAGGTATTTCCAGAACTTCGAGTGCTGCTCGACAAGCTGGTCTTCGGAAACGGGCAGTTTGTTACGCAGCAGGAAGTCCTCGAGCGAGTTTTTGTGCAGGATGTAAAGGGTGTGGAGCGTCTCGCCGTTCACCTGAAAATAGAAGCGGAACTCGCCGGCGCGCAACCGGTAGAGCGTGTGTCCGCCCCGCGCAAAACGCCCGAGCGGTTCGCGTGGATTGGCGAGGTCGTCCGCACGCAGCCCGCTGATGGGCGAGATCGCGTCGAGCTGGGTGAGTTTGTCGAGCTTGTTGAGCTCGCGCATCGCTTGTTCGGAAAAGGTGACTTGGTACATGCCGGGCTGCCTTCAAAGCTGTAACCTGAGAGGGCACCGGACGTCTGAAATACTCAGACATCCAGATCATTCCACTAACACAGCCATGAAGCCCTCGTCTCTAGTCCCAGCCCTCTTCGCAGCAACGCTATTTCTCATCCCCGCACTTCCGGCCAAAGACGCGAGCACGGATGAAATGACCGACACCCCTGAAAAGCAGGCGATGAGCAAAGAACAACAGGCGGACATCCTTAAGCGTTTCGACAAAAACGGCGACGGCAAACTCGACGAGGACGAGAAAGCGGCGGCCAAGGAATATAACCGCGAAACCACGGCCGGCCGCCAGGGCAAGGCACGTGAGAAGATCCACAAAAAGGCCTTGGAGAAATTCGATAAGAACGGTGACGGCAAACTCGACGAATCCGAGCGCGCCGAGGCGATCAAGGCCATCGAGAACGATCCACGTCTGGTGCGTCGCTTCGACAAGGACGGCGATGGGAAGCTCAACGACGCCGAAAAAGCGGCTGCCCGCGAAGCATTCGCAAAGATGCGCGACAAAGGTGCCGGCAAAAACGAGTGAGCGAAACGTCTTCTCGCAGCCGCATCATTTAGGACGCGGGAAAATCAACGCAGCGCCACCGGGTCCTGAACGACGACGTTGCGTTTCGAGCAACGGTCCCTTGCCAACGCGCGCGGGGAAATCCATGCAGGCAGCATGCGCGTCGCGCCGGTGTGCCGGCTCCTCCTTTTTTTCTGCCTCTCCGCGTTGGCCGGATCGCTCCGCGGTCAGCCGGCGGACATCGCGCGTCCGGTAGTCGAGATTGAAATACCGCTGCAACCGGCAGCCTATGGCACCGCGTTCTTCGATGAAACAGCACGTGCGTTTGAAAAACTCCGGCCGGGGGTCCGCGTGCGCATCGCGGGCGATATTCGCAACGACGACAAGATCCAGATCCGCGCGATGGGCGGCGATTTTCCCGATGCCTCCGACGCGCGGCTGCTCTACGACACACTGATTGCGGCCGGAAAAATCCGCGACCTGACGCCCTATCTCGACGGTCCGAACTGGGAAGGCGACGGCACCTGGCGGGAATCGTTTCTCCCGGGAGTCCTCGATCGATGGAAACGCGGGGAAGCCGTGTATGCTTTGCCTTACACGCACGCCGTCTGGGTGGTTTTCTACAACGAGGCCTTGTTCGCGCAGCACGGGTGGACTCCGCCGAAAACGTGGGAGGAGTTTTTTCTGCTCTGTGATAAAATCCGCGCCACCGGCCTCGCTCCTCTGACGCTGCCCGGTATGTACATGCGTTACGGCGATGCGTTCTTGCAGGCGGCGCATTTCAGCGCGGCCGGCGCGGAAGGTTATCGAAATTATCAACAAATCACCCCGGGCACATACACCGATCCGCGGTTTGTCCGCGCTGCGGCCGTGTTGCAGCGAATCAGCCAGACCTCGCTCCTGAAGGGCTGGGAAGGCATGACGCACACCGCCGCGCAGCAGGCGTTTCTCGACGGGAAGTCGGCGATGACGATCAGCGCCACGTGGCTGGTCAGCGAGATGCGCGGAAAATTTCCCGAAGGTTTTCAGCTGGGTGCGTTTAATCTTCCGGGATTTTTCGATGGCGTCGGACCGGCGGGCGCCGTGCAGGCGCGCAGCGCTTATTTCTTCATGTTCGCCACGGGCGATGTGGAACGGGAACGCGCCACGGTGGATTTTTTCCGCTTTATGACGTCACGCGAACGCGTGCGCGCCTTCGCCAAAAAATACGACGCACCTGTCGCGCTTCGTGCGGTGCGCCCGCAGGACTATGATTCATCCGCGCTCCGCCAGATCGCTGAATTCGTTGAACGAGCGCCCGCAGTCGTCGATGCGGCTCCGCCAGCGACGGCGGCGTTTACGGCATTTATCGCCCAAGGGCTGAACGACGCTCGGTTTCAGCTCATGACCGGCCGGATCACGCCGGAGGAATTTGGCGAGCGACTCGAACAAACGGCCAAAGGAGAACGTGAGCGCGCGCTCGAACAGGAACGCGTTAAGGTGAAACACACAGGCAAGGCTCTCGCGTTGTGCGGGCTCCTGGCGGGCGCGGTCTTGTGGCTGGGCTGGCAGCGTTGTAGGAGCGGCTTTACGCCGCGAGGGATGAGCGTGAGAAAAACGAGGTGCGAAGAGATTGCCGCCACGCCCGTCGAAGACCAGAACTCTGAGTTATCGCGGCGTAAAGCCGCTCCTACAGGCGGCGGCCTCGGCCGGCTGCGTGCTTCGCTGGCGGCGGGTTTTGTTGGACCTGCGTTGCTGCTTTTCGGTGCCTTTGTGATCCTGCCCTCGCTCGCGTCGATCACGTGGGCGTTCACGAATTGGGATGGTTTCACGGAGCGGAGCTGGGCGGGGCTTTTTAATTTCAAATGGCTGCTGCTGGAGAGCGACACGTTTTGGGACGCGCTGAAAAACAACCTCTACCTCATGATCGTGCCGACGCTCGCGGTCGTGCCGATGGCGCTGTTTTTCGCGGCGATGATTCATCGCGGCGTGTGGGGCGCGGGATTTTTCCGCGCAGTGTTTTTGTTTCCCAATCTGCTCGGCGGAATCGCAGCGACGCTGCTTTGGATGAACGCCTACGATCCGCACGGCGGCCTGATCAACGCGGCCTTCGTGAAACTGGGCGTGTGGACAGGCAGCGACTGGCTGCAGTCGTTTGCCGGCTATGCGTGGCTGTCGCAGGCGAATCTCTATCGCGCGCTGATTCCCATCTATCTCTGGATGGCGTGCGGTTTCAATCTGGTGCTTTATCTCGCGGCGATGCAGGGGATCAGCCACGAACTCTACGAAGCGGCGGAGCTCGATGGTGCTTCGGAATGGCGGCAGTTTTTTTCCATCACGTTGCCACAGATCCGGGAGGTGCTGGCGATCTCCGCGGTGTTCATCGTGATCGCGGGTTTGAACACCTTTGAGATGATCTGGCTGCTGACATCGCAAGAGCCGACCAGCAGCTCACACGTGCTGAGCACGCTGATGGTCTCGACGATGTTCAAAGAATTCCAGATCGGCCGCGCCACCGCGATCGCTGTCGTCATGTTTGTGCTCGTGCTCGTCGGCTCGGCAGCACTGCTGCGAACGATGCGAAACCAGGAGGAAGGCTGAGATGGGCAACGATTCTGAAAACGTCCGGCGCACCCGCGGTTTCTCGCTCTCGCGCGGACTGATCTTCGCGGTGTTGTGCGGTTATTTGCTCTGGGTCGTGTACCCGGTGTTTTGGGTCGCGTACTCGTCGCTCAAGCCGGACGCGGAGATTTTTCGCGATGCGTTCGCGCTGCCCGCGATCGATGGACTGGCGTGGGAAAATTATGCGCGGGCATGGCGGGAGGCGCGTTTCGGTGACTATTTTTTCAACAGCATCCTCGTCACCAGCACATCGGTTGCGGCGATCGTGCTGCTTGGTGCGATGACAGCGTATGCGTTGAGCCGGTTTTATCATCCATTGGGAAAATTCACCTACTGGCTGTTTCTCGCGGGGCTCATGATTCCCGTGCAGCTGAGCATCGTCCCTCTATTTTTTGAACTTCGCGCGCTCGGTCTGCTCGATTCGCGGTTCGGCCTCATCCTCGTCTACACGGCGAATGGTCTGCCGTTCGCGATCTTCATTCTCGCGGGATTTTTCCGTGCATTGCCGGCGTCGCTTTATGAAGCAGCGGTGGTGGACGGCTGCAGTGAGGCGGGCGCGTTCTGGCGCGTGATGCTGCCACTTGCGCGACCCGGATTGGTGACAGTCGCGATTTTCCAGTTCATCGGCATCTGGAAGGAGTATTTCTTCGCATTCATGTTCACCTCGGGTGGTGGGGACGGTGCGGCGCGTACTCTTCCGCTTGGCCTCGCGAATCTGTCCCTCACGGCGCAGTACCGGAGTGAATACGGCTCGCTGTTTGCCGGCGTGCTCGTCGTCACCATTCCGATTTTGATCATCTACCTCCTCATGCAAAAGCAGCTCGTGAAGGGGATCACGGCGGGCGCGCTCAAAGGATGAAATTCATGAGTAGACTGCGAATTGCCCGATTTCGACGCGGTCTCATTGCACACTGCATTTTTCCGAACCTGTTTTCAGAAAAAGATTAAGGAATGTCAGCACCCGGCTTGCATGCGACCGCGGACCCCGCCCCACTGGGTGACAAATCCCTCCAGCGATGCGGTTGCTCCAAGCTCTGAAAACTCACACGGCGGTCTGTCATCAAGATCTCGAAAACTCTCTCAGTGTTTTTTCCCGCATCCGTACGCGTGATGATTACGGCCGGTTGCTGGAGAAATTTCTGACGCTTTATGAACCGCTGGAGGCACAGCTCGGCACGTCTGCGGACTGGCGCGCACTGGACTTCGATTTTGACGCGCATCGCAAGACCGCCTGGTTGCGCGGGGATCTTGCGGCGCTGGGCGTGAACGAGGCGGAGATAAATTCGTGGGAGCGCTGCCGGACGCTGCCGAGCACGGAAGGAGTCGGCGCGGCGATTGGCTGCTTGTACGTGCTCGAGGGTTCGACGCTTGGAGGGCAGATGATCTCGAAACAGTTTCGGGAGACGCTCGGCGTGACGCCAGAGACCGGCGGACGGTTCTTCAATGGTTACGGCGCCGAGACGGGACAGCGGTGGCGGGCATTTGGGATGTGGGCGCAGACGGCGGATGATCGGGCGGGCGGATTAGAGCAACCGGCGGCGGAAGCAGCGAAGCACACCTTTGCCTGTTTCGGGCAGTGGTTGAAATTTTAACTCCCCGCCCGCGCATCATGTCCGAGCCTGTCGATCTGACCAATTGCGACCGCGAGCCGATCCACATCCCGGGGCTGGTGCAGCCGCATGCGGTGATGCTGGTGCTCGAGGAGCCGTCACTCCGGATTGTTCAGGCGAGCGCGAATACGCAGGAGAAGCTCGGACTTCCCGCCGAACAGGTGCTCGAGGCGTTGCTGGAAACCGTGATCACGCCGGCCGACGTGGAGAATCTGCGGCGTCAGGTTCTGGGAAAGTCGCTCGAGGCAACGCCCCACTATCTGCCGCGGATCAACGTGCCCGGAACAAACGCCACCTTTGAAGGCGTGATTCATCGTCATCAGGGGGCGCTGATCCTCGAGCTGGAATCGTGGCCTGGCCGGGACAACTCCGCCCGTGAAGAAATCTATTCTTCGCTGAAAAACACCTTCGTGCACATCCAGGGTGCCACGACGGTGGAGGATTTTTGCCAGCGTGCGGCCGATCACCTGCGAGAGTTCACCGGATTCGACCGCGTGATGGTGTATCGGTTTGCCGCGGACAACTCAGGCCATGTTCTGGCGGAGGCGAAACGCGAGGATCTCGAGTCGTACCTCGGGCTGCATTATCCGGCGTCGGATATTCCCAAGCAGGCGCGGGAGCTTTTCAGGAAATCGCAGCTGCGGCTGATCCCCGACGTGCAGTTCAAGCCCGTGCCGCTTCTTCCGGTGCTGCGTCCGTCCACCGGCGCGCCGCTCGACATGAGCTACTGTGTGACGCGGGCGACCTCGGCGATCCACGTCGAGTACCTGCGCAACATGGGCGTGCACGCGTCGATGTCCGTCTCGATCGTGATCGCGGACAAACTCTGGGGGCTGTTCGCCTGCCATCACTACTCGCCGCACTATATGCCGCACGGAACGCGGATGGCGTGTGAGTTTCTCGCGCACATGCTTTCGCTGCAGGTCGGCGAAAAAGAGCGCGGCGAGCAGCACGGCTACACCACGCGACTGCACGAGAAACATCGCGCTGCGGTCGATGCGATGGCGGCGCGCGAAGATTTCCAGACCGGGTTGCTCGCGGAGGAGGGCGACAGTTTTGCCGGGATCGAGGCGGCTGGTGCGGCGCTGGTGTATGACGGCGAGGTGTTCATGCGCGGATCGACCCCGGATTCTGCGCAGCTGAGTTCTCTCGCGGGCTGGATCGCAGGCCAGACGGGTGAACCTGTCTGGGCGACCGACCGGCTCGGCGAATTGTCGGCGGAATTCAGAAAGCTGCCCGTCAGCGGCCTGCTTGCGGCGCGATTGTCGCCCCAGCGGCCGGATTTCATTTTCTGGTTCCGCCCGGAGGAGGCGCAGACGGTGAACTGGGCGGGCGATCCGAACAAAGTCGTGGTCGCGAGCGGGCCGAATGGCGACCGGCTGACTCCGCGAAAATCCTTCGCGCTCTGGCGCGAGGAAGTCAGCGGCCGCTCGCTGCCCTGGCTCGACTCTGAATTAGCCGCGGCGCGCACTCTCCGGCATTCGGTACTCGAGGTCGTGGTGCGGCGCGCGGAGACGATCGAACGCCTCAACGCCGAGTTGCGGGAGAAGAACAGCCAGCTCGACTCGTTCGCCTACGTCGCGTCGCACGACCTGAAGGAGCCGCTGCGCGGCATTCACAATTTCTCCAACTTCCTGCTCGAGGATCATGGCGAGAAACTCGGCGACGATGCCGTCGCGCATGTGCGCACCGTGCTGCGGTTGTCCGAGCGGATGGAATCGCTGCTCGATTCGCTCCTGTATTATTCGCGTCTCAGCCGGGCTGAGTTTGCACCCGCGGAAGTGGACATGAATGCGGCGCTGTCCGATGCGCTCGATCTACTCGCTGCGCGCCTGCGCGAAAACAACGTGGACGTGCGCCGTGCGAGTGCGCTGCCTCCGACGCGCGCGGACTTCGACCGGATGAGCGAGGTGTTTTCCAATCTGCTGGCGAACGCGATCAAGTATAACGACAAGCCGCAGCGTTGCGTGGAGGTCGGCCATCGCGCGGCGAGCGCGGACCGCCCGGCTGCGTATTATGTGAAGGACAACGGCATCGGCATCGCGCCGGAACACCGCGATCTCGTCTTCCGCATTTTCAAACGCCTGCACGAGCGCGACAAATTCGGCGGCGGTGTCGGCGCGGGGCTCACCATCGTGCGCAAGATCATCGAGCGCCACGACGGCCGCATCTGGTTCGAGTCGGAACCGGGCGCGGGCACCACGTTTTGTTTCACCGTGGGAACGGAGGGCCGCAATTGAGCAGGCGCGCACAACCGGTTTCCTCGATCCTCGTGGTCGAGGACAGCGACGAGGATTTCTCGGCGCTCGAGCGCATTCTCGGCAAACACCCCGCGATGCCGCCGGTGGAATTGCAGCGATGCGTGCGTGGTGAGGAAGCGCTGGCCCGCCTCGAGAACGGCTCCGTGGGCGATCGGAAAAGTGAACCCTCGCTCATCGTGCTCGACCTGAATTTACCGGGAGTCGACGGCCGCACGGTGCTCAAGCGCGTGCGCGAGCATGCGGCGTGGAAACATGTGCCGGTGGTGATTTTCTCCACGGCGAACCATCCCGCCATCATCTCCTGGTGTTATGAAAACGGCGCGAACGCCTACCACGTGAAGGAAATGAACTACGCGTCGTTCAAGCGCTCCGTTGAAATGCTGGCGGCTTACTGGCTCGAGTCGGCCTGGCTGCCTCGACGCGATGATCTTGCTCCTCCAGCCTCGTTAGACACCCCAGCCCGCGAATGACGACGATCCCACCCCAATCCATCGTCCGTGTTTTGCTCGTCGATGACGCGCCCGAAGATCGCGTGGCGTTCCGCCGGTTGCTCACGAAAACGGACGACATCTCCTTCGAGGTCTCGGAGGCGGGCAACGTCGCGCAGGCGAAGGCGATGCTGGAGAAAACACGCCCGGATTGCGTGCTGCTGGACTACGACCTGCCCGATGGGAATGGCTTGGAGCTTCTGCGCGCCATTGTGGCGAAGTGGGGCGTGCATGCCTTCGGCATTGTGATGCTGACGGGTTCGGCGGCGACCGTGGTGGCGGTCGAGGCGCTGCAAAGCGGAGCGCACGATTTTATTCTCAAGGGCAATGTTCACGGCGTGCTGCTTCAGCAGAGTGTCCGCAACGCGATCGAAAAGGCGGCGATTCACCGCGAGCTCGAGTCGAAGCGAAAGGAGCTCGCGCGGAAAAACACCGAATTGGAAACGCATGTCGTACAGCTTGAGCGCGAGATGGCAGAGCGCCGTCGTGCCGAGCTCGCGCTGAAGGACAGCGAAACGTTTTTGCAGAGCGTGGTGGGTGCGTCCACGGACTGTATCAAGGTGCTGGATCTGGACGGCCGCGTCCTCTGGATGAGCGACACCGGACTGCGGTTGATGGAGATCGATGACTTCACGCCGTACCGGAATGCCGATTGGGCCACGTTCTGGGCGTATGAAGGGAAGGAAGAGCAGGCCCGCGCGGTGGTGGCGGCTGCGTGCGAGGGAAAAGTCGGCCGGTTGTACGGATGTTTTCCCACGATTGTTTCGCGCAAGGTTCGCTGGTGGGACGTGCAGGTTTCGCCGATCAACGGCCGGAATGGAAAGCCGGAGCGGATTCTTGCCGTCTCGCGCGACGTGACCGACGCGCGGGCCGCGGACGAAGCGTTGCGCGAGAGTGAGGCGCGACTGAACCTGGCGGCCATCGCGGCCGATCTCGGTCCCTGGACGTGGGACGCCGCGAGTGACATCGTGAATTTTTCAGAGCGCGGAGCGGAGATCTTCGGAATCCCTGCCGGCCCCAGTGTGACGTGGACCCAACTGCGGGAACTGCTGCACGAGGAGGATCGCGAAACGGCGCGAAAGGCCGTGGAGGAATCCGTTTCCTCGCGCGGTGAGTATGCGATCGAGTATCGGGTGAACCGCTCCGACGGGAAGATGGTCTGGATCGCCGCGACCGGCCGTGGCCAGTACGACGCGGAGGGCCGTGTCGTGGGAATGGTCGGCGTGGTGCAGGACATCACGGCGCGCAAAAACGCGGAGCGTGCGACCCGTCAGCTGGCGGCGATCGTGGAGTCGTCTGACGATGCGGTGGTCAGCAAAAATCTCGATGGCGTGGTGCAGACCTGGAACGCGGGCGCGGCGCGTCTTTTCGGATACTCTGCACAGGAGATGATCGGTCGCTCGATCACGATCCTGCTTCCGCATGGACAGCTGGACGAAGAGGCCCGGATCCTCGCCCGCATCCGGAAGGGTGAACCGATTGAGCATTACGAAACGGTTCGCAGACGCAAAGACGGACAGTTGATCGATGTGTCACTCACGGTCTCGCCCATCCGCGACAGCCGCGGCGTGATCGTGGGAGCCTCGAAAATCGCCCGCGACATCTCGCGCCGGAAAGCGACGGAGAGCGCGCTGACCCGCCGCACGCACACACTGGAGGTTTTGAACCGGGTGGGCGAAGCGCTTGTAGCCGAGCGTGACGTGGAGAAGATCGTGCAGTCGGTGACGGATGCCGCGCGCGAGATCACCGGGGCGAAGTTTGGCGCGTTTTTCTACAACACGGTGAATGAGCAGGGAGAGTCGTACACGCTCTACACACTTTCGGGTGTGTCTCGGGACGCATTCGCAAACTTCCCGATGCCCCGCAACACCGAGGTGTTCGGGCCGACGTTCCGTGGAGAAGGCACCATTCGCGTGGGCGACATTCTGGCCGATCCCCGTTACGGAAAAAATGCGCCGAACAAAGGCATGCCGGCGGGCCATCTGCCTGTGCGCAGCTATCTGGCCGCCCCGGTGCGTTCGGGTTCGGGAGAGATTATTGGCGGACTGTTTTTCGGACATCCCGAGGCGGACGTGTTCACCGAGGAAGCGGAGGACGTGCTGGAGGCGCTCGCGGCGCAGGCGGCCATCGCCATCGATAACGCGCGCCTTTACCGCGCCGTGCAACGCGAGCTGGCCGACCACAAGCGCGCCCGTGAAGAAGTGCGCGCCCGCGAGCAGCAGTTGCGTCTCGTGACGAACAATGCGCCGGTCTTCCTGCTGCAATGCGACCGGGAGTACCGCTACACCTTCGCGAATCTACCCTACGCCGCTCGTTATGGCTTCACACCGGAAACGTTGATGGGAAAGACGGTATGGGAGGTGACGGGGCGGGCGGCATTCAATGCCGCGAGGCATCACATCGATGCCGCGCTTGCCGGCGAGCGTGTGGAATTCGAGATGGAAATTCCGTACGACCACCTGGGTACGCGCTGGGTGCATGTCATCTTTGTGCCCGACCGCAATCCGGCGGGGGAGGTTGCCGGTTTCGTGGGCGTTTTGACGGATATCACGCAGCGCAAAAGCGCGGAGCTTGAGCTGGAGCGTGCACGCGACGAGGCGCTCGCCGGGTCGCGCGCCAAGGACGATTTTCTTGCGGCGCTTTCGCATGAACTGCGCACGCCGCTTAACCCCGTGCTGTTGCTCGCAAGCGACGCGGCCGAGGATCCAAAACTTTCCGCGGACGTCCGTGAGTCTTTCGAAACCATCCGTCGTCAGGTGAATCTGGAGGCGCGGTTGATCGACGACCTGCTCGATCTCACGCGAATTACACGTGGGAAACTATCGCTCGACCGCCGTATCGTCGATGCCCACGAAGTGCTGACGGATGCCATCGAAACGGTGCGTCCCGAACTGGAAGGCAAAAACCTCCTCTTTGAGCTCGAGATGCGGGCGTCATTGCACGCGGTCTTTGGCGATGCGGTGCGTTTGCAGCAAGTGTTCTGGAACGTGCTCAAGAACGCGGTGAAGTTCACCGACGAGGACGGCAGGATTTCCGTGACGACTTCGGTGAATCCGGGAAACAGGCGGCTGAGAATCGAGGTCAAGGATACCGGGCACGGGCTGACGGCGCAGGAACTGGCGCGCATTTTCGAAGCCTTCTCCCAAGGCGAGCACGCGGCCGCGGGCGGCTCGCATCGGTTTGGCGGATTGGGGCTCGGACTGGCGATCTCGCGATCGATCGTCGAGATGCACGGAGGTGATATCTACGCCGAGAGCGAGGGGCGGAACCGCGGAGCTACCTTTATAATCGAACTGCCACTCATGAGTGTGACGACAACCCACGACCAGAATCCGCAAACAGAAAACGGAACCACCACCGGCACCAATCCTTCGTTCGCAAAGCGCGGACGCCTCCTTGTGATCGAGGACCACACGCCGACGCGCAACACGTTGAAGAGTCTTTTGGAGCGCAGGAGCTTCGAGGTACTCACGGCGGGCAGTGCGGTGGAGGCGCGGGAACTTGCGCGTCAGCAACCGCCCGATCTCGTCATTTCCGACATCGGTCTTCCCGACGCCGATGGCTGCACGCTCATGAAGGAATTTCGCGAGACGAATCCGGCTCTTCCCGGAATCGCGCTCAGCGGCTACGGCATGGACGAGGATCTCGCGCGCACCCGTGAAGCGGGCTTCGTCGAGCACCTGACCAAACCCGTGAATGTCGGCGCGCTCGAACGCGCGATCGAAAAAATTTTCTCCACCAAATCCTGATCCACTCCAGCCATGGCCAAAAAAACCCCGAAGAAGAAAATCGCGCCCGCGCCGCGTCTGCAGAAAGCCCCGACCGGCATCACCGGTTTCGATGAAATCACCCAAGGCGGCGTGCCCGTCGGCCGCCCCACGCTCGTCTGCGGTTCAGCCGGCTGCGGCAAATCGCTGTTCGCCACGGAATTTTTGATCCGCGGTATTCTTCAATATGACGAGCCGGGCGTGTTGATGACTTTCGAGGAAACGTCCGACGACATTAAGAAGAACGTCGCCTCACTTGGCTTTAACCTGAATGACCTCATTGCCCGCAAGAAGCTCGTGATCGATCATGTGCATGTGGAGCGAAACGAGATCGAGGAAAACGGTGAGTACGATCTCGAAGGCCTGTTCATCCGCCTCGGTCACGCGATCGACACCGTCGGTGCGAAGCGCGTGGTGCTCGACACGATCGAGACGCTTTTCTCGGGCCTTTCGAACCAGGCGATTCTCCGTTCCGAGCTCCGCCGACTCTTCGGCTGGCTGAAGGATCGCGGCATGACGACGATCATCACCGGCGAACGCGGCGACGGCGCGCTCACGCGCCAGGGATTGGAAGAGTACGTTTCCGACTGCGTGATCCTCCTCGATCATCGCGTGCTCGGACAAATTTCCACACGCCGCCTGCGTGTCGTGAAATATCGCGGCACCACGCACGGCACCAATGAGTATCCCTTCCTCATCGATGAGAAAGGCATCTCCGTCATGCCGGTCACGGTGGCGGGCATGAGCTATTCTGTGAGCGACGAGCGCGTCTCCACCGGTGTGAAAGAGCTGGATGAAATGCTCGGCGGGAAAGGCTTCTTCCGCGGCAGCACGGTGCTGCTCAGCGGCACGGCGGGCACGGGCAAGAGCAGTCTCGCGGCGCATCTCGTCGATGCCGCCTGCAAACGCGGAGAACGCGCGGTGTATTTCTCCTTCGAGGAATCGCCTGCGCAGATCCTCCGCAACACCCGCTCCATCGGCATCAATCTCGCGCGTCACGTGAAGGCCGGGCTCCTCATGTTCAACTCCACGCGGCCCTCGACCTTTGGCCTGGAGATGCACCTCGTGCGCATGCACAAGATGATCGACGAGTTCAAACCGACGACGGTCGTGGTGGATCCGATCTCGAATCTGCAGACGGCGGGCACGCTGGAGGACTCCAATACCATGCTGGTGCGGCTCATCGATTTTCTCCGCGCGAAAAACATCCTCGGCTATCTCATCGGCCTAACCCGTGGCGGCAATGCGATGGAAACGACCGACGAAGGCCTCAGCTCGCTGGCCGATTCGTGGCTGCTCCTGCGCGACATTGAGATCGGCGGTGAACGCAACCGTGTGCTCTACGTTCTCAAATCGCGCGGCATGAAGCACTCCAACCAGCTCCGCGAATTTCTCATCACCGATAAAGGCGTGCGCCTCGTCACTGCGTATCTCGGTCAGGAAGGTGTGCTCACCGGCTCAGCACGCGTCAGCCAAGAGGCGCGCACCGCTGCGATCAAACAACTCGCGAAGGAAGAGCTCGAACGGAAGTCGCTCGCGCTCGAACACCGCCGCAAGGCGATCCAGGCGCAGATCGAGGCGTTGCAGGCGCAGTTTGCCGCCGAGGAGCAGGAGCAAGCGCGTTCAGCGAAGGCCGGAAGTGATTTATTGAAACAGGCAGAAACCGACCTCGCAGCCATGACGTCCAGTCGCGGCCGTGGTCAAACCCAGAGGGAGGCCAACTCATGAGAGCGAAAAAAAATTCAGTTCAGCCCACGAAGCGGAAACCGGTGTCTGTGAAAACCCCCGCCGCTTCCCGCAAACCGACGCGGCCGGCGAAATCAGCCAAAGCCGCGCCGAAAAAGGCGACGATCGACGAATGGAATCTGCGGCTCTACGTCGCGGGACAAACACCGAAGTCGCTCAGCGCTTTCGCGAACTTAAAAAAACTCTGCGAAGAACATCTGGCGGGCCGGCATCGCATTGAGGTCATCGATCTCACGAAGCAGCCGCACCTCGCGCAGAACGACCAGATCGTCGCCCTCCCCACGCTGGTGCGGAAACTCCCCGAACCGATCAAGCGCGTGATCGGCGATCTCTCGAACGTTGAACGTGTCATGATCGGCATGGATCTCTCCCCCGCGACCTCAAACAAGGCCGCATCATGACCGCCAAACGCGCAGCCAAAGGCGGCAAGGCCAAGGGCCCTCCCGCAAAAAAGACGCCCGCGAAAACCCGTGGTCGAAGCACCGCCGCGGAGTTTGAGGCATTGATCAAAAAGACCGTGGCGGGCCAGCGCTACGTCCTGAAGTTGTATGTTACCGGGACCACTCCACGTTCGGCGCAGGCGGTGGCCAACATCCGCGCGCTTTGTGACGAGCACCTGGTCGGCCGCTACGATCTCGAAGTCGTCGACATCTATCAGCAGCCAGGCGAGGCCAGCGGCGCGCAGATCATCGCGGCGCCGACGCTCGTGAAACAATTCCCCGCGCCGGCCAAGCGCATGGTGGGGGATCTCTCCAACCGGGCCCGCGTGATGCTGGGCCTCGATTTGCAACCGTCCGACTCTCCCAAGGAAAAATCCGAGACCAAGTGGGTGGCATTATGAAAAAGAAATCCCGTCCGGCCAAAAAGAAGCCGCGCGCGACGAAGCGTGTTCGAAGCCGCGTGAAGAAAAAGAGTGTTCGCCGCGCTCCGCCGAAGGCGGCGCGCAAGTCTCCGGTTCCGGCAGCCGGAGAAAAGTCCCACACGATCAGCCGTTCCGAGCTGCAGAGGTTGCAGGATTCGTTGCGTGAAGCGCAGGAAACCCTGGACGCGATTCGCAGCGGCGAAGTGGACGCCGTGGTCGTGTCGGGTGGAAATGGAAACCAGATCTACAGTCTCGCCGGCGCCGAGCAGCCGTATCGCGTGTACGTCGAGCGCATGCAGGAAGGCGCCGTCACGATTTCTGCCGACGGATTGATCCTCTACTGCAATCATCGCTTTGCCGAGATGCTGCGCGAACCACTCGAGCGCGTCATCGGCTCGGATATTTCCAACAAGCTTGAAGCCAGAATATGGAAGAAGCTTTCAGCCGTATTTTCGGGCGACGGCGAGATAGTGACCGAGGTTGGCCAGTTGATCGCCACCGAAAGTCAGCCACTCACGACCAAACTGACCGCCAGCCATCTTCCGATCGAAGGCGGGCTCGTGATGTGCCTGGTCGTCACCGATCTCACGGCGGAGAAAATCCACGCCGAGACGCGCATGGCCAAGGAAGTCGCCGAGCAGGCGAATGCGTCGAAGGACGCGTTTCTCGCGGCGCTGTCGCACGAGTTGCGGACGCCGCTGACCCCGGTGCTCACAACGATCACAGAGCTGGCGGAGGAAGGCGGACTGCCGGCGCCCATTCGCGGCCAGCTGGAGATGGCCCGGCGCAATGTGGAGCTCGAGGCCCGCTTGATCGACGATTTGCTGGATCTCACACGCATCGCGCGCGGAAAGCTGGAATTACGGAAAGGCCCGGTCGATCTCCACGCGGTTTTGGACAGCGCACTTGAGATCTGCTCCTCGGATGTGCAGGCGAAAAAGCACACGCTGCGCGTCGAGCCTTCGGCAACGCAGTTTACGACGGAGGGGGATGTGGTCCGTCTCCAGCAGGCGATGTGGAATCTCATCCGCAACGCGGTGAAGTTCACTCCTGAAGGCGGAGAAATTTCCATCCGCACCGGAGTTCGAGACGGTCTGTTCTGGATTGAAGTGAGCGACAATGGCGTGGGTTTCGACCCAAGCGGCCGGGAGAAAATTTTCCAGGCTTTCGAGCAAGGTGGACGTCACGTCACGCGACAGTTCGGCGGCCTTGGTCTGGGGCTTGCGATCACGAAGTCCGTCATGGAAGCGCACGGTGGAACGGTGACGGCTGAGAGCGACGGCAAGGGCAAGGGCGCGCGTTTCACGCTGGAGATACCGATCAAGGTGGTCGGAGCGTCGCGTCCGCCGATGGAAGACTCTTCGCGAAAGCAACCGGCCCGTCCGCTGAACATCCTTCTGGTGGAAGATCACAAAGACACGCGGACCACGATGGAGCGCTGGCTGCGTCGCGGGAAGCACACGGTCACAACGGCGGACTCGGCCACGGCGGCGCTTCAGGCGGCGGAGTCGGGCAGCTTTGATCTGGTGATCAGTGATCTGGGTTTGCCGGACAGATCGGGCATCGAGCTGATGCGTGAATTAAGCGAGCAGCATGCTTTGCAGGGTATCGCGGTCAGTGGTTACGGGATGGAGGATGACGTGGCGAAAAGTCACGAGGCGGGCTTTGTCCATCACCTCACCAAACCGGTAAGCCTCGAGAAGCTCGGCGGTTTGCTGGCCCAATGGAGCCGGAAGGCGCCTGCCGAAAAAACTCAAAGCCCGGCGCATCACGCATGAAACCCCAGCAAGTATTTGTCATCGGGATGGGCGACACGTTGCGGGAGCCGCTGACGAATGCGGTTCAGCGCGTGTTTCCCGGAGTTGCGTTGACCGCCTTGGAAACGTTTTCGCAGGCGCAGACGCGTCCACAGGGTGAAGTGAGCGTGCTTGTGTTGGTGGAGCCGGCGGCGTCGGTCGTGGCGGGCGCCAAAACCGGGCTCGATTCCGGAGGCCTTGTTCGCTGGCCCGTGCTCGTGCTCGGCTCGAAAAAACCGGCAGCAGACGTGGAGTGGCTGGGACCGGAGGAATGGAACGAGCAAACGCTGGCGCGGGCGTTGCGGCACGTCGTTGAAAAACACGGACTCGCCTGTGAAAGCGCGCGGCTGCGCGGGGATTTGCTGACGGTCGCGCGCCGGGTGAATCACGATCTGCGCTCATCGCTCAACGGCGTGATGACGGCGAGCGAAGTCATCAAGGAGATCCTGGGGACAGAAAAGCCGGAGGACATGGAATTGATCCAGCCCGTGGTCGATTCAGCAGCGGAGATCGCGCGGCTGATCGATCAGGTAAGCTTTGTGGCCAGGGCCACCGCCACGCCGCTTTCGACGCAAGTATTGCCCATGGATGAACTCGTCTGGAAAGGACTGGCCCGCGTGGAGCGGCGGATTCTGGAAAAAAAAGCCCACGTGGCTCATGCCGAGGTCTGGCCGAAGGTCGTGGGAGTCGCCCCCTGGATCGAGGGGATCTGGACGGATCTTATTTCAAACGCGATTGATCACACCGGGGTAAATCCGCACGTCGAACTCGGCTGGGGCGAGGGCGACGCGGAATACGTTTTCTGGGTGGATGATCGCGGCCCGGGAGTGGGCGTCGAAAGACGGAACGCGCTCTTCAGGCCGTTCCATCGATTGTCGGAGCCGGGGACCATGCGCGGCTTCGGGCTTTCCGTGGTTCAACGACTGGTGGAGCTACAGGGCGGACGCTGCGGTTACGAGCCGCGCGAAGGCGGCGGAGCGCGGTTTTATTTCACCTTACCCAAGGCACAGACGACGTGAGTTCAAAATCGGCGCCTCTGGACGGATAACTGGAAGACCCGTGCCAGGGAGCCAATCGCGGCGGGAACAGGAGCCGGATTATTTTTTGGCGTAGCGGGAGCTGTCGCGAAGATCGCGCACCTGATCATGCGCGGCCTTCACTGCGGTGAACTGACGGGAGACGAGATCGCGGGCCACGGGCTCATAGATTTGCTCGCTCGCATCGCGGTAGGCGGCGACGGCGGCGTCTTCACCGCGTTCGGCCTCGGCAAGAACGGCGTGCGGTTCATTCGAAGAGACGGCGGCCTTGATGTTGATCCAGCCGCGATGAAGCGCGCCGGTGATGCTGCCGTGTTTGTCAGGATCACCGCCGAGGGTGCCTACCAGCTGGCGGAGTTCGCGGGCAAAATCTGCGCGTTGGGCGGAGTACCGGCGGAAGACGGCTTGAAGCTGCGGGTCCTTGGCGTCGTCTGCGGCGGTCTTGAATCCCTCGCAGCCGTCTTTGCAGGTTTCGATGAGGTTATTGAGAAGGTCGATGGTTTCGGAGGTTTCGGTTTTCATATAGTGGTTTCAGTTACGCAGTGCATCGATGCGCTGCTGTCCGCCTTTTCGCTTTATCCATGCCGGGCGATATTCCGCGAAGTCATGTAGCTGTTTGGCGGAGGCTTAGGGGAAATGGAGATTGAGCGGGTCAGGGATTTCACTGCGAAACGCCCAGCCTTTTGAGTGGTGAATCCTTCACAATACAGGGTTGGACTGGCCGTGGACCGACATGAAACCGCACGCCAACTCGCGTGCGGTTTTGTTGTGCCGGGCAAGTCCCTACAGCCGTTTCAATGTGATGGCGCGCGTGGGTTCGTAGCGACCGGGGACAACCGTGTGGTGTGCGATATACGGCGCATGGCCGTCGGCTTCGATGCGCAGCTCGTAGTCGCCGGCGGGAAGGCCGACGAAGGAAAAGCCGGGGCCCTCCGCGAGATCCTGGCCGGCGAAATACACTGCGATTGGATCGGCGGATGGTTGTGTGGCGGGCTCGAGTGAGCGCTGAACACCCGGGCCGGTAAGTGTGATGCGGTGGATGCGCAGCGTTGCGTGTGGCTCGCGATGATAGCCGACAAAACGGGCACGGTCCGCAGGTGGTTCGGCGGAGACGATGCCGCGGAGAACGCCTTGCGGGCGGAGTTGAAAATCGGCGGACACGGGCTGGCCGGCGGTGACGGTGATTTCGCGGGACGCGGGATCCGTGGCATAGCCGTAGGCGAAGACGCGCGAAAGATAGCGACCGGCGGGGAGCGGACCGAGTGGGGTGTTTTCGCTGTTGCGCGAAAGAATGATGCGACCGGGCGGACCGTCGAGCGGATCGAGAATCAGCAGCGGTTGCGCGGGAGAGAGGGCACGGTTGTCGTTGTCGAAGAGACCGAGGCGGATGGAGCCTTGAGGTGATGGCGGCGGAGCGTTTTCGCCGGAGGCCGTGAGGATTGTTGCGTAGCGGTCGAATACGGCCGGCGAGCGCAGGATGCTGGTGTGACTCTCATTGAAGCCGTAGGTCATCCTCGCCTCATGCTGGGCTTCGGAGCGGAGCTGGCTTTCGAGAGTGACGGCGCCGTCGTTGTTGGTGCGGAAGAGTCCGGGGCTGCCGAGATGGCCGAAGAAAAGATGATAGGAGGTCGAAGCGGGCAGCGGTGGAGAAAAGAGTTTTTGCAGGAAAGGGCCGTTGGGCTGCATGTCGAACCACGACGGAACCGTAGCGGGTGAGTGGCGCACACCGGTTTCGGCCCAAGGATCGCCACCCCATGGCGTGGCGAACGTGACGAAGAGAGGGAAACTCACGGGGAGGTTGCCGGCGTGGCGGGAAAGAAAATCACGGGCGACGAGGCCGCCCATGCTGTGCGCGGTGAGATACACGCGGGAGAATCCGTACTGCGTGTAGAGGTTGATGAGTTTCCAAAACAGCAGGTGGGACATCGACTCGATCGAGCTGCCGGACGGGTAATAGAAGAACCACGCCTGATAACGGCTGCGATCGAGGCGCGAGAGAACGTAGCGCCAGTCCTGTGGAGAGCCGGCGGCGCCATGAATGAAGAGCACCGGGATGCGACGCGGATCGTAGGGCTCGGCGAAGTAGATGTTGCCGCCCAGTTCGCGGTAGAAACTCAACGGCGCCCAGTAGCCGCGCTCGCCTTGCGCTGCGGAGAAGACGGGAGCGTCGAGATCGATGAGCGCGCCGGCCTGCGTGCTGTGATCGGGGAACGGCGTGGCGGGAAGTCTGGCGTGTGCGAGATCGGACGGTGGCGGTGTTGAACCGAGCACGAGGTCTATGCCGAAGACGACGCCATCGCCGGAAACCGCGATGGGCGCGGCGGGATTTGTCCACGCGGCCTGCTCGCCGGGATCGTAGCGGTGGTTGTTGTTTTGATCGCAGAAGGCGAAGATGACGTGCTTGCCGGCAGGGACGAGAAGCTCGTAGCCGCCCGGCGCGTGCAGGCTCGTGTGATGAGAGACAGTGGCGGGACCTTTTTCATGAAGCGTCCATGCGAGCACGCGGATTGGGCCAGTTACCGGCTGTGATGGTTGCACCACGCCGACCAGAACGGTGGCCGTATGCATGGCGGTGGATTCTTCGCGAAGGTTGAGCAGCGTGCAGGCGCTTTGCAGGGCGCAGAGCGCGAGAAGCGCGAGCGTGCGAGTCAGGAGTCGGAGAGCGGACGAAAGACGTGGGCTCAAAGGTGTGTGAGTGAGCGAGGAGTCGGCGCTGTTTCGAGCCGGTGTTTCAAGGAGAAATCCTGCCGGTTGCATTCACAGAGTTTAGTAACGAAGCGCGCGGGGAAACGCCGGCGTGTTACGAAAGTGTTTCACGGGCAAATTTGCTCCGGGCCAGAGTCTGGCCGAAAGATAAGCTCCGTTAAGCGCTGTAACGCCGGGTCATTTCGTCGGGAAAGGTACCATCATGGAACTACTGCCACTCGCCAGGCTGGGCGCGCACGAGCGTGCGCCGGGAGTCGTCGATTTCGGTCTGCTGCTGCCGTGGGTTTCGGCGGCGGACGGAAATCGTCTGTGGGTTAAAATCATCCACGAGACCGATCAGTTTTTGCAGAAAGTTTCATCGCTGCTGTTCGAGCTTACGCACTCGGTCGACGCGAAGTATGGCGACTACTGGTCATGCACGGTGAACATCGCGGGCACGGCGGCGCCGGCGGGTTCGGCTTGGGGGCAGCCGGGGAGGTACATCTACCGGTATTTTTTGCGCAACCCGAACGTCGGTGATCTTGACTGGATCGTGGATCCGTTTGCGCGCGAGTTCGGCGTGGGAAAACTGTCGGCCTTCACGCTGGGGTACACTCCGTACACGTGGAGCGCGCAGGAAGCGGCGTGGCGCACGCCGAGGTTGAACGATCTCGTGCTGTACGAGCTGATGCTGGCGGAGTTCGCGAGCGATCTCGATGAAGCGATCGACCGGCTCGGTTATCTCGCGGATCTCGGTGTAAACTGTCTCGAAGTGATGCCGGTCTCGAATGTGGCGATGACGGTGGACTGGGGATTTTTGCCGGTGGGATATTTCGGCGTGGATGAACGCTTCGGGAAACGACGGGATTTTCAGCGCTTCGTGGACGCCGCGCATCAACGGGGGCTCGCGGTGATTCTCGACGCGGTGTACGGGCACACGGGCGCGGAGTTTCCGTACTGCGATGTGTACCGGCGGCTGCGTTACCACGACAATCCGTTCCTCGGCAGTTTTGCGAAGGACCTGTTCGGTGAGAGCACGGACTTCGCAAAAAAGTTCACGCAGGATTTTTTCTACACGGTGAACGATCACTGGCTCGACGTGTACCATCTGGACGGCTTCCGCTACGACTGCGTGCCGAATTACTGGGATGGTGCGTTGGGAAAAGGCTATGCGAATCTCACGTACACGGCGTATCAGACGGTGAAGGCGAAGGTCGGCGGCGGTGGACCGTGGCTGCGTTTTGACGGCGGTGCGGGGCAGCCTTTGCGATTCATCCAATGCGCGGAACAACTTGAGGCGCCGCAGGAAGTGCTGGAAAAAACCTACACCAACTGCACGTGGCAGAACGGCACGCTCGGGGCGGCGAAATGGGCGGCGACGGGAAATCGCGAAGCGCTGACCTCGCTGGGGTTTTCACTCGGGCTGGCGAATTATCCGACGAGCGCGACGAGCAACGGCGAACTCATCCCCAAGACGGCGCTGCAGTACATCGAGAACCACGATCATTCCCGTTTCGTGTCGAACTTCGGGACGATTGGACGCGACAATGAACTTTTCCGCGAAGGCGACCGCGCGCAGTGGTTTCGCGTGCAGCCCTATCTGATCGGCGTGTTGCTCGCGAAAGGACTGCCGATGCTCTGGCAAGGGCAGGAGTTTGCGGAGAATTATTTCGTGCCGGATTCCGGACTCGGCCGCGTGATGATGCTGCGGCCGGTGCGGTGGGATTATTTCTACGACGAGATCGGGCGGAGCACAGTGGGGCTCGTGCGCCGGCTGCTGGCGTTGAGGAAGGCGGAGGTCGAGTTTCGCAATGGCGCGCACTACTTCTACAACGACTGGGATCGCTACCAGTCGCGCGGACTGCTGCTGTTTTCGCGTTACGAAGGCGGACGATTCAGTCTGGTGGCGCTGAATTTTTCCGACGTGGAGCAGGCGGTGCCGTTCTGGTTTCCGATGGATGGCACGTACGAAGAGCAACTGCACCACCGGCCGGAAGATCGACTCAATGGAGTCGTCGCGTTGACGGAGAGGTTCGTGACGATCCCGGGAAATTACGGACGCGTGTGGAGTCGCGTGTGAGTGTTTGAGAACTGAAAAAATTAAACCGCCGCCGGTGCAAGGCCGGGCGGCGGGGTGCGGTGGTCGGACGCAACGAGTGCGTACGAAAGGAGACTCAGGGCGTGGATGCGGGTTCCTTCGTGAGCACGAAGGATTGGGTGCGCGCTTCAGTGGTGCCGTCAGGCTTGGTGATCTCGACGGTGCGCGTGCCGGTACCGTCGGCGTTTACCTGGCGGGTGAGTTCACGTTCGGTTGTTTTATCGTTGGCGCCAGTGACACTCGTTGAGCGGGTGGTGAGGCCCTCACCGCTGTGCGTGGTGGTGCTATTGAAGGTGGCCGTTTTGCCACTTTCGCCGGTCACGGTGCCGGTCGTTGTATGACCGTTTTCGGTCTTGGTCGTAGTGGAGTTGTAAGTGCTGGTGCGGCCGTTGAAACCAGTGGCCGTGCCTTCGCTGGAGTAGGTGCCGTCGCCGGTTTTTGTGATCGTGCCTTCACGCGAGGCAGTCTTGCCGTCGATGCGCGTTGCAGACGCGGTGGTGGTGCCAGTGCCCGTCTCACGATTCATCGTGCGTTCGCTGGAACGTGTGGCGGTGGCGCCGTCCTGGTTGGTGCGGGAAGATTCGTGTGCACGAGTGCCTTTGCCGCGGGTGGTTGTGCTTTTGAAGGTGCCGGATTTTCCTGTGCCGGTGGTGTAGCTGCCGGAGCGGGTGTGCGTGCGTTCGGCGGCATGAGAAGGAGTGATGAAGGCGCAGAAGACGCCTGCGAGAAGCGCGAGGCCGAGGATCTTGTGGATAAGCGAGTGAGTCATGGGACGGGTGAGTTACTTGTGGGCGAGACGCGCCTGCTTTCCGGCCGGTTTCAAAACAGGCGAAAAAGTCGCCGGTGAAATTTTCTCACCGACTGTAACCTCGACACGTCCTCGTCGTCGCCCGCTTCCTGCTCAGGCGAGCGTGATCAACGTAACCTCGGGGCGGCAGTTGAAACGCACGCCATAGAGACAGCCCACGCCTTTGCTGACGTGGAGCCAGCGGTTTTCCCATCGATGAAGACCACTGAGGAAGCGCTTGTCCTGAACGGGAGCGAAATGGCGCGCGAGAAAGGGAATGCCGATCTGGCCGCCGTGTGTGTGCCCGCTCAACAGGAGATCCCAGTCGTGGGGAAGCAGAACAGATTTGCTGTCGGGATTATGACTGAGAACGACGCGCGTGTGGCGGGTCTTTGAGTGAAGCGGAGCGAAGGCGATTTGTGGCTGGCATTCGCTGCTCCACAAATCGCCGAGTCCGACGAGCTGCAGATGGCGTCCGCGCAACGTGAGATCGATCGCCTGATTGTGCAGACAGGGAATGCCGGCGGCAGCCAGCACGGCGCGCACCTCTGCGCTCGTGGAAGATCCACCGAAGAGTCCGGACCAGACGCCGCCGTCATGATTTCCCAATGTGGCGAACGTGGGTGCGGCGGCAGACAACGCGCGCAGCACGTCTGCGTAGCCATCAGGAATGGCTTCACGCCGCGTCACGAAGTCGCCGGTGATGCAGATGACGTCGGGTTTTTGCGCGAGGCCCAGCGCGATGGCGCGAGCGACGTACTCGAGAGGGATTTCCAGCGAAGCGTGAAGATCGGAGAGATGCAGCAAGCGCAGCGGCTGATCCACCGGCTCGCGGCCGGTGGTGACTGTTTGTTGGGGAAAGACGGACGTGCCGCGATTCGAACCAGCGCGCGTAAGCCGCGGTAGAGCCGGCGGCTGCGGTTGCACCCAGTGTAGCGAGCAAGAAACGACGGCGGGTGAAGAGCGTGCTCATGCGCGGACTGATGAGAAACGGCGGGAGTCAGAGATCAAGATGCCCGGCGAGTTTTTCTCTCAGCAGCGCGATCAGTTCGGGATCGTCGCGTTGGAAGTCGTCAGGGATGCGCAGCGTGACGAGCGGTTTGCCGGCGAGTTCTTCCGGGAATTTTTTCCGGAGCCGGTCGGCGTGTTTGCGCTCCATGCAGAAAATCATGTCGGCCCAGCCCAGGTGGCAGTCGGTGACTTTAATGCGCGCGCCATTTTCCGTCCCGGCGGAACGGGCGTCGTACCGCGGGTGGTTTTTAAACAGCGCCTCGGCGGTCGGGCTGCGCCATTGGTTGCGCGAGCAAAGGAAGAGAATCTTGGTCTTGGACAAAGGAGGATCAGCGGCTTGCGAGGATGGGTTCAGGACGGCCGAGAAATTTTGGGCCGCGGTGAAGAATGTGCAGATCGACCACCGTGGCGGCGCGCGCGAGGACTTCGCGAAGCTCGGTGCGGATGGAGTAGCGGAAAGTGACATCGGCCGAGCAGAAGCCGATTGCGTCAATCCCTTCGTGGCGGGCGATGGCGAGGGCGCGGGTGTTGTGGTAACGCTGCGTGACGATGGTGAGTTGTTTGTGCGCCGAAGATGCGGTGGGCGCGGACGACGGAGTCGAGCGTGCGGAAGCCGGCGTAGTCGCACGTAATGGCGGTGGCGGGCACGCCGCGGGCGATGAGAGCATTCTTCATCGCGGTGGGTTCGTCGTAGGAGACGCGGTGATTGTCACCGCTGACGAGCACGTGGCGGATTTTTCCGGCGTGGTACAGTTGCGCGGTCGCGTCGATGCGGGAGTCGAAATGCGGGTTGGTGCGACCATTGGCCAGCGTCGGACTGGCGCCGAGCACGAGGGCAACAGCGCGGGCGGGCGTGTCGGCTTCGCGAGTGTAGAGGCGGTCGGAGTTTTGGGTGAGGACCCAATAGTTGGCGAAGGCGACGAAGAGCGCGCCGAGGAGAACGAGGCTGAAGAAAAGGGTGCGCGGACGCAGCCGGAGGCGAAATTTGGGGAGGCGCATGGAAGTAAGAGCGCCTGGAGTTTCCGCACGATTCAGGACGAGGAGTCGAGTTTTTGGAGGGAGCGCGCGAGATTTGCGCGGGCCTGGGACTCGAACTTGGAGAAGAAGAAGTCGGTTGCGTAGATGCGGGGGCGGGCGAGGAAGCCGCGGAGGATCTCGGCGCGTTTGGTGGCAAACGTAGCGGCGGGGACCCAGGCGTACTCCTGGCGGATCTGGGTTTCGTAGATGTCGAATGCGGCTGCAGGCTGGCCGAAGATGCTGAGATCGATGTCGATCAAGAGCGCGGTGTCGGTGCCGGGATCAGCCTGATGACTTTTTGTGGCGATGATGAGTGCGTTGACCTGTTGGGCGAAGGTGTCGGTGGCGCCGAGCTGCAGCAGGAACTGGCGGGCGAGGGCGGCGCTGGATTCTTCGTTTATCGGGCTGCGTGGGTCGTAGATGATGTCGTGAAACCAGAGGGCGAATTCGAGGGCTGCAGGTGAGCGCGCGAGCGTACGAACGGAGTCGAACTGGGTGAGGCAGTCGATGATGTGGGCGAAATTGTGATAGTGGCGGTCAGGCGCCGCATAAGCCGTTTGCAATTGTTGGAACCACTCGAGGGACTGCGCCTGCGAATCGGCGGATGTGCGAATGGTGCGACAGAGTTGGGCCCAGCGAGCGGGCGCATCGGCGGCGATCATGAAAAATGTGGGGAGGGTGAAAGTGGAGCGGTTCGGAAAAACCAGTTTTCGATGGTCAGGTGGCTCGATTTTTACGGTGCAGATTGAAACGTTGCTCGTCGAGCCGGGCCGTTTTGGTCACCCTGCGGGCACGTGGAAAAAAAACCGCCGGTCGCGAAAGCGGGCCCGGCGGGTTGGGGAGCGGAGATTGTTTTAAAAAGCACGTGGTTCGAGGAGTTCAGGCACGCGGGGAAAGACGAAATTTGCGGCGAATACGGCGGCGCGGGGGCAGCGTGTAGCCGTGTTTTTCCAAGGTCTGGCGCGAAACGGTGGATCCGCGCGGGTGCTCGCCGACCGGGGCGAGGAGATTATAGAGCTCGATCGCGGGGAGGTGGCGGAAGCCGGGCTGGAGGCCGACGTATTGGGCGGGCGCGGTCATGGTGACGTCTTGGTTACCGACTATCGCAGGAACAGGCCGGTTTGGAAATTAGCCTAATGACTAAGGGCTGGCTGAGGGCGTCTGCACGGTAAGTGGTAAGTCAGGATCCTTGGCGGAATGAATAACTGTCATGGAGCGAAGAAACTGCTCAGGGCCGGACGCGGGTTGATTTGATTCCGGGTTTTGTTTTTGTGAGGGTCGATGTCGTCGCCTGACACCAACCTCCTCGCGTCTGTTGCGCCGTTGAATATCAACGACGTCGAGCTGGCGGCATGGTTGCGGCAGGGAATTGACGAGCATGCCATCGTGGCGGTTACGGACGCGAAGGGAGTCATCGTGTTCGCGAACGACCGGTTTTGCGCGGTTTCGGGGTATTCCCGGGAGGAGCTGATCGGGAAGACGCACCGGATACTGAAATCGGGGGCGCATCCGGATGAATTCTATGCGGGCATGTGGCGGACGATTGCCGAAGGCAAAGTCTGGCACGGCCTGATCTGCAACCGTTCGAAGGGCGGTGAACTTTACTGGGTGGAGAGCACGCTGGTGCCGCTCATGGGGCCCGACGGGCGGCCGAAATTCTACCTGGCGCTGCGCACGGACGTCTCGCGGTTGAAGCGGGCCGAGGAGACGAATGCGCGTCTCGTGGATGAAGTGTCCACGTGGGCGGAGGAGCTGAGACAGACGCAGGCGCAGCTGGCGTTGTTTTCCGAGCAGGCACCGATCGGGTTGAGCTGGCGTGAGATCACTCGCGAGGGGAAGCCGGGCATCAACCACGTGAATGGAAAGTTTTGCGAGCTGATTGGCCTGACGGCCGAAGAAGCGCGGGACATCGAGAACGTCCGCCGGGCGACGCATCCCGACGACTGGACGGTGCAGGAGAAGCTGACCGCAGAGCTTTATCAGGGACGACGCGACCGGTTCACGCTGGATAAGCGCTATCTGCATCGGGACGGCCAGGTGGTGTGGGCGACGCTGACCGTGGTCGTGCTGCGCAACGGGCATGGCTATGTGACGCATCACTTCGCGATGTTGGAAGACATCACGGCGCGGCGCGCGGCGGAGGAAGAGTTGCGCCGGAGCGAATCGCGCTGGCGCACGTATCTCGGAACGGCGAGCGAGATTCTTTACGCGCTCACGCCGGAGCACCGGTTCAAATTTGTGTCAGACGCCTGGACAACCAAGCTCGGGCATGCGACGGACGCGGTGATCGGCCGGGAGTTCACGGAGTTCGTGCATCCGGAAGACCAGACGGCGTGCCGGCAGTTCATCGCTGCGGTCATGGCGGGAGAGCCGCATGCCAATCTCGTCGAATACCGGGCGTTGCACGTGGACGGGCGCTGGGTGTGGCATGCGTCGACGGGATCGGCTTACATCGACCGAGATGGACGGCATGCGTATTTCGGCGTCGGGCGAGACATCAGCCTGCGGCGGCAGGCGCAGGACGAGTTGAAGGCTTCGCTCGCGCGTCGCGAAGAGCTTGAGCAGATCATCAATCGTTCGCCGTCGGTCGTAGTGCTCTGGCGCGCGGACGGAGGGCAGTGGCCGGTGGAATTTGTTTCCGCGAGTGTGAAGCAGTTTGGGTACACGCCGGAGCAGTTCACGGGACGGCAGCTGCTGTTCACCGACATCACGCATCCGGAGGATCGCGAACGCGTTCTCGCGGAAGTAACCGCGCATGCAGAGGCACGTGATCCGGAGTACAATCAAAGCTATCGCATCGTCTGCGCAGACGGATCCGTGCGCTGGGTGGATGATCATACGGTCGTGCGGCGGAATGCGGAGGGGAAGGTGACGCACCACGAGGGATTGATCTCCGACGTGACGGACCGGCATGTGGCCGAAGAAGCGGAGCGGGCGGCGCGCGAGCGCGATCTGCGCGTGGCGGCGGACATCCAGCAGCATCTGCGGCCGCGGGTGTTTCCCGATTTGAGCGAAGTGGAGATCGAGATGTTTTCCGCGAGCACGATGCATATCGGCGGAGACTATTTTGATGTGCTGAAAGTGGATGAACGCCACTGGGCATTCGTGATCGCGGACGTGTCGGGCAAAGGCGCGGGTGCGGCGCTGATGATGGCGGAATGCCGGGCGACGCTGCGGCTTTGCGCCAGTGGCGAGCTGAGTCCGGCGACGGTGATCCGGCGTCTGAATCGCGCTATCCAGCCGGACATGAGACCCGGCATGTTCATCGCGCTGTTCTATGGCATTTTGGATCTGGATACGAACGCGCTGCGTTACGTGCGCGCGGGCCATGAAGACATGATCGTGTTGCGAAAAGGAGCGACGACGCCGGAGCTGCTCCACGGTGAGGGATTGGCGGTGGGCCTGGATGACGGGTCGATTTTCGACGACATGATCGAGGAGAAGGAAGTGGCGTTGAATCCGGGCGATCTCGTGGCGCTCTACACCGACGGCATCACCGAGGCGCGAAATGCGGCGGGCGAAGAATTTGGACGCGACCGGCTGGCGGCGGCGTTGCTGCGCAACGAGGACAAGCCTCTGAGCGAAGTCGTGAAACGCGTGGATCGTTTTGCGCGGCAGTTTTCCGCGCTCGTGCCGCGTCACGACGACAGCACGCTGCTGTTGTTCCGGCCGCGGTGATGCGTAGAGCGTGTTGCGCCACGCGCTGGTTTAAGGAGGGCGGGGTTGCGGTGGGAAGCTGGAGCGGCATGGTAGGCGCGCATGAAATATGACGTGGTGATTGCCGGCGGCGGATTTGCGGGAGCGTATTGCGCGCAAGTATTGGGCAAGGCGCTGGGTGCGGCCGGTGTGAAACGAGTGGCGCTCATCGCGGAGAGGAACGTGCTGGTGTTTCATCCGATGCTCGCGGAGGTCGCCGGTGCGGCGCTGTCGCCTCTTGATGTGGTGAATCCGCTCAGGCAGTTTTGCCGCAATGTCGATGTGCTGCAGGGAGCGATTCAGAGAGTGGATTGGGCGAAGAAACAGCTCGTGTTGGATGGCGGACGGTTCACGCGCAACCACGTGGTGGCGTTTGATCATCTCGTGCTGACGCTCGGCAGTGTGACCGACATGAGCCGGGTGCCGGGAATGGCGGATCATGCGTGGCCGATGAAAAACGTGGCGGATGCGCTGCGTCTTCGGGCGGCATTGATCAACCGGCTCGAAGAAGCGAATCTGGTGGAGGATGTGGAATTGAAGCAAAGGCTCATGACCTTTGTCGTGGTCGGTGGCGGTTACACGGGCGTGGAGACGGCGGGGCAGATCATGGATTTGCTGCATGAGGTGCGGTCGTTGTACGCAAATCTCCGCGATACGAAGCCGAGGATCATCCTCGTGCATAGTCGTGCGCATTTGCTGGAAGAAATCGGGCCGAAGCTGGGTGATTATGCGCAGCGGGTGTTGGAAAAGCGCGGCATGGAAATGCGGTTGAACACGCGTGTGACAGAGGTGACGGCGTCGAAGGTGATTTTGCAGGACGGCGGATTCATCGAGGCGCACACGGTTGTGTGCACGGTGGGAAATGCGCCGAGTCCGGTGGTGCTCGATCTGGCGAAGCAACTCGGCCTGGCGGCGGACAAAGGGCGCATCGGCGTCGAGCCGACGATGCAGGTGAAAGGCGTGGACAAACTCTGGGCCTCGGGCGATTGCGCAGCAGTGCCGTGGGATGACAAAGGCGAGGCGAAGATCGCCCCGCCGACGGCGCAGTTTGCGATGAGGCAGGGAAAACAGCTCGGGCGAAATCTAGCGCGCGTGTTGAAGGGCGGGGCCAACGCGGAACTGCGGCCGTTTAGCTATCGCTACATGGGGCAGCTGGCGACGGTCGGAGAACGCGAGGCGGTCGCGGAGGTTTTTGGGATGCATTTTTCCGGCTTCATCGCGTGGTGGATGTGGCGGACGATCTATCTGGCGAAGCTGCCAGGAATGATGCGGCGCCTGCGGGTGACGATCGACTGGACCTTCGATCTATTTTTTCAGCGCGACATCAGTTTGGTGCTGCCGCCGCCGGAGGACATTCTACGGGCGATCCATCTGGAAAAAGGAGAAAGCCTTTTTGAGGCGGGCGGAAAAGTGCGCGCCTTTTTCTATGTGAAACGCGGGGCAGTGGAGCTGCGTGCGACAGGTGACAGTGTGCAGACATTGCCGGCCGGTACGGTAATCGATCAGGCCTATGCGAATGGCGATGGGGTGTGGCACGCCGGCGCTTCTGCGGTGGAAAGTACGGACGTGGTTGTGATTCGCGGCCGCGCGCTGGAGATGTTGAAGACGGAGTTGAAGTTGGTGCGGCGGTGACGGGATCGGAGTTTGGACAGGATTAACACGACTACAGGATTTCTGAGGAGACGACTGGCGGAGCGGGGAATCGCGGCGTAAAGCCGCTCCTACAGGAAACATTTGCGCCAATAAAAACGGCGCCTGTGAAGAGGCGCCGTTGGTGCAGGAAGGAGGACGCGTGCTAGCCGTCAGTCGCAGTCGTCATCGTCGTCGTGATCATGGCCGCGCGGCCGCGGGAGTTTGATCACGGTGACGGAATACGGTGCGGGTGCGCAGGTGATCGTTGGCCCGGTGAGGGCAATGGTTGATTCCGTGACGTCGGCTGAGCCCGTTCCTGTGCGGGCGGCTTCGTCCTGCGGGATGCCGTAGGTGTAGACCTTGGCCTGACCGCCGGTGCGGAAACCGTCGATGGTGATCGAGGTGTTGAGCGCTGTCGTCGGATGTTTGTTGATGAGGAGCAGATTCAACGTGCGTGAGTGCGGATCGCGGACGGCGTAGATACCGAGACCGTTGTAGTCGCTCGACGCGGCCACGACGGTTTCGCCGCCGCGGGCGTAGTGCGTGAGGAGCTTGTAGACGTAGAACGTCGGATAGCGGTCGGCGGGGCCGGCGGGATCGGCGGCGTTGACGATGCCGTAGTCGCCGTAGCGGCGCCAGCCGTAGAGCGATGGGCTGTTGTTGTTGCCGCCTTCCTGGCCGTTGCGAAGATCCCACCAGACGAGCGAATTGAATTCGGTCTTCAGGATGTTGCCGAGGCTGTCGGCGAGGAAGAGTCCGTTGACGAGGCTCGTGGTTTGCTTGCCGGGATTGCTGAAGACGGAGTTGTTTTCCGTGCAGTTGATTTCGACGTGTTTTGATTTTTTCCCGAGGTAGTCGTCGAGCATCTGGCGAATGCCGGCGGCGTCGGTGGCCCAACCCTTCGACGAGTTGAGAAGGAACGCGTCGTTCTCGCCACCGGGGCCTTGTTCGTAGCGGTGATAGACGACGAAGTCGGGTGTGACGCCGAGTTGCTTGAAGGTCGCGAGCATCACCGCGCTCCAGCCGTTGTGTGATTCGCCGGTGCGCGGGTTGACGACAGTCTGGTCGGTGTAGTTGGCGTTGCTGTCTTCGTCGGCCTGGATGACGGCGCCAATCTTGATGGTGGGATCCACGGCTTTCATCTGGCGTGCGTATTCTTTGAAACGGTTCGCGTAGGTGACGGGATCGTGAGGGCGGTTGTTGTGATCGGTTTCCCACGTGCCGTAGTTTTCGTTGCCGACTTCCCAGTACTTGATGCCGAGCCGTTTTGTCCGATTGGCATAGCGCACCCAGTCGGCCGCTTCCTGGGGCGTGCCGGTGCCGTAGTTCACGGTGATGAAGACCTGAGCGTCGGTGACCTTGGCGATGTTGGCGAAATCATCGAAGCTCGTGGCCCACTCGAACGTCTGGCCCTCGCTCCTGTTGGTTTTCCAGTGGTACTCGTCGGAAGCGGAGCCGCCGGGGAAGCGCAGCGCCTGATTGTCGATTTCGTTGAGGAGTTCGGCGGTGGTGGCGGTGTTGAAGGCGCCGTCCCAGATTGCGGTGTTGAGGGCGAACATGCGCGGATCCACGCGGCGGATGCGATCGCGGGCGTTGACGCTGGCATTCACGACCGATGGTGGAGGCGCGAGATCAAGGCGCACGTCGTCGACATAGAACGTGGGTGACGAAATACCGGCGATCTCCTGGAACCAGATGTCGGTGAGGTCGGGCTTATTGGCGACGCCGAGATCGGCGAGTGGGATCGTGATCTTTTGCCAGACGCCGGGTGTCAGTGGTGGAAGCTGAAGGCCGGTTTGCGCGACGCCGGAGAGAAGTGCGGAGAGGCGCAGGACTTGGCCGCCGGTGGCTCCGCCGTGAATCCAGAAGGTGAGCGACGTGTAGCTCTGCGTGTCGAGTGCGGCGTGGTGGAATGAAAGCGCGGCGTAGGGACTAGCGGTGACGCCGATGGAAGTCGCGCCGGAGTTAACCGGAGATGTGGCGGCCGGATTGACGGAGGCCCAGCTCCAATTTTGCCAGCCGTTCACGTAGGCGTCGTCGTAGAGTGCCATGCCGCCGTTGAGCGGCGGAGCGGGAATCGTCGGCACGCTGCCGGTGAGGACGATGTCGTCGACGTAGAAGGTCTGCTGCGCATTGCCAGTTCCCTCCTGTATCCAGAAACCCGTAAAGTTGGGCACGCTGTCGGCGCCAAGTGCTGCGAGCGGAACGGAGATGTGCTGCCAGGTGTTGGCGGCGATGGGCCCGATGGTGACGCCGGGTTGGTTGACGTCGTTGAGGGTGGCGACGACGAAAAGCTGTGTCAGTCCGGCGGAACCGCCGTTGATCCAGAATTCAATTTTTCCGTAGCCGGAGGTGTCGAAGGGTTCGTGCCGCAGGCTAAGGGCAGACCACGCGCTCGGCGTGACGGCGATCGAGGTGCTTCCCGCATGGGCGGCGGCGGTGCTCGCGGTGTCGACGGCGGCCCAGCTCCAGTTTTGCCAGGCGGGGTTTAGCGACTCGTCGTAGATGATCTGGTCGGCCTGTGCTTTGAGTGAGGCAGAAGCGCAGGCCATGAAGGCGAGCGCGACGAATGCAGCGAAGGGTGTGAATAACCGTAGTCGTTTCATTGGGGTGAAGGGAGCGACCGGTGCGAGGCGCGATTCCCGGGGTTGACGTTAACAGACGCGGCTAGCGGTTAATTCGTGGAAGGTGGATCCGGCGCGAGCAAGTGTGTCGGCTGGAGAATGCGCGGCGGTAAATTGAGGTCTTTTGTTTGGAATGTGACGGGCTGGTTTCAGGGCACAAAAAAGGACGGCCCACACGGGCCGTCCTTGAAACAAACTCAAAACCCAGAAGGTCAGAGAATCGGCGGGGTCCAGCCGCCGAGGACGTTGGTACGTGTGTAGGTTGCTGCTTGAGCGGCCGAGAGG
This sequence comes from Nibricoccus sp., assembly GCA_049840895.1. GTDB lineage: Bacteria > Verrucomicrobiota > Verrucomicrobiia > Opitutales > Opitutaceae > Nibricoccus. Next base: position 37,573 of record JASGJB010000036.1, on the reverse strand, counting down.
CGGACAACCCAGGAGGCACGTGTGGCGAGGTTGATCAGGGTGCCATCGGGCTTTTTGCTGCCGTATTCATAAGCACGGCACGTCGCTTCGCGGCCACCCCAAGCGCTCCAGCCGGCAGCGGAGATGCTGGCGTCCATCGTGCAGTTCACGAAGACGGACTGCCCGTAGGCGCCCCAAGGACGCATCAACGTGGAACTGCCGGCGGCGACTCCGCTCGCGCTGTTGATGGTGCAGCTGCTGAAGACGAAACCGTAGGTTTGTGTCTGCGGAGTATTTGGCGCGGTTGCGTAGCCGCCGGTTGGGCGGACTTGGCGGATATTGCACGACGTGAAAAAAGCCGCGGCGCCTCCGTAGATGAAGTCCACGCTGCCGCGGATTTCGCTCAGGGCGAAATAATTGGGACCGCCTCCGAGGTAGATCGTGTCCTGCGAGCCGTTGATGTAACAGCGGTAGAACTCGGTCCGGCTGCCGTAGACAAAAACGGCGGGGCTGGTGTTGCCTGCGGTGAGGCCAGCCGTGTTGCGGATGGTCAGGTACGAAAACGTCGTGTCATTGGCATTTACGACCATGGCCTTCTGGTTGAGGCCAGCGGTGATGATGACGCCGGTTTGACTCGCGCCGACGATTTTCAGGCTGTTTTTCCCGCTGGGGATGACGACTTGTTCGGTATAAGTGCCGTTGGCGATGCTGATGGTGTCGCCAGAAGCGGCTGCGTTAACCGCGGCCTGGACGGTGGAGTATTGGGAGGGAACGTTGCGCGTGGCAGCGGAGAGCGTCGTCGTGAGAGCGGCGACGAGGGTGAATAACGGAAGCAAAGTTTTCATGAGCTTATTTTTTTCAGGATCGCGAGGTCGCGAGATGAGCACGGGCATGCACACGCCTGATCACGTGCAACGTCCTCCCGCGTTCGCGATACGTTGGTTTCGGAGTTAGAGAAGCGGCGGAGTCCAGCCGCCGAGGACGTTGGCGCGTGAGTAGGTAGCGGCCTGTGCGGCGGTGAGACGCACGACCCACGAGGAGCGGGTGGAGAGATTCACCGTGGCTCCGGCGAGGGTCTTGGTGCCGTATTCGGCGGCGCGGCACGTGGCTTCACGGCCATCCCATGGGCTCCATGCGGCGGCGGTGAAGTGACTGTCGGTGGAGCAGTTGATGATGACCGTCTGGCCGTAAGGGCGCCATGGGCGCATGAAGGTGGTGCTATTGTTGGCCACGTTGCTGGAGCGGTTGAAGGTGCAGCCGCTGAAAACGAAACCATAGGTCACATTTTGCGGCGTGCTGGGAGCGGTGCAGGGGCCGCCTGTGTCGCGGATCTGCTTGATGTTGGTGGTCTCGAAGAACGCGGTGCCGCCGCTGTAGATGAAATCCACACTGCCGCGGATCTCGCAGTATTTGAAGTAGGCGACGGCGCCGTCCCAGATGCCGAGCGTGTCCTGCCAGCCGTTGATGTAGCAGCGGTAGAATTCGACGCGCTTGCTGTTCACGCGCGCGGCGAGTGCCGGGCCGGCGGTGGCGCCGGCGGTGTTTTCCACCGTGAGATAGCTGATGGTGGTATCGTTGCCGTTGACGGTGAGGGCGGTGGTGGCGGCAGTGGTGGCGCGAATCTTCACACCCGTCTGGCTGGCGCCGACGAGTTTGAGACCGGTCTTTGAGGACGGGATGTTGACCTGCTCGGTGTAGGTGCCGTTGGCGATGCTGATGGTGTCGTTGTTGGCGGCGGCGTTAACGGCGGCCTGGATGGTGGAATACTGTGATGGAACGCTGCGCGTGGCGGCGGAGAGCGCGGTCGTGAAGGTCGCGACGGCGGCGATGATGAGGGGTAGTTTCATGGGGTTGTTTTTGGACGGGGTTAACAGGGTCGACAGACTGAGCTGGAGAATGGTCAGGGGGTGCGGGTTTGCTCTTCGAACGAGGCGAGCGCGACGGCGCGGGTCTCCGGACGAAGAGCTGGCGAATTCGCGGCGTAACTACGCGCGGCGGCCGGATCGCGCTCGGCCCAGAGGCGGATTAGATCGAGCAGCGTGTTCGCACGAAGTTCAGGATCGACGATGCTCTCGGCCCAGCTCGTGGCGACGTCGGGCTTCTTTTCGACGATCACCGGTGTGGTCGCGACCGCGGCGGCGCCGGCGTCGAGCTCCCGGCTGGGATCAAGCCGGTCCATCCAGGCGGCGGCAGCGACGGGATCGAGCGAGACCCATTGTTGAAGACCGTCACGCAAGGCGGCGGTACGCGTTTCACCTGCGGGAAATTTGTCGGCACGTGTCACGAGCGAGGCGGGATCGCTCATGGCCCAGCCGGCGATGATGCCTTGGAGTGCATCCTTACGGCTGGCGGAATCGGCGAGTTCGCCTGCTGCGGCGATGGCGGCATCCGGTTGATATTGGGCCCAGCGGGAAAAAGCAGTGGAGAGCCAGTAAGCGCGAAACTCGCCCGGACTGGTTGTGGCGAACTGCGTGGCGAGATCGAAGCGACCAGCGCGTGCGAAGGCTGAAACGAGCGCATTGCCATGGTCGCTTTGGAGAAGCGGATCGGAAGCGCACAGAAGATTGGCGGCTTCGATGGCGGCGTCGGGATGAGCGATGGCTCCTTCGAAAAGAGCCTCAACTGCCACACGACGTTCACCGAGACGAACGTTGGCAAGGGCCCAACGTGCTGCGGACAGAGGATCCGCGGACGCCCAGCCTTGAAGTACGGCACGAACAAACTCATCGCGCTGCCGGGGTGTCGGCGCTGATTGTGCGATCTCCAGGGCCCGTGCGGAATCAGTTGCGGCCAGCAGACGAAGTGACGTGAGCGCGCCGGCCTCGTCAGCGGGAGAAGAAATGGAGGCGATGGAGTTTCTAAGTTCCCCGGAAGTGAGCGCAGTTTTTTGCGACGAAATCTTGGATGCCGTTTGGTCGTTGATTGAGGAAGCGGAGTCAGGCTGCTGCGCGGTCAGCGAAGGCTGGGTGCGTGCGCGCTTTTCGTTGGAAGAACGCAAGGACCGTCCGAGCACGAAACCGGCGATCGCGGAAGCGAGACTGACAGCGCACAGGAGAACGAATGGGCGGATAAATGATTTCATCGGGCGCGGCGGCACGGGTCGGTTGGAATTTGGGGACGAGCGGAGACCGGCAGGGGTACAGCCAATCTCCGCTCGAGTGGGAACGGGGACGACGGAGCGGCGCGAAAGACACCGCCGTTTGTCGTCTCCGGAAATCAGCGGTTGCCGGCGCCGGCGAGGACGCGGGTCTTGGCGTTGGCGGCTGTATCGAGGGTGTAGCCGTAGTTGGGCAGGGTGACGGTGTCGCTGCTGCTGACCATCGTGCCGGTGCAGCTGCTGAAGACATTGCCCGAGGTCTTGAGCTTGCCGCTGTTCTGCTTATCGAGGGGGTTTTTCACGCCCTGGTAGTAGTTATTCTCGGCGAGCATCTGGGTGACGTTGCGCGCAGTGCTGCAGTAGTCGTTGCCGGCGCAGTCCCAGTAATTGTTGTACAGATGGAACGGTCCGAAGCGGTCGGCGGGCATGCGCTGTTTGCAGCCGGTGCTCCACCAATTGTGGTGGAAGGTGATGTGGTAGCCGCCGGTGTCGGTGTCAGACGAGCCGATGAGGTTGGAGAAGTTATGGCCGTTGTCGCGGGTGTAGTAGAATTTGCACCACGAGACGGTCACGTTGTCGGAGCCCTTCGCGATATCGATGTTACCGTCCGTGCAGTCGTAGACGGTGCACTTGGTGATGAAGACGTTCGTCGACGAGTTGACGGAGATGCCGTCGTTGGAAGCCGGCTCGCCGGTGTTGGCGGTGACGTTGAGATTTTGAATAATGACGTTGTTGACCGAGCTCAGGTTGATCGTGCCCTTGATTGTGGCGGATGTGTTGGCACCCTTGAGCGTCTTGTTGGACTTCACGTTTACGCGGCCGCTGGCGCCGAGGTCGATTGTGCCGGAGACGGTGATCGTGTACGTGGTGGCGGACTCGGCGTATTGCTTGAGTTGCGCGGCCGTGGTGGCGGTGACGGCAGCTCCGCCGGTACCGCCAGTGGCGTTGCGGCCGTAGCCGTCGGCGGCGAGGGAAATCGCCGGTGCGGCGCATGCGGCGATGAATGCGAGTGCGAGGGGTTTTAGTTTATTGGGGTACATGTTTCGTTATTTTGGTTTTGTATTCGGCCGGAAGCGGACGGCGGAAATAGGAGGCTCTCAGGGCCAGAGGGATTGCTCCTGCAGGAAGCGGCGCGTGCCTTCCTCGTCGAAGACGGTGCGGAATTCGCGATGCAGCTCGGCCTTCAAGGAGGCGGAAGCAGTGTCGCGTTCACGTGCAGGCTTTGAGTCGAGGCTGGTGAGCTGATCTTTGGTTTTGAGAAACGAACGATAGAGGCGGCGCACGGTCGCGGCGTCGGTGCGCGCGTAGCGGCCGTCGAAGCGCAGTGTCTGGCAAACGGGATCGAGGCTGAGGCGATAGTCGTCGAAGCGCCCGGGGCCGAGGAGTGCGGTGATTTTTTCCGCGGACGCTTTTTCCGCGGACTCACGTTGCGCGTCTACGGCGGTGTCGATGCCGCGCGGCTTGTCCTCGAAATCGAGCTCGAGCGGATGGCGCAGGCGGAAGATGGCGGTGAACTCCTCGCGTGTAGGTGCGAACGTATCGAGTTCGTTACGCATCTGGGCGGCGGTGTTGGAATTTCTGAGATCGTAGTCGAGCAGCTCGTCCGGCGTGAGAATCTGCGTGAGCTGACGGCGGGTTTCGCGATTGGCCTGCCAGAGAGTTTGCCACTCCTGCGGGTTCAGCATTCGGCCACGTTTCTCGAGGAAGTCGTCGCGGGCTTTGCCGGAGGTTTCCAGAAGCGCGGAAACCTGGGCGCGTTTTTCGGGCGAGAGAGAGCCCCATCTGCGCTGCTCTTCCCACTGGTCGAGCATGCCGGTTTCGGTTTCCACGTGCGGGAAGAGTTCTTCGTATTTGAGACGGGCGAGTTCTTCGCGACCGGCCAGCTGTCTGAGACTCTCGGGTGTATTGAGATTGGCGACAGGCAGTGCGTCGGGGCCGGTGTGCCAGAAGTGAAACGGCTTCAGATCCTCGAGGCGGAGAACGGGTGCGGGGTTCAGGCGCCGTTGTACTTCGACGTTGAGCACGGCGCGGACGTGGGATTCAGGCCAGCCGGCTTTCTCGAGGAGATTTTTGAGTGCGGATAGATCGGTTGCAGCGACCCGCTCGAAGGAAACCTCATCGGCTGTCAGCGGTGCGGACGGTTGGTTGGCGGCATGGCCGGCGAGCGGCAGGGCGCTCAACGCCGCAATGACGAGGCTTAGGCGAAACGAAGAGGACAATCTGGCTATGGCGAAAATACGGCTCATGGGGCAGATGGCGGAAGACGGTCGATCGATGTGTTCGGCGAGCATAAGAGCCCGCGCCTCGCTAAGGCGCGGACTTCGCTTCAACGCAGAAGACGATCAGCGGTTGCCGGCGCCGTTTTGCACGCGCGTCGGAACGTTGGCGGTGGCGTCGAGCGTGTAACCGTACGGCAGCGTGAAGCCGGTGCCGGTGGCGATGTTGATGTTGCCCGTGCAGCTTGCGAAGGTGTTGCCGGAAGATTTGATTTTTCCGCCGCCTTCTTCGTAAAGCGGGCTTTTCACGCTCTGGTAGTAATTGTTTTCGGCGATCCAGTTGGAGCCGACGCGGGCGTTTGTGCAGTAGCTGTTACCCGAGCAATTGAAGTAGTTGTTGTAGATGTGTGCCGTGCTGTAGCTGCCGGACGGCATGCGCTGATCGCAGCGGCTCGCGAACCAGTTGTGATGGACGGTTGTCTCGTAGTTCTGGCTGACGTCGACGTTACCGAGAATCATGCAGAAACGGTGGTCGGCCTGCGAGGGGTAGGAAAATTTGCACCAGGAAACGGTGACCTTGCTGGCGGCCTGGGTGACATCGAAGCAACCGTCGCCGCAGTCGTAGAAATTGACCTTGGTGCAGAAGACGTTGGTCGCGCCCCAGCACGTGACGCCGTCGCCTGACGGGTTGGTGATGTTGAGGTTTTGGATGATGACGTTGTTCACGCCGCCGCTGCCGAGATCGAGGCAGCCTTTTATAGTGGCGGACGTGTTGGCTCCCTTGATGGTCTTGTTGGATTTGACGGAGACCTTTCCACCGACGCTGGCGAGATCGAGTGTGCCGGAGACCGTGATATTATACGCGGTGGTGGATTCGGAGTAAGTTTTTAGCTGGGCGGCGGTCGAGGCTGTGACGGACGCGCCGGAGCCGCCTCCGGTGGTATTGCGACCATAGCCATCGGCGGCGTGCGAAAGTGAAATGGAGGCCAGGCCGAGGAGCGCGAAAATGAAAACGCGCGCGAGTGGGTTTTTTGGGGTATTCATGTTTCTTGGGGTAGGCGCGGACGGAAATGTCCGCGCCAAGCGGATGAGCATCGTCAGGGGGGGACGTGAACGCGTTCACGCAGCTATCGGGAACGACTGCGTGGTGAGAAACAAAGCGGGGTAGAAGCAGCAAAAGAACAGCGCCGGGGTTGGCGTGATCAGCGCATGCAGAAAGGGGTAAGCACTGCTGACGGAACCCACCTTGGTTGCTGCGGGTGATCCGGCAACGAATGCGTTGCACGCATCGTTGACGGGCTGCGTGAAGAGAACGGCAGCTTACAGAGCAGCAAAAGCAAAAACCCCACCGCCGTATCGGCGATGGGGTTTCGAGAAACCAACGCTAAGAAACTATCTTAGCGGCGAAAAAAACGGCGAAGGGTGGCGAGGAAGCTCAGCGCACCGAAGAACCACAGGGACGGAGCGCCGCCGCCGCCGGCAGCCTCGGACTGGCTGGCCGGGACGGTACTGCTGCCGGAGGTTACGGTAACGGTGTACGGTGTGCTGACGACGGTTTCGCCTGACGTGAGAAGGATCGCCACCGTATAGTTGCCCGTATTTGAAGCGTCTGCTCCACCAACGGTAAGCTTGGAGGTCGTTTGCGAGGTGAGCGCCCTACCGTTGAGGCGCCATTGGTAAGGAGGAACAGGCGTGAGCGGAGCAACCGGCAGACTTCCCGTTGCCGCCGTAAGCTCAAACGATCCGCCAAGGGAAACACTGGAGGCCGTTCCATTGATCGAAGCAGTTCCGACCTGCGCCGGTGTCGGCGTGGCGGCACCAGCGAGGTTACCGGCTGCAGCCGAGACGTCAGCGGTAAGAGCGGTCGTGGGCGACATCTGATAGGAGTAGGGAGGAGCGAAGGAGATGAAGTCCGTGCCTGCATACGCAGCGGTCCCGCTGGTGGTGGTGTATGTGTTGCCCAGTGTTGTAACGAGGCCGATCGCAGCGCCTTCCTTTCTCAAGGGATCGGCAATGCTGGTGTACTGATTGCGCTCCGAGAATAGCTGGGCGTTGGCGTGTGCCATGGTTCCCGTGATATTACCCATGGCGGTACCCGCCTCAGTCCGGAACAAGTTGTTGTACATGTGCACCCGGCCATAAGTGGTGTCGGGCATCTGGCTGGCGATATTATTGGACCACCAGTTGTGATCGAAGGTGACGCTAAGGGGTTTCGTTTCGCCCGTGGTACCGACCAAGACGGCCTTGTTACTTACATTGAATGTCGTGTAGTAGAACTCACTCCACGAAACCGTCACGTTGTCTGCAGCGGCAGTGATCGCAAGCAAGGTGTCACTGCAGTTGTAGAACGAGACGTGGTTAACGTAGACGTTGGTGGCACCTGTGATGGTGAGGCCGCTGCCAGCAGGATTGGTGATGTTGAGACCGCGAACGACGACGTTGGAGACGCCACTGCCAATCTCAAGATTGCCGATGATCGTGGCTTCGCCGTCGATGCCTTGGATTGTTTTGTCGGACTTCACGCTGACTTTGCTGGTCAGCGTAAGCGCGCCAGCGACTGTGATGACGCCTGGTCCGGTCGACTCCGCTTGAGTTTTGAAAGCGGCAGAAGTGCTTACAGTGACGGGGGTCGTAGATCCACCGCCGGTGGCAGCGGAACCATAACCACTCGATGTGAATCCGACCGTGTTATAGGTAACCGTGAGTGCAGCCGAGCCGGATGCGACCGAAGCGGTCGAATTGACCGCTACTGCGCGATAAAGTCCGGCCGACGAGGTTTGGACGCTCGCAATCGTCAAAGTAGATGCACGGGCCCCGGCGCCATTGGTGAAGAGATTACCGCCAGGGATGTTGGTGAAGGTCGTGCCACCATCGGTGCTCTTCTGCCATTGGAAGGTGATTCCGTTGCCCCTTGCGGAAGCGGTGAAGCTCGCTGAATTGCCTGCGGCTGCAGAGGCGGCCACCGGGCTATCCTCGATAGTGGGCGGAGCTGGTGGGCCGACAAAAAGATTGGCGTTATTGCTGGTGACCGTGCCGACCACTGTTGAGGTGGCCGTGAAAGTATTGGTGACGACTACCGAGTAGTCGCCGGCGTCGGTATATGCCGTTGACGGAATGTTGTAGGTCGACGACGTGGCCCCGGCGATATCGAGACCGTTCTTGCGCCATTGGTAAGACAAAGTAGCGCCCGGATCGCCACCGCCATTGGCAACAACCGTGAACGTTGCAGGGTCACCCAACGAGGTGCTCACGGCGACCGGTTGTGTCGTGATCAAAGGAGCGATCACGCTTATGCCAGTTGTCTCAACCTTGATGGAGTTGATGGCCATGATTTGAGTCGAGCCGCTCGTGCCGTTTCCGTTTAGACGGAGGCCTACCGCGAGCGCGTCGTAAACAACGCCTTGATGTTGCGAGCCGCTGTTGACGGCGGTGGTGTTATACGTAAAGAGCGGGGTGCCCGTAGCCGTAGCGCCTGCGTAGATACTATGAACGAGAACAAGCTGGGTGGTGGTATTGGTGAAGCCAGTAGTCGGGGTGTTTGCGTTTATTCTGGGCTGACGGGTTATCCGAACGACGGCGGTGTATTGCTGCCCTGCAGTTAAATTAGCTAATGTGGACGTATTGGTCGGATTCAGCGCGGCGGCATTCACGCCTGAGTTGGGGGTGCCCGCGGGAGCAGCCCAAACGTGGGCATATGCTTGGGACCGGCCACCGGTCCTGTAATGGCGAGAGGTATAACCTCTCCAATACGCCGGGAAAATATTACCCAACTGATTGTTTGTGTTAACGGTTGTCTGACCACCGGCTTTCGCCGGCGTGGGTTGATGGACGTAGTCGCTTAGAGGGAAACTTAAGGCAGGGGTAGGTTCAGGAGAATAGGTCGAATCTCTGTTAGCTCCTGTTCTGTCCGTTGTAGTAGTCCCTGTAGTCACCGACGTGCTGAAAAGGCCGGTGAAAACAAACGTAGCGTTGGCGGCGCTTTGATTGGAGGCATCCGTTAACAGCGGCGTTTCAGCGGTGAACGTCGTCGTCATCTCGATGTAGTCATTGGCAGTCGCGAGTTTGACGGGGTATTTGCTGAAAATCGCCTGAGCAGAAACGGTCATGAAGTTGGCACCGGACGCCAGCAGCGTGGTGTCCAAGCCCATGCGCAGACCGGGCTGAGGCGAACCCGGCGCACCTATAGTCGGCGTTGTCGCGGGGTAAGCTTGGCTCGAAATGATTTGGTAGGCAGTCGCGTTGAGCGACGGCGCCGGAAGCGAGCCGATATCGTTTTGGGTACTGCCACCAGTAAGCGTGTCATTGAAGACCGTGATGGGGGCTTGCGTTTGTGCGTGGGCGAGCGAGGTCGCTGTCAGCGCAATAAGCGCAGACGCGGCTACGCGACCACTGAGACTACGGAGGAGGGACATACGGGACGTTGGTTTACTGGTGGGTGACGCCCCTGCATGTGCAGGAAGAGGGGCAAACTAGACACATCGATAAAAAGAGGGGTGGTGACTCTTTCCGCATAATGCGTCTACGGACACTGAGAGGGGAAGGAACTGGAGGATCGGCCAACGGGGTAGGCTGGCAGAAAGTCGAACGCACAAGAGGTGTTCTTATCTTTTTTAGCTGTCAAGTGCGGGGAGGTTGCAGGAGGAGTATCGGCACAAACACGTTATTTCTGAACCAAACCAACCTGCGATGCAGCGTTGCTCGCAGATCGGATTAAACTGTTGGTTCAAAAGGGAAAGTGTCTGGTCGAAAGTGAGGGAACGGACCGACCGGCCGTTTAACCTCACTGTCTTCGAGGTCCGCTAGTATACAGATTTTTTGAACCGGCGCAGGGTGGCAATCAGGGCAAGCGCCCCGAAGAACCACCAGGAAGGCGCGCCACCACCACCGCCGCCACCGGATGCGGCGGGCGTTGCCGGCGGGGTGGGCGCGGCGGTCACCGTGATCGTTGTCGGGCTGCTAACGATTGCCTCGCCGGCGACGTTGGCGATGGCGACCGTGTAAATGCCGGCGTTGGCGGACTGGGCGTTGCTGACCGTGTAGGTCAACGCAGTCGCTCCGGCGATATCGGCATTGTTCAAGCGCCATTGGTAACCGGTGACCGCAGAAATCGACGGCAGAGCGGTCAGGGTAAACGTGCCACCCGTGGTTATGGCTGTTGCCGTGGCGTTGATCGAAGCAGAGGCGGCGGCAGGAGTTGGAGAGGCTGCCCCGGCGGTATTGCCTGCGCCGGTCAGGAGCTTGGCGGGGACGTCGGCGGTCGCATGCAGGTGGTACGAGTAGGCAGGTGTGAATACCGCGTCGGTGCCGGCGTCGGCAGCGGTGCCGGTGGTCGTGGTGTACACGTTGCCAATCGTGCGGACCAGGCCGCCGCCGGATTTCGTGAGCGGGCTGACGATGTTGGTGTATTGGTTTCTCTCGGACAGGAACTGGGCGTTGGCGAGGGCAACGGAGCCGCTGGTGTTTGCGGTGCCGTTTGGATTGAAGTAGTTATTGTAGACGTGGACCTGGCCGTACGTGGAGGAGGGCTGCTGCTGGTCGACGCGGTCGGAGTACCAGTTGTGATCCAGCGTGACGCGCAGGGCCTTGGTTTCACCGGTCGTGGCGCCGATCAGGGTGGCGTAGCGGTGCGCGGTTTGTGCGGCGGTGTAGGAGAATTCGCACCAAGATACAGTGATGTTATCCGCGCCGCTGACGATGCGCAGGAGCGTGTCCGAGCAATCGAAGAAATCCACGTGTGTGATGAAGACGTTGGTCGCGCCTGTCAGCGTGATGCCGTCGCCGCCGGGTGTGCCGGGATTGGTGACGTTGATGCCGCGGATGATGACGTTGCTGACACCGCTCGCGAGTTCGAGATTGCCGATGACCGTGGCGAAGGTGTCGACGCCTTGAATGGTCTTGTTGGATTTCACCGCGACCTTGGTGGTGCCGAGATTGAGCGTACCGGAAACCGTGATGACCGCGGCGGAGGATGATTCGGCCTGGGTGCGGAAATCAGCCGCGGTGGCGACGATGACTTGGGCGAGGTTGCCGCCGCCGGTTGCAGAGCCGCCGTAGCCGGTCGGGATAGCCACCGCAAAGGCCGGAGCGACAAGGAGCGTGGCGCTGCTGCTGGTGACGGAGCCTCCGGTGTTCGTAACGACCACGGTGTAGCTGGCTGCGTCCGTCAGCGCGACGTTGGCGATCGTGTAGGTGGCGGAGGTGGCGCCGGAGATGTCGGTGCCGCCTTTCTTCCATTGATAGGAGAGACCGGTGCCGGTGGCGGTTACGCTAAAGGACGCGGAGCCGCCGACAGTGGCTGAGAGAGAGGCGGGCTGTGTGGTGATTGTCGGAGCCACGGGTGCAGCCGTAACGGTCAGAGTGAGTGGCGAACTGATTACGGAGCCGCCGCCGGAGAGACCAAGGACAACGGTGTACGCGCCGGCGTTGGTGCTTTGGGCGCCGATGAGTGTGTAAGTGGCGGAGGTGGCGCCGGAGATATCGGCGTTCTTGAAACGCCATTGGTAGGACGCGGGCGTGAATCCGGACGGAGTGGCGGTGAGCGTTGTGCTGGCGCCGGTGGCGACGGAGGTTGAGCCCGAGATTGTGGCGGCGCCGGCAGCCGGTGCGTCGGTGCCGACATTGCCTGCCCCGGCCATGACGAGCGTGGGAATATCGGCAGCGGCGTTCACCTTGTAGGAATAGCTGGGTGTGAAGATTGCGTCGGCGCTGACCAGTTGAGAGCCGGTGCAATTGTTGAAGACGTTGCCGATGGTCTTCAGTTTGCCCTGGTCGGTGGCAAGTGCGGTGCGCTTGGCGAGCGGGTCTTTGACGCTGTCGTAGTAGTTATACTCGCTGAGCATTTCGGCGATGTTGCGGGATTCGGTGCAGTAGTCGTCGCCGGTGCAGCTCCAGTAGTTGTTGAACATGTGGGCGCCACCGAAACGGCAGGCGAGCATGCGCTGTTTGCAGCCGGGACCCCACCAGTTGTGGTGCCAGGTGGTGCGGTAGCCGCCGGTGGGCACGTCGTCGTCGGCGGAGCCGATGAGGTTGGAGAAGTTATGCGTGGTGTCGCGCGTGTAGTAGAATTTGCACCACGAAATCGTGACGGCGTCCGAGCCGTTGGTCACATCGAGGTTGCCGTCGGTGCAGTTAAAGAACGTGCACTTGGTGATGAGAACGTTTGTCGAACCTGAACCGACGGTGAGGCCATCGTTGCTGGCGCGGGCACCGGTGTAGGCGGTGACGTTGAGGTTCGCGATGATGACATTGGTCACCGTGCTCAGGGAGAGTGTGCCGATGATGGTCGCGCCGGTGTCGGCGCCGCGGATGGTCTTGTTGGATTTGACGTTGATGCGACCACTGGTGCCGAGATCGATGACGCCGGAGACGGTGATGACGGCGGCGGAAGTGGATTCAGCGGCGGTCTTTAATGCAGCTGCTGTGGTGACCACGACGGGCGTGAGCGAACCGCCGCCGGTGACGGAACCGGCAAAGCCGTCGAAGGTGAGGACGCCGACTGGAGAGGTGTTTACCGTGAAGGCGACGGTGTTGCTCGTCGTGGTGCCGGCGCTGTCGGTGACGAGAACGCGGTAGTTGCCGGCGTTGATCACCTGTGCGTGAACGAAACTGAGCGTGGGCGTGGCGATGCCCGAGAGATCGGTGATGATCGTCGAATCATTTCCATCGAAGACGAAGGGCACGTTGGTGAAAGTGCCGTTGATTTCCTTCTGCCATTGGTAGGTGAGGGTTCCGGTGCCGGTGGCGGCGACGGTGAAACTCGTGGTGGCGCCGACGGCGACGGTTCGGGAAACGGGCTGGGTCGTTATGATGGGACCTACGACTGCACTGACGGTGAGAGTGGCCGCGTTGCTGGTGGCGGAGCCTCCGGCATTGGTGACGACGACGGTATAGCTGCCGCTATCGCCGATGACGGAAGCGGCGATGGTGTAAGTTGCCGAGGTGGCACCCGAGATGTCTGCGCCGCCTTTTTTCCACTGGTAGGTCAACGGCGCGGTGCCGGAGGCGGCGACGGTGAAGGAGACGGAGGCGCCGGCGCTGACGCTCTGGCTGGCGGGCTGAGTGGTGATGCTCGGGGCAACGGCGACACCTGCGACGGTCACGAGAGCGGCGTTGCTGGTGGTGGAGCCCGAGGCGTTGGTTGCGACGACGGTGTAGGTGCCGGCGTCGGAGCCGGCTGCGGCGGCGATGGTGTACGTGGCGCTGGTGGCGCCGGCGATAGTGTTGCCGTCCTTTTTCCACTGATACGTGGCGGCGGGGACGGCGGCTGTGGAGGCGGAGAGGGTGACGGGCTGGCCGGAACTGACAGAGGCGGCGGCCGGATGAGTGAGGAAGAGCGGTGTCAGGGCAGGCGTCCACGAGCCAGGCATGGTGTTGTCGGACGGCTTGTGGTTCAGGACCCACGAGACATTGCGGTAATTGTCCCGCAGGGTGGCGTCGTCCGGCATGTTGGTGAACGCGTCGTTGTTGCCGTCACTGATGCCGGTCCCGTCTTTGTTCACGATGTTGTAGGTCCAGTTGTGGATATTGGCGGCAGCAGTGGCGACGGTGGAGGCCGAAGCGTTGTTGAGGAGCCACCACGAGGCTTTGTAGTCGGAGTTGCTGTTGGCGGTGGTGGTGTTGAGGAAGGCGTTGTTGGTCGCGTCGCCGAAGGTGGAGTCGAGGATGACGACTTCGCAGTAGGGGAAATCCGCGGGTGCGATGCGGTTGAGGACGCCGCCGGTCACGCCTGCGGAGGCGGTGAAGCGGCAGTTGCGGAAGACGAAGCCGTGGATGGCGCTGCCGTTGCGAACCTGGGCGACAACGGGTATGTTGCTGCCGGAGCGGAGGAGGCTCTTGATTTCGCAGTTTTCGAAATACACCGGGCCGTCGCCCCAGATGAAGTCGACGTCGCCCTCGATGTAGCAGTCGCTGACGTAGGCCTGCTTGTTGATCTGGAGCGTGTCCTGATAGCTGTAGAGTGCGCAGCGGGTGAGGATGTTTTTCGAGGCGTTGGCGGCGGAGCCGTTGATGATGAGGGCTTCGGCTTGCGAGCCGGTTTGCGGCGTGGAATTGACGAACTTGAGGTTGATGAAGGAGACGCCGGAGACGGATTGCGCGACGACGGTGGAGCGGTGGTAAACGCCGGAGACGTTGTTTAAGTTATTATTATTGGGATAAACGATGGCGGTCTGATCGCGGTCCTGGCCGAGGAAGGTGAGGTTGTTCTTCGACTGGAAGGCGACCTGTTCGAAGTAGGTGCCATTCTTGATGGAGATCGTGATGGCCGCGGTGTTGTTGGCGGGAATGAAGTCGAGCGCGGCCTGGAGGGTGCAGAAATCGCCGGAGCCGTCGGCGGCGACGGTCAGCGAAGTGGCGCCGGAGGTGGGGCCGGAGGTCTTGGTGGTGAAGGTCCACGCGGTATTGGTGGCGATGCCGGCGAAGGACTCGCCGGAGGCGTTTACGAAGACGCCGGCGTCGATTTTGACGTAGTAGGATTTCCCGTACGCGAGGACGCTGTTGCGCGGGTAGATGGTGGCGGTGTTGCCCGAAACGGTAATGGGGTAGTAGTTGAAATTAGTGGCGATGCCGCCGATGGGCTTCGTGAGGATGGGCAGCAGAAGTGGAGGGAGTGTATTGGCTGCGCTCGCTGCACGAACCGTATCCCGGCGGGTAGTCGCATCGGTCAGGTCGATGGTCTCGACGACAGTGTCGTTGGAGGCGTCGTAAATGCGGAGGAGGCCGGAGACGCCGGGCGTGACGGCCTGGTTGAACGTGATGGTGAGGCGTGTATCGGGGAGCTGGCTGGTCGCGGCGTTGACCGGAGTCGTCGCGGTGACGGCCATCGAGGAGGACAGGACGGCGACGGAGGCGATCGAACTGGTGGTGGAACCGACAGAGTTGGTGACGACGACAGTGTAGTTGCCGGTGTTGGCTCCGGTGACGCTGGCGACCGAATAGGTGGACGCGGTGGCGCCAGCGATGTTGGCGCCGTTGAGTTTCCACTGGTAGGTGGGTGTGGGTGAGCCGTTGGCGGTGACGGAAAGATTGAGGGCGGCGCCGGGGTTGAGCGTGGCGGAGACCGGTTGTGCGGTGATGACGGGCGCCTGATTCACCGTGAGGGTGGCGGCGGCGCTGGTGGCCGAGCCCTGGGCGTTGGTGACGACGAGGCGGTAGAGGCCGGCGTCGGTGAGCGTGGCGCTGGCGATGGCGTAACTGGAGGAGGTTGCACTGGAGATGTTGGTGTAGTTGGCGCCGTTGTCGGTGCTCTTCTGCCATTGGTAGGAGAGCGGAGCGGTGCCGTTGACGACGGTGGTGAAGGTGTTGGCGCCGCCGACGAGGACAGTGGCACTGACGGGATCGGTGGCGATCGAAGGTGCGACTGCTCCGGAGCTGATGGTAAGCGTAGCGATTGAGCTCGTGGTGGTGCCGGCGGAGTTGGTGACTGCGACGGTGTAGTCACCGGCGTCTCCGAGAACCGCGCTCGGGATGGTGTAGGTGGCGGAAGTGGCGCCGGAGATATTGTTGCCGCCTTTTTTCCATTGATAGGAAAGCGGGGTGGCGCCGCCGCCGTTGGCGACGACCGAGAGCGTGACTGCGTCGCCGACGGACTTGGTCTGGCTGAGCGGTTGGGTGGAAATGACGGGGACGATCGTCACGGCGGCGGTGGTGACGACCTTGATGGACTGGATGTCGATGGCGGAAGCGGAGGTGTTGGCGGTCATGCGCCAGCCGACGGCGAGGGCGTCGAAGGTGGCCGTGAGGAAGTTGGCGCTGGTGACGGAGGAGACGGTCTGCGTGTAAAGCGCGGCGGTGGTGGTGTCGGCGCCGGAGTAAAGTGCGCTGTCGATCTTGAGTGTGCTGGCGGCGGTCAGGGTGATTCGGAGTGTCTGCGTGTATTGATTGCCGGCGGAGAGCGTGAGGGCGGAGGTCGCGGTGTTGAGCGTGACGGGATTCGCGTAGCTCTGGCTGCCACTGCCTTCGGTCACGAGGTCCTGGTTGTTGCCGGTTGTGGCAGTTTGTGCGGGACGGGTGGCGAGACGGTTGTTGCCGCCGGTGAAAGCGATGCGGTTGACGTAGCCGAGCCAGTTTTGCGCGCCGCCGGTGATAGAGAGGGTGGTGTTTACAGCATTACCATTCATGCCGCCGGCGATCGGGGAAACGCTGCCGCTATTATAGAGACCGAAGCCGACCTGGCCGGCTTGGGTGACAAGTCCGGAGGTATTGGTGAAGGTGGTCGTGAGCTCGATGTATTCGCCGGCGTTGGCGAGGGTGATCGCTGAGTTGGTGAACCGCGCCTGGACTTCGGTGGTGCCGGCGGTGGTGGCGGCGATGCCAAACTGGAGGTGGCCGGCGGCGATTGACGGCGTGGGGCTCCAGGTTTTCGAGGAGATCAACTGGTAGTCAGCCGAGGTCGCGGTGGGCGCGGTTGCTGACGTGGCGTTCAATGTGCTCGCGCCGCTGAAGGTGTCATTGAAGACGGTGGTTTGGGCGTGGACGGAGACGGTGGCGAGCAGGGCGATTCCCAAGAGCTGGAGGCTCTGGAACAGGGGACTTTTTTTCATAGTTAAAGGGGAGGGGCGGAGCTGTTGGCTCCAGGGAAAACAAACAGTCGGGTGGGTAGGACGTGCGGATATCTAGTTAGGGGCGCAGTCCACCGGTTACCTTGCGGTACCTTTATCAACCCGGGTGATGCACATTCATTGCACGTATATCGACCCGGAAGCGGCGGGAGTAAGCGTGCGATGCGGACTGGATTGACGGGGCTAACCCGCAGCGACGGGACCGTCGGTGGGGCGGAGGCTAAAAGTAAGAGCAAGACCTAGGCTTATGCAGGGCGGGATTATAGCCGCTGATATGCAACTCGTCTTGTCGTCAAAATTGATGACAAGAACGCTCTCTTTTCGGGCTCCTTGTCAGGCCAATCGCAGGAGCAACTGGTGGACGCCTTCGATGGGGGAGGCGGTGACTGGTACGAGCGGCAGCACCGTGCGGGTGCGGAAGAGGGTCTGTACCACGGAATGGGTGAGGATGGGGCCGCTCAGGCCAGCGGGCAGGTGTGAAAGCTGGCTGACGGGAAAAAGCCTGGCGGCGACACGCTCGGCGAGAGTGAGCAGCGGAAGGCAGGCATCGCGAACGACATGGAGAGCCTGTTCGTCACCGTGTTCGGCGAGGTCGAGTACGGCGGGCGCGAGGCTGGCGATCTGCCGGTTGGGCTCGGCGTGTTGGTAGAACCAACGGGTGATGGCACGGGCGTCGGCCGGTTGGCCGCTGTGTTTTTGAACGAGTTGGGCGAGACTGGTGCCGGGGGCCCAGCCTTGAAGTTCGCCGAGGGCGCGCGCGATGGCGAGACGGCCGATTTCGTGGCCACTGCCTTCATCGCCGAAACGCCAGCCGAGTCCGCCGGCGTAGTGGCTTTTCCCGGATTGATCGCGCGCGGCTACGAAGGAGCCGGTGCCGCCGTGGAGAACGAGTCCCGGGCGGCCGCCGGTGGCCAGTTCGAGGACGGGAATGGAGTCGTCGAGGGCGGCGACAGGGCCGAACTCCTTGGCGTTGGTGAGAAAGGCAGCTGTTTCGCGCCAGAAGTCGGGTGCGCCAGCCATGCAGAGCAGCGTGCGCGCGGGACGTTCGGCGCCGATGCAGAGAGGTGACGTGGCCACGAGTGCGTGAAGGGCGTCGACGAGAGTTTCGCGGGCACGTTCGGGGCTGGCGATGTTGGGGTTGCAGCCCGGTGCAAGGTGGCGCGCGACGATTTCTCCGCGATCATCGACGAGGATGAGCTCTGTTTTGGTGCCGCCGCCGTCGACGCCGATTTTCATGAGGAGAGTTGTGGATTTAGTTCACCGCGGAGGCGCGGAGAGCGCGGAGTCGTTTATCCGATGAGTTTGCTCAGGCGGGTGCGGTATTTTTGGGAGAGCTCGATGTTGGCCTCCATGCCGCCGGGGAGATTCTGGCTTCGGACGAGTGGGAGCGGGTGACCGTTGTCGCGAAGCCATTCGAGGACGGCCATCATGAGGAGGTTCAAGAGCGTGCAGCCGATCAAGGTCGAGGTGGGGCCGGCGAACTGGCTGGGTGTGACTTCGGTGATGGCGTCGCCGGAGACGCCCAGATTATCGAGCGTGTAGTCAGCGACGGCGTGGAGGTTTTTTCCGCCGGGATGAACTGTCCTGGCGGTTGTGCTCATGGCGAGCGACGTGAGGCCGACGACGGTCATGCCTTTTTGTTTTGCGTAGAGGGCTACCTCGATGGGCGAAGCGTTTTTGCCGGAATTGGAGATGACGATGATCGTTTCGCCGGAGCGAAGGCCGTAATGGTGATCGTGGCGCTGGGCGAGACGTGTGCCGTAGCCGACGACGTTTTCAGAAAAGCCATAGCCCGGATCGAAAAGACCGGTGACCGGCATGAGTCCGCCGGCGCGGCCGATGATCTCGCGGGCGATCATCTCGGAGTGGCCGGAGCCAAACGTGTGAAGGACACCGCCGGCGGCGATGGATTTGCCGATGATCGGTGCGAGGGCTGCGAGGGCGGCGGCGTTTTTCTCGCGGGATTTCGCGAGGAGTTCGGTGGCTTTGGCGTAGTAGGAGTCGGCGAGGGCGGACATGGGCTGGGAAATTTTTATCGCGGAAAGGCGGAAGGACGGACGTGCGGAATTTGGGACAGGATTGATGAGATTAACAGGATTCTGAAGAGGAGGCATCACGCACTGGCAGTGCCAGTGTTACTGAAGAAGATTGTCCGACTCCCAATCTCGATAGGTCTGGCCAGTGCCGACTATTGTCCAAGTAGAGGGACCATTGCTACTGCGGCCCTTCACCACGGCCGCGGCTGCGCTTGGGCTGCTAAAGGCATAACTTTGGGCGAAGCGTCGGGTTAATCCATTTTCCACTAACACACCTTCCTTCACCAACTCTTCGAAAAGCAGGCGATAGTTATGAGTAGGATCGCCTACCCATTGTTGGCGTGCGAGCGACCCAGCTTGCACCACAAATTCTCCGTTTATCAGTGTTGCTGTTGCTCTGATGCCGTCTTTTTGGAGCGACGTTTCGAAGACAATTGGAATGCCCGTCAATGAGGACTGAGTAGTACTTCCTGATGCTGTGGAGATAGGCGTAGGTGTGCGGGTGCGACGGACAAAAATGTCCACTCCGATGGCAGGGAGCACCAGAAAGAGATAGTCGAGGAAACCTTCCATATTGGCGACGGCTGCTTCAGACAGTCCTGGACGAGAAGGAATGTTACCATTCTCCAAAGGAATGCGGCCAATCTCCAGTGCCTCCTGAATCAAGCGGGATTCTAGGAATTTGATGTGGGCTTTGTTCAGGTTGTTGGCGCTGGTGGTGACGAGCACCGCTTTTGTCCACCAATCCTTCTTACTATCGTGGTTTCGAATGCGGTCGGCGATGATCTCGCCTTCACCGATGTAGGCCAATGGGCCTTGTTCGCTTTCGCCAAGCAGCAAATACACTCCGGTGTGGTCGGCCTCGCGTCGTCGGAGTGCGTCTCCGATTTGAGTCCGCGGGGTCATCAGTACATGGCCGGTCCAATTGAATACCTCGGCGGTCAGCATGCCATCTGGGCGACCGTCGATGAAGTAGAGTTCAAGGGAGCGGCCTTGCCGAGAGGCGGAGATGGACATGGTACGATCCGGGTGAAGTTTTGCTCACGCTTCCCAGCGGCCGTAGATACCGCAGGGGAGGGTCTTGCCGTCACGTTGTATCGGGAGGCCCACTTCGCCGGCGGTGATGGTGCCTCCGGCGTTTTGCATCAGCGCGGAAAGGAGGTTGGCGACGACGGTCGGCGAGAGGCGGGCGGTGTAGGCGTTGATCAGGAAGAAGAGCGGCCGGTCGGTGAGGACCTGTTTGCACTCGTTGAGGAGCTCCCAGAGGTGGTCCTCGAGTTTCCACATTTCACCGGTGCTGCCGCGGCCGTAGGTCGGCGGATCCATGATGATGGCGTCGTATTTTTTTCCGCGTTTGATTTCGCGGCGGACGAATTTGAGGCAGTCGTCGGTGAGGTAGCGGATGGGCGCATCAGCGAGGCCGGAGAGAGCGGCGTTTTCCTTGCACCATTTGACCATGCCTTCGGCGGCGTCGACGTGGGTGACGCTGGCGCCGGCCTTGGCGGCGGCACAGGTGGCGGCGCCGGTATAGCCGAAGAGGTTGAGGACGTTAACTTCGCGGCCGGCGGCCTTGGCGGCGCGGATTTTGGCGGAGAACCAGTCCCAGTTTACGGCCTGCTCGGGGAAGAGGCCGGTGTGTTTGAACGAAGTGGGATGGATCTTAAAGGTGAGCGAGCCGTAGCTGATCTTCCAGTGATCGGGGAGTTCGCGGCGGTATTCCCACTTGCCGCCGCCGGTATCTGAGCGGTGGTAAAAGCCGTCCCACTTTTCCCACTTCGTGGCGCCGCCAGAGCGCGGCCAGATGATTTGCGGGTCAGGACGCACGAGGGTGTAAGGGCCCCAGCGTTCGTGTTTCATGCCGTGGCCGGCATCGAGCAGCTGATAGTCTTTCCACTGATCGGCGACGATGAGGGCTGGGCGGGAGATGGCGGAGTCGGCGGACATGAATCGGATTTGAGTGGTGGGAGCGAAGGGTTGGGCGGCGCGCTTGTCGAGAGTGACGGGCTTTTTGCAAGTCGGGTTAACCTCAGCCGCTGATTGACAGCGTGGACTCCCTGCATACGTCCGGTAACGATGAAACTACAGACCCTCACCAAGGCTTTCGCCGCCTGCGTTGCCGCAGTATGCGCCGTGGCCGATCTTTCCGCCGATGTCGTTGAGACGAAGAGCGGCTCCCGCATCACGGGAAAAGTTGTCCTGATCGATGGCAGCGCCGTCGTCGTGAACACCGATTTTGCCGGTGATATCAAAGTGAAGCAGTCTGAGGTGGTGAGCATCACCACCGACGCTCCGTTGAATGTGCGCCTGGCAGGCGGCACGGTCATCCAAGGCACGCTGAGCAGTCCTTCCGGCGGTGCTGTCACGGTGACCGGACCTGCTGGGACGATCAATTCGACCATCGACAAGGTTCAGATTACCTGGGCGCCCGGCACGATCGATCCCGAGCTTGCCGCGCTTCAGCGCAACTGGACCTACGAGGTCGCAGCGGATATCACGGGCAAAACGGGTAACAAGAAGCAGCTGGGCACTTCGTTCAGCGCACGGGCCATTCAGAAAACCGCGCAGGACACGCTCCAGTTCTACGCTGCCTACGATCGTCAGGAAACCGGCGAAGGCGTGGATCGCGAGAAATCCGCCGATCAGTTCAAGGCGGGCGTCGATTACTCGAACAATTTCGCGGGCCGTCTCTCTTGGTATGCACGCGATGAAGGCGGTTTTGACCGCGTCAAGGACATCGAACTCTACAACATCGCCGCCGCCGGTCTGGGCTACGATTTTGTGAAGAAGAAAAACTGGGTCCTGACGGGCCGCACCGGTGTGTCGTACCGCTATGAAGGCTACAAGAACCCCGCCACGGAAGACGTGCAGGCGGCCGGTATGGATTTCGGCCTGAACAACGAGTATACCGGGGAGACCTGGAAGATGGTGAACCGTCTTCCTGGGTGCCGCTCTTCGAGGACTTCGCCAATTACCGCTTCCTGCACGAATCCTACGTCGAGCTGCCGCTGGCGGATCCGAAGTGGAAGCTGCGCGTTGGTCTCTCGAACGACTTCAACAGCGAGCCCGCTCCCGGCCTCGAGAAAATGGACACGACGTACTTCGCGCGCCTCGTGCTGAGCTTCAAGTAAGCGTCGCAAGAAGGCGCGAATTCGCGTTTTCGAAAACACCTCAAGCCCCGGCGTCGCTGCCGGGGCTTCTTTTTTGGGCTATTCCCGAAGCCGGAACTGGATTGGAAACTTCAGACGGACTGCGACGGGAACCCCGTCTTTCAGTCCCGGTTCGAACTTCCACTGTCTGACCGCCTCCAATGCAGCTTCCGAAAATTGCTCATTGGGTGAATCGATGACTTCCGCTTCCGCGACGTCGCCGCTGGATGAAACGACGATATGTACGTTTACGTCTCCGGTGATGCCCTTTTTGCGAAGGTCAGTGGGATATTTAGGCCTGACCTGCTTTTTAACGACAGGCAGGCGATCGCCGCGGGCCAGCTTGGGCTTGGGTGGAGTCGAAGGTTCCGCGATGACGGGGACAGCGCCCAAGAGCGCGAAACCGAGCAGGCACAGCAAGAGCGGGGTACGTTTCATGGCTGGAGCCGTGGATTGGCTGGAGGTGGGTGTTTTTACGCGGACGACCGCGTTACTTCTTTTCGTGCAGGCTGAAAACCAGCGGCACTTCCAGCAGGCAGGCGATGGGCTGTCCGTCTTTGATCGCGGGCTGATATTTCCATTTGGAGACAGCCTCCGCTGCGGCCAGGCCGAAGGCGGGATCGGTGGCTTTGGTAACGACGATGTCGATGACCCGGCCATCATGCGTCACAATGAACCGGACGTCGGCCTGTCCTGAAATGCCCGCACGGCGCAGCTCGAACGGGTATTGAGGAGGCGCCGCCCTGCTGGCGAGTTTCGGAGCTTGATCGACCTCGGAAGCGGTCAGGATGCCGGCGGGCGGTTGCGGGACATAGGTGGACTTTGGTTTTTCGCTCTGGCAGGCGCCGGCGAGCAATGCGCACGCGAGGAGGGGGACTCGGAGGATTTTCATGAGACTTCAGGGTTTCAGGCTGTTACGAAGAACGGGACTTTCCGCTGATGGGGACGTCGTAGGTTTTCTTGCACGAGCGGCAGTCCACGAAGGCGCGTGTCATGGGAATGGGGATCTTGAGGAAGATGCAGATTGCGCCAAAGACACTGAGCACGCGGACGGACGAATCGGGGCTTCCGCAATGCGGGCAAAGGATGAGACCTGGTTCGCTGGCGGGAAGCCCCAGGATTTCGCGGGCGGCGGCCTCCTCTTCGTCGATGACTTCGATTTTTACTCCACCGACGGCATTTGAATAGAGCCAGTTGAAGGTCACCGTAAATTCATCGCGCACGACCGCGTTTATGCCGGCACTTTCCAGACGTGAACGCGCGATGTGCGCTTCGCTTGGGGTTGAGTAGGCCGCCACGACTCTCATGCAGGGTGCCTGTGTTGAATGGCGAGCGGGCTGGGGGCTGCAATGTTTCTCTCGCAAAGACCTTCGGTGCCCGCGACGGAAGATGATTCGGCGATAAATGACTGTTAGATACTCAAGCCCGTCCACATTCGCGGCGGAGGTGTGCAAGAAGATCCTCCCCTGTTCTCACGTCCTTCTTTCCTATGAGCAAACTCGTCTCGTTTTTGATCAGATCAGCCACGGTTTTGGGTTCAGTTTTGGGAACGCTGCATGCCGCGGAAAAACCGGCGCCAGCGAAACCGCTCAACGTGCTCTTCATCATTTCAGATGACCTGCGGACGGAACTCGGTTCATACGGCAGTGCGCTCGCACAGACGCCACATATCGACCGGCTGGGTTCGCAAGGCGTGCGTTTCGAGCATGCGTATTGCCAGTACCCGCTCTGCAATCCATCGCGCACCTCGATGCTCACAGGGCGTTATCCGACGACCAGCGGGCTTTATGGGAATCGCGACTGGTTCAACGGCGTGTATCCCGACTGGGTGAGCCTGCCGAAGTATTTCCGGCAGCACGGCTATCAGACATTGCGAAGCGGAAAGGTTTTTCATGGAGGGATTGACGATTTCGCCGCGTGGAATGAGGGCGGCGAGCCGCACAACTACGGCAAGCAGACGCTCGCTCCGGCCACCAAGCAGGCGGTGACGGATGACGAGGAAACCACGATCAACTCGCGGATCGTTTCTGGAGATCGCGACCGCGCGAAAAATTCCGATCGCTGGGTGGCGGTCGAAGGCGGGGAAGTGGCCTCGCAGGGCGATACGCTCGTAGCCGACAAGGCGATTGAATATCTGCGGCGGCAAAAATCGGGCGATGCGCCCTTTTTCATCGTGTGCGGCTTCTCCAAACCGCACAGCCCGCTGATCGCGCCGAAGGAATTTTTCGACAAATACCCGATCGAGAAAATTGAGCTGCCGGTGGATTTCGCGCCGCGCCCGACAGTGCCGGAAGGTTTTCCCGCCGGATCGATCCGGAAGAACAACGCGGATTTGTTCATCCAGCGCGATGCGTCACCCGAAGAGGCGAAGGCGTACATCCGCGCCTACCTCGCGTGTGTGTCGTACATGGACTGGAATGCCGGCCGCGTGCTCGACGAACTGGACAAGCTCGGGCTGCGCGAATCCACGATCGTCATTTTCTGGAGCGATCACGGCTACCAACTCGGCGAAAAAGGAAAATGGTCGAAGGCCGGCTCGCTGTGGGAGCAGGGCGCGCGAGTGCCGTTTGTGATTCACGATCCACGCGTGAAAGGAAACGGGCGCACCTCGCCGCGTGTCGTGCAGGCCCTGGATATTTATCCGACGCTGGTTGATCTGGCCGGTTTGCCGGCGGTGTCCGGTCTCGAGGGCGAGAGCCTGAAACCACTGCTGGAGGATCCTACGGGGACATGGGACAAGCCGGCGTACACCG
This sequence comes from Nibricoccus sp., assembly GCA_049840895.1. Lineage (GTDB taxonomy): Bacteria > Verrucomicrobiota > Verrucomicrobiia > Opitutales > Opitutaceae > Nibricoccus. The sequence goes on along the minus strand of JASGJB010000036.1, from coordinate 12,788 downwards.
TCTGGAACGAACGCTCACGCGGCGTGACGGGCGTGGTGGTGCGCACGGAGAAATGGCGCTACGCGGAGTTTTTCGGTCGCGACACCGGCGCGTTTTTGACGGACCCGATCAACGATCCCCATGAGCTGAAGAATCTGGTGAACGATCCGCGGTATCAATCGGTGGTGGCGGAGCTGTCGACGCTGGCGCGCAAGCGCGTGGGGAAGCAGGCGGAGCCGGCGCCGTAGCGGGGATGGTTTTGGACGCGGTTATTTCTTCGCCGGGACGAAGGCGATGCAGTCAATTTCCACACGGGCACCGGCCACCAATGCAGTGACGGCAACGGTGCTGCGGGCGGGGAGGCTGGTCTTGAAGTATTCGCGGTAGATGGCGTTGAAGGCAGTGAAGTCTTTGATGTCGGCCAGGAAGACGGTGCATTTGGTGACTTGGTCCATCGAGCTGCCGTGACGCTCGAGGACCGCTTTCATGTTTTCGAGCACCTGCCGCGTCTCGGCTTCGATGCCGCCGGCGACCAGGCCTTTACCGGTGACGGCGCCGATCTGACCGGACACGTAGAGGGTATCACCGAGACGAACGGCCTCAGAATAGGCGGGAGCAGCGGCGCCGGTGGCAGGCGAGGCGAAGTACTCGAGAGACGCGCCGGCGGGTTTTTCCTGGGCGTTGAGGACGGCGGAGAGGCCGAGGGAAAGGGTGAATACGGCGGTGAAGAGAGAGCGTTTCATTGACCGGGTTTCAGCCGAAAGTGAGCCACGTCGTTGCCGGCTTCGTTATTTTTTCATGACGCGGGCGGACGCACGGATCGAGTGCCCGGCCATGAAACCGCTTGATCAACGGATGCGGTTTCCGAGAGGAGTGCGGGCGCCCTGCGTCTTCAGACGATAGGTCAGTGCGGCTCGTACACATTCCCGGACCTCGGTTTCGGGAAGTGGTTTTGAAACAGAAAACAGCAGTGCGCGATTACCTTCGTAGTGAAGCTTGCGGCCAAAACGTTTTCGAAAATCCGAGATCAGCGTCGTCTGGCAGTGAAAATAGAGCGCGCAGGTTCCAGGAGAGTTGCGAACGGCATCCAGCCTGAGAATGGAACCGCTCTTTGACTCTGATGTGAGATAGCTCGGCTGACCCCAGCGCAGCGTTTCTTCGATCCGGCCAACTGCGGACGTTGCTTTCGCGACAGCGAAGATCATTTCACGGAGCTGGAGGAGACACGCCCGTGTGTCGGCAGTGTACGAAGAAAACAGCGCCTCGACCGCAGGGTCGTCGAAAGGGAAATCGCGCGTACGATTTTGCAGACGGTTACTTTTATCCTTGGGCACAGGTAGGAATCGGCTTCATGGCTCCGGTGGGAGTACAAGCGTCATGAAAACGCTGTTGGGATCTTCGCGATAGCTGCCGAAGGGGCCGCAAGGCATGAAGCCGAAGGTGCGGTAAAGATTTCGTGCCGGTTCGAAGAAAGCCATGGCACCGGTCTCGAGACTGAGGCGGCGAAGACCGCGTTGTTTTGCTTCGGTGACGAGATGTTGAACGAGCGCGGCGCCGATACCTTTGCGGCGAACGGCCGCGGAGACGCGCATGGATTTCACCTCTGCATGCGTGGGGTCCAGTTGCTTGAGCGCGCAGCAACCGATCAGGCGCGAGTCTTCCCATGCGGTCCAAAGGGAAATCTCCGGCCGACGAAGCGCGGCGAGATCGAGCGCGTGTTTGCTCTCGGGTGGTGAGGCTGCGCGCATGTCGCGAAGATGATCTTCCAGAAAGGCGGCGATCTCAGGGCCGGAAAGATCGTCGAGGCGGATGGTCATGGGGTCGTTGGCGTGTAGTCGGGAAGGTGGGCGCGGACCTCTTGCGCGGTTGGCCATTGCCGGAGTGTTGAGACGACGCAAGCAAGGGCGTCGGGAAAACGGCCGGGGACGTCCTGTTCGCCCGGCAGCCGCGGCGAATACGGCAGGCATTCGATCGGAGGCGTGAAATCGGAAAAAACGCCGGGTTTATTTCCGCGAGGATCTACGCGATACCAGCCGTGGCGTTGGAAGTGGATCGCGACGAGGCCGTGCAGGAAAAAGGAAGAAGCGGAGTCGTCGAACGCAAGACGCTGATAGCAAAGCGCGGCGGGGATCCCGCGCGCGCGGAGCAGTGCGGCGAGAAGATGGCTCTTCGCGTAGCAGAAGCCGACACGGTGTTTCAGGACGTCGGAGGCGGTGCAGGTTACGGTGGGAAGTTGGGCGTCAGAGCTGTGACGCACCTGATCGCGCACCCAGAGGAAACAGCGCCGTGCGATTTCCTCGTCGTCGGTGGCGTTGCCCGCAATCTCAGCTGCGGCTGCGACTATGGCCGGATCGGTGCAGTCGATGATCGCCGTGGACTTGAGAAACTCGTTCATCTCCGCTCTGTCGCTGAGGTGGTTCAATGCCGCTCCAATCTGCTGGACCATTTGCCCTCGGGGCTTCGCTGAAAAAAGAAAAGGTCATAGTGGCGGTCGGGCTCGGTGGTGGAATAGGCCATCAACTCGGCACTCATAAAACCCCATTGCTCCGAAACAGGCCGGATCAATTCGAAAACCTCCTTCGCTTCGCGTTCACGGGAGGCGTCGCCTGCGCCGGGCGCGGCGTAGACGAACTGCAGCACGAAACAATCGCGCTCCGGGGAGCGCGGCTCGTCGTGTTCGACTCCCCAGGCAATCTGAAGCGATTTCACCTTCACGCTTCCACCCGAAGGCAACTTCTGCTCCCGCCACGGCTCATGAAATTCTCCGCAACCGCTCACTGCCAGCATGACTAGGCAGACGGCCGTCAGACGGAGGAAATTTTGCAGAGATGAGCGCATGACGTTTTTGTGCCCCGACGTTCTCTGATCAGCCACGCCGAGTTGGCGACTTGAAATTCGAAACGGACCCTGCCGAGACGCTGCGCTTTAAAGGCTAATTGGGTTCTTTCTTCCTTTGGTCCATCGGCGCCACACACGCTTCCACAACGGAACGGGTGCCACTTCTTTTGTCAGGTCGAAGGTGGCGCTGAAACTTTGCGTGCCATGAGGCCCCTCCTTTACTTCGAGTTTTTCGGCTCCCGAAAACAGAGCATCGAATCCTACTATTGTTTCGGTTACGCATGCGTCCTGAGCTTCTTGGTCTTCTTGGCTCAGGATGCTACGCTGGAGGATTGGACATTCGGGATACGTTTTTTTGCAGTAGCACCAAAAAATATCATCTTCGGATGAGAGAACCTCGTTCGCCCACAATCGAAAGCGAATGCCAAACAGCCGATTGATCGATTGCCGCTCGTCCTCTGGCACGCGAAGAAGCGCCTTAAAATCTGGAATCTCATCAGACCAGTAGATTCCGCCGAGTGGTATAAGACAGCATTGCCGCGTGGCGTGCGGATCGATGCGCAAGGAGCTCAAATACTCATGTGCCTGCGGAGGAATCATTTTTGCCGAACGATCTCTGGTCGGCCACGTTGAGCTGGCGATTCCAAATTCGAGCCAGACCCTGTCGGGGCGTTGCGCTGTAATGGCCGGTTAACCCTCTTGCCGATATTTTTGGTTACTTCTCATGAACAAAACGAACCGTTAAATCGTCCCGAAAGAGATCATCTCCATCGAAATGTAGGATATGGGATACTCTCTTAATTTCCTGGGTGACTGGATCAGTCGTATTTCCGTCAAACAGTACTCTTTCCTTATCGGTCTTCCACTGACCTTGCGCAGCTACGGCTGCACCATTGGTCGTGATCCAAAAGGTGGCCGCATGGTTTTCGCGAAAATCATAGGACATCTGAACGAACATCGAACCTGCGTCGACCCGCGCGGTATAGCGACCTTGCGGGGTCTTTTTGGCGCAACCCGAAAGCAGCATAACGGCAAAGACGATGGAAGTCAGTCTGCTCATTTTTGGCTAATAGTGTTATTAGGCTGAACCCAATTTTATGCATTGGGTGCAATGCATACGAAGGAGAGGGGTTAGAAAATGACGGAGCCCGTTTTTGTCCTGGTCCCTTACGTACCATACAGTCGGTCGCCGAAATCGCCGAGGCCGGGGAGGATGTATTTGCGCTCGTCGAGTTCGCGGTCGAGGGCGGCGGCGTAGATCGGGACCTTGGGATGCTTCGCTTCGACGGCGCGGACTCCCTCCGGGGAGGCGACGACGTTGAGGAGGTGCAGGTCCTGTCCGCCGCGCTGGGCGACGACGTCGAGGGCGTTTACTGCGGAGCCGCCGGTGGCGAGCATGGGATCGACGACCAGGATGCGGGCGCCTTCGAGAGGCGGGAGTTTGCAGTAGTAGCTGCGCGCGATGGCGGTGGCGTGATCGCGTTCGAGGCCGATGTAGCCGATGCTCACGTCCGGGAAGAGATCGACGATGGATTCCACCATGCCGAGTCCGGCGCGGAGAATCGGGACGAGCACGAGCGGCTTCGAGAGAACGCGGCCCTGGGTACGCTCAAGCGGTGTGTCGACAGTGACCTCGCGTGTCGCGAGATCCTGCGTGGCTTTCAGTGCGAGCAGCAGGGAGATCTGATGGGTGAGCGTGCGAAACGTGGCGGGCTTGGTCGTTTCGTCGCGCAGGTGCGTGACGATGTGCGCGGCGAGGGGGTGGGTGAGGACGTGGAGCGGCATGTGGGATCAGAAGCCGGAAGTGGAGATGCCAGACGCAGAAGAAGCGGGGAGAAATGCCAGACGAAGAAAGCGCGCTCGGAGTGCGCGCTCCACCTCACAGCAGGTCGTGGTCGACTTTGTGCTCGAGGATTTTTTCGAGATCCTTGCGGAGTTGTTTTTCCTTACCCTTGAAGCCGGGCATCAGCGCGAGCCAGTGATAGACCTCTTCGCGCAAGTGTTTCGGCATGATGGGCTCGATGGCGACGACGCGGTCGAGGGCGCGGACGCAGGCTTGGGCGATTTGCTCGCACATGAGCTGGGCGCCGGCGGAGCTGTGCTGGCCGGCGAGGCGGACGACTTCGTCGAGAGTGGCGCGGCCGCGATGGCGGTTGCTCAGGTGGGTTTTGTACAGGCCGAGACTGTCGAGGATGACGTTGGCGGTGCGCGGATAAAAACTCGTCATGAGATTCCACGGATCGCCGCGCTGGTCGCCGCCGTGGCGGAAATCGCTGCGCAGAATCACGGACGGGATGTCGGCGAATTTCGCGAACATGAATTCAACGACGGTGCCGGAATCGAGTTCGGGACCGTCGTAGTTGAAGAGGCCGAGATCGCACTCGAGGAGCGTGCGGATGTCCTGATCGCGGATCGACTGGGCGGTGTTGCCCCGCTGCTCCAGATTTTGGGGCAGGACGCAGAGGTAGCGGCCGTGCGATTTTTCGTAGATGGCCTCGGCCAGGTACGCGTTTCCGATCAGGTGCTTGAGGCTGAAGAGCTCGCTCGCGAAGTAGACGGTGTAGCTCTTCTTTTTGGTTTTCATGCTTGGGTGGCGGAGTCGTCGTAACGCCGGAGGCGTGCCAAGCTCAACGGGATTTTTGGGATGATGCCACGGCTGGATGAGATCGCGGGAGCGCTGAAGAGCGGAAACGCGAAGAGGCAGAGAACTTTTGGGACAAGATTAACGGGATGAACAGGATTGGGGAGACGCCGAAAAGAGGCGAATGAGGACGCGGTTAATTCGGAGAAAGAGCTGACGAAAGAGGAGGATAAGGAAGAAAGAAAACGAGGAGATATCACTCGCGGGAGGCGCAGGCGGGGTGGAGTTCCTCGGGGCGCTGGCGGAGGTAGTTGAGGAGGTGGCGGCGCTTTTCGGAGCCGCGGGCTGCGGCGTTTTCTGCGCCGCGCTCGAGCCAGCCGGGCATGGTGCTGCTGACTTGATCGTAGATCGAGATCCAGCGCTTCTTGATGCCGGAAGCGGAGACATTGAGCTGCTCGGAAAGGTCGTCATCGGTCGAGCCGTCGAGGGCGTTGCGGAGAAGTTCCTGCTGACGCGTGGAGAAGCCGAATTGCGGCGGCACGTGCATGAACAGGAACGATGCGTGCGTGCCCGGAGTGCGCAGTGCGTCTTCGCGGCGGAGGCCCATGAGAAAAGGCTGGCGGTCTTCGGGCGGGAGCGAGCGGGCATTTTTCTCCCAGTGGGCCTCGTAGTCGTTGAATGGGAGGAGGCCGCATCTGAGGCACCATGTGCGTTTTTTCACGCCGTAGATCTCGAGGAACATCGACTTGATGTGGCAGCCGCGAAGTTCGCTGAGCGCTTCGCCCCACTCGGCGTCGGACTCAAGACGTTGTTCGTCGGTGAGCTCGAGGTGTGAGACGGCATCGTTGATGAAAAACAGGTTGAGGCCGCCGTCGCGGTTGGCGGCGCGCATCTCTTCGCGATTGAGAACGATTTTTTCGCCGGCGAGGTGGCGGCGGGTGAGTTCGGCACGAGCGAAGGGCTGGCCGCGTTTTTCGACGAGCTCGGCGGCGAAGGCGTCGCTCACGCAAACGGAGGCGCCCAAGCCGACGGGGCGCGTGCCTTTGCCGGGCACGTGATCCTCGATCACGTCGGCGGTGAACACGCCTTCGGCGAGCCAGTCGGTCCAGATTTTTGGGATCTGGCGACGAAGGGCCGGCTCGTACGCGTGGGCCTCGCACATGAGGTCGAAGCAGTGGGAGAAGTCGTCAGGACGGGCGGGACGGTGTGACAGGCGCATGTGCGAAGTATCCTTTTAGGTCATTCAAGGGGCGGCGGAAGAGTGATAATCTGGGCGGCATCAATCAACCTCTCGATCCATGATTTTTCCCCAGACCGAATCCTACCGGCCGCCCGTGGCGAACCGGCTGGCCATCGTCCCGCCCAAGCGGGGGGATTTCTGGTGGGTGGCCCCCCGTTCCCAGAGCGGGGCGCAGGGCGCGGGAATCCAGATGGCGACGCCTGAAGCCGGACGAGCGGCGTCCGCGACGGTGTGCTCCGGGCTTGAGTTTAAGCGGTCTTCTGGGGCTGAGTGAGCAAGACCGGCCGGCTTTTATGAGTCAGGCTGGTTTTCCAGCTTCATGACCAAACTTCATAAAATCATCGCCCTGCTTTGCGCGCTGGTGGCCGCGCTCATCGTGACTTTGTTTCGGATGCAGATCGGCATCGCCGCGCGCGATAATCCATCGCCGGAACAGCGAATCGAGCGCGGAAAAAATCTGGTCGTGAAGATCGCGCAGTGCGCGGATTGTCACACGCCAAGGCTGGCGAATGGACGGCTGGACGAGACGCGGTGGCTTCAGGGCTCACCGTTGGGATTCAAATCGCTGATGGAAATGCCTTGGGCTCCGGTGGCGGCGCCGATCGCGGGACTGCCGGGATATACGGAAGAGCAGGCGGTCACGTTTTTCACGACGGGCACGCGCCCCAGTGGCGTGCCGTGCCTGCCGCCGATGCCGGAGTACCGGTTAAGCCGCGATGAGGCGGTGGATGTCGTCGCTTATCTCAAAAGTTTGCCGCCAGCGAAGTGACGGCTGGGCCGGTGGCGCAGGCTCAAGGTGTGAGCGTGAGCGTGTGCTGTGCCTGACCTGGGAGGAAGGGCGTGGGCTCGCCTTTCACCCACGCGTCGTGACCCGCCCGATAAAACGGGGAGAGCGGATGCCCGCTCTGGCCGCCTGGCATGTGGAAAATGCCCTCGGCTTCGTGGCCGGGGGAAACGGAGAAACGTTCGGACGCGCCGTGGTTGGGTGTCTGGACGCGAGGAAGGTTTTTGTCGCCCGGGAGCGGATCGGCGGGCATGTCGAGCCGGCGGGCGAGAAAACCGGGAAGAATACGGCTGAGAGGGTGACGGATGCCGGCGGTGTTTTGTTCTCCCCACGTCGTGCGAGGGCCACCGTCGTCGGTGATGAGGTCCGACGCCGCGGCTGCGAGAAGATCCTCCCAAGTGAGATAGGTGGGATCGAGAAGATGCTGGGGTTTTTCCTCGAGAAGACGCCAGAGCGCGGGTTCGTAGCGGAGCCGGGAAAAGTTGAAGTCGGGATATTTGTCCAATGTCCGCGCGAATATGGGTACAAGTGTGCGCGTGGTGACATGGAGGCGGAAATTGTGGACGAGGCGATAGCTCGTGGAATCGATGGTGGCCCGGCCGGTCCAGGGCTCGAGAGCGGGGCTGAGGGCTTCGCGGGTCTTGGCGGAGACGCGGACCTCGTCTGCGAGCGTGCGAACGAGCAGTTGATGCCAGCGTTCGAGGTGAGGCGCGTGATCGTCGAGCTGGATGGCGAGAAGGTCGCGGGGCGCTGCTTTGTCGAGGGGGGCGAGGAGTTGCTGGATGCGGGCGGCGCGGAGAGGAGGTTCGTAGCCACCGTCGCCGAGCAATGTCAGATCGCCGCCGCCGATCAGGCGCTGGTTGGCGGTTGAAAGACGGTCGGGTGCGGAAGATTGAAGGTCGGAAGTCGAAAGGGAAGAATCAGAAGAGAGGACGGGTATTTGATTTTCGGGCACGAAACCGTCCCAGCGGCGGTCGCCATAGGACATCGTGACGGGGAAACGACCATCGAAGCCCACGCGCCGGGGAAGTTTTCCGGCAAGCGTCCAGGCAATGGTTCCCGTGGAGTCGGCCACGAGAAAGTTTTGAGCGGGAATGCCACTGCGATGGGCGATGGCGATGGCCTGGGCGGTGGTGGTGGCGGTTTCGAGTTCGCCGAGGGTGAAATTGGTGGCGGCGGGATCGTGGGCGATCCACTTGAGGGCCAGGTGCTGGCCCTTGGCGTTGGAGCCGATGACGGGGCCCCACGGAGAGAGGAGAATTTTGTGGATGACGGGGTCGCCGCCGTGGACCCGGATTGTCTCCAGACGCTCGGTGAATTCGAGGGTTTTGCCCTCATGGAGATAGAATGATCGGTCGATGTCGGAGGCGGCGATTGCAACGGTGTCGACGGTGTCGGTGTTGCTGTTGGTGAAACCCCAGGCGATGTGGCCGTTGCTGCCGGCGATGATGAACGGAGTGCCGGGCAGGGTGACGCCGGTGACGCGGTGCTCGGTTTTTTGAGCGTCGCGAAATACGAGGCTGGCGCGGTACCACGTGTTGGGTACGCGAAGGGAGAGGTGCATGTCGTTCGCGAGCAATGCCGAGCCGCTGACGGTGTGTTTGCCGGAAACCGCAAGGCTGTTGGAGCCCTCGCGCGGAGCGGGCGTGGCCAGGTGAGCGTATTGAGCGGCGAGCAGCTCCGATGATGGTTTAAAGTTTCCGGTGCTGGAGGCTGTCGATCGGCGGAGGTCGAGGATCCGAGGTCCCGGGATGGCCGGGAGTTCGGCGGTGGTGCCGTCGAAGGCTGCGTCGTCGGGGGCGATAAGCGGTGCAAAGAAATTTGCCGCGGCCAGTCCAAGCGTGTCGCGCAAGGCGGCGAGGGAACGCTCGTAGGCGCCATCACCGTCCTGGAGGTCGAGCCACATGGCGTGTGCGACGAGAATGCTGTCCTCTGGTTTCCAGGGCGCGGGCTGGCCGCGGAGTACGATGTATTCGAAAGGGCGGGCGCTCAGCTGAGCCAGGCCGGCGTTGACGCCGGCGGCGTAGGCGTTGAGCAGCGCCTGTTCGTTTGGAGGGAGCTGGGAAAAGGTGGCACGGGCAACCGTGCGAAAATCGTGAATACGCGCGGCGCGGTCGAGCGGCAGGGCGCCTTCTCCGACCAGTTCTGCGAGTTCGCCGGCGGCGCGCCGCCGGGAGAGGTCCATCTGGAAGAAACGATCCTGTGCGTGGAGGAATCCGAGGGCGCGGGCGGCGTCGGCGCGGCTGGCGGCGTGAAGCGTGGGGACTCCCTGGGCGTCGCGTTCGATGGTGACGGGGGCGGTGAGGCCGGCGGAGGAAAGAGCGAGTTCACCGTCGAGAAGCGGGACGCTGCGTTTGAGCTGCCAGTAGAACCAGGCGCTGGACAGGGCGATGGTGAGGACTGCGACGACGAGAATGCCGGACAGAATTTTTTTGAAGGAGCGGCGTTTGGCGGCTGGCATCGGGATAAGGGTGTTTCAGGCGGCGCAGGTATTTTCTGACATACGCTGACGGAGGAAAAAGATTACGACGATGCTGCGCGGAGACCCAGGGAGTCGCGGATGAAAGCGGCGAGATTTTCAGGAGGACGCGCGATATCGGCCACGAGGGCGCCGGCGGGTTCCTCGAGTGTGGCGAGCTGGCTGGCGAGCATGCTGGGTTTCATGAAGTGGCCGGAGCGGGCGGCGAGGCGGCTGGCGAGGAGCTCGGGCGAACCCCGGAGATAAACGAGGCGGATCGGCTCCGCGGGATCGGGCTGGAGGATCTGGCGGTAGGCGGCCTTGAGGGCGGAGCAGGCGATGACGGCGTTTTCACCGGAAGCCAGGCTGGTCGCGATGCGTTCGCGGAGAACGTTCAACCAAGGAGCGCGATCGGCGTCGGTGAGCGGGGTGCCGGCGGCCATTTTGGCCACGTTGGCGGGCGGATGAAAATCGTCAGCGTCGTAGAAGGCCCAACCCAGTTGGGAAGCGAGCAGGCGGCCGATGGTGGTTTTGCCGCTGCCGGCGACGCCCATGAGGAGAACGATCATGCGGATGGAGGGTTTTCCCAGAAGCGGCCGGAGATGGGATCGCGTCCCTCGTCGAATTCGTTGAGGTCGAAGAAAGTTTCGATGGGTTTCCCGCTGAGGCCGAGGGCGGCGATGCGCTGCTGGAGGATAGGGGTGCGATCGTCGCGCCAGCCGATCTTCATCATGAAGCGGCACCACGTGGTACAGTCGTCGTCGGAGCGCGGTGTGCCTTGGGCGTGCGCCCAAGTGAGGATCTCCTCATCGGTGCCGCCGGCGAGCGTACGAGTTTTTAAGTCGGTGTAAGCGATTCCCAGAAAAGTGCAGGTGCGTGCGTCAAAACCGATGCCGAGATTAGCATGATAGTCAGCGGGAAGTTTTCCGGCGGCTTGGAGACGGATTTTGTCGAGCATCCGGCCGAAATAAACGAGACGGCCGACTTTGCTGTATTGGCTGCGGAGTCCGGGAACGGAAGGCATGGTGAAGAAATCCGAAGATCGAATGACGAAATCCGAAGAGGGAAATCACAAACACCCGTGGAGCAAAGGCAAAGAGTGACCAGTGAGCAGTGAGCGGGGGCGCTTTAGCGGGAAACGGGGCGGTGTGAATGCGCGAGGGGTATCACACTCCAGCGGGTTTAAGTAACGCGCCGAGAGGCGCGTTCCACCCGGGAACTCTTAACGACGACCGTAGTAGACGGCGGTGCAGAGCAGGCCGAACATCACGGTCGGAGCGATAATCCAAAGCGGATGGAAGGGCACCGGGTAGTTCATGCAGGCCCACCAGATAAAGGCGCTTTTCAGGGCGATCAGAATCCAGCCGGCGGTGATGATGCGCTCGACACGGCGAATCCGCGGCGGTCTTTCGCGCACAATGATCTCCTTCACGAATGCTTGTTCGTATTCGTTGTCCGGATTCCGGCCGAAGAGCTCGGAGAAAATTTGCGAGCATCGAAGTGTGTTTTGCTGCGGGAAAAGGTAGTGGGAAAAAAGAGAATGCGAAAGGCGGGAGTGAAATTTTTTTCGAAAGAAAACGCACGGTGGGCGCGGAAAAAATGCACACGACATTGCTATGAAACCAAGACGCGGTATCATTGGTCTCAGTGTTCGGTGTCCACCCTTCCCCATGAAAATTAAATTAGCTGTGACCGCGGCTTTACTGGCGGCGGTTTGTGCGCCGGTGTTTCCGGCCGATCCCACGGCAGCCGCACAAGCGGATGCACGTGTCGAGGTGGTGTATGTGAATCCGGAAAAATTCACGGATGTGAAAACCTCAGAGATAGGACTTGAGCGTGATCGCGATCATATCCTTGCGCAGATCAAAGATTTCTTGGTCGAGCGCGCGACCAAGCAGGTGCCAGAAGGGCAGAAGCTCGTGATCTCGATTTCGGATATCGATTTGGCGGGTGACTTTGAGCCTTGGCGTGGACCGCAGTTTACCGACGTGAGGGTCGTGAAGGACCTTTATCCGCCGCGGGTAAATCTGTCGTTCAAGCTTACGGATGCGAGTGGGACAGTCGTCGAGGAAGGCGAACGGCAGCTGCGCGATTTGAGTTTTCAAATGACGGCGACGCCGGCGTTCAGCAGTGATTCACTGCGCTATGAAAAGGCGCTGCTGGACAACTGGCTTCGAGACGAATTTCCGAAGTCAAAGGAAGCAAAGCAGAAAAAATAGGGCGGACGTTGTCGCCTTGAACGAGTGAAGCCGGCGCAACGCCGGCTTTTTGTTTTATGCTGCGGCCGGCAGTGGACGCATCCGGCGGTCGATAGGTTCTTGTTGTGTCCGCGAACCGGCGACACCGGGTGATCTGCCTAGGGCGACGCTTCGTCGGTCTTCGCTTTCAATCGGGCGACGCGACGGGTGATGGGTAAGGTCAGGAAATAAACGACGAGGATAAAAACCGGGGCGAGAAGTGACCAGGCGACGATCGCATGGAGGACGGTGTCGCCGAACTCATGGAAGAAGACGCGAGGTTCGTCCCAGAAAAGATGGTTCACACGCTTGAAATTAAACGAGACGTGCGGGGCGCTGAAGATCCTTTCCCCGAAGCGGATGCAGCCAAGTGCCACGGGAATGTGGATTGGCCAGCAGGCCTGATTGAGGAGCTGGATGATCGGCTGGTTGAGGCGAAGTGCAATGGCAGCCAGGGCGCAGAGCAGCGTCGTCGTGCCGATGATCGGGAAAAGTGCGCAGGCGGTGCCGACGGCGAGTGTGAGGGCGATTTTTTCCGGTGTGATCCCCTGCGTCAGCTGGGCGACCAGCGGATCGCGCACGCGTCGCTGCCAGAAGTTCCGCTTGGCGGACTGAGCGGCTGCAGCTGGCGGAAGTTGTGATGGAGGTTGGGTCACGTCGGAAAGGTGCAC
>JASGJB010000035.1:0-7195 GCA_049840895.1 Nibricoccus sp. | reverse complement strand
ATTGCTAAGGTTAATAGGGAAACACGATAGAATCCGACAGCACCTGATTGCGAAGGACGTGAAGCTGCAGGTCGAGTTCAACCCGGCGGTGGCGCAGGCCTACCGGTTGATCGGGTACGAAAACCGCATGTTGAAAAAAGAAGATTTCAATAACGACAAGGTCGATGCCGGCGAGATTGGTGCAGGTCATACGGTGACAGCTCTCTATGAAATCGTTCCCGTCGATGCGCCTGCTCCGGAGTCTTTGGAGGGTGACGTGGATCCGCTTAAGTATCAGAAGACGGTTACGCGCGCGGAGTCGGACGATGGTGCTGTCGTTGCTGATGCAGCGGCCAAGGCGTCCGTAAAGGACGCGAGGAAAGCGAACGAGGAGCTGCTGACGCTGAAGATCCGCTTCAAGGAACCGACGGTGGATGTGAGCCGGAAGATGGAGATTCCGGTGATCGATACCGGCGCGGCTTTCGAAGCGGCGAGCAGGACTTCAAGTTCGCGGCCGCGGTCGCGAGCCTCGGCATGATCTTACGTGAATCGACGAATGCCGGCACCTCTGATTACGACCGCGTGATCACGTGGGCCGAAGCGGGCAAAGGCGACGATGCCGACGGAAAACGCGGTGAGTTTATCGAACTCGTTAAGAAGGCGCGGACGCTGTCGGCGGAGTAAGCGAGTTGGGGGCGCGTGCGGTTTTTGGCGGAGCAACGGGGCTCGGAATAAAAATAAGGAGAGAGACGCCGGTGGATTTCGCTGACAGGCGAAATCCTCTGATGAGACGCATGCAGATCCATCGATCTGCGTGACTGGCTAGTGGTTCTTCTGTTTTTGAACCTCGTCCATTCTTAGCCGAGCTTCGGTGTTCGCTTCAACCCAGGCGTTCTCGCCGTACTTCTCGGCAACGTGTTTCCGGATTCTGGCGTTATATGCCTTAGCGTAGGCAACCAACGGTTCGCTGTATAAAGCATCCGGCGATGGGTTCGTGCTGGATGCCAAAGCGCTGGAGGAAAACTTTGTCACGAGCCTGGCGATAAGGCTCTGCGAGCCGCCGGCCGTATTCCTTGTATTTCGGAATTCCTTTTTCGATATCGGCCTCCGCCTCTTTCATCCCGTCGCGGGACAAGTATTCTTTGCCGGAGGAATAGTCGTCGATCGCTGCGCGCCGGGCCTTTTCTACGTCAGTTGGCGCAGGCTTGTTCTGAGCTGCGAGCTGACGGGACAGGCATCCGAAGACTAACAGCGCGCAGAGTACGGTTTTGAGCATGGGACCGGAGTCGGAGTGGAGACGCGGCAGTGTGCGTTCGGTCCGGCTACCGGCAACTGTCTACTTCCGCCTGCGGTATTCGAAGATCGCGACCAGACCGAGGCCGAGGGCCATCAGGAGGTAGGTCGAGGGTTCGGGGACGGGCGTGAAGGTGATGGAGAGACCGGTGTTGTTCTGCACTACGAAGAACGATCCGCCAGCGGTATTGTTGAGGAAGCCGGACGAGTTGACCGCGAAAAACTCGGAGGAGAAGCCGTTGATCTGGTTAGAAGCGGCGAAGGTCCAGCTGTAGCCTCGCGTCGGGTCAAAGACGGCGAGCGGTCCGGCGGCGCCGTTGGGGCTGATGGTCACCAGATCGATCGTGAACGGGCTGGCGGCGGTTGCCGTGATCGTGAGAGGGTTGCCGATGATATTGACCAGATCCCAGCCGCTGCCGGCCGAGCCGGTCGGACTCAGGAGGTTGAAGGTGAGGCTGCCGCCGGCGCCGAGCGTGAGGCCCTGATTAAAGGAGAGCGTGCCGATCTGGGTGTTGCTGCCGGGAGAGAGGTGGACGCCGCTGCCGATGAAAGTGCCGCCTGCTGCGTTGAGCGTGCCGTAACCGGAAAGAGTGGAGCCGCTGGTGAGCGTGAGCGAATTGGAGATGAGGACGGACGGCGCGATGCTCAGCGTGGCGCGGTCAGCGACGGTGACGCCGCCGAGGCCGAGGGAAGAGTTGCTGCCGGCGATCAGTGTGCCGCCGAGCACCTGCGTGCCGTTCTTGTAAGTGTTGTTGCCCTTGAGTTCGACCGTGCCGCCTTGCGGATCGAAGGAGTTGGTCTGACCGATGACGACGCCGGGGATGTTGCTGCCGAGCGTGGAGGCGACGGTGAGGTGGCCGCCTTTGACAGCAGTGAGATAAAGGTCATCGCCGACCGTGGGAGTGATGTCGCCGGTGAGTGTGACGCGCGTGCTCGTTCCCAAGTAGTAGGGATCGGTGCGGGTGCCGCCCATGGAGAGGTCGATGGCGTCGGAGACGGTGCGGGGAGCCGCGGTGCTGGCAGAGTCGATACCGACGATCGCCTGGGTGCTGCCGATGGTGTTGATGCGGCTGAGAAAGCCGGCGGGCGTGACGGCGAAGTTTTCGGTGTAGCCGGCGTAACCCGGGCCGTTGAGGTTCAGGCGGCGGGTTGCGAGGAAGGGTGAGGTGCCGGGAAGGGCTTTGGCGCTGTCGAGGACCAGGACGGAATTGAGGATGTTGACCTGGCCTTTGAAACTATTGCTGCCACGTAGCACGAGCGTGAGGGGCGAGCCGTAGTCGGAACGGAGATCGATGTTGCTGTTGCCGACGGAAAGATCGCTTTCGACGTACAGCGTACCGGCGCCGCCACTGAAGCGGTAGTCGGTGCCGGAATTGATTTTGATTTCTCCCGTGATGCGGGCGGATGTCTGCGATCCGAGGCCGGCCGCGTGGTTGAGGGAGCGCAGGTCAAGCTGTTCGCTGTAAACGGCAGGCGAGGACTGGCCCGCGGCGGTGTCGAGGCCGATGGCGCCGAAGAAGGCGGCGGAGTCGATTTGATCGAGAAAGCCGGCCTGCACCGAGTCGTTGAAAGTAACTCCGACATAGGCGCCCGCGGAAGACGCGATGCGGCCGGTGTTGGGGATGGCGGCGAGTGAGGTGAAAGTGAGGCTGCCGCTTTGGACCTGGGTACCACCGCTGTAGAGGTTGAGGCCGGAAAGAACGAGATTACCGGAGCCGGTCTTGGTGAGGCTGGCTGAGCCGAGAACCACACCGTCGATTTGCACCGATCCGCTGGAGACGCTGATGGTTTGGGCGGAGCCGGCGAGGTTGACCACGATACCGGAGAAAATGCGGACACCGCTGCTCGCTGAAACATCGAGGCCGTTGTTTACGTTGATCAACGCGAGGCCCGAGAAGGCGTAGCTGGAGGACGTTTGAAACTGGATACCTGAGAGATTGAGAATCCCGAAGAACGGAAGTTCTACGGTGCCGGCACCCTGATTGCCGAACACGACGGTGGCTGTGCCGTCGTTTGGCGGGACGATGCCGCCGTCCCAGTTGGCGGGGTTATCGTAGCGGTTGTTGTCGCCTCCGCCTGTCCACGTGAACGTGGCTGCGGCCGAGACGGACGCCAGTGAGGCAAAGAGGAGTGAGCGCAACCAACGCATCGGGACTCTGGGGTGTTAGCCCCAGTTATTTGCACTTGCAAGCCGCCATCCGTATAAAGTCCTAGGTTTGAGAGGACTTTTACGGGGCTATTCAGAGGGACAAATGCGTCTGATGGCGGCGCAAAATACCGAGGCGGGTGCGTTCCGGCGGGCCTACAAAAGCGGACGCAGGGTCTTCCAGACGGTTTCGGCGACGAGAGCGTGGCCTTGGGCGGTGGGGTGGACGCCGTCAGGGAGGTTGAGCTTGGGGTCACCGCCGACGCCCTCGAGGAGGAAGGGGATGAGGATGGCGTTATTTTTCGCGGAGAGTTCCGGGTAGATGGCGCGGAAAGCCTTGGTATAATCTTCGCCCATGCTGGTGGGCATCTCCATGCCGGCGATGACGATACGAGCGGCGGGGTTTTTGGCGCGGACACGATCGATGATGGCCTGGAGGTTTGTGCGTGCGACCTCGGGGGAAAGGCCGCGGAGACCATCGTTGCCGCCCAGTTCGAGGACGAAAATGTGGACGGGCTGGCGCATAATCCAATCGAGGCGACGGATTCCGCCGGCGGTGGTTTCGCCGGAAAGGCCGGCATTGAAGACGCGCCAAGGGAGTTTTTCCGCGGTGATTTTTTCCTGAATGCGGCCGGGGAAGGCGAGGGCCGGGTCGTCGAGGCCGTAGCCGGCGGTGAGGCTGTCGCCGAAAAAGAGAATGGTTTTAACGGCGTTGGACTGTGGCGCGGGCACCGGTGCATTCGCGGGATCGGCGGCGTGCAGAAGAGGCGAAACGAGGACCAACGCGAGTGCGAGGAGTGGAAACAAGAAGCGCGCGTGGAATGAGGTCGTCGTTTGCATAAGGCAGGCCGGCTGCTTTCTTCCGGCACTCCCGCATGTGTGCTCAAGCAATGTTGAATGTCCAGCGACTCACTCAAACGTATCCGACGGCGCATGGCGCGCTCACGGTTTTGGATGACGTGAGTTTCTCGATCGATGCGGGGGCGAGCCTGGCGATCGTGGGTCCGTCGGGCAGCGGGAAGACGACCTTGCTCGGATTGTGTGCGGGGCTGGACCGGCCGAGTGGTGGACGTGTGGAACTGGCCGGCGTGGATATTGGCGGGTTAAGCGAGGATGCGCGTGCGAAGGTGCGGAACGAGCACGTGGGTTTTGTCTTTCAGAATTTCCAACTGATCCCGACGCTGACGGCACTGGAGAATGTGCTCGTGCCGCTGGAGCTGCGCGGAGAGCGCGGAAAGGAAGCGGAAGCGCGGGAATTGCTGGCGCGTGTTGGATTGGGCGAGCGCGAGAATCATTTTCCTGTGCAGCTTTCAGGCGGAGAGCAGCAGCGCGTGGCGCTGGCGCGGGCGTTCATCAACCGGCCGAAGATTTTGTTTTGCGATGAGCCGACGGGAAATCTCGATGGCGCGACGTCGGCGGCGATGGTGGAGCTGATCTTTGGGCTGAATCGCGAGCGCGGCACGACGCTGGTGTTGGTGACGCACGACCTGGAGCTCGCGGGCAAATGTCGGCACGTGATCCGGCTGAAGTCGGGAAAGGTGATTAGCGATGAAACGCGGGCGGTGGTGCAGGCATCGGCAGCCGTGGGTTCGGCCAGTGGCGAGGCGGGCGTATGAACTTCATTCTTAAAATGGCCTGGCGCGACTCGCGGGCGGCGCGGCGGCGTCTGGCGTTGTTCTCGCTGTCCATCGTGCTCGGGATCGCTGCGCTCGTGGCGATCGGATCGGTCACCGATAATCTGCGACGAGCGGTCGATACGCAGGCGAAGGCGTTGCTCGGGGCGGATCTTGCCGTGGATTCACGCGTGGCGATCAGCGATGAAGCGCGTGCGTTTCTCGACGGACTCGGCGGCGAGCAGGCTCACGAGGTGTCGTTTGCCTCGATGGTGGTTTTTCCTGCGAGCGGCGGACAGACCCGGCTTATTTCTCTGCGCGCAGTGGAAGGTGCGTTTCCCTTCTACGGAGAGTTTTTGACGGCGCCGGAAAACGCGCCGGCGGCGCTGCGTGCGGGTGAAGACGTCGCGATTTTGGAAGAGACCTTGCTTGCGCAGTACGGTGCGAAAGTCGGCGATCCGGTGAAGCTCGGACAGAAGACGTTTCGCATTGCGGGAGCGTTGAAAAAGATTCCGGGAGACTCGCCGGCGGTGGCGATGCTTTCGCCGCGCGTGTACATTCCGCGTGGCCAGCTCGATGGAACGGGTCTGGTCGGTCCAGGTGCGCTCGTACGGTACAAGACCTATTTCAAATTCGCGCCGGAGTTCGACACCGAGCGGCTGGTGCGGGAACTGCGCGGACGGTTTCGTGAACTGCGGCTGGGCTTCGACACGGTGGAGGAGCGGAAACGCGATCTCGGGCGCGGAATGCAACAGGTGGACGCGTATTTGAGCATGGTTGGGTTCGTCGCGCTGTTTCTCGGAGCGATTGGCGTGGGTGGTGCGGTGCACGTTTACGTCCGGCAGAAAATTGCGACGGTCGCAGTGCTGCGGTGTCTTGGTGCGAGCGGCGGGCAGACATTTTTGATCTATCTCGTGCAAGGCCTGGCTCTGGGCGTTTTTGGTGCGGTGCTAGGCGCGGCGGCGGGCGTGAGCGTGCAGTTTGTGCTGCTCTCCGTGTTGAAAGGCGTGCTGCCGGTTGATGCGGAGTTTTTCCTGTCGTGGCGGGCGGTTGCGCAAGGAATGCTGGCCGGGCTGGTTGTGTGCGGATTGTTCACGCTGCTGCCCCTGCTCGCGGTGCGGCGGGTTTCGCCGTTGGTGGCGTTGCGGGCTGCGTTCGTCGAGCAGGCGGGCTGGCGCGATCCGTGGCGGCTGATGCTGTATCTTTTAATCGGCGGAGCGGTGACTGTGTTCGCGATCGTGCAAACGCAGAGTGTGACGCGCGGAGCAGGATTCGCGGCGGCGTTGCTGGTGAGTATCGGCGTGCTGGCGTCGGTTGCGAAACTCACGGCGTGGATGGCGCGGCGCTTTCTGCCGAAGAACCTGCCCTATGTGTGGCGGCAAGGCGTGGCGAATTTGCACCGCCCTAATAACCGTACGGTGCTGCTGTTGCTGTCGCTCGGGCTGGGGACGTTTTTGCTGCCCGCCCTCGTGCTGACTCGGGAAACGGTGCTTGCGCAGGTGCGGGGCATGGCGGGCGGGGAACGGCCGAATCTTTTGTTCTTCGATATTCAGGACGATCAGATCGGGCCGCTCACGAAGACACTGGCGGAGGAGAGCGTGCCGGTGCGCGCGCAGGCGCCGATCGTGACGATGCGTTTGCGCGCGATCAAGGGTCGGACAGTGGAGCAAATTCTCAAGGAGCGCGGGAGCATTCCGGCGTGGACGCTGCGACGCGAGTACCGCTCGACGTTTCGTGGTGAGTTAAGCGAAACGGAAAAAGTGAAGGCGGGCGTTTTTGAAGGAAAGGTTCCGGCGGAGGCGCAGGTGATTCCGATTTCCGTCGAAGAAAAGCTCGCGCGTGACATGCAGGTCGGGCTTGGCGACGAGCTTGAGTGGGATGTGCAGGGCGTGCCGATGCTCACGAAAATCACGAGCCTGCGCGAAGTGGAGTGGCAGCGGATGTCGCCCAACTTTTTCGTGGTGTTTCCCGAAGGGCCGCTCGATCTGGCGCCGAAATTTTATGTGGCAGCGACGCGGGTATCCTCGCCGCAGGAGTCGGCGCGCGTGCAGCGGGTTGTCGTTGGCCAGTTCCCCAATGTGTCGGCGATCGATCTCGGCATGCTGCTGCAAATGCTGGAGAGTGTTTTTTCCATCGTGGAGCTGGCGGTGCGATTCATCGCCCT
>JASGJB010000034.1:0-19564 GCA_049840895.1 Nibricoccus sp. | reverse complement strand
GCTTATGTAGTCTACTCGTTCAGTTGCGTATTGCTAAGCATAATAGGGAAACACAATAATCCGAACAGCACCTGCCATCACCGCTCTTGTCATCACGCTCGGCACTCTGGATTGCCACCGGTTCCCACCTCGGCTGGACCCACACCAGCCGCACCGTCAAATCCGGCACGATGAAATCACCGGCATCGATTTTCCCGTCCGCAGAAAAACCTTCGTCGCCGGCGTCGAAGTGCTCGCGGTTGGTGTGGGCCGCCGCCGTCGTCCTTGCGCCGGGCGCGTTTTGCTCCCGCCGTGTGCACCGCCGTCACCGGATCGTTCGTAATCACGTTACTTATCTTCCCCCCGAACCCATAACTCACAACAGAATCTCCTATGAAAACCGCCTCTCTACCGTTCCGCTTTTCAATTCGCCGTCGCGTTCTCCGCGATCCCCCTTGCCGCCCACGCTGCTCCGCAGACTTTCGATTTTAAAGACCCTAAGGGTGTGAACAACGTTCAGTTCAAACTCGACGCTCCGCTCGAATCCATCACGGGAACGGCCACGGGCATCAGCGGTAATGTTTCCTTCGACGCCGCCAATCCCAAGGCCACCTCCGGCCGCATCGTCCTCGATGCCGCGTCGCTCACGTCGGAATCCCGTCATGGGCGATCACCTGAAGAGCGCCAACTGGCTCGATGTGGCAAAGTATCCCGCGATCACGTTCGAAGCGGCCTCGGTCGCAAACGTTCGCACGCAGGGTGCGCAGGTTCTCGCCGATGTTTCCGGAAAACTCACGGTCAAAGGTGTCACCAAGGACGTCACTGTGCCCGTCACGTTCACGTACCTCGCCGACAAGCTCGGTGCGCGTCTCGGTGACGAGAAGCTGAAGGGCGACCTCCTCGTGCTCCGCGCGACATTTCAGATAAACCGCAACGAGTATGACATCCAGCCCGGCCAGTACGCCGACAAAGTCTCCGAAACGATCAACCTTTCTTTGAGCATCGCCGGCGCGGCGCCGCGCTCCTGATTCGTTCTTCGTACAATAAGTCGCGGGCCGGGCATATCGCCGGTCCCGCTTTCAGAGCTCTCATCCGATTCACGACATTCGATTTCCCAATCCGTAAACTTACTTTGACCATGAACGCTCCCATCACAGGCATCCATCACGTGACCGCGATCGCCACCGATCCCCAGGTGAACATCGATTTCTACGCCGGCCTGCTGGGTCTGCGTCTCGTCAAGAAGACGGTCAATTTCGACGATCCGTCCGCCTATCATCTCTACTATGGCGACGAGTCCGGCACGCCCGGCTCGATCATCACGTTCTTCTATTGGCCGGGAGCGCATGCCCGGTCGCGTGGGTTCGGGTCAGACCACCGCGATCACGTTTTCCGCCCCGGCCGACGTCGCTCGATTTCTGGGCCCGGCGGCTCGCGGAGCATCGCGTCACCGCGACCCGTCGGACGCAGTTCGGCGAGGACGTGCTCACCTTCGCCGATCCCGACGGGATTCCCCTTGTGATCGTCGGCGTCGCCCAGGACAGCCGGCAAGGTTGGGCCGGAACCGACATCCCCGCCGACCCACGCGCTGCGCGGCATGCACACGGCGGAGCTGACGGTCGCCGACGCGCGGCTCACCGAGAAGCTCCTGACCACCGAGATGGGCTACAGTCTCGTGCGGCGCGAGGGCGACCGGGCGCGATTTGAAGCCGCGCCAGGCGGCTCGGGCCGGTACATCGACGTCATCAACGCTCCGTCGGGAGCGTCCGGGCACCGGCGGCGTCGGCACGATTCACCACATCGCCTTCCGGGTCGCCGACGATCCGGCCGAACTCGACATGCGGTCACGCTTGCTCACGGCCGGATACCGTGTCGACGCCCGTGATGGACCGCGGCTACTTCCACTCGATCTATTACCGCGAACACGGCGGCATCCTGTTCGAGATCGCCACCGACGTGCCCGGTTTCCCGATCGACGAGCCGGTTACTTCGCTGGGAACGGCATTAAAACTGCCGGCGCAGTTTGAATCTGCGCGCAAGCAGATCGAAGCTCTGCTCCCTCCGCTGCAACCAGCGCGTCAATACGCCTGAGCCGCGGGCGCATCACTCAGCATCACCTATCATCACTCCATCCTGTCATGAGCACCAAAGTAAAAGTCATCTTCCACAGCCTCTACGGTCACGTCTATCAACTTGCCGAAGCCATTGCCGCCGGTGCGCGGGAAGTTCCCGGCGTTGAAGTTGAACTGCTTCAAGTCGCCGAGACGCTTCCGTCGGAGGTCCTCGCGAAAATGGGGGCGATCGATGCGCGAAAGGCATTCGCGCATGTTCCCGTCGCCGATCCCGAAGAACTGAGCGAGGCCGATGCGGTTCTCTTCGGCTCGGGCACCCGCTACGGCAGCGCGACCTCGCAGATGCAGGCGTTCTTCGATGCGACGGGTGGCCTGTGGGCTTCCGGCGCGCTCGTTGGAAAAGTCGGCGGTGTGTTTACGTCCAGCGCTACGCAACATGGCGGACAGGAGACGACGTTGATCAGCATGCAGACATTCCTGTTTCACCAGGGCATGGTTGTCGTTGGTGTGCCTTACGCCGCGAAAGAACAGATGACGCTCAAGGAAATCTCCGGCGGCTCTCCGTATGGCTCGAGCACGATCACCGGCGGCGACGGCTCGCGTCAGCCCAGCGCAAACGAACTCGCCATCGCCCGTTTCCAAGGAAAACACACCGCGCAAATCGCCGCCAAGCTCGCCGCAAAGTGAGCAACGGACCGGCGACAGGATTTCTGTCACAACCCTCAAACAAAAACATCGCATCATGAGAGTTCTCTACGAAACCAGCGCCACCGCCACGGGCGGTCGCGAAGGCAAATCCTCCACTAAAGACGGCGCATTCTCCGTCACTCTTTCCACGCCAAAGGAGCTCGGGGGCTCAGGCGCCCCCGGCAACAATCCCGAGCAACTTTTCGCGGCGGGTTACTCGGCATGCTTCCTGGGCGCGCTCAAGTTCGCCGCCGGAAAGGATCACATCAAGATCCCGGCTGATGCCACTGTGACGGCGGATGTCGGCATCGGCGCCCGTGACGACGGACAGGGCTTTGGAATTGAGGTCGCCCTGGTCATCAAGGTGCCCGGCATCGAACGCGCGGTCGTCGAGGATCTCGTTCAGAAAGCGCATGTCGTCTGCCCGTATTCGCATGCGACCAAGGGCAACATCCCGGTGACGCTGACCGTCGCCTGATTCACTCCAGATATAAATCCACAGACCGCGTCCATGCAGCTTCACACAACACACGATACACTGAGAACCGGTCAGCCGCTCGCTGAAGCCAGCGGCGCCGTTATTTTGCTGCATGGGCGCGGTTCGTCCGCTGACGAGATCGCGGGACTGGCGCGTTCGTTCAAAGGAATGCCACTCGCGTTCATCGCACCAAACGCCACAAACAACACGTGGTACCCGCAGCGTTTTTTCGTGCCGCTGGCGCACAATGAACCCTGGCTGACCAGTGCGCTCGGTGTCATCGACCAGCTCGTGGCGGAAGTTCAGGCGGCGGGCATTCCTTCCGACCGCATCGGCATCGCAGGCTTTTCACAGGGAGCGTGCCTGACACTCGAATACGCAGCGCGTCATCCCCGCCGCTATGGATTTATCGCGGGTTTGAGCGGCGGCTTGATCGGTCCGCTCGACACAAAGCGGCCGCCGACGGACTTGAAGCAAACACCGACACTCGTTGCCTGCGCCGAGAACGATGCGCACATCCCGCTCGAGTTTGTGGAAAAAAGCGCGGTCACGCTTGGGGCGCTGAATGCCGAGGTGACGAAGCAGATCTATCGCGGCAGCGCACACACGGTGTTTCCCGAGGAGATCGCGTGGCTGCGTGAACGGGCCGGTGCGCTTAAGTGAACTGACGCGTAGTCGTGAGACTGCGTCAGTCGCGAAGATAGCTTTTATCGAGCACTTCTTCCAGAACGGCGGCCTGCTGTGGAGTAAGCCGTTTTTTTGCGAGATGCGACGTCATCGGGTCACTTTTGAAGCGGCCTGGTGGGAATGTTTTAAGAAGCGCGACCAGTTTTTCGGAGGTGTCGACGTCGTACGCGATCTTTCGTGCTGTCAGTTGTTTTATGGTTTCGTCTGCAAGTTTCGTCGCGGTTAGTGTCCGTCCGTACTTGAGAAATTCGGCGTACTGTTCCGCCGAAAGCAGGCTTTTCACGGCATTGTCCCGTTCGTCGCGAACGTCCGCCCGAAGTTTTGAATGCTCCTCGTAACTCAGATTCTGTTTTCGACTGATGTCGTAGATGTCCTGGGTCGTCAGCCGTTCGTCCAGCAACACGGCGTGGATGCTGTCCTGGACGCGAGGATCGAGCGCGGCTTCTTCGTAGAAGGCGCGATATTCGTCCCTAAGCGTCGCATCGATCTGGCGTGAAAGACGTGCCTCCCGGGAGAGACGCTGAGCACCTCGAATTGACCCCGAAGCAGTTGCCTCCGGGAGGCTCTGCGTTGAGGAACGCGCGTCTGATGTCTGGCCGGTAGTCGCCGGTTTGTCTGACTGATTTTCTACGGCTGCAGATTTCTTCAGTTCTTTGGCGACCTGAATCCCTGCAGCAACAGCACTCACGAGCGCGGGACGCGGCATTCCGATACCGGGCGATCCGTGGTCGTGGGCGGGTTTTGTTTCGTCAGCAGCCGCGGGGGATTTGCTGACTGGCGCAGCCTCTTTGGGCGAAGTCGTTTCAGGCCACCAATGAAATGCCAGCGGCAGCGCCATCAGGATGACGCAGACCAAAACCGCCGCGCACATGGGGAGTTTCCGGGACACAGGAATGGATAACCAGCGACCTGCGCACTTTCGGACACCTGGCGGACAAGGCGAGTGCAGAAACGAAAGTGTCTGTGACAAATGGGAACTTACCGTGTGTGAGCGGAGCGGTCGTGTGTCCTAGCGACCGCTCCAGACGCTGGATCATCCTCGCGCCGGCGTTTCCAGCGGGATGATGGCGTGGCGGCGGAGTTCGACGCCGCGCAGGAAAGTGACGATAGCGCGTTCGCCGATGCGGTCGCCGGTGAGTTGTTTGTGGAGCGCATCCACCGTGGGCGTGTGCGCGTCGTCGAGAGCGATCAGGATATCGCCTTCGAGCAACCCGGCGCGGGTGGCGGGGCTGTGGGGCTCAAGGCCGGCGACGAGCACGCCGGTTTCCTGCGCGACGTGGTGATACCGGGCGACCTTGCGGATGAGCGGAACGGTTTGTCCGGCGACGCCGATGAAGCTGCGGCGGATGCGGCCGTCTTTGATGAGCAGGCCAACGACCCAGCGCGCGGTGTTGCTCGCGATGGCGAAGCAGATGCCCTGCGCGGGGCGGATGATCGCGGTGTTCACGCCGATGACTTCGCTGCGCGTGTTGACGAGCGGGCCGCCCGAATTGCCAGGATTGAGCGCGGCGTCTGTTTGAATAACGTTGTCGATCAAACGGCCCGACGCGCCGCGAAGCGAACGACCGAGTCCGCTGACGATGCCTGCGGTGACAGTTTGCTGAAAACCCATGGGTGAACCGATCGCGATGGCGATCTGGCCGGGACGGATGGTGTCGCTGTCGGCCAGCTTCAGATACGAGATGTCGTCGGCGCTGATACGCAGCACAGCCAGATCGGTGTCGGGATCGTCGCCGATGAGGTCGGCGGTGAGTTTGCGGCCATCGGCGAGGAAGACCTTCAGCTCTTTGGCGCCGTGGACGACGTGGCTGTTGGTGAGCAGATACCCGTCGGGTGAAATGAAGAATCCGGATCCGGAGCCTCCGGGGGCGTTGTTGCCGCGCACTTCGATGTGGACGACGGCAGGATGGCTGGCGGCTGCGGCGCCGGAGACGGCGTTGGAATAGGCGTCGAGCAGATGGTCATCCACGGACGCGCTGGAAACGGGCGTGGGAAAAATATCCATGATCGGAGAAGGAGTGAAGGAACTCCATTTTCGCAAATGCGGGCCACGGTGCGCGGAACTCGTGACGATGAAGGCGGCAAATTCGGTGAGCTTTTTAGCGATGAATATCCTATGAAGGCCAGGCGCTCGCGTAGGTTTCGAGCAAGCGGGTAAACGTCTTGGCTCAGATGGAGCGGCCCTGCTCGAAGCGCGGCTAAACAAGAACGTCCCGGACATACAGACCGGCGCAGTTGAATCGCGTCGCGATGCGGGCGACCCTCCGGGAGTTGTGCGGAGTGTTCGAACGAATTCGCGCATGGCCTGCGCCAACACTCGGGTTGGAAGCATGAGTCTGTTTTTACCCGCACGCTCCGTGCAGCAACGCTGGAGACGGTTACTGTGTAATGTCCACGTGACATTTTTCTCTGTCGGCGGCTTATGCCGGATTCACGGCTCTCAGTTGGAAAACTTTGAGCGGGTAACAAAAAGCCCGCTCCGAGGAGCGGGCTCAACCGGCTAGGCGGCGTCAAAAAACGTTACTGAGTTCGTAGACCCAATAGGGATGGGTGTAGTCCGTCACGCGCACGGAGTAATCACCCGAGGGCAGATCCTCGAGGTCCCAGGTTCCCCAGCTGTTGTTGATGTAAGGTGTCCCGGAGCTGCCGTAGTAATAGTCGTCATAGTAGTAGTCGGGAACGGAGTAGTTAAACGAGCATGTGGTTGAGAGCACGGCCACGGTCTGCGAGGTTGAGTTGTTTATCAGCTCGAACGTGTAGTCTCCAGCGTAGTACATCTCGATGAATATGGAAGTACTGTCTGACCGGCTTCCAATATCCCAAGTGCGGGTACTGGCAAACAGTGCTGAGCATAGCGTGAACAACGAAAGCACCGTGATGGTGCGAAGCATCTTATTCATGGGGTTTAGGGTACTGCGTTACACCGGGGATGTTGCCGCCGCCAATGCCCTCCGGCCTCAGCGTGCGGCACCGGTTTTTGGACCGTGTGGCTTCGAACGGACATCCGCAATGACGCGGACTGTATGAGTAACTAAAGTCGTGGAGGCATGTCGCCGATCTTGCTTTCCATTCTCGCCGAGACGCGAGGAGGATCCCCGAAAAATCGCGAGGGAAGCGAGGGTGAACGCCGCAGTGAAAATTGCGCGCGAAAAACGTCCCCGTTTCTGGTGCGAGCGGCGGGAATCGAACCCACATCAACGGCTTCGGAGACCGCTACACTATCCATTGTGCTACGCCCGCAGGGCAGAAACTGATGGCGAAAATTGGGAAGCGGTTCCGGTGGTGTCGAGGGGAAACTCACAGGGTCTGTCCCGGTGCTGAACGGGCGACCGAAATGAGGCGCTGTGCCTAGAGGAGGCGGGCAATGGATGGATTTCGGTCGCGAGGGATTTGGGGGCGTGGCACGATGGGCGGTTTTATGCTGAGTCGTGTGATTGAACGATGCCGTCCGCTATTCGAGGAACGCGAGTTCCGGGTTTTGCTCGTGCTTAATCTGCTGCTGGGTCTGGCGTATTCCTTCGTTGTGCCGTTTCTGTCGATGTTTGGGACGCGCGAGGTGGGGATGAGCGAGCTGGAGTTTGGCCTGTTCATGGTCGCTACGGCGTTGTCGGCGATCGTGTTTGGCACGGTGCTGGCGCATTTTTCCGACACGCGGTACACGCGGCGCTCGGTGCTTCTTCTGGGAAGCGCGGCGGGTGCGCTGGGGTACGCGGCTTACGCGGTTTTGCGCGAGGTGTGGGCGTTGACGCTTGCGGGAATGCTCTTGCTGGGAATCGCGTCGATCACCTTCTCGCAAGTGTTTGCGCTGGCGAGAGAGACGATCAATCGTGTGCCCGGAGCGGCTGCGCATGGGGCCTTCTACATTAATGGGTGCCGAATGTTTTTTGCGCTCGCGTGGACAGTCGGCCCGGCGCTGGCCTCGTGGGTGATGGTGGGATTTTCCTACAAAGGACTTTTCCTCTGCGCAGCGGGAACGTTTGCGGCGTTCTTCGCGGTTGTGTGGCGATTCGTGCCTGTGGGAGTGCCGGTGGTCGCCGCGGGAAAGCCGGCGGCGTCTCCGTTGCGCGAAGTGCTGGGTCAGGGCGACGCTCTGGCGCATTTCATCGGGTTCGTTCTGTTGTTTGCGTCGGGAACGATCGGCATGATGAACCTGCCGCTGCTGACGCTCGAGAACCTGGGCGGCACGGAGAAAAACGTGGGCATCATCTATTCGGTCGCGCCTGTGTTTGAACTGCCGTTCATGTTTTATTTCGGCGTACTGGCGTCCCGGCGGGATCCCGCGCGGATTATCCAGCTCGGGGCTCTGCTGGCGGTGATATATTATGGGTTGCTCACGCAGGTGCGGCTGCCGTGGCATGTTTATCCGTTGCAGGTGATCTCGGCGGCGGTGGTGGCGGTGACCTCGGGCGTCGCGATCACGTATTTTCAAAAATATCTGCCGGGACATCCGGGAACAGCGACCAACCTGTATGCGAATGCCTCGAAGATCGGATCAACCGTTGGCTACATGTTATTCGGCACGCTTGCGTGGCGGTTGGGGCATCGGGCGGTGTTTGGCTGTTGCACCGGATTCTCCCTCGTGGCGCTCGGCCTTTTGATGGTGAAAGGGCGGCGGGCGACGAAGGAAGCGCAGGCCTGACAGGACAAGAGGCCGATGAGATTTATGAGAGAAGTTGCTGGCGTTCTGACGCGGTGAGTTCCCGCCAGCCCGCCGGCTTGAGACTGAGCGATTCCAAGGGGAGCGAACCGATGCGGACGCGGACGAGACGGAGTGTCGGGTGTCCCACGGCGGCCGTCATGCGGCGGACCTGGCGGTTTTTCCCTTCGGTCAGTTCGAGGGAGAGCCAGGAGTCGGGGATGTTTTTGCGGAAGCGGATCGGCGGATTCCGAGGAGGGAGGTTAGCCGGCGTATCGAGAAGGCGGGCACGGCAAGGGAGTGTGCGATGTTCGCCTAACGGGATGCCGCCGGCTGCGAGGCGGGCGATGGATTCAGGGGATGGGATTCGCTCAACCTGGACGTGGTACTCGCGCGGATGAGCGTGACGTGGATCGAGAAGGCGGTCGATGAGAGCGCGTTCGTCCGAGAGGAGAAGCATGCCCTCGCTGTCGGCGTCGAGGCGGCCGACCGGATAGACGCGCGGAGGAAGGCCAAATTCCGCGAGCGTGCGCCACTGCGAGCCGGGCTCAGGCGTGAATTGCGAGAGAACGCCGTAGGGCTTGTTGAAGGCGATGAGCAAGGGGGGAAGAATGACCAATGACACATTGGCCAATGACCAGTGAAACTGGGAAACCGAAGTTTGGGAGAATCAGTCGCACGAGCGCCCGGCGATTTGAGCGTGGCGAGATGGTCGATGTCGAACGGCGCGCTCGGAGTGCGTACTCAGCCTGAGGCGTCAAGTATAGTCGCGGCGGAGATTGCTGGGGAGGAGGCCGAGTTCTTCCCGGTACTTGGCGACGGTGCGGCGGGCGATGTTGATGCCCTTTTCCTGGAGCTTGGCGACGATCTCCTGGTCGCTGAGCGGCTGGCTGCGGTCTTCGCCGGCGATGAGGTCGTTGATCATCTCCTTCACACTGGTGTTGGAGACGGAGGCGCCGGAGTCGTTTTGATAACCGGGGGTGAAGAAGTACTTGAAGTCGAAGACGCCGTGCGGGGTCTTGATGAACTTGTTGGCGATGGCGCGACTGACGGTCGTCTCGTGGACGCCGACGGCATCGGCGATCTGAGTCATGGTCAACGGGCGGAGCTTGGAAACGCCTTCCTCGAAGAACTCATGCTGGACCTTGAGGATCTCGCGCGTGATGCGCTCGATGGTCTGCTGGCGTTGCTCGATGGAGTTGATGAGGAATTTGCCGGAGCGCATGCGCTCGCGGAGATACTCGCGCTCATCCTTCGAAAGACTGCCCTTGGCGATGAGTTCGCGGTAGGTATTCGAAATGCGGAGGCGCGGGATATAGTCGCTGTTGAGGTGGATCAGCCACTTGTCGTCATCTTTTTCGACGGTGACATCAGGAACGACGACCCGGTTGTTGTCGTCGGCGAAGCGGCGGCCGGGTGCGGGATCGAGCGTGCCGATTTCCTCGATGGCGATCTGGACGTCGTCCATGTGCGAACCGAGTTTGCGGGCGATCTCGGGAATGCGACGGCGGGAGAGGAGTTGGAAATAATCGCGGACGATGCGCGAGGCGAGGGAGTCGGTGCGGCCCTTGGCGGCGAGCTGCTGAAGGAGACACTCCTCGAGCGTCTGGCAGCCGATGCCGGCGGGCTCGAAGCCTTTGAGAATTTTCGCCGCGTGCTGAACGGAATCGAGAGGCAGGCCGGTTTGAAGCGCGATGTCGTTGGGTGTCTGGGTCAGGAAACCGCGGTCGTCGAGGCTGCCGATGAGATAGCGCATGGCCTCCTGGATCTCGGGAGTGAGATCGGCGAGATCGGCCTGAGACATCAGGTGCTCTTGCAGGGATGTTTCGCTGACGAGAGAGTCGAAGAAGTGCTGCCGCTTCTCGGCGTCCTCGGAGGTGTAGTTTTGCGAGCCGCCCGCCTGTGACATGTAGTCGCGCCAGTCCTCGTCGAGCTTGTTGAGGATTTCGAACTCCTTGGAGAAATCCATTTCCTCACGGCGGTCGGTCTCATCGCTGGTGCCGGTTTCGCTGGAGTCGCGCGTCTCGGCGGCGTCAGCCTCGCGCTCTTTGTCGAGGCTGACTCCCTCCATCGGGAGCTCTTCGAGCGTGGGATTGTTTTGCAGTTCCTCCTGGATGACAGACCTCAGGTCGAGTGCGGCGACCTGAAGGATTTTCAACGAGTGACGAAGCTGTGGTGCGAGCACCAGCGACTGCGTTTGGCGTTGTCTGAGATCCTGACTGAAGGAAGGTCCGCTCATGTTCTGCCTGGGTGTTGTTGGTGGTCTGCTGGATGACTAGATCGGTGACGGGGCAGGGGAACGTAAAGGGGAGGGGCTGACGCCGGGCTCGTGGTACTCCATGAGCTCCTTCAGGTAGACGCCGAGTTTCTCATTGGTCGGGCCGTACCGGTCGCTGTAGAGGTAAACCTCGAGATCGGTGAGCATTTCGGCGGCGCTTTGGTAGCGTTTGTCGCGATCGCGCTGGAGGGCCTTCTGGATGATCGCCTCGAGACGCGCGTCGATCTCGGGACGGAGCGTGCTGAAGCGCGGGATCGGGAGCGTGAGGATGTTGCGACGGGATTCGAGGCGGTCGGCGGAGCGAAAAATATTCCGACCGAGAAGCAGCTCGGTGAGGACGATGCCGAGCGGGAAAAGATCGGCGCGCGCGTCAGTGACGGCGTAGCTGGCCTGTTCGGGGGATAGGTACTCGTCCTTGCCCGCGATGACCTTGCCTTCCTCGTTGTACATCAGGTCGAGGGCCTTCGCGATGCCGAAGTCGGTGAGCTTTACGTCGCCCTCATAGGCGAGGAGAACGTTCTTGGCCGATGTCGCGGTGAACGATATTGAGGTGCCGGCCCTCGGAGTCGCGTTTGGTGTGCGCGTAAGCGAGGCCACGGGCGACGCGGGAAATGATGAAGGCTGCTAGATCGACCGGGATGGGTTTTTTCAGCGCGCGATGGCGATCGAGGACATTTTCCAAATGCACGCCGCGGACGAACTCCATCACCATGAAATATGTCCGCCGACCTGGCCCAGGTGGTAGGTCTGGACGATGTTGGTATGAATCAAATCGGCGACGAGACGGGCTTCTCCGATGAAATTTTTTTGGAATTCAGGGATCGTGGAGTACTCCTCGCGGATCAGTTTCACCGCGACGACCTTCCGGAAATTGCCGGCGCCGCGCTGAGTGGCTTCGTAAACGATACCCATGCCGCCCTCGGCGATCTTGCGGGTCAGCTCGTAATGCAGCTCGTTGAAGATGTGCTTGAGGGAGGCCACTGTGAGGGAAAGGAAAAGTGAGCGTGTGTGGACTGGCAAGTGCGCATAACGTATCTAGCACGAAAATTGCTTGGAGCTGTGTCGCACCCATTGACACAGGGGGCTTCAGACCTACGTTGCGCGCATGATCACGCTTAGTCCGCGCGCGGCCGCACAGGTGCGCTCCATGCAGAACGATTTGAACGCTCCGGCCAAGAAGCTGCGCGTCTTCGTGGAATCCGGCGGCTGCTCCGGATTTCAATACGGCATGTCATTCGACGAGCCGAAGCCCGAAGACACCCAGTTCGAGAGCGAAGGTGTGGCTGTGATCATGGATGCGGCGAGCCTCGCGTATCTGAACGGCTCGAGACGTGGATTTCGACGACGGTCTGCAAGGGAAGGGTTTTGAAATTAAGAATCCCAACGCGCAGAGCACCTGCGGTTGTGGAAAGTCGTTCAGCTGACGATTTCACTGCGCAGGGCTTAGACGGCGGGCTTGTCCTGCGAGAAGATCAGCGCGGAGTCAGGCCCAATGCCGGTGACAATGCGATGGGGAAGCCCGTCGAGCGGTTCGGCGGCGGATTCAACATCGGGCGCGGGATGATCGTTGAAGTCGGGTGAATAGGCGCGGGCATCGCTATTGAAGCGGACTCGCCAGGTGCCGGCCGCAGGCACGCCCACCACGTAGTCAGTCACGGGCACATTGGACAGATTGAGGACAACAATCACGTCGTCGCCCGGGCCTCCTTCCCGCCAGCGGTGATAGCCGAGGATTTTTTTCTCGTGGTTCACATGATGCGTCTCGATGTGCTGTCCGGTGAGGCCGGCGGTGTGGCCGGATAAATTGCGACGAAGCGAAACGAGATCCCGATAGAGCGCATGGATGCCGGCAAAGCGCTCCGACTTGCCCCAGTCGAGCGGAACTTCGTCGCGAAACCACTCGTCCTCGAGAAATTCCTGACCTTGAAAAAGCATCGGAACGCCGGGCGCGGTCATGACGAGGGCGGCGCCGAGTGTGGAACGCTTGCGGGCGTGGTGTGCGTCGGCGGCACTGGAGTCGATTTCAGAGGGGAGACGTGCCTTGCCGTTGGCGACCTCGTCGTGGGATTCGCTGTAGACCACGCGCTTGAAGGCGTCGCCGTCGTATTTGTTTTTCAAGGCGGCGATGATGGCGTCGAGATTCCGGTGCGAGTCCTCGGCGACGATCATCGTGGCGCGCACGGGATGCACGAAGGCGGCGTCCCACTGGGAGTTAAAGCCGGCACCGCCAGCGCCCGTGCCTTTGACGATCCACTCGCTGTTGTGGAGATCCTCGGCGATGGTGATGGCTTGAGGGAATTCCTTGTGGATCTCGTCGTTGATCCACTGACAAAGACCCCAGCCCTCTTTGAGATCGTCGGCGGGGTCGCCCGTGTTGCCGCGATAGGTGCGGATGTAGACCGACATGTCCCAACGAAGTCCGTCGACGCCGAAGTCGCGGAACCACATCAGGGCGTTGTCGCGAATGTACGAACGGACTTCGCCGCGACCGTAGTCCGGCCGCGTGTCGCCCCACGGTGTCTGCGCGCGCCAGTCGTTGTAAAAATAGATGCCGCCGCGGTCGTTCTCACTCCAGCCGTCAAATTGCCAGAGGCTGAGATCACTCGGGCCAAAATGATTGTAGACGACGTCGAGTATGACGGCGATGTCGTGCTCGTGAGCCGCCTTGACGAAGGCGAGGAACGCTTCGGGGCCGCCATAGATGGATTCCACGGCGAACGGATGTGCGGGATTGTAGCCCCAGGAAAAATCACCTGCGAATTCGGCGATGGGCATGACTTCGACGGCGTTGATGCCGAGGTCGCGCAGGTAGGGGAGTTTTTCAATCGCGGACTGAAACGTTCCCGGGCCGTTTTCTTTCACGGTATTAAACGTCCCGATGTGCAGTTCATAGACGATGAGCTGGTCGAGCGTGGGAGCTGCGAATTTTTTCTTTGAAGCGGAACGGTCGCGGCCGGCGATTTTCCAAATGATTCCGTTTCCGGAGGAATTGGTCACTCGAAGTGCGCGAGGGTCGATGCGCGTGAATTCATTTTGGCCGTGTCGCAGCGCGAAACGGTATTCATCCCCCGGTTTCGCGGATGCCACGACAGCGTACCAGTTGCCGGCATCATCGCGCTCCAGCGGATGCGCGGAAGATTGCCACTCGTTGAACGAGCCCACGACGCTGACGGAATCCGCGTGCGGAGCCCATACGCGAAAGGCAACACCAGCGTCTTTCGGAAGCGGCAGTGCGCCGAGCCCTTCGACCACGGGCTGGACTTTTGCGGTGGTGGGAGAAAACGGGGCAGTGGAAGGGCTGAGCATGGAGATGCGGGGTTACTGGCCGAAAGGAGGGCAATTTTGACCGCCGGACCGTCTAGTGTCGCGAGCGCCAGAGGCGGTAAAGAAAGGCGGCTGCGCGGAATTTTCGCGGGAGCAATGGCGTCAGGGCGGTGGTCGCCATCTGAAGCCAAGGGTTGGATACGAGACCGGCAAGACCGTGGGCCGGGTGGCTGGGTTTCCGCCATGCCAGGGCGAGCTCAACGCGATCACAGGCACAGGCGAGGAGCAGGTATTTCTTTCGCGCGTCCCGATCTTCGGGAGTCACTGATGCGGCGAGTGCAGGAGTTCGCGAATGCATTGGGAGTCTTTTTTCAGCTGGGCGAAGGTCTGGGCCAGGGGATGCCATTTGCGGCTGCGACGCAGCGCGGTGATCAAGGCGGCAGCCGCCACCGCGCCTTGCACCACGGCCAGCAGGCCAAGTGAGAGGAGGCGGTGGGGCGTGTCCCACCAGAGGGCGGCAACAAAGAAGTTGAGCGCGAATCCGGTGAGCAGCGCGGCAATGGCGCCAAGCAGGAAAAGTCCGAAGAGGCCGTTGGCATGATCGCGCGCCTCTTCCAGCTCAAGGGAGGCGAGCTCGGCGCGGTGATCAAGTCCGCGGGCGAGAACGGCCGCGCTGGATTGCAGACGGCCGAGCCCGGGGAGCGGAGCGGTTTCAACGGAGTTGTTCACGGGTGTGAAGAGGATGGTTTCGAGAAACTGACTCAGGGCAGGCGGCGGCCGATGAGGAGTCCGATGATTGCGCCGATGGCGATTCCGGTGCCGATGGATTGATAGGGATGCGAGCGCACGTAGTCGTCGGCTTCGCCCAGTTTTTCCCGGGCACATTCACGGGCGCGCTGGTAGGCGTTGGTGCCTTTGTCCAAGGCGGCGCGCATGCGGTCGCGGAGTTCGGCGATCTTGTCTTCAGCGACATCGCCCGCACCCGAGAGTGCTTGTTCGGCGTCGTGGAGGAGGGCTTTGAGATCGTCGACGGTCTGACTGGAGGCGTTGTTGGCAGAGCTCATGGTATTATTTGGATTGAGGGTTGATGTTGGCGGGGAAGTGAAATGCTGCGGATTCAGGCGCGACGGCGGAAGAGGCTCACGGCGCCGGCGATGGCACCGAGTGCGCCGAGGGCGATCAGCCAGATGCTCTTGTCGGTGGGCGATCCGGTAACGGCTTCTGTAAGCTGCGAGCCGGTTGAATTGTAAGCGTTGATGCCCCAGACGAGGAGGACGGCGCCAACGACGAGGACTGCGAGTGCGATGGGTTTGGACATGACGGGTGTGTTTTGAGCGATTCTTGTTGGACGGCGGCTGGACCGGCGCCGTGGTTTTGAGAACGCCGTCTATTTCGCAGCGCGTATGCCAACCGTGCCCGCATGTGCTAAGACGCTGGTGATCAGCGAATTTGGCGGGATGGAAATATCGGCCGCCTTCGATCTGAGTGCACAATGCATTCGGCCGAATTGGCGCCGAGATGCACTATGCATTTTCAAAATCGCCTACCGCTGGATCCCAGCGATCTCCAGCCCTGTCTTAATGCGGCTGACGCTCCGTGTAGCCTTTTTTAATTTTGCTTTGGGCGAGCTGAGTCGCAGCGGCGATCGCTTCGGATTCGGTGGCGAATTGCTTTTGCTGTGTTTGTCCGCTCGTGCCGATGCGGCCGAAACGAACGACGAAGGCGGATCCGTTCACCACGATCTCCCAGAATTTGCGCGAGCCACCTTCGACGTATTCGAGATGGCGGCTCCAGCCTCCGCGAACCGGTGCAGGCGAGGTGGTGGCGGTTGTTGGTGCCGGCGCGATCGCGGGCGGAGTGGCGTTGGGGGGTGCTGCGGGAACGGGCTGCGCAGCCGGCGCGGTTTCGACGGGGATTTCGGGGAGGGCGGATGCTGCAGAGGCTTCCGGTGATTCGCCACGCAACTGGCGTTCGATGCGGTCGAGCACGGCTGCCGGTTCGTGGAGCCAGTCTTTGCTGAGAACCAAGAGGACGTCCCAACCGAACGCTTTCAGGATGGCGGGGCGCGTCAGATAGCGGTCGACGAGGTTGGTGTTTTCGTAGTGCGCGTCGGTGTCGATGAGCAGACCAAGGATATAGGTGCGCTGATCGGCTGCACGGATCGCAAGATCGCAGCGGAAGCGGGACTGGCCGGCGTTGAGGTCGACTTGGTGGCCTTTGGCGCGGAGCGCGGAGGCGATCTGTTCAATCACGGCGTCGCGCGAAGTCGGCGGAGCGAGGGAGCGGCGATTGAGCGGGTTGAGGTTTTCGAGAACGCTGCGCGCGGTGACGAGATCGCCGCGCGAAAGACTTTCGGCGTAGCGGAGGAAATTGCGGAGGGCGTTCGCGCCGTCGTTGTAGTCGTTGGTGATGTCGTCGTGGCGGATCGACGAGATGACCGCCATGTGATGGCGAGCGCGGGAGAAAATTACGTTGAGGCGCTTTTCGCCGCCGCGCTGATTGATCGGGCCGAAATTCATCAGCATGCGCTTCTCGCGGTCGTAACCGTAGCAAATGCTCAGCAGGATGATGTCGCGTTCGTCACCCTGGACATTCTCGAGATTCTTGATGAAGAGGCCGCAGAACTGGTCGTTCTCCTCGCGGTTCAGTTCGGCTTCGTAGCGGGTGGCGAACTCCGCGTCGCTTTCAGCCAAGGCGTCGAGTGCGCGCTCGATCTCGGTTTGTTGCGCTTCTGAAAACGCGACGATGCCGATGCTGAGCTTGGTTTCGCGACGGAGGAGCTCGCGGACGGTATGCGCAATGTAGGCGGCTTCGGAGGTGTTGCGGCGTTGCTCGTAGAGGCCGTTTTCGAGGAAATGAAAACTGATGCTGCGAGCGAGCAAGGCGTCGACATGAGCGGCTCCGTTTTCGGCGGATTTGACCGTGAGTTCCGGCTGAGTGGTGGAGGGGAGGTGCCGGTCGGGAATCGTGAAGAGGTTTCCGCTGTAGAAGGCGGCGTTGGAAAAGCTGATGAGGTTTTCGTAGCGACTGCGGTAGTGCCAGGCGAGGAGCGTGGACGGAAGATTGCGGGCGGATTGGGCGAGAAAGCTGTCGGCATCGAGGTCAACCTCGATGCGTTCGCCGGTGTCGCTGGCTTCGATGATCTCGTCGTCTGTGCGGGCGCTGGAGAAGAAGCTCGTCGGAGGCAGCTGCATCTCGTCACCGACAACGATCACCTGGGGCGCGCGGTAAACGGCCGGAACGGCTTCCTCGACCGGGATCTGGCTGGCTTCGTCGAAGATCACGACGTCGAACAGAGCGGGATCGAGCGGCAGCGTGTCTGAAACGCTCAGCGGGCTCATGAGCCAGATAGGCTTCAAATCGCGAACGACTGCGCCGGTGGCGTTCGCGGCGAGATCGCGGATGGATTTATAGCGCATGGTTTTTCCAAACTCATGCTCCAGTTCGCGGCGTCCGCTCGCGTAGGTTTTCTTGAAGGCCTTTTGTTCCTCGGTGAGCTGCGCGGCCGGAAGATTGGATATCTGGACGTTTTCCCGGAATGCGTGGCGCACGCGATTGCGGATCACCGTGGCGTTGGTCTTGAGCAGCGTGCGGTGATGGCTGTCGAGGCGGTTGCGGTAGGCTTCGAGGATACGGCCGTCGAAACGAGTCAGTGCGATGTCGGCGCGATAGAGCGTGTTCAGGGTTTTCGCGGCGCTGCCGTGCTCGAATTGATCGAGGCGCAGGCCGGCGTGGATCAGCGCGTGGCGCAAAGCCTCGGGGGCATCGACCAGTTCGGTCAGCAGAGGAAGAAGATCGGGGAGCGACCGTATTTCGGTGCGCAGGCCGGCGAGCACCTCGCGCAGTGCGGTGAAGGATAATTTTGCCGAGGAATGGAGCAGCGCTGCGAGCGACACCGTGAGCCGGGTGAATTCCGGCTGGATCGCGGCCAGATTGCGGACGAGATCGCTGGAGGAGCCGGAAGAGGCGAGTAATGCGCGACGGAAGGCGGCAGGTGCCGCGGTCGTGGATTGCGATGCCGAGCGACTGGTCTCGAGAAGTTGGGCAAGGCTCGACGGTGTGAAATTCGCGAAATCACGGCCAATTTTTCGACAAGGCCGGCGCATTTTTGCGCGGCGGTGTGCTCCGCGTGGAGATTCTCGAGTACGCGCGCGAGCGTGGGCGGCACGGCGTGTTTCGAAAAATCGTAGCGGGTGCGGACGGTTTTGCGGAGCTGCCAGAAGGCGGGCTGGAGAAAGCGGAAAAAGGAATTTTCAAAACGCCTCGCGGCTTCGAGTGCGCTGAGAGTGTCGGCGGGCGTGAGCTTTTCCTTCCACGACGCCGTTTCGTTGCGGGCGGCGTTGAGGGATTTTTCGGCCACGTCGAGTTCAGCGAGGATTTGTTGAAGCTCACGAGATTGCGGACTGGGCGGCGTCAAGCAGTGCGATTTTTCCCTGGAGAGCCAGTGGAAGGATGCGCCGGGCGAAATCGAGGATCTCGCCGAATCTATTCGGGAAGAGTGTCACGAGATCTTCGGGAAGTCCGGAAGAGTTCGGACTGGTTTCGAGTGAATCGAGGAGTGGTTCGATCTCGTCGAGCAATTGCTGAAGACGTTCGAGCGGACGCGGGCAGAGGACGACTTCGCGACTGAGCCAGCGCAGCGGATGGATTGAAAAAACCGGTGGCTGGCCGAGTGTGTGGAGAGTGTTGTCGAGGCGCTCGACGAGCGTGCCGTGGCTCAGCCAGGGCGGAGTAAGCCGGGAGAAGGTCTTCCAACTGTGCGTTGAGGGCCGGGCGTTTTTCGGACGTTTCAACGAGGCGGTGAATGAGACGGCGGATGCCGATACCGGCGGAGGCCCGGGATGTCCTTCATCGCGCTTGAGAAACGCGCGAGTGCGGCGAGGTCGTGCTCGATCGCGTGCAGGGAGCTGTCGCGCAGTCCGGGCGGGCTCGTCGCTGATGGATTCGGCGAGCCACTGCTCGTACGTTTGTTTCAGATTTTGAATGAAGGCTTTTTTATCGGTCTGCGAATCGTGGATGAGGCAGCAGAGTTCATCAAGGCCCTGCTGGCGGAGGCGGTGGAAAACGACATCAATGGCGGCGCGTTTTTCACAGACGAACAGGACGCGTTTTCCCCGGGCGACGTAGTCGGCGATCAGGTTGGTGATCGTCTGGGATTTTCCAGGTGCCGGGCGGGCCCTGAATCAGGAAACTACGTCCGTCGCGCGAGCGGGCAACGGCGGCGGCTTGAGCGGCATCGCACGGAATAACCGGAAACTGCTCGGCGAGCGGGAGAGGCGCGGGCGGCTCATCTTCGGTGTGTTTGGGCTCGAGCGAGAAAACCGAATCGAAGGCCGGGCTCATGGCGCCGTCCTCGGAGAGCTTCGTGTAGTCGCGGACAAGCATCATTTCCCGGTAGTGGAAATTGCCGATCGTGAGACTGCACAGGTCGAAGCTCCCAATGGTAAGGATTACCACTCTCGCCCTCGCGCAACGCGTACATC
>JASGJB010000033.1:0-7862 GCA_049840895.1 Nibricoccus sp. | reverse complement strand
CCGTCACTGCATTCAATACCGGGTGCGCGCTAGTACACCACTGTCACCCGATGTTCCCAGATCATCACTCGTGACGAA
Source organism: Nibricoccus sp. (assembly GCA_049840895.1). Lineage (GTDB taxonomy): Bacteria > Verrucomicrobiota > Verrucomicrobiia > Opitutales > Opitutaceae > Nibricoccus. The sequence goes on along the minus strand of JASGJB010000033.1, from coordinate 7,784 downwards.
GTGCCTCGATCGGATCGAGCGAGGCTGCTTTCCACGCGGGGTAGAGCCCGAAGACCACCCCAATGCCGCCACAGACCAGCATGCCTCCAATGGCCCAGCCCCAAGGAAAGATCATGTCGATGTTCATCTTCCACGCCATGAGGTTCCCGCCAGCCACTCCCATCGCCACGCCGACGAGCCCTCCCACGAGCGCGAGCGCCACTGCCTCTACGAGAAACTGAAAGAGAATGTTCTTCTTCCGCGCGCCAATGCTTTTGCGGACGCCGATCTCCTTCGTGCGCTCCGTCACGCTCACAAGCATAATGTTCATCACACCCACACCGGCCGCGAGCAGCGCGATCGCGCTGATGCCAAACGAGCCGATGGCCACCATGGTCGTTACGTTCTGAAATGTCGCGATGAGCGAGTCGTTCGTGAAAATATCGAAGTCGTTGTCATCCTCCGGCTCCAGACCGCGCACCTGCCGCATCACACCGACCGCCTTGTCCTGAACCGCCGGCAAAAGCTCCTGTGAAGGGGCCTGAACATTAATTGAAATCGAGCGCCACTGCCCGCCCATGGCCGCCAGCCAGCGGGTGATCGGGATCGCGATAAAATCGTCCTGACTCTCGCCAAACGAAGTTCCCTTGGGGGCAATCAGTCCGACCACCGTATACATCTGCCCGCCCGCCCGCACCGTTTGTCCAAGCGGATCCACGTCAGGAAACAGTTTGTTCACTACTTCATCGCCAAGAATGCACACCGACCGTCCCAGAGCCACATCCTCGGTGCCTAGATTCCGGCCGCGGGAGATTTCAAAATTAAAGGACGTCAGATAATTCTCATCTGTGCCGACGAGCCGCATATTTGGCGTGGTACGCCGGTCCAGATAACTCGCGATAATCCCGCCGCGCCGGATCTGGAGATTCACTTTCGCCGAATCTTCCATCAGGTCCTTGAAGCGTTGTGCGGCCGGCAGCTTGATCTCCGGGCGGTTCCCCAGCCGCTGCCACGGATTGCTCATCAGCGCCGGAAATCTCTGGACCTGAAAACTATTCGCCCCCAGCCGGCTCAGCCCCGATTCGAGCTGCGCTTTCGCTCCTGCGATGAACGTCATGACGCCGATGATCGAGAACACACCGATCGACATGCCGAAAACCGTCAGCGCCGAGCGCAGCTTGTTGGCCCACAGCGAGGAAAATGCGAGACGCAGTATTTCTAAGTAGATCATTCGTAACGCAGCGCTACTACGGGATCGAGTTTGCTGGCCGACCACGCGGGGGCGATGCCCGCCAGGACTCCGATCAAAACAGAGCCCAGAAATCCGATAATCACGAGGAGCGGCGAAAAAACGACGGGGAAGTCCGGCACCGTGACCTTTACCAGCGCGGAGAGTGAGCCCGCCCCCATCAGTCCGATTGCACCGCCCACCAGACAGATGCTGACCGCCTCGATGAGAAACTGCAGGAGAATCGTGCGACGGCGCGCCCCGAGCGCCTTGCGCGTGCCGATCTCCTTCGTGCGCTCCTTCACGCTCACGTAGGTGATGTTCATGATATTGATCGCACCGACAAAAAGCGCGAGGCCGGTGATCAAGAGCCCTCCGATCGCGATACCATTCTTGATGGGATCAATCTGCTCACGGATAACACGCTGCTCGTTGAGTTCGAAATTATCCTTCTTCTCCGGATCGATCTGCCGGATGCGACGCATCAGTCCGCGCAATTCCTCGCGCGATTCGTCCATCCGCGCTCCATCGACCTGCACGCGGATCTGCGTCGAATTGCCGTTCACGGCATAATAACGTCGAAACGTGTTGATCGGAATGATCACCTTCGAATCGAGGCTGAAAATCCCGAGAAACCTTCCCTGCCGGGCGAGCACGCCGATTACGGTGAACTGCTGTCCACTCAAACGAAGCGTCTCGCCCAGAGGCGACTGACCAGGGAACAACGCGTCGGCAACGTCATAGCCAATCACGACGACATTGCGCGCCGCATGGGCCTCGAACTCGCTGAAAAAGCGTCCCTCCGTCAGATCCATCTTCGCCATGCGCGGCAGATTGTGGCCGACGCCTTCGGTGAAAATATTCGAGAGCCTCAACTCCCCGCGTACGATGTTCGTCTGCCGGTTGGCCGCCGGCACCGCCAGTTTGATCAAGCCATTGGGATGGTCCGCCACCCACTCATTTACGCGCTCCGCATACTCCGTTTTGATCATCGGCCGGTTCCGGTAATTCCACCAGTCCTGCACACCGCGCCACGGCCATTTTTCCACGTAGAGCACATCGTCGCCAAACCCTGAGAAACTTTTCTCCACGCTCGCATCGATACCAAGAATCGCCGTGCCCATGAGCGTCACCGATACGATCCCGATAATAACGCCTAGCGCCGTCAGCGCCGAACGGAGCTTGTTCGCGAAAATCTGCGCAAACGCGATCCGCAGCGATTGAGGCGCATCCACCAATAATTGCCTGAATCCATAGGCAAACGCGGACGCGACTACGCCGGTTGGAAATGCGATAGCCACGACCAGGAAGCATTCCGAAACAAACAGCCACCGCCCCAGTATCAATCGAAGTGCCACGCACAGAATCGGAACAGCCAGGCAGGAGCCGAAACTGACGCGCCACAATGCGCCTGCATATGACATCTCGCGCATGATCTTGTTATGTCACCGGCTTGTCCGACTCGATGAGACCGTCGCGCAGACGCACAATACGGCGCGAATGCCGTGCGATATCCTCTTCGTGCGTGACGACGATGAGCGTGTTGCCTTGCGCGTAGAGTTGCTCGAACAGCGCCATGATCTCCTCGCCCGTGCGCGAATCGAGATTTCCCGTCGGCTCGTCGGCGAGGATGATCGAAGGTTTATTCACCAAGGCTCGCGCGATCGCCACGCGCTGCCGCTGACCGCCGGAGAGTTCGTTGGGCTTGTGATCCATGCGCTGGCCAAGGCCGACATTTTCCAACGCCTGCCTCGCGCGTTCCAATCGCTCGTCACGTGACACTCCCGCGTAGATGAGCGGAAGCTCCACATTATGCAGCGCCGTCGATCGCGGCAGCAGGTTGAATGTCTGGAAAACGAAACCGATCTCCTGATTGCGAATCGCCGCAAGCTCGTCGTCCACCATCGATGCGACATCCTTGCGGCTGAATTCATACCGGCCCTCCGTTGGCGTATCGAGACAGCCCAGCATGTTCATCAGTGTAGACTTGCCGCTGCCCGACGGGCCCATGATCGCGAGGTACTCGTTGCGATGAATCTTCAACGACACACCGCGCAACGCGTGAATGGTCTCCTCGCCCATTTTGTAGAGCTTGGTGACGCCTTCGATCTCGATCACGAGCGAGCCGGCGGGCCGCACCACTCGCGGTTGTCCGGTAGTCGAAACAGTAGGAGGAATCATGACGCGATAGTTGGCTCGCGTTACTTGCCCTGTGCCGCGGTCGCCTCGGGAGCCTTGGGCTTTTCCACGTCCACTTTCATGCCGTCGGCAAGTGTGCGCGTGAGAACCGCGTAGCTGCCGCTCACCACTTCGTCGTCGACGGCGACACCGGACTTGATCTCGAAATGCGTGCTATCCGCGATGCCCGTTTCAACCGGCACCATCTTAACCGTGTCACCGTTTTTCAAGAAAACCACCCGCTGCACGGCACTGCGGTCATTCTTCTCATTCTGCTTTTTCTGCTTCTCGTTTACCGCAGTGGCGTCGCTCGCACCTTTCGTTTCCGCCGCCTTGTTCTCACGTTCTTTCGCGAGCTGCTCGTTCGTCTTGTTGCTGCCGCGGGCTCGTACGACGACCGATTGAACGGGTACGGCGATGACATTCTCGACGGTCTTCGTTTCGATATCGGCATTGGCGCTCATGCCGGGACGGAGAGGAACATCCTTGTCGAGAACACGGATCTTCACCTGAAAATTCGTGACCTCCTCCTGGGTATTCTGCCCGGTCACCTTGGCCGCCGAACCGATCTCTTTCACCTCGGCGTCAAATTTGCGGCCGGGAAACGCATCGATGGTCACGCGTGCCTTGTCGCCCGCCTTCACGTTCACGATGTCGTTCTCGTTGATGTTCACCCGCACCTCCATGTTCGAGAGATCCGCGATGCTCATCACGATCGTTCCGCCGTAGGAGCCTGTCGCCGCCACGCGTTCGCCGACTTCAGATGCCCGGGTGGTCACCGTGCCGTCGATCGGCGCGTAGAGCGTCGTCTTTTCAAGAGTATCTTTAGCCTGCTTGAGCAAACCTTCGTTGCGACGGATGTTCGCCTGCGCGCTATCATAGCTCGCCTGCGCGCCTTCGAAGGTCGCTTTGTCCGCCGCATAAATGGATTCCGAAATCAGGTTGCGCGCGAAAAGCGCCTCCGTCCGTTTGTAGTCGGCCTGGGCTTTTTCGAAACGCACGCGGCTGTCCACTGCTGTCGCTCGCGCCGAGGCCAGGTTCGCTTCGTTCTGCTCGACGATATAGCGGTAGTTATCCGGCTTAATCTTGATCACCAGATCGCCTTTTTTCACCTGGGCGCCTTCGCGAAACGGCAGCTCGGTGATCTCGCCGGTGACCTCGGGCTGCATCTTCACCTCCACCTCGGGCTGGATTTTTCCCGTCGCCGACACGATCTGCGTGATCGTCTTGGTGACCGCCTTCTCGGTCGTCACACGCACGGCCTTGTTTTTGTTCTTGGCCGCCGACTTCATCATCAAAGCCGCGACTGCGATCACGACGAGGCCGATGACGATGTAGAGCTTCTTCCGGGACTTTTTTCGCGGCGGAGCCGGAGGACGAACAGTGAGATTAGAAGCAGGCGATGCAGTCGTGGACATGGGATAAATTAGACGCGGAGTGATGCTGAAAATTAACCTGCGCTCACCGCGACGCGGGCGCAGAAGCAACTATCTCCCAGCGCAGTGCCCGCTCCGCAAGCCGCATCCGGTTAAACGGCATGGTCGAAAAGCGTACAGTCCGCGAGATAAAGGTAGGTGTCATCACGCCTTTGAACACCGCGACTCCCCGCAAAGTTTCAGCCTTTACCAAAGAAAGTCACCCCACCCGTTTCGCAAATCGTCTGACATCAACGGCCGGATCAAACGGCACGGCCTCGGTCAGATGGTTTACCCACTGCCGCGCCAGGCCGGGAGCGAGCAACGCGCCTTTAGAACCCAGGCCGTTAAACAGCCCAAGACGCTGATCAAACGGACTCCGTCCGACCACGGGATGCTTGTCAGGCGAAGTCATCCGCAGGCCCGCTTCTTGGGCCACTACCGTGAAGCCATCGGGCAAAAACTGCGCCGTACTCTTCTCCAACGCCGCCCTGGCCTCCGCCGTCGTGGTGAGATCGCTCACGCCCGGTTCAAACGTCGCTCCCACCCGCGCACGCCCGTTTCCGAGCGGCAACAACCAATGCCCGGCATTCAAAATAACATCCGGCTCCAGGTCGCCCGGGGTTTCCACCGTCAGCGTTTCTCCTTTGGCGGGCTGCAAATTCGCAAAAGCAAACGCCTCCGCAGCCTCCGGCGCCACTGACGCGCCCGTACATAAAATCACCACGTCATACCGGCTGAGCGCACGGGAGAGCGCCTCGTTTTCTTCACGCAACCGCCCCGCCACGAGCAACCGCCCCCTCATTCCGGCAATCAGCGCCGCAGAATCCACCTGCGCCGCGCCTTTAATCCAGAAGCCCTCATCCGTCACGGCGCCTGCGTAGGGCGCGAGTTCACCGCTCACGCTTTTATCAGCAAAAATCCGCCGTTCACGGTCATCATGAAAAAACCGCCTCACCCGCATCGGCCGCATCAACTTCACACTCAACGCCGCCTCCATCTCCCGATAAACCGCCAGCGCCGGCGCAAGCAGCTCGTCGATCCGCCAGCTTTTCACGATCCGCTGCCCGGTGATCGGATTGATAATCCCCGCGCCAATCCGCGACGACGCACCTGCGTGACCTCGATCCACGATTTCGAAATCAATTCCCGCCCGCTCGAACTCCCACGCGAGCATCGATCCCGCCAGCCCTTGTCCCAAAATCAAAATCGGCGCAGGCATTGCAAGGGGAACTGAACCAAAACTCAGCGCGCGTCCGGGCTTTCGCCCGCTGCCCAAAGCGCCGCGCCCACAATGCCCGCCTGGTTCTTCGCCTGCGCAGGTACGACGGGCACCCGCGTTTTCAGATACTTGAAATACTTGTCGCTGTCCGCACTCACCCCACCGCCGATGATGATCAGCTCCGGCTCAAGAATGGTCTCCACAATCTGAAGATACTGGCTCAGCCGCTTCCCCCATTTGTGCCAGGAGAGGCCTTCTTTTTCCTTCACCGATGCGGCCATATATTTTTCCGCGTCACGTCCCTTCAGCGGGAAATGCCCGAGTTCCGAGTTCGGAAAAAGCACGCCACGATAGAACAACGCCGAGCCCACACCCGTGCCTAACGTCAGCAGAATAACCGTCCCATTTTGTTTCCGCCCCGCCCCAAATCGCATCTCGGCGATGCCTGCCGCGTCCGCGTCATTAACCACGCTCACCCGCGAGCCCGTCGCCTTCGACACCAGCTTCGCGAGATCGCAGCCGATGAAGCGCTTGTCCAGATTGGCCGACGTCGTCGGAGTGGCACCCCGGATCACGCCGGGAAACCCGAGTCCGATCGGGCCCTTCCACTGAAAATGCGCGGCAATTTTCGCGACGATCTTCGCCAGCTCTTTCGGCGAAATTTTCTTCGGAGTCGCGATGCGATACCGGTCACCTAGCAACTTTCCTGTCTTCGTGTCCACCGGCGCGCCTTTGACCGCCGAGCCGCCGATATCAATTCCGAGAACGTTCATCTGAGAAATTTCCCCAAGAGCCTTTCGCTCACTGACCCGACGAACATTGGCCGCCGCCGCAACCACAGCCGCCTTCGCCATGCCCGTGATGATGCCCACCTGGACCATGCGCGTGACCGTGGGCGATTTCTTCACCCGTCGCGGCGCGAACCGCCACGATCTCCACGTCAAACGTCAGATCCACGCCCGCCAGCGGATGATTCGCATCGAGCGTCACCTCTTCGCCCTCGATCGCCGCGATCGTGACCACCGGTGAACCCGGATCAGGCTCCGTCTGAAAACGATCGCCGACCTTCAACTCGCCCTCAAAGGGGATCTGGTTGCGCGGGAGTTTGTGGATCATCGCCGCATCGGGCAGTCCATATGCCTTCGCAGCCGGCACCACCACGCGCGTTTTCACGCCCGCCGCCACCCCGCGCAATTGTTCATCGAGTCCGTCGATGATCTGCCCCGAACCTTCCAGATAGGAAACCGGCTCGCCGCCTCCGGACATATCCAGCACCTGGCCGGAAGGATCGCGGAGCGTATAATGAAAAGAGACAACGTGACGGCTCATGATGGAAAGAGAGGAGAAGTACCAAGGGCGAAGGAACAAGTGGCAAGAGCCAAGCCGCGCCCGCTATGCCTCCTCACGCAACACCGCCAGCGGCGGATGCGTCGCGATTCCCCGGTTCGCGATCCAGCCGGTGATCAATGTCACCACCGTCACACCCGCGACCGTCGCCGCGAGATAACCCAGCGGCAGCACCACCGGCGCTTCGAAAACAAAAACCGCCAGCAACGCACTCGCCCCGAATGCAAGTCCGCCACCCACCAGCGCAGCAAGCGCGCCGAGCACGGAGTATTCGACCAGTTGAATCTTCGCGATCTGGCTCCGGCTCGCCCCGAGCGTGCGCAGCAGCACCGTTTCGCGGATGCGTTGAAACCGTCCGGTCATCACCGAACCCGCCAGCACAACAATCCCCGTCGCCACCGTGAACAGGGCGATG
>JASGJB010000032.1:0-25737 GCA_049840895.1 Nibricoccus sp. | reverse complement strand
GGGAGGAAGGAGTGGAGGGTGGTGTCGATCGAGGAGGCGCGCGGGTTCAGGTTGAACGTGGCGTGCGAGAACATGCCGACCATGTCGTCCTCGGCCTGGGACTTGAGGCCCTTGTCGGGGCGGGAGGCGTAGAGTTTTTGGAGGTCGAGGAGCTTCTGCTGGTAGAGCGAGGAGAAGTTTTCGCGGGTGCTGGTGCGGAGGTCGCCGCCGGAGCCTTTGACCCAGAGGACTTCGACCTGCTGGCCGGAGAGGGGATCTTTTTCCTGGATCTTGGAGGAGGTGTTGCCGCCGCCGGTGTTGGTGATGCGCTGGTCGCTGCCGAGGAGGTTGGAGCGGTAGATCAGGCGACCGACCGGATCGAGGGAGGCGGCTTTGGCGTCGTCCCAGAGATAGTTAACGTAGGTGTATTTGGTGCTCATTGTGGAAGAAAGAGGGAATGGTGAAGAGTGAAGGGTGAAAGGACGGAGGCGCGGACCAGAGGTCCGGCCCTACAACGGAGGCTAGGCGGCGAGGAGTTGTTTGGGTTTTAATGAAATGCCGGATTGAGAGCTCGGTGGTGGTGGCGTCGGTGATGAGGCGGGTGACTTCGGGCCAGGGAGCGACGCGGTGGGGGGTGGACTTGGAGAGCTTGGAGGCGTCGAGGCAGAAGAAACTTTCGCGGGCGCGGGCGGAGGCGGCGGCGCGTTCGGAGGCGGACGACTTCTTCGTGGGAATTGAAGATGCCGTCGGCGTTCATCGCTTCGCCGCCGAGGAAGGCGGCGTCGAACTGCCAGGCGGCGAGCGCAGTGACGGCGAGATCGCCGAAGAGTGTGGGATTCGGCGGTGGAGGAAAATGCCGCCGAGAAGATGGAGCGTGATGCCCGGGGCGCCGCCGAGGACGGAGGCGACGGGGAGGCTGTTGGTGACGACGGTGAGTTGTTGCGCTCGGCGGCGGGCGAGCAAGCGGGCGAGGGCGAGGATCGTGGTGCCGGCGTCGAGGAAGATGGTGCCGCCGGTGGGGACGCGTTCGAAGGCGGCGCGCGCGATGAGGGCTTTGGCAGAACGGGCGCGTTTGGCGCGTTCGCCGAGGGAGGCGAAGGCGGTGTTGTAGTCGGCGAGGGCGCCGCCGTAGGTGCGGGTGATGTGGCCGCTCTCTTCGATGGCGGCGAGGTCGCGGCGGGCGGTGGCTTCGGAGATTTTCAGGGCGCGGCAGATGTCTGACACCGGAATGAAGCCGTCCTGCCGGATGAGCGTCCGGAGACGTTCGCGGCGGGCTTCAACGATGTGCAGAGGGACGCGCATGAAAGAGGCTTAATGAGAAAATAGGGAGGCTGAGCGTTTGTTGTCATATGATTGGGGTCAATCATATATCTGGGAATAGCGTTTGGGGTAAGATAATGGTCGTGTTCCTATCCCGACTACCCGTTTATGGGTCTGCCAAACCTTTGTAAGAGCTCGAAAAGTTGGACCTACCGCTTCCCTGCTTACCTGAATCAAAAAGCCTCATATTTTGGCGCTAAATGAGACTCGTTCCGACATGTATCTTTTGTGATACGAAACAACTCTCACGAGAGCATCTTTTTGCTGAGTGGATGAAAGGGCATGTTCCGTCTAACGAACTACGTACGTTTCATGTAGTAACGCTCTCAAATCCGGAGCACGGATCGAAAAAAGTGGGCTCAACTAAACTTGATAAAGGGCACCTGCATCGGGCAGGAGATATTGGCAGCCAAACTATTAGGTGCGTTTGCGAATCCTGTAACAATGGATGGATGTCTGAGCTTCAAAAGTCAGCGATGCCGCATATGATTCCCCTTATATCGGGGGCTGATCGTGAACTCAAAAGTAACATAGCAATGCAGGCGGTTTCTTCTTGGGTAACTATGTTTACCATGGTTGCGGAATACGCACATGTGCCTACTGCGGCAGTAGGATGGGAGGAACGTATTCTATTTAAAAATAGACGAGCGCCTTCAGAAAAGTGGAGCGTTTGGATAGCTCCGTATGACATCCATACCGCAAGTGAATCTTTCAAGGCGTTTAATAAGTCCTTTCATCATTGGGGCCTCGGGTTTCCTGCCGGTAGTCACTGCAACACTCAGATTACACTGTGTTTAGCGGGTGGTCTTTTGGCTGTAGCATTTTATTCTGAGCATCAATATATAGTAGATTTATTTCAGTCATTTTTCCCGCCGGAGCTTAGGCTGGCACACATTCATGGGACGCATCCCACGGTTTCTTTCCTGGGGGTCCGATCAATGAAGCTGAATCACTTAATATTATGACTAAGCTTGAATATTCGTGATAAGCTTAGTATGGGTGTTGATGTGTTGGATATCCATGGGGCGCATCCTCTCTTTGGAATGTTGCTAATTCACGAAATAGGATTTAGTAACTGACTTTAGTGTGCCTTAAAATGAGCGAATTAACTCGGGGTGCTGCCCTCGATGAAGTTCGTGTCGGCCTTTATGGCACGGCGGTGCGATTAGCGGATGTTGGATTCGCGGATGTTTTCGGCGTTTTGGTAGAGGCTGGGTTTGCCGGTGATTTTCGAGACGGTGATTTTTTCGAGGACGATGTCTTTCACGGGCAGTTGCGGGTCGCCGAGGATCAGGAACGGGGTGTCGGTTTCGTCGACGGTGACGTTGCGGAAATGGATGCCGCGGATTGGCGTGAGGCGTTCTTCGTAAGTCGGGACGAGGTTACGCCATTGATAGAGGACGTCGGTTTCGATGCCGAAGACGCCGACCTTCGTGCTGCGGGCGGTGATGTTTTCGACGTGGATGTTTTCCACGAAGCCACCGCGGCGGCGGTTGGTTTTGATGAAGAGGATGTGCTGCGGTTTATCGTCGGGCGGGTTTTCGAAGCGGCAGTCGTGGATGTAGACGTTGCGGATGCCGCCGGAGAGTTCGCTGCCGATGGCTGCGAGTTGATGGCCGCGTTTCATCACGCAGCGGCGCATGACGATGTTTTCGGAGGGCGTGGCGAGGCGCCAGCCGTCGCGGTTGCTGCCAGACTTGATGGCGATGGCGTCGTCGCCCTGATCGAACGTGCAATCTTCGACGAGGAGGTTGCGCGTCATCTCGGGATCGATGCCGTCGTTGTTGTGGCCGTGGGCGGAGACGTCGATGCGGCGGACGATGGCGCCGTCGCAGAGGAGAAGGTGGACGACCCAGAAGGGGCTGTTGCGGATTTTGATGTCTTCGATGAGGACGCGGCGGCAGCGGTTGAACTGGATGAACTGCGGGCGGAGATTGTTTTCGCCGGTGGCCATCTGGCGCTCGGAGACGGAGACGTCTTTCGACATGAAGTCGTAGAGTTTTTTTAGCGCCTCCATGTGTGCGGGTGGGCGTTGGTACCAAATCTGCCAGGTATCGAGGCGGGCGTGGAGTGTGCCTTTGCCGGTGATGGCGATGTTCTCACAGTCGAAGGCGTAGATCAGTGGCGAGTAGTTGAAGCACTCCATGCCTCCAGCTCGATTGGACGGCGGGGAGGTCGTCCTTCGGGTCGCTGCTGAATTCCAGGATGGCTCCTTCGGCGAGGTGGAGATTGACGTTGCTGCGGAGGTGGATCGCGCCGGTGAGCCAGCGTCCGGACGGGACGATCACGCGGCCGCCGCCGGCGTCGGCGCAGGCTTTGATGGCACGGCGGAAGGCGTCGGTGGTGGTGGCGAGCGCGGGTGTGGATGCAGCGGCTGAGTCGGCTGGAATTTCTTTCGCGCCGAAATCGGTGATGGAGAAGTCGCGGTCGGGGAAGGTGGCCACCGGTATGGGCGGCATGGGGAAGGGGGCTTGGACCGTGATGGATTCTATGTGCGGTGCTTCGACTGCCATGCAAGCGGCGGAGAAGACGCCGAGGAGAAGCGAGGCTGACAGGAAGGCGTGAAGGCGAAAGCGCATGGACGTTTCGTGGGGCGTTTCGATGGGTGGTGCGAGCCGGTGTTCGAGGGATATTGGTTTACGGTTTGATTGGGGAAGTGCGTGACGGGACTGCGGAGGCGCCGGATTTTAGGACAGGATTCAGGATGAACAGGATTGGGCAGAGCGGTGGAAAATTGTTTGTTCGGTTTGAGCGGGTGGCGGTGCTTAAGAGAAAGCGAATGATGAATGAGGAAGTTCAGTTGTTGCGGCGATATGCGCGGGAAGGCGCGGAGGAGGCGTTTGCGGAGCTGGTGCGGCGGCATCTGGGGCTGGTCTATGGCTCGGCGTTGCGGCGGGTGAATGGGAACGCGGCGCTGGCGGAGGACGTGGCGCAGGAAGTTTTGCGGGCGCGGCGCGCGAGGCTGAGCGGCTTGCGGGGAAGGTGGAGGGCGGTGTGTCGCTCGCCGGGTGGCTTTATGTGGCGACGAAGAACGCGGCGGCGAATGCGTTGCGCGCGGAAGTGCGGCGCGTGCGGCGGGAGCAGGAGGTTTTTGCCATGAACGAACGTGAAACGAGTGGCGGCGTGGGCGGAATGCCCGGCGGTGGAGTGAGTGATGAGGAGGTGTGGGCGCAGGTGCGGCCGGAGTTGGAGGCTGTGATGGATGAGCTCGGTGAGTGGGACCGGGAGGCGGTGTTGCTGCGATTTTTCGAGGGGCGGGCGTTTGGCGAGATCGGGGCGATGCTGCGTGTATCCGAAGATGCGGCACGCGTGCGGGTGAACCGGGCGCTGGAGAAATTGCGCGGGTTGCTGGCCCGGCGCGGAATCAAGTCCACGGCGGCGGCGCTGGGCGGGTTGCTCGCGGGGAATGCGGCGGTGGCGGCGCCGGCGGGATTGGCGGCGAGTGTGACGGGGGCGGCGCTGATGTCGGCGGGAGCTATGGCAAGTGGAGCGGCAGCGGGCGTCGGTGCGGCGGGAATTTTATCTTTTATGACGACTACGAAAATCGTGACGGGGGTGGCGTGTGCGGTGGCTGCACTCTCGGTGGGGACGGCGGTGTGGCAATATGGGGAGGCAGAAAGATTGCGTGCGGAGCTTCTGGCCTTGGAGAAAGATGGTGAGGCGTCACGGCGGCACGCAGGCGAACTGGAGAGCCGTCTAGGCGACGCGGAAAGGCGGGTATTGGCACAGAAAGCGTCGGTGGAGGTGTTGGGGAAATCGAAAGGCGAGGCGGCTATTGCCGCGGCGAAACCCGCGGTCGTGCCAGCGCGCACGGGTCTGGAATTGATGAACGTGTTGTATGAGGACGCGGGCTTTCAAGAGGCGTCGCTCAACATGTTTCGTGCGTCCGCCAAATTTAAGTACGCTCCGTTTTATCGAAAGATGACGCTGTCGGCGGCGCAGATTGCGCAGCTGGAGAGTGCCTTGCTCGAGCGCGAGCAGGCGCAGATCGATCAGAATGCGGCGGCACGATCGCAGAAGTTGTCGATCTCGGATCCGGTTATGGGCAAGGTTACGAACCAAGGGTTTGCGGATGCGTATGCAGAGATGGAGCGCGTGCTGGGCGGGGAAGGGGTGAAACGTTTCAACGAGTATGAAAAAGCCATAGGTACGCAGGCGGAGGTGCAGAGCGTGCTGTCGGCGTCGCTTTACTCCGATGCACCGCTGACATTGGAGCAATCGGAACGGCTATCGGAAATTCTAGCGGCGAATCGTCTCAGCGAAAAAAACGGGAATATGACGACGTATACGGGATATAAGTGGGACGAGATCGCTGTTGCTGCGGCGGAGGTTTTGCCGGGCGCGCAGGCGGCGTTTGTGCGCGATTATGTGACGAAGCTGAAGGCAGAGCAGTTGTGGCAGGAATACTGGCGCGCGGCTCGTGAGGGGCGGCCGTTGAGCGATGTGATGGCGACCAAGGGGAAGTGAGCGCTGTGCGGAGGGACCACGCTCTCGGGAGGGGGCTACGGTTGTCCGTGCGATTTGAAAGCGCGCTCGGAGTGCGCGCGCCACCCGGATCGCGGCGTAAAGCCGCTCCTACAGGTTACAGCTTCAGCATCTTGCGGCGGTAGTGTTCGTCGGGGCGGCCGGAGATGCGGGCGACTTGGGCGGGGGTCAGGAATTGGGGGGATTTGCCGCCGCTGGCGGCGGTCGCGCCGAGGAAGATGCGGGCGGCTTTGTCGGCCATGAGGGTGGCGGCGAGGACGGCGTTGGGGCTGGCGCCGAGGGCGATGAGGCCGTGGTTTTCGAGGAGGATGATGCGCGGGGCCTGGCCAGTGCGTTTGACGAACTTCAGCGTTTCGCGGCGGATGGTTTGGGCGAGTTTAAGGCCGGGGTCGGTGTAGGGGACGAAGACGGATGATTCGCCGCAGCAGACGATTTCGTCAGGGAAGAGGCGGCGGGCGGCGAAGGTTTTTCCCCATTTCGAGCAGAGGAGGCTGTTGACGGAATTGGGATGCGTGTGGCCGACGAAGTTCACGCCGGGGAGCGTGAGAAGGAAGGCGTGGAAGATGGCTTCGACGGAGGGTTTTTTGGCGGAGCTATCTTCGCGCGAGGCCAGGAGGGCTTCGTCGATCGCGGCGTCGGGGAGCGACTTTTTGTCGAGGAGCGGGAGGAGTTTGTCGAAGCGGCAGGCGGTGACGTTTTCGGGGGCGAGTGTGGCGAGGTTGGAGCCGCTGGCTTTGACGATGAAGGTGGATTCGCTGACGCGGGTGGAGGTGTTGCCTTCGCCGAGGATGGCGAGTGCGCGCTCTTCGCGGCCGAGGTCGTGGGAGAGACTGAGCAAGCTGGTGAGCGGCGATGGAGCGGCGGGTTGGGAGGGCGAGGGCATGGAGGGTGTGAAAAGAGGATAGGTCCTATAGGTCTTATGGGACTTATAGGACCTATATCGGAGTGGTGAAAATGAAACACCGCAGGCGTCTCGACTTTGAGGCGGCCGCCGGGGTTCGGAAAGCGCTAACAAACCGAATGGCCGGCCCGGACTCGTCTTGTCGGTGACGACTGCGGTGAAAGTAAGGCGGTTCGTTTTTAGAACGCGCTGCCGTTGGCCTTGGTACCGCAGATGGAGACCTCGAGGCCGAGTTCGGCGGCGAGGGCGGCCTTGGCGTAGAGGGCGAGGTCGGCTTCCTTGGCGCTGTTGGCGTAGGCGACTTGGATGTGGTTCGCCTGATGGCGGGCCATCATCTGGTCGCGGCTCACACCGTACGTGACGGCGTGCATGATGGGCCATTGGACGGTCGTTTCTTTCCAGCGGCGCTCGGTCTCTTCCTTCGGGAGTTCGATGACCTTGGCGCGGCCGAGGTCCATTTTGAGTTTGCCGTTGGCGAGGAAGACGCGGCTCCAGACGATTTCACCGGGCTTGGCGACGCCGCGGAGGGTGCCGCCGCCGAGGCGGAAATACATGCCAGGCTGGCGCATGGAGTCGGAGCCGGCCCATCCGCCGATGTGGTGGGCGGCGGGAGCGGAGCCGGAAATGAGGAAGACCCAGACGTAGTCGTCGGTCGTGCCGGAGGCGTCCGGGGCGCCCCAGCGGAGATCGTGGAGCGTGTTTTCGACGGGCTGGCCGAGGGCGGTGTGAACCCGGTTCGTGAATACGCCGTCGAGGCCGGCGCATTCGTCGACTTCGTTGAAGTGCGTGATGGCCTGGCCGGGGCGGATGACTTTGCCGGCGGCGTTTTTGACGGGCGGGCGGTCGCTGTTGTTGAGCGTGCCTTCGACGAGGTCAGAGGCGGGGAGGAGATCCTTCAGGCCCTGCTGGTACTGGATGCCGATGGACTCGCAGCCGAATTCGTCGGCGATGCGGACGGCGGCGATGTAGGTTTTGCACTGGAGGAGGACCTGGCGCTCGGTGAGCTCGGTCTCTTCGTTGGTGCCGAAGTGGAAGGTGAAGCCCTTCTTTTTATACCAGTTGAAAACTTCCTGAGCCTCGTCGTCAGTGACCTGCGTGGCGGCGTAGTAAAGGGCGGATTGGGAGAGACGCTCTTTGTAGACGCCGGTCTGGAAGAGGAGTTCGTCGGGGATGATGGCGTTGTACATGCCCATGCAGCCCTCGTCGAAGACGCCCATGATGGATTTGTTTTTGCGGAGGTCGGCGGCGATTTTTTTGGCAACGGCTTTGGCCTTCGCAGGGACGGAAGTCTTCGCGAGCGGGCGGACGTGGGCGGTCTTGTGTTTGACGACGCCGGATTTGAGCCAGGCGGCGAGGCCGTCGAGGAAGAAGGCGTCGTCGAAGTTTTCGCTCCAGAGGGTGGAGTATTTCACGCCGGCCTTGGTGAGGCCGCCGTTGAGATTGAGCATGCCGACGAGGCCGGGCCAGGTGCCGGACCAGTTGGCGACGGTGAGGATCGGGCCGCGGTGCGAGATGAGGCCGGCGAGGACGTGGTGGGAATATTGCCAGACGGACTCGGCGACGATGAGCGGCGTCTCGGGATCGATGCCGGCGAAGACCTCCATGCCTTCTTTTTGGGAGGAGATGAAGCCGTGCTTGAGAGCGGGTTTATAGGGATGCGCGCGGGTGA
The DNA here is from genome assembly GCA_049840895.1 of Nibricoccus sp. Classification (GTDB taxonomy): domain Bacteria; phylum Verrucomicrobiota; class Verrucomicrobiia; order Opitutales; family Opitutaceae; genus Nibricoccus. The sequence goes on along the minus strand of JASGJB010000032.1, from coordinate 17,383 downwards.
GTTTGTAGCCGAAGGAGGCGATCACCTTTGTCAGCGTTTTTTCCATCGCGGCCTGGGCGGGCCAGCAGGTTTCGTTGGCGGACTGACGGAGATCGCCGCTGGCGACGAGGAGGATGGTTTTGGAGGATTTCTTCATGGGAAAGATGGAGGGCGAGGGAGAGTCGGAATTTTGACAGGATTAAGAGGATGAACAGGATTGGGGGGCGGGGCTGGAAATTCTTGGTGAGGTACCCGGGGCGGAGAAGGATGAATTTAGCAGGAGAGTTGGTGGGTGAGAATGGAGAATAACGGCAGCGGGATGGATATTCTTGGCCGTTTGGGGCTTGGCGGGAAACATGGGGAAAGGCAGGGTGGGCGGAACGTGGCTCAAGTTTCGCGTGGTGCAAAATCTCCTGTCTCGAAAAAAAATCTGCCGGCATCGGTCGGACCGGGCCTTTTGTCGTCACAGGTGTCGGGGCCGCGGTATTTTTTCCTGAACCTATCTGGAGGAAAACGTGGTTGGGCGGCTGCGGGGCTGGCGTTTGGCGGGCGGGAGCATTGCAACCCGGACTACCGGATCGACCGGGCGTCGTTTGGGTATGCGCTGGTGGAGTTTATTGCCGAAGGTGCGGGTTGGGTGCGAATCGGCGGTGGCGAGAAACGATTGATTGGGCCGGGCAGTGTGGTGGTTTGCAGGCGGACGACTGCGCTGGAGATGGCGACGGAACCGGAGCGGCCGATGGTGAAGTATTTTTTGTGTCTGTCGGGTGACGAAGGCGTGAAGCGCCTGGCCCGTGCGGGTCTGGCGGCGGACCGGGTGAGCGTGTTGAGCGCGCATGGAGAAGTGCGCAGTGTGCTCAACGATCTTGTGCGCGAGGGACAGAGGCCGGGGTCGCGGGCGGCGGAGATTTGCGGGGTTTTGTTTGAGTTGTTGGTCCTGAAGCTGGCGGAGGTGGCGCCGCGTGCGGGCGAAACGAGCGAGGGCGAGGCGGCGCGGGAAAATTTTTTGCGATGCAAGGCGCTGTTCGATGAGCAGGCGGAGCGTTTGATGACGCTCGAAGAGGCGGCGGCGAAGGCGCAGCTGGATGTGTCGAGCGTGTGCCGGCTGTTCCGGCGGTTTCAGGGGATCAGTCCTTATCAGTATCTCTTGCGGCGAAAGATGAATCTGGCGGCTGAGTTTCTGGTGGACGGACGCGGGCTGGTGAAGGAAGCTGCGCAACGAGTCGGGTTTGCGGACCCGTATCATTTTTCCCGCTGCTTTAAATCCGTACATGGCGTGTCACCCAGCGAGTTGCAGAGGAAGGGCTGAAGAGTGGGAGCCGACGAGCGTGTCACGGGTCTGAGCGAAGGCGCTTTTCCATTTCCCCTATGAAAAACAAACTGCTCGTCAGTTCTCTGTTGTTTCTCTCCGCCGCCACCGGCGTTTTTGCTCAAAATCAAACCCGGGCGACGCCCGTCCAGGTCGATCCGACCGTTGTGGTCGAGGCGGAAGGCCGGCTGCTGGCGCGCTCCTATGTGCAAAGTTTCACGACGTTGATCCGGCCGCCGTTCACGCTGACGATGCAGCGGGAAAACATCTGCTACGTGCTGGAGGATGTGCGCACGTTGAGGGAGGCGGGACCGCTGCTGATTGTCGAAGTGGGGCGCGGGAATAACTATGTCGTGAATCCGAAGGATATCGTGGCGATTTCGGACGGGCCGGCGATCAGGCCGGATCGGTGACAAAAGAGGCGAGTGGGCGGAGGCCGCGCTTTAACAAGCGCGGCTACAGGCGGAAGCCAGAGAGCGGCGTCTGCCGACGTAAGTTTGGTGAAACTTCCGGTGGGTGATGCCGTCATCCAAGTCTCCAAGTCATCTAATTGTACCGTCCGCGCACTGGACAAAGTGCGCGGCGCGGCGTTTACCTTGTTTCCTACCATGACCCCCTCCCTTAGCGCTTCTTTCCGTCGCGGTCTGCGTCAGTCCCGCCGCGCGTTCACCCTCCTCGAAATCCTCGTCGTTCTGGCAATCATCGGCCTGCTGGCGACGTTAGCCATCACCCACTTGGACAACATCACCAACGTGGCCAGCGAGAAGACGGCGGATATTTTTGTGAAACAAACGCTGAAGGTGCCGCTCAAGACCTACAGCATGACGATGGGGGGGTATCCCTCGACAGCGGAAGGCCTGCAGGCGTTGATCACGGCGCCGGCGAGCAAGGCTGGCCAGTGGAAGGGGCCCTATCTCGAAACGGATGGAGCGTTGCCGCTCGATCCGTGGAAGGAGCCGTATCAATATCGCAGTCCAGGCGTTAAAAACAAAAGCGGTTACGATCTTTGGTCGAAGGGACCGGACAAGCAGGATGGCACGGCCGACGATATCGGCAATTGGGCGAGTTCGACGGAGACCGCGAAGTAAGACGGTTTCGGGGAAAAGGCCCCGTCGCGTGAAAGCAGCGTCCACACTTTTTCGCCGGGGCCGGGTGGGTTTTACCCTGCTCGAAGTCCTGCTCGTGCTCGCATTGGTGGGCATGCTGGCGGGACTTTTCATCTCGGCGGCGGGCGGCCTGACCACGGGGAAGGTGACGACGGCGGAAGACTTCTTCTGGCAAGGAGTGGGTGAAGCGCGGAAGCAGGCGCTGATGGCCGGGCGCAACGTGCGCATGGTTTTTGTTCCTGCGGGCAGGGATGAGCCGGCGGCACTGGTGCTGAATCTCGAAGGCGTGGAGCAGCGCGTGCCGTTTGAACTGAAGGAAGAGGTGAAGCTGGATTTTCTCTCCACGCAAAAAGCAAAGGCCACGATTCTCGTGGCGGGCGAACTCGTGGAAACCCAGACGATGCCGTCGGTGACGTTTTATGGTGACGGCACGTGCACGCCATTCCGGGTGCAGATACGCACCGGAGGCGGAAATGCGCGCACGCTGGCGATCGATCCGTGGACCTGCGCGCAGGTGCTGCCGTCGGCGGAGGGGGCGCGATGAAAAGCGGTCCTGGATTTTTTCGGTTTCAACGCAGGCGTGGTTTCACGCTGCTCGAGGTGCTCGTGGCACTGGCGATCTTCGTGATGATGGCGATCGTGCTCGGAGCGACGTACATCAACATCCTCAATTCTTACGAGGCGGCGGGGCGGGCGGTGAATCGCGATGAGGACGTGCGTTTCGCGCGCGCGGCGCTGCTGGCGGAGGCGGACATCGACGTCGCGGAGCGCGGGGCGGAATTCGACAGCGGAAACGGCCGGCACGTGAAATGGACGGCGTCCATTGCGCCGACGAGCATTGCGGACCTTTTCACCGTGACGTTCACGTGCGAAATCACGGGACAGGGCCTGGCCAAGCCGGAGACCACCGAGGAGGTGTTCCGTTTATTGCGGCCCACCTGGTCGCAGCCGGCGGATCGGGACAAGCTGCGGGCGGATGCGAAGGCGCGTATCCAGACAATCCAGCAGGAGCTGGGAAACAAGCGATGAACACGCGCGCATTTTTATCCTCTCGCAGGATGGCTGTGGTGGCGTTGCCGAGGCGTGCGCTCCGGCGAGCGTTCACGCTGCTCGAGGTGCTCGTGGCGCTGGCTCTGGTGGCGCTGGTCCTCGTGTCGATGAACACGTTTGTGTTTTCGATGGGTGAGCTTTGGGGGAAGAACACGGACCTGCGTTTGTTTGAATTGCATGTGCGCAACGTGACGCGATTCCTCGAGCACGAGCTCAGCACGGCGGCGCTGCCGCCGTTTGCGAGCGTGACGGAGCAAGGGATCACGGTGCAGGAAATCCGCGCGCAGACCGGGATGACGGATAATTATCTTACCTTCGAACTGCCGGAAGGCAGCCGGATCTTCACCTGGCCGGAACATCCGCTTCCAGACGTGGTTTGTGCGCTGGCGGTGCGTGAGCGCGAGGGGCTGCTCCTGCTCTGGCACTCGAGACTGGAGAAGAAGTTTGCTGACGATGCGCCGCGAGAGACCGTGATCACGCCCCTGGTGACGGAAATGAGTTACGATTACTACGAGACCGATTTCAAAAACTGGAAGAACGAGCGCACGCTGCGAAAGAGCCCGGCGGGCGAGACCGTGGTGCCGCAGCGGATCCGGCTCAAATTTGTGTACAGTGGTCGCGAGATCTACGCCGTGGTCGGATTGCCCACGGCGGTGCAAGGGGTGCCCATGCTGTGATGAATGCGGTGCAAAAAAAACTCTCTGCAGTGGGCGGCGGTGCGCGCGGCGCGTCTGTTTTGCCGGCGTTGCGGTTTGAAGGGGAAAAAGGCTCCGTGCTGATCATTGTACTGGTGACGATGATTTTCGCGGTCGCTGCACTCACGCTCTTCATAGAGAAAGCCAGTACGGATCTGCTCGCGGAGCAGCGGGTGATTACCGATGCGCGGCTGCGCACAGAAGCGTACTCCGCCTTGGAGACCACGGTGGGCGTGCTCGTGGATTTTCGTACTGTGCTGGGCAACCTGCGGAGCCCGGCGGAAGGGTGGGGGGATCCTTTGGGATTTGCCGGCTACGAACCCGGCGAGGGGCGTGAAGTCCAGGTAAGCTTCGACGACGAAAGCGGGAAAATTTCGCTGCCCAATGCCGATGCGCAGACCCTGACCATGGTTTTCAAGGCATGGGAAATGCCGCAGGCCGATGCCGAAAAACTGGCGGATGCGTTGCTCGGCTGGATGAAAAAGGAGCATACGCCCTCGTCGGTCGCCGCGCCCACGGCGGAGGATTACGACCGGGGCGATCTTCCTTACCAACCGCCGGCGCGCTCGTTGCGGTCGTTTTCGGAAATTGCGGCCATCAACTATGCCCGGGATATGTTTTACGACGAAAAGGGAGTCCCGAACGATCTGTGGCGGCGCTTTGTGGCGACATTTTCCCTCTATAATTTCCGGCGGCCTAACTTGAACTCCGCCACGCCGGAGTTGATCGCCGCGCTCGGGGCCGACGATCCACAGCAGCAGCAACGGCTGGAAGAGTTTCGCAGCGGCTCCGGCAGGTATCAGGCGAGCGGCGCGGGCGTTTTCAAAAACGCGAACGATATCGCGGGCGTGCTCGGTGCGAAGTCGGAGGCAGCGGGCAAAGTGGGGACGGAGATCAGCGCATTGCGTGTGATCGTGACGGTCCGGGAGGGCCTCAATTCGTACCGGCTGGCGGTGTTGCTGGCGCCTTCGGGCGGAGCGAAGGCCCCCGGGGCTGGTTCGCTCAACAAGAAGACCGCCGAGCAAAACAACACCAGTACCCAAGGCGGTAACTCCTCAGCAGCAGCGGCGTCTGGACGTAATACAGCCACCGTGAAAAGCCTGAACTATCCATTTACACTCTTGGAAATCCGCGAAAACGGTGCGATTCCCGGTGTTGATACCACGACTTCCCCTCCTCTGTAAGCATGACCGAAGAACCCAAACCCCGCTTCTCTTTGACCGCGCCGCCGCCCAAGATCGTGCTGCTGCCGGATGCGCAATTTTTCAGCCGCGTGGTGCCGGTGGGCGAAGCGGTTACCGCGGCCGACGTGGCGGCCCAGGTGGAGCTGGCGCTGGAGGCGCTCGCACCGTTTCCCCTGGCGCAGATGTATCACGGGCATTTTTGGAAAGAGGGCGCGAAGCATGCGCTTGTCTTTGCCGCGTACAGGAAGCGTTTCACCAACGAGCAGACGGAGGAATGGCATGAGGCGGAGATCGTGATGCCGTCGTTTGCCGCGTTGCTTTCCGCCAAGGTCGGACGCGCGACGACGATTTTGCTGAGCTCGGAGACCACGCTCACGGCGGTACATTGGAGCGATCCGGCGGACGTGCCGGACATGGTTGTCACCCGTCCAGTGGTGCCTGATACGGACAGCGCTGGTCGTGCTGCGTTGCGCGATGAACTGCTGCGCGCAGTTGGCGAGAGCGTCACCGTGAAGGAACCGGCTTCGTCGGCGTCGCTGGATCTGGAGTCGGACGAAGGCGAACTGGCTTTTCGCGCGGGCGATGTGGAAACCTCGTTCACTCGCGAAGAACTCGACGCGCTCGATGTGCGCGACAAGGACGATCTGGCTGCGCGCCGCCGGGCGCGTGCGCGGGATTTGTTGCTGTGGCGCATCTTCCTGGGAAGTGCTGCGGCGATCCTGTTTGCGGTGGTGCTGGAGGCGGCGGTGATTGGCGGCAAGTTCTGGCAACGAGGGCGTACGGCCATCGTGACTGCGCGTGCTCCCGTCGTGGCGGAGATCGAAAAAGCCAATGACCTGGCGACGCGCATCGAGGAGTTATCCACCAAGCGGCTGCTGCCGTTTGAGATGATCGAGCTGATCAAATCGAAGCAGCCGCCGTCGATGGTCTTCACGCGGGTGACCACCACCTCCGGAGCGCTCTACACGCTCGATTTGAGGGGCCAGACCAATGTTCCCAACGACATAGTCACGTACCAGTCCTTGCTCAACGCGCTGCCGGAGTGCCAGGAAGTTAGAATCGTCAGTCAGCAGACGACGAGCGGACTGAGCACATTCCAGATCCAGGTCACTTTCAAACCCGAGGCGGTGAAGGCGGAGGTCCAATCATGAAGGCATTTTTCTTAAGCCGGTTATTGCGTGAAAAAGTGCTGCTGGTGGCGCTGATCGTGGCGGCCGCGGCGATGTGGTTATCAAGTGCCGGCAAACGTGCCGGAAAGTTCTGGCGCGAAGTCAGCCAGACCTCGGCCGATCTCAAGGAGCAGGCGGTGGTCCTCGGCCAGAAAGATGCGATCAAAGAGCGTGCTCACGCGGCCATCGAGCGTCTCGATCCGTCGCGGACCTTCGATCCGGTGCGGTTGCAGTCCGAGGTCAACACGATCGCCAACATCGCCGGGCTTGGCTCCAAGGCCAGCATCAGTGGTGCGCCGACGGAACGGGTCGGGCAGTTTGCGGTTCACACGGTGCAGCTGGTCATCCGCAATGCGGACTACGAATCATTGACCAAGTTCTACCTGGAGCTGCAGAAGCGCTCGCCGTACATCGGCATCGAAACATTCGATGTTGCCTCGACGTCGCCGACCAGCGGCCAGACGCTGACGCAGTCGATGAAGATCTCGGCGTTTCAGTTCGGGCTCTGACCGTCGCTGCCGCTGGAAATGGCGAGCAGGAGCTGGATATAAATGCTCGCAGTTGCCAGCAGCAGTAAAAGGGCGGCGGCATTGAAGCGCCGGCGAAGCGAAAAGTAAGAAGTGCCCAGCGCGATGCTCAAACAGATCGCCGTTACCGCACGCGTGAAAGAATCGGGTGACGAAAGAGTGGTCACGAAAAGGAGCAGCAGCGCCGATGACAGGTTGAGCGGCCACACTGATTTCTTCGCCGGGACGGCGCTCAGAACTTCAGTTGGTTCGTTTTTCAAAGCGTTCATCCCCCTTCCCTGATAACGCCCGGCTTATTTGAACGAAGCGCTGAGCTGGAAGACGGCGCTGACGATGGAAAATGCGAGGAAGCCGACGAACAGGAAGACGCCCATCAGCACGCCGCTCGCGAGCACCTTGGTGAACATGCCCAGCTGGCCGGAGACGATCTTCTGATAGTTCACGGAAATTTTTTTGAGGCTCGGCACGATGTTGCCGGTGTTTTCACCGATGGCCAATTGGTCGAGGACGAGCGGAGGGAAGCAGTGCGTCCGTTCGAGCGCGCGGGAAAGTCCTTCACCTTCCACGACACGGTCGATGGCTTCATCGAATGCGCGGCGGTGGATCACGTTGGTGATCTGTTTGGCGGTCATCTTGAGCGCCTCGACGGTGGTGATGCCATTTTCGAGGAGCACGGAGAGCGTCTGGCTGATGGCGAGGACGGTCTGGCTGACGAAAAACGGGCCGGCGATGGGAAGCTTGAGAGCCCAGGCGTCGGTGGTTTCACGACCGGCGGCGGTGGCGCGCCAGCGCCAGAAACTCACGGCGCCGAAGATCAACGCGCCTGCGACGAAGATGCCGTAATGCAGCGCAAATTGGGAGGCGCCCACGAGGAGCTGCGTGGACATGGGCAATTTGCCACCGAGCGAGTTGAAGAGTCCCTGCAGCTTGGGCAGCAGGAAAAACAGGAAGAACAGGACAACGCCGCAGGCGACAAAAAGCAGGGTGACCGGGTACAGCATGGCGGAAACCAGCTGACGGCGCATCTCCTGTTGTTCGGTGAGGTGCTTGATCAGACGCGTAAGGACGTCCTGGAGACTGCCGGTGGCTTCACCGGCCTGGATGAGATTGATCGTGGAGCTGTCGAATACTTCGGGGAAATCGCCCAGTGCGCGCGAAAGCGTGGCGCCTTCGCCGAGGCGTTCCCAGAGGCCCGAGCAAAGGGCTTTGAGCTTGGGCTCCTGGAGGCGTTGCGAAAGAAGGCGGAGGCCTTCACCCGCGGAGAGGCCGCTGGAGATGAGGTCTTCGAGCGCCTGCAGAAACGGAAGGCGTTCGGCGCGGGTGAGTTTTTGAGCGGACTTCGAGCGAGACGCAGACGGAGAGGCGGCGCGGGCCTTGGGCTCGTCGGCGCGTGAGGACGATTTTTTCGCTGCCGGGCGGTTCGACGAGGATTCGTCCACCCGAATGGGCTGGAGGCCGCGCGCGGAGAGCAGGCGAAGAGCGTCCTTGCGGTTGGATGCCTCGAGCGTGTCGGCGACAGACTGGCCGGAGCGGTTGCGTGCGGTGTAGGAAAAACGCGGCATGGTTAGGCGACCCGAAGGAAAATGGCCAATGACCAGTGACCAGTGGCTGATCGTTGAGAGGCGTCGCGAGAAGGCGAGTGATGGGATGACGCGGACGCGAGGGGAACAACGCGCTCGGAGTGCGCGTTCCACCTCGGAGAGAGATAATTCATTGCGTCACTGGTCATTGGTCATTCCGCGGCGGAGCCGCGGTTACTTTTCCGTCACGGTGATGACGCGGAGGACTTCATCGAGCGTCGTGTGACCGGCCTGGACCTTTTCCCAGCCGGAAACCTGCAGTGGACGCATGCCGTGCTTGCGGGCGCATTGCGTGAGCGTGCGGGTGCTTTCGCGTTTGATGACGAGGTCGTGGAGTTCGTCGTTCGGTTTGAGAATTTCGAAAATACCGATGCGGCCGCGGTAGCCGGTGCCGCGGCAGCGGTCGCAGCCGCAGGGTTGTTTGAGTGCTTCGACGAGGTCGGCCTCGGCGGGGTCGATGCCGAGAACGGAGAGCGTGTCGCGCAGTTTGAGTTTGTTGACCGGCTCGGCCCTGGCGCAATCGGGGCAGAGACGGCGCACGAGGCGCTGGGCGATGACGAGCTCGATCGCGGACGTGACGAGGAAGGGCTCGATGCCCATGTCGATCAGACGGGTGAGTGCGCCGGGCGCGTCGTTGGTGTGGAGCGTGGAGAACACCAAGTGACCGGTGAGCGAGGCGCGGATGGCGATCTCGGCGGTGTCCTTGTCGCGGATTTCACCGACCATGATGACGTCGGGATCCTGACGGAGAACGTGGCGGAGTGCGCTGGCGAAGGTGAGTCCGATCTCGGAGCGAACCTGCATCTGGTTAACGCCGGGGACTTCGTACTCGATGGGATCTTCGATCGTGATGATGCGGAGATCGGGGGAGTTGATCTTGCGGAGGAAGGCGTTGAGCGAGGTCGATTTGCCGGAGCCGGTGGGGCCGGTGACGAGGATGATGCCGTGCGGGTACTCGAGGATGTGATTGATCTGCTCCTGCTCGTGACGGCTCATGCCGAGGCGGTCCATCGTGTAGGCTTCCTTCTTCTGATTCAGAAGACGAAGCGAGATGGATTCGGCGTAGATGGTCGGAACGGTGGAAACGCGGATATCGAGGACCGTGGCGCCGGCGCGGAAATTAATACGACCGTCCTGCGGGAGGCGCTTTTCCGAGATGTTCATCTTCGCCATGATCTTCAGGCGGGAGATGATGGCGTCCTGGAAGCGTAGCAGATTATCCGGTACGGGGACGGCGACGAGGAGGCCGTCGACGCGGTAGCGGATCTGGAGGCGGCCTTCCTGCGGCTCGAAATGGATGTCGGTCGCTTCGTCGTCGACCGCCTGGCTGATGACGTCGGTCACGAAGCGGACGACGGCGGCTTCTTCGTCGACATCGTCAGTCTGCTGGACGGCTTCGGGAGCGATGTAGCCGTCGTCGGAATCTTCGAGGGAGCCGGAGCCGACGCCGAAGTGCTGGAGGATGAGCTGGTGGATTTTTTCGGCGACGCCGAGATGCCACACAATCGGACGAGGCGTGAAGGTGCGGATCCAGTCGACCATGACCGCGTCGGGCGGCCAGGCGGTGGCGAGGTGAAGCGGGGTGGATGCGGACGGCGCTCCGTCTGAGTCGGCCGGTTTATGGTCGCCGGGAAGTGGCGGCGGAGCGGATTGGAAGAGGATCGGGACGAGCTGGTAGTCGTGAACGAGACGCGCGGGCAGGAGGCTGAGGGAGGGGCCGTCGGCCTCGAGGTTATGCGCGGTGTCCATGCCCGCCGCGGTGGCGAGGGCGGTGAGTGTGTCCGGCTCGGAGAGCGTGAGGGCGGCGGCGAGGAGTTTGACTCGCTGTCCGCGTGAGGCTTCGAGGATCGGCTGACGTTGCTCGTCGGAGAGACGTTCCGCGAGCGAAGCCGGGAGGGTGGAATCGGGCAGGGTGCCGAGCATGGCGGGGGCGGTGATGGCTGAGGCGCGGCGTTACTTCTTCCGATTGATCGTGGGGCCCGAGTTCGTTGGGGGCGCGGAGTTGATCACGTTGTCGGGGGTGAGCGTTTTCATCACCGCTTCACGGTTGGGCATCAGCTCGATCTGGCGGTAAGCTTGGACGTTGTCCTCAGGCGTGTTGGTGAGCACCTTGGGACGGATAAAGAAGACGAGTTCAGTACGATCTTCACGCCGGCTGCGGGCGCCGAAGAGATCGCCGATGATCGGAATGGGGCCCAGGCGGCTGGTCGACTTGCTGTTGGCGCGTTTTTGCAGGCCGCTGAGGACGATGATTTCGCCGCTCTTGGCGGTGACGAAAGATTCGGTGTTACGCTTGCTGATGATGTATTGTTTGTTGCCGTCGACCTCGACCTCGCCCGCGACGTCCTGAATGTCCTGTTTGATTTCGAGCTGTACGCTGCCGTCGTAGCCGATCAGCGGCTTCACGGTGACCTTCGTACCGATTTCCTGCTGAGTGACGCTCGAGGATGTTGAAAAACCGCTGCTTGCTGAGGACGGATTGGAGGTGGTGGCACTGATCACGGGGCGGGTTTCGCCGATAAAGACGACGCCTTCCTTGTTGTGCATCACGGTAATGCTTGGGACGGACAGAATCGAATTGTTGGTTTTTCGGGGAGTGGTGCTGAGCTGAATAATGGCGCTGAGATCGCGAAATTCGTTAAACATGGCATAACCGTCCAACGCGCCGGTCGCAGTCTCGGATCCGCCCACTCCGATGCCGGGAGCGGAGGCTTTGAACCCGACCAGCTTTCCGTTTTGGACGTTGAGTCCGAGGGAGCTGATGCCGGTGGACGCCTGATCTGTAAGCGTGACCTCAGCGATGACGACCTCGATGCGGACCTGAGGCAGCACGATATCGATTTTTTCGATCAGTTGTTTGATCAGGCGCATGTCGTCGACGGTTCCGGACGCGACGATGGCGTTGCTGCGGACATCGGGCTGGAGGTTGACGAGCGAGCTGAACTCGTTGCTGGGAGCGCCAACGTCGATCATCGAGCCGGCAGCAGGGGCGGCGGGAGCGGCGTTTGGCGCAGGCGGAGCATCGGGAGTGTTCGGGGCGCGGTTACCTTGATTGGGCCGGCCATTGTTTTGAGCGTTGCCACTCGCCTGGGCAGCCCGGGTCTGACCGGTGATCAACGAATTGAGCAGAGTGGCGACCTCGGTGGCGTCGGCGTGCTTGAGCGGGATGACCTCGTTGCGGGTGTTGGGATCGGATTTGACGTCGAGTTTCGCAATGAGCTCGTCGAAGAGGGGGAACTGGCGCGGGTCGCTGATGAGGATGATCTGATTAGTGCGGTCGTCGGGCTGATAGGAAGTGGCGCTACCGATCTGGCCCTGCATGGGCTGCAGGATGGTACGGAGCTTGGTGACCATATCGGAGGCCTTGGCACCATTGGTGAGCGTATAGAATTTGATGGCGGTGCCCGCAGCCGTAGGGGCGTCGGTTTTGGCGATGATCAGCTCGATGCGCTGAAGCGTGGAGATGGAGTCGGTGACGAGAAAGGCGTTGGCCTTGTCGAAGATGACGGGCTGGCTGCTGGTGTTGCTCAGCACATTCATGATCTGCGGGACGAATTCGGTTGCGCGCAGGAATTGCAGGGTGAACAGCTTGGCGGCGATTTGTCCGCTGGGGGGCAGCGTGAGCGTTGATTCCTCGATCAGCGCGGGGGCTTCGACGCGGGCGTTGGGGAGAGGAACGATTTTGAGGAATTTCGGCCCCAAGGGAACCAGTGCGAGCTGGTTCATGGTGAGCACGGTCTCGATGGCTTGAAGGAATTCGCCGCGGGTGGGGGGTGAATTGAAGACGATGGAAAGGTCCGGATTGGGCAGACCTTGGGCCAGGAGGACGGTGCGGCCGGTCAGCTCTTCGAGAATGGGAGGCATCAGCTTGAGCGGCAGCTGAGGTGCATTGACCGGGCCGGACCACGGGTCGTTGGGGTTGCCCGTCACCACCAGGCGCGGCGTGTTTGCCGTTGGAGCCGGGGCGCTCGCGGCGGACGTACTTGCTTGCGAGGTAGCGGAATTGGGCTGCGCGTTCAGGGTGAGGGAGGCGACGGCGAGGCCGGAAAGCCACCACAGGCGGGAGGGACGCGGGGTCATGCGGATAGGTTAAAAAGTAAGCTGGGCGAATCGGGGTTGAATCCGCCGGGGTGCGAATGAGAGGTGATGAAAAGGGTGTTGTAAACGGCGATATGCGCGACGTTCGCGTAAACTGACGGGGACTATGACGCCGCAGCTCGACGCAGGTTGCCGGGATTTGTCGCTTGCCGGTAATTTAGTGGCCTCCAAATCTCGGTTTTCACGATGCCGAACAGTTTTGGAAAAAATTTCACGATCAGTACTTGGGGCGAAAGCCATGGCGCCGGAGTGGGCGTGGTCATTGACGGATGTCCGCCGAATCTGCCGATCACCGCCGAGGAAATCCAAGCCGAGCTCGACCGGCGCCGTCCGGGACAGAGCGACATCGTGACTCCGCGCAAGGAAGAGGACCGCGTGGAGATCATTTCAGGTATTTTCGAAGGGAAAACCACAGGTACTCCGATCGCGATGCTGGTGCGCAATGCCGATCATCGGTCGAGCGCCTACTCGGAGATGAAGGATAAGTTTCGTCCTTCTCACGCGGATTTCACCTATCAGTCAAAATTCGGCATCCGCGATCATGCGGGCGGCGGGCGCAGCTCGGCGCGCGAGACGATCGGTCGCGTGGCGGCCGGGGCGATCGCGAAGAAAATCCTGGCGTCGGCAGGCGTGGAAATTCGTGCGTTTGTCACGAGGATACACGACATCGCGGCGCCGGAAGCTGCGCTGGAGAAATTTCCTTCAACGTCTGACGTGGAGGCGAACGCGATCCGTTGTCCGCACTCCGCGACGGCGGAGAAGATGATCGAGCGCATCAAGGCGGTGCGTTCGGACGGTGATTCCGTGGGTGGCGTGATTCGCTGCCGGGTGAGGGGAATCCCGGCGGGATTGGGCGAGCCGGTGTTTGACCGGCTGGAGGCTGATCTCGCGAAGGCGATGCTTTCATTGCCGGCTACGAAAGGCTTCGAAGTCGGAAGCGGTTTTGGCGGCACGCTGTTAAAAGGCTCGGAGCACAACGACCTGTTCGAAGTGCGTGACGGAAAGACGCGCACGGTCACGAACCGCTCGGGCGGCATTCAGGGCGGCATCAGCAACGGCGAGGAGATTTTCTTCAACGTGGCGTTCAAGCCGACGGCGACGATTTTGCAGCTGCAGAAGACGGTCGACGTGCAAGGCCATGAGACGGAGCTGATGGGCAAAGGCCGTCACGATCCGTGCGTGGTCCCGCGCGCGGTGCCGATCGTGGAAGCGATGGCGGCGCTGGTGCTCGTCGATCACTGGATGCGGCAGCACGCTCAGAACGGGACGTTTCGGTTTTGAAGTAAGACAGGAGTGATCGCGGAAGCGCTGAAGAGCGGAAACGCGAAATCCCCACTGTCTTATCAAGAGCGCGGCGGTGCGGCGCGTGAAGGTGGACGGACGCAGATCGGGAGCGGCGATGTTTCGAGTTCCGAAGAAGCCGCTGGCGATTTTGCGGGCGTTGGTTTTTGTCCGCGGGATGAACGATGTCGCGAAGCCTCTTGTTTATGTGATCCTCGGTGCGTCCGGTTCGGGACGGCGCGAGGTGCTGGCGGATTTGATCGAGGGCGGGCTCGATTCCGATGAGCAGGCGGTCGTGTTGCTTGCCGACTCCGAGGCTCCGGATGAGCGCGATGCAAAACTCGGGAAAATCGTGCGCTGGCGCTGGCTCGGTGAAGGCGGGGTCGAGGTGCCGGAGGGCGCTATCGAAGAGGCGACGCATGTGTTTTTCGTGACCGACGGGCGGGCGAATCCGGTGGATCAACTGGAGGCGTTCAAGCCATGGCTGGAGCGCAGCGGCGGGGAGATCGCGCGGGTGTTCACCGTGGTGGATTGTCAGCTCGCGGAAAAAAACAAGCCGCTGGTCGCGTGGTACGAGGCGTGCGTGCACTTTTCGGATGTGGTGCTGCTGGCGAAGCGCGAAGGCGTGGCGAACAAGTGGATGTCGGACTTCCAGGCGATTTTTAAGGACAAGTTCTACCCGGCGCTTTTCGAGATGGTGAAAGCGGGAAAGGTGAAGAATCCGCCGATGCTGCTCGAGCCGGAGGCGCGGCGGATGTCGCATCTCTTCGACGAGCCGGAGTGGCTGGTCGATGGCGAAGACGCCGAGGAGATGATCGAGACCGGTGAAGGCGATGAAGAAGAAGGCACGACGCTCGAGGAAGAGGTCGAAGTCACGCAGGCGGTCGATCCGTATCTGGAGCGGCGTCTCGGCGGGCGGCGTGTGATCGAGATTCCGGATGTGGCGAAGTTTCTGGGGTGAGCGGAACGGAAGCCGGAGATCGGACAGGATTACAGGATGGACAGGATTTGAAAGCGGTTCCGGCGGAGCGGCGTCCTCCCAGTTACCACGCGATGCAGGCGCAGGCAGTGGCGAGGAGGGCGCAGAGCGGGGTGTAGTAGCACGTGTCGGCGCGCGCGAAAGGTGTTTCGTGGATGCGTTTAGTGAGGCCCACGTAGCGGAAATCGCCGACCGTGCGGAGGGCGAAGACAAGAGCGAGGATGAGGGTGAGCAGACGGTTGTGGCGGTGAGGCCAGGGAGTTAAGAGGGGGGAAGTGTCCGGAGTTGAAAGGATGATCCAGGCGGCGAGACCGAGCGCGAAGGCGACGAGTAGCGTGGCGAGGCGGCCGGGTTTGAAGAGCGGTTGATTGTCGCCGGGTTTGGAGGGAAGTGCGACCGCGAGTCCGGCTCGCCCGCCGAGCGCCCAGTAGAGGTGCACGCTTGCGATGATTCCGAGCGTTGCGGCGGTGGTCGCAGCGGCGGTGAATTCGAGTGTGAGCATGCTAATGAACGCTGAGAGGGCGGAGTGGGACAGGATTACAGGATGAACAGGATTTTGCGGACGAGTTTACCGTGTTTGGAGCGACAGGAGGTGAACGCGAATCACGGGAATAAAAAGTCCGCCGAGGTTTCCCTTGGCGGACTTTTTGAAAGGCTTCGAGGGTGAGCGCGAGGCGCGAGGACGTTTCGCGCGTACTCAGAAGCGAGTGCAGGGATTCGTTTTTGCGCGTCTTATTTCGCGGCGGCGACAGCGGCGGCGAAGGCCTTGGCTTTCGCGGTGATGGCGGCCCAGTTCTTTTCCTTGAGCGCCTTGGCGTCGACGAGCGAACTGCCCGCGGCGGTGGCGGTGGCGCCGGCTTTGAGGAAGTCGCCGACGTTGTTTTCGTTTACGCCGCCCGTGGGAACGAAGTCGATCTGCGGGAACGGGGCTTTGACGGACTTGATGTAATTGGGTCCGAAGAACTCAGCGGGGAAAATCTTGATGGCGTCAGAGCCTTCTTCCCAGGCGCGGAGAATTTCGGTCGGGGTGAAGGCGCCGCTGAAGATCGGAATGGTGTAGCGTTTGCAGACCTCGATCACGTCGGGGCGGGTGGCCGGAGTGACGATGAATTTTGCGCCTGCGAGGATGCCGGCGCGGGCGGTTTCGGCGTCGAGGACGGTGCCGAGGCCGAAGATGAAATCGGGAAGTTCGGAGGTGGCCTTTTCGAGGACGCGGATGGCGCCCGGCGTGGTCATGGTGAGCTCGATGCTGGTGAGGCCGCCAGCGGCGAGGGCCTTGGCGCAATCGAGGAGACCATCGGGACCGTCGGCGCGGATGAGCGCGACGACCTTCTCGGACTTAATCTTTGTGAGAACGGCGTCTTTTTTCATGGGGAGTGTGGTTGTAGGCTGCGAAGGGGCGGCGGGGAAACTTTTTTTGCGATAGTGGGGACGAACGGGCCGGAAAGCCGCGCTTGGCGTCGGCGAAAAGTTGGTGCACACCGTGCCTTTCGTTTGATGAGCAATGCTTCGACCAGCCCTGTGTCTGCCCCCGGCGTCCGTTCGTGGCGTTGTCGGGACCGTGTAGTCCCGCTCGGTGGCGAGCCGGTTATCATGGGAATTTTGAATGTGACGCCGGATTCGTTTTTCGATGGCGGGAAGCATGATTTGCGGGAAAGCGCGGTGGCGCAGGCGGAGCGCCTGCTGGCGGAAGGCGCGGGCATCATCGATGTCGGCGGGCAGTCGACGCGGCCGGGATTTGTCGAAGTTTCTTCCGACGAGGAAATCGCCCGCGTGGTCCCGGTGATCGAGCAGATCGTCCGGCGTGGAAACGTCGTGGTGTCGATTGATACCTATAAACCGGAGGTGGCGCGGGCGGCGTTGGTGGCGGGCGCGCATGTGCTTAACGATGTTCACGGTTTGCAGGGTGCGCCCGAGCTGGCGCCGCTTGCGGCCGAGTTTGGCGCCGGCGTGGTGGCGATGCATCACGACGACAAGTTTCGGGAGTATGTGCGGCGGCCGGGCGATACGGCGGCGGGGCTGGCGGTTGTCGATCTGATCGAACGCATGAAAACGTGGCTGGCGCGCTCCCTGGAAATCGCGGCGGCGGCAGGCGTGGCGGCGGAGCGGGTGGTGCTCGATCCGGGCATCGGTTTTTTCAAAACACAGGAGCAGAACCTGGAGATCATGGGACGGCTCAGCGGACTGCGCGCGCTGGGATGTCCGTTGCTGCTGGGCGCCTCGCGGAAATCGGTCATTGGGCATGTGCTCGGCGGACAACCGGTCGAGGACCGGCTTGAAGGCACGCTTGCGACGACGACTCTCGCGGTCTGGCAGGGCGTTGAAATTGTGCGCGTTCACGACGTGGCGGCGAATGTCCGCGCGGCGCGCATGGCGCAGGCGATCCAGGTGCTGTTCGGATTCTATCGTGTTTCCCTATTAACCTT
>JASGJB010000031.1:0-52453 GCA_049840895.1 Nibricoccus sp. | reverse complement strand
CGGTCACTTCACCGACGGCAAAACCCTCGACCTTCTCGAAGTCGACATCCCCGAAAAACTCCTCGCCCGCTGACCGCACTGCGTGCGCAGGGGGACTCTACTGCAAAGAGAGTTTCCCTTCACGTTCCGCAAAGGCCAGCTCGGTGCTGACAAGCAAGGCCATCGCACCGCCACGGTCGTCCGGACCAAGTATCGCAGGTCGATCAAGATACTCCCGGAGCGATTTCATCTTCCCCGTCCCCGCGCACACATCGACGAGGCCGCCACCCGGGGCTGTGCGTTGCAGGATACCAGACCACGCGCGCTGCACCACCGGTTCAAAGGTCGCACGATCAAGCCAGCCGCGTCGCAGCCCGCGGACAATCGCAAACACGGTCATGCACGTAACCGTGTACTCACGGTAACTCTCTGGATGATCGATCACCTGGTGCCACATCCCCAACGCGTCTTGATGCGGCAACATCGCGGCCAGATGTGCACGGTAGAGCGCGAGCAGCTCTTGAAACGCAGCATCCTCCTCCGGCCACTCCGCAAGCGTCAGCGCAAGTCCCGCCGCCACGAATCCATTGCCGCGCCCCCAGGCCGTTTGATCGGGCGCCACGGGTGAGTGACGGTGCAATCCGTCCGGCCTCACGTTGAGTTTAACCATCGTGCGGAGATGCCTCAGCGCCACTTCGCGATATTTCGCCTCACCGGTGAGCCGCGCCGTCAGCGCGAGGAGCGGCGTCCCCAGAAAGATCGCATCGCTCATCTCCGCATGCGCCGGCATGACTTCCCGCGGCCGGCCCTGCGCGTCGAAACCCAGATCGGCGGCCTGCCGCAATAGCGTGACGTAGCGTTTGTCACTCGTGATTTCAGCCAGTTCGCCGAAGAGCAGATGCCCGGCCTGCTGGCTTCCGTTGGATACAGCAGGCAGCGACGGTTTCTTCCCGGAAAGATAGGGCTCGGCAAGACGCTCCACATCCCGCCGGTGAGAGGTATCACCCGTAAGCTCCCCAAGACGGAGTCTTCCGACCAAAGCCATCGCCGGGATGTATGTAATCTCATCCAACTGCCGCCCGTACCGACCGCTCAGCTCGCGGGCGACATCAACAGGCGTCCGGCCCTGCCTCCGCAACAACTCCTCGCGTGCCGGCGATCGCACAGGGTGTTTCTGCAACGCCGCCAGCAGCGGCACGAGATCGGCGGTAGAACTCGCATTCAGCGCCAACGCAGGAATCGGTGCGACGTCACACACCGCACTGCCCGTGAGAGCCACAGAAAATGCGGAACTCGTTTCTTCGTCCATGTGAACAGCGGGCAATTGCGGGAAGCTAACCGCTTTCCGGGTGGTTTTCGGGATCTCCCACGAGACCGCCGGCCTCGCGCGGAGTTCAACAACCACGTCTGGTGCAAGCATTCCCACCCAACGCCATAGGTAGAGCGCTTCCGCATGAGTCGCGTCTGCGTAAGCACTGCCGGCAGGCGGAAAAACTTCCGCCCTTTCCGCTCCGTCCGGATAAGGCGCGGCGATCAGACTGATCGATACAGCCGGAAATTGGTTTCCCCACGCTTCCGAGACTTCACGAACGGAACCCATCAGCGCGTGTGTTGCCTGCATTGCCTCCAGGTCGGTTTCCGTGCCCGCGACCACCAGCACTCGCGTGAGCGGGCTTCCTGCATCCAGGAGGCTCGGCGCTATCGCAGAAGTCAGCGGTATATCTTTCCGCGTGACGCCATACGGTAGTTCCAACCATTCACGCGCGGTCGCAAAAGAGGAGGTGGCAAACACGCAGCCAGCAAGAAACCCTGTTACAACGAATGAAAACAAACGGGGGATTCGCACACTTCGTGGATGCCTCGCGTCCGCCGATTCACCAGCCAGAAGAGTTCACCCAATTCCATCACTCGTCACCGCTTCCGCGGCATCCCGCTGCTTCGACGTTCAGCCCTCACCCTTCGGATTACCCCTCATTCTTCAGCCTTCACTCTTCAATCTTCTCCCGTTCTGCTTCGCCTCCCTAGACATGTCCCTTCCTCGCAACGTCCTCGTCGTCGGCTCCGGTGGCCGCGAACACACTCTGGTTAAGACCATCCTCGCCTCCCCCGCGAAACCCCGCGTCGTCGCCGCCCCCGGCAACGCCGGAATCGCCCAGGACGTTCCGTGCTTTCCCGTCGCCGCCGACAACATCCCCGGCATCGTCGAACTCGCTCAACGCGAGAAAATCGACTTCGTCGTCGTCGGCCCGGAAGTCCCGCTCTCCCTCGGCCTCGCCGACAAACTCATCGAAGCCGGCATCCCCGTCTACGGTCCGAAAGCCGACGGCGCCCGCCTCGAAGCCTCGAAGATTTTCACAAAGCAAATCCTGCTGAAGTACAGGATCCCCACCGCGCCCGCCGGATTCTTCAGCGAAGTCGCTCCGGCGCTCGCTTATCTCCGCACGCGCCAGATCCCGATCGTCATCAAAGCCGACGGCCTCGCCGCAGGCAAAGGCGTGGTCGTTGCAACCTCCCTCAACGAAGCCGAAGCCGCCGTACGCGACATGCTCGAGGGCAATCGCTTCGGCGCCAGCGGCCACCAGATCCTCATCGAGGACTGCCTTTTCGGCGAAGAGACCAGCATCCTCGTCGTCGTCTCCGGCCGCGACTTCGTCGTTCTCCCGACTTCGCAGGACCACAAGCGCATCGGCGACGGCGACACCGGCCCCAACACCGGCGGCATGGGCACCTACTCGCCCGCCGAAGTCGTGACACCTGAGTTGCTCAAACGCATCGAAGACGAAATCGTCCGCCCCTCCGTCAACGCGATCGCCGACGAAGGTATCCAGTATCGCGGCACACTATTCATCGGCATCATGCTGACGCCGGCCGGTCCGAGTGTCATCGAGTACAACGCCCGCTTCGGCGATCCCGAGACGCAGGTTGTTCTCCCGCGCCTCACGACCGACGTCCTCGCGCTTCTCTGGGCCGCCGCGAAGGACCAGCTCAACACCATCAAGCTCTCCGTCCGTCCCGACTACTCCGTCTGCGTCGTCGTCGCATCCAAAGGTTACCCCGACGCCTTCCCCAAAGGCGACGCCATCACCTTCCCTCCGGCCACGTCGCTCCCCGCACAGACGTTCGTCTATCACGCCGGAACCGCGAAAAACGCCTCCGGCGAAATCGTCACCAACGGTGGCCGCGTCCTTGGCGTGACTTCGCTCGGCACCACGCTCCGCGAAGCCGCCGACCGCGCCTACGCCGCCTGCGCGCAGATCACCTTCGCTCACGGCAATCACTACTACCGCCGCGACATCGGCGCCAAACAACTGAACCGCCGCTCATGATCTCGCGTCGACTGTCCTTTTTCGCACTGGCCGGCACATGGCTTCTCGGCGTCCTCGCGCCTGCGCTGCTAACGCCCGCTCTTCATGCCGCCACTATCCAGCACGACCTCCAGCAAGGCCTCGCCTATCTGCGCACCGGAGACCTTTCTGCCGATCTCAGCATCGTCGAAAAAACGCTCGCCTCAAACTCTGCGCTCGTCCTCGACCTGCGCCACACCGCTTCCGACGACGAGTCTGCCGCGACTCTCGGCCGCCTCCTGTCCCGCCCTCCGGCCACCGCTCGTTTCGCGCGCTTCATTCTGGTGAGCGGCAGCACATCTCCCGCTTTGTTGAAACAACTGACCGCTGCACTTCCCGGAGTCGTGATCCTCTCCGCCAAAATCGAGGGACTCACCCCGGACATCTCCGTCGGCACCACTCCCGAAGAAGATACCCTCGCCTACGACGCCCTCACCAGCGGAGTCACCCTCGACAAACTTCTTAGCGGCTCCACTCCACAAAAAGTCCGCTACGATGAAGCCACTCTCGTTCGCGACCACGCCAATGGCGGCAACGGCAACAGTCATCGCCAGACTGATGACGAAACCGGAGCCGAACCCGTTGCATCCGAACAATCCTCCTCCAACGCGCCGGTCGCCACCGTTGAAAAGCCCACCCCGCAGCCCGTCGACCGCGTCCTTCTCCGCGCCGTGCAATTGCATCGCACGCTGCTCGCGCTGAAAAAGCTGTAGCCGGGGTGCCCTCGGCTTCCCTCCATTTCCTGCTGTTCCCTTGGCAGACATCCGGCTTTGCCTTTCGGATAAAACCCTATCCATTGCCCGACGACCTCCAGCGCGATGGCCCACATCCTCACCATTTGCACCGCCAACATCTGCCGAAGCCCGATGGCAGAAGCACTTCTCCAGCATGCGCTGCGCGGCCAGCCTGAACCGCTAAAGTCGCTCAAAGTCATCTCCGCCGGCGTCGCCGCCCGTAATGGCGAGCGGGTTTCGGAAAACTCCGTCATCGCGCTGAAAAAGGTGGGCATCAATCTCTCCGGCCACGCCTCGCAACCGCTCACTCGCGCCCTCATCGACGATGCCCTCGCGATCTTCTGCATGACCGAGTCACACCGAGCGATGATTGAGCTCAACTTCGAGCCACCGCCGGAGCACCTGTATCTTTTCCGCGAACTCATGCCTCCGCCTGCGGACCCCGAGATCGCCGACCCCTTCGGCGGCCCGCTGAAGCTCTACGAATCCTGCCGCGACGAAATGGTCGAAGCCATCCCGTCGCTCGTCGAGTTCCTGAAAAAACTCACCGCCAAGTCGGCGTGAACGAGCCAAAAAAGACCGGGTGACGAATGCGCAAGATTCTGCTCCTGCTCGCATTCCTCCTGCCCGCGTGGGGCTCGGCGTACGATCATCTTTCAGGCAATCGGGTAATCATAGGGAAGTTTCGGTTCACTGAAGCTCATAGCGGAGCGCCGATCTCCGAAGCCGAGGTGGAGTATATTCTACCCAAAACGATGGCTGCCCCGGCGACGGTGAGAAAAGAGCTCGGTGTTAAACGAAGCTGGGGAAGCAACGCTCGCATCCGCTACAAGACTGATTCTCAAGGCATGGCAGATATCGCGATGCTCTTTCGCTACAGCACCTATTCTCCTGAAACGGACGCCATGGCAGCCGGCACAGCCCGAGCCTCAGACTTCAAAGAATTTCTTTATCCGTTGGGAGCGTTGCGCGTGAAAACCAATTCCGGTTGGGTCGACTGTATCTTACCTCACGAGGAGCAGGTGGCTTCGGTTAAAATTGAATGGATGACCAAAGTTAAAGATTCCCAATTCCCTGCGCCATCCGCTGAACCCGCTGTCCGCGATTAGCAGACATTCCCGCCCAACCGCGCAGGCGATCAGCCAGAGACGTACGTCCAAGATTTCGCCCGTTGGCGAAATCCATTAGTGGTTCACACCTTCCGAATTCCGCAGCCCGGCCTTCCTCCAGAACGCGCGCTCCCAAAAAAACCTTTGCGTCCCCGCCGCGTTGCATGAGCGTTCTGCCCCTTTCACGCCATGATCAACGCCTCGCCGCTGAAAACTCTCGATCCCGAAATCTACGCAGCGATCTCCTCCGAGTTCGCCCGCCAGCAGAGCCATATTGAGCTGATCGCTTCGGAAAACTTCACCTACCCGGCCGTCATGGAGGCCCAGGGAAGCGTGCTGACCAACAAGTACGCCGAAGGTTATCCGGGCAAACGCTGGTACGGTGGCTGCGAGTACGTGGACAAGGTCGAGAACCTCGCGATCGAGCGCGCCAAAAAGCTCTTCGGCGCCGAACACGCCAACGTCCAGCCGCACTCCGGCTCGCAGGCCAACTTCGCCGTCTACACCGCCGTCCTCCCCCTCGGCGCCAAGATCCTCGGCATGAACCTGTCGCACGGTGGTCACCTCACCCACGGCAATCCCGCCAATTTCTCCGGCAAACAATACAGCTTCGTCCAATACGGCGTCCGTGAGGACACCGGCCTGATCGACTACGACGAACTCGCCGCCGTCGCCCAGCGCGAGAAACCCGCGATGATCACCGTCGGCGCCAGCGCCTACTCGCGTGTGATCGACTTCGCACGCATGGGCGAAATCGCCCGCTCCGTCGGTGCCTTCCTCTTTGCCGACATCGCGCACATCGCCGGTCTCGTCGCTTCGGGCGTCCATCCATCCCCCGTTCCGCACGCCGACTTCGTCACCACGACCACGCACAAGACCCTCCGCGGTCCTCGTGGCGGCTTGATTCTCTGCAAAGCCGCGCACGCCAAAGCCATCGACTCCGCCATGTTCCCCGGCGGCCAAGGCGGCCCGCTGATGCACGTCATCGCCGCCAAGGCCGTGTGCTTCGGCGAGTGCTTGAAGCCCGAGTTCAAAACCTACTCCGAGCAGATCGTGAAGAACTCCCGCGCGCTCGCCGCCGCCATGGTGAAGCGCGGCTACAAGCTCGTCTCTGGCGGCTCCGACAACCACCTCTTCCTCGTCGATCTCCGCGCCAACCTGCCCGAGCTCACCGCGAAGAAAGCCCAGGAGACCCTCGATCTCGCAAACATCACCTGCAACAAGAACACCGTTCCTTTCGAGACGCGTTCCCCGTTCCAGGCCTCCGGCATCCGTCTCGGCACGCCCGCCGTCACGAGCCGCGGCTTCGTTGAAGCCGAGATGGACGAAATCGCCGGCTGCATCGATCTCGTGCTGAAAGCCATCGGTACCGACAAGGAAGCCGCCGCCATCGCTGAGTCCAAGCAGCGTGTGCTCGCCCTCACCGGCCGTCACCCACTGCCCTACAAGCTCTAAAACCTCACACAGCGGGAGAGGGAAACGCCAAAGGGCGGCGCGAACACACTCGCGCCGCCCTTTGTATTTTAGCGAAGCGCTCACCAACGATTGATTGCCCCTGACGCTCCGATTCGCACCCTCATGCGAGCATCAGGCCCTTGAATTTGGCTCACGTGGTCCGATGTAACCCCTTAGTTGTTACACCACTTTCCGCCGAACCGCCCGCCCTGCGCCCTGTCCGCCACGCTTCCCGCTTAGACCGATGCCCCTCTCTTCGCTTTCCCGCGTCCTCTTCCGCAGCCGCCTGAGCGTGGCGCTGCTCGTAGTCGTGGGACTTGTCGCCTCCTACGCGGTGTACCTGGAAGCCCGGCGCAGCGAAGACCTCCGCGTTCGTGAGGACGTCAAACGTCGCGCCGACACCCGCCACATCCTCATTCGCGAAACCATGGATGGCTATGTCGAGGGCCTCCACTCGCTGCGCAATCTCGTTGGGGCACTTGATCTCGTCGACGCGGACAAGTTTCAGGTTATCGCGCGTGACACAATGGAGCGTCACCCCGGCTTCCACGCGCTTCAATGGGTACCCTGCCCGCCTGCCCAAGGCGCAACCAAGCCCCTGACGCGCCTGCCTGTCGAAATCAACGAAACCAGTCCCGGCGGCCCCGCCACTGCATTCCCCGCCTACGACTACGCCACCGGGCCCCTCATCCGCTACTTCACAACAGCCGCGTACACGGGCCGCTTCATTGTCACTCCCGTCACGGATTTTCCCGCTATCAGCAACGAGAAATGCGTGCTCATGATCTATCCCGTTTTTCCCGGAAAGACCGCCACCGGCGCTTGCACCGGATTCGTCGTCGGCGTGTTCCGCGTGAGCACGCTTTTCGGTGAATCCTGGAAAAGTTTCGCCGGACAGATCGCCGACGTCATGTTTCTCGACGCCACGCCAGGCACGCCCGCCGACAGACGCTTGATGTTTTATTGGTCTGCCGAAGGCGGAAAAACGCCAGCACCCACCGAGGCGGAATTTCGCACCGGCTGGTGGTACCGCGAGCTTCCGATTCAAATGGGCGGCCGCGTCTGGCTGCTGCTCCATCGAGCCAAAGAAGGCTGGTTCGAACGGCAGCGCACCAACTTCCCCCCGCTCATCCTCGCGGGCGGCATCCTCTTCACACTGATGTGCGCCGCTTATATCCGCGGTGCCGTGCGCCGCGCAGCGCTTGTGGAAAAAGAAGTTCAGGCGCGCACAACCGAACTTCGCCAGACCCAGGCCCTGCTCGAGGAAGACATCCAGCGCCGCGAAGAAGCGGAAAACCTTCTGCGCTCAAGCCAGCAACAACTTAGCGGCCTGATGGAAAACAGCCCCAACGCCATTTTCGTCAAAGACCCGGAGGGCCGTTATCTCTCAGTCAACCGGCGCTACGCCGAACTCCACGCCCGCCAGCGCGAAGACTTCATCGGCCACAGCGATTTCGACGTCTTCCCGCCCGAGACCGCCGCCCGCATGAGGATGAGCGACGCCCGCGTGATCTCTACCGGCCAGCCCGTCGAACTTGAAGACACTTTCGCCACTGCCACGGGAGGAACGCACACCAGCATCGTCCATAAATTTCCCATCATCGACGAAGAAGGCCGCGTCCACGGTCTCTGCGGCATCGCGACCGAGATTTCAGAACGCAAGCGCGCCGAGGCCGAGATCCGCGAAAACCGCCGTCAACTCGAGTCCCTTCTCGGCCAGCTTCCCGGCATGGCCTTCCGCGTAGCCAACGACGGCCAGCTCACACCGGTATACATCAGCCGCGGCGCCCTCGGCCTCACCGGCCACAGCGCCCGGGATTTCTTGGAGAAACAGGTCCGCCTGGACGAAATCATCCATCCGGAGGATCGCGAACGCGCCCGGGCCGCCATCGCCACCGCGGGCAAAAAGCGCCGGTCGTATGAAATCGAATACCGGATCATCGACCGCACCGGTCGCGTCAAATGGGTGCTCGACCGCGGCCAGGGTCTCTACAACGAGGACGGACGCCTTCTCTTTATTGAGGGCCTCGCCATCGACATCACCCAGCGCAAAGACGCGGAATCCGAAAAGCTCATCGTCGAGCGCCGCCTGCTCGAAGGTCAGAAGCTCGAAAGCATCGGCGTTCTCGCCGGTGGCATCGCGCACGATTTCAACAACCTGCTCACCGGCATAATCGGCAACGCCAACCTCGCCGGCCTTGAACTCCCCAAAACTTCGTCCGCCCACCAGAACCTGAAGCAGATCGAAAACGCCTCCCTCCGCGCCGCCGAACTCTGCCAGCAGATGCTCGCCTACGCCGGCAAAGGGCGCTTCGTCATCCAGCGCATCGAACTCGGCCCTCTGGTCGAAAGCACCGTCCCGCTCCTGCGCGCATCGATCACCAAGCGCGCCACTCTCCGCTTCCAACTCCAGGCCGGCCTTCCGGCGATCATGGCCGACCCCACGCAGATGCGGCAGATTGTGATGAACCTGGTCATCAACGCCTCCGAGGCACTCGGCGAACACGATGGCGTCATCACGCTCTCCACTTCGCTCGTTCGCCCTGTCGCCGGATTCTTTGAAGGCTCGGTGCTTGCTCCGCCTGAACCCACCATCGATTTCGTCCAACTCGAGGTCAGCGACACCGGCGCCGGCATGTCCCCCGAAACCATCGCGAAAATTTTCGACCCTTTCTTCACCACCAAATTTGCGGGCCGCGGTCTCGGTCTCGCCGCCGTTCAGGGCATCATTCGCAGCCATCAGGGCGGCCTCAAAGTCCGCAGCGCGTCGGGCCGTGGCTCAACCTTCACGCTCTTTCTCCCCGCCGCCGCGCCCGATCCCGTCGAAGCAGCCGTCTCCCGTCGCGCCACCGCCACCCCTTGGAAACAACAAGGCCGCGCACTCGTCATCGACGACGAGGATCATGTCCTCAAGGTCACGGCAGGCCTCCTCCAGTCCTGCGGCATGAAGACCGAACTCGCGCGCGACGGTTACGAGGGCATCGACCTTTTTCGCGCCCATCCAAATGACTTCGATCTGGTTGTTCTCGACATGACAATGCCGCGCCTGACCGGCGAAGAAACCCTCCAGCTTCTCCGGGAAATCCGTCCCGATGTGCGCGTGCTCTTCATGAGCGGCTACAACCGCCGCGAAGTCGTCGCCACTCTCGCGGGCGCGGGTGAACTGGGATTCATCCAGAAACCGTTCACGCTCGATTCCCTGCGCGAACAGATCCACGCGATGCTCTCCTGAAGCGGACCAGCCTCCTCTGATGAGCAAGGCGCAGTGCCTCCAATTCACTGATACGTCGTGGGGACTGCCGGAGCCGGCACATTCCACGCGCAAATCCTCACCGGCATAAAACGAAAACAAACCACGGGGCCGCAGCCCCGTGGTTTGCGAACCGAAATCAGGCCTGCACCGCCTGCTGCTTTTTCCCGCGACGA
The DNA here is from genome assembly GCA_049840895.1 of Nibricoccus sp. Classification (GTDB taxonomy): domain Bacteria; phylum Verrucomicrobiota; class Verrucomicrobiia; order Opitutales; family Opitutaceae; genus Nibricoccus. The sequence goes on along the minus strand of JASGJB010000031.1, from coordinate 42,406 downwards.
CGGCGGTAAACCACCGCGCCCAGGAGGGCGGCCGCGCCCATCAGACCATAGGTCGATGGCTCCGGAACCGCGCCTGTCTCGGGCCCCTGCTGCGGAATTTCCGCGCCAAATCCATCAAGATAAACGTAGCCGGCATGGCCGCCATAAGGGCAGTCCGCCGCCAGCAGGCTCAGCGTGAAGGTATGTCCCGCAAGGGCGGAGACATCGAGGTTCTGTACCTGCCAGTCGGTGTAGAACCAACCGCTCGTGCTTTCCGTAAACAGCGCCGCAGTATCGGCAGACGCCGAGTTGTAGGTGACGGAATAGAGGTTGGTGCCCGTCGTATCGTCCCGGAGTGTGAGCGCAAACACGTCGGAATCGTAGGTGTCGTGCGAGTCCTGCAACACCGCCGCCCAGGCGAAGTAGATGTTGGGATCGGTGTAATTCACAACGGTCTGGCGAATCACGGATACCGAGTAGTTGTTGTTCGAATCATTCACCCGGGCGGAGTACTTGCCGCTGTAGACGCTGTTGAGGTGGTTGTCCGTCAGCGGATCCAAAAACGATGAGACTACCGCACTCGCGTTGGCACCGGTGTTGTAATAGCTGCCACCGGAGTAAAAATCATTCACGTTCAGGTTGTTGGTGAATGTTCCATACGGAATGGTGCCGGAACCTTGAGACCAGCCGGCAAAGCTGTTCGTCTCAAAGTCTCCGTTGGTAAAAGTGGCGGCGCTCATCGAGCCGACACTTGCAAGAATACCGGCGGTGAGGCCGGCGAGTCCGGCGAGTTTCGCCAGACGGGAGGGTGTATTGTTATGATGCTTCATGGTCTTGTTTTTTGCGTTGAGCAAAAAGGGGGAATGCGAAGCGGGACGTAGCTATCCCTCCCAATGCTTTTCCCCGAATTACCTGAATTTGTTTTCCCGCGTGTAGAGGTTCCACGCCTGCATCTACGGGGCAAATGAGCAAAAACCCTTCATGTATTCCCCTACACCTCGGAAAACTAACATCTCAAAACCGCCCCAAACCCAGTGCTGCTTTGCTCCTTGGCGTCTCACCGCGACACGGTTTTTCTGACCGCTTCCATCGTGTCATCCTCCTCCGACGCCCACCTCTCTTCTGCTCCGAAAGCCCAACGTCCGCTCTCGCTCGGCGTCATCTTCCTCACGCTCTACATAGATCTCATCGGATTCTCGATCATCTTCCCGCTCGGTCCCGAATTGCTCCGCCACTACCTCACAATTGATGGTTCGGAAGGTCTGCTCGGCTGGCTGCTCCAGCATATCACGACTTTGTCCCGCAGTCTGGGCAACGAATCCCATCTGCCAGAGGTTCTTTTCGGAGGCATGGTGAGTTCGCTGTTCTCCATCCTCCAGTTTTTCTTCGCGCCGATCTGGGGGGGGCTCTCGGACCGTCGCGGACGGCGCGGCGTGCTTCTCTTCACCGTCGCCGGTACCGCCCTGAGCTATTTGCTGTGGGTCTTCAGCGGCTCGTTCTGGCTCTTTCTCGCCGCGCGTCTTCTCGCCGGCCTCTTTGGCGGCAACCTTTCCGTCGCCACCGCCGCTGTCGCCGATGTCACCAGCCGCGAAGAACGCTCCAAGGCCATGGGGCTGGTCGGCGCCGCGTTCGGCCTCGGCCTCGTCACCGGCCCTCTCATCGGCGCCTTTTCCATGCGTATCAACCTCGTCGATATGCTACCCGGCCTCGCGCCCTTCGGCCTCAATCCTTTTTCCGCGCCCGCGCTCATCGCCTTCGGCCTCGGCCTCGTGAATCTCGTGTGGATAGCCGCACGCTTTAAAGAAACCCGCCCGCCCGAAGCCCGCGCCACCCCCGGCGAGCGCCGCCCGTTCAATCCTCTCCGCGCCATTCTATCGCTCGACAATCCCGCCGTGCGGGGCGTCAACCTCGTCGCCTTTACCTACTCCGTCGCCTTTGTCGCGATGGAGGCGTCGCTCGTGTTTCTCAGTGCCGAGCGCTTCGGCTACACCGCACGTGAAAATGGCCTGCTTATGGGCTTTCTAGGCATCTGCTCCATCATCACGCAGGGCATGATCGTTCGTAAACTCCTCAAGCGCCTCCCCGAAACCCGCGTGCTCTCCTCCGGACTCGTTTTCTCCACGCTCGGCTTCGTCGCCATCGGCTTCGCGCCGGTTCCCGCCGTGCTGTATCTCGGCGTCGCGTTGCTCGCGCTCGGCGGCGGTCTCGTCAATCCCTCCACCACAGGCCTCATTTCCCTCTACGCCAGCGCGGCCGAACAAGGCCGCGTACTCGGCATCTTCCGCTCTCTGGGTTCCCTCTCTCGAGCAATCACCCCCCTCGCCGCCGGCATTCTGTACTGGACCAACACCGTGCATGGCGCGCAGATCCTCTACGCCGCCGCCGCCGCCCTCGCCTTGGGCGCCTGGAGCCTGAGCAGACGCCTGCCCCAGCCTGTGAAGTAAATGACCTCTACGCGCACCCGATCGCCCGCCGGCCCCCGCCGCCTTCTCGCGACTGCCCGGCTCGTTGTTTGGTGCCTGCTCTTCGTCACGCTGATTTCAAGCGGCTGCTCCAGCGTCAGCCGCCTCTATCGACGCGAGTCCCGCCCGGGCCGCACCAAACTCGACGCCCGCCTCGTCGTCGTCCCCGCCCAGATCATCGGCAACCACTTCATCGTGGAAACGCGCTGGGACAAACACGGACCCTGGCGTTTTCTTGTGGATACGGGATCCTCCGTGACCCTGGTCTCGGATCAGTTCGCCAGCCAGTACGGCTTCCAGCAGCCCGCCACCACCAACCCGCCCGTGCGCATCCGCTCGGCCAATGGCGGCACCGTTTCACTTCCTGCGGTTAACATCAAACGCCTCCAACTCGGCGACGCACGCTTTCTCAACGTCCCCGCATTCACCTACGACTGCTCCGAGCTTTCCGCCCATTTCGGGATGCGCATCGACGGCATACTCGGCTTCCCGCTCTTCCGCGACGTCGTATTCTCTCTCGACTACCCGCAATCGCGTCTCGTCATCACCACCGCCGGCCCGACGCCCCTGCTTCCCGGATCACTTATCCCGTTCAACAACGAGCGACGCACGCCCATTGTCACCCTCACTTTGGGCAACGAGACGTTCACAACCCTCATCGACTCCGGCAGCGACGGCCCGCTCTTCCTGAATCCCTTCGGCTTGCATCCAGAATTCGCTTACGGTCCGCGCTCGGGAGGGACGGTGGGAACGCTCACCGGCGATCGTCCGCAACAAATCGGCCGCCTTCGCCAGCCCCTCATAATCGGCACCTACAGGCTCGACGAGCCGTTCGTCGATCTCACCGACCAGCTCTCGTCCATCGGCGGCGAAGTTCTGAAACATTTCTGCGTCACCTTCGATCCTCCCCGTAACAACGTCACCTTCTTCCGCGATAGCACCGCAGTCATCGTCTCCGGCGCGCGGCGCAGCACCGGCATGAGTTTCGCAAAAACCCCCGCCTATTGGCGCGTGGCCAGCGTTGTTCCAGGCTCCCCGGCCCAGGCTGCAGGCATCCAGCGCGGCGATCTGGTCGCCCGTATCAACGGCGAACCAGTGTCCGCCTGGCCGCTTCAGCGGCTCGATAATCTCACCCGCCGCGCCACCGAAATCACCTTTACCTTCCTGCACGGGAGCAAAGAAACGCCCGTCATCCTGCCGACTTTCGAACTCATCCCCTGATCAACTGGCGCTCGCTCGATCCCAAGCGAACTCCAGTCTTTACAACATATCTTCAAATTCAGATACGTTGATTAATCCATGAATCCCGATCGTTCCATCGTCTCTTTGTTCGCGAAAGACCGCCCCCTGCGTTCTCTCGAATTCTTTCCGCCCAAAGACGATGCCGGCGTTGCCGCCCTTCGCGCCACTGCGGAAGCACTGCAGCGCATTTCTCCTGATTTCGTCTCGGTTACGTACGGCGCCGGTGGCAGCACCCGCGAACGCACCGCCCAGGTCTGCGCTCTTCTGAAGTCCGACTTCGGCTTCACCGTGATGCCTCACCTGACCTGCGTCGGCCACACCCGCGCCGAGCTCCATGCCCTGGCCGACCAGATTCACGGCAATGGCTTCCGAAATATCATGACCCTGCGTGGCGACCCGCCCAAGGGCGCGACCACCTTCACGCCGACCGCCGACGGCCTCCGCTACGCAAGCGAACTCGTGACTCTCCTCAAAGCCCGCCACTCCGATTTTTGCCTGGGCGTTGCCGGTTATCCCGAGAAACACCCGGAGGCTGCATCACTCGACGCCGATATCGATAACGTGAAACGCAAGGTCGACGCCGGCGGCAGCTTCGTCACCACCCAGCTCTTCTTCGACAACGCCGTCTACTTCCGCTTCGTCGAGAAATGCCGCGCCCGCGGTATTTCAGTGCCCATCGTGCCCGGCATCATGCCCGTGCTCTCGCTGAAACAAATCCAGCGTTTTACCCAAATGTGCGGCGCCACCCTTCCCGAGAAACTGATCAAGCGTCTCGAAGCCGCCGGAGAAAACACCGATGCGGTCGAAGCCGTCGGACTCGATTGGGCGCTGACCCAAATCCGCGAACTTCTCGCGCAAGGCGCGCCGGGCTACCACCTCTACATTTTGAATCGCGCCAAATCCGCGCTCGCTCTCGCCGCCGGCCTCGCCGCCTGAGTGCGCATCAGCGCAAGCCGGAACGCACCGCGCTTGCGCACGCTTGAGGTCAACGCGCACACGCGTTAACGCCTCTCGCATGTCCGCCATTCTCCCCGTCCGTTCGCTCGTCACCGGCCCCTGGCTGCGCGCGACCGACTGGATGCTCATCCATTTCACGCAGCCCGTCCCCGAAAACCGCTTCCGCAACAAAATCATCGTCGCCGCGTTGATCCTGTTCATCGGCGCCATCGACTATCTGACCGACGTCCGCGTCTCGCTCGCTCTCTTTTATTTAATCCCCATCGTTCTTTCGATCGCATGGTTCAGCGGAACCGCCGGCGTGCTGACCGCCACTGCCAGCGTGTTTGTTCGCATCACCGGCGACTCTCTTTTTTTCAGCAAAAACATCCCGTCGTGGACGTGGTGGAACACCAGCATCTTCTACTGCATCCTGCTCGTGGTCGTCTGGATCTTGAACGGCTTGTTTCAACTGCACCGCCAGCTCGAACAGCGCGTCAACGAGCGCACGCTTGCCCTGGAAAGCGCCTATCAATCCCACCGTTTGCTTGAGCAGGAATTGCTCGAGATCGGCTCACGCGAACGCAACGCCATGGGGCGCGAACTTCACGACGATCTCTGCCAGCATCTCGTCGGCACCGCCTTGGCCGCCCAAGTTCTCGGCCAGCAACTAACCGGCCCCAACGAAACTGCCGCACGCGCCGCGCTCGAGATCGCACGCCTCACGGAACAGGGCATCGCCAAAACCCGGCAGCTCGCCCGCGGCCTTCTCCTCGCCTCGATCGAGCCCGCCCGCCTTCCCGGTGAACTGGCAGAAATCGCATCGTCGCTCAACCGCCCAGGCCTCATCTGTCTCTTCAAACAAGAGGGGAATCCTGTCGTCCCCAACGCGTCCGCTGCCGCCCAACTTTATCGCATCGCCCAGGAAGCCGCCCGCAACGCCGCCACGGCACGCCTCCGCAGGCCGCATCGAAATCACGCTCTCAGGCGACGGCTCGAATCTCTGCCTGATCATCCAGGACGATGGCCGCGGTCTGCCTCCTGTCGGGCAACGCGGTTCCGGAATGGGTCTTCGCATCATGGAACACCGCGCCAATCTGATCGGCGGCACTTTGTCCGTTGTGGTCTCGCCGCGAAATGGCACACGCATCATCTGCCTGCTATCCATCATCAACAACGCATGAAGCGCACGCGTATCTTCCTCGTCGATGACCATCCGCTCGTCCGCGAATGGCTGGCCAATCTCCTCCGGCTCGAGGCCGATCTGGAAATTTCCGGCAGCGCAGACGACACTCCGTCGGCACTCGCCGCCATGACGCAGAACCCGCCCGACATCGCCGTCGTCGATCTGTCTCTGCAACGTGGCTCGGGCCTCGATCTGATCAAGGATCTGCAAACCCAGCTTCCCGCCGTGCAGATCATCGTCTTCTCGATGCACGAGGAGCTCATCGACGTGGAACGCGCCTTTCGCGCCGGCGCCCGCGGCTATGTGATGAAACGCGAAGCTACCGCACGCATCGTCGCCGCCATCCACGAGATTCGCGCCGGCCGGCTGTACGCCAACCCCGTCATCCTGGCCAGTCTCGCCGAACGTCTCGTGCAACGCCCTCTGCGCGACGGCCCGGCCACGACCGAGGATCTGAGCGACCGCGAGGCCGATGTTTTCCGCCGTCTGGGCGAGGGCCACAGCACGCGCCGCATTTCCGAAGATCTCGGCGTCAGCATGAAAACCGTCCAGACCTACTGCGCTCGCATCAAAGAAAAACTCAGTCTCAACGACGGCGCTGAACTCGTCCGCACCGCCGTGCGACAGCACGACGCCGGTCGGCCATAAATGTCTTCTGTCAGGCGACGCCTGACAGACTTTTCAGACCACGTCAGGCAGACTACACCGGACGCGTTTCGGTAGTATCGTGGCGTGCCCTCCGTTATCCCCTTCTCCAGCGAATTTCCGCACCCATCCATTGCCTCAACCAAGCCCGCTCCGCGCCGCCTTCCCGGTTCGTTTATTGCAGAATATTCCCCCTCCGCCCAACCGCCGCCGATCAGCGCGGTCATTCTCGCCAAAAACGGCCAGCAATCACATCGCCACCGTTCTCGCGGCACTCGCCTGGTGCGATGAGGTCGTGATCCTCGACACCGGTTCCACCGACGCCACTGCGACGATCGCCTGCGCATTCCCCAACGTTCGCTTCCACCGCTCTGCCCGGCTCTTTCCCTGGTTTCGGTCTCGCCCGCCAGCAACTCGTCGCACTCGCTCGCAACGACTGGATTCTCTCCATCGACAGCGATGAAGTCCTCAGCGACGAACTCATCTACGAGATCAACAACCGGCTCTCGTTCGACGTCCGGACTGTCTACTCGCTGCCGTTCCAGCATACACTACAACGGCCGCCATATCACCACCTGCGGCTGGTACCCCGACCGCCACGAGCGCCTCTTCAACCGCCGCACCACTAATTTCTGCCGAGCCACGTCCACGAACGTGTACAGACCCGAGTTGACCATCCACGCTCAAAAATCCCGTACGCCACTATTCGTACGACAGCGTCGACGATTTCCTCCGCAAGATGCGCAGCTACAGCCTGCTTTTCGCACAGCAAAACACGGGCAAAAAATCCTCGAGCGTCACCAAAGCGATCAGCCGCAGCACGTGGGCCTTCGTGAAAAGTTTTCTACTCGAACGCGGCATCACACAAGGTCGCGAAGGTTTCGTCATCAGCGCCTACAAAGCTCAAACCGCTTTCTGGAAATATCTGCTGCTCGCAGAAGCCAATAGTCGTCCCGCTGCGTGAATCTCCTCGTCCTTATGTATCATCGGGCCAGTGCCGGCAAACACGGCAACAGCCCCGAAAAAATCGACGCCCATTTCGCCCACATCGCCCGCAACTTCAACTGCGTCGTCCCGGCGACCCTCTTCGCGATGATCTGCTCAACGTCTGCCTGAGTTTCGACGACGCCTACTTTGATTTCTACGCGATCGTCGCGCCCCTGCTCCGCAAGCACGGGCTCACCGCGCTTCTCGCCGTCTCGCCCGGCTTGATCACCGAACAAGCGCCCGCCGACACCGCAGCCCGCCTCGCGCTTTCCATCGACGACACCTACCGCGATCCCAGTCGCGGTGGTTTCTGCACCTGGAGCGAACTGCGCGAGCTCGTGGCCGGCGGTAATATCGCGATCGCCGCGCACGGCTGCACACACGTCTCGCTCGATTCTCCCACTGTGGATTTGGAGTCCGAGATCGTGCTGCCACGGGCATTCCTGACCGCCCGCCTTGGAGTGCCCGTCAACAGCTTCGTTTTTCCCTTTGGACGTTTCTCGAAGGAGGCGTTGAAAAAAGTCCGCGCAAATTACCGCTACGCGTTCCGCATCGGAGGCGCGATCAACGACCACTGGAAACATCGTGTGTTATATCGGGTCGACGGTGACTCCATGAAAAATGCAAAATCGCTGACTACGTCGGGACGTCTCATAGGTTACCACTGGCGCTTTTTCTGGAATCGCCTTCGCGGACGCTGAACACGCGGGCTATCGAAAGGGTACGCCGCTCGGTTCATGCCGTCCACAGCCACATCCGCACGCGACCTGCGCGTCGACTCCATTCGCGGCGGACTTCTGCTTGTGATGGCGGTCAATCACATCGCAAGCGACCTCCGGCTGGCAATCGATCAACCCTTCGGCTTTGTCAGCGCCGCCGAGGGTTTCGTATTTCTCTCCGGCCTGCTCGTGGGCTGGGTCTACGGGAAAAAACTCGCGACGCTCGGCCCTCAAGAAACCAAGCGCGCCTGCTGGCGCCGCGCGGTGCAGGTATATGCCTGGCATCTGGCCGGCGTAATTGGCACGTGGGTGTGGTGCTGGCTCCAGAAATCCCTCACCGGTGAGGCTGCCGGCCTTCTGCCTCCACTATTCATCGAGCAACCTGTCATGAGCCTGGTCAGCGGTGCACTGCTGCTCTACCAGCCGGGACTCCTGGACATTTTACCGCTCTACGTCGGCTTCATGGCAGTCGCTCCGTGGGTTTTGCGCGCGTGCGCGAATGGTAACTGGCGCCGCGTCTTGTTGATCAGCGGCACAGTCTGGGCCGCTGATCAAACCTTCTCGCCGCCCCATCCGATCATCTGGGGTTCGATCAACACAGGCGCGTTTCACTTTCTTTCCTGGCAATTTCTTTTCGTGAGCGGCGCCGTAATCGGCCACCAGCGCTTGATATCTCCACGACCATCGATTCCGCAACGCCCGTGGTTGCTTGGCATAGTGATGCTCGCCGCGGTGTTCTTGTGGGTCGTACGCCAGCCGTGGCTGCCTGATTGGTGGGATCACGATGACGTGCTGGTGCTCACCAACAAAACACCGCTCGCCCCGCTGCGCCTGATCAATTTCGGGTTGATCGCATACCTGATCGCCTCGAGCGCGCATGTTTTCCCCAAGCTCTTTTCCTGGCGCCCGCTCGCCTTTCTCGGCCGCCATTCGCTCGCCGCCTTCACCGGTCAAACGCTGCTAGCCGCCGTGATCCTTACCTGGCCCGAAACCGGCGACGATCCACATTGGCGTTGGTTCAACACCGGCTTCGTCATCGTCGGCCTCTACGTCTCCGCCGCCGGGCAAGCATGGGTTCAGTCCCGTCGAAAAAATCAGAAGCAGAGCAGAAACGTACAGCCACTAACCAATGGCGCGTCCGCTTCAGTCTCCGTCAGCTAACCAAAAAACTTCAGCCGCTTTTCTTGGTCGTGTTGATCGCCCGAGCCGCGTGCGCGGCGGAAACGGCGAGGTATTTTTCCGCCCAGCCTTTGATTGCGCGCTGCTCAGCATCGCTCAGAGCACGCACCACTTTTGCCGGCGTTCCCATCACCATCGAGCCTGCGGGGATGATCGTCCTCGGGGTCACCACCGCGCCCGCACCGACGATGCTCCGTGCACCGACGCGTGCTCCATCGAGTACCGTCGCGCCCATGCCGATCAGGCATTCGTCCTCAATCGTGCACGCATGGATAATCGCTCCATGTCCGATCGTGCACCAGGCGCCGATCACCGCATCAAGATCGTCCGCGAGATGGACGACGCAATTATCCTGAATATTCGAGCCTTCACCCACCACGATCTGCGCAATGTCACCACGCAGCACGGCGCCATAAAACACGCTCGATCGCGGTCCAAGCGTCACATCGCCAATCACCGTCGCGTTGGCGGCCACCCAGTTCGCACGGGCCGTGTCGGGTGTTTTCGAGAGATGTCGCGAGAGCCGTTCTTCCACAGTCATCCCTTGGTTCTCGCCGCGCCCAGCCGTTCCCGCAAGTCTCGGCACGCAATCCGCTTTCCCCCACCCCTCACTCAATGGAACAGCTCACGCATATCGGCCGCGGACTCCTCGGCATAGTCGGCTTCCTCGCGATCGCCTTTCTCTTCAGCTCCAACCGCCGCGCGATTCCGTGGCGTCTCGTGGCCATCGGCATCGGCCTGCAAATCCTCTTTGGGTATCTCGTGCTGCACGTCGATTTCGTGCGCTACACAGTCGACGCCGTGGGCAACTTCTTCGTCCGTATCCTCGATTTCAACGCCGCCGGCGCCGAATTCCTCTTCGGAAAATTAATCAGTGATAAGAAAAGCTTTGGCTATATTTTCGCCTTCAACGTCCTCCCGACCATCGTCTTTTTCTCCGCGCTGACGTCGCTGCTCTTTTACCTCGGGATCCTTCAGAAAATCGTCTACGCCTTCGCGTGGGTCATGTCGAAGACCATGAACCTCTCGGGCGCGGAGACACTCAGCGCGTCGGCCAACATTTTTCTCGGCCAGACCGAGGCGCCTCTGCTCATCAAACCTTACCTCGGGTCGATGACCTCGTCCGAGTTGCTTGCCGTGATGGTGGGCGGCATGGCCAATATCGCAGGCGCCGTGCTCGTTGCCTACATCGGCATGCTCGGCGGCGACGATCCTGAGCAACGCCTTGCCTTCGCAAAGCACCTGATCACCGCCTCGATCATGTCGGCCCCGGCGTCCCTCTATCTGGCCAAAATGCTTCTCCCCCAGACCGAGCCCGTGGATCGTAACCTCGACGTCAGCCGTGAACGCATCGGCGCCAACGCACTCGAAGCAGTCACCAATGGAACAACCGATGGCATCAAACTCGCCGTCAATGTCGGTGGTATGCTCCTCGTTTTTACCGCGATGGTTGCGATGGTGAACTTTGCCATGGCGTGGGCCGCGGGTCCCCACTCTATCCCGTGGACGAATATCTCCTGGGATGGCATCAACCATTACATCCAAGCATCGACCGAAGGTCGTTATGACAGCCTGTCGCTTCAGTACGTGATGGGCCTCATCTTTGCGCCAGTCGCTTGGCTCATGGGCATCGACCACGGATCTCTCACACTCGCCGGACAGGTGATCGGCGAGAAAACCGTTCTCAACGAATTCTACGCGTACGGCACGCTTGGAAAACTCAAGGCCACCGGTGCCATCAGCGATCCTCGCGCGATTATTATCCTGACCTACGCGCTCTGCGGATTCGCCAACATCGCCTCCATCGGCATTCAGGTCGGCGGCATCGGCACGCTCGCCCCGGAAAAACGCTCCGATCTCGCGAGGCTCGGAGTGAAATCCCTCATCGGCGGCAGCCTCGCCACCTTCATCGGCGCAAGCATCGCCGGCATGATGCTGTGAATAGAGCACGTAGCCGCGTCCCTTAGGACGTGGCCGTTAACGTCCATTCGCCACCGCTCCGCGTCCTAATTGACGCGACTACACCACAAGCTCACGCCTTCACGACCAGCTGAGTGCGCAGCTCCTTCTTGAAATACTTCCGGGCAAAATCCCGCAGCGCGCCGACAGTCACTGCATCGATGTAGCCGTCATAATTTTTCCAGTCATTCACCGGCTGGCCATACAGCGCGTTAAGTCCCGCCTGCATTGCACGCGCACCGTTGGTCTGCAGTCCCATGCGGCGGCCGGCTTTCAAGCGGGTCTGGCAGCGCTGCAATTCGTCGGCCGTCACTTCGCCGGCCTGCACGCGCGCGATCTCGGCATCGAACTCCGCGAGCACCTCAGCGTAATGCTTAGGACTGGTCCCCGCAAAAAACGCGAACATGCCGGCCTGCAGCCCGACCACTCGACTCGAGCGCACAAAGTACGCGAGGCCTTTGTCCTCACGCACACGCTCGAACAATCGCGACGACATGCCGCTGAAAAGTTCGTCTGCGACTTCGCTCACGTAATAATCGTCCGACTTCAACCCCGGTCCCGGAAACGCCTGAAACACCACCGCCTGCTCGCGAGGTTGTTTTTCCAGGAAATCGCCAATCTCCGCCGGACGCTCGAAGCGCGCAGTCGGCAGCGTTAGTTTTCCTTTGGGCAGTTTCGCCAAAAATGCCTTCAGCTTCGGCAAAAGTTTTTTGCGGTCGAAATCGCCGACGACCGCCAGCACCACGTTGCCCGCGACAAAACATTTCTTCCACAAGGCAGCCAGATCGGCCGGGGTCAGTGCACGCAGTCCGGCTTCGTCACCTGCTGAATCGATAGCCAGCGGATAAACGCCAAAAAATTTCCGGCGCAGTAATTTTCTCCCGAAGGTCACCACATCATCCGCATCCTGCATCAGGTCCGCCAGCTGAGCGTCACGCTCGATATCGAAAGTCCCCTTCTTAAAGGCAGGTGAAAATGTCGCCTCGGTCAGGAGCGCCAGCGCGCGGTCCACATCCGTCGGCAGCACTTCGATCGAGAGCCCAAAGCTATTGTTGCCCGAGAAGGGATGAAACGAGCCGCCGACTTCCTCGATATACTGCGCCACCTCCGCCGCGCTGCGTTTGCGCGTGTCCTTGGTCAGCATGGTCGCAAGCAGCGATGTTGCGCCACGCTTCGCGGCATTCTCCTGCATCGGACCTCCCAGACACAGCAGCCGTAAATGCAGGTTGGGAAGGTGACGGTCTTCTTGCAGGAGAAGACGCGCACCATTGGTCAGTGCGACTTCATCAAACGACAGATCGCCTCCTGCAGTCGATGAGACCGCCGAGGCGTTTTCAGCACTCGCAGCCGGATTGAGTGAGACCGACGTCAATCGCGCAGGCACCAAATATGCCTTCAACACTCGTTTGAGTTCCGCCGGCGTCACTGACTTCAGTCGCTCAAAATACGTTTTCGCATAATCGAGGTCTCCCACCACCACTTCCGCCGCACCGAGCCGTGACGCCTGTCCGCTCATCGTTTTGCGCGAATTAATTTCGCCCACGATTGTCTGCCGCTGCGCTTTCTTGATTTGCGCAGGCGTAAACCCGCGGGCCATGCAACGCGTCAACGAACGCTCGATCGCCTTGGTCGCTGCCTCGCGTTTGTCCGCATCGCAGGTGAATGAAACATAGAAGAGTCCGACGCTGCCCGGCGTCCAGCTGTGGGCATCGATGGAGTGCACAAGCCGGGCTTTTTCCCGGATATCCTGCCAGAGCACCGAGCTGTCGCCGCCACCGAGAATGGTGGCGAGCAGATCGAGCAACGGAGCATCCGGATGCGTGATACCGGGAATCTGCCAGGCCAGTCCCGCACGCGTGAGCTCGACGTCTTCAAATTTATGCAGAGCACGTGGCGCGAGCTGCGCGGGCTCTTCGGGAACCACCACGGGAGCGAGTCTCTGGCGAGGCGCGGATCCAAAATGTTTTTCAACCCCCGCAAGCGCCTGCTTCGGATCGACGGCGCCAGCGATCACGACCACGAGATTATTCGGCACGTACCGCGCGCGGTAATAAGCCGCGAGATCCTCATGCGTCACGCCCGAGAAGACCTCGCGGTGCCCGATGATCGGATGACGGAAAGGATGCTGCCGGAACGCCGTGTCGAAAAGCGCTTCGCCCATCCGCTGATCCGGATCGTCGCGCCCCATGTCGATCTCGCGCAGGATCACATCCTTTTCTTTCGCCACTTCGTCCGCCGGTAGCGTCGAGTGCAGCACCGCGTCCGCCAGGATGTCGATCGCCACGCCCACATGCTCGGACGGGAGATCGATGTAATAGACCGTGCGATCAAAAGTCGTGTACGCGTTGATGTACCCCCCATGCGCCTGCACCGTCATGGAAATTTCGCGGCCCGCACGACGCTCCGTGCCCTTGAAGAGCATATGCTCCAGGTAGTGCGAAAGCCCCGCGCCCAGCAGAGCGTTTTCGTGGATGCTGCCGGTTTTCACCCAGACCTGCACCGATGCGACCGGCGCAGACATGTCCGGCTTGATGAGCACCGTCAGCCCGTTGGGAAGCACCGTACGGTCGACGCGCTCCTTCCAAAATGAATCCAGCAGGCTGAAATTGGCGGAAGCGGCGGCGGCTTTGGCAGGCATTGAAAGAAAAGGTGGTGAGCAGGAGGCGATGCGCAAACGGAGAGCGCGCGCCTTCACCGCAGATTACTCGTAATCGGCAACCGTCAAAACAAGCAGCTCACGGAGAGCTGATGGACTCGGTTTCGGTACCGGGCAGGCGTGGTTTCTTCTTGGGAAGAAACGGTTTCACGAACGCGTCTTCAAACGTGTAGATGTCCGCAAAGTCCTCCCGTTTGTCGCTCTCGGTTTTGCTAAAGACATTGTACTCGATCAGATTGAAAACGAGATCGCCAAAGTCCTGGCAGCGCTTGATCCCCCAGGAGTTGAGCACGGTCTTCGTCAATGGGCCGTACTGCTCCAGCGAGTAGGTGCGCAGTCCTTCGAGGAGTTCAGGCCCGGTGACATGACGTGAGCGCTGGGATTTTTCGGCATCCTTTTTGCGGATTTCCTTCACCGTATGATCGAGGCCCTGGCGAATGAAGGTGTACGCTTTGCGATCGTAGCGACCGTCTTCTTTGCAAATCAGCTCGATGACCTCGTTAAATTCCACGTCCTGCATGTTTAGGTGAAAAAGCACTGTGCCACACCGTCGAGGTGTGGCAACTGCTCTTCTTGGACGGCTCCAGCCGCCGCGTCACCTCACCCACTCAAACCAGATCCGACAGATGCTTCGCACCGGGTTTGAGCGTGACGAGATCTGCCACGTTAATCGGCAAATTACGTTTGATCGACTCCACGCCGGCAATGCCGACAAGGATCGAAGCGGCTCCCTGTTCATGCCCCGCGGTGCGTCCCCACTGATCGGCGGGCGCGCCGGACTGGCCGTAGAAATGTCTGTTCAAGATCTCGTCGGCGCCACCGTGCGGCAGTCCGATCTCAACATCCATCGGGACAACGTAGCCGGTCTGAAAATGAGGGAAGACCTTGATCCATTCACCTTCTGCTTCGGAGCCAGGTTTGATCTCGAGTTTGAAGTCCTTCGGGCGCACCGCGCGATTCATGTGCGAACCGATGAACTCGTGGTATTCGATGCGGCCGCGGTCGCCGTTGAATGTCACCCGCATGCCTTCACGCGGGCTATAGCAAACAAGCGAGTACGTGAGGATCTGGCCGGTGCGATAACGCACGTTGAGCGACATCTGGTCGTGGATGTTGATGTCTTCGCGAAAAACATTCCGGTCGCGCAAGTAGCCCGAATCTTTTTCGCCCGCACGGTAGATCTTCTTGAACGGCTCGCTCTCATCGAGATCGAGCTTGAAGGGATCGCCCGCCGCCGCCGGTTCGCCGGTGTAGCGATCGTAGCGTGTCAGCGCTTCGTCACCGCGGGCGATCGCGTTCTTCTTTCCGTAGAAAACGAGATCACCGTAGGCAAAAACCTGCTGGGGAATCGCATCGAGCCACCAGTTGACGAGGTCGAAGTGATGCGTGCTCTTGTGCACGAGCAAGGTGCCTGAATCCTCGGCATTCGCGTGCCAGCGGCGGAAGTAATCCGCGCCGTGATTCGTATCGAGCAGGTACTCTAGATTGACCGAGTGAACCTTGCCGATGACTCCCGTCGCGATCAGCTCCTTCACCTTGGTGCGAAACGGAGCCCAGCGGTAGTTGAAGGCCACACGGACCTTTTTGCCCGTGGCTTTGACCGCATCGAGGATCGCCTGGCATTTCGCCGCATCCGTGGTCATCGGCTTTTCCGTGATGACGTCGCAGCCCGCATGCAGGGCGCGCACGATGTACTCATGGTGCGTGGAATCCTTTGAGCACACGAACACCTCGTCCGGCTTTTCCACTCGCAGCATCTCGTCGAAACGATCGGCCGTGTACGTGGGCACCGCGTGATATTTCCAGTCATCGGTGAGCAACTCGTTGTAATAGGCCATGCGGGCCGGGCTCACGTCGCAAATGGCGACGAGCTCGTTTTGGTCACGATAAGTCGTGACCAAAGGCTCCATAAAACTGATGGCGCGGCCGCCGGTGCCGACGAACGCGTGGCGCTTTTTGCTCATGTGCAGGAATTGGGTGTGAAGGACTGTTAAGACTCGGCCTCCCAAGCGGGGTCGATGAATGCGCCTTCTGACGGTCAAAATAGCTCTGAGGCCCCGCCGTGATAAAACAAAGCAGGCTGAAACCGTTTCCACCCAAATCACGATCCGACGGGGCGCCGGAATTCGCCGGATCGGCGCTGCTTGATGGCGGCTCGACGCTACAACTCAGTGTTTGTGATCCTTGTGGTCATCGCGCCCGTGCTCACAGGTGCAGGCGTATTCGGCATTCGAGCACTCGGAACATTTGGAAAGGTTCACAGTGAACTTTTCGTTCACGGTCTTCGCATCGGGCGTCACCTTGATTTGGACGACAGCCGGGAAGTCATTTCCGGCCGGCAAAGCGGTGTCGGAGACGAGCGAATTTCCTGACTTGGTGAATGAGAGTTTCGCGGGCGCGGAACGATCTCCAGCAGTCACGGTAACGACCTGTGCTTCAGGAGCGACGGGCTTGCCGTCGTCGTTGATAAACGTGATCTGCACTTTGCGATCGGGCAGTACGAGAAACTCCGCGTGAGGCTCAACACTGGCGATGAGACGGCCGCCGTTCGGCGTCTTGATCTTTTCGTGATGGTGATCGCCGGCTGCGGAAGCCGGCAGACAAAGCGCGAGCGCAGCGAGAACAGGAAGGACGAGTGATTTCTTTTTCATGGTTTTAAGTTGGGAACAGGAGAACTGGGCTGGCAGGAATCGGTTTGAGACCCGGACCGTCGCACCCGGCCAACGCGACGGTCCGGAAGTGTTTAGTGCGACGCAGCAGCATCACGCTCGAGCGCGGTCAACGCGGCCTTGCGACCGAAGTGGAAGAACACGAGCGGCCGCACGAGGAACTCGAGGATGGTCGATGAAATGAGTCCGCCAACGATCACCACGGCCACGGGATGAAGGATTTCCTTCCCAGGTTCGTCGCCCGCGAGCACGAGCGGAATCAGCGCGATGCCAGCCGCGAGCGCGGTCATCAGCACGGGCACCATTCTCTCCAGCGTGCCCCGCTCAACCATCTGCCGGGAGAAATCCTCACCTTCGTGTTTCATAAGATGGAGATAGTGCGACAACATCATGATGCCGTTGCGCGCGGCGACACCGCCCACGGCGATGAAGCCGACGAGCGTGGCGATGCTGATGTTATCGAGCTTGAGCCACGTGTAGACCAGGCCGCCGACAAGCGAGAGCGGGATGCTCAGCATCACCTGCAACGCGAGCCACATGCTCTGGAAGTATTTGTAGAGCAGGAAAACGATCACGACGAAGACCACCGAACTGAAAAACACGATGCGCTCCGTCGCGTCCTGCTGCGCCTGGAATTCACCTTCGTAGGTAATGAAGTAGCCTTCCGGCAGTTTCACCTTCTCGCGCACCTGGGCTTGCAGGCGCGCGACAAGCGCACCGACATCGCGCACCGTCGGTTTGATCGCGATGGTGAAACGGCGCTGGCTGTTTTCACGGAAGATGACGTTCGGCCCTTTGGCTTCTCGCACCTCGGCGACGAGCGATAGCGGAATGCGCTGCCCGCTGTCAGTCTCGATGGGAAGGCTGGCGATCTTCTCGGGGGAATCGCGCCACTCCTCCGGAAGCCGTAGCACGAGATTCACGGCGCGCTGCCCCTCGCGCAATTCCGCGACGTCCTTTCCGCCGACGAGCATGCCTACCTGTTCGTTGAGTCCGCCGGGCGTGACGCCATAAGCCAATGCCCGTTCGCGATTCGCCTCAATGCGCAGTTGGGGAATCAAGGACTGCTGATCGAGTTTCGCGTCTTCGAATCCAGGAATCGTCTTCGCAACAGTCTGCACTTCCGCGCCCAAACGCCGCAGCGTGTCGAGATCGGGACCGAAGATCTTCACCGCGACCGGAGCAGAAACCCCGCTGAGCATGTGGCCGATACGATCCGCAAGCGGGCCGCCGACCGCCGCGAAAACTCCGGGCACGGAGCGAACACGCTGGAGCACATCTGCGAGAACTTCCTTCCGGGTCCGCGACGAAACGTCGTTTTTGAAATCCACGTCGAACTCGACGGTGGAAACGGGCACTACGTGGTCACCGCGTTCGGCGCGGCCGAGGCGACGGCCGACCTTGTTCACCTCGGCGACGGACAAGATCTGCGACTCGATCACGTCAGAGATGCGATTCATCTCGGTCAGCGACGTGCCGGGAGCCGCAGTCACGGCAACGAGCGCCGTCTCCTCGCGAAACGCGGGGAGAAAATCTTTGCCCATTTTTGGATAGAGCATGAAGGCCGCCGCTATTCCGATCAGGACGACCGCGAGCACTGGGATCGGGAAATCCAGTGCCGCGCGGATCGCCGTGGCGCGCAGCGTCTTTTTCAGGAAGCCGACAAGCCGGCCATCCTTGTGCTCGTGACCTTCCTTCGGATTCAGCAGGAGCGCGCAGAGGACGGGAATCAGCGTCAGCGAAACGACGAATGACGCGATCATGCTGATGATCGTTGCAATCGCGATCGGCGCGAAGAGCTTGCCCTCGACTCCGCTAAGCCCGAGCAGCGGTACGAAAACGAGGACGATGAGAACGGTGGCGTAGAGAATCGAGTTACGCACCTCGCCGGACGCTTTGCCGATGACCTGGAGCTTCGGGCGTGGATGCGAGAGCGCGGCGTTCTCGCGCAAGCGGCGGAACACATTCTCCACATCCACAATCGCGTCGTCCACCACCATGCCGATGGCGACCGCGAGACCGCCCAGCGTCATCGAGTTTACCGAGATGCCCAGCCAGTGGAAGGTGAGCAGCGTGATCGCGAAGCTCATCGGCATCGCCATGAGCGTGATGAACGTCGTGCGGAAATTCAGCAGGAAGAGAAACAGCACGACCGTCACCATGATGGCGCCGTCGCGGATCGCCTCCTTCAGGTTGCCGATGGCGTTATCGATAAAATTTTTCTGCTGAAACAACAGCGTGGTCTCAACGCCGGCGGGAAAGCCGGGCTTGAGCTCGTCGAGCGCCTGGCGGATCTGCTCTGTGAGCTCGCGGGTGTCGAAGCCCGGCGCCTTGGTGATCGACATGATCACGCCGTGAGTGGGCTCCTTTTCCGGCGAAACGCTCACGCTGGCGTCGCCGCGCATCGGCTCGATGCCCCACACCACTTTGGCCACGTCATCGACCAGGATGGAGCGGTCGCCGATTTTCTTGATGAGCGTGCGGCCGATCTCGGTGAGGTCGGTCGTCATGGCGAGATTGCGCACCATGATTTCGGTCGGACCGGTGCTCAGGAAGCCGCCCGTGGTGGTGCTCGCCGCTTTCCCAATCGCAGCCTCCAACTCTTCCACGCTCACATCGTGAGCCTGCATGCGATAAGGGTCGGGCTGCACTTCGATCCGTTTCACGCCACCGCCCATATTTAGAATTTCCGCGATGCCAGGAATGCTCTGGAGGCGTCGGCGAATCGTCCAATCCGCCAGCGCACGCACTTCGCTGGGTGGAAGGTAACCGGGCTGGCCCTCTTTCACTGTGGATCGTACACCGACGAGAAGGATTTCCCCCATGAGCGACGCCACCGGCGTCATGAAGGGCTGCACGTCTTCGGGCAGCTGTTCGCGCGCCGCTTGCAGACGCTCCTGCACGAGCGTGCGGGCTTTGTAGATATCCGTGCCCCACCCGAACTCGGCGTACACCAGCGACAGCGCGACGTCGGAATTCGAGCGCAGCCGGCTGAGTCCGGCGACACCCATCAACGAACTTTCCAGCGGCTGGGTGACGCGCGATTCGATTTCTTCCGGAGCGAGGCCGGGCGCCTCGGTGAGAATGGTAACGGTGGGTTTCGTCAGGTCCGGCAGCACTTCGACGGGAAGCTGCATGCCGGTGCCTAGCCCGAGCACCAGTACGATGAGCGATACACCCAGAACGATCGCCCGGTTCGCGAGCGACCATTGAATAAGCTTATTTAACATGGTCGTTCCTCACTTGGCGGGAGTGTTCGGTTTAGGAGCGACCGTGCTCGTGTTCGCAGGACCCGTGCGTTTGCGAAGACTGACGATCAAGAGGAGAACGAAGAGCACTCCGCTCACGATCATCCAAAACGGATTCGAGCCGCCGTCGGCATGATCATGATCGTGATCGTGGCCGTGGTCCTCTCCGGCGCTGCCGGCTGATTTAGCGGAGCTTTCTTTGAGCTCAGAACCATCTTCCGCGTGCGCGTGGCCGTGAGCGGCATCCAGCGCTTCTTTGAGTGAAACGCTGCCGCCGCCAGCGAATGCCAGCGAGTAAGCGCCTTGAGTGACGACTTCGTCTGCGGGAAGAAGTCCGCTCACGATTTCGGTGGAGCGGTCGTTGCTCTGACCGACCACGACCGGCGTTTTCACGAAGGCATTCGGCAGATCGAAATCCTTCACATAGACGAACCGCTTCGACAGTTCGCCCTGAATGGCGCTGCGCGGCACAGCGACCACACCGGAGCGTTTGGAGACGACAATGGAGAACTCCGCCCGCATTCCCGGGCGCAACCGGCCCTCGCGGTTGGGCAGACGGAAAATGGCGTCGATCGTGCCACTCGCCACATCCGCGGCCGTGCCGAAGCGCAGCAGATCTCCTTCGAGTTTTTCATCCGGCCACGCGCTGACCGTGATGTGCGCCTTGGCGCTCGGCTTGAGCCGGCCCGCAATGGACTCGGGCACGCGTGCAATCGCATAGACCTCGGAGAGGTCGCTGATTTCCAGCAGCGCCTTGTCCGGCTCGACTGGATCACCGAGGCGCACGTCGAGGTGAGAAACGATTCCGCCGATCGGCGCGGTCAATGAAATCACCGGAGAGGGATTTCCCGGCTGGCGGCTTTCGACTTTGGCGACTTCGGCGCCTGCTTCGATTCGATCACCGGGAAACGCATTCAGCGCAACGATCCGTCCCGAGATGCGGCTGCTGACAGCGGCGACGTTGCCGGGACGTGTTTCGATGCGACCGAGGGAAAAAACACTCTCCTCGAAGTCCGCCTCCTCGACCACAGCGGTTTGAATGCGGAGGTTTTTAACTCCCGTGGCATCGAGCACGATCGTGCTGGCGTTGCGCGCGGAGTCGGCCGCCTGAAGTGGTGCGGCGAGAAAACTTGAAAGAGTCAGGGCGACTGAAACAGAGAGAGTTTTCATTGAGCGGAAAAAAGAGAGGTTGTGAGCGTGAACGCGGGATTCGTGAGGCCTTCGGCGCGGGCGAGCGCGATGGCGTAGGTGGATTCGGCGTCGAGGATGTCGCGGCGGAGTGCGGCGAGGGCCCGCTGGGCATCGAGCACATCGATGAGCGGCAACTGGCCTTCTTCATAGGCACGGCGCACGACGGCGTGCGCCTCCTCGGTCGCAGGCAAGGCATCGCGCCGCAGCATTTGCGCCGCCGTATGCGCGGCCGATAGTTCCTGCCAGGCGGCCGTGATCCCCGCGCGCAGCTCGGCCTCGACCGAGCGAAGCGTCTGCTCGGATCCGGCAAGTGTCTCGCGGGCTGCACGAATGTTACCCTGGTTTTTGTTTCGGACCGGAAGCGGAATGGAAATACCCGCGACAAAAGCGGCATCCGACCCTTCGCGAAGGAAACGCACGCCACCGCCGACCGTGACATCCTGCGCGGCTTGCGCTCTCTCCAACTCGAGCGACGCGCGGCGGCTTTCGATAACCGCCTGCTGAAGTTCGAAGCGCGGATGACGACTGATCCCGGAAAGAAAGACATCATCACCCGGCAACGCGTCAGGCAGCCGGATATGTCCCGACAGCGCGCCGACATCGCCGGCCCGTCCTCCCCACGTTGCCGCCAGCGTGGCCCGCGCAGCGACGAGGGCAGCCTGGGCGTGCGCAAACTCGCCATGAGCCGAAGCGAGCGTTGCGCGTGCCCGCGCGGACTCGGCGGGAGAAGCAGCACCCTCTTTCACACGGGCCTCGACCACCCCGAGCGTTTCGCGCGCGAGCTTCAGTGGTTCCTCGGCAAGCGCCAGACGCTCCTGCGCGGCGAGCGTTTCCACGTAGGCCACGGCGACGGACGCGAGCACCTCGGAGCGACGGACGGCGAGTTCCTTGGCCGCGGTTTCGCGCTCGCGAGTGGCCAGCGCAACACGACGGTCACGCTTCCCCCCGCGCTCGAACGTCTGGCTCGCCTGCACGGTCGTTTCGAGACTGTCCACACCCTGCACATTCCCCGTGCCGAGGAAGTTCTCAGCAGTGACGTCGAGCGTGGGATTAGGTCGCAGACCGGCTTGCTCGATCAAGGCATCGGCGGCTCGTTCATGGTAACTCTGCGCCGCGAGCGCGGGATTATTCTCGGCCGCGCGGGCAAGCGCGCGGGCAAGCGTGAGCGGAGCCGCGGCGGATTCTTGAGCATTCAGCACGCTGGTGGTCAAAAGACCGGCGAGTGCGATGAATCGGGAAATACAGGGGAAAAAATCGAAGGCTGACATGGTTCGGAAGAGAAGTTGCGGAGCCAGACAGGCACACCAACGCGCACACGCGTCAGAGCCCGGACACAAAAACGCCGATCACCCCGCTCGGGGGATGATCAGCAAACGCGCGAAGGAGCGCGTGGCGAAAGCGCCGCGCGGGCAACAAAGTGCCACGTCCGCCGTATTTCCGGCGGACTCTCGACATCAACCGAAGCAACGATCTCCGGCACCGGTGTTAATTCCGGCGCAAGTTCGATCAGGCAGAAAACAAACAAGACGGCGGACGGCGCCGAAACTTTCAGGAAATTTTGCGCGGGCTGATAGTCGCCGCCTTCCACGATTCCACAAGCCCCCTGATCACAGTGAACAGGGTCGCCGCTAACCGGAACCGCGCTCTCATGCTCATGCTGGCAGCAGACATCGGCTTGCCCGATGAGCCCCGCGATTTCCAATCCGCAATGCATCGTCGCCGGCAGCCACACAAGGGCCATCAGCAAGGCGATGATTTGACGGAAAGAACGCATGAGCAGGATGAATGCTTCTACGCCGCTTCCCTGTCAAACCCTCGGCTTTACGCCCCATCTGCCCGTATCGAGCATGCTATCGCCGCGCAGCGCGCAGTTTTCCCTTCCCTCGTGTGCTATGTTGCGCCTGAAATTTCCCTTCCATGTCCACACCTGTCGAAAACGTCGTCATCGTAGGCACCGGCTGCGCCGGACTCACCGCCGCGATCTACACCGGCCGCGCCAATCTCTCGCCGCTCATCATCGAGGGCAGTCTCCCGGGCGGTCAGCTCACGACGACGTCCGAGGTGGAGAACTTCCCCGGCTTCCCTGAAGGCGTGGATGGTTTCCAACTGATGGACAACCTCCGCAAGCAGGCCACGAAGTTCGGTACGCGTTTCGAACAGGCCCAGATCACATCGGTCGATTTCTCCTCGCAACCACTCAAGCTCTGCACCGGCGACAAAGAGATTCTGACGAAGTCCGTCATCATCGCCACAGGAGCCTCGCCGCGTATGACCGGCATCCCCGGTGAAAAAGAACTTTACGGCGGCAAGGGCGTCACGACCTGTGCCACGTGCGACGGCGCGTTCTACCGCAAGATGGAAGTTGCCGTCATTGGTGGTGGCGACAGCGCAGCCGAGGAAGCGCTTTTCCTCACGCGTTTTGCCAGCAAAGTTTATCTCGTCCATCGCCGCGATTCGCTGCGTGCGTCGAAAATCATGGCTGACCGGGCCACTTCCCATCCAAAGATTCAGATGGTCTGGGACAGCGCACCGATCGAAGTCGTCGGCGTGAAGGAAAACGCCGTCAGCGGTCTGAAGGTCAAAAATCTCAAGACCGGTGCCGAGTCCGTTCTCCCCGTGAAAGGCATTTTCGTCGCCATCGGCCACGTGCCCAACACCGGTCCGTTCGCCTCCGCACTCGACGTAGACGAAGGCGGTTACTTCAAGCCCGTCACCGGTTCGCAGGTGCAGACCAAAGTCCCCGGCGTGTACGTCGCGGGCGACTGCGCCGACCACGTTTATCGTCAGGCGATCACCGCGGCCGGCATGGGTTGTCAGGCTGCCATCGAGGCCGAGCGCTGGCTCGCCGAGCACGGCGGTTAATTTCATCGAACGGGATGACCGCCGCTGTCGCCTACGCACGCCGCATCGCCGCGATTCACGAGGAACTCGGAATCCCGCACGACTATTCGCTGCGCCGTTCGCTCGATATTTATCCCGAGGCAACAGACCTCGTGTCGATCGGCGCCGACGATGCCGGACGCAATTGTCGTTTGATTGAAAAGGCTGCGCACGCTTTTCGCGGCATGCGCGCTCGCGCTCGCGAATACGATGTCGATCTCACCCCGCTCTCCGGCTTCCGCAGCGTGGACCGGCAGGTCGAGATCATACGCGGCAAACTCGCCCTCGGCGAAAAAATCGAGGTCATCCTCCGAACCATGGCCGCGCCCGGTTACAGCGAACATCACACCGGTCGCGCGATCGACATCGGCACGCCCGGCGACCTGCCGCTCGAGGAAGCGTTTGCCGAAACCAAGGCGTTTTCCTGGCTCGAACGCCACGCGGGAAGCTTCGGTTTCACCATGAGTTTTCCGAAGGGAAATCCCCACGGCTTCATCTACGAACCCTGGCATTGGTGCTGGCACGCGAGCTAAGCGCCGCAGCCGCCTTCGTGTGAAAATTTTGTTTAGGATGGGCGGGACGGGTTAAATTTCATCCAAAAGCCCCTGCTTCGCCTCATTAGCAGACGGAATTGATCAAGAACGACCCTGCACAACCGATGAGCAGGAAATGCGTCTGTGCAGTGCCCTGTCCTTTTTTTTCATCGCGTGTCCCTTGGTAGCGAGCGCCATTCCGCCTGTTCCCGACAAGAGTAACCACACGTTCTTCAATCCCACACCCGATTCGATGCTCCGCGAGATGAGCACCGACCGGCCTGACGCCACCGAAAGCCCGTTCACCGTCGACGCGGGTCACTATCAAATGGAAAGCGATCTGATCGCCCGCACCCGCGATCATGACAAATCGGACGGCGCCGACACGGTGACCACCGCATGGATGTTCACCGCCGTTAATTTCAAAGTCGGTCTCACCAATCGCATCGACCTCCAGGCCGTCGTCGAACCTTACACCAAGATCGAAACCGAAGATCGCATCGCCTCCACCGACGACAAACTCAGCGGCTTCGGCGACATCACCACCCGCCTCAAGATCAATCTCTGGGGCAACGACGAGGGAGACACCGCCGGTGCGCTCATGCCTTTCGTGAAATGGCCGACCGCCGCCGAGGGCCTCGGCAACGACAAGGTCGAAGGCGGACTCATTTTCCCCGTCGCATTCACACTGTCGTCCGGCTGGAGCCTCGGCGTCATGACGGAAGTCGATTTCGTGCGGAACGAAGCCAACGACGGCTACGCCACCGACTGGGTGAACACCGCCACGATCAGCCACGACATCGCCGGCGACGTCGTCGGTTATCTGGAACTCACCTCGACGCTCACCAAGGGCGCTGATCTCGCGACCTTCAACTGCGGTATCACCTACGGTCTCAACAAAAACCTCCAACTCGACCTCGGCGCCAACATCGGACTCACCGACGCCTCTGAAGACGTCGTCGTCTTTCTCGGTCTGAGCGTGCGGTACTAATTTCACCCCATGCAACTCTCCGTCGGACAGAAAGTCTCCAGCCTCGCCCTCACGGCTGGCCTCGTCATCGTCGGGCTTGTCGTCTCTGTCCGCCACGAATGCGGCCTCATCGTCGCCAGCAACGCCGAGGTCGTCACAATCTCCGCCGCCCTCGCAAAACCACCAGGAGGCTGACATGATGCACGACGCTCTTCGCGCGGACGTGCTCGCCGCCCTTCTCGCCGCCGCCAAACACGACACTGCCTCCGCCGATGAAGTCGCGAGCGACCTCGCCGAGCACGAAAAAATTTTCCGCAACAGCCTCGCCGCCAACAACGCCCTTCCACTGAGCGAAAACATCCGTTCCGCGCTCACCGCCGCCGCGAAGCCGCTTGCCGCCTACCTCGCCTCCGCCAGTCACATCGCGGGCCTCGCCCGGCAGGACGAAGCCGCCGCCAGCGCTGCTATGCCGGAGTTCATGGACTCTTTTTCCGCGCTTGAGAAACGCATGGCCGCCATCAGCGATAAGATCGAAGCCGAGGCTCGCGCCACTCACGAACACTCCGCCGCCGTCGAGGCTCGGTTTATCAATGTGCTTTGGATTTCCGCTGCCAGCGCACTCACGCTGCTCGCGGTACTGACATTCATCATCAGCCGCAGCATTCCCCGCCCCTTCCTCGCAATCATTGCGCGCCTCAACCAGGCGGCCCAAGCCAATGTCGCCTCCTCCGGGCAGGTTTCTCAAAATAGCACAGCGCTCGCCACCGCCTCCTCAGAACAGGCCGCCACCTTGGAAGAGACCAGCGCCTCGCTCGAAGAGATTTCCAGCATGGCCAAACGCAACGCAGAGGCCGCCCAACGCGCCAAGGAACTCGCCCGCCAGACCCGTCTTGCTGCCGACACCGGCGCGAAAGGCGTCGCGTCGATGAACGCCGCCATGGCCGATATCAAAACCTCCAGCGATGGCATCGCGAAGATTCTCAAGACAATCGACGAAATCGCCTTTCAAACCAACATCCTCGCCCTCAACGCCGCCGTCGAAGCCGCTCGCGCAGGTGAAGCCGGCGCCGGTTTCGCCGTCGTAGCCGACGAAGTCCGCGCCCTCGCTCAACGTTCCGCCCAGGCAGCACGCGAGACCGCC
The DNA here is from genome assembly GCA_049840895.1 of Nibricoccus sp. Classification (GTDB taxonomy): domain Bacteria; phylum Verrucomicrobiota; class Verrucomicrobiia; order Opitutales; family Opitutaceae; genus Nibricoccus. The sequence continues at coordinate 15,824 of JASGJB010000031.1, read as the reverse complement.
GAGAAAATCGACGACTCCACGCTCAAAAGCCGCCGTGGCGCCGAAGTCAGCGGACAGATTGCCACCAATCTCGAACAGATCGCCGCCCGCGTCCGCGAAGTAGATGAAATCGTCGCCGAGATCGCCACCGCTTCCTCAGAACAGACGACCGGCCTCCAGCAAGTAAACACCGCCGTCAGCCGCATGGACGAAACGGTCCAGCTCGGTGCAGCCCGCGCCGAGGAAGGCGCCGGCGTCGCCCAGGAACTTTCCGCGCAATCGATCCTCTTGCAGGACTCCATCAGCGAACTCGCCCGCGTTGTCGGAGGAGCCCGCAAGAGCATCAAGGAAACGCCTCCATCGGCTCCCTCCCAAGAAGAACCGGCCGAATTGGCCGCGACTTCTGCCTGAGTAAAGAGGCTGGGTTCCGCCCAGCCAAAGCTCCGGGATTGCGCTGGCACGAGCACCCATCAGGTGTTCCAACCACTTGGTTTGGAGTCATGTGCACAAGCACCTCCAAACCCTTTCGGAACCCGTCATCATCACGATGTCGCCAGCAAGCTGCCTGCCTTTCGCTGGCTCACGGGCCTAGCTCCAATCAGACCCGTCCCTTCTTTAGAATTATTCTAATTCTGGCTTGCAGCTTAGAATGATTCCAATTTGTTGCGGTCCGCTCATGTCCACCGCCGTCCATCATTCCTCCCCGACCGACTCGCTTGCCCAGCGACTCGCCGATAGCGGCCTGCGCTCCACGCCTCAGCGCGAACTCGTTTATAGCATCCTTCTCAAGAAGCGCGACCATCCCACAGCCGACGAAGTGTTCGCCCGCGTCAAACCCGAGCTCCCCGGCATCTCGCTCGCGACTGTCTACAACTGCCTCGAAACGCTTGTGCAATGCGACCTCGTGCGCGCGGTAAACTTCGAGCGCGGCCCCACTCGTTACTGCCCTAATCTGCAGCCTCACGCCCACTTTCACGACGAGCAAACCGGTGCCACCCACGACATCGACCTGCCCGCCAGCCTTCTCGATCAATTGAAGAAAGTACTTCCCACCGGCTACGACGCCTCCGCCGTCGAGATCACTTTCCGCGGCAAAGCCAAAAACACCCGCTGATCCGTCGCACGTCCGAAGCTCCGGCATTTCACTCTTCACCACTCACTCTTCACATTTCAAATGCACACGCTCGAAATCAAAGACCTCTACGTCTCGCTCACCGAGAGCCCCGAAAAGTCCATCGTCAAAGGCCTCAACCTGACGATCAAAGCCGGCGAAGTTCACGCCGTCATGGGACCGAACGGCACCGGCAAGTCGACCTTCTCCAAGGCGATCGCCGGTCATCCCGATTACGTCATCACGAGCGGTGACGTCCTCCTCGACGGCAAATCCATCCTCGAGATGGAGCCCGACGAGCGCGCCCGTGCCGGCATTTTTCTCGCCTTCCAATACCCGAGCGAAGTCCCCGGCGTCTCCATCGCCAATTTCCTCCGCGCTGCCCAGCAAGCCCGCCTCGCCGAGGGCGAAGAGCTCGACGCGACCGCGTACTACAAAAAGCTCTACAGCAAAATGGACATGCTGAAGATCGACCGGAAGTTCACCTCCCGCTCGGTCAACGAAGGTTTCTCCGGCGGCGAAAAGAAGCGCTGTGAAATCCTCCAGATGGCCATGCTCGAGCCAACGATCGCCCTCATGGACGAAACCGACTCAGGCCTCGACATCGACGCCCTCAAGGTCGTCTCCGAAGGCGTCAACCAGCTCCGTGGCCCGAAACTCGGCGTCCTCCTCATCACGCACTACCAGCGCCTCCTGAACTACATCGTGCCGGACTTCGTGCACGTCATGTACGACGGCCGCATCGTGAAGAGCGGCGACAAGACCCTCGCCCTCGAACTCGAAGCCAAGGGCTACGACTGGGTGAAACAGGACCTCGCCACCGCGAAGGCCTGAACAATTTCAAAAACAACCGGAGGCTCCGCATGAAACCACCGACAGATACCGATACACTTCCCGCCAACGCCGCGGCCGACTCCGTCGTGGAAAATCCCACCGTCGGCATCGATCAGTCCGCCGGCGACTTCCAATACAACGTCAACTACGAGTTCGACGCCGGCACCGGCCTCTCCGAAAAAACCGTCGAGTACATCTCCTCGGTTAAAAAGGAAGCGCCGTGGATCCTCGAGTTCCGCAAGAAGGCGCTGAAGACGTTCGAGTCCATGCCGCTGCCCACGCACTGGGCGACGAAGGATCTCGAAAACATCAACTTCGACAAAATCCGCTACTACCTCGCGCAAGGCCAGAAGCCCAAGCGCACGTGGGACGAAGTGCCGGACGACATCAAGAAGACCTTCGAACGCCTCGGCATTCCCGAGCAGGAGCGCAAGTTCCTCGCTGGCGTCGAAGCGCAGTTCGACTCCGAAGCCGCGTATTCGAACATCAAGGACATCGTCGCTAAACAAGGCGTCATCTTCGTCAACTCGACCGAAGGCCTCCGCGAGCACCCCGAGCTCTTCAAAAAGTGGTTCGGCAAAGTCATCCCGACGTCCGACAACAAGTTCTCCGCGCTCAACAGCGCCGTGTTCTCCGGCGGTTCCTTCATCTACGTCCCGCCCGGCGTGAAAGTCGCGCAGCCGCTGCAAGCCTACTTCCGCATCAACGCGGAAAATTTCGGTCAATTCGAGCGCACGCTCATCATCGCCGACGAAGGCTCCGAGGTCACCTACATGGAAGGCTGCACCGCGCCCAAGTTCTCCACCTCCACGCTCCACAGCGCGGTCGTCGAACTCGTCGCGCTCAAAGGCGCCAAGATCCAGTACATCACCGTCCAGAACTGGGCGCCCAACGTCTACAATCTCGTCACCAAGCGCGGCATCGCCCACGAGGAAGCCGAGATCAAGTGGATCGATTGCAACCTCGGTTCGCGCCTCACGATGAAGTATCCCGGCGTCGTCCTCAAAGGTCGCAAGGCCCGCGGCGAAGTCATCTCCATCGCCCTCGCCAACGACGGCCAGCATCAGGACACCGGCGCGAAGATGATCCACGCCGCCGACGAAACGACCTCCACGATCGTCTCGAAATCCATCTCCGTCGGCCAGGGACGCGCGACCTATCGCGGACAGATCCACATCCCGAAGCACTTGAAGGGTTGCAAAAACAACACCGAGTGCGACGCGCTGCTGATCAACACCAACAGCCGCACCGACACCTATCCCGCGATCACCGTGCGCGGCGACAAACACGCCACGCAGCACGAAGCCAGCGTCTCGAAGGTCAGCGAAGACATGATCTTCTACATGCAGCAACGCGGCCTCACCGAAGGCCAGGCCATGAGTCTTGCGGTGAACGGCTTCATCAACGACCTCGCCCGCCAGTTCCCCATGGAATACTCGGTCGAGCTCAAGCGCCTCATCGACCTCGAAATGGAAGGCTCCGTCGGCTGACCGAACGAAGAGTGAAAATGGAAGAGTGAATGGTGAAAGCCATCTGCCTCCGTTTTCACCCTTCACTCTTCACCATTCACTATTTTTAGCATGTCCGCTGTCCTTTCTCCCACGACCAACGCCACCGGCCTCACCGCCGCCCGTTTCGGCTCCCACGTCGCCCAGCGCAACAACCTCCCGAAATGGTGGCTCGATGCGAAACAAGCCGCGTGGAACCAGTTCGTCGCGCGCCCATTCCCGACGCGCCGAGACGAACTCTGGCGCTTCTCCAACATCCAGGGTTTCTCCAGCCTCGACGGCTTTGAAGTCGCCGAGCCCGCCGCTGGTTCTCCCGCCGCGCCCGCATTGCCGTCGTTTAACCGCACGGCCGAACTCGTCTTCGCCAACAACCACCTCGCTTCACGCACCGCGCTGCCCGCCGATCTCGCCGCCGAAGGCGTGATTTTCAGCCCGCTCGAAGAAGCGCTCGTGAAACACGGCGAACTCGTCCGCGCTTATTTCCAAAAACATCCAGCGGCCCTCGGCGGCGAAAAGTTCGCCTCGCTCAACACCGCCCTCGCCGCCAGCGGTGCGTTTCTCTTCGTCCCGAAAGGCGTCGAAGTCTCCGCTCCCTTCGTCGTCCAGCACGTCGTCAGCGGTGAAAACAAATCCATCTTCCCGCACACGCTCGTTATTCTCGAAGACCAGGCCAAGGCCACCGTCGTCGAGTTCTTCGCGAGCGCCGAAGCGACCGTTCGCAATTTCGCCGCAGGCGTAAACGACCTCCACGCCGGAACCGGCGCGCAGCTCACCTACGTCGGCGCGCAAAACTGGTCCGACACGTCGCTCACCATCCAGAGCAACAGCATCGTCGCGCAGAAAGACGCCCGCGTCCTCTCGCTCAACGTCCACCTCGGCGGCAAACAGTCCCGCCACGAGTCGCACAGCCGCCTTCAAGGCCCCGGCGCTCACTCCGAGATGCTCGCGCTCACCATCGCGAAGGGCTCGCAGGAATTCGACCAGCGCACGCTGCAAACGCATCAGGCGCCGCACACCAGCTCGAATCTCCTCTACAAAAACGCGCTGCTCGACGCCGCCCGCACGATCTTCTCCGGCCTGATCATCGTCGAAAAAGACGCACAGAAGACCGACGCCTACCAGAGCAACCGCAACCTCATGCTCAGCGACGACGCCGAGGCCAACAGCCTCCCCGGCCTCGAAATCGAGGCCAACGACGTCCGCTGCACCCACGGTGCAACGAGCGCCCGCGTCCCCGCCGAACAGGAATTCTACCTCGAATCCCGCGGCATCAAACCCGAGCAAGCTCACGAACTCCTCGTCTTCGGTTTCTTCGAGGAAGTCCTCGGAAAACTCGAAAACGAAGAGCTTCACGACGCCTTGCGCGCCTTGATTCAGCCGAAGTTCGCCTGCTGATCGCCCGCTCAACCGTCCGCGATTTTTCGAACCGCGCCGCTTCAAAGTGGTGCGGTTTTTTTATGCCTCAACACGCAAGCGAGCGATTTTTATTCGGACCGTGCAAAATTCCTGCAAGCGCCACGTTTTACTTGGCGATCAACCAGATAAAAATCGGACGACTGTCCCAATACTTTACTATCAACCATCGACGGGGAAATAATCCATTGACCGCCGGACAGCTGTCTCCTTTGAGAGCGATTCTCGTTTTTCATCCATTCGCTTACCCCCCTTGAGCGTTTTGATGAGTTAGCTTTTACCCCGTTCTTTACCCCTCGTTAGTCGTTCCTGCTCTTTTACCCCGCACGAAGACACGTATCGCTTTGGCTAACACCGCCATCAGCGCTGCGCCGTCTTTGTCGGCTTAAGCGCTGGATCGACCGGCGATGTTCTTTCAACCGCGCACTTCTGCTCGGAAGAAAAACAAACCCAAAACAAAACCCCAAATGAAAGACACCCCAACACGCGCTTTGCGCGCTATTGCGGCCCTTGCCGGCCTGTTCGTCGCTGCAGCTTCCACCCACGCTGCCACTGTCACCATCACGAGCACGATCGTCATCGCCGCAGGCGCCACTTATGATGGCGGCGGCAACACGATCAAAGCGTCCGGCATGGGCGACGGCGGTCAGGGCGAAGGCCAGAAACCCTTCTTCCGCCTGAACGCTAACTCCTGGCTGAAGAACGTGAAGCTCTCCGCCCCTGGCGTGGACGGTTGCCACTTCTACGGCAACGGCACCATGAACGAGGTCACTTGGCAGGACGTCGGCGAAGACCAGTTCACGGTCAAGTCCGGCGGCAACTGCTGGGTCTCCGGCGGTTCGGCCGTCAACGGTGCGGACAAGTTCGGTCAGGCCAATGCCGCTACCTCGGTGACGCTGTACTACCACACCCAGACCAATGGTCTGAAGAACATCCGTCAGAACGGCGGCACCACCTATACCTGCAACTTCTACTACGACAACGATACCTGCAACCAGACCAAGGAAGCAGTCGGCCGCACCGACTCCTCGTCCACTCGTTTCGGCACGCGCAATATCCACGTCAACAGCTTCTCCGGCTCCAACGGTTGGTGGTATGGCCGCGCGTCTCAGGCCTTCACCTACTGAGCTCTTAACTCTCGCCTGATGGCCGGCGCTTAAGGCGTCTGATGTCAGGCGCGTCATCCAACGGGACGGTGTGTAATACCCCGACGCATCGTCCCGCTTTGTTAGCCCCGATTATTTTGTTTCGATGCCGTCTCCCTGCTCCAAGCAACATCGCTGCTCCTCGCCTACTTTGACGGCACTCTGTCTCGGTGCGGCGTTTATCGGCGCCGTTCTCGGCTGGCTGAGCATCCATTCTTGGTCGTTTTCTCGATCCGACGTCCGTTCCGCTTCTATCGCGGCCTCCGCGCCCGGCTCGACGTCCGGAAACTCTGAGCTCGCTATCTCTGACGCAACTTCAGCATCCCCCTCTTCTCCGTGGGCGGATCGCTGGGAAGAAACGCTTTCTCTCACGAGCAATCCCGCGCGTACTCGCGCACTCGCAGCTCTGCTCGAAGAGCTGGCACGCACCGATCCTCAACGCGCACTCTCCCTCGCGCAAAACCAGCCCGACTGGCGGCTTCGCGATATCCTGCGCGACGCCTCCCTGCGAGGCTGGGCCACTGTCGCGCCCGAGGCGGCGGGCGACTGGGCTCTCGGCGTGCGCATCGAAGACCGTCGTGCCGTTGTCGGTGCCGTCCTTCAAGGCGCTGCTGTCCATCCCGACGCCACGGTAAGCCTCGCTCTCCGGCTTTGCTCCGCCGATCCCGCGCCCGCGGGCGACTATGGTCATGCCGCCATAGCCGCGCTCGTGAACGCCGGTGCCTTCTCCCATGCCGCCGATTTCGGAGCCGCCATGGGATCTGAAAAATACTCCTTTCTCTTTAAATCTGCCTATTTCGAATGGGCCCGCCAACGCCCGGCCGAAGCCCTCGCAGCCGCCGAAAAAATCACCAACCCACAACTCGCTGCACAGGCCCGCAGCCAGGCCATCACCGGCTGGTCCTGGGCCGATGCTTCCGGCCTCGCCAACCACGCGCTCACTCTGCCGGCGGGTCCCGAGCGCAGTCAGGCACTGGCCGAGGCTCTGCCGCTCTGGCTCGAACGCTATCCCGAGGAAGCCGCCGATTGGATTCAGAAAAATGATACAGGTTCCGAATTCGATACCGGCCTTGCTGCCATCGCAAACCAGCAGTCCCTCCTGAAATCCAGCCCGACCGCTGCGATCAATCTCGCCTCCGATATCTCCGATCCCTCCAAACGCACCGAGACCATGCGTTCCGTCTTTCAACAATGGGCCGCTCGCGATCCACAGGCCGCCCGCGCTTATCTTGACCACTCCGCCAGCGCAGCCGATCGCGCCGCTCTTTCAGCAGTCTTCGCCGACGTGTTTCCTGACGGCACCCGCTGACAGTTCCTAAACTTCGCTTCCCGACCGCGCCATGTCCGACTCATCTTCCCGACACTCCGGCTGGTCCAAAGTCGCCGCCACCAGCCTCGCGCTCACCGCGGCTGTGCTTGGTTTTATACTCACCCGTTCCATTGCAGCCCATCGCGCCGCGGCCACGTCACCTACAACCATCACACCTGCCGTCCGCTCAATCCCGCGCACTGCGTCTTCATGGGATGCACGCTGGCGCGATCTTTCCGACCAACCCAACACCGCTGCACTCACCCGCGAGCGGGAGGCTCTGCTCGAAGCACTTGCCCGCACCGATCCGAAGCGCGCCCTCACCCTGGCCGCCGCCGAGGGCAATTGGCTGACCCGGGATCAGCTCCGCGACGCCGCCCTGCGTGGCTGGGCCGCCGTAGAGCCCGATGCCGCCGCCGACTGGGCCATGCAGCAGACCGTCCTCGGTGAACGCATGAAATGCGTCGCCGCGGTGCTGACCGGTGCCACCGCCCAGCCCGATGCCGCCATGCGCGTCGGTCTCCGGCTGTGCACCACCGACCCAGAGCCCGCCGGTTTCTACGGACACATGCTCATCAACGCCCTCGTCGAACGCACCGGTAACTTCGACGCCGCCATGCGCTTCGCGACCTCCGCAACCATGGTCGACCGCCAGTCCTTCCTGCTCGACTCCGCCTACTACCAATGGGCTCAGCACGATCCGGATCGTGCCTACGCCCAGCTCTCCACGCTCACCGATCCCGCCATTCGTACCTCCGCGCTCAAAGGCCTCATCGAGGGCCGCTCGGACTTCGACCCACGGCGTTTCGCAAGCTTTGCTCAAAAACTCCCCGCCGGTGCCGACCGTACACAGGCACTTTCCATTTCGCTCCAACGCTGGGCCGGCAAGGACCCCGTGGCCGCGCTCCAATGGATCAACCGCGGCGATCCTGATCCCGATTTCGACCCCGGCATCGCCGCCCTCGCCGTTTCCGAAACTCTCATCGCCAGCCGCCCCGAGGTCGCCATGGAACTCACCGACAACATCACCGACACCACCAAACGCATCCTGACCAAGAGCCGCGTCTTCTTCGAGTGGGCCCTGCGCGACCCCGTCGCCGCCCGTCGCTACGCCGAAGCCGTCGAACATCCCGCCACCCGGGAAACTTTGCTCCAGGACCTCAAATCCCTGCCGTCCACCAACGGTCAGTCCGGATCGTAATTGAGCACGCACTACGCCGCCGTGACCATGCGTTCCCTCGCCATCTCGTTCACCTTGCTCTGCGCCGTCCTCCCGCGCGTCGCAGCCGACACCCCCCCCCTGCCTGCTTCGCCGCCTGCTGCATCTCCCGTCACCCCTCCGCGGTTTCCTCTCCACCGTGCGGCCCAGCAAAACGATCTCGAAACACTTCGCTCGCTCCTTCGCACCAATCCTGCCGCCGTCAACGCCGCCGATCCCCAGGGCATTACCCCGCTCTTTGTCGCCGCGTACTCAGGCCATCTCGAAATCGCACGCTTCCTCCTAGAAAACGGCGCCTCCGTGGATGCCGCCACCAACACCGACGGATCCACGCCTCTCTGCATCGCCGCCCACGCAGGCCATCTCGAAATCGCACGCCTGCTCCTCGATCGTGGCGCCGCCCTTGAGCACGCCACCAGCGACACCGGTGCCACGCCTTTCGTTCTCGCTACGCTCAACGGCCAGACCGCGATGATGGCCTTTCTCAAAGAACGCGGTGCCCGCACCGACGTCACCGGTTCAAACGGCACCACGCCGATCGCCCGCGCCGCTCTCGCCGGCCAGACCTCCTCGATCACCGCTCTTCGAAACGCCGGAGCAACGATCGATTCCCGCAACGCCGACGGCCAAACGCCACTCATGCTCGCCGCGCGCGAAGGCCAGACCGAGGCGATCGTCACCCTGCTCGCCAACGGCGCCGACATCGCCGCCCGTGATAACGAGGGCCTCACCGCACTTCACCAAGCCGCCAAGGAAGGCCGCGGTCCCGCCACCCGTCTCCTCATCGAACGCGGTGCTGCGGTTAACGCCCGCGACAGCCGCCTCCGCACCCCGCTCTTCATGGCCGGTTTCTACGGCTACGCTGAAGCCGCCGCCATCCTCTGTGACCATGGCGCTGAGGTGGACTCTCCCGACGAACAACAACGCACACCGCTCTACATGGCATCGAAGGACGGCTCCATCGAGACCGCTCTCGTGCTACTCGACAAAGGCGCCAGCGTGCAGGACCGCATCGTCAACGGCCGCAGTACGCTCAACCCACTCCGCATTGCCGCCTACGACGGCTACATCACACTCCTCAAGGCGCTTCTCGTCCGCGGTGCCGACGCCAACGTCACGCGCATCGACGACGGCTTCACTCCAGTCCTCTTCGCCGCCCAAGGCGGTCACCTCGACGCAATCAAACTCCTGGTTGTATATGGCGCACAGCTCGACGTTCGCGCCAAGGACGGCCGCACCGCCCTCTGGCTCGCCGCCCAAAACGGCTGGATCGCCACCTGCGATTATTTGCTCGCTCATGGACTCGAACTTGAAGCCCGCGACGTCGGAGGTCGCACGCCGCTCTGCATCGCTGCCGAGGTCGGCTACCCGCCCACCGTGCGATACCTGCTTTCTCGCGGAGCCGTTGCAGACACACCTGACGCCGGGGGTCGTACCCCGCTCGCTCTCGCTGCAAAAATCGGCTCGATAGAAAGTGTTGAATACCTCCTCGCCGCCGGCGCTTCCGCCACCACCGTCGATGCTGGCGGTCTGAGTCCACTCCACTACGCCGCCGGCGCTCGCGGCCCCCATTTCATCATCCCCCCCGATGGTGCTTATCTCGAGATCGCCAATCTCTTCCTCAAAAACGGCGCGAAGCCTGACGTCCGTACGCCTGCGGGAGAAACACCGCTGCACTTCGCCGCCGCTGAAAACCGTCTCGACCTCGTCCGCGCACTGCTCGAGCTAAAGGTCGCCCCCGACACAGCCGACGCCGCCGGTCGCACGCCCTTGCTCGCAGCCGTAGCCCGTGGTCATGCCGGAATCGTCGCCACCCTCCTCGCTGCCGGCGCCTCACCCGATCAAGCCGACAACACCGGAGAAACCCCTCTCTTCGTCGCCGCGCGCGAAGGGCATTTCGAAACTGCCCGTGCGCTCGTCCAAGCGGGTGCAAAGCTCGATACCTGCACGGCCGATGGCCAAAGCCCGCTCTCCATTGCCGAGAAATACAACCACCGCCCAATCGCCACGCTCCTCCGTCGCCGCGGCGCCACTGTGCCCGCCTCAGGCACACCACCTCTGCTCGCTCGCGCCACAAGTCCGGCCACCGCCAATACGAGCCTCACCGATGCCGCTCAGGAAAGCAGTGTCTTCCCCTCCACCGCGCCTTCCGGACCACCGGCGCCCGAGCCCAAACAGGTGAAACCGGTCCTCCGCGAATCCATCCCACCTCATCTGCGCGTGGCTCAACCACCCACGACCACCCCGCTTCACCTCGCCGCACAGGAAGGCCGTCTCGCCGTCGTGCGGGAGTTGCTCGTCGCCGGCGCCGACGAGGACGCCCGCGATCCGCGGCTACAAACGCCGATCTTCCTTGCCGCCCAGTCCGGCCACGTGGAGATCGTGCGCACTCTCGCCGAGGCTCACGCCGGTATCAATCTGCCCGACATCGAAGGCCGTACTCCGCTCATCGCAGCTGCGGCCGCCGGTCATTCGGAAACCGTGCGTTTCTTGCTCTCGGCCGGCGCGCATCCCAACGCCACCCGTAACAATGGCGAATCCGCCATCTGCGTTGCCACCATGGGCCGCCACCTCGAAGTCGCCCGCTTGCTCCTCGACGGCGGCTCGCTCGCCAGCTTCGATATTTATGGCGGAGCTTCCCCGCTCTCTATCGCCCGCGACGCCAAGGACACGGAGATGGAAAAACTCCTCCTCGCCCACCGCGCCCGCCTCGCCACCCCGCGCGACTACCTCGGCAGCTCCTCGGCGATGCAAACGGTGACTCCCGCAATCCCCTGAGCACATCAGGCGGCTCCACTCCAAGCCCCTCGCTGAATCAGCAAAAGCGCGTTGCACGACGCGCCCGCACGGTTTCACTGCCCGCGATGCAACACGACCGCACGCTCAGCCGCGACGTCATCGCCACTCAAATTCCCTCCGGTGATAAACATCCCCTCACCGCGGGCTCCAAGGTTTTCATCCATCAGGTGCTCGGAGGCAGCTACACCGTCCAAACAGATACCGGTCTCTATCGCATCGACGGCAAAGACGCCGACTCACTGGGCGAAAAGGTCGTGGATCAAAAAGTCGAAGCCGCCACACTGGCCAACGGCGCACCCGATCCCGATGCCGTCTGGGAACAGCTGAAGAAAGTCTACGATCCCGAGATCCCGGTAAACATCGTCGACCTAGGCCTCGTTTACTCGATGGACATCTCCAAACTGGACGGCGACCAAGGCTACAAAGTCGATGTCGCCATGACGCTCACTGCTCCTGGTTGCGGCATGGGCCCGGCCATCGCAGAGGACGCAAAAACCAAGATCCTTCTCCTCCCCGGCGTCAGCATGGCCGACGTTCGCATCACGTGGGAACCCGCTTGGAATCAGTCCATGATCAGTGAAGAGGGTAAAATGAAACTCGGGCTTATCTGAGTTCGTCTCTCCGCCACAGCGCCGCTCATCTGCCGCAATTTTAGCTAAAAAAAAGCCCCTCCTTTTCAGGAGGGGCTTTGAAATTTTCCCAGCACTCGATTGCCGTTTAGCGGGCAGCAGAGGCGAGGCCTTGGGAGCTGCTTTCCTTGCCTACAAGAGCATCCTGAAAAGCAGGAGACTTAATGGCATGATCAAATGCCAGACCGACCATTTGGTTCATTGCCGGATCACTGGTGCTGGCGAGCAGATAGAACGTACGATTCAAATCGCCGCTGCGCGCATCAGTCGCTTTCAGAACAGTGACGCCGTCTTTCATCAAAGCGGAAGGTACCGAATTTCCGATGACCACCACGGCGTCACAGCTGCCGGCTTTGAGCTCCTTGGCCGCACGGGAGGGCTCTGCAACTTTGATCTTCACTTGCACAGGCGCTTTGCATTCACGAGTCATGCCTGCCGACAAACTTGTGCCGAGTGCTGAATGAACCAGTGCACGCGCGTCGCTTGCACTCGTACTGTCGATGACCGTCACGCGCAGATCACTGCTGGCTTGCACACTCACCTTGTCCGAAGCGATGGCCGTGGCCACGCTGACTGACAGAAACAACCCGAGGATGCGGGTATATATGTTGGTTTTCATGCTGGGGAATGATTGGGGGCTGTGGGTCACAGAAAATGGGGACATGACACCATGCTTCAACATCGGACCAGCCTTAGGAAATTTTTAGCAACATATTAGCATTTAGAACAAAAATGCCATAAGTTGCTAAAAATAAGTTTATTAAGCAGCCAAAAAGTCCACTAAGTTGCGAACAGAACCCAACTTTACGCGAACTTCGACTACCAGACGCGCCAGCTTTTCTGGGGTCATTCTCAATGACTGCAAGAGGATCGCAGGAGGCATGGGAGGAGCGTCGTTGCCTTCGTCAGCACAGACAACTGCACGCAACCATTTCGCCGCATGCAGCAAGCAGGCCATACGCGCATAACCCGCCGATCCCAATGGCGTGTGCTGCCAACGCACCGGCTCGATCATAGTCACCGGAAAATTCCACAAGCGCAGCAACGCCGCGCCCACCTCAGCCTGGGTAAAGCCCAAGAGCGCACGCTCTGCGTCTGCGAATTCACGGGGAAACTCGCGCGGCGCAAAAATCATCGTCGGCTCCATGGCGGCTATCGCTTCGTCGATTGCCACCATTCCCGCACCATGCAGCAGCCCGACAGTGTAAGCGGTGCTGACATCTTCACCTGTGCGTTCAGCCAGAACTTCAGCTGCAAGAGCGCAAGCCACCGACGACCGCCAGCATTCGTCTGCATCAAGACCGTAAAGACTCAATGGCCGTGAAAAAACCTGCGCGTCGGCCACCTGAGTCACCATCTCGTGAATCGCGTTAAAACCGACGCCATTGATCGCGTCCTCCACCGAGAGACAATGCTCGCCACGGGCCGCACTGAATCGATTGCCCATTTTAAGCACGCGCGCCATGAGGCCAGGATCGAGTCGCAAAAGCGCGCTCACTTGCTGCAGCGTAGGATCGCCGGAACGGAGAAGAGTATAAAGTTGCGGCAGCACGCGCGGAGCCGATGGCAGGAACTCCAGTCCCGAAGCCACCTCCTCCACAGTCAGCCGTTTTTCGAGGGGTATGTTAGTTTGAAGCATGCCTTTAGATCGGCCCACTAGGGTAAAACCTTTACCCAAACCGGGGCATTTCGCCCGACAGACTCAAAATTCGACTGGCAAAAACCGACCTCCCACACACGTTACGCCACCATGCCTATGACCAATCTTCACTCGGCTTCCCCTTCCAATCTCCCGCGCTTCGATGACGATGATGACGACGAGAAGGAAAAGTCCGAAGCCGGCAAGAACGCCGGTCCGGTTGCGATGCTGATCGCGAAGAAATTCCTCGAGCAGCGCAAAATCTTCCTCTGGGGCGCCGTCACCGATGAAACCGCCAAGGATATCACCGAAAAGCTTCTCTATCTCGAAGCCGTCGGTCCGGGCAAAGAAATCACCTTCTACATCAACACGCCCGGCGGCTCTATCACGGCCGGCATGGCTGTGTATGACACGATGAAACTGATCACTTCCCCGATCACAATCGTCGTTACCGGCATGGCTGCCTCCATGGGTTCCATCCTCCTCAGCGGCGCTCCCAAAGGCCGGCGCTTCATCTATCCTCACGCGCGCGTTCTCATTCACCAGCCCCTCATTTCCGGCCGCATGGTCGGTCCCGCGACCGACATTAATATTCAGGCAATCGAAATGGAAAAGTTGCGCGCCGAGCTGAACCAGATCCTCGCCGATGCTTCCGGCCAGCCGCTCGAACGCATCAATCAGGACACCGATCGCGACTTCTATCTAAACGCCAAGGAAGCGATCGCCTACGGACTCGCCGACAAGATCGTCGACAAAATCTAAGTCGGATCCAGCTCGCGTGTCATCACGCAACCCTCGGCATCCTCCAACACCAGCGCGGTCTCACCCACCGCGCTTTTTTGTGCCCGTACTTGATGCGCACAAACTACCCGTGGGAATTTGGCAGACAACCTTGCTCAAGGTGGCGCCGACTTCCCCTGAGGCAGATCCGCCAACTCTTTCAGTCGCGCTTCCAGCACCGCCATCGCAGGCCGTTGTTTTAGCGCTTCACGCAGCACATCGATCGCCTGCTCAGGCTGCCCGGCCTGTTCGAGCCTGCGCGCATCACGAAGGATAAGATACGGATAAAGCTCATCCGGTAGCTCAGCCCGCTTCGCCCATTGCTCTGAAAACCGCACCTTGAACGGTCGGTAGAGCGGATCACCTATCGCGACACACTGCCAGCTAAGGCCGCGAAGCGCATAGAACACCGCATCACCCCAGGTTTCCCCTCGAGCAAGCGCCCGCAGCAGCAAATGTGGGTGATGCGTGAATGTGAGATAGGGCTCATACACATTTCCCACGGTCGCCGTCACTCCGCGCGCCACCAGTGGGCCGCACCAATGCTTGTCCACGCTGTTCAAGGTCTCCGCTGAAAAGCTGTGAATGTGCAGCGCCACCGCCCCAGGTGGAAAACGAAAATCCGGCCGGGTAAAAGGTCCGGCAACGTTCCCCGTATACCACCCGAAATACAGAGCAGGCGCATCGAAACGCGCTTCGGCAGACATGACGTCCTGCGTCCGATCAACGCTCATGTCGTAATCAAGCGCAGTAAGTTGCTTCACCACATTTTCCATCCACTGGTCGCCCTCCGCGTGAGGTCCGCCCACATCCACATACGCCCGCCCGATCAATCCGCGCCGCTCCGCCTCGATCGCATGATCAACCAGCGCCATCGAGGCATCGATCCCCGGACCATCGAGTCGCGATACCTTCACCACTTTGTTCTGATCGATGACCGTCGGACGGTCTTTTTGGAAAAGCGGGTTTGGGACGTACGCATTGATCGGATAACCGCTGCGCACCACGAGAGCCAGCTCTGCATCCACCGCTCCGTGATTGGTTTTGAATGCCGAGTTCATCAACGGACTCATCTCCACATAAAGCGCCTGATCATGGTCCACTCGCAACGGCACTCCCCGGCAGACTGCGAGATAACTCATGCGATGCCCCAGCACCGCATATTTCTTCCTGCCAACCGAATCCTTCAAATCCGACCCCGTTGCATCGATCCAGCCGCGCCGCACCAACTCGTCCTGCAAGGGTTGATACACCGTGTCGACAAACTCCCGCCAGCCGATCGTCTCCGCCAGCGTCATCGGCAGTGCCACGATGTTTTCCTCCGGGATCGCGCGTCGCTGTGCGTAATAACGCGCCAGCTTGAACGACTCGTCCGAACTCGCGTTGGCCAGACAAGGTGCTGTTCGGATCTATCGTGTTTCCCTATTAACCTTAGCAATACGTACTGAACCAGTACAGA
>JASGJB010000030.1:0-93291 GCA_049840895.1 Nibricoccus sp. | reverse complement strand
TCCCGCCAAAACGGTCCTCGTCCTGAATGAACGGGAACCAGCGCGTGAACGAGTATGGCTGAGACCTGGAACAGAATAACCTGCAAGGCGGTGGCCGTGACGTCGTCGATCGAGTAACGCAGGAGGTCCTCGTGTCCGTTAAGGAGCGGAAACGCGTACGTGTTGGCCGTGATGAAAAGGAGGACCTCGAAGATCGGAAGTGCCGTCGTGCCCTTTTTGGCCCAGCGCCAGGCCGGGACGAAGGCGAGCAGGATCATGAGCAGACCGAGTTGCAGATGCAGCGGCGCGCGGACGCTGGCGGTGGCGAAGAAATACGCCTCCGTCGCGACAAACGCGACGATCACGGCCTTGCTCATGCGTCGCGTGCGTTGCGAAGAACCGGCATGCGCAGTCGCGGCGGAATTGGCGGCCGGAGCATTCATGTGAGATCTCCGGGCTGGCGGTTTTCGCAGCGGCCTCGAAGAGTGCGCACTGACGGGCCGTGAGTGACTGGGCCAGGAACTCACGGCGAAAGAAGGCGTCGTTGCGCGGTGGCGGAGTGCAACCGGTGAAGCTGGTCAACGCGTGTTCGAAGAACGCGCAGAGTTGTTCGTGCGCTTCATCGGCGGGTGTGTTTTCGACGAAGGTGACGACGGTTGAGCAGGCGAGTTCGCGCAGCATGGACTCCAGATAACTGTCCCGGAAAACGACGCTGAGCATGGGGCGTTTCGCGAGATAGTATGGATAGAGTTTCGAGGGGGAATAGGCGAGATCGCTGGAGCCGAGCAGGAGAAGAACGTCGGCCTGGGCCTGGATCTGGAGGCATTCGAGGTGACCGAGGCGGTGCGGAAGTTCGTGGACGAGGTCTTCAACACCGAACTCGCGAGCGACAGGGGTGACGGTTTCCACTCCGCGGCCGGGGGGCGCGTAGCTGGTGCCGAGAAACTCAAAGCGGAGCCTCCGGGCGTCGTCGGGCCGGCGGGCGCGAAAATCGGCGAGCGCGCGGAAGAGAACCTTGAGCGCGTGCGGCATGATCGGGCCGGCGGCGCCGGTGTAGACAAAACGGATGGCGGACGAGTTGAGAGTTGAAAGTTGAGCGTTGAGGGACGGAGGCAGGGCGCGGGCGGCGGTGAGGTCGGCTTCGCTGGCGCCGAAACGTATCACGTCGGCGGGCACTGCGTGAAACCAGCGGTAACGTTTGCGGAGATCGTCGAGGTAAGCCTGCGAAACACTCATGAACGCGCCGACGCGACGGAACGACCAGCCCTCGAGCAACCATGCCTGCGCGCGGGCCAGCTGATATTTCCATCCTCCCGGGGGACGGCGTGAACCGGGACGCTCGTAGTAATCGGTGCGCCAGGGATCCTGGAGATCGATCACATACGGAACGCCGAGCCAGTGCAGCCAGATGCGGCCGAGCGTGAACGTGACGAATTGGGTGTTACTCAGGAAGACGATGTCGATTTTCTCGCGGCGGATAAGGCGCGCCCCGGCGAAAAGGAGAGGAAACCACGCACGCAAGCCGAGATTGCCGAGGCCGAGAAGGCGCGACCATTTCAAGGGAAAGGCGCCGCAACGATGAATGCGTATGCCGGCAGGAATGGTTGCGACAAGTGCCTCCTCGCGGGAACCGTCGAGCACGGAAGGATCGACGGTGAGGACGACGGGCTCCCAGCCGTTTTCGCGGTAGTAGGGAAGGCTCATGCGAACCCGCTGGAGGTCGGGCGCATTCATCGGCGGAAACGACGGGCTCACGATGAGCACGCGGCGAAGCGGTCGGTCGGCGGTCATGCGTCGTCGTTGGAGGGCTTGCGCTGTGAGCGGAGCATCAGTTTTCGAAGAAGTATTCCTCGGGCGCGGAGAACAAGGCAACGAAACCCTCTGGAAGCGCAGAGTGCTTCCACGGAGGGAGCGGCTCTGTCTGCGAACGATAGCAGCCCATCGCGGCGCGTTTGGCCCCGCGTTGGCGAGGAAAGTGGCAGCGGAGAATGCGCGCCCTCGAGAAAATCAGGCGCCACGCGAAGCGCGGACTCCACCAGGACCAGACGGGGAATTCGAGTACGCGTGGCGAGGCGGGCAGGTCGGAGAGCGCGGAAGAGACGAGTTGAAACGCGGCCTCGTGCTCGGTGCTGCCGTCGTTGTGGCAAGGCAGCAGGATTTCACCGGGGGAAATTTCGAGCAAGAGGCTGCGCAGCTGGCGGCTTGCCGCGAGGGAGATGGCTGGATCGAGGCGGGCGAGTTGACCGTCGGGCAGTCCGAGGAAGTGAAGATTTGCGGGAGCGACGCCCAGCGTGCTGGCGGCGGCGCGCGCTTCGGTGGCACGCAGGGATTGGATTTCGCGCGGCGCTACCGTGGGATGACCCGGATGTGAGGCGCTGCCATCGGTGAGAAAGAGAACGTGAACGGGGCGTCCGTCCGCAGTTTGACGGGCGATCCAGCCGCCACAGCCGAATGTTTCGTCATCGGGGTGCGGGGCGATAACGAGTGCGTTTCCGTGTTCGTGTGTCGGCGGCTGATAGGGCGCGGCGCGGAAGCGGAGCGCAAAGCGGAGAATGGAGGCGATCGCGCGTCGCAGGCGAAGACTGTGCGGGCGCGGCTGAGGGTTCATGCGAGCGCTTTTTCGACAAGGGCGAGCAGACGTGGAGACTCCTTTTCCCAGCAGTAGTGCGTCTCGGCGAGGCGGCGTGCGGCGTGTTGACGGGTTTGAAGCGCGGAACGATCGGCGAGCAGGTGGTCGAGCAGCCGGGCGTGTTCGGTGGCGTCGATCGAGCGCGGGAGGATGAGACCGGCTTCAGGTGACCGGGCGAGCACCTCGCGCTGGCCGGCAGTGTCGCTGGCGACAACGGCGAGGCCGGCGTTGAGGTATTGGAGGATTTTATTGGTGATGGTCAGGTCGCGGTTGACGATGGCGGCGTCTTCGAGGGCGAGGCCGATATCGTGTTGCGCGATGAGCGCAGGGAGATCGGCCGGCGCGACGAGAGGAAGAAACGTCAGGCGGGCACGGAGGGCGGACGGAAGAGGAGCGAGGAGTTTTTGCTGATAACCGGCGGTGGGTTCGCCGAGAAGGACGACGCGGCTGGGCTCGCTCGTGAGTTTCCATGCGGTGAGAAAAGCCTCGATGCCGCGACCAGGGCCGAGCGTTTGAGAGAACCAGAAGAAAGAAGGCAGGGAATCGGAGGAGGCCGTGCGGACTGGAGCGGATTGGAGTGGGAAGGCGTTGGTGAGCACGCTGGGGACGTTTCCGCCATAGTTCGCGTGAAGCGCGCTGGCGAGAGCCTGCGACGTGGTCGTGACGTACCGCGCTTTATGGAGGAGGAGGCGTTCGGTGGAGCGCAGCAAGCCGAGTGGACGATGAAGACGGGCGTCGGGGAGCAAATCCTCGGAATGCCAGTCTTCGAAGTCGGCGGCCACGCGCTGGCCGGCGGCGAGAAGGCGCGTACCGATCCAGTGAGGCACCTCGTTGTGAACGATGACCAGGTCCGGGTGATTGGTGCGTGCGGCGCGAAGCAGGGCGGAGGGTTTGCCGAGCGCATGAATGGATTGAAGTCCCAGCGGGACGGCACGACGGGCGATCAACTGCAGGAGGCGTTGAGAAAAGGAGCGGCGCGCTCGAATGGTTTCATGTCGAAAGTGACGGCCCTTGAGCAGTTGTGCGTCGAGCAAGGCGAGCGCCGGATCTGAATCCGGTGTCAGCAGCGTGACGTCATAGCCTCCGGATGCGAGGGTGGCGGCCTCTTTCACCGGGCGGGGATTCCGGCATGGGTGTCCGGAGCTTATGATGAGGATGCGGGGGCGGCTCGGCATGAAGGGGTTATTTCCAGATACGATCGCGCAGGCGGTGCCACCAACGGCGGTGCGCCATGCGGGTGATGGCTTCGCTCCAGTCGACGAGGCTGGCGTTGAAATCGTGATCGCCGAGCTGGGCGAAGGGAAGATCGGATTTCTCGATACGGGCGATCAAATCAGGGAGCTTGTTGAAAAAATCCTCCGAACGGTAGGGCGGGTGGAGTGTCCAGCAACCAGGAGCCGGGCCGGCGAAGTCGAATCGTTTCAGGCCGAGCTGATGCATAGTCTCTGTGAAAAGATTTTCGGGGAGTTCCTGCGCGGGGTTTCCATCGAGCAACGCGATCACGCGGGCGCGCATCGCGGGTGACTTGGGATGCAGCGCGGTGATGCGTTCGCGAAAACGGGTGCGGCTGAAAAGAAAGACGCGGGTGCTCATCCCGGCGAAATCATAGCCGTCGATGCCGCCGAGGGTGACGCGCGAAGCCGTGAGTTGTTTCAGGTTTCCGTCCGGGGAGGGCGGACCGGGGAGTGGTGAAGCGAAGAGCAGATCCGTCTGCGTTGAGTAGAGCGGCAGGGCCGCTTCGAGCCAGCGAAGTCCGTCTCCGCCAAAAAAGATGTCCGAGTCGCTGTGCAGAACGAAGTCGTTACGCGCGGAGTGAAGGCCGAAGAAGTAGGCGTAGTACGGACCGCCGCGCCAATCCTTGGAGGGAACGTGTGTGTTGCCGAAGAATTCGTCGCCGACAGCGTGGCGGGATTCCCGCGAGTAGTCGACTTCGACGACGCGGGCGCCGGGGATGGCGGCGGCGATTTCGAGAATTCGTTGACGGCCCTTTTTCCAGTCCTCACCGAAACGTCCATGGCTGCGGCGCGTGTCGATGGTGAGAAGGATTTCGCTCACGCCGCGCCGCCAGAACTCCACCTGGTGGGTGAGCAGTTTCTCTGCGAGGCGGTGATCTCCGGGGGCGAGGCTAATCTGGAGAGTGACTGGAAAAGGCGCGGGAGTCATGAGTCGGGAAGCGCTGGCGACGACGCAGAGCGGGAGCTTTCGCGAAAGCGTGCTTCAGTGTGGCGATCGAGCAAGTCCCACCAATCGGAATGACGCGATATGGTGCGAGCCGTGTGAATTGCAGTGAGCGGATGGCGGAGGAATCGAAGTGTGTAGCGCAGCCAGTCGAGAGGCGTGATGTGTTTCAAGATCGGGCGGGCTTCGCTGCACTGGAGAGCGGCAGCGATGAGCGTGTCCGTCATGGGCGGACGTTGATCCCGGAAGTGTGAGCAGATCTGACGGGATTCTTGTGAAGAAACGCCCGCGTGTTTCAGAAAACTCGCCGCCAAAAGTGCGAGGGCCGCGCCCCAGTCACGTGTATCGCCGGCGCGCGCTGTCTGCCGGGTGATCGTGAAGGTCGCGAGCGGCTGGGAGATGTAGAGCAACGGATGCGGAAACATGCGTTCACGGAATGCTTCGACGCAGCCGAAAGGAATTTGAGGTGTTCGATAGGTTTCGCCGGGACGTGACCGGAGCAGCATGGCGCCATTCGCGTGGAGCGCGCCGGTGATTTGTCGCAGGTGTCCCCAGCGCTGTGTCCGGATGGAAGCGGATTCGGGCGGATTTGCGAACGAGCCTGTTTCAACGAGGCGTCCGTCGGGTTCTTCGCGGATCACGCGTTGATTGCACCAGGCGAGCGTGCACCCGGGATGGGCGTCGAGTGCGGCGAGCAGCGTTTCCAGAAAGGCGGGCTCCCACGTGTTGTCGTCCTCGAGAAGCGAACAGAACGGTTCGGCGGTGGGCTGATAGAAACGATTGAAGGTTTCGATCGGGCCGAGGTTGCGCTCGTGCTGTACGAGCCGGATACGGGGATCGGAGAGCTGGCGGACCAGTTCGCCCGGAAACGGATCGGCCGGATCGTCGTTGTGGAGCTCGCAAATCCAGTTTGAGAAAGTTTGGGCGCGCAGGCTGGACACTGCTCGAGGCAGCAGAGCGTGCCGGCGGTAAGTCGGGAGAAAGACGCGCACGCGCGCGCCGGAGGACTCAGGCGGAGACGCGTTCAAAGATGCGGTTGTGACCGACGTTCAGGATGTTTTTGAAACCAAGCGAAGGCATGATCTGCACGGCGCGACTTACCGCTTCGTGGCCTTTCCAGAAGGCGGTTCCGGGAAGATCGCAGCCCGCGTCGTCGGCGACGAGCCAGCCACCGAGGGGAATCTTGGCGGCGAAAACTTTGAAATCGTGCAGCGCACCTTCGTAGCTGTGGTCGCCGTCAACGTAGACGATGTGGAACTCGGCTTTGTTCAGATCGGTGAGAATTTGTGGATCGTTGGAGAACCCACGATAGAGGCGAATGTCGTCGAAGTTGAGGCTGTGATGGGCGAAGTGCGCACGGAGAATCGCGGGGTAATCTTCGTTGGCGTAGAAATTGGCGTTGTTGATCTGCTCGCGGAAAC
Source organism: Nibricoccus sp. (assembly GCA_049840895.1). Classification (GTDB taxonomy): domain Bacteria; phylum Verrucomicrobiota; class Verrucomicrobiia; order Opitutales; family Opitutaceae; genus Nibricoccus. The sequence goes on along the minus strand of JASGJB010000030.1, from coordinate 87,084 downwards.
GGCGGTCGAGGCGGTAGCGGATTTTGTTTACGAGCGTGAGGCGCGGGGCCGGCTGGCCTGCAAGCGGGCCGAGGGCGGAGACCTCGATATCGAGGGAGCGTTCGCGGGCGAGGAGTGACCAGAGAGAAATGACCTGGCCTTTGAAGACGCCGATCTCGAGCGCGCGCACGGAGCCGAAGCGGCGGGCGGCGGCGGCGAGCAGGCTGGCCCACATGGCATGAAACGCGGGATCGCCGAAGCCGAGTTTGTTTTCTTCCACATGGCGTCGATGCGCCGCGAGCAGTGGATCGGCCCACGTGGCGACGGAGAGGCTGTTGTGGAGGGCGTCGTTATACACGGCCGTGTTTTCGTACCCGGCGACGAGTTGCTCGAAAGTGACTATGGAACCGGCATTCATGCGAGTAACCGGCGGGCGAGGCGCCAGCCGAGGATGCGGGAGAGAAGTTGAAAACGGCCGCTGCCGGGAAACGGACGAGGACTTCCGCCGAGGGCGCGGGAGTTATTTTCGGCGTCCCGGGAAAGGGCCGGGGCGGCGGGATAAAGTTCGAACGCGGCCCATTTCCAGGCGAAGGCAGCGGCGGATTGCGTACGCGGGGAAGAGTCTGCGGCGAGAAGGTGCTGGAGCGTGAGTTCGACGGAGCGGAAGAGCGAGGCGAGGGCGCGCGGGTCTTTGCGACGGCTAAGACTGCCGGAGAGATTGGAGCGATAGAAGCTGCGCGCATCGGAGCAGAAGACGATGCCGGTGGACGCAAGGGCGACGCGTGCGAAGTATTCGCCGTCGTCGTTGAGGGAGAGGGATTCGTTCCACGGGCCGGCGCGATCGAGCAAGGCGCGCGGCGCAAGCCAGGCCGCAGGGTGCATCATGGAGATGGTTTCGAAGTTGAGCTGGAGAAACTCGACGCCGGAGAGATCGCGGGCGTTGGGTGCTGGTTGTGAAGCGAAGTCCGCAGAGGAAGGATCGTTTTCGAAACGTGCCCAAGATCCGGATGCGAGGTGATTGGAACCGAGCGGGAGCAGGCGCGCGAGTTGACGCTCGATTTTATCTGGAGCGAGGAGGTCGTCGGCGTCGAGGAACTGGATGTAATTGCCGCGAGCGAGGTGAAGCGCGTGATTGCGGGCGGCGCTGGCGCCGCGGTTTGGCTGCGAGATAATTTGAACACGCTCCGAGGCGAAGGTCCGGGCTTCGAACAGTGTGTTATCGGAGGAGCCGTCATCGACGATGATGATCTCGGTATTTGTCCATGTCTGCGCGAGGGCGGAGCGGATTGTCCCTGCGATCCAAGGTGCGGCGTTGTAGGCCGGGATGAGGATGGAAACGAGAGGCGTCACGCTGGCGATACGGATGACGAGGCGGAAGGCACGCAGCGGCGCCAGTTGTTTTGGAAGTACCAGCGCTTCGAGTCGGCGACGTAGTGGTGCATGATGGCACGGCACTCGTGGGCTTCGGGCGGACGCGGAAGCGTGAGATAGTCGCCGGCGGACGCGACGGTGCAATCGCGGCCGGCGAGGAGGACGGCCACAAGGGCCTGTTCGAGATAGTAGTGAGTGCGCTCGCGCTCGATGAGCGTGTGGCAGAACCATTCGAGTTTTTCCCAATCGAGCTCATCGCTGTTGAGTCCACAGAGACCGACGTTGAGACGGTCGGCGAGCGGAGCGGAGGCCAGCGAGGCGAGCAGCGCATCGGAGTAGCCGTAAGAACGCTGGACGTCGACGGCGTGAAGAGGAGTGGCGGGCGCATCGAGCCAGCGAACGAGGAGATCGGGCGTCCGAAAGAAAAGGAGGTCGGAGTCGAGAACGAGCTTCCAACCGTGCGAGCCGAGGTGCGGATCGGTGAGCTTGCGGATGTTGGGATAGTTTTCCCAACGCTCACGGAGGACGGGGAAACGTTCACGAGGAAGAAGGGCGTCGAGGCGCGAGACAGTTTCCCCGCGGGAAACGAAATGAGTGAGCGGGAAAATGCGGGCCAGTGATTCGCGCTGAGCGGCGGTGAGCGAGCCATCGTCGTAAATCGCGGGCGCGAGGGAGCGGCCGGAGTGCGTGGCGAATGTGTGGAGGCAGAAAGCGGTCTGGTACCAGAAGCGATTTCCGGTGAGCAGATGGACCACGAGCGGAGCGGTGGACGACGCGGAGATTGGAGGAGGAAGCAGCGCAGCGGCGTCCTCCATTTCGCGCCGGCCGGCTTCGGTGCGGCGTTGTTCGAAAGGTCCTCCACCGGAGAGAAAATTGCGTACGGCTCCAACAGGCGCGTGGTAGGCGCGATAGAGGAAGCGACCTGCGAACTGGCGTGGAGTCATGAGCGGGCGACGGAGTTGCCGGAGTTAAAGAGACGGTCGTACTGGGCGTCGTCGAGCGTTCGTGCGCGCGAGTATGGGGCGTTGCGCATGCGGAGGAGCGAGGCGGCCAGTTGCGGTCCAAGAATGCGGGAGAGTTTCTGAAACCCGGACTGCCCGAGGCGGCCAATTGGACCACGCGGAGAGTTTTTCCAGATCGCCAGCATGCGGCGTGTAAAGTCGGAGGAAAAGTCGCGAGGAAGACCGCGCCAGGTGAGGAAAGCGCGTTCACCGAGGATGGTGCGTGCGGCGAGGGTTGCGTCTGTGCGTGGGCAGCGTGCGGCGAACGACTCCATCAATGGGAGGGCTGCGGCTGCCAGTTTCTCCCACTGAAGACTGTAACGGTCTTCCGAATGCACACCGGCGGCACACAGTGGAGCGTCCACCTTTCCGATGCGCGCGGGATGCGTGCAGAGATTATAGTAGAGCCAGACGTCACCGGCCGGATCGTGGCGGCGTTCGGGAGCGATCAGCGGACTGGAGAGGGCGCGGAGCAGGTAGTCGCGGCGATAAAGCGGATTGTGCGGGGCGGGCTGGATCGTGAGGAATAGCTCGGCGGGCTCGGTGGTGCGGGCGAGTTTTTCGGCGGACGTGAAAACGATGACACCGTCCTCCCGCGTGATCGCATGCGCCATGTCGGCATAAACCACGTCGAGCGAAGCCGCTGCAGCGAGTGAACCGAGTTGGTTGGAAAATTTTTCCGGCGGAATGAGATCGTCGGAATCGAGAAAGAGAATCCATTCGCCGCGTGCGGCAGCGAGACCGGTTTGACGGGCGATGATGGAACCCTGATTGGGCTGCCGAAGAAAAGTGATCGGGTGGCCCGCGTCGAAACCGGCGAGTTGTTCCTGCAATGGTGGCGTGGAGCCGTCGTCCACGAGGAGAATTTCAGCGGATTGGGCGAAGACGTTGAGAGCTTCGGCGGCGCTGCGCAGAGTTTGGCGGAGCGGAGCGATTCTGTTGAAAGCCGGAATGATGATGGAGACGGCGATCATACGGCGGGGGCTGACGCGGCTTCAGCAAAGCGGCGGGCGGTGTGGAGATCAAGGTAGGTCCAGATTTCCGAGTGGCGACGGCGCGCGCGGAGAATGGCGAGATTGGTGCGCGCGTGGCGGACAAAGGACGCGAGAATGCGCGGCCACTCGGTGAGGCGGATGTTGCGGGCGATCGCGACGCCGCGACTGGCGAGAGACGCGGAGACGAGCAGGCCACCGAGTTCGCTGGCGGGAGAGCGGCGGGCGCGCTCGACGAGTTGGGCGAAGCCGGCGCGATCCAGCGGTGCATGGCGCAGGTAAGCGGCCGTGAGCAGAGCCTTCATTTCGGCGGCGAGGAGCGAGCTGGATTCGCGGGCGGTGGTGACGGTCCAGGAGAAGTTCACCAGCGGCCGCGGGCAGAAGAGCAATGGGAAGCGCATGGCGCGCTCGCGAATCGGCTCCATTGCGAGAAAAGGCGTTTCAGGGGGAACGATGAGGTCGACGAGGCGGTCGTCGTTGCGGATGAGCGCGGAGCCGTTGGAATGGACGAGGGAGTCGAGATGGCGTTCGTGCGGCCAATGAAACCAATCAGGACCGGGAAAGTCGGCGGCGGGCCAGATGGTGCGGCCGGTATTGGTCCAAGTGGCGTCAGTGTTTTCCTGCCAGATGCGCATGTTGGACCAGGCGACTTGAGCGGCGGGATTTTTGTCGAGGAGGGCGACGAGTGTTTCGAGAAAGGCGGGATCCCACGAGTTGTCGTCTTCGAGGAGGCATACGTAACGCTCGGCACACGCTTGGAAGACGAGGTTGAACGTGCGGTTGGGACCGAGATTTTTTTCGTGTTGGACGAGGCGAATGCGCGGGTCGGCTGTTTCGGTGACGAGCCGGCCGGGGAATGGATCGCCGGGGTCGTCGTTATGGAGTTCGCAGATCCAGTCAGTGAAAGTCTGGGCGCGGAGGCTCGCGAGTGCGCGGGGAAGCAGGTGGTTGCGCCGGTAGGTAAGAAGATAAACGCGTACGACGGGCACGGGGTCGGAAGAGGCTTACGTTTTTCGTGGTTGTGAAGCACGGCCATCGAAATGGCCGCATGCGCCGGACCAGCGAATGAGAGCGGCGTGACTGCTCCATGCGCGGTAACTGAACCAGGCTTTCAGACGCCGCAGCGGAAGCGTCCAGCGGGCGATGGGCGGCCATGGGCTGGAGTCGTGGAGCAGGAGAAGTTGTGCCCAGGATTTCTGAATACCGTGATTCAGGCGCGCGAGGTATTGTGGTGTGAGGCGCGACGGCGGGATGAGGTGCGTGAGACTGAGCGCGGGAATGTAGGCGACCTCCCAGCCGGACTGCAGGACGGAGAAGATGAGGTCATTGTCTCCAGCCGAGGTGAGTTCGGTGCCACGACGATCACTGAGCGCGGAGGACGTGTTGTTGAGCCAGGCGGCGACTGCGGTGAGGCGGAGCGCCATGCCGGCGCCGATGGGGGCGAAGGCGGGATACTGGTTGTGTTCGGCGCCGGGTGGGCGAAGGCCGGTGGAGATTTGTTCGACTTCTCCGAGATCGCGCAGGGCGAGGAGAGGGAAAAATTCACGGCGCCAATCGTTGCGCTGGATCGTGGAGGAAAACTCGGGGATGGATTTTCCTCCAATAGCGCCGACGCGAGGAAGACGGGTGAAAACGGCGAGCGTTTGTTCGAGGTAGTCGGGGGCGAGGACGTTGTCGTCGTCGACGAGGATGACGATTCCGGCCGTTGCGGCGCGCAGTCCGGTGCGACGGGCGGACGTAAGACCGAGGGCTGATTCGCGGAGGATGCGGAGGTTGACGGGAGCGTGAGGTGCGAGTTCGTCGCGGGAGATCTCTGGTGAAGAGGCGTTGTCGACGAGCAGCGTTTCCCAGCGGTCGGGTGGTAGCGTTTGAAGACGCAGGCCGTCGAGTGTGCGGTGAAGGCGCGAGCGGTCGGGGTTGTGCGCGCAGATGATGACGGAAATTTCCACGGGGACGCTTACGACGGATTGGTTTCCGACAAGGTCCATTCCCACGGGAGATGAATGGGGCCGGTGACCTCGGTGGTCGGAGAACGTGGATGAAAGTCGCGGCCGAGATAGTCGAACGTGAGGGCGTCGGGCTTGTAGTCGTAGTCCTGGCTGGCGTCGCCGAGCCAGAAGGATGCTCGGTAGGTATCGCTGCGCAGCGGAGGCAGCGTGACACGTCCGGTGATGATGCCGCTTGTGGACGGAGAAGGATTCCACTCGGGCCCGGTCATGCGCGTGTTTGCGCCGAAGATCGGCTGGCCGAAGCGCGTGTATACGTGGATGCCGACGACGGGCGGGCGAAGCGGTGTGGGTGAGCGGAAGCCGACGTTGAAGACGAGATCGCCGGATTGCAGGCGGGTTGTGTCGATCTCGGCGAAGAGCATCGATGGTTGATCTGGGCGCGACGTGAAGTCGGCTCGCGAGACGGTGCTCGTCGCGAGATAACCGGAAATCGTTTCGCGAATGGGGCCGTTGGCACGGACCTGGCCGCGTTCGAGCCAGACGCCCTGGTTGCAGATATCGAGGAGGGCGCTGGTGTTGTGACTGACGAAGAGAACGGTGCGACCATGTCCGGAGGCGACCTCGCGCATCTTGCCGAGACATTTTTTCTGAAAAGCAGCGTCGCCGACAGCGAGGACCTCGTCGACGATCAGAATCTCGGGTTCGAGGTGCGCGGCGACGGCGAAAGCGAGGCGGACATACATGCCGCTCGAGTAGCGCTTCACGGGCGTATCGAGGAATTTTTCGACCTCGGCGAAAGCGACGATCTCGTCGAATTTTTTTCGGATCTCCGCGCGGCTCATGCCGAGGATGGCACCGTTGAGGAAAATGTTTTCGCGTCCGCTCAGTTCGCCGTGGAAACCTGTGCCGACTTCAAGGAGCGAGGCGACGCGGCCGTGGAGCGTGATGCGACCGGTCGTGGGTTCGGTGATGCGCGAGAGAATTTTCAGCAGCGTGGATTTGCCCGCGCCATTCCTGCCGACGATGCCGACGACGTCTCCGCGGTTGATGGAGAAATTGACGTCGCGGAGTGCCCAGAACTCGTCGGGAGAACCGGCTGCAGGCGCAGCGCGGAGGCGTGAGAGGAAATTTCGCGCGCTGTGGCTGAGCGCATCGCGAAGGCTGGTATGACGGGGGGCGGAACCGAGGCGGTAGCGCTTCGACAGGTTTTCGACGGTGATGATCGGCTCGCCGGACATGGTCAGATCACGTCGGAGAACTGGCGCTCGGTTTTACGGAAATACCAGAGGCCGCTGATGAGCAGGATTGCGGTCATGAGGAGTGAAAGCCCGAGGTCGTGCGGTTCGAAGTGGGTGCGTCCGCCGAGGAGGCACCAGCGGAAGCCCTCGACCATACTGGTGAGAGGATTGAGCGCGAGGAGGTCGCGCCAGTTGGGGAGGAGATCGGTGCGATAGCCGACGGGTGTGACGAAGATGCCGATCTGAAGGAGGAAAGGCGCGATGAAGCGGAAGTCTCGGAACTTGACGGTGAGCGCGGTTATCCAGAGGCCGGCGCCCAAGGCGATGAGAAGCGTGCCGAGGGTGAAAAGTGGAAGGAACAGAAGATGCCAGGAGGGCCAGATTTTGAAGGCGGCCATCACAGGGAGCGTGAGTGCAAGGAGTATCAGCATGTCGAGCAGCGCGACGGCGAGCGCGGAGAGCGGCATGATCAAGCGCGGGAAATAGACTTTCGAAATCAGGTGGGAGTTTCCGACGAGGCTGTTGCCGGCGTTGTTGAAGGCAGCGGAGAAAAGTTGCCAGGGGAGCAGACCGGAGAGGACGAGAAGCGGATAGGGAATTGTGTTAGCGCCTTCGCCCATTTTCGCGAGTTTTCCGAAGACAAACCAGAGCAGGACTGTCTGCACCGCGGGCTGGATGACGGCCCACGTGATGCCCAGGACTGCCTGTTTGTAGCGAACCTGGATATCGCGCCAGGCGAGAAGGACGGCGAGTTCGCGGTAGCGCCAGAGGTCGCGCCAGTAGTGGAGGTCGGCGCGGCCGGCTTCGATCACCAGCGGAGGCGGTCGGACAATGGGGGCCGAATCGTTCACGCGAAGAGGATGGAGCCGAGTTTATCGCGGAAATGCGAATACGAAAACAGGTCGGCGCGGGCGGTGATGGCCTTGGGATTCCACTCGCGACGAAGCGCATGGATGCAGGCTTGGGAGAGCGCGGGAATGTTCGCATACTCGGCGAGGACACCGGTCTCGGGCGAAAGGACTTCGGGTGCGCCGCCTGAGCGTGCTGCGACGCAGGGTTTTCCTTGCGCCATGGCTTCGAGATAAACGAGTCCGAATCCCTCGCGGTGGCTTGGGAGAGCGAAGACGCGGCAGTCGCGGATCTCGCGTCGGAGATCGTCATCGCCAACGTAGCCGAGGAAGCGGACGGCGTCGCTGAGGTGGAGTTTGCTGGCGATGGATTGAAGCCGGGGAAGATCGTCGCCGCGTCCGACGACGCGCAGACGGGCGGCGGGAATTTCCTGCCGGATCTGCGGCATCGACTCGATGAGGTGGTCGATGCCTTTGTAGTTATCGGCCTTCGACAGACGCGAGATGGTCAGGATGTCGGCGTTCGTGCCGGCGGGCGCTTCAGAATCGTGGGGAAGCGTGGTGAGGTGAGGATCGAGGGCGTTGGGGAGAACGACGGCGCGGTCGGCGGGAATTTTCGCGTGTTTGAGGAGTTCGCGACGGGTGAATTCGCTGACACAGAGGATGCGGTGGGCGCGTTTTAGAGCGAGGCGTTCGAGAAAGGTGAACGGGCGCCAGACTTCGATGCCGTGAGCGACGAGTGAGTAGCGGAGTTTGGGGCGGAAACGTTGGGCGAGCCAGGCGGCGGGAAGCTGGCCGATGTGACCGCAGACGATCTGGTCGGCGCGTTTGGCATGGCGTAGGGTGGCGCGGCCGAAGTGGAATTTTTTGCGGTTGCAGGCTTCCCACGCTTCGAGGCGTTTGTCGCTGTAGCGGCGGAGATCACGGGAATCGAATACGGTGTCGTTGAGAACGAGGAGATCGACGTGGCCGAAAGGCTGGGCGAGTTCGCAGAGCGCCTTCAAATAGAGACGGAGGATGCGCGGGATGCCGCCTTCGGAGGCGAAAAGTTCGGGGGCGAGGAGGAGAACTTTTTTCATCGGCAAACGTGTGTGGGAGGTGAAAGCGAAGGCGGACGGAAGTTTGGACAGGATTGCAGGATTAACAGGATTGGAAACGGGGCTTGGCGGATGCGTGGATGAGCTGAGGATTTAGTGGCGGCGGTTTACGAAGGTGATGAGGACGGCGAGGCTCCAAAGGCGGGACCAGTCGCGGCTGACGTCGCGAGAGAGGAAGGTCTGCCAGCGTGCGGTGACGGCGCGGGCGTTGAAAAAACCGGAGCGTGCGACGCTGGACTCGGAGAAGGTTTCCTCGAGGAACGGGCGGAGCGGGCCGCGCATCCAGAGAGGGAAAGGGAGCGTGAAACCGCGCTTGCGACGCGTGAGGAGGTCGGGCGGGAGGACGTCGCGGGCGGCTTCGGCGAGGATGGCTTTGGGGGCGGACGAGCGGTCGTCTTTGAAACAGGCCGGCTGGCGCCAGAGCCATTCTAGGAGTGGGCGGTCGACGAAGGGGACGCGGAGCTCGAGCGAGTGGCTCATGCTCATGACATCGCTGTCGCGCAGGAGGACATCGGCCATGTAGGTACGGAGTTCCCAAGCGCTGATGATGGAGAACGCGTCGGAGGAAAACGGCAGCTCGCTCGAGAGATTGGCGAGTTCAGGGTGAGGGGTGAATGCGTACGTTGATGAGATTTCCGGGGAGAGGAGTGCACTGCGCTGGATTTCGGAAAAGTTGCGGCGCTGAAGTGCGGCGAGTCCGTGTAGGTCGGTGGCGTGTTCGAGGAAGTCGGCGAGTTTTTGGCGTCGGGTGCGACCACGGCGGAGCTGGGCGAGCAGAGGACGTTGAAGCGCGGCAGGAAGAGAGCGCCAGAGCGGAAGCCAGCGGGCGAGTTTGGGCGTGCTGCGAAACCACGGATAGCCGCCGAAGAGTTCGTCGCCGCCGAGACCGGAGAGCGCGGCGGTGACTCCGCCGGCGCGGGCGAGCTGGCTGGCGTACCACGTGTTGACGGCGTCGCCGGTGGGTTGGTCGAAGCTCGCGAGAATTTTGGGAAGATCGGCGGCGACTTGTTCGCCGGAGAGGACGAGCGCGGTGTGTTCGGTGCCGAGGTAAGCGGCGGTCGCGGCGGCTTCGGTGGCCTCGGAGTAGGCGGTTTCAGCGAAGCCGATCGAGAAGGTTTTTAGTTTCGCCCCGCTCTGGCGCGCCATGAGTCCGGCGATGACGCCGAGAGTCGAGTCCACCGGAGAGGAATGCACCGACGGGAACGTCGGCGAGCGTGTGGGCGCGGATGGAGTCGTCGAGTTGGGCGCGGAGTTGGGCGACAAATTCCGCGCGAGTGGCGGCGGGCGGAGGAAGCGTGAGGGGTGAAGGGTGAAAGGTGAAAGCAGGGGAGTGGGCGGCGTCGCGGAAAGTCCAGTACGCACGGACGTGGAGTTGGTTGTTCTTGAGCGTGGCGCATTCGCCTGGGCGAAGGCTGAGGGCGTCGCGGTAGATCGTGGCAGGAGCGTGAGGTGCGAGGTAGGCGAGGCAGGCGTTGACGGATGCGGGGGAAATGGCGTCGGAACAATGGCCGGAGGTGATGAGCGCGCGGAGCTCGGAGGCGAAGAGAAGCGAGCCGTCGGGTTGTTGGGAATAGTAGAGCGGTTTGATGCCAAGCGGATCGCGGGCGAAGAAGAGCGTTTGTTCGCGGCAATCCCAGACGGCGAAGGCGAACATGCCGCGAAGGCGTTGAAGACAGGCTTCGCGCCATTGCGCGAAAGCGGCGAGGAGAACTTCGGTGTCGCACTCGGTGCGGAAGGTGTGACCGAGCGACGTGAGTTCGGCGCGGAGTTCGCGGAAATTGTAGATGGCGCCGTTGAAGACAAGGTGGTGGCGTCCGTCGGGCGTGGTCATCGGCTGATGGCCGTGCGCAGGATCGAAGATCGCGAGGCGGCGCATGCCGAGCGTGGCGGGACCGTCGGTGACGAGGCCGTGGTCGTCGGGGCCGCGGTGGAGCATGGCGGCGTTCATGCGCTCGACGGCCGAGCGACGGGCGTCGGAAGAAACGCGGGCGCTGATAAATCCGGCTATGCCGCACATGAGGAGACGCGAGTGGGCACGGCGAGAGCATGTCTCGCGAAGGGACGAAGGCGGCGAAGGAAGGAGGTGTGCGGGGAAGCCAACGTGGGAGATGGTTGCGGGGCGCGCGTAAGCTCAGGGAGCGGTGGCGCTTATGGCAATCATCGGACCATGGGACAGGGAGTTAAATTTGGCTGAAAAACGAATAGGCCCTGCAGGCTATAGGAAACCCGCCACGCGCTCAGGAGCGCGGCTGTGGGTTCACGCGCAGATGGATTTGGCGATTTCGGCGGATTTGGCGGACGAGAACAGTTTCTCGACGAGGGTGAGGCCGAAATCGAGGGCGGTGCCGGCTCCGCGGGAAGTGATGAGATTGCCGTCGATGACGACGCGTTCGTCTGCGAGAATGGCTTTGAGTTCGTCGGCGGTGCTGAAGTGGGCGGTGTAACGCTTGCCGGTGAGGACGCCGGCGTCGTTGAGGACGGTCGGTGCGGCGCAGATGGCGGCGAGCCATTTGCCACTGGTGGCCTGGGCGCGGACGATGGCGGTGATACGCAGGTCGGCGCGGAGTTTTCGGACGCCAGGGCCACCGGGAAGGATCAGGAGATCGTAGGTGCGGCCAGCGGGAATGGCGGAGAGCAGGCAGTCGGCCTGGATCGTGATGTTGTGTTTGCCTTTGACGGCGGGCTTTTCGCCGAGCGCGGCGACCGTGACCTCGGCGCCGGCGCGGCGGAGGACGTCGATCGGGGTGATTGCTTCAACTTCTTCAAAACCCTCTGGCAAAATGATGAGAACCGTAGGCATGGTTATTTTAAGAATACGATGATGAGCACGAATGCACCTGGAAACCTAAGCGGCAAGCGGCTCGTTGTTTTTGGCGCGGGCTATGTGGGCGGTGAACTGGCGCGTCAGGCGGTGGCTGCGGGAGCGAGGGCGACTGTGCTTACACGAAATGAGGAGAAGGCCAAAGCATTTGCGGCAGAGGGTATCGACGCTGTGGTGGCGGATGTCGCGAGTGGCTCGTGGCACGGACAGATCGCGGGCGGGGCGGATTTCGTGGTGAATTGCGTGAGCGGCGGCGGCGCGGGTATCGATGGTTATCGGCGGAGTTATTTTGATGGGATGCGCTCGATGACGGAATGGCTGATGACGACCGGCGTCGCAGGGGCGACGGTTTATACGAGCAGCACGTCGGTGTATCCGCAGGATGGGGGCGTACGGGTGGATGAGACGGCGGCGGTTGACCGGGGCGGAGAGCGGCCGCGCGTGCTGGTGGAGACGGAGGAGTTATTGATGGGTTTGCCGAAGGGGGCAGGGCGACGGACGGTTTTGCGGCTCGCGGGGATTTACGGACCGCAGCGGCACCACTTGCTGGAGCAGGTGCGGAGCGGTGAAGTCGCGGGGCGCGGGGATCATCACCTTAATTTGATTCACAGGGACGATATCTGCGGCGCGATCTGGCGTGCGCTGGAGTCGCCGGCTGCGGACGGGCAGATTTTTAATGTGACGGACGATGGCGCGGCTCCGAAGGCGGAGATCGTGAACTGGCTGGCGGGAAAATTAGGGCTGCCGGCGCCGGTTTTTAGCGGAGCTCCGGCGGCGGGACGGCGGGCGGTGACTCCGGACCGGGTCATCGACAATGCCAAGATCAAGCGCGTGTTGGGCTGGCGGCCGCGTTATCCGAGTTTCCGGGAAGGTTACGTCGCGATACTTGGGGCTTGAAGAGCGCGCGCGGTTGGGCGCATTTGGTCGTTTCCATACAAACCTCAGTCCAACTCTAAACCCACTTCATACCATGGCAGGCGTCGGCAAACTTTTGAAACAAGCTCAGAAAATGCAAAAGCAGATCGAGGGGCTTCAGGCTCAACTCGACGCGAAAGAGCTCGAAATCACGAGCGGTGGCGGCGCGGTGAAGGTTAAGGTCAGCGGTTCGGGCAAGTTTCTCGGACTGACGCTTGATCCGGAGTTTTTGAAGGAAGACGCGAAGTTCGTTTCGGACACGATCCTCACCGCGATCCAGGATGCCGCGAAGCAGGCGAAGGAGCAGAACGACGCCGAGATGCAGAAGGTGACGTCGGCATTCCAGATGCCGGGGATGTTCTGAGCGAAAGCTTCGGACTAGCTGAAGCATTGAAATTATTTTCGCCGGCTCACGGGGATTGCACTCCGGGGACCGGCGATTTTCTTTTTAGAGAAATCCCATGACTCCCGCTTTTGAAAAACTGCAGAAACAGCTGAAGCAGCTGCCGGGCGTGGGGTATCGGTCGGCGGAGCGCATCGCACTGCATCTGCTCGTCGAGAAACCGGCGAAGCTGCAGGAGCTGGTGGCGGCCATGGAGAGTGCGGCGCAGAGTGTGCGGCGTTGCACGCGTTGCGGGAATCTTGCCGAGGGTGACTTGTGTAAGATCTGCGGTGACGAACGACGCGATCCTTCGCTCGTGTGCGTGGTCGAGCATGTGCCGGATCTCGTGGCGCTGGAGCGCTCGGGGGCGTACCGAGGCGTTTACCATGTGTTGCACGGAAAACTTTCGCCAATCCAAGGCGTGGCGCCGGAGGATTTGAATTTCGCATCGCTGTTGGGACGGGTCGCAGCGGGCGAGGTGAAGGAGTTGATTCTGGCGTTGTCGAACGACGTCGAGGGCGAGGCGACATGTCATTACCTGACGCAGCATTTGCCGCCGGCGGAAGCTGGGGCGGAGGGAAATTTGAGCGTGAACGAAAGCGCAGTGAAAGTTACTCGGATCGGCTTTGGGCTGCCGAGTGGGGGCGGGGTGTTGTACGCGGATTCAGTGACGTTGAAGAGCGCGCTGGATGGACGGCGGTCGTATTCGTGAGGCACAAAAAGCCGCGGACCTCGGCGAGGTGCGCGGCGGGAAAAGAGCGTCGGGCGAGATCAGGCGTAGGTGTTCAGGTTGCGGCCCTTGCTGCTGTCGTCGGAGCGTGGGGCGGACTCGATGAGTTTCACCGCGGCGGCGCCTTCCTGTTTGATCGCGTCATTGATCTTCACCGCGATTTCCACGCCGTATTCCTGACGGGCTGCACTGCCACTGGCGCCGGCGTCGTTGATCAGCGAGGGGTTGACGGAGGACGAGATGTTCATGCGCAAACTATCGGCTTTTCACGGCCCGATCTCAAGCGTCGCGACCACGCGGCGGCGCAAATGAGGGGATTGTTTCGGTGTAGATGGGGAAAAGCCCCCAGGCTTGTGAGCATCGGCAGACGATTTTTTGAGCTTCCGGCCCGCGTTGTTCGAACGCTCGCCATGAACCTTTGCCGGCTTTTAGGTCGGCGCACATGATTGATCGCGCCACCTACCTCGCTCGTCGATTGCTCGCCCGGTTGACGGAAATCGAAAACGCCGCCGAGCGTGCAGTATCCGACGCTGAGGGGATGACTCTTCGCCGCGAAGTTGTCACCAAGATCCTGGCGGTGGAGGAATGGATCACGGATGGACCGACGGTCGCGCTGGTCGTGGCGGCGGTTCCGTTCATTCCGCGTTCGAGCACACCGTCCAATCGTGACGTCGAAAGCTTTGCCGCGTTTCTGCGGGAACGTCTTCGGGTCAGCTAAGGACGAGAAAGATCCGCTCACTTCAGCGACTTTTCACTCGAACGTTACTTTCATCTCACGCTACGTGTTTTTGATCGTCCGGGCTGCTTCTCGCTAGCACAGAGAAATTCCATCCAATGAAAGCACGTGTCTATGTTTTGGTGTTGTTTGTCCTGAGTATCGCTTGGGTGTGTCGTGCGGATAATCCATCACAGGAGGCCGTTGGCGCAAAGATTGCCGGGGCGGCTCGCAGCCAGATTGGTGTGACGACTCAGTATGACCCGAAGTATGTCTCGCTGAAATATCCCGGTGGTGACGTGCCGATCGGAACTGGAGTGTGCAGTGATGTCGTTGTTCGTGCGGTTCGAGGCGTCGGGCTGGATCTCCAGAAGGAAGTCCATGAAGACATGACCGCGCACTTTGGCGATTATCCGCACAAGTGGGGGCTGAAAAAACCGGATCGAAATATCGATCATCGGAGAGTGCCCAATCTGATGACCTACTTCAGGCGAAAGCATGTGGGGATGGATGAAAAACTCGCAGTCGCCACCACGTATGCGCCGGGTGATATCGTGGCGTGGGATCTGGGCGGCGGATTGTTGCACATCGGCGTTGTTTCCGACCGGAAGGCCGGCGATGTGCCCTTGATCATTCACAACATTGGAGCGGGCGCACAGGAGGAGGATGTCCTGTTTCGGTATCGCGTGATCGGTCACTATCGACTGAAGGCGACTGCACAGACGAGTGACGTTCCTGCCCGATGAAGCGAATTCGTGGTTGCGGAGGGCGGCTCGGTGCGTTGAATCCGCGAGCCTTCTGCGGGCGTAGTATATCGGCTATTATGTGTGCTTCCCAAGCATGAGAGGAGGGTTCGACTCCCTCCGCCCGCACCAGCTTTCAGAGGAATATCCGAGAGAAGAAAGCCATGGAGCCGTTCTAAAAACGAAGGTCTAGCATCAGGCCTTGATCGCCTTTAGCCCAAAAACGTATTCGCCCTTTCTCCCATATCGTTCCCGTCCGCACAAATTCCTCAAATTTCGTTTCAGGTGGATGCGCAGGAAAAAAGTCCGGGATTTTTTTATCGGTGGTTTCGAGAGGGTCCAGCAAGACGACGTCTTCAGGAATTTCAATCGGAGCTTCAGCTTGGCCGAAAATCAACGGCGTTCCCTTGTTGATGTCTTCGGTAATCAGGCGAAGGGCTTCTATTCTGACACTTCTTAGGGCCGTGCGCTCATCTGCTCGGGATAATCCGACTACGGTTGCAGTGATCAAACAGCCGAAGGCAAATTTCATCCGCGACTCAGGGAGGGGCATGGTTGGATATCTCGTACCCGCTTAGACACACCTACCGGAGGAAAGATTCAAAATGCTAGTTTGATGAGCGCCTGATGGCGCGCAGACGTTTTCTTCCAATCACAAAGCGCGCTTAAAAAAGAAGAGTCTGTGCAGGCGGACTTGGCGGAATACTTGTGGCCGCTTTTTTCAAAACCTCGGCCAATGCGCAGTTGGCCGGATCCACGGCCTGGCCTTGGCGGTAGCGGTGTAGCAGGTCGCGGGAACGTTGGGCGAGTTGCTGGCGGATTTCGCGACGGAGGCCTTTGACGCGGGCGATCGTCATTGTGTCGTAGCCGGTGGTTTGGTGGCGGAGCCAGGCGATGGTGGCGGCTTCGGCGCGTTGCTCGATCGGAATGCGTTCGGTGCGGGCAACGGTGCCGCTGCCAACAGGCGTGGCGTGGTCGGCGATGAGCGTGGCGAGTTGATCGGCTTCGCGAGCGTAGGTGGGGTGAAAGTGGAGAAAAGCGAGGACGGCGGCGCGGAAGTCGGTGGCGTAGGTTTGCTCTTCGCGGGCGCGGCGGAGTCGGCTGGCGGCGAGTTTTTTCTGGTACGCGGGATCGGCTTGTTCGTGCTGCCGCTCGGCGCGGAGGGCGGCGATGGTCGTGGCGGGAGCCCATATACCGTGGGAGAAACGCTTGCGGCCTTTGATCTCGATCACGGTCCATGTGGGTCCGGCCTCTTTGAGCCGGCGGCTGAGGGCAGCGTCGCCGGGTGGCAGGAGTTCCCAGTCGGCTGGGACGGCAAGAACGGCGCCTTCTGCGGAAATGACGTGGCGGGTTTTCTGGCAGAGGCGGACCTCGCGGGTGTCGGGCATGGCTGGCAGGGGAGCGAAGCGGTCGGATCAGGAGATAGGTCCTATGGGGCTAATAGGACCCCATAGGACTCATATCGGAAGACTCAGGTCTGCGCCGCCTTGACGCTATTGTGGATTCTCGGTGGCAGACTGCTTGTCTGCGGGGGCGTCCGGTTGGTCAAAGGGTGAGATTCGCTTGGGCTGGCGGTTGCTGGCGAAAGCGAGGATCTCCACGTAGGCCTGCTTGGCGCCTGAAGCCGCGAGTTTGTCCAGACCGACGATGAGATCGGCGACCGGGATCGCGGTCGCGCTGGCTTGGTCGGGGCCGGCCTTGCAGTTGAAATCCCAGAGGTCGAAGCCTTCGGGAAATTTTTTGCGGCGCTCGCGCTTCAGGTACTTGCGGATGTCGCCTTTGATGGCTTCGAGGACGCGGGCGTCGTCTTTGCCGGGAACTTGAAAGGGGAAGGTTTTCTTCATTTGGGCAGAGGGAATAGGAGGTTTTGCGCCGTAGCGAGTAGCGAGTGGAGAAGGGTGAGCAGATGGAGGCGGATGATGCTGCGGGCGTGTAAGGGTTTTCCGGAGGGATGGATCAGTTGGTCCATGCAGGAAAGACGGTTGATCGTTTGTGGAGAATGGTCGGTGTTGTGGGGGTATTCCCCTATGATGCCCCGTTGGTCCCTGCCATGTGTTGTTTTTTTGCTGCTCGCGCTTGGTGGCGCGTGGTCGTTTCGAGAGCAAAAGACGGCCGGTTCGACGACGGGTTTGATGGCACAGGCTGGCGTCAAAGGCCGGGTGACTTCGAAATCTTTCGGCAATGAGGCAGAGCGTGAAACAGGAGGCTTGGGTGGCGTCAGTGGCCGGAGACTTTAATGGGGCCGGGGCCGCAAAACGGGTCGCCGTGCTGGGGACCGGGAAGCGGCTTTGCTGGCGGAGGAGATCGAACTGCGTGCTCTGGGCGCAGGCGTGGAGTTGTCGCTGAACGAACGGGAGTGGACGGCTCTGGCGCGCCTGGCGCTGAACATGCAGGCGGTGCGTCATGCGTATGAGGCGGAGATCGCGGTGGCGACTTTGCGCGAAAATGGACAGCAACGACTGGAGATCCCGGCGTACGTGGAGGCTGGCGCGGCGTTGCGCACGGAATTTTATTCGGAACTGCTGAAAGAACTCGGGGAATCAGGGGCGATGGAGGTCGTGCGAAAGTTGAGTGACCGACTGGAGGCTCGTTTTGCCGGGTTTGGCGCGGCGGTGCAGACCTTGGATTTTTCTCGCGACGGAATATCCGAAGCGGACGCGGTAAGCGTCACGCGGACCGTGGTGTATTGGAACGAGACGTCGCGCACGCGGAGCGAGACGATCTTCCCGCAGATGGAGGATCCGGACGGTTTGCAATGGGGGCCGTTGCTGGCGCGAGTGGGGGCCGGACAGGCGAAGAAGGCTCGCGGGTAAACCCGGGGTAATGGCGCGGAAATAGCGCAGGTCTCCCAACTGTTTGATTGAATAGTGGCTGGAGTCTCGGGCGACGCGGTGGCGATGTGAGTGGATGATTATTGCCGCAGATCTGGAGCGTATCGCCCTGCAGGAAGAGATTTTTGTTTTCGAACAATTCGACGCGAGCACGGCGTGGGAGCTTGGCGGGCGAATCAAGGCGGTGGCCGAGAAGCGCGGAGTGTCGGTGGCATTCGACGTGACGCTGAATGGCGCGACGGTTTTCTATCACGGAATGCCGGGGACGACGCTCGATCATGCGGACTGGATCCGGCGGAAGCGCAACGTGGCCCACCGGTTTCAACGTCCGTCCTATGTGGTCGCGCTGTGGCTGGAGCGGGACAAGACCACGCTGGCCGAATCTCATGGCGCGAGCGCGACTGATTACGCGCCACACGGCGGGGCGTTTCCCATCCGCGTGAGAGGTGTCGGCGTAGTCGGAACCGTGACCGTGTCAGGCGTTCCGCAGCGGGATGATCACGGTATCGTGGTCGAGGCGCTGGCGGAAATGTTTGGCAAGGAGCCGAGCGGGCTGGCTCTGGAATGAGGCTCGGCCACGCCGGAAGTTTTATTCGAAACCGAAAAGCGAGATGCCCCATTCCTTCGCTTGGGCGATGACGGCGGGCTTATCGATCATGATGACGCGGCCGACTTCGAGCGCTGCGGCGTGGAGGCCGGCTTCGCGCATTGTCTCGAGCGTGCGTTGTCCGAACACCGGGACGTCGAAGCGGTAGTCCTGATGTGTCTTCACTGTTTTCACGAAGAGGGTGTTGTCGGTTTTGAACTCGCCAGCGCGGCGTAGCATGGCGTCGGTGCCTTCAAAGGCTTCGACGGCGAGGACGGTGCCCTTGCGCACGACGCAGCCCTGGCCGATGTCGAGACGGGCGGATTCGGCGGGCGATATGGATGCCGTGTTCAAGGTATTCGCGGTCGATGGGGAATTTTCCGCCTGTCATCACTCCGGGAGTGGCGAGCTGGTCATCGAGAAAGCTGGCGGGCATCGAGCATCTGAATACCCAGTTGCTCGATCTCAGAGGCGATGGCGCCGAAGATGGTCTCGGCGTTGCGACGTTTCAGCGAAAAGAGAATGCGGGCGGCCTTGAAGTCGGGATGCAGGCCCTTGAAGAGGCGCTTGGGCGTGATCTGACCGGCCATGATGGCGGCGCCGGCACCGAACTGATCGAGGGACTTGAGCATCTTGCCGAGTTGTCCGACGAGAATTTTTTTTCGGTCAGCTTCCGCAAAGGAGTCGTAGAGATCGGGCCGGGTTTCCTCCTCGAAAGCGATCAAGCGGAGGGGAATGCCAGCGCGGCGAATCGACTGGGCGATAAGGATCGGATACAGTCCCTGGCCGGCGATGAGCGCGACGGGTTTGCGGGGATCGAAGGTTTTGGGGAGAAAGGCGGAGATCACGACGTGAAGAAACGCGGTAAATTTCGGCGGACGGCGGTCTTTTATTTCCCGGATTTTGCGGGATCAAACGTGGTGACCACACTGCGACCGAGGAGGCGATCGCCACCCCAAGATTTCGACGGTCCACATGCCGTGTACCAGTTCCCAGTCTTCGTCGAAAATGTACACTGACAATCCACGACGGGTCCGGCCATCGACTTAGTAGGATTCTTCCTGGAGTTTGATCCGGCCTTTAAGCCAGCTCGATGGTGACTTCATGTGTGGATAGGTGACGCGCAGAGTCACAACGCGCAGATGGTGGTACTCGTCGTCCAGCCAGAATGCCACGCCAAGTCCGTGATTCTTGATGAGCGGAACACGGTTAGTCTCCTCAATCATGTCCATGCGAAGATCGTCGCCGTCCCAGACGCGCCCGGTGATCTTCGTCGGGATCTGGTTTCAGGAAACCACCCTCACGTTTGATGTGACTAGTCTCCACGACAACCCAGGCTGGAGTCTGATACCTGGTCGAAATCAGCCGGAGAACAGGCCGAGCAGCCCCAAGCCGAGTGCGACGAGCAGGGGCTTTGAGTGAAGAACTGACAGGAAGCGAGTAAGAAGGGGTCATCACCGGCCCTGTGTGCCGTAGTATTTTTTGTCAGCTCCGGTAGTAACGGTAGTTCGAGTAAACTCGATACCCGCCCGGTGGAGAGACCGTTGAGATACATGCCGAGGATGTCGTTTTTGCCGTTATGGAGTGCGCGGATGTAGAGCTTCCACGTGTTTCCCGGTAGGCTTTGTTGAAGCGGCAAACGTAGATGACCTCGTCGGTCGTCGGCGATGAGCAGCGAGTCGATGACCGCTCCCATGGGAGGAGAATCGACGACGATGAGGTCGAAATGCTCTTTCAGACGAGCGAGAAAGCTGGCCGAAGGCCGGGCTTTCAAGGATTTCGGTCGGTGTCTTGGAAGCGGCCGCCAGAGCAGAGGAGTGAGAAGTTTTCTCCGAGCCTCGTGATGCCTAGGTGTGGTTCTCGGTGAGGTCGCCATCGAGATTGGCACCGTGCTCGAACCAGGTGATCAGGCCGTTGTCGTTGGGCTGATTGAAGTGGCGATGAACCATCGGACGGCGCAAACCGCAATCGATGAGGAGCGTGCGTTTCCCGTGACGTGCGAAGCTGCCGGCCAGATCGGATGAGACGAGGATCTTGCCTTCGCCGGGGGATCGTGGAGGTGACCAATGATCGATTTGGGGAAATCGAGCTTCGAGTGGATTTTCACCGAACTGTAGACGCTGAGGAACGACTCGACGCCGGGGGCTTCGCGGTTCTTCAAAACGAGCGAGTATTTGTCGTCGTCTTTGAGCGCGGAAAGATCGGGGACGATGCCGAGGAGGTTGACGCCGATGAAGTGTTCGACGTCCCACGAGCTCTTGATGCGGTCGTCGATGAAACTGAGGCCGATGGCGACGCCGACAAAGACGAGTACAAAAAGGCCGACGCAGGTCTTGGTGATGGAGCGAATGTTTGGGCGTGAGGGTGCTGCCGTATTGGGTGGCAGGATCGGGAACGAGCGGGCGGACGCAGATGCGTTCCAGATTGCTGCTGGTGGTGGCCTGGCTCAGTCGGTCGAGTATCTGGGTGTAGTTCGCCTTTGCGACGGCCGCCTGATTTTCAGGCTCTTGAAGTCGATCGAGAGATCGCGGAGGCGGTCTGCTCCTTTCGTTCAAGGCGTACTCCTGCTCGAGCGATCTTTCGTTGGCGCGGGTTTTTCGAGGCTCGCGTGACAGATCGGCGACCGCGAGTTCCGTGGCCCGGGCGAGCTGTTCACGGGCGGCCTTGATGGATTTCTCCAGCTCGATCATCTTTGGGTGGCGCTCGAAGTAACGCTGGGCCAGGACCGATTGCTGGCGGGTGAGTTCGGAAAGCTGGGCGCTGACGGCGGGGACGGTGCCGTGATTGGCGATTGCGGCGATTTCGAGAAGATTGCGGCCGTCCTTCTGGAAGGAGACGATCTGGTTGTTGAGCTCCTCCAACTGAAGGCGGTCGAGGCGTGCGGCGGAGAGCGCGGCATTTACTGTCTTTAGGCGGTCGCTCACGATGTTCACACTGCTGTCGAGAGAGACGAGGCGCTGTTCCTTCATGTAAGTCTGAAGGCGCTGGTCGGCGACCTCGACCTCCTTGCGGAGTTGCTCCGCGCGGGTCCGCAGCGACTGGACGGCGTATTCGTTTTTCCCGCCCACGTTCATCGAGCAGGTCCTGCATGAACTGATCGACGTAGCGGTTGGCGATGAGCGCAGCACCCTCGGCGGAGCGATTGGTCGCGGTGAGACTGATGAGGAAACTGCTCTTGATGGGTTGGACGTTGATGCTGCCCACCGCATCGTTGATGGACGGTGGCGGCTGACCGGGATCGAGATTGGCGAGGAACGGTTGCTG
This sequence comes from Nibricoccus sp., assembly GCA_049840895.1. GTDB lineage: Bacteria > Verrucomicrobiota > Verrucomicrobiia > Opitutales > Opitutaceae > Nibricoccus. The sequence continues at coordinate 65,622 of JASGJB010000030.1, read as the reverse complement.
GAGGAGTTTTACCTCGGCGGGCGACAACGACTGGACGACTTTGCTGCGGAGCTTGGCGCTGACGAGGATCTGGAGGTAGGTGTTGAGCTCGATGTCGCTATTGACGGAGATGTCCACGACCTCCTGTGAGGTGACGATTTTTTCGGGTTTCTCGATCTGCATCGTGGCCCGGCTCTGGTACATGGGTACTGCCCGGGCCTTCATGTAGCCATAGCCCACGGCGACGATCAGGGCCAGAGGCAGGGCGATCCAAAGACGCTCGCGGAGGATGATGAAGTAGTCGCGCAGGGTGCGACGCTCGACCAATTGATCTCCTGACTGGGACGAGTTTGACGGGCTCAGAGGCGAGTCGGACATGGAGACGTGTCAGGAGTTAAATGATACGCTGCGGCACGAAGACGATGTCTCCCGGCTGGAGGAGAAAGGCGTTGTCGGCGGCCTTGCCGGAGGATTTGCCCTTGATGAGACTTTCAACGTCCACGGTGAAGACGGTCTGTTTTCCATCCGGGCCGCGGCGGGTGACGGTGACGGCGGATCCACGCGCGGTATCGGTAAGACCGCCGGCTTTAAGTACCAGATCGGCGACGGTAAGACCGGATTCGATGGGAAGCGGGAAGCGCCCGGGGATTGCGGACCATGCCGTCGATGGAGACTTCGCGTGGGGCGTATTCTTCTATATTGATTGTGACCTGGGGCGTGACCAGATAGCGACCTTCCCGATAGGCAGCCTCGATGGCTTTTTGCGCCTCTGGAACGGTCTTCCCGGCGACCACGATTTCGCCAACAAGACGGAGATTGATGGTGCCCTTGGCATCCACCGACGCGATGACCGAGAGGTCCTCCTCCTGGTAGACATCGATGCGCAGGCGGTCGGTGGGAACGATGGCGTAGCTTGGGACGGGACGTGCCGCGGGCTTGGAATTATCCTGCGCTGCGGCGTTCAATGTGGCGAGCAATGGAGCGACAAGCCCGAATGCGGCGCAAAAAATGGAGCGGGTGAAGTGACGGTTGAGGAACAGGGCGGGCAAGTGCCAACTGTTCACCATCGCGAGGAGAGATTCAATGAAATCGTGTCCCGCGTGTAGTCGGAAAATGCGAGCGTGGACCAGTTTTCGAACCAGATGTAACCGAAGGTGGCTTTGAGATGGTCGTTGAGGGTGTATGCGACGCCGGCGTTGTAGGAGAGGTATGTGTCGCGACGTCCGCCGCCGGCCTCACCGAGGAATCGCGAGCGTCCCACGGCCGCGCCAGCGTAGAGCGAGAAGCGGGCATTGAGCGCGTATTGCGCGTCAAGTCCGGCGGCGGTGGTGGAAACGCTGACGTCGGTTGCGATGGTTTCGAAATCACTGGAGAGCTGGCCGGTGACGTTCAGATGGGTGAAACCGCTCCATGTCGCGGATACGGCAGAGGTGAAGCCATCGAAGGTTTCGCGCGTGCCGTCGGTGCGGTTGGATTCGCGAAGTTGGTAGCCGACGCGTGCGCTGCCATTGATCGTGGAGATGATTTTTCCCGAGGTGCCGACCGTGAATGCGTGGTCGATGTCCTGCGTGTCGGCGGTAGTGTCGGTCACTCGAAAGCGATACCCACCGAAAAGGTCGCGCTGGCTGTTGTACACGTAGAAGAGGTCGGTGCTGAGCGTCCAAGTATCGAGGTCGACGAGGGAAAGATTATCGAGAAAGTCACTGCGATTCCAGGACGCCTGTCCGGTGAGCGAGTAACGCTCGATGACTGGATATTTCACGTTCAGCCCCGTGTCATATTCCCACGAGGTCGTGCGGATGTTAATGGCGGAATCGGAGCGGCTCTCGCGCCGGGCTCCTGCTGTGACAGAGCCCGTGGTGCGTCCGGAATCCTTGGTGACTTCGAGACGAGCGTGCGGGTTGGCAAAATCTTCGGAGGAGAACTCCTGGAACTTGGAAAAATTCCAGCCAAGGTCGCCATTAACACCGAGCATCCCGGCTTTCCGGCGGTATTCGAGATCGAGTGACGCGTTGCAGCTTGTGTCATCTTCACCGCCGTTGGAGGCGAAGATGTTTGAGTCGTAGGTAACTCCGGCCGTGCCGGTGATGAAAATCTCGTCGTGCGCGTCGTTAAACTTCACCAAGGCGCGGGCGGTCGTAGCGGCGGAGCCGGAGAGAACGACGACGCAAGCTGCTGAGACGCGAAGGCGGAACAGGGCGGACAGAGTCATGAAATCAGAAAATCAGGCTGAGTTTCGCAATCGCGGCGCGAAAGGAAGAGTCGTGAATGGCGAATACGTGGAGCTCAGCCACCGATGCGGGCAGGGCTTACGGTGAATCCGGGATCGTGTGAAGCGGGGACAACCTGGACGGGGCGGATTTCGGCTTCTTCGCCTTCGCCACGCGGGGCAACCTCGAAGAAAACGGTGCGGCGGGAAATGCAGGCGAGGGAAACGTTTTCGTCCAGCTTGGCCTGCTGTTCGTCCATGATGGGCTGCACGGTCACGACGGCGTTTTCATCGGTCGCGGTTTTGCGGATGATCGCTTGCTGTCCGGGGCGGAGTGTTTGATTTGGCGCTCCGGTTGAAGCGGCGAGTACGGTGACGTCGCCTTCAAGGAGTGAAACACGCGTTTCGTTGTCACTGACTTCGATCATGACCTTGCGCCCGCGGATATTCACCGTCGCGTGCGGGGTCTGGTAGGTCATGGAGCTGCCGGCGACAAGTTTGCTCGTGCAAATGCCGACCGAGCCGCGGGTGATTTTCACGACGGTCTGGGAAATGGACGGTTCAGCGTCGAGATCGCTGCGATTGGGCAGAAAGGGCTCCTGCAAAAACTTCTTCACTTCGAAGCGCGTCTCGCTTCCGACATAGATCGCGGTGCCATTGGAAAAAACGAGCGAGTCGCTGGCGCCGGACTTGGTTTCGAACGAGGTGCCCTCCGCCACGTAGACGGATTTTTTAGACAACGCTTCGACACGTTCGCCGGTGTCGACTTGGGATTCGCCGGTGAGGTCGGCCACATAAATCTTGCTGGCTGGATTTTTGTTTTTGGCGGCAGCGAACGTCGCCGTTGGAGCGCAAAGAAAGACTACGGCTAGAGGCAGCGCGAAGACGGCGCGGACGGCGGATAACTTGTTCATAAGCCAACCGTAGGGGAAACCCCTCAAAAAGATCAAATGCAAAAATGATGCGAAAAATGCATTTGCATCATTATTACAGAATAAGACCTCAAAACGCAGATTTCTACGAAGAATCTGCTTTTTGATTAAAATGATCCCGACGACGCGGGGGAATGATTACTCGACGACGAGATTCAGGATCTTGCCGGGCACGAAGACGACGCGTTTGAGCGTCTTTCCCGTCAGGTGAGGACTGGCGTCGGCATTGGCTTGGGCGGCGGCGAGTGCAGCGGCCTGATCGGTGCCGATGGGCAGCAGCAGCTCGGCGCGTTTCTTGCCGTTCACCTGGACGACTACTTTGGCTTCGTTGGAAACGAGTTTGGCGGCGTCGAATGTAGGCCACGCAGCAGCGACGATGGATCCGGTGGCGCCAAGACGCGCCCAGAGCTCTTCGGCGAAGTGTGGTGCGAAAGGCGCGAGCAGTTGCAGGAATGAGAGCACGCCCGTCCGGCTGATCGACGGCGCTTTCTGGAGCGCGTTGGCAAAGATCATCATCTGCGAGATGGCGGTGTTGAAGCGCAGCGCAGCAATGTCCTCGGTGACTTTCTTGATTGTCTCGTGGAGCAGCTTGCTGAGTTCGGCGGAATCTTCCGCGGACGCAGAAATCTTGGCGTTGATCGAGCCGTCTTCGGCGATGCATTCGCGCCAGATTTTCTGGAGGAAACGGTGCACGCCTTCGATTCCGCGGGGATTCCACGGCTTCATGGCTTCGAGTGGTCCGAGGAACATCAAGTAGAGGCGCAGCGTGTCGGCACCGTGCGTCTTGATAATGTCGTCCGGGCTCACGGTGTTACCGCGGCTCTTGGACATCTTTTCGCCGTCCTCGCCGAGGATGATGCCTTGATGGAAGAGTTTCTTGAACGGTTCTGACTGCGGGACGACGCCCTCGTCGAAGAGGACCTTGTGCCAGAAGCGCGCATACAGCAGATGCAGAACGGCATGTTCGGCACCGCCGACATAGATGTCGGGCACGCCCCAATATTTCAGGAGTTCGGGGGAGGCGAGGGCCGCTGAGTTTTTCGGATCGAGATAACGCAGATAATACCAGCATGAGCCGGCCCATTGCGGCATGGTGTTGGTCTCGCGGCGACCGCGGACCCAGCCGTCGCCGGCGGGCTTCGCTTGTGACGCAGGAACGGAGGCGCCGGTCTCGACGTTGATCCAGATTTCCAGCCACTCGGTGACATTCGCAAGCGGGCTCTCGCCGTTGCCGCTGGGCAGATAGCTTTGCACGTCGGGCAGGCTGAGCGGGAGTGCGGCGGCGGGGAGTGGGAGCGCGTAGAGGGTTTTGCCGTCGCTCGTGAACGTGACAGGCTCGGCGGGGACATCGGCTTTGCGGGTCGCGAGGGCGCGGTCGTAGTCGGCTTTTTCAACCCACACGATCGGGAACGGCTCGCCCCAGTAGCGCTGGCGAGAGAAGAGCCAGTCGCGGAGCTTGTAGTTCACCGTGGCCTTGCCGCGGCCTTTGGCGGCGAAGTCGGCGGTGATTTTCTTCTTCGCCTCTTCCCACGGCAGGCCGGTGTAGCCTTCGGAGTGAACGAGCACGCCGTCGCCGGTGTAGGGAAGTTTCGGATGCCCATCGCCATTGCCCTCGTGTTTGACGGGCTCGATGACCTGGATGACCGGGATCTGGAATTTGATAGCGAACTCGTAGTCGCGTTCGTCGTGCGCGGGAACGGCCATGATGGCGCCGGTGCCGTAGCCCATGACGACGTAGTCGGCGATCCAGACGGGGACGCGCGCGCCGTTGGCCGGATTGAGCGCGAAGGAGCCGCTGAACACGCCAGACTTGTCCTTGGCAAGATCGGTGCGTTCGAGGTCGCTCTTGGCGGCGGCCTTTTTCTTGTACGCGTCGACGGCCTCGCGTTGCGCGGACGTGGTCAGCGCGTCGACGAGTGGGTGCTCGGGCGCGATGACCATGTAGGTGACGCCAAAGACGGTGTCGGGTCGCGTGGTGAAGACCTTGAGGTCGCCGAGATTTTCCTTCTCCAGCTTGAAGAGGAGTTCGGCGCCTTCGCTGCGGCCGATCCACGCTTCTTGCATACGCTTGGTGGAGTCGGGCCAGTCGACGTCCTTCAGATCGGCGAGCAGGCGCTCGGCGTACGCGGTGATGCGGAGCACCCACTGACGGAGATTGCGGCGTTCGACGGGGAAACCGCCGACTTCGGATTTGCCGTCGACGACTTCTTCGTTGGCCAGAACGGTGCGGAGCTCGGGGCACCACCAGACGGGGCGCTCATCAACGTAGGCGAGGCCGCGTTTGAAGAGCTGGAGGAAGATCCACTGCGTCCAACGGAAGTATTTTGGGTCGGTCGTATCCACTTCGCGGTCCCAATCGTAGGCAAACCCAAGCGACTTCAGCTGGCGGCGGAAGTTACCAATGTTGTTCTGCGTGTTGGTCGCGGGATGCGTGCCGGTTTTGACGGCATGCTGTTCGGCGGGAAGGCCGAATGCATCCCAGCCGATGGGGTGGAGGACGTTGAAACCCTGGGCGCGTTTGGCGCGGGAAATGATGTCGGTGGCTGTGTAGCCCTCGGGGTGACCGATGTGGAGGCCGGCGCCGGACGGGTAAGGGAACATGTCGAGCGCGTAGAACTTGGGCTTCGACGTGTCGTTGGTCGTGCGGAAGGTTTTTTGCTCCTCCCAGATTTTTTGCCAGTGCGGCTCGATTTGGGCGAAGTTGTAGTCGGTGCTGTTCGTGGCCATGTGACGCAAAGGATGACAGTGGAGCAGTCGAACCAGCCGCGTCAATGGCGTGGCCGGGTACAATTCCGCTCAGTAACGAATCAATCATTCCCGCACACCGGGCTTTACGCGTAACGGCAGGCTATTCTACGGTGTTGTGCCTAAACGATCCCGGAGGCTCTCTCATCTGCCTACGCATGACCCGATTCACCTCTTCCTTCCGTTCCCAGTTTCCAGTGCGTTCACTTTTTCGTCTCGCCGTTTGCATGGGGTTGCTCGGCAGCCCTGCGTTTGCACTCAGCACATTGAAGTTAAAAAGCGGGGCCTCAGTTCAGGGAGATATTCTGGCGGAGCGCGCTGATCGCGTCGTCGTCGACCTCGGGTTCACGGTGATTTCGATCCCGCGCGACGAAATCGAACGCATCACCGCCGAAAGCCTGACGACCGCCGCGGCTGCCGATGAGTCGACGGATCTCTATCGCACATCGACCGGCCGACCTGCGCTGACGGTTAAGGAAAACGTGGATCGCGTGGCTGAAGCGGTGGTGCAGGTGCGCACGCCAGTTGGACTCGGCTCAGGCTTCATTATCAACCCCGCTGGCTACATTATCACCAACGAGCACGTAGTCGCCGGCGAGTACGCAATCACGGTAACGCAATTCAAACGAGGAACGGCTGAATTGGAAAAAGCGGTGTACAGCAAAGTCCGCATTGTCGCGCTCGATTCGCGGCTCGATCTGGCGCTCTTGAAAATCGACGACCTGCCCCAAGGCGTTTCACTTCCCTCGGTTTCCATCGGTGAATCCAACGGTCTCACGGAAGGCCAGACAGTCTTCGCCATCGGCAGTCCGCTCGGTTTGGACCGCACGGTTTCGCAGGGGATAGTCAGTTCGCGTAATCGTCCGATGGGCGGCCAGCTCTACATTCAAACGACCACGCAGATAAATCCGGGCAACTCTGGCGGTCCGCTTTTCGACCTTCGCGGCGAGGTTGTTGGCGTGAACAACATGAAGGCAATGATGACCGGCATCGAGGGGTTGAACTTCGCAATTCCGGCGGGCGTCTTGAAGAATTTTCTGCGCAATCGCGACGCGTTCGCCTTCGACGCGCGCAACCCCAATTCGGGATTCCGCTATCTGGAGCCGCCACGAACGGTCAAGGTTCCTGCTTCGATTCCTGCCAAGTGATCACCGCGACACCGCAGACTTCGACCGTGTTGTGCGCGAGTCTGCGCCGTTCATCGGCGCGCTGTCTGTCGGCCTCGTCTTTCCTCTCACCACTTTCCCCATGAAACTCCTGAACAAGTTCGTTTCTACCGCGCTGCTCGCGAGCTCGGCCGTAGTTGCATCAGCGGCCACGCCGCTTCTTAACCTGATCGGCGACCAGACGCCGGTGGTCCTTTCGTTCAACGATGTTCCCGCGATGGTGAAGGCCTACGGCGAAAGCCCTTGGGCCAAAACCTGGGCTGACGAACAGGTCAGCAAGTCTTTCGCTCCGCTTCGCGGCGAGATGAAGTTCGATGAAGTTAACTCACAGGTAAAGGCCGAGACCGGGCATACGCTCAGCGAACTGCTTGATTTCGCGACGGGCGATGCAGTGATCGCATTCACGTCCGCTGATGCTGATTTCGAAGGCGAGGACAGTGCGAACCACATCCCGTTTATCGCCGCCATCGAGCTCGGCGGCAACGCCTCCAAGGTCGAAAAAATGATCGAGGATGCGCGCAAAAAAATCCGGACACCGCGCATGAGACCCAGGATTTTTCCGGAGTCACCATTCATATCGAAACGCCGAAATCCAGTGCGGACGGAAAAAAGGACGGCCCTGAGCATGTCGTGTGGGCGATCACCGACGGTGTCTGGCTGTTTGGGTTGAACACCGAATCGGTGATTTCCGCCGTCGATGCCCTCAAGAAGGGCGGCGTCGACAATGCCTACGGCAAATCGACCGAATATCTCGCGATGCAGCAGAAAAGCGGCGCGTCCCATGTCAGCTTTTTCATCAACCTTAAATCGATCGTCGCCCGCGCGCAGCAGGAGGTCGCGAAGAAGGCCTCTCAAGGCGAACAATCGAATCCATTTTTCAACCCGACCGCCATCATCCCCGCCCTTGGTCTCGACGCTTGGAATACACTGTATCTCAACATCAACTTTGGCGACACGCAGACCGTGGCGACTGGCGGCTTCACATTCTCTGAAGAGCGCGGTCTCTTGAAGATGTTTTCCTATGGCCCGGGACCGGTTGCGCGTCCGTCCTTTGTTCCAGCCAAGTGGATCGCTGTCTCCAGCGCCAAGTTCAGTTTTAAAAACGTGTATAACGGCCTCGAGGAAATGATTGGATCCTACAATCCCGGCGTGCTGGGTATGGGCCAGATGTATGTGCAGCAGCTTAACCAGCAGCTCGGCATCGATATCAAACGTGATCTCTTCGGCAGCTTCGGACCGGACATGGTCAGCGGTTACGCTCCACGCGCGGGCGCCGCCAAGACCGCCTCGATGAATGATCTGGACCAGTTTGTCGGCCTTTCGCTCGATAATCCGAAGGCGTTCACGACCGCGCTCGATGCGCTGCTGAAGATGGGCGGACCTCAGGCGGAAAAAATGATCGTCAAACGCGACTACCTGGGCTCGACCATTAATACGATCGCCGTGCCCGCGACAGCGAACGAGCCGGCGAAGAGCGTCAACTACGCCGTGGCGAAAAACTATCTGATGGTAAGCGTCGGCAGCGCTGGCGCCATCGAATCCGCGCTTCAGAGCGGCCCTTCTTTTTGGGAACGCAGTGAAGTCAAAAAGGCGCTGGCTTCCATTCCGGGCAACGCCAGCACTTTCACCTATGAGGACACCAGCGCGCTTCTCAGCCTGCTCTTCCAGTCGCTGGTTCAGATCGCTGGCAGTCCGGCTAGCGCAGGCCAGAAGATCGTCGATCCGAGCGCCGTTCCTGATGCGAGCGTATTGTCCAAGTACTGGGGTGATGCTGTCAGCTACGTCGTCCGCGACAACCAGGGCTACTTCCTCAAGTCCACAATCGATCATAAAAAGTGAACCGATCCCGCTTCTTCCTCCGGGCTGCTTCGATATTCGCCGGTGTTGCGCAAGGCTTCAGTGCCGCGCAACCGGCCGCACCTGCCGCCGTGGTGACACTCCGCGGACCGGAGGTGGTGAAGCTTGATTGGAACACCCGCGCCCTTCAGGTCGCGGACATCAATGGCGATGGTCTCGCCGATCTTGCGGTCGCCAACAACGATCACAGCGCCATCGAGATTCTCTATCAGTTGAAACCGGGGGCGCCTCTTGAGGCGCTGCCTCGTTCGCTCAGTGTAAACCGTTGGGAGCCGGTTCTTGAAGATGCGCGTTTTCGCAAGGCGTCCATCACCACCGGCGTGACGGTTTTCGATTTTGTCGTGGGTGATCTTAACGGAGATGGTCGCGCTGACCTTGCTTACACCGGAGACCCGCAAACGCTCACGATCCGCTATCAGCAGACGGACGGGACGTGGCAGGAGAAAAAAATCGCCGAAGCGCCCGAGCCGATCCAGTTCGTCGGATCGCTGCGCCTCGCAGACGTCAACGGTGACAAGCGCCAGGATCTGGTCGTGCTGGGGCAAAAAGAAATCGCGGTTTTCGAGCAGCAGAAAAATGGCGAGCTGGCCCCGCCGGATCGCTACGCATTGCCGGACGACGGTTGCTACGGCCTCGAGCTGACCGACGTCAACGGGGACGGTCGCCTCGACTTCGTTTATCTGCGCAACAACACCCGCGACGGACTTCGCGTGCGACTTCAGACCGCTGCGCGCGAGTTCGGTCCGGAGCTCGCGTATGCGATGAAGCCGAGCCGCTGCACACTCCAGGTGCTCTCTCCCGCGCAGGGAAAAACGGCGGCCACCTTCGCCTTCGCGCAGGAGGCGACAGGACAGCTTGAGGTTTTCCGGCTGGAGCAAACGCCTTCCACCACTGGCGGCCCCGTGTTGCGGCCGCGTGTTTTCAGTCCGCGCTCGGGCAGCAAAAACCCGGCGTGTTATGCGCTCGGCGATTTCAACGGCGACAAACGTCTCGATATCGCAGTGGGTGATCCTGATGGCGCGCAGGTCTATTTGTATCTGAGACAGCCCGACGGTGGCTTCACCAGCGCTCAGCGTTATCCGGTGTCTGCTGACGTCCGCAGCCTCGCGGCGGCGGATTGGGACGGCGACGGTCAGGACGAGTTATTCATCGGCAGTCCGAAGGAGCAAACGGTCGGCGTGGCCAAATTCACCAATGGCCGCCTCGCTTATCCGCAGCCGCTCCCGATCACCGGCAGACCGCTCGGCCTTGCCGCCGGCGAGATCGCCGCTGACGGACGCGTGCTTCTGGCCGTGATCCGCGAGGAAAAGAGCAAGCGCTACGTCGAAGTCTGGGCGCGCAAAGACGCCGGCGCGGAGCTATTGAAATCGATAGAGCTGACCGGCCTGAAGACTGATCCGCGTGCGGTGCGGCTCGTCGATGCCAACCAGGATGGACGCCTGGATCTGGCCATTTTCACTCCGCTCGATGCGATGCGCCTGCTCCTTCAGGGCGATGCGCTGGAGTTCACTGACCTTTCGACGAAACCCGGTTTCCGCAAAGGGCTGGTCGACAATTTGGAGGCTTCCGCTTTCACGCTGGGCGATATCGACGGCGACGGAAAAAGCGAACTGGTGACCAGCGTGAGCAGCTTTGCGCGGGCAATGCGCATCAATGAACAAGGCGAACTGGCGGTCGTGGATCAGTACAACGCGCGTGATTCCAATGCCGAGGTGGCCAGCACACTGGTTCTGCCCGTCGCAGGATCAAAGCGCCCCGTGGTCGTGCTTTACGACCGCAAAGGTGAGCAGTTTCAGATCCTTCGCGCGAGCGACAAAGGACTCTATGAACTCGCGGACTCCACGCCGACGGGGAAAATTGAAGTCATCAGCGCGGAGACCCGCCAGCTGCCTGGCGGCGCGACGGAGGCGTTTATTTTCGGCAAGGACCGTTTCTGGTGGCTGCCGCTGGGGCAGACCGACTATGCGGCGACCACGGTTGCCACGCATGCGACCGATCTGCCCGAGATCAGCTACAGCGATGTGATCGCCGGAGATTTTAACAACGATGGCCGTCCGGAAATCGTTTGCGTGGACCCGGCGAAAAATCTGCTGGAGATCCTAAGCCGCGGCTCCGACGACCGCTGGACGAGCCTGATGCACTTCAAGGTTTTCGAAATCGACCAGCATTATCAGGGGCGCAAGGGCTCGCCGATGGAACCGCGGGAAACGCTGATCGGTGACGTAACGGGCGACGGAAAGAAAGACCTGATTCTTCTCGTTCACGACCGCGTACTGATTTATCCGCAGGAATAGCCTGGGTGGAACGCGCACTCCGAGCGCGTTTTCGGTGGTCTGAGACCAGAGGACAACAAATCGCGGGAAATCGTTAACGAACGCGCTCGGAGTGCGCGTTCCACCTTAGAGCAGGCTGAGCTGTGCGTCTTCGGTCTCGGCCTTGACGGAGATCTTTTTCTTCGGCCTGGCCTTGGGGGATGAGAGTTCGACGTCGGTGTCGTCGGACTCCAGCTTGCTGAGAATACTCTTGGCGCGGTCGATCACGCTGATCGGCAGACCGGCAAGGCGTGCGACCTGAATACCGTAGCTGCGATCGGCGGCTCCGGGAATGACGCGGCGCACGAAGACGATGTCGTCGTTCCACTCCTTCACGGCGACGGAGAAATTGCGGAGACGCGTGAGATGTTTCTCGAGCTGCGTGAGCTCCTGGTAGTGCGTGGCGAAGAGCGTGCGCGGGCCTTTGGTTTCGCCGCGATGGAGATGTTCGACGACCGCCCACGCGATGCTGAGGCCATCGTAGGTCGAGGTACCGCGGCCGATTTCGTCGAGAATGATGAGTGACCGGTCGGTGGCGTTGTTGAGGATGTTTGCGGTCTCGTTCATCTCGACCATGAAGGTCGAGTTGCCGCGTGCGAGGTCGTCGCTCGCGCCCACACGCGAGAAGATGCGATCGACGAGGCCGACGCGACAGGACTTCGCTGGAGTCCAGCAGCCGATCTGTGCCATGAGTGTGATGAGCGCTACCTGGCGGATGTAGGTCGACTTACCGGCCATGTTGGGACCGGTGATGAGGGCGAGCTGCGCGTCGTCGGCGGCGAGCAGAGTGTCGTTGGGAACGAAGGCCTGCGACGTGCCGTTGGCAGTAATGGTCGCGGGAGACTTGAGCATTTGCTCCACGACCGGGTGGCGGCCTTCGACGATTTCGAGCAGATCGCCTTCGTCGAGAGTCGGACGGCAATACTCCCACTCTCGGGCGAGAACGGCCCAGCCGGCGAGAACGTCGAGCTCGGCGAGTATGTCGGCGGTTTGCGCCAGGGCCACGGACTCGTCGAGGACGGAGGCGATGAGCTGGTTGAAGAGTTCCAGTTCGCGGGCGAGGGCGTTTTCCTCGGCGTGGAAGATCTCCTTTTCCTTTTGCTTGAGCGATTCGGTGACGTAGCGCTCGCCGTTCACCGTGGTCTGGCGGCGTATGTAGTCGGCGGGCACAAGGTGCAGGTTGGCCTTTGTGATCTCGATGTAATAGCCGAAGTTATTCGTGAACCTCACTTTCAGGCTGCGAATCGACGTGCGCTCCTGCTCGGCGCGCTCGAGATCTGAGAGCCAGGTTTTGTTGTCGGTCGTGAGCGAGCGCAGGCGATCGAGTTCGGCATCATAGCCGGAGCGGATGTAACCGCCGTCGGCGAGATCGGCCGGGAGCTTCGTCGGCGAGGGCGCGCGGTAGAAGCTCGCGGAGCTTGGGGAAGTCCGGGAGTTGCAGCACTGAGCGTTGAGAGCTGAGAGCCGGGCGGGAACGCGGCGAGTACGGAGCGAATATGAGGAATCTGATTGAGCGTGTCTTTCACGCCGCCGAGCTCGCGCGGATTGCGCAGGCGATTTTGGAGACGGCCGAGGATGCGCGGGATGTCGCGGATATTGGCGAGCAAGCCGCGCAGATCGATGAGACGCGTGGATTGCTGGATGAGTTCGCCGACGACCGTCTGGCGACGGACAATCTCGGCGATGTCGAGCGTGGGCGCTGCGAGCCAGCGCTCGAGCAGGCGCGCGCCGGCTGAACTGGCGGTGCGGTTGATAGCCGTGAGAAGCGACGCCTCGCGGGTGCCTCGAGAAGATGAAAAGATTTCGAGATTCCGCAGCGTCGCCGGATCGAGAAGGAGGGTCCGGGCGCTGCGGTACTCCTGAAGGCCGCGGAGGTTTTCGGGTTTTGCGCAGAGATTTTCGGTCGCGTAGTAGACGAGCGCGCCGGCCGGGCCGAGCGCCGGATGCGATGGGGCGAGTCCGAAGCCTTCGAGGTTGAGCACACCGAGAGCGCTCATGACGGTGCGAGCGCCGCCGGCGGTTTCGAACTGGTAGGCGGGCAGGTCGGTGACCAGGCGGGCGCTGGCGAAATGGTGGAGCGCGTGAATCGCGGTCTCGTCGTGTGGCGCGGATTTCCAAATCTCGAGCGCGCCTTCGGTGACGATCAATTCGGCGGGGTCTAAAGCGGTGAGGACGGGGAGGAGATTTTCGGGACGTGGATCGGTCGCGATCTTGAATTCGCCTGTGGACAGGTCGAGCCAGGCGGCGTGCAGGCCGGTTTTGTCGCGAGAGAGCGCACACAGGTAGTGATTGCGGGCGGCGTCGAGCTGGTTGGCGGCGAGGGTGGTGCCTGGACTGAGGATACGTGTGAGCTGACGTTTGACGAGTTTGCCGGCTTTTGCGGGTTCGGCCTGGTCGCAGATGGCGACTTTTTTCCCGGCAGCCAGGAGTTTGCCGACGTAATTATCCGCAGCGTGAAAGGGCAGGCCGGCCATGGGCGTTTCGCCGCGTTTGGTGAGCGTGAGGCCGAGAAGGCGGGACGCGATCTCGGCGTCCTCGAAGAACATTTCGAAGAAATCGCCGAGCCGGAAGAGCAGCAGGGTGTCGCGCGGAAGACCGCGTTTCACCTCGAAATACTGCTGCATCATCGGGGTCAGTTTGGCGTCAGACATGGGGGAAGTGATTGAACCACGGAGGCACAGAGAGCACGGAGAATTTTTGAAGAATTGAAATCAAGTTTCTCTGTGTACTCTGTGTCTCCGTGGTTCAACTTTTTCATCGTGATCTGGGCGGCGCCGGCAAGCCGCCGCTGGTGGTTTTGCACGGGATGCTTGGCTCCTCCCGCAACTGGCAGTCGACCGGTGCTGATCTGGCGGCGTATTACCATGTGTGGGCGCTCGACCTGCGAAATCATGGACGGTCGCTGCACGATGCGGGCATGAACTATGCGGTGATGGTGGCCGACGTGCTGGCATGGATGGATGCGCAAGAGCTCAAAAAGGTTTCACTGATGGGGCACAGCATGGGAGGGAAAGTCGCGATGCTGCTGGCTTGCCGTCATCCGGAGCGGGTCGATCGCCTTGTCGTTGTGGATATCGCGCCGAAGGACTATAACTCGGCGGCTCATCGTTCGGAGTTTGCGGCGATGAACGAACTGGAATTGCGGGCATTGCAATCGCGCGGGGAGGCGGAGCTGAAGTTCGAGGCGCGTGTGGGCGACTGGGCCATGAGAAAGTTTCTGTCGACGAATCTGGAAAGGGACGCCGGGACGGGCACCTGGCGATGGTTGATCAACCTGCCGGTGTTGACCGCGGCCTTGCCGGAGCTGGAGAAGACTCCGCTGGGGGATGGCGATCGCTTTACCGGACCGGTGCTATTTGTGACGGGCGGAAAATCGCGTTACGTTGTGCCGACGGACTGGGCGGAGATTGAAAAGCATTTCCCAAAAGCGCGCCTGGAGGTGATCGCTGACTCGGGGCACAATCCACACATGGAGACGCGCGAGGCGTTTGTGCGGGCGGTGCTGACGTAAGGCCGCGACTCGAACGCGAGGCAGGCGTTTGATGAATTTTCTGTTACGACAAAGAACAGAAATAGCATTGCCGTCTCATGCAACGGCGCGAAACGGTGACCATGTGAAGCTCAAATTCTGGAAGTGGCCGCTGGCTCAGAAAATCATGGCGGGATTGGTTCTGGGGGCGGTGGCGGGACTTTTCACCAAGTGGTTGATCACGACGCCGGAGGCACTGGCATCGCTGGACTGGTGGCTCGCGAATTGGATTCAGCCGATCGGTCGCCTGTTCATCCGCATCATTTTCATGATCGTAATCCCGCTCGTTTTTGCGGCGATCGTGCTCGGTGTGGCAGAGATGGGAGACCTGCGAAAATTGGGGCGCGTGGGGTTGAAGTCGCTGCTGTTCACGCTGGTGCTTTCCAGCACGAGCGTGTTGCTGGGGCTGGTGGTGGTGAATGTATTTGCCCCGGGAAAACGGCTTTCGGAGGAGACAAAAATAAAACTGACCGCGAAGTATGGCGGCGAAGTTTCCCAGAAAGTGGAGCAGGGAACGAAGAAAGGGGCGCTCGCCGATACGTTGCTTGCGCTGGTCCCGCAGAATCCCCTGGCAGAGGCGGTGAATGCGTTTGCGCCAAACTACACCGGTGGAGGGCTCATCGCGGTGATGGTGTTCAGTCTATTTTTTGGCGTGGCGCTGGCGATGGCTCCGCCGGAAACCGGCGCTCCCTTGGTCGCGGTGCTGAAGGGCGTTTTTTCGGTGTGCATGACGATCATCGGATTTGCGATGAGTCTGGCGCCGCTTGGCGTGGCCTGCCTCGGGTTTAGTCTAACGGCCACGCTCGGATGGGACGTCGTCACAAGCCTGGGAATGTATATGGGGGTAGTGTTGCTCGGGCTGGCACTGCATCAGTTTGGGAGTTACTCGCTGTTTCTCGTGGTGTTCGGCAGGGTTTCACCGCGCTGGTTTTTCAAGCAAATCCAGGAGGTGATGATCACGGCGTTCAGTACGTCGTCGAGTAATGCGACGTTGCCGGTGTCGATGCGTGTGGCGGAGGAGAACTTGAAGCTGCCGGCGCGGATCAGCCGCTTCGTGCTGACGGTTGGAGCGAGTGCGAATCAAAATGGCACGGCTCTCTATGAAGGCGTGACGGTGCTGTTTCTTGCGCAGGTTTTTGGCGTCGATCTGTCGCTTGGCCAGCAGGTCGTCGTCGCTCTGATGTGTATCATGGCCGGGCTCGGAACTGCAGGCGTGCCGGGAGGCTCGCTGCCGCTGGTTGTCGGCGTCCTGGTGACGATTGGCGTACCCGGCGAAAGCATCGCCATTATTCTCGGGATAGATCGATTGCTCGATATGTGCCGGACGGCGCTGAACGTGACGGGTGATTTGGTGTGTGCTGTGTTGGTCGCGAAAGGAGAGCCCTTGGACGCAGTAGCCAGCGCGGAGATATCGGCGGTCAAATAGTCGGAAAGAAAAAGCCGCGTCGGAATTGACGCGGCTTTTGGGAAGTTGAAAAGGAATCGGCTGGATCACCGGCCGCGCCGATCGCGC
The DNA here is from genome assembly GCA_049840895.1 of Nibricoccus sp. Classification (GTDB taxonomy): domain Bacteria; phylum Verrucomicrobiota; class Verrucomicrobiia; order Opitutales; family Opitutaceae; genus Nibricoccus. The sequence continues at coordinate 49,380 of JASGJB010000030.1, read as the reverse complement.
CAGTGGCCGCCCGGTTTTCCTTTCGGGTGGTGGTGCGGATTGCCGCCGCCAAAAGCGCGCGGGTTGTTCATGGGATCACGTGGGATCTCTTTGAGGTGAGGGCGGTCCGTCGAAGGAACGACAGGGCGGGACTTATAGTCGAAGCCTTCGAGTGTGAGATGCGGGATTTTTGCGCCGATGAAACGCTCGATGTCGCGCACGTCTTTCACGTCTTCTGGAGTCGCGAGCATGAAGGCATCGCCGACGGCCATCGCGCGGCCGGTGCGGCCGATGCGGTGAACGTAGTCCTCGGGGTTTTCCGGGACGTCGTAGTTGATGACGTGTGACACGCCGGCGACGTCGATGCCGCGGGCGGCGATGTCGGTCGCCACCATGATCTCGTAGCGGCCCTTCTTGAAGCCATCGAGTGCCTCCATGCGCTGGTTCTGGGAACGATTGGCGTGGAGAACGGCGACGGTGTGGTTGGCGGCCTTGAGCTTGCGGGCGATTTTGTCGGCGCCGTGCTTGGTACGGGAGAAGATGATGACGCTTTGGAAATCGGTCTTCGCGAGCAGGGCGAGGAGCAGGTCAAATTTCAGCGGATGCGGGACGGTGTAGATCGCATGGTTGACGGATTCGTTTACCGAACGCTGGCGGCCGATTTCGATGCGCTCGGGATTTTTGAGGGCGAAGCGGGCCATTTCTTCGATCTCGGGCGGCACCGTGGCGGAGAAGAAGAGCGTCTGGCGAGTCTTGGGGCACATCTCGACGATGCGCTTCACGTCCTTGATGAAACCCATGTCCAGCATGCGGTCGACTTCGTCGAGGATCAGGATCTCCAGTTTGTCGAGACGCATGGATTTTTCCTGAATAAAATCCATAAGGCGGCCGACTGTCGCGATGACGATATCGACGCCGGAGCGTAGATCGCTGCGTTGTTTGCCGTAGCCGACGCCTCCGTGGAGGACGGTTGCGCGGATGTCGGTGAAGCGTCCGAAATCGCGGAAAGCGGTTTCGACCTGGGCGGCGAGTTCACGTGTGGGTTCGAGCACGAGGACACGCGGGCTTCCTGCGCGGTGAGGTCCGAGGCGGTTGAGAACCGGAAGAGCGAACGCGGCGGTTTTGCCTGTGCCGGTCTGCGCGGATGCGATCAAGTCCCTGCCCGAAAGCACGACCGGGATGGCGCGCTGCTGGATGGGCGTGGGGTCGGTGTAACCCATCGCTTGTGTACCTTTGACGAGGCTGGAATAGAGCCCGAGTTTTGAGAACGGCATTCGCGTATTGGCGTCGCTTGCGAGAGTAAACGCGAGGGCAAACTTGCGGCGGTGGCCTTCGCGGGCTCAGCGAATGAACGGATTTTGTCCTCTGCTTTTAGGAATCTCTAAGGCACCGTGCGGGATGGAAAAACGCAAATTTGCCGAGCTGGGCCTTTCGCCCGAAATCCTCAAGGCCGTCGACAAGATGGGATTCGAAGAGGCGTCGCCCATTCAGACCGCGGTTATCCCGACGATTCTGGAAGGCCGCGACGTGATCGGTCAGTCCTCGACGGGCTCGGGTAAAACGGCGGCGTTTGCGATCCCGGCGATCGAGAGAGTCGATACGCACGATCGTGCCGTGCAGGTTCTGATTCTATGTCCAACCCGCGAACTTGCGGTGCAAGTTGCCGAAGAGGTTGGAAAGCTTTCGCTGTTCAAACGCGGACTTCATGCGACTCCGATCTACGGTGGCCAGTCGTATGACCGGCAGTTCCGCGCGCTGGAATCGGGCGTGCAGGTGGTCATTGGTACGCCGGGTCGCGTGATGGATCATATGGAACGCGGCACGTTGAAACTCGATTCGCTGAAACTCGTCATTCTCGATGAAGCGGACCGCATGCTCGACATGGGTTTTCGCGACGACATCGAGCGCATCCTTTCGGGCGTGCCCGAGGAGCGGCAGTTGTTGTTTTTCTCGGCGACGATGCCTCCGGCGATTCAGTCGCTCATCAAGCGATTCACGCGCAATCCGGCTTGGATCAAAGTGGAGGCGCTGGCGCAAAATGCGCCCAAGGTGGATCAGGTCTATTTCGAAGTGGATCGCCGTTCGAAACTCGAAGTGCTCACGCGCCTGATCGACCTCTACGATTTCCGCTTCGGCATTATTTTTTGCAGCACGAAGATCATGGTCGATGAGCTCGACGAGCACATGCACGCGCGTGGTTACGCGGTGGATCGTCTGCATGGCGATATCACGCAGGCGCAGCGTAATCGCGTGATGGAGAAATTTCGCCGGCGTGGTTTCGAGTTCCTGATCGCGACGGATGTCGCTGCGCGCGGACTCGATGTCGATGACCTCGAGGTCGTTTTCAATTTCGACCTGCCAAATGATGCCGAAGACTACACGCATCGCGTAGGTCGCACCGGTCGCGCCGGCAAAGAGGGCAGGGCGTTCACCTTCGTGTCAGGACGTGAGCTCTATAAACTTCAAAGCATGGTACGTTTCGCGAAGCTCAAGATTCGCCGCGAGAATGTGCCGTCGCTCGATCAGGTCGAAGAAGCGCGTGAGAATGTGTTTTTCGAAAAGCTGCGCACCACGCTGCAGGAATCGAAATTCAAGAAGCAGGATCGCATCGTCGACCGGCTGCTGGAGCAGGGATATTCCAGCACGGATATCTGCTCTGCGTTGTTGCACCTCATGCAGCAGGGTGGCGGTGAAAAACCGGAAGGGACTCCCGCCGCAAAACCGGCGCCCGTGGCGGCCGCAGCGCGGCCGGCCTACGATCAGGATGCTGGATCGTTTAAGAAGGCAGCTTATCGCGAAGAACCGCCCCGGCGCGCTGTCGCCGCTAAGGAGGCTGGACCGGTTGATCCAGAGCGTCCCCGACTCACGAAACAGAAGTACGAACGCCCAGGCCGCACGGGGAAGGAAGCGGGCTACACGACGATTTTCGTCAACGTGGGCCGCAAGGAGTTGGTTACGCCTGGCGATCTCGTTGGGAAAATTGCCGGGGTGACACGCCTGCCGGCCAATATCGTAGGCGCGATCGATATTCATCAACGCCACGCACTGGTCGATGTTATCTCAGAACACGCTGAGTTGGTGATCACCCGGCTTGCGGGTATTCGCGTGAAGGGCGAAACGCTCAAGCCGGCACTCGCGACTGAGTCCCACAAGTCCGCCGAATAGACGCGGTTCTATTTCGGGCCCCGCGAGCAGCCAGGCAGCGCCCGCGGGCTAGGCTGCGTTCTGGATCATTTGCCGCCCAGCCTCATCGAGGCGGCGGCCGATATCGTGACTGTCAGTGTCAGGAAATTTCGCGGCGGTCAGTTCGAGTAATTCGTGAATGAAGCGCCATGCGCCGGTGGCCAGGGCCGGCTGTTCTTTTTCAGAGTAAACGCGGGCGACCTCGGCGAGCAGGTCCGCCTGTGCCAGGCATTTCTCGCGGGCGTTGGCGGAGGTTTCTCCCCTTGTAAGCAGTGCGAAGTGCTCCTCTGGACTGGCTCCCAGAAAGCGTTCAGACGGCAGGCCCAGCAGGCGTTCCTGCGCGCGAACAATCGCCGTGAGCGCTTCGTCGTAGCGGCCAGTTTCCCGCAGACGTACGATTTGCGTAAGAAACTGGCGCAGCTGCTCAATGAGCCGGAGGATGTAGTCGCGTTGTTGTGACGCCATGGGCTTGTGTGTCTATGCGACCGCCAATGTTGTTAAAAGTTACGCGGCTTGGTGATTTTTGGCTCACAAGCGCGCTCGGTTAGCAAGCGGGCGGCGGCGGCAAGGCAGATGATGCCTGATACAACTCAAACGGGCGGTAGAAGTTTCTCCAAAGACTGGCGGGCCGTGTTAAAAATCTTCTCGAGATCATCGACGCGCGCGGCGAGTCCGGCGATGTCTTCAACTTTGCCGCGCTGTTCCAATTCGGAGGAAATGGCGCGAAGCTGGGTGGCTCCGAGATTGCTGGAGCTGCCTTTGATGCTATGTGCCGCCCGCGTGAATTGATCTTTGTCACCGGCGGCCAGACTATTGCGAAGTTCTGCGATGCGAGCCGGCGTGTCCTCGACAAAGATGCCAATGATGTCGCGCAAAAAGCTGTCCGGATCATCCGGGGTCAGCGCACGAAGGTTTTCGATGGCCTCAAGGTCGATGGGCGTTTCGGTCGACATGACGTCTGCAAAAATATGGGTGGTGTTCGTTCCGGCGCGACTAAACAAATGTGATTGCCGTCCGGGGTTTATGACGAGTTAGCCCCTCTCTTTCGGCACTGGTTTTGGTGACTTTAGGGTTAATACGCATCACGAAATCTGGATGCGTTGATGTTTAACTTGCCTCGGTCGTGTGACGCTGCTTTGTGCTCACTCTCTCTTATGGCCAAATCCTTCGTTTTTTCCTCCGAGTCGGTTGGTGAAGGTCACCCTGACAAAGTCGCCGATCTTATCTCTGACAGCGTGCTCGATGCGTGCCTTGCTTTCGACAAGACCGCGCGCGTGGCGTGCGAAACCTTCGTGAAGTCAAACGTGGTCGTCGTTGGCGGCGAAATCACTCTCCCGAAGCTCCAAGACAAAAAGACGGGCAAGACCAAGCCGCTCAGCGAAGCCATCAATATCGACAAGGTCATTCGCGACGCCATTCGCGACATCGGCTACGTGAACGACGACGACGTTTTCCACGCCGACACCGTTTTCGTTAATAACTACCTCACCGCTCAATCCGCCGACATCGCGCAGGGCGTCGATGCTAAGAAAGCCGAAGGCAAGAAGCACGCCGAGCAGGGCGCCGGTGACCAAGGTCTGATGTTCGGTTTCGCCGCTGATGAAACCGAGGAACTCATGCCCGCGCCCGTGATGTTTGCACACCGTCTCGGCCGCGAGCTCACGAAGATCCGCAAGAGCGGCAAAGTGAGCTGGCTCCGCCCTGACGCGAAGTCCCAAGTCTCTGTTCGCTACGTCGATGGCGTCGCGACCGAGATCGTGAACGTCGTCATCTCCACGCAGCACACCGCTGACGTGAAGCACGCCGAGATCGAGGCGTACCTCATCAAGAACGTCATCAAGAGGGTTCTTCCCGCGAAGCTTCTCACGAAGAACACCGAGTTCCTCATCAACCCGACCGGCAAATTCGTTATCGGCGGACCTCAGGGCGATTCCGGTCTTACCGGCCGCAAGATCATCGTCGATTCCTACGGCGGCTGGGGCCGTCACGGTGGCGGCGCCTTCTCGGGCAAAGATCCGTCGAAGGTCGATCGCTCAGCCGCTTACATGTGCCGCTGGGTCGCGAAGAACATCGTCGCCGCCGGTCTCGCCAAACAGTGCGAACTCCAGGTTGCCTACGCGATCGGCCATCCGAAGCCCGTCAGCGTTTACGTGAACACCTTCGAAACCGGCATCGTCGCCGACGAGAAGATCACCGCGGCGGTTGAGAAGGTTTTCAGCTTCAAGCCGGCCGACATCGTTTCGCAGCTCGGACTGCTCCGCCCGATCTATCGCGAGACGACCAACTACGGACACTTCGGCAAGGCCGGTCTTCCTTGGGAACAGACCAACAAGATCGCCGCCCTCAAAGCCGCGTTGAAGTAAGCATTACGCGCGCAGCCATCGCCACCAACCGGCCGCGTCCGCCGAGGCGGGCGCGGTCACTTCATATAAAACTCAGCTCACTCATCATGCCTACCTCTCTTCTGAAAAACGTGCCCAAGGGCCAGGACTACATCGTTCGCGACATCAAACTCGCTGACTGGGGCCGCAAGGAACTCAACGTCGCCGAACACGAAATGCCCGGCCTCATGTCGCTCCGCAAAAAATTCGGCGCGAAAAAGCCGCTCAAGGGCGTGCGCATCACCGGCTCGTTGCACATGACGATCCAGACCGCGGTGCTCATCGAGACGCTCGTCTCGCTCGGCGCCGATGTCCGCTGGGCTTCGTGCAACATCTTCTCCACGCAGGACCACGCCGCCGCCGCCATCGCAAAAACCGGCACACCGGTCTTCGCCTGGAAGGGCGAGACGCTCGAAGAATATTGGGATCTCACGTGGAAAGCCGTCTCTTTCCCCGGTGGCAAAGGCCCGCAGCTCGTCGTCGACGACGGCGGCGACGTCACGCTGCTTCTCCATAAAGGCTACGAGATGGAGCAGGGGAGCGACTGGGTTAAGTCCGAGTCCTCCTCGCACGAAGAGCAGGTCATTAAAGACCTCCTCAAGAAGATCGGCAAAACGCAGAAAGGTATCTTCACCGCGATGGTCAAGGAATGGCGCGGCGTCTCCGAAGAAACGACGACCGGCGTTCACCGCCTCTATCAACTGCACGAGCAGGGAAAGCTCCTCGTTCCGTCGATCAACGTGAACGACTCGGTCACGAAGTCGAAGTTCGACAATCTCTACGGCTGCCGCGAATCCCTCGCCGACGGTCTCAAGCGCGCAACCGACGTCATGATCGCGGGCAAAGTCGCCTGTGTCTGCGGCTACGGCGACGTGGGCAAAGGCTCAGCGTTCTCGCTCAAGGGCTTTGGTGCCCGCGTCATCGTTACCGAAGTCGATCCAATTAACGCGCTTCAGGCCGCGATGGAAGGCTTCGAGGTCAACACCGTCGAGAGCACGCTCGGCGTCGCCGACATCTACGTGACCACCACGGGCAACCGTGACGTGATCACACTCGAGCACATGCAGAAGATGAAGGACCAGGCCATCGTCTGTAACATCGGCCACTTCGATAACGAGATTCAGGTCGACCGTCTCTACAAGGCTTCCGGCGTGAAGCGCGTCACGATCAAGCCGCAGTACGACCAGTTCACCTTCCCGAAGGGCAACACGATCTACCTGCTCGCGGAAGGCCGGCTCGTGAACCTCGGTTGCGCCACCGGCCATCCGTCGTTCGTCATGTCGAACTCGTTCACGAACCAGACGCTCGCCCAGATCGATCTCTGGAAGAACAAGGATATCTACAAGGTCGGTGTGTACCGTCTGCCGAAGCATCTCGACGAAGAGGTTGCCCGCCTGCACTTGGAAAAAATCGGCGCCAAGCTCACCAAGCTCAGCCCGGCCCAGGCCCAGTATCTCGGCGTACCGGTCGAAGGCCCGTACAAACCCGAGCACTATCGCTATTAATCGGCTCGGATTGTTTCACGAGACTCCAAACCGGCGCTTAAGGGCGCCGGTTTTTTGCGCCCGTTTGAAGCCGCCCGAGAAACCTTATTTTGCAGGGCAATGACCACCCGGGGGATCCATGAATTCTGCTTAAGGCTGCGTCTAAAAGGCCGATTAGAGCCAAGAGTCGTAGAGTAATTCACCCATGAATAAATCCCCCCGCCGCCTTTTTATCCGTCGTCAGTCTGGTTTCAGCTTGGTCGAAATGATCGGCGTTCTCGCCATCATCGCGATCCTCGCCGTCGTCATCGTCCCGAAGGTTTTCTCCACGATCGCCTCGTCGCGCACGACGAATGCCGTGGGATCGGTAACGGCAGTGAAGTCCTCTATTTCCGAGTTCGCCGGTAAGTACGGCACCTTGCCCGTCACGACTGCCAACTCCCGTATCGACGATCTCTTGGTCACCGCGGGAATGCTGGATAATCGGTTCGTGACCAAAATCGGCGTCCAGCCCGGAACGACCCTCGTCACCGGAGCGACTTGGACCCGGAGTGCGGCAGGTCAATGGACCGCCACCGGCGGCACTGATCAGTCCGCCCAGTCTCGAATCATCTGCCTTAACTCGACCACCACGGCTCCTTCCACGGCGACCGGCAGCAATTTCCGTCTTCAGGGCAACGGCACCAATCTTCCGGCCGGATCGCTGGTTGTGGCTGCGGTGATCGTCAACGTCACGGGAGCTGAAGCTCGCGAACTCAGCACCAAGATCGACGGAGAATCGCTGAGCGCCACCAACAACACCGCCGCGGATGATCGTGGCAAAGTGGCTTATGCGGCTCCGGTAAACGGTCTCACCACGGTCTACGTTTACATCGCTCACCAGTAAGCGACGTTCCTTTTCCCAAAACTCCACCGTTTTCAGCGGGCTGCGGGCCAGAGCCTGCGCCCGCCTTTTTATGTCCACCGCCAATCCTCCAGCACCTCCGAAGCGCCTTGGCGACCGGTTGCTCGAGGCCGGGCTGATCTCACCGCATCAGCTCGAGCTTGCGTTGCGTGAACAGAAACGCACCGGAAAGCTGATCGGCGCCGTCCTTCAGCAACTCGGCTTTGTCACCGAGCAGGATATAGCGGCGTTTCTCGCGCAGGACGCTCAAACGCCGACCGTCAACGTCGGCAAACTCGAGATACCGCCCGAGATCGTTGCGCTCGTTCCCTATGATTTTTGCAAGGAAGCAGTGATCCTGCCGTGTCGCCGGGAAGGCGATACTCTCACGGTGGTCATGGCGGACCCGTTCAACGTCGTCGCCATCGATCGCGTCGAGCAACTCACGAAGCTGCGGGTGGAGGTGCTCAATGCGCCCAAACCCGACATCCTGGAAAAACTCACCGCGGTCCACGATCGCGAAGGTTCGCTCGACCACACGATCGACGAGCTGATGAAGATCAGCGGACGCAAGGGCGACGACAACACCGCCCCGATGATTCGCGCCGTCGAGCAGATCATTGCCGCCGCGGTCCGGAAGTCGGCCAGCGACATCCATTTCGAGCCCGACGAAAAGTCCCTGCGCATCCGCATGCGCAACGACGGCGTGCTCCAGTCGTTCCTGCTTATTCCGAAGGATCTTCAGGATGCATTCATCGCCCGCCTCAAGGTCATGGCGAACCTCGACGTTTCGGAGACGCGTCTTCCGCAGGATGGTCGGTTCAGTTTCACGCTTGGGCGCCGCGAGTTGAATCTTCGCGTGTCGTGCCTTCCGACAAATTTCGGCGAAAGTGTCGTGCTTCGCGTGCTCGATAGCGGCAACCTGCTTCTCAATCTCCAGTCGCTCGGTCTTCGCAAAGAGGACGAGAACGCGCTCGCGGAAGCCGTCACTCGGCCGCATGGTGTCATCCTCATCACCGGTCCGACCGGTAGCGGCAAAACGACCACGCTCTATACCGCGCTTAATACTGTGAATCGTCTCGAGCGTGCGGTCTTCACTCTCGAAGATCCCATCGAATACCGTCTGCCACACATCCGGCAGACCCAGGTGAACGAGAAAATCGGCCTCACTTTCAGCAACGGCCTTCGCACACTTCTCCGTCAGGATCCCGACGTTCTTCTCGTCGGTGAAACGCGCGACAAGGAAACCGCCCAGCTCATGGTGCGCGCAGCGCTCACCGGCCATCTTGTCTTCAGCTCGCTGCACACCAACGACACCTTCAGCGCGATCCCGCGTCTGATCGACTTGGGCGTGGAGCCGTTTTTGCTGCCGTCGACGCTTCATCAAATCATCGCACAGCGCCTCGTTCGCCGCCTGTGCCCCACATGCAAGCAGGCCATCGCCAACCCGTGCGATCATTTGCGTTCGTTCAATCTGCCGATCCCGACGGACACTGAGCCTACGCTTTGGAAGCCGGTGGGCTGTCCTGAATGCCGTCAACAGGGCTATCGGGGACGTGTCGCCATTTTTGAAGTGCTCGTTATCGAAGACGACTACCACCCGCTACTTCACAGCGGAAATGCCGAGAAAATCAAAGAACACGCACGCGCCAAAGGCATGCCTCTGCTCTTCGACGACGGCATTCGTCGCGCCTTTCGTGGAGACACGACGCTCGAAGAGGTTTTCCGCGTCGCCTTTGCAACCTGAGTCATGAGCGCATTCCACTACCGCGCCTACAACGCCTCAGGCCAGACGATCACTGGCGTACTCGAAGCCGACAGCGTTGCCACGCTGGAAAGCCGTCTGCGTACGGCTGGCGTTTGGTTGCTGGAAGCAAAGGAAGGTGCCGCAATCGCAGGCTCTGCAGATGGACAGATCAGTTCGATAAAAGTGAAACGAAGCGAACTGATCGCCTTCTTCGTGCAGATGTCGCTGCTCTTGAAGGCGGGTATCACGCTGCCGAATTCCCTGGAGCGTCTAGCTCTGGATTTTGATGGCACGAGGCTTGGCGCGGTCCTGTCGGGTGTACGTGAACAAGTCGCCATTGGCGTGCCGCTCAATCAGGCGATGGCGCGTTATCCGAAAACATTCTCCCGCCAGATTACTGCGATGGTGGAGGCGGGCGAGGTGAGCGGGAAGCTGCCCGATGTATTTGAAAGCCTGAGCAACTACTACGAATGGCTCGACCAGCTCACGGGCGACATCCGTCAGGCGCTTATCTACCCGCTGATGGTTTTGTGCGCGGCATCTGCGCTGGTGCTTTTGCTCTTCACCTTCGTGGTTCCGCGTTTCGTTGGATTGCTGACAGAACTGAATCTCAAAGTGCCGATGCTCACACGCATCGTCATGGCGATCAGCCAGACCCTTGTGCACTACTGGCCGGTCTTGTTGTTTGTCATCATCGGCGTGCCGATCGGCGTGAAGATCGCGATGAAAGTCCCCGCGTTTGCCGTCGCCTTTGACCGGGCGTTGATGCGTATCCCGATCTTCGGGCCGCTTGTCGGCATGTTCGCGCTTTCGCGTTTCAGTCAAAACCTGGCTATGCTCTACCGCTCGGGCATCACGTTGCTGCGTGGTCTAGAAATCTGCCAGCACCTCGTTGGAAACCGTGCTGTGGAAAAGGCTCTCGTGGACGTCCGCCGCGGTGTTCTGGAGGGCACACCGATGCATAAATGCCTCGCGCAGCACGATGTGTTTACCCCGACACTCATCACTATGATCGCGACGGGTGAGAGTTCAGGCAGTCTCGATTTCGCGCTGCAGAGCGTAGCCGACTACTACAATAAAATCATCCCGCGCCGCATCAAGATCGTCTTCGCGATCTTCGATCCGCTGATGATGATCTCGCTGATCGCGATCGTCGGTGTCGTCGCGCTCTCGGTGATCCTTCCGATCCTTCAACTGTGGGATGTGAAATGAAGACGCACGTTTCTCGCTTCACCTCCGGCTCCCGCACTGCGTTCACGCTGATCGAGATGATCGGTGTCATGGCTGTAATGGCGATTTTGGCAGCAGTCACAGTACCCAATGTCCTCAAAACGCTGGATATGGCGGCGGTGCGCGCTGAAGCGGATTCAATGCGCAACCTCTCCGCGGAAGTTCAGCGCTACACTCGTGACATCGGTACTGCACCAACTGAAGCCAACTGGAGCACCGTCCTCCAGAGCTATTCCGAGCTCAGCCCGGCGGAGTTGTTAACCAACAAAAGACAGCGGGATAGAGTGTTCCTCGCGGACACTACGACGAATCGTGCGATGCTTTTATCGGTGATGAGCCCGAACACAAATCTGGCATTACCGGCGACGGTTTCTGCCGCGAATTTCCAGAGGATCTGGAGCACCGCAGACAACGCGATTCCGAGTTCAACGAGTTGGAGCGGCTGGACGGCATGGAATGGAGTTACAAACAGCCACCAATATCTTGTCATCCAGCGCATCAATTTGGGTGCCGAGCTTCAGACCTTCCCTGTAGTTTTGAAGCAATCTGGTACGGTCGCAGCCCGCTACGAGGTTATCCCGGTCAACGCCAGTTCAGGAACAGTCGTTCCTTTCGCCGTTGGCGCTTCCCCGGTAACGCTCACGCTCCGAAGCGGGCAGCGAGTGAATCTATATCCCACCGCGTCGGGTGGATCTCCGTCTTATACCTATGTGGTAAGCAATATGGGTAAAACGCTCGAGTTCATGAGCACTAATTTTTGGGCGGCCCAATGAGTACACCGTCACCACTGGTTGATTCGCCTCCGGTTCCGTCCAAGTCCGCTCCGCGCGGTTTGCTGCGTCGCAATAGCGACACGCTCGGCATCGCCTGGATGCACGGCAGTTTTCACGCGGCGGTCTTTCGGCGTCAGAGTCTTGTCGCTTCCTGGAGCTGTGACGTGGAGGTTCCCGGGGTGGAGGATTTCGAGTATGCGTTCGATTCCGCTCTCGGCGCACTGGGGTTCAAAGGCGAGGAGGTCTTTCTGATTCTCGCGCACGACCAGTTCATTCATCAGGCGGAGCAGGCTCCCGCATTTTCAGAAGCTGCGTCGCGTTCTTATCTTCGCGGACGGGTAGAGCGTCATGAGAAGGAACAGGAGCCTGTTCTATGGGTGAGCCAGCGTACGCTCTCTGCGCGGCAAGAATCCGCGTTTGTGCTGCATATGCTGCCCTCCGCTTTCTACGGACGGCTCAACAGCCTGCTACTCGCACGCCGTCTCGATCTCACCCGTATTCTTCCTGTATCTGTCCCGCTTCAGCTCATTCTCGAATCGCTCGATACACCCAAGGAACAGCCGGTGTTGATCGCCGCTGAAACTGGTTCGGCCACGACCGTTCTCGCCGCCCGGAACGACGGGCAACTCCTTTTCTCACGCACCTTGCTTGCGCGCTGGGACGCCGATCCGGCCCGGCTTGGCGTCGAGGTCAACCGCTCGCTCCTTTACGCGAAGCAGCAATTCAGCGCGCTCATCGACCGCGTATGGTTGCTCGGCGAAGCAAACGAGGCCGCGCGTGGCGAGGTCCAGACCCGCTGTGGTAACGGCAAGGAAATCACTGTCCGTGCCTCCGCTCCCGTCGACTGGCTTCAGGCGGTCGCACGGCTCTCGCCACGGCATCCGGTGAATCTTGTCGCCGGATACCTCGGACGGAAACGTCGCCATCAATTCGTCCGCCGCGCGCTCATCGCAGGCTGCTGGCTGGGCTTCGGTCTGCTGGCATTGGATGCGTGGACCCGGTCCTCGCGCTGGCAGGAAGAGCATAAACGGCTCGCATCACTCACCGCTAACGAAACGGTGCTGCATGAGACGCGGGCGCGTCTTGAGGTTCGCAACAAAAGCGCCGACGTTCATCGCTTGTTTATCAAGCAGGCGTCCGAGGACCGCCTGCCTCAGGTTCCCTCGCGTTTGCTGGCGTTTATTTCAAGCACGCTCCCGGCCGACGCGAATCTTACGGACTTCAATGTGAAGTGGGAGCCTGCGACTGGAGTTTGGTCCTTCCGCCTTGAGGGGCAGATCGAGGGCGACGAAGAAACCGCTCGTGAGGCGCTCACGGCGTTTCAAAAGCAGCTCGTTAAAAGTCCGCTGCGTGCGCGATTCAACGACGCGACCCGCGTGATCGTGCCCATTCCCGTGGTCGGGACCGAGCTTCCGGCCGCACAGCGCTTCAACCTGGAGGGAACGCTTTTTGAAAACTAAGTCCGTACCCGCACTGAAGAACTTCTGGCTGATGCTGACGGAGGTACCGGGCTGGCCGGATGCGCCTGTCTGGGCACGGACGAAGCGCGCCATGCCGGTATTGCTGCCCTGCGCCGGCATGCTGTTTTTTGCCGTCTGGTATTTTGCGATCCATGCGCCACACGTCCGCGCCGAGAAGGAGGCGGCCTTGCCGTTGGTTGCACTGGAGGACGAAATCGCCCTGCTGCAGCTGGCGACTTCGGAACAGCAGGTTGCCGAGTTGAATGAGCGTGCTGGAGCGGCCTCGCGATTGCTGCTCGATTCGCCTGCGGATGTGACCGTCTTCCTGAAAGGCCTCAAAAAAGAAGCGGCCAGCCGCGGCTTCGAGGCGACGTTTGTTAGCTCCGACGTATCCGGCGACCCCGGTCAGGAGGGTTTGGAGGTTACCTACGTCCCGGTGCGGGGAAAACTCACTCCCGGCCCGGGAAACACCGAACCCTTTGTTAATCTACTGGCTCTGCTCGATCGTTTTGCGAGTTCGGGCAAGCGAATCGACCTCATGAGGCTGGCTGTTCGTGCCGATGAGCAGAAGTGGCAGACCGTCGAACTTAACTTCCGCCTGGTGTGCCCGGTTGTGCATGAAAAAACTCCTTAACAATCCCTGGTTCGTCGGCGCCCTCGCACTGGTTGCGATCGCGTTTGTCACCCATTCGCTGATACCGGCGAGTGGGGGATCCGCGACGACCGTGGCCGTTGAAGAGCCGGCGGCAGCAGATGAGTCCGCGAGTGATTCCACTGGGACGGCCTCGAGCACCGGTAGCGTGCGGGATGCGATCAAAGAACTGTCCAGCAGCAACACCTCTGCAACACGCGATCCCTTTTCCATCCGCGCGAAGGCGCCGGTTGCGTCAGTCGCACAGACCGAAAAATCCGCGCCGCCCGATATCGTTGAGACCGTGCATCTGACCGCCCTTTGGACTCAAAAGGGCGAGACCTATGCGTTGATCAACGATCGAATCTGCCGCGTTGGCGACAAAGTCGGCCGCCTCACCCTTGAAACGGCCACGCAGGACGGCGTGTGGATGACGCATTGGAATGGCCGTGATTTCATAGGACTTGGCAAAACCTTCACGCTCACCACCCCCGGGCTCAAGGCGGCGGCGCTTTCACTTTCCACCGACAGCTAAGCCCACAAAGGCACATGAAAAACACCCCGGCATTGACCTCTCAGTTTTGTATCCTAGTCGCGCTGACTCTTGCGACTCCGCTTGCTGCTCAAGAGACCGCTGCTCCGGTGCCTGCCGCCGCTCCCGCGGAAGCTTCACCGCTGGCGTCCATACCGGGGGCATTGTTCAGCTTTCGCGCCGAGGGTGTGCCAATCAAACAGGCGCTCGCCATTTTTGCCCGCGCCAACAACCTCAATATTGTCCCCGATCTGGATATCGAAGGCGACGTGACGGTTGAGTTCAAAGATCTCCCGCTCGACCTCGCGATGCGTGCGTTACTCGAGGCCAACGGCTACTATTTTGTTCAGGACAAAGGACTGCTCCGCGTGCGCAATCGCGAGACTCGCATTTTTCAGATCGACTATATTCAGGTGACGCGCGCGGGACAGGGATCAAACGCAGTGCAAATCAGCTCGGGCGGTAGCGGTGGCTCAAGTGGAGGTGGCAGCTCCGGCGGCAGCGGAGGCGGAAGCGGCTCGTCGGGTGGTGCATCCGAAGGGTCGACGATGACCGTGACCAACACATCGACGGCCAATTTCTGGGGGGACCTTTCCGAGCAGTTCAAGTCACTGATTTCCTCAAACGGTTCATTCACGGTGAACAGCCTTTCCGGAACGGTGCTCGTCCGGGACAACCACCGGAATATCGAAATGATCGCCGAGTATTTGTCTGCGGTCACGGCCAGCGTTGTTCGTCAAATTGATCTCGAGGTGGAGATCTACGAGGTGGCGCTGAACGATTCCTTCCAACTTGGTATCAACTGGCAGCAGATTTCTTCCCGTCTCGATTCCACAGTCAGCAGCATCCCGGGAACCATCGGACTCCCCGCGGGCGCCGGGCTTATCATCACCAATCCTGTTTTTGGTAGCGCGCCGCCTCCTCCGACTACGCGAATTGTTCACCAACGCGGTGACTTTTCCGCGGTGCTCGACGCCATGGAGGAGCAAGGGACCATCAGCGTGGTATCGAAGCCACGGTTGCGGACGCTGAATAATCAGCCCGCGGTTGTTCGAGTCGGACAGGATCTTCCTATTTTCACGACCACCAAGACGACTAATTACACCAATGGCGCTGCTGAGACAGATATCACTGAAACGATCACGACGGTCACAGTCGGCACCGTTTTGTCCATAACACCGCAGGTCTCGCAGGACGGCTTGGTCACCCTCGATATCACGCCGGCCGTTAGCCGCCTGGTACGCATGGCATCCTCGGCGACCAAAAACACCGAGGCGCCCGTTATCGATGTCCGGCAGGCATCCTCGATCGTGCGTGTTCGCGATGGCGCGACGATTGTCATGGGTGGTCTTGTTCAGGATACCGCGACAACCACGCGCCGCAAAATTCCGCTGCTCGGAGACATTCCGTTGCTCGGAAAAGCGTTTACTGGCAAATACGAGCAGAAGGACCGCACCGAACTGGTATTCTTTTTGACCCCGCGGATCATCAAGGATGCGGCGACCGAAATCTCGGTTAAGACAGTGAGCAAATAGCCGATAGCTGGGGGAATACCTCGCCGGTTGCTGCAACCCCATGCTCTACCAGACCATCAAAGTCCTCCTCGTGGAAGACATGCTCATGATCGCGAAGATCACGGAGCAGATGCTGAAGAAGTCGCCTTCCAATCGCTATTCAGCGACTCATAAGGCGC
Source organism: Nibricoccus sp. (assembly GCA_049840895.1). GTDB lineage: Bacteria > Verrucomicrobiota > Verrucomicrobiia > Opitutales > Opitutaceae > Nibricoccus. The sequence continues at coordinate 33,404 of JASGJB010000030.1, read as the reverse complement.
GCCTCGCCGAGGCCGTTGCGACGCTGAAGACCGACGAATTCGATGTCATTCTTCTCGATCTGAATCTACCTGACAGTCGCGAACTCGATACCCTTGCCCGCATCATTGAGGTCGCGCCCGACGTTCCAATCATCGTACTCACCGCCAACAACAGCGACGAGGTCGGCCTCCAGGCGGTGAAAATTGGCGCGCAGGATTTTCTGCTGAAGGGTGATTTCAACTACCTGACGCTCGATCGAGCGATTGTCTATGCGATCGAACGCCACCGCCTCCAGCGCACGATCCGGCAACTCGCGGTCATTGACGAACTCACCGGCCTCTACAACCGGCGAGGTTTCAACACGCTCAATCCCGACGTTATCCAACGGGTCAAAAAATCCGATCTGCGCGGCTATCTGGTTTATTTCGACCTCGATCGTTTCAAGCAGATCAACGACGTGCACGGGCATGCGAAGGGCGATGAGGCGCTGAAGGAATTTTCCCTCACCTTGCAGAGTGTGTTTCGCAAGGACTCGCTCCTTTCCCGTTTCGGCGGTGATGAGTTCGTCGCAATGGGCGTGGAAGTGCAACCTGGTCAGGCAGAGCAGGCCCTTTCGTCACTCGATGTCGTGCTTTCTGTGCGTAACGCGCAGGCCGGGGTGATCTACAATCTCGAATCCAGCCACGGCGTCACTTATTTCGACAAAAACGGCCCTCATGACATTGAGGAATTGAGCGCCGCCGCCGATGCCGCGCTTTATCAGAACAAGGAACGCCGCCGCCGCTTGCGAGCCCCCGCCCAGGCCGGATTGCAACCTCAGGAGGATCGTCGATGAACGCGTTCGATCCGAAAAATCCCGGCGTCGAAATCGCAGTGCGTCTCCGCCTTGCTTGCGAGGCGCATGATACGTCGATCAGTTCGCACCTCGATCGCGTGAGTCGCTACGCATGCGAAATCGGCCGGTTGATGGGATTGGATGAAACCCGCCTCCTCGAATTGCATCACGCGACGCCGCTTCACGATGTTGGCAAGATCGGTCTGTCGCAGGAATTGCTCAGTAAGCCGGGGCGCCTCACTCGCGAAGAGATGGAGACGATCAAGTCTCACTCGATGATCGGTTATCGCATGCTCGAAGGCAGCCCATGGCCGGTCATCCAATGTGCGGCGCGCATCGCACTGTCTCATCACGAATGCTGGGATGGCACCGGCTATCCGCAGGGATTGGTTGGCGAGCAGATCCCGCTCGATGCCCGCATCGTTGCTGTAGCGGACGTGTATGACGCGTTGCTTTCCGCCCGCGCGTACAAGCCTGCATGGGAGGAGGATTTAGTGGTCTCCGAAATGCGCCGCATGCGTGAGACGAAGTTTGATCCGGCCATCCTTGATTTGTTTTTGGATAATCTGTCGCAGATGACCGTGGCCGCGCGCTAACATTTGGTTCGCCTGATTTTGGCGTTTGGAATTCCGGCATTTGAGTTTTCTCTACCCGGAGATGCCGATTCCGACCATTGTCCACCTCGATGCCGACGCGTTTTTTGTGTCGGTCGAGCAGGCGTTGAATCCATCGTTGCGTGGGAAAAAAGTGGCGGTTGGCGGCCGCGAGCGCGGGATAATTTCCTCGGCGAGCTACGAGGCGCGGGCGTGCGGCGTGTATACTCCGATGCCGACGCAGCGGGCCCTCAAGGTGTGTCCCGATCTGCTGCTCGTGAAACATACATCGGGACTGTACGGCGAATACTCGCGAAAACTTTTCGATCTTTGCGAAACGCTCACACCCTATGTAGAGCGCAACTCCATCGACGAAGGTTACCTCGATGTAGGTCCTTGCGGTTATAAATCAGCAATCGAGGTTGAAGCGGCGGTGCGCGGACTGCAGCGACGTATCTGGGACGAGTTGCAAATCACGGTTTCGTTTGGTCTCGCGGTGAACAAGCTTGTCGCGGCGATTGCCAGCAAGCTTCGCAAGCCGCGCGGCTTCACCGTTGTCGTGCCGGGGCAGGAAGCATCCTTTCTCGCGCCACTCGATATCGGCCGACTCCCTGGCGTCGGCACTAAAACCGAGGAGATGCTCAAGGCCCGGGGCATCGCGCGCGTGCAGGATTTGTTTGAAAGGCCGGAGTCCGAGTTGCGTTCCGCGTTTGGTGACGGATGGCGAGGTGTGCTCGCCATGGCGCGTGGCGAGGACGACCGGACAGTGGAGATTGAGCACGAAGACGCGAAGTCCTACTCTCAACAGGAGACATTTGGCAGGGACATTTCCGATTTTGCAGAGATCGAACGCATCGCCAAGGGAATGATCGATGATCTGCTGCCGAAAATCCGGGCCGATGGAAAACGTGTACGCACGGTAACCGTCAAAGTGAGGTATCCGGATTTTCAGCAGGCGTCCGCCGGACACAGTTTGCCCGAAGCGACCGATCTGGAGACACCGTTCTATTCCTGGATCGCGCCACTGTTGAAGCAGGCGTGGACCAAGCGCCGGCCGTTGCGGCTGGTGAGCGTGAAGCTCTCCAGCGTCGAAGACCCGAAAGCTCAGCTGGAGATGTTTGCCGAGGGTGACGAGAAAAGGAAGCGACTGGCCGCGACAGTCGACGCGTTGAAGGCGAGCCGAGGCTCTGCGACGGTCGTGCGCGGGGCACAGCTCAAAAAATAAATCGCCGCGTTCCCGTGGCTTGAGAAAATTTTCCGCCTTTCCACATTTCTTCCCATGCCGATCTACGAGTACTATTGCCCGGACAATCACACGGTCTATCAGTTCTTCGCAAAGACCCTCGCACAGGGGAAAACCGTTCCAAAATGTCCCGACAATCCGAAGTACCGGATGCAAAAATCGGTTTCCGCCTTCGCGGTTACAGGTACCGGGAAAAACGAGCAAGGCGGGCAGTCCGGCGCAGTCGCGGGGGACTCTGCCGGGGATGCCCGGATGGAAGCGGCGATGGGGGCGATGGAGCGGGAATTTTCGTCGGTTGATGAAAATGATCCACGCGCAATGGGACGGATGATGCGCCGCATGGCTGAGATGACGGGTGAAAAGATCGATGGTGAAATGGAAGAAGTCGTCCGAAAGCTCGAAGAAGGGGCAGACCCCGAATCACTCGATGACCAACTCGGCGGTGAAATGTCCGGTGCAGACGGCATGGATGCACCGCCCAGCGGAGGAAATGGCGTGGAAGCGAAGGAAAAACGTCATCGCTACAAGCGTACGCTACGTCCGGCCAGACGTGATCCCCAGCTATACGATTATTGCTAGCCCTGGCCGGCGCAGGGTTTGTGGGGATGCCCAAAACAGATGGTTTGAAGCGCTACAGATAGCATCAAAAACGTCCTGATGGCGGAGGTTGTGGATTGAGATGTTGGTTTATTCGTGTGAAAAACATCTTGTGGTTAAACGCTACCAACTCGGAGTGAATGCGGAGATGTGCGGAACGGCGGGCTTTCGGAACCTGGTCAATGGGATCAAAGCGTCGGGCGCTTTTTCGATACGTTATCACGAATCACTGTCCGTCCCATAGTTTTGAAACACTGCAACGTCTGCCATGCGCATTATTCACCTGGAAGATGATCCCCACGACGCTGGCTGGGTGCATGCACTTATTACGAAGCGCTGGCCGGACAGCCGGTTGGAACAGGTTGATCGTCGAACCGATTTTGAGTCGGCACTGGATGCCGGGAAACCGGACATCATTCTCTCCGATTTCTCGCTACCTGGTTTCGACGGGCTTACCGCGCTGACCATCGCCCGAAAGCGATATCCGGATACGCCGTTCATTTTTTTATCCGGCACGATAGGCGAGGAGATCGCGATCGAGGCGCTTCGCAATGGTGCTACTGACTATGTGTTGAAAGATCGCAGCATCCGGCTGATTCCGGCGATTGAACGCGCGCTCACGGAGGCGAGAGACCATGCGCGGCGCCGCGAGATCGAGCGCGAGTTGTTTCACAGTCAGGCTCACTTTCAGCAAATCACCGAGAATGTCGCCGATTTGATTGTCGTGCTCGATACGTCCGGACGGCGCATCTACAACAACCCGGCCTATCGCACGATTCTTGGGGATCCCTCCAGTCTGCGCGGCACGTTGTCGTTCGATGACATTCACCCGGCCGATCGCGATCGTGTGCGGAAAATTTTTGAAGAGACGGTGCGAACGGGAGTGGGCCAGCGTGCTGAATATCGTTTCCTCCTTGGGGATGGATCGGTGCGGTACATTGAGTCGCAGGGAAGCGTCATCCGTGATCAGCAGGGGCGTGTGGCGAACGTTCTGGTGGTTTCGCGCGATGTCACCGAGCGGCGCCGTTCGGAGGAGCGGATTCGCGAACAGGCGTCGTTGCTTGATCAGGCACGCGACGCCATTTTTGTGACCGACCTTGACGGCCTCGTGACTTATTGGAACGCACACGCCGAGACCTTGCTTGGCTGGCAGCGCGACGAAGTGATGAACCGCGATGTGCGTCCGTTGCTCTTTCCCGAGACGAAATTCGAGTCTGAGGCGATCTGCGAAAAACTGCGGGCTAATGGGCGATGGCAGGGAGAACTGCACCCGCGGACAAAAGCAGGCGCCAAACTAGTCGTTGAGAGTCGCTGGACACTTGTGTGCGACAGCAACGGCGCTCCGAAGTCCGTGCTCATTATCAACACGGATGTCACGGACCAGCGGCGGATTGAAACCCAGTTTCTCCGGACCCAGCGCATGGAAAGCATAGGCACGCTGGCGGGAGGAATCGCGCATGATCTGAACAATGTGTTCACGCCGATTCTCGTCGCCGCCCAGGTGCTGCAGTCGCAAAAACTCGCCCCTGAAAACGCGGAAATGCTGCGAACGATCGAGAAAAGCGCCATCCACGGAGCGGCGCTGGTGAAGCAGGTACTGACGTTTGCCCGCGGTTCCGACGGCGAACGCATCCCGGTGCAGTTGCGTCACCTTATTTCCGATATGAGCCGGCTGCTTCGGGAAACGCTGCCGAAGTCGATCGAGGTGCGTACTCGTATCGACGCCAATCTCGACCTGGTGATGGGAGATGCCACCCAGCTCAACCAAGTGCTCATGAATTTTGCCATCAACGCGCGCGATGCGATGCCCGAGGGCGGCACGCTGGAGATCGCCGCGCGCAATATGATGCTTGATGCCGATTTTGCGCGCCAGCTTCCTGCGTTGAAGCCAGGGCAGCATGTGCGGCTTTCGGTCAAGGATTCGGGCTCAGGTATTCCGCCTGAAGTGATGGAGCGTATCTTCGATCCCTTCTTTACCACCAAGCCTCCCGGGAAAGGGACGGGCCTCGGCCTCTCGACGGTTATGGGCATCGTCAAGGGACATGGCGGTGTGGTGCAGGTCCACAGCGAGCCGGGCAAAGGTTCGTGCTTCGAAGTTTATCTCCCGTCGCATGAGTCGTTGGAAAAACCGAAAACGCCGGATTCACGTTCTCCCATTCCTCGGGGCCATGGTGAAGGTGTGCTCGTGATTGATGACGAGCAGGTCATTCGAGAGGTATTTCACTCAATCCTCAGCCGATTTGGTTACCGTGCGTTCGAGGCGGCCAACGGCCATGAGGGCCTGGAACTGTATGCTCGTCATCGGAGCGACATCTCGCTCGTCGTGGTCGACATGATCATGCCGGGCCTGGATGGGCGGGCCGTCATACGCGCCCTGCGAGAAATCAATCCGCAGGTGAAGGTGATCGTCGTGAGCGGCATGCTGGAGAACGATCAATTTGGCGCGGAAGGAGAATTTGCCGGCGTGGAACTGGTTAGAAAACCAGTGATGTCCGAGCTGCTGCTCGGCAAAGTGGCTGACGCTTTGGTGCGGTAAAAATGCCGCGAAGCGACAGGCGCGGCTTACAGACGCTCGAGCGCCTTGGCGGCTTCACGGTGAGCAGGGTCAAGTTTGAGCGCCGACTCGTAGGCCGTGCGCGCAGCTTGCGGATCATTTTGTTTCAAACGGATCTGACCGAGATAAAACCAGACCGACGCATGACCGGCCGCACGTGACGGCGGTGTCAGCTCCAGGCAGCGTTGAAGCGAGCGAACACCGCGATCGAGCTGCTGGCCTGACTCGGCGGCGGCGCGACCGTAGCCAAAGAGGAGGAGGTAGTTGTCCGGATTGGTCACAAGTGCTTCGTCGAGAAGCGTGAAAATCTCAGAGAATTTTCCCTCGGCCTGATAAAGGCCGGCCAGGATGAGCGTGCCGTTGATGAGATCGATTTTTTTGAATGACTCGGCCTGCGCGTAGGCCTTGGCCATGCCACCACCCGCGACGCCCGGCGCGCGACGGTAGAACTCCGTGAGCGCGGTGTTGGCCGTGAGGCTGCGAGGATCCAGTGCGACGGCTTTCTCCAAAGCAGCGTGGCATTTTTTGGCCCACGAGAGTTTGGAAAAGAGTGAGGCGCTGGCCGCCTTGCGACCATAGGCGTCGCCGAGAGCGACGAAATAAGTGGAGTTTTCGGGTGCGAGCGCTGTTGCCTTTTCGTGAAGGGTGACCGCGTCGTCGAACCGTTTTTCCCGAATGGCAATCAGACCGAGAAAATGGACCGCCTCGGCGTCTTTTGGATTGGCCGTGGCGAGCTGCTCGAACGCGGCGCGGGCTTCGGCGTTTTTCTTTTCCCGATAGAGCGCGATGGCTGCTGCGTTGTCGGCCGGCGAGGACTCGTCGGCGAACAAACAGGCGGTTAGTGCGAAGGCGACGGCGAATCGGAGCAGGCGCATGATGCGCTTACTCGTAGCGCAAAGCGTCGATCGGGTCCAGCTGCGCGGCTTTGCGGGCGGGATAAAAGCCGAAGAAAATGCCGACGGCGGCACTAAAAAAGAAGGCGATGATGATCGACGACGTGGAGGTGGCCACAGGCCAGCCTTTCCAGATCGCGAGGCCTTGCGCAGTGCCAACGCCTAGCAGGATTCCGAGCGCGCCGCCGAGAACACTGAGAACCACGGCCTCGGTCAAAAATTGGAGGAGCACGTCCTTGCCGTGTGCACCGACCGCCAGGCGGATGCCGATCTCGCGGGTGCGCTCAGTGACGGAAACGAGCATGATGTTCATGATGCCGATGCCGCCGACGACGAGAGAAACGAAGGCGATGCCGGCGAGAAGCCCGGTCATGGTCCGCGAGGCGGCGGTCGCGGTCTCGGCAATCTCGAGTTGATTGCGGACAGTGAAGTCGGGCTCGCGACCCTGGCGGCGTTGCTGGAGGAGGTCGGTGATGTCGCGTTGGACGCGCTCCATTGTTTCCTGGCTCTGGGCCTGGACGATGATGTTGCTCACGCGATCGCGACGGGAAATACGTTTCATCGAGGTCGTGTAGGGCACGATGATGATGTCGTCCTGATCCTGGCCGTTCGTATTGAAACCTTTTGCGGCCATCACGCCGACGATGCGGAGCGGGATGTTGCGCGCGCGGATGTTCTGGCCGATGGGGTCGATACCAGCGAAGAGCTGGTCGGCGACCGTTTTACCAATGACGCAGACTTTAGCGGCGGTGCGGACATCGTTCTCCGTGAAAAATTCGCCTTCGACAACGCGCCATTCGCGGATGCTGGTGAAGTCGGGGGATTCGCCGAGGACTTGTGTGTTCCAGTTGAGTCCATTCGCGAGCACTTGCTGGCGGTCGCGGATCTCGGGGCTGACGCCGATGGCGCCGCTGACTTCATTTTTGATGGCTTCGGCGTCTTCCACGGTGAGCGTGGACGCGGAGCCCCAACCGCCGCGCATGCCGCCGGTGGTCAGGCTGCCGGGGAAGATAGTGATGAGATTCTGGCCGAGTCCGGCGATCTGCGCTTCGACTTGCGACTTCGCGCCGTTGCCCATGCTGACCATGGCGATGACGGCGCCGACGCCGATGATCATGCCGAGGGCGGTGAGGACGGAGCGGAGTTTGTTACGGCGCAACGCGCGAAAGGCGAGGACGAGAGTGGCAAAGAAGCGCATGGGATTTTTTGACCGATGGCCGGTTAGTGCGCGGCGGCCGTCAGCTTGGCGGCAGCTTCAGCGTCGGCGAGTTTCTTGAGTTCTTCCTGCGCCATGAGGCGTGGATTGACCTGCACGTCGCTGACGATCACGCCGTCGCGGAGGATGAGGTTGCGTTTGCAGTAGTGGGCGATGTCGAGCTCGTGCGTGACCATGAGGATGGTGATGCCTTGATCGTTGAGGCGCTGGAAAACGCCCATGACTTCGACGGAGGTTTTGCTGTCGAGATTGCCGGTGGGTTCGTCGGCAAGGAGCACCTGCGGCTGGTTGACGAGCGCACGCGCGATGGCGACACGCTGCTGCTGTCCGCCGGAAAGCTGGCTCGGGTAGTGATCGAAGCGCTGGCCGAGGCCGACGATTTCGAGCGCCTTCATCGCGCGGTCGCGCATCTCGCGGCTGGAGATGCGCTGTTTGGAGTAGAGCATGGGTAGCTCGACATTTTCCAAGGCGGTGGTGCGGGCGAGGAGGTTGAAGCCTTGAAAGACGAAGCCGAGTTTTTGGTTACGGATGTCGGCGAGTTCGTTGCGGTCGAGTCCGGAGGCGTCGATGCCGTCGAGGAAGTACCGGCCACTGGTCGGGCGGTCGAGACAGCCCAGCAAGTTCATGAGCGTGGACTTGCCGGAGCCGGAGGCTCCCATGAGTGCAACGAAATCGCCGCGATGGATGTCGATTGACACACCACGCACGGCGCGCACGGCGATCTCGCCGCTGCTATAGGTCTTGTGGATGTCTGTGAGTTTGACGACTGGCTGCATGAGAGGAGCGTCGTTAAACGATTAGCGGCGACCGCCCCCACCGCCGCCACCAGGCCCGAAGCCTTGCTGCTGGCCTCCGAACGGGCTGCGAGCCGCCGCGGCTGGCGCGGAGGTGTCGCCGGGGACAAAGATGCTGGTGACGAGCGAATCGTTTTCTTTGAGTCCTTCGGGTGATTCGATGACCTCGGTGGACGACCCGTCGCTAATACCGAAGCGGGCCTGAACGGCCGCGAGTTTCAGGTCGGGAAGTGGCGTCTCGACCTTGTAGACGGTACGATGGACGACAGCCGAGTCGTTGCCGCCCTGACGGCCACCGCGGCCGCCGGTAAGCATGCGCTCTGGAATCTCGATGCCGCGTTCGGCGGCGAGTTTCTTAAGTTTTTCGACGTCGGCTGGAGAGAGGGGAGTGCCCGGGGTAAAGGTGACTCCGGCGTCCTGCAGGAGCTGGCGGAATTGTTCGCGGTTGTTGCCGCCGCCCTGACGGGCGCCGCCTTGTCCTGAGGATGCGCCGGGCGAGGAGGCAGAGCCTGTCGCGGCGGCGGGTGTTTCGACCTTGGGCTGGAATTTGTCGGGAATACGGGCGCGGAGAGCGGAGTTGGCCACCTTGAGGACTCCGGTGCGGCGTGCGATGACGATGGATACGTTAGCAGTCATGCCGGGCTTGAGGCGGAGGTCGCTGTTGTCGACCTCGATGATCGTAGCGTACACGACGACGGATTGAGCGGTTTTTGGAAGATTACGGATCTGGGTGACCTTGCCGTGAAACTGGCGGTTGGGATAGGCGTCCACGGTGAACGTGACCTCCTGATTGATGGCGACGCTGCCGATGTCGGCTTCGGCGACGTCAGCGCTGATCTCCATCGTCTTCAAATCGGTGACGAGCGTGAAGAGCGTGGGGGCGTTGAGGCTGGCGGCGACCATCTTGCCGACTTCCGTCTGGCGATCGAGCACGACGCCATCGATAGGGGCGGAAATGGTGCAACGGTCGAGATTGACCTGCGCATCGTCGACAGAGGCCCTGGCGGTAAGCAATTGGGCGTCGGACTGCTTGAGCTGGGCTTCGGCCTGATCCAGGTCTTGTTCGGAAACGAGATTCTTGGCGCGGAGGTCTCGGGTGCGTTTTGTATTAAGGGCCACCAAGGTGTTGTTGGCCTCGGTGGAGGCGAGACTGGCTTTAGCTTGGTTGAGGCGGGAAACGTAGGTGGCCGGGTCGATGCGGGCGAGAATGTCACCCTGTTTCACCTTTTGGTTGTAGTCGGCATTCACCTCTTTGACCTGCCCGGAAATCTGGGAGCTCACGTCGACGCTGGTCGGCGCCTGGAGCACGCCGGTGGCGGTGATGCTCTGGACGATGTCTCCACGCGTGATCGTCGTGGTGGCGACCTCGGGTGGCTTCACGTCGCTGCGCTTCCAGAAATAGTAACCTGCGCCTGCCGCAGCTGCGATGCAGACGAGAAGAATGAACGTTCCGCCGAATTTACCGGATTTGGCCATGATGGATGCTGTATTAAAGAGGAAGGCCGCCGGACAAATCACGGGCGCATCGGGAAGAATGCGGGTGCGCGATTTAACGGAGCGGCGTGGGAATGACGCCGCGAGCGGCGAAAAGTGACAGGAAGTTCAATAAATCTGGATTTTCCTCTGGCAGACAAGCATGCGCTTCCTCCTCAATGCGAATGTCATGAACGCATCCGCAGCTCGTAAAACGATCTCCTTTTGCCTCGGCGGCCCCAGCGCATGGGCGTGGGCTCTGGCGCACGCGTGATGAAACGATGGATAAATCCCGCGGCTTCGGCGGCCGTCCTTCGACAATTGGTACTTTGGGTGTTGCTGGTGGCGCCTGTGGGCGTTCTGGCAGGATCGGCTAGTGCGCTGTTTCTTTGGGCGCTGGAGGAAGTCACACGGCTGCGTTGGGAAAACGGATGGCTGGTGTTTTTACTGCCAGCGGGCGGTGTGGCCGTCGGTGCGATCTATCATTGGCTGGGAAAGCCGGTGGAAGCGGGCAACAATCTGCTGCTCGATAAAATTCATGAGCCCGGTGGTGGCGTACCGTTGCGGATGGCGCCACTGGTACTCGTCGGGACTTTGGTGACTCATCTCTTCGGCGGTTCTGCCGGGCGGGAAGGGACGGCGGTGCAAATGGGCGGGAGCCTTGCCAGTGCTTACGGACGGTTAATCAAGACCGGCGCTGAAAATATGCGCGTACTGCTTCTCGCGGGTGTCGCGGCGGGATTCGGCGCGGTTTTCGGCACCCCGCTGACGGGGGCGATCTTTGCGATGGAAGTGCTGTTTATCGGACGGATGCAGTACGACGCGTTGATCCCCGTGCTGGTCGCGAGTGTGATCGGTGATCTGACGTGCTCGGCGTGGGGGATTCATCACACGGTCTATCACATCGGATTTTCCACTGGCGAAACCCATGCAGTGATCGACGGCTGGCTTATGGCGAAGGTGGTGCTGGCAGCGGTGATCTTTGGCGTAGTCAGCCGTTTTTTTGCGGAGGCCGACGCACGGTATGCAGAAAATTTTTGCCCGAATGATGCCGATGCCATGGCTGCGTCCGGCATTGGGTGGCGCACTGGTCATTGGCATGATGTGGGTGCTGGGAACGCGTGACTATTTGGGGTTGGGCGTACACGCGCCGAATTCGGGTGCGGTGACGATTCTGTCATCGTTTGAGTCTGGGCGGCGCAGATGCCTGGAGCTGGTTTTGGAAACTGGCGTTTACGGTGGTGACGCTTTCGAGCGGTTTCAAAGGCGGCGAAGTCACGCCGCTGTTTTTTATCGGTGCAGCCTTGGGAAACACGCTCGCGGTGTTGCTGGGTGCGCCGGTGGATTTGTTCGCGGGACTGGGATTCATCGCGGTTTTTGCGGGTGCGACGAACACACCGCTGGCGTGCACAGTAATGGGGCTGGAGTTATTCGGAGCGCATCACGCCGTCTATTTCGCGGTGGCCTGTTTCGTGGCTTATTATTGCAGCGGACACGGGGGAATCTACGGAGCGCAACGAATCGGCATGCCGAAACATCGCCGCGGTACGCAGAGTGAAGGAGCAGCGCTGCGGGATGCGCGCCATTGATCAGACGCGACAATCACGTCTGACTAAACATCCGGACAAAACCCGTAGAGCAGATCGTCGCGACCCTTGCCGGGCCAGTTGACCTGATCGATGCCGAAGTAGGTCATCAACTCGAACGTGAGATGATTGAGCGCGGCTTCGAAGGCGAAAATCGAAAGGAGCGGTGGTGCGTCGACGCGGAGAACGAAGGCATCGAGCCCGACGTTGCGCAGCATGGTGAGGCTGCGGCCAACGAGCTCGGCTTCGATGGGAGAGTCGCCTTGGAGGATCAGCGTCGGATGCGGATGTGCGGTCATCTGCTGAAACGGACCGTGCGCGAACTGGAGGAAGTCGGAGATGGGCGGGCAGGGCCAGAAGACGCCTTCCATGAATTTGCACGCGAGGTTCTGCGCGAAGTCGGAGATCGGCGCAGCGGTGACGAGATTGAACCCCTGGGGCGAAACGCGACGTAGAGCGCTTCATTGCCGAGACGAGATCGGAAGGGGCTTGCGCGTCGAGGAGCGGGAGGAGTTCGGAAGCGGAAGGCGCCGAGAAACGGCAGCTTGCAAGCTGGGCGGTGAACTGGAGGCAGGCGAGGTAGCCGGCCATCGGGCCGACGAAGCGGATGAGCGTGGTATATTCCTCGGCGAGCGGAAATTCGACGAGCTCGTTGCCCTCGTCGAGGAAGGTTTGGAGGAGAGCGGCGCGATCTTTCTTCCCGGCGGCGAGAGCGGCGGCAGGTGTCGACGCGGTGAAGAGGATGGTGTGCGCGAAATCGCGGCGGCGGCGGAGCACGTGGCGCATCTCGGAGGCCGCGCGCTCCCGGGTGCTGGTCGTCGATTACCGCCTCGCGCCGGAGCACCCGTTTCCCGCCGCGATCGAAGACGCGGCTTCAGCCTACCGCTACCTCCTCTCCAGCGGCTTCGCGCCCGCCTCGATCGCGTTCGCCGGCGACTCCGCGGGCGGAGGGCTCGCCCTCGGCTCGCTCGTGAAGCTGCGCGATGACGGCGCGCCGATGCCCGCGGCGGCCTGCGGCTTCTCCCCGGTGACCGATCTCGCGATCACCGGCGGCACCATCACGACGAACCGCGACGCCGACCCGATGGTCCGGGCGGAGGCGCTCCCGCAGACGGCGGCCTGGTATCTGGGCTCGACGCCGGCGACCTCCCCGTACGCCTCGCCGCTCTACGCGGACGTCCGCGGCCTTCCGCCGACGCTCCTCCATGCGGGCTCGACGGAGGTGCTGCTCGACGACTCACGCCGGCTCGCCGAGAAGATGAGTTCCGCAAAGGTGGAAGTGGAGCTGCGGATCTGGCCGGACATGCCGCACGCGTTTCAGGGCTGCGCGGCGTTCCTGCCCGAGGCGCGGACGGCGATCGCCGAGGCGGGGCGGTTTCTCGATGCGCACATGCTCCGCGCGGAGCGACAGGCGGCGGCATGAGGGGCCGCAGGCCACGACGTGACCGAGTGGGTCTCGGTGCGGTCATCGCCCCGCCCACCACGCCCAGGCGAAGCCTGCCGCGAGCACAACCTCGACGATGGCCGGGACGATGATGCCGGAGCCGACTCGTCCGGCGGAGAGCTCGAAGAGCCCGAGACACGCGAGCATCGCGCTCCCCCCGCCGACGCCGAGACAAACGGCCGAGCGGAGGTCGGAGGGGGGAGCCGCTCGTCCGAGAAAGAACATGAGCGCGAGGCCGAGGTAGAGGGCGCCAAGCCGGCGACAGATGACGAGAGGGCCGTCGGTCACCTCGACGTTCCATTCCTTCAGCAAGGAAGCCCCGGCGAAGATGAAGCGGAGGCCGAGAATGCTGCCGCCAATCGTCATCACATACGCCATGATTCTGAAGGTCATTGTCGGTCTCCGTTCGTCGCTTGCTGCGTGCGCGCGTTCATGAGGCGAACACCGTGACTTCGTGGAGACGCGCCGGCGCGACTGCCCAGCTCGTCACACCAACGAGCGAGCTGCATACGCGCTCCATCCCTGTCGCGTCAGTCCGGGTTATCGCATCACCAACGCCCGCTCGTCGTTGGTCAGGTATGTAACAGCTCGACGCTGCACGCACCATCATGGATCGTCCCCATTCCTTGATGTACCGTCCGGACCATGACCTCGGACGATCGCGATCCGCTCGCAGAGGTGCTCGCGCTCTTGCGGCCGGAGGCAGTGCTCGCCGCCGAGGTGCGCGCCTCTGGTCGCTGGAGCCTCGCGTTCGACCGCCATCCGGGCGTGAAGTTCGGCGTCGTGGTCGAGGGAGAGTGTCTGATTGCCGTTCGGGGACGGTCGGCGAAGACGCTGCGCGCGGGCGACGTTTTCCTTCTCGGCGGCCCGCCGCCGTTCGTCATGGCGAGCGACATGGGGACTCCGAGCCGGAGCGCGAGCGAGCTTTTTCGCAGCACCAAGACGCGTGTCGTCCAGCTTGGCGGCGCGTCCGGCGGCGTTGTTGATGGCGAGCTTACAGGCTTCTTTACGCGGACTCACGGTCGGAACGCCCGGTATGCTCGCGTCGCTGATGGAGAATTTGAACAAGCTGATCTACGCGACTTCGCCGAGCAACCGGTACGCGACGTTCTTCTACAGCCAATACGATCCGGCGACGCGCAAGCTGGCGTACGTGACCGGTGGGCACAATCCACCGATCGTGCTGCACGCTTGGGGTGACGTGGAGAGGCTCGAAATCGGCGGCCCCGGTCGGACTCTTCGGGCCGGCTAGATCAGCAAGCTGACATCACCTTAAAGCCCGGTGACACGATCGTCATGTTCACCGATGGTGTCAGCGAGGCCATGAATAACAACGACGACGAGTTCGGCGAGGACCGCCTGATCGAAACGGTTTTGGCGCACCCTGACCTTTCGCCCAAGGACGTCATCGAACGGATTCTCGAGGCCTGCGACAAATTCACCGATGGCGCTCCGCAGCACGACGATACGACGGCGCTGGTGATTTCGCGTCACCTAGCGCGCGGAATATCTGATCCCTCAGCTAGGATTTATTCATCAGGTTAACTATGCGCCAGCCCGCTTGGGGATTCGCACTCGCCTCGTTCGCGTTGTTCTCACGGGATTTCCCGCGGCCGCGCAGAAGCTCGATCCCGTTCATTGGACGTTGTCCGCGGAACCCCGCCCGCCGGTGGAAGTCTCGCCAAAGTGGCTCCAGGCGGCACGCTCTGGCTGAAGCTGTCGGCCAAGATCGACGAAGGCTGGCACCTCTATTCCGTAACAGACACCCCCCGGCGGACCAAACCCCACGACGATCACGCTGGTCGAAAATCCGGCGGTCGACAAGACTGATTTACATCAGGGGCCAGTCGAGCGGAAGATGGACCCCGGCTTCAATCTCGAAACCGAGACGTTCGAGAAGGAGGCGATCTGGTTCGCCGTCTCAGTCAAAAAGGACGCAGCGCCTGGCGACGTGCCGTTGTCGGTGAGGTCGCTATCAATCCTGCAAAGACACGCTGTGTCTTCCGCCGAAAACGAAAACGTCTGAGACGGCGTCAGCGTCGTCGCCGGAGCGCCCGCATCGATCTTCGCGCTTCCTGCGGGATACACAAAAATCACGCCGAAGCCAAAAGCACCCGAAGGCGGATCCGCTTCGGGGCCCGCCAAGGCCGCCGCTGCGAAACCGCAGGATGACCTCGCCGGATTCCTCTTCGTCGCGTTCGGACTCGGCCTCGCCGCGATCTTTACGCCGTGCGTTTTCCCGATGATCCCGATTACGGTTTCGTTTTTTGTGCAGCAGAAGGGCGGGTTTCTCCAGGCGATCGTTTTCTGCCTCGGCATCATCGTTTTCTTTTGCGCCATCGGACTCGGCGTCACCGCGGCGCTCGGACCGTTCGGGGTCGTGCAGCTCGGGTCGAATCCGTGGGTGAACGGCTTCATCGCGGCGGTCTTTCTCGTCTTCGGGCTTAGCCTGCTCGGCGCATTCGAAATCACTCTGCCTTCGAGCCTGCTGACGAAGCTCGATAGCGCCTCGCGCCAAGGCGGCCTGGTCGGGACGTTGCTGATGGGCCTCACCTTCACGCTGACTTCGTTCTCGTGCGTCGGACCCTTCAGACGGTACGCTGCTCGCTTCGAGCGTGCAAGGCTCGAAGCTGACTCCCGTGCTCGGCATGGGTGCCTTCGCCGCTGGACTCTCGCTACCCTTCTTTTTCCTGGCGCTGTTCCCGAGTTATCTGCAGAAGCTGCCGCGTTCGGGCGGCTGGATGTCGCGCGTCAAGATCGTTCTCGGATTCATCGTCATGGCGCTGATCGTCAACTACCTCGCGAAAGTGGATCAAGCGCTGCAGTGGAATAAGATTTCCCGCGAAATTTTCCTCGCTGCCTGGTTTGTCTTCTTCGCGCTGCCGGGCTGTATTTATTGGGCTTCCTACGCCTCGAAGGAATCAAAAAGGACGAAGAGCTCGGGAGTCGGACGCCTTCTCGCTGCGTCCGCGTTCTGATCTTCTCGTTCAGCCTGCTACCCGGAATGTTTGTAAGGCCAAGCTTGGCGAGCTCGACGCGTACGCGCCGCCGTCGGGCGGATTCGTCGCCGCGGGCGGCAGCGTGGTGTCGCCGAATCTTCATGGCTGAAGAACGATCTGAAAGGGGCGCTGCAAAGGCCAAGGCCGAGAACAAGCTGGTGTTCGTCAGCTTCACCGGATATGCCTGCACGAACTGCCACTGGATGAAGGCCAATATGTTCCCGCGCCCGGAGATCCAGGCGAATTGAAAAATTTCATTGTGGTTGAGCTGTACACCGACGGAACCGACGAAGCTTCGAAGCAAAATCAGGATCTCGAAAGAAAAGAAATTCGGCACTGTCGCCATTCCGTACTACGCGGTGCTCGACGCCGATGAGAAGGTGGTCGTGTAATTATCCCGCCTGACCAAGAACCCGAAGAATTCCTGGCATTCCTAAAGACGCGCACCTGAATGCCACTATAAAGGCATGTTCTCCGGTACGCTGTTCCGCGAACTGATTACAGGTCTGACGCAGCCTCAGTTCCTTCACACGCTCGTCGTCGACACGATTCGCGTGTTTGTGATCCTGGTCGTTGCCTGGATTCTGTCGAAGCTGATCAGCCGCGTGACTTCGGCTCTTCACAAGTACGCCTTGAAGGTGATGTCGAAGCGAACCGACGAGAACAGCTTCAATCAGCACACCTTTGACATCGAAAAGCGCACCGCGACGCTGACGGGAGTAGCCCGGCCGATCGCTCAGCGCGCTATGATGGACGTTCGCGTCGATCATGATTCTGCGCGAGCTAGGCTTGATATTACGCCCCTGATCGCCGGAGCCGGAGTGGCCGGCATCGCTCTCAGCCTTGGCGCGCAGAATTTCATCAAGGACATCATCGGCGGCGTCTTTCTGCTGCTCGACAATCAGATTCGCGTTGGAGACGCCGTCGCGATCAACGATACCGGCGGCGTCGTCGAGGAAATCAACCTGCGCACCACTCTCGTTCGCGGCGAGAACGGAGCGCTGCACATTTTCTCAAACGGCGGCATTAACAAGCTCACAAATAATAGCCGTGAATTCTCGTTCGCTGTCTTCGAATTTTCGATTGACCCGCGGCAGGCGCCCGACCCCGCCATCGCCGCCATCCGCGACACGGCCGAGACGCTGGCGAAGGAAGAAGCCTACGCATCGGGTGTCATCGCTCCAGTTGAAGTCTACGGCGTCGATCGCATGACCGACAGCGCGCTGATCATCAAAGGCCGCCTGAAGACTCTGCCCGGAAAGCAGTGGGCGATCGGCCGCGAACTGAACCGGCGCATCCGGCTGCGCTTCGAAGCGGATGGTATCCTGCGGCCGCGCCCGGTTACCGACGTACAGTTCACCGACCTGCCGTATTCGCGTGACGAGCTGAAGAAAATGGTCCAGGAAGCGGTCGCCGAACGCCCTGCGGAGCCGCCAAGCCGGCGTGAACCGCAAGCACAGCCGTGACTTAAGAGGGCCTTACGACGGGCTGCACCGAAAGGCGCGTGGGCGCCTAGCCCTTGGGGTTCCTGCACAGGTGCTCCGCTATAATGAAGATTCGCCTAGGTCCCTCTCCAAAGAAATCCGTACTCCGTAGGTTTCCCGGCGGCGTCTATACGGGTTTACGGCGGGTGGCTCCGTACGTGCACAGGTGTGCCCGGAGATGAATGTCTAGCAAGGAAACGGAATCGCAAGGATTCGCTATTCGATGAAGCTGAACAGAATGTACAAGATTTACCAAAACCGCGCCGTCGCGCTGAGCCTGACGATCGGACTCGCCGGAGCGGGTTTCCTGACCGCGCAAACCAACGTCACCTACACGATCTCCACCGTCGCGGGCAACAACACCAGCGGCTACTCGGGCGACGCAGGCGCGGCCACATCTGCGCAGTTGGCGGGGCCGTACGCCATCGCCCTTGATGGAAACGGGAATCTCTACATCACCGATCAGTTCAATTTCCGTATTCGGCAAGTTTCGTCAGCCGGAACGATCAACACGGTCGCCGGCAAAGGAACCTCGGGCTTCGCGGGCGACGCCGCGAAGGCCACCGACGCACAAATTGCGTCGACCGTCGGAATCGTCTCGGACGCGACCGGCAACTTCTATATTTCCGATACGGGAAACAATCGGATCCGCAAAGTCACCTCCGCTGGAATCATTTCGACCTTCGCCGGAAACGGCAACAGCGGACTTTCCGGCGACGGAGCGGCGGCCACAGACGCGACCCTGACGCAGCCCACCGGCCTCGCGCTCGATGCGAGCGGCAATCTGTGGATCGCTGACAGCGCGAACTTCGTCATCCGCATGATTGGCAGCGATGGCAAGATCAACCGCATCATCGGAAGCGGCGCTCCGGGATTCCTCGGCGATGGCGGCCAGGCGCAGTACGCGAATCTCAACGGTCCGCGTGGAGTCGCGGTCGACTCGAACGGCAACGTTTATTTCTCCGATACCGAAAATCAGCGCATCCGCATGATGGCGAAAAATGGAATCGTCACCACGATCGCCGGAACCGGCATCGCAGGTTTCTCGGGTGATGGCGGACCCGCGACCGCGGCGCGGCTCAACCGGCCACTCGGAATCGCGGTGGACAAAGTCGGCAACGTCTATTTCGCGGACTACTTCAACAGCCGCATTCGTAAGATTGGCCTCGATGGCGTCATCCGCACGATCGCCGGCAACGGATCGCCTTCCTACTACGGCGACGGCGGAGCGGCCACCAGCGCGGCGCTTCATTTTCCGTCGGGCGTCGCGGTTGACGCGAACGGCAATGTCTACGTGGCCGACGTCCAGAACAACGTCATCCGTCTGCTGACTCCGGCTTCTGCGCCCGTCGGTAACGGAGCCCCCGCCGTCAAAGCGGGGGGCGTCGTCACCGCCAGCAATTTCGGCGCGTCGCCCAGCATCGGGCCCGGATCGTGGATCGAGATTTACGGCACGAATCTCGCGGCCAGCAACCGCGAATGGACCTTGGCGGATTTCCGCGGCACGATCGCGCCCGTCGCGCTCGACCGCACGTCCGTCACGATCGGTGGCATCGCGGCCTTCGTCCGCTACGTCAGCCCCGGTCAGATTAACGTGCAGGTTCCGTCGAACGTGCCTACGGGAACGCAGCAGCTCGTCGTCACCACGGCATCCGGCATCAGCGCGAATTACGCGGTGACGGTGAACGCGTCGCAGCCCGGTCTCTTCGCTCCCTCGTCGTTCCTCATCAGCGGTCGGCAGTACGCCGGAGCGCTGTTCACGGATGGCGCGTATGCGCTTCCGGCCGGCGCGGTCGTGGGCGTTACGTCGCGTCCGGCCAAGCCAGGCGATGTCCTGACGTTCTACGGCATCGGCTTCGGAACCACGACGCCGCCGTACGTCGCCGGCGATATTCCGCAATTCAACGCGAACCTTGCGCAGTCGTTCCAGTATCAACTTCGGCCAGACGTCCGCGAACGTTACGTTCGCCGGATTGACCAAGGGGAACGTCGGCCTTTACCAGTTCAACAACGTATCCGTGCCGAACGTCGCGGCGCCGAACACCGCTGTGCCGGTGACGTTCTCGCTCGGCGGCGCACTCAGCCCGCAGACCGTGTACGTCGCGGTCGGCAACTAATCGATCGCACGCAGCCGGTTCCAAGCGAGCCGCACGTTGGGCGGAAGCTGGTAGCGCTCGAACTCTGCTTCCGGCGCCCAAGCGACGGCATGCGACTCTTCCGATACTTTGAGATCTTCGCCCGCCGCGCGAAATGCGAACAGCAGATCGTGATGCAAGTGAAATGGCTCGCCCTTTCCAGGCGGAATCCCATGGACATCCATGCCGATGAGCAACGGATCGTGTTCGGTTAACGTCGCTCCCGTTTCTTCCATCGCTTCGCGGCGCGCGGAATCGGCGGGAGTCTCGTCGCCCGCCTCCACATGGCCCCCGGGCAGCAGCCAACGATTCAGTCGCCGGTGATGGACCAGCAAGAGCCTGAGCCCGTCGGCAGACCGGACCATAGCGGTCGCAGTCAAGTGCCCTGGAGCAAACTGCGTGCGGGTGAATGGGGCCGGCGTGTCGGTGAGCATTCCGAGAATCAGTTCGCGGCTCTTCTCGCAGGCTGCCGTCGCCTGGCGCGGAAAATTCACGAACCAGGGCGATGACCTCGTCGATCTGCATCGCTTCAGTATAAGAAGCCGAGCTTCAGTAGATGGCCGGTTCGCCATCGGGCCGCGTCTTTCCAACGCCGGTGGAGCCACAGCCATTGGTCCGAATAACGGCGGATCGCGTCTTCGAGCGCCGACTGGATGTGCTGCGTGTCAGTCGCGGCATCGCCCGATAAATCCGAGCGGCGGCGAGAAATGCAGAATGTACCGCCGCTCGTCGGCGCTCCAGACTGCGTATCCGAGGATCACGGCCGCACCACTATGCGCCGCGAGGCGGGCAAATACAGAGTTCGCGCACGCCGGCGTTCCGAAAAAATCGACGAAGACACCTTCCTCCGGCATCGAGTTTTGATCGATGAGAATTCCGACCGCTTCGTTTTTCTTTCAGCGCCCGCAGAATCCCGCGTGCGGCGTCCTTCTTCGTAATCACTTGGTTGCCGCTCGAACCCCGATACCGTTCCACCAGTGCATCGATTCGCGGATTGTCGAGCGGACGAACCACAACGTGCATCGGCTCCGTTAACAGCGCATGCGCGTGCGCGCTGAATTCCCAATTTCCGAAATGGCCCGTGGCAATCAGGATGCCTTTTCCGCGGCGCTTGGCCTCTTGATAATTGCGCAAGCCTTCGTATCGAATATGGCGGCCGACGTTCCCTTTCTGAATCCGCGGAAGCCGTGAAAACAAGACCAGCAGCCGCGAGAGATGACCATACACGCCATCGACCAGCGCATCGGAATTTGCAAGCGCGGCCAGTTGCAGATTGCGAAGCGCCGCTTTCCGGAGCTTGGGAACGATGCGATCAAGAACACGAAAATAAAACCGGCTGAGCCGTAGAGCAATCGGCATCGGAGTCCAGGCGAGGCTCGCGAGAACGATTCGGAATCCGGCGTACTCGAGGAGATGTTTCACGCGGCGTTTTGCGCGGAGGCTCCGCGGCTTACTCGATCCACCCGCCGCCCAGAACCAGGTCGCCGGAGTACAAGATCCGCACCTTGCCCCGGAGTCACGGCGCGCTGCGGTTCGTCAAAGATCGCGACGATGCGAGACGGATCGCTCGTGGGCTGGAGCGTCGCGGGCGCGGGAAGATGACGATTTCGAATCTTGACTTCGGCGCGAATTGGCTCCGTCGGCGCCTCGATGGAAATCCAGTTCATCTCGCGCGCCGCAAGTGAAGGACGCAGCAAGTCGTCGTTGCTGCCGACGATCACACGCTGTGTCGCGGGTTCCGTCGAAATCACGTACAGCGGCTCGCGGGCCGCGATTCCCAACCCTTTCCGCTGTCCGACGGTGTAGTGGTGGACGCCGGTATGCTCGCCGAGAACTTCGCCGCCCGCCGACACAATCTCGCCCTTCGTACGCGCGGGAGCAACTCCCTGCTCCTTGAAGTAGGCATCGATAAACGCGGCATAATCGCCGTTCGGAACGAAGCAAATCTCCTGGCTATCCGGCTTATCTGCTGTCGGAATCCCCAGCTCGCGCGCCAACTCCCGCACCGAGGACTTCTGCATTCCTCCCAGCGGAAACAGGGTCCGCGACAACTGGTCCTGCGTCAAACCGAATAGGAAATAAGTCTGGTCTTTCGAGTGATCCACGCCGCGGCGCAACTCCCAGCGCAGCGTTTTCGCGTGCTGCGTGATGCGCGCGTAGTGTCCCGTGGCGACCTGCTCCGCGCCGACTCCCGCCGCCATGTCCAGAAACTGGTCGAACTTGATGAAGTTGTTGCACAGCGTGCAAGGGATCGGAGTGCGCCCCGCCAGGTATTCGTCGACGAACGGCTTCACCACTTGCTGCTCGAACCGGTCTTCGAAATTCACAACGTAATACGGAATTCCAATCTGTTGAGCGACCCAGCGCGCGTCGTACACGTCGTCCATCGAGCAGCATCGGCCCGTGGACTCCCCACCCGCGATCTCAGGCAACCGCCGCTGGTTCCACAACTGCATCGTCATGCCGACGACATGCCGTCCCTCGCGCTTCAGCAGTCCCGCTACAACGGAACTATCGACTCCGCCCGACATCGCAACCGCGGTAATGGCCTCAGGCATAGGCGGGTGACAACTTTCTGAGATGCTGCGCGGCGGCCGCCACCGCTTCAATCAATGCGTCGACCTGCCCCACTGTATTCGATGCGCCGAGCGAAAAGCGTAGCGAGGAACGCGCCTCTTCTTTGGTCAAACCCATGGACAGCAGGACGTGCGATGGTTCCACGGAGCCGCTCGAACATGCCGCGCCGCTCGAAACCGCGAAGCCCCGCAGGTCAAGCGAGATCAACATCGCCTCGCCTTCGATTCCATCGAACCGGATATTCGTCGTGTTCGGAGTTCTCGCGCCGCTTCCATTCACAGACGTGTTCGGGACCGTGGGAGAGAATGCCCTGCTCCAGATGGTCACGTAGCGCCGCCAGTGGCTCTGTATCGTGGCGCGAAGCCAACTCCGCCGCCACCCCGAATGCGATCGCCGCCGGTACATTCTCGGTTCCCGGCCGGCGTCCGCGCTCGTGGCGGCCACCAAAAACAATCGGATCGAGATCCGCACCCTTCCGCACGTACAAGGCTCCAATTCCCTTAGGGCCGTAAATCTTGTGCGCGCTGACGCTGTAGAAATCGACGCCGAGATTCTGGAGATTGACGGCGATCTTTCCCGCCGCTTGCACGCCGTCAACATGCATGGGAACCCCGGCCTCGCGCGCGATCCGCGCAATCTCCGCAACGGACTGGATCACGCCTGTTTCGTTGTTCGAGTGCATCACGGAAATCAGCGCGGTGTCGGGCCGGATCGCGGCGCGAATGTCATTCGGATCCACCGCGCCCGAAGCTCCGGCCCGCGCATAGGTGACGGAAATTCCTTCACGTTGCAAGTGCGCGCAAGGGTTCAGAACGGCCGGATGCTCGATCTGCGTGGTGATCACATGGGCGTTCGTAGTGCGGCGCGCGGCGCCCAGGATTGCGAGGTTGTTCGCTTCCGTTCCACCCGCCGTAAAAACGACCTCGCCGCTCGCGCATCCAAGCAGCGCCGCAACCTGCCGGCGCGCGACTTCCAATTTCTGCTTCGCGGCCTGTCCGAAATGGTGGATACTGGAGGCGTTTCCGAACACATCGCCCAGCGCCGCGGAGAATGCGGCCTGCACCTCCGGAGCCATTGGAGTTGTGGCGTTGTGATCAAAATAGAACCGCTGCATTTCCGGACCTTTTCTTCAGTGTAGTCGTATGCCGCGCGCCATCGTCACGCTTACCACCGATTTCGGAACGTCCGACCACTTTGTCGGGTCGATGAAGGGCGTCATTCTGAGCCTGGCTCCCCAGGCATCGATCGTCGACATCACGCATGAAGTGAAGCCCTTCGCGATTGAGGAAGGAGCCTTCACGATTGCCGAAGCGTACCGTGCGTTCCCAAAGAAAACGATCCACGTCGTGGTTGTCGATCCTGGAGTCGGCAGTGCGCGACGTCCCGTGCTGGTGCAAGCGGCAGGGCAGTTTTTCATCGGACCCGACAACGGTATTTTCTCGATGATCTGCGCTGTCGAAAAATATGCGGCACGGCATCTGACCAACGCTCGATACTTCTCAAAAGCCGTCAGCCGCACCTTTCACGGCCGGGACATTTTTGCCGCCGTCGCTGGACATCTCGCGAAAGGGGTCGCACCATCCCAGTTCGGTCCGGTGATCAAAGACATTTCGCGCAACGACTGGTTCGAGCCGCAGCGAACATCCCGCCGCGTTTGGACGGGGGTCGTTCTCAAAGAGGACCGTTTCGGCAACCTCATCACCAACCTGAGAATGGCGGATTTCGATCTACCCAATCGACGCACATTTGAAGTGCGGATCGGCATGCAGCGCATTCATCTTTGCGTCCGAAATTATTCGGAAGCGCCGATCGGCGAACTGTTCGTGCTGGAGGGTTCGAGCGGATATATCGAGGTCAGCGCGAATCAAGCTTACGCCGCGAAACTTCTCGGCTGCGGTGCCGGAGCGCCGATCGAAGTCGAGATCTGGTAGCTCTACCTCGCGAAGACGCCTTCCACAGCGGCCACCAGGGTGGCGAGCACTGTAAACGTGATCCACCCGTAATGAACCCAGTGGCGCGTGAATCTGACGATCAGCCAAACATCCTCGCGCAGGCCCTGGCCGGAGAATCGACGCAGCGTTTGAAGAATTGCTTCGCTCGACACGCATACAGATTGCGGGTCGAAGCCGCGCGCCGGTATAGGAAGGTCGCTGCGTTACTTAGCCAAACGATCCCAGTACCAGACCTCCGCGAACACTCAGCTTTCGATCCAGGACAAGTAGTACTTTTTGTCCTCGACCGCTTCCGCCTCCCGGCTGGTGTGCAGCGGCAGGAACGTGTCGAGCATCACTGCCAGCTCGTCCGTTGATTTGGCGCCGATCGAAGCCTCCGCGCGTCCGGGATGCGGACCGTGCGGTACCCCGTCCGGATGCAAGGTGACCGAGCCGTACTCGACGCCTTTGCGCGACATGAATTCGGCGCTCGCATAGTAGATGACCTCATCGGACATCACGTTCGAGTGATGGTACGGTGCAGGCATCGCGGTCTGGTCAAAATCGTAGGGGCGCGGACAGAAGGAACAGATCACCCATCCGTCGCCCTCGAACGTCTGGTGTACCGGCGGCGGCAGATGGAACCGGCCCACGCGCGGCTCGAAGTCGTGAATGCTGAAAGCCCACGGATAGTAGTAACCATCCCAACCCGCAACGTCGAACGGATGATGCGTGAGCGTGACTTCGGTCAGCGCGTTATGCTGCTTCACCAGCAGCCGGAACGAGCCTTCCTGATTCACCGGCGCAACAAACTCTGGACGGCGGATATCGCGTTCCGAATACGGTGCCGACTCTAAAAGCTGACCATGGTCGTTCCGGTATCTCTTCGGGGTCCGCACATAGCTTTTGCTCTCGAACACCAGCAGCCGGGCCTTTTTCGTCCACCGGTACCGATGCAGGATTCCGCGCGGGATCACGACATAGTCGCCTCCCGTCAGGCTCAATGTCCCGAGATTCGATTCGAAGAAACCTTCGCCCTCGCTGACGTACACGACTTCATCGGCCTGCCCGTTGCGGTAAAAGAAATCTTCGTCACGATCGGGCTGCGCGAGCAGCATTGCCACATCGTGGTTATAAAGAATCGGCGTGCGGTCTATCGTCGCGAAACCACCCTTCGCAATCGGAGCCGTCTTGAAATGTCGCGGCTTTAGCTCATGCTCGCCCGCCGCCTTCCAATGAAATTCAGAGACCACCTGGATCTCCGAAATCCGCGTCGGCGGGCGCAAGTGGTAGACGAGCGACGAGATTCCAACGAACCCCTTGTTGCCCATCAGCTCTTCCGCGAACAATTCGCCCGAAGCCTGCCGAAACACCTGGTGCCGCTTACGTGGAATCTCTCCGGCCGAATGATAGATAGGCATGGCGCGTTGCTTCTACAAACAAGCCTAACTTACAGGTTGCCGCGCTTGGCCTGTTCCTGTTCGATCGCTTCGAATAGCGCGCGGAAGTTCCCCTTGCCGAACCCGCGGCTGCCATGGCGCTGAATGATTTCGAAGAATACCGTCGGCCGGTCCTCAACCGGTTTCGAGAAAATCTGGAGCAGATATCCCTCCTCGTCGCGGTCCACGAGGATGCCAAGGTCCATGACCGCGGCCATCGGCTCGTCAATCGTTCCGACGCGGTCGCCGATGTTCTTGTAGTAGCTCTCGGGAACGCGAAGGAATTCGACTCCGTTGTCGCGCAGCCTGGTCACAGTCTCGATCATGTCGGTGGTTTGCAGCGCGATGTGCTGCACGCCGGGGCCTTCATAGAAGTCGAGATATTCCTCGATCTGACTTTTCTTCTTGCCAGCCGCCGGCTCGTTCAACGGAAACTTGATCGAGTGCGAGTCGTCCGACATGACGATGCTCATCAGCGCGCTGTATTCGGTGGAGATGTCCTTGTCGTCGAAACTGATGTAGCGCGCAAAGCCGAGAACCTTCGCATAAAATTCGGCCCACTCATTCATCGCGCCGAGCTCTACATTTCCCACGCAGTGATCGACGCGCAACAGTCCAACCGATTCGCCCGCGAGCGCCGCGCTCGCGTAGCCCGGCAGGAATGGACCGCTGTAACCCTTCACCGAAAGGAACGAGTGCAACGTGTCGCCGTACGTCCGAATCGCCGCGTGCCGCACTTTGCCGTGCTCGTCTTCCATCGTGTGTGGTTCGACCGCGGGAATCGCGCCCCGCTTCACCGCCTCGTGGAACGCCGCGTCCGCGTCGTCGACTTCGAACGCGATGTCGCGCACACCGTCCCCGTGCTTATTCAAGTGCGCCATCATCGGATTCGCGCTGCTCAAGGGAGTCGTCAACAGGAATCGAACCTTGTTCTGTTCGAGCACGTACGAAGCCTGATCGCGAGCGCCGGTCTCGAGCCCCCGGTACGCGGTCTGCGAAAAGCCGAACGCCTTGCGGTAATAGAAGGCCGCCTGCTTGGCGTTGCCGACCCAGAATTCGACGTGATGAATGCGCTTCAGCCGCAGCGGATTGCTCATCTTCGATGCCGTATCGACAGGTTGCAAAGTGGTCGCCATACCTTCATCGTAAGGCGGATCAGGTCTGGTGAGAATGGCCTTGTACAAGGTACAATCAGCGGCAGCTTAACAATATGAAGCCGCAAGCCGTTTTCTCCTCACGATCGCAGGTCGCCCTGGATCCCACCGATTGGAAGCTGGTCGCGAGCCTCCAGGAGAACGCACGCACCACCTTCGCCGAACTCGGCCGCAGCATTGGTCTCTCGACGCCGGCAACCGCGGAGCGGGTCCGCAAGCTTGAGGATGCCGGCGTCATTCTTGGTTACCGCGCGGAAATCGATCCCGCCCGCATCGGACTTCCGATTACCGCGTTCATTCGCATGAGCGTCGTCGGCGACGTCTTCGCGCGCATCACGGCCCTGCTTCAGGAAATGCCGGAGGTGCTCGAGTGTCATCGTGGAACCGGCGCCGATTCGTTCACCATCAAAGTGGCCGTCTCGAACGTCGCGCACCTCGAAGCTCTCATCGACCGCCTCACGCCGTTCGGAACCACGACCACGTCCATCGTTCTTTCGACTCCGGTCGCACGCCGGCCGCTTCGGCCCATCGCGGCGAAGCCAGCTACGGCGCGAAAGATGACGCGCATGCGATCCTAAGTATCCATGCAGACCTTCGATCTGGCAGATATCCAGGCGGCGCGCGAACGCATCAAGGACAAGGTCCGCCGCACTCCGCTGCTGCGCAATGCCACGCTCAGCGAGCGGCTCGGAACCAACGTCTATCTCAAGATCGAGATTTTTCAAAAGACCGGATCCTTCAAGGTCCGCGGAGCCTTCAACAAAGCGTTGCTCCTAAGCGACGCCGAGCGCGCCGTCGGACTGGTCGCCGTAAGCGGCGGCAATCACGCGCAAGCCGTCGCCTACGTCGCTCGCGCCATGGGAACCCGCGCGGTGATCCTGATGCCCAAGAATGCTCCGAAGACGTCAATGGACGCGACGCGCGGTTATGGCGCTGAAGTCATGGTCATGGAAACCGTGCACGAGGCGTTCGCGAAAGTCGCGGACTACCAGAAGCAGGGCTGGACGTTCGTGCACCCTTTCGACGACGTCGCTGTGGAAGCTGGTCAGGGGACGATCGGACTTGAGATTCTCGAGGATCTTCCGGAAGTCACTGACGTCTTCGCTTCGATCGGCGGCGGCGGGATGTTCGGCGGCGTCGCGACCGCGATCAAATCGCTAAAGCCCGACGTCCGCATGTTCGGCGTCGAGACGATCGGCGCGAACGCGATGCAATTGGCGTTTCAAGCCGGGCATCCCGTTACGATTCCCGCGATCACCTCCATTGCGAAGACTCTGGGTGCGCCTGCCGCCTCCGAGGGCACGTACGCCCTGGCCAAACGCTACGCCGAGGAGTTGATCGTGGTCCCGGACTCTGAAGCGATGGACGCGGTCCGGCTGATTCTGGAACGCGCCAAGATTCTGATCGAGCCGGCCGCCGGCTGTAATCTCGCCGCGGCCGAACGCGTGAAGGACCGGTTCACTCCGGACAGCCACGTCGTTCTCGTCATCTGCGGCGGAAATTTCGGGCTCGAAGATCTCTGCCGCTAGTTCGATTTCAGGGTCGCGAAGAAATCGACGAGCCGCTCTTTTCCGACTTTGGGGCCGACGGAATCGGATGTCGCGACCGCAGTCAGAAATTCGATCAATTCCCCGCGGCGTGAATTAAAGACGCCAATGATTTTTCCGATCGCCTTCGCCACCGCCGGCGGCGCGCTCATCGCCTTGGGCGGCTTGCCTGCGGCCTCGCACGCAAGTTCCGCGATCTCGCGTCTAGTCAGGATGTCGGGACCTCCGGCGGAGATTTCCTTCGGACCATCAAACAAATGATCGATGCACAGCTCGGCGACATCGCCGGGGCTGATCGGATTCGTGCGAGCCATTCCTCCGCCAATCATCCCCAACTGACCCTTTCGGGCCATGTCGACCATCACCGCAAACGCCGAAAAGATTCCCGTCGGTCGCACCACCGTATTAGAGAGTCCCGAGGAAGCGAGAAGGTCGACGACATCCTGGTGCGCCCTCATGTATTGTGTGTGCGCATATCCCGGACCCGAGTGCACGCCGACGTAAACGAAGCGCGGCACCTGCGCGTCCTTCGCTTCGCGAATCAGGTTTGCGTTTCCTGCGGTATCCACCTGCCGGAACCGCCGTGTCTCCTTCGCCGCCAGATCGACACTCGCGCCGAACGTCGAGAGCACCGCGTCGATGCCGTCGCAGATTCCCTTCAATGTTGCCGAATCCGTCGCATCTCCGATGACGACGTCGTCCGCGGACACCGCGAGACGATCCGCGGATTCCTTGCGAACCAGAACGCGAACCCAATGCCCCTCGCTCTTCGCGCGAGCGAGCGACCGGCTTCCGACCGCGCCAGTCGCACCAACTATGAGAATCCCCTTCATCGCGATTCGCGTCCCTCGTCTCGTTAGTCTATAGGTGAGGAGCCAGTCTATCTCATCTTCCGTACTTTACTGCGCCGCGCACGGAGGGTTCGCGTCGGAACGCGTACCGCTAGGCGGCGGCGGAGCCGTATTCGAAATGCTGATCGACGCCTGGCGCAACTCCGGCGAAATCCAGGTGCGCGCCATCACGCCTGCGATCCTCGGACGCGCAGCCCCGAGCGGTGCCGATATCATTTCCTATAACGAGCAGGCCTACGCGAAGTTCTGCCACGCGTTCTCGAAAGCCGCGACGACGGAGATTCTGAAGGCCGATCCGTCCACCACGACGGTTCTTGTCAACGATGTCTCAGAGGCTCCGGATTTCGAAGCGCTGCACGCTCGCGACTTTCCGATCTACACCATCTATCACGTCGACGTCGTCGCCTACATCGCCGCGATTTACTGCCGCGGCTGGCTGAAGCCCAACACGCTTGCCGCGTTGTGGCGCGCGACGCGTCCGATGCGAGGGATCCTCCCCGACATCCTGAAACTCGTCTTCGACAAGCAGGAAGCGAGCGTCCGCTACTCGACGGGTCTCATCGTTCCTTCACCCGCGATGAAGGCAATTCTGCTCGCTTGCTATCCAGGAACTCCAGCGGAAAAGATTCACGTGATTCCCTGGGGTGCATCGCCTGCCGGTGAGGCCGGCGACGCCACAGCGCTGCGCGCCGAGTTCGGCGTGCCCGACGACGCGCTGGTTCTTCTCACGCTTGTCCCCGAATCTCCCCCGAGAAAGGGACAGGATCTTTTGCTCGAGGCACTGCTCGAATGGGAGCGTCGCGACGACTTCCCCAATTTCCTCTCTGGTTGTTTCTCTGCGGAGGCGCCGCATACATGCACGGCCGCAAACATCTCGAGAAATTGCAAACACTCGCATCGCGCCTGAAACGGACGCGCGTCGTCTTTCCTGGTCACGTCACAGGAGCTCGCAAACAAAGCTTCTTCGCGCTCGCCGATCTCTACGTCTTTCCCTCCCGCCACGAGAGCTATGGGCTCACGCTTCTCGAAGCGATGCAGGCAGGACTTCCAGTCGTATGCCTTGACCACGCCGGAGCGCGCGCCGTGATGCGTCCGGAATTCGGGGAGATGACTTCGCCGGACGGCTTGCGGTCGGCCGTGGCCGAGATGGTGTACGACGATCTGCGAAGAACTGCGTGGGGAGAGGAACTGCAAAGGCATTCGCCTTGACCATCCGTCACAACAGCGCCACCAGTTGCAAAGCTCCTTCTTCAGGAACCCGCTAACGCCCGTTGTCGTCGACGAGAGTTCGTCGTTCAGCCGATCGTCGAGCGCCAGCAGTTCGCGGAGCGCCGGCGAAAGGTAGCGACTCCAGGTCGCAGTAGCGCCTTCTGATACTGCTGTTGCGGCTTGTCGCGTCGGCAGTAGAACGCATACAGCACGCACCGATGGCCATCCGTCGTGTTAGCGGTTCCTCCGTGCCACGCATGCGTATTCATGACAACGACGTCCGCGGGACCCGTGATCAAAACCTCGTCCGGATGCGGAGCCTGCGATCACCTTCAGGGCGGCTTGCGGCAGTTGCTTCCACTTGTGCGATCCGGCACCACTCGCATCGCGCCATTTTCGGCGTGAACTCGTCGATCAGCCAAATCGTGTTGCAGACCCAGTAGCCGCCTTCATCGGCCACGGCGCCGGCGTCTGCGTGTAGTGGTTGCGCCTGGTAGATTGCGGATTGGCCGACCGCGCGTTCAGGCTCGAAAGTTTGACGCTGCCGCCAAGGACATGCGCCACCATCTCGAGAAACTCCGGATACGAAATCAGGCGCTCGAAGATCTCGCCTTTGTCCACCAGGTTCGCAAGTCGGCGCGCGCCGGGTTCCTTGCGGAATTCGCTTCCCGCGCACCGCCTTCCGCCTCGTACAGCGTTTCCACACGCCTCGCGGACCGCTCCAGCTCTTCGGCATTCAGGAAGTTGGAAGAACCACGTACCGAGTACGTAAGACCCTGGCGTTGATTGACCATCATGCCATCGCTGTCACCGGCTATGCGCCTTTAGCGCAAGCCCGCACGCGAACGGACGTAAATTCGTTTCCGGCGCGAATACGGTCTGCGCCGAACCGGCTCTCAAAAATCTGACGCACCGCCGGAACGAACGAAGATCCGCCAGTGAGAAACACGCGGTCGACGTCTTTGCAATCGACACCCGCCGATGCCACCAGCGAATCGACACAGGTCGAAATCTGCGCAAGTTCGTCCGCGATCCATCGTTCGAACGACGCCCGCTCACCGTCGCGTTCAGTTCAATCGATCCATCAGAGAAGTGGAACGCCGCACTCTCGCTTCCCGACAATGCAAACTTCACCTGCTGGACAGCGCGATGGAGCTGATACCCCAGATCCTCATTAATAAGGTGAATCAGCGCGTCGATCCGCTTGGGCTCGAACGCCTGCGCCCGTACGCTGTGCAGCATGCTCATCACGTCGTTCGCGCGCAGAAACGACAGATGATGCCAGCGCTCGAGCTTGGCGTATATCCGCGTCGGGACCGGCAGAATCTTGTCGAGCGAGCGTATCTGGTCCTGCGCCAGCCACAAACCAGGTGCCGGATAATCTTCGCGTCGAACGCGTCTCCTGCCGACCCCAACACCGGAATTGCCAAGCAAATCCGACGGCATGCGCCCCGCTTTCGAATGGTCGGGCCCACGTGAATCAACGAAAAGTCGCTGGTGCCGCCGCCGAAGTCGCCGATCGATTCACTCGTCGTGATCGAGCATCGATCGTAATAGTGCGCCGCCGCAACCAGCTCAACTCGAACTGAACCGACTCGAACCCAGCCATCTGGAACGCCTGCTTGACGCGCCTGCGCGTAGTCATTATCCGCGTCCGCCTCGGCGCGAGCGAATGGGACCGGCCTTCCAACGACAGCGGAGGCGATCGGAAACCCGAACTGTGCTTCTGCTTTCGTCCGCAGATCGCGCAGGATCCGCGAGATCAGACTTCCTCGAACGTACGCCGCCGTCCGAAGACGTCCGTGCTCGTCAATGTCCAACTCATCAGAAACGACTTTGACGATTGAATCAGCCTGTTTGATGCGCGACGAAATCATGCTGGATGGCCTGCGGCCCCGTCCAGATTGCAGCGTGCGGCCGGTTTTCTCAAGGATGCAACGGCGAACGGTAGGAATCCGTCATGGCGCGGCGAACGGAAAACTACGAGTTGGACATCAAAACTGAGCGCGCGCGCAATGGAACTGCTGCATGGGTCCATCAATTTTCTTGCGATGGCGTTTGATGGTTGAGATGACTAGATGGGCACGCAACGTGCTCTTCAGTTGGATGCAGACTTCCGACGCTTGCAAATGAAAGTGGGCGCGGTCGCGTGAAGAGTGCGCTACTGGAAATTATACAGACGTGGCCCGGCTGACCCACTTCCGACATCGGATTCAGCGGTTTTCCAATTTCCCGATGATGTCCGAGAAAGGGATCGACGACGCGTCCCAGCCGCCAGCCGTAATCGTTCTTCATCGGTGTAGCGGCCACGGCTCCAGCTTCCACTACCTGTAGCGACTGCCATGCAGATGGCGACCGTCATCACCATGCGTGTTATGAGCGTCCAGCGTTCCGGAGTTGAGGTAGTGTGGGCGATTGATCGGAAAGCCAAAAGCTGACTTAACCCCGAGCTGATAGCTGGCGCCAGGCTCCATCCGGCACATGGATGCGGAAACGGTAAGGACACCGGAAGGACGCCTTGTGAGAGTCGATGGCCTGCGCGCGGCGCACGGAAAGCATCGGAGCGATGGTGGTGGACATCGACCTACCAAAAGGATCAGGGCCGCGTGGACGATGCGTCCACGCGTATGCATTCTGATGATTAGTTATGATTTAGACCTAGAAGTGAAACGCGGAGCGACTTGGAGGTGCGGGATGGGTGCGCCACCACGACACTCACACTCGTGATCCTCATGAAGTACCACTGGTGACGATCACCATCGGCAGGTTGAAGTTCACATTATTAAAAAAATAAAGGCTTCGAAGCGGAACTGGAACTTGGTTGGCCGCAGACAACAAAGTCCTTCTGGAGGCCAATGTCCATCTTAAAG
>JASGJB010000029.1:0-5655 GCA_049840895.1 Nibricoccus sp. | reverse complement strand
AAGGTTAATAGGGAAACACGATAGAATCCCAACAACACCTGAACGCCGCCGCATAGCCGCGATCCTGTGTCGGGATGAACCCACTCGGCACCGCCTTGAAGCCCATCGCCGTTAATGCCAGCAAGCCGACATAGAATAGCAGCACAATTGCCGCAGCCGCGTCAACCGCCCGACCGTCTTGCCATAGCTCTCCGAACCCAGCCGAAGACCTTGTTGAATCCAAGGAAGAACCAACCCAACGTGCCATCGATGAGCTTCTGGAGAGGATCTTTCTCCGCCCCATGCGGCTTGAGCAAGATCGCTCCCAGTGCGGGCGAAAGCGTCAGTGAATTCAAAGCCGAAATCGCCGTGGACACCGCAATGGTCAGCGCAAACTGCCGGAAAAACTGCCCGGTGATGCCGCTCATGAAAGCCGTCGGCACAAACACCGCGCCCAACACCAGCGCCACCGCCACCACGGCGCCGCTCACTTCATCCATCGCCTTTCGCGCCGCATCCCGCGGACTCAGCCCATTGGCGATGTGATGCTCGATCGCTTCGATCACCACGATGGCGTCATCGACCACGATGCCGATCGCCAGCACCAGGCCGAACAGCGAGATGTTGTTCAGCGAAAACCCAAACAGCGACATCGCGGCGAACGTGCCGATGAGTGACACCGGCACGGCAATGAGCGGGATCAATGTCGCCCGCCACGTTTGCAGGAAAACGAGCACCACAAGCACGACTAGGGCGATGGCCTCGAAGAGCGTCTTCTCCACCTCATGGATCGACTCGCGCACCGAGATCGTCGGATCATACTGGATCTTGTAGTCGAGCCCGGATAGGAAAGCGCTTCTTCAACTCCTTCATCTTCGCCCGCACCGATTCGGAAGTCTCCAACGCATTGGTCCCCGGCAGCTGGAAGATGCCGATCGCCGTCGCAGGCTTGCCACCGAGCAGGCTGTTCACCGTGTAATCCTTCGCCGCCAACTCAACCCGGGCCACATCGCGAACCCTCGTCATCTGTCCATTGGTGCCGGTCTTGATCACGATCTCCCCAAACTCCGCCGGGTCCTCGAGCCGTCCCTGCGTATTGATCGTGTATTGGAACGCCGTCGCATTCATCGGCACCGGCGGCGC
This sequence comes from Nibricoccus sp., assembly GCA_049840895.1. Lineage (GTDB taxonomy): Bacteria > Verrucomicrobiota > Verrucomicrobiia > Opitutales > Opitutaceae > Nibricoccus. The sequence continues at coordinate 4,533 of JASGJB010000029.1, read as the reverse complement.
TCCCACCATGCCCGCGGCCACCTGCACATTTTGCTCCTGCGATCGCGCTGGTCACGTCCTGCGCGGTTAGCCCGCGCGAGGCGATCTTCTCCGGATCGAGCCACATCCGCATGGCATACTCACGTGCGCCGAAGACGTTCACATCACCCACGCCCGGTAGACGCGCGAGTTCATCGCGGATCTGCAGCAGCGCGTAGTTGCTCGTGAAAAGTGTATCCAGCGAGCCATCCGGCGAAACGAGGTGCACCACCATCGTGATGTCCGGTGACTGCTTCTTGGTCGTAACGCCGATGCGCTGCACTTCCTGCGGCAGCGTCGGCATCGCGATCGACACCCGGTTCTGCACCAGCACCTGCGCCGTCATCGATATCCGTGCCGAGGCTTGAAAGTGACGTTGAGCGTCATGATGCCGTCACTCGTACTCGAGGACGACATGTAGAGCATATTCTCCACGCCATTGACCTGTTGCTCGATCGGCGTAGCTACCGTCTCCGCCACCGTCTTGGCATTGGCGCCGGGATAAGCTCGTAGTCACCTGAATGGTCGGCGGCGCGATATCCGGATACTGCGCGATGGGCAGCGACCACATGGCGATGCCGCCGACCAGCGTGATGACGATGCTAGATGACGCCGGCAAAGATCGGCCGGTCGATGAAGAAATGCGCGAAATTCATAGCGTGCGCGTTACTTTGGTTTCCTGCCGGCTGTCGGCGCCGTGCCTGGCCTCGGCCGGTTTGGCTGCTTCCTCCTTCTTCTCCAGGTATGCGGCGTGCACCGGCATGCCTGGCTGCGAGAATCTGCAGCCGCGTCGAGACCACCTTCTCTCCGTCCTTCAAGCCTCTCTTCACGATCCGCAGTTCTTCAAAAAGCGTGCCGGTCTCGAGATTCCGTCGCTCGATCGTGTTATCCGGTTTCACCACGAAGACATACTTCACGCCCTGCTGCGAACTGATCACCTTGTCGTCGATCAGCACCGCCGTGTAGGCTCTCCGCGCCCGGAACTCGCATGCGTACGAAAAATCCCGGCGACAACAGGTTCGTTCCAGCTCTTGAAAACCCCACGCGCGCGCAGCGTGCCAGTCGTTGGATCCAGCTGTTGTCCACGAAATCGATGACGCCCTCGTGCGGAAAGCCGTCTCGTTCGCCAGCTCGATGTAGACCGGAAGCTGCTGATCACGCGCTGACTTGCGTTTCCCCTCATCGCGCAGCTTTAATACTTGAGAATGCTGTTTTCGTCGGCATCCATGTAGACATAGAGCGGATCGACGGAGACGACAGTGGTTAGCACGGTATCCGCCGCCGAACCCGTCTGCACGAGGTTGCCCACGGTCACACGTTCATTACTTACGCGGCCGGTGATCGGCGATTTGATCTTGGTAAATTCCAGATTCAGAGCCGCCGAATCCTTCGCCGCCTGGCGACGACGCTCGCCTCGGCTTGTTGAAAGCGTGGCCGCCTTCTGATCGAACTCTTCCGGTGAAACGACGCTCTTTTCCCGCAGCTCCTTGGTGCGCTTGAAATCGATCTCCGCGAGTTTCAATTGCGCCTCCGCTTGGTCGAGATTTGCGGCCGCACGATCGAGATCCGCCTGGTAAGGGCGCGGATCAATCACGAAAAGCAGGTCGTCCTTGTTGACCAGCGCACCGGCCTTGAAGTGAATCTTGGTGATGTACCCGGACACACGGGCGCGAATTTCCACCGACTCCACCGCTTCGATGCGTCCCGTGAATTCATCCCACTCCGTGACTTCCTTTTCCTCCGCGACGACCACGTTGACCGGCAGCGGGCCTTGCTGCTGCGGCTGTGGGCTTTTTTGCAGCCGGAGAGGGTTGCTAGAACGAGGCTCAGGAAAGCAGCGGCGGCTCGGGTGCGAGTGAAAAGAGCGGTCATGAGAAAGGTAATTAGAATGCGAAGTCGAAGCCTTGCCAAATAATATTTAATGTCATTAATAATACGGTGGGTTATGGAGCGTGCGTTTCGGTCCGCAGGTGGACGCGCGGGTCAATTCTCCAACCTGCTGACCCAATTTTTTCATCAACCTTGTCCTGGGCTCGTTTTCATCCCGATTGGGTTTGATCAGCCTTGATTCACCTTGATGAGCTGTCCGTTTTTCAGACACGGATCGCGTCCAAATTCTCCAACCTTTGTCCCGCGTGAGCCAGTGGTTTTCCCCGAGCGGATCGAGGCGAAAACCTTGCGCGCTCATTTTAAATCCCCTGCGGAATTCCACGCTTTTGCCCAATGGCCATGTCTAAATTTATATCCGATCGCCTTTCGGTTTGTCGAGGCTTTCCCGCCCGTTGTTAGGCAAGCTGCTGCATTCGAAAACAGGTGTCCTTTATCTTCACCGATCATGAGATTTCGGTGAACTGATCGTCTGTCAGGTGCAGCTTGGCCGCCGCAATGTTTTCCTCGAGGTGGGCGGTGCTCGTGGTGCCGGGGATGAGGATGATATTTGGGCTGCGGCGAAGAAGCCACGCGAGGGCAGCCTGGCCGGGTGTCGCGCCAAGCTGCAAGGCGATGCGCGCGAGCGCACCGTTGGCTTTGGTGAGTGGCGCCTCGGGAGCGAAGGGTTTGGCCGCGAGCGGCCCCCACGGGAGATACGCGATCTGGTGCTGGGCGCAGTAGTCGACGAGCGGATCGTCTTCGCGCTCGAGCAGATTGTAGCGGTTTTGCACGCTCGCGATCGGGACGATGCGGCGCGCTTCCTCGACCTGCGCGAGGGTGACATTCGAGAGACCGATGTGACGGATCTTCCCTGCGGTGCGCAGCTCGGCGAAAGTGCCGACGCTATCGGCGAACGGCACGGTCGGGTCGGGCCGATGAAATTGGTAGAGGTCGATCCGCTCGACTTTCAGGCGCCGCAGGCTGCCGTCGCAAAAGCGGCGCAGGCTCTCGGGTTTGCCGTCGGGGAAGACCTTGTCGGGCGCAGTCTTCTCGACACCGCCCTTCGTGGTGATCACCAAGCCACCCTCGTAGGGTGCAAGGGCCTCGGCGATGATCTGCTCATTCCAGCCGGGGCCGTAAGGGTGCGCGGTGTCGATGAAGTTGACCCCAAGCTCGACGGCGCGCTGGAGCAAGCGTTTGCCTTCGGTCCCATTTGGCGTAAGGTCCGAAGTTTCCGGGTTGTCCGCAAAGGCGCATGGCGCCATAGCCGACACGATTGATGGGCAGGTCTCCGCCGAGGAGGAACGTTCCGTGGGTCATGAAAGGGTGATGACGATCTTGCCGAAGTGCGCGGCGCCTTTCATGTGGGCGTAGGCTTCGCGGGCTTGGTCGAAGGTGAAGCTGCGATCGATGATCGGACGAATCTGGTGCTGGGCGAGGAAGGTGTTGAGCGCTTCGAAGTCGGCGCGGGAACCGACGTAAATGCCGTCGAGGCGGACGTTGCGTGCGACGATCGGGAAGAGGCTGGCGTCCGGCGCGCCAAAACCGGTGAGCACGCCGATGAGCGCGATCTGGCCGCCTGCACCGACAGAGTTCATCGACTTGCCGAGCGTGCCGGGACCGCCGACTTCCACCACATGATCGACGCCGTGCTTTTCGGTGAGGCTCCACACCTCTTTGTCCCAGTCGGGCGTGGTTTTGTAGTTGATCGTGGCCCAGGCGCCGAGCTCGCGGGCGCGGGCGAGTTTGTCGTCACTGCTCGACGTGACGACGACGCGCGCGCCGGCGGCATGCGCCAATTGCAACGCGAAGACGGAAACGCCGCCGGTGCCGAGAGCGAGAACGGTCTGATCCGCTTGCAAGCCGCCGCGAGTGAAGAGCGCCTGCCAGGCGGTTACGGCGGCACAAGGAAGGGTCGCCGCTTCCTCAAAGGAGAAAGTCGTGGGGATGGCAACGAGGGCCTGTTCGGGGTAGGCGACGTATTCGCGCAGCCAGCCGTGGATCGAGCCGCCGCCGGCGGCGTGATGATACTTGAGATTGAATGGCGCCCGCGAGCCAATCGCGGAAGAAGATGCCCGCGACGCGATCGCCGACTTTCCAACGCGTGACACCCGCGCCGACAGCCACCACTTCGCCCGCGCCATCGGAGCACGGGACGAGAGGAGGCGGGAGATTGCCGGGGCGCTGGGCCTCGAGCGTGGTGAGGTCGCGATAGTTGAGCGAAACCGCTCGCACGCGCACGAGCACTTCGCCGGCGGCGGGCTCGGGTGTCGGTTGCTCGACAAGTGAAAGGGCGCGCGCTTCGCCCTGCTGCTCAATGACCCACGATTTCATAGTGAGTTCTTAGTCAGAACAATTCATTGAAGCCACGGATTTTCACGGATGAAACACGGATTAAAAGGGAGCGCTAACCCGCTTTTCCTGTTCGCCGAATGAGACGCCGATTTGGGACGGAAGCGCAATTGTTGCTTCTTCCATCCGTGTTTCGTCCGTTCCATCCGTGGCTAACTAACCACATCGTTACGACTCAGGCTTTGCCGCCGAAGCTCGCGTAGTCATCGAGGTCGAGCACGTCGGCCCAAGTCTTGATATCGGTGCGATTCGGGCCGGCGCCTTTGAGGAGTTCGTTGAAGAAGTCCTGCGACT
>JASGJB010000028.1:0-189998 GCA_049840895.1 Nibricoccus sp. | reverse complement strand
AGCCGTTGCCGTTGCCCGCGGAAAGCGAGCCGTTGTTGTAGGCGTTGCAGCTGGTGACTGTGACGGGATAGCTCGTCTGCCAGAAATCCCAGCCGTCATCGGAGTTGTGATGGCCGAGGCAGTTCTTGAACACGTTGCCCGATCCGGCCGAGAACTTGCAGGCGTAGCCGTCTGCGTTCTGACCGAGAGTGGCGGTGTCGATATTGCTGTAGGACTGGCAGTATTGGATCGTGTTGTTGTTGGCGCCGGCGCCCTGGATCTGGATGCCGGTGTTCTTGTTGCCGGTGGCGATGCACGAGTTGATGACGCTGCCGGATGTACCGTAGATGTCGATACCGACACCGTTCACACCTTTGACGGTAATCTGGTTCAGACGGGTGTTGTTGCCCGGAACGAAGCCAGCGCTGGCGCCGTTGAAGTTAAACGTGGCCGGGCCAGTGACCGTGACGCCGCTGGGAACATTGATACGGGTGGTGACCGAGTAAGTGCCCGAAACGGTGATGGTGGTGCCGGACTTGGCGTTCTGGATGTCCGAAACGATATCAGCCTTGGCAGTGCCGGCGGCGAGTGCAGCGGTGAGGGCCAGACCAAGGATTTTGGCGAGGCGTTGTACGTGGGGTGTCATAGCGGGGTATTTGTTGGGGGTTGTTACACTATCATTTCTCCGCGTCGGGGTGACGCGAAAAGGGGTAACAGAAGAGCGGAACTCTCAACCGGGCCGGTGATGGGGTACTCCCGGTTCGGGAAATGAATCCCGCTCTTCTGTGGGCTGGGCACCGCCTAATTCGGCGCCCAGCCTTCGCTTACCGGCCTCGTCGCGTGAAGCGACGCCCTATGGCCAGGAGCGAAAGGACTGCAAAGAACCAGACGGATGGAGCACCGCCGCCGCCATCTCCCGACCTGGTCTGCGCGACTGCGGGAGGCGGTGTGTTGATAACGATCGTCACGGGCGTGCTGACCACCTCGCCGGAGGCTTTGGTGATCACCACGGTGTAGGTGCCCGCATCCGCGGCCTGTGCGCTTGCAACACTGTAGATCGCAGAAGTGGCGCCGGAGATCGGGGCGTTATTCAAACGCCACTGGAAGGCCGTACCGGTGAAGCCTGTGGGAGAAGCGGTGAGCGTGAAGGCTGTGCCGGTCGTCACGAAGGTATGCGAGGCGGTGATCGTGGCGGCGGCGGATGCGAGCGACCCGGAGGCCGCGCCAGCGGTATTACCGGCACCCGTGTTCAACAGCGTGGTAACGTCGGCCGTCACCAGCATTTCGTACGAGTAGGAAGGCGTGAACACCGTGTCGGCGCCCGCGTCCGCGGCAGTGCCCGTCGTGGTAGTATAGACGTTGTTGTTGGCGCGGATGAGGCCGCCACCGGACTTCGTGAGCGGGCTCGCAAGGGTCGTGTACTGGTTGCGCTCGCTCAGCAGCTGCGCATTGGCAAGGACGGCGGTGGCCGAGGTGTTGCCGGTGCTGGTGAGGAGGTTGTTGTACATGTGAACCTGGCCCCAGGTCGTCGCGGGCATCGCCTGATCGGCGCGATCGGACCACCAGTTGTGGTGGAGCGAAACACGGAGAGCCTTCGTCTCACCGGTCGTTGCGCCGATCGTCACGGCATAGCGATGCGCGGTCTGCGCGACCGTGTAGTAGAATTCGCACCACGACACCGTGACGTTATCCGCACCGGCGGTGATATCAATGAGCCCGTCGGCGCAATCGAAGAGCGTGCAATGCGTGATGTACACGTTGGTGGCACCGATGAGGGAGATACCATCGCCGCCGGCATTCGTGTTGGTAATATTGAGGCCGCGGATGACGACGTTGGTGACGCCGCTCGCGAGCTCGAGATTGCCGATCAGGGTCGCGTTGCCGTCGATGCCCTGGATCGTTTTGTTGGACTTCACCGCGACTTTCGTCGCACCGAGGTTGAGCGTGCCGCTGACAGTGATCGTGCGAGCGGTGGTGTCTTCAGCATAAGTGCGGAAGTCAGCAGCGGTCGTCGCGGTCACGGCAACTCCGGCAGTGCCACCACCGGTGACGGAGGCGGCATAGCCATCCGGCACAGGCGCCGTGAAGACCGTGCCGACCGTCAGCGTGGCAGCGTTACTGGTGACAGAGCCGAGCGCGTTGGTGACGACCACGCGGTACGAGGCGCCATCAACGGTCTGCACGGGATTGATCGTGTAGCTCGAGGAGGTGGCACCCGCGATGTTCACCGCGTTCTTCTGCCATTGATAGGTGAGCGTACCGGTGCCCGTGGCGACGACCGAGAAGGTCGCACTGCCGCCGACGTTGACCGAGACGTTGGCCGGTTGGGTGGTGATCGCCGGCGGGTTTCCAAGAGTGAGTGTCGCAGTCGAGCTGGTAACAGAGCCAGCGCTGTTGGTCACAACAACGGTATAGGCACCGGTATCACCCGCGACCGGGGACGCAATCGTGTAGGTTGCGCTGGTCGCTCCGGTGATATTGTTGCCGTCCTTTTTCCACTGGTAGGTGGGCGTGGGCACGCCGGTGGCGACAACGGTGAACGAGGCGCTCTGGCCGATGGCGCCCGAAATACTGGCGGGCTGCGTCGTGATCACGGGAACGCTCGAGACGGTGAGCGTCGCGACCGAGCTGGTGACGGAACTCGTCGTGTTGGTAACCACGACCGTGTAGCTGCCGGCGTCACCAGCGGCCGGAGAAGCAATCGTGTAGGTGGCGTTGGTGGCACCCGCGATGTCGGTGCCGTTCTTTTTCCACTGGTACGTGGGTGCAGGCGCTCCCGTGGCGGCGACGGTCAGCGAAGTAGCCTGGCCAACAGTGGCCGAGCCACCGACGGGTTGCGTGATGATGACCGGGGCAAGTGCAGGCGTCCACGTGGTGGTGTTCGCGGTGCCGTTCTTCTGCGTGTTCAACACCCAGTAGACGTTGCTGTAGTTGGTGACGTCGGTCGCGTTGGTCGGCAGCGACCATTGCTTCGACCACGAGATGCGGCCCGAGGCGTCGATCGGCGTGTTGTCGCTTAGTTTGCGGGAGTTATACTCGGCGCAAAGCGTGGTGCTCTGATCGGTGATGCCGTTCGCATCCCAAGCGGCGGGCAGCAGCACATTGTCAGCAATGAGGCAGTTGAGCAGCACCATCTCGGTGTAAGCCGGCGCGTTTTGATTGAGGCGTCCGAGATAGGCGTTGGTCACGCCACTGCCGGCGCTGAACACGCAGTTGAGGTAAACGAAGCCGTGGTTCGTGGCCGGATTGCGGACCTGCGTGTAGAACGCGCCCGAGGTGAGCATCTTCAGTTCACAGTTTTCGAAAAAGATCGGACCATTGCCCCACATGAAGTCGGTGTCGCCCTCGATGTAGGTGTTGGAGATGTAGGTCGGGCCGTTGACGTTCAGCGTGTCCTGGAAGCTGATGAGATTCACTCCCGTGATGATCGTCTGGCCATCAACGTTGTTATTGAAGTAAACGGCTTCAGCCTGGCTGCCGCCGATGGGCGTGAAGTTCTTGATCGTGAGATTCGTGAGGACCGTGCCGGTACTCGTGCGGCCTTCAAACGCGGCGCGGCCGTTGGTGCCCTGCGGGTTCAGCGTGTTGTTATTCGCGTAGCCGACGACTGTTCCCGTGCGGCTCTCGCCCTTGATCGTGAGCTGATTCTTGGAGACCCAGTAAACGATTTCGTTGTAGGTGCCGTTCTTGATCAGGATCGTCGTCGGCGTGGTGTTGTTGGCCGGGATGAAATCGAGCGCGGCCTGCACGCTGGCGAAGTCGCCTGATCCGTCCTTCGCGACGGTGTATGTCGCGGCGGTAGCCGGCGCGGCCTTCGTGGTAAACGTCCATGCGCTCGTGCTGCTGATCCCGGAGAAAGCGAGGCCGTTGGCGTCGGTGAACGTCCCCGCGTCGACCGTGACGTAGTACGTCTTTCCGTACGTCAGTGTGAGGTTGCGTGGATAAATCGTCGCGGTGTTACCGGAGATGGTGACCGGGTAGTAATTGAAGCCTGCGAGCGTGCCGATGGTCTTGGACTGGATTGGCAGAGCGAGAATCGCGGCAGAGGCAGTGCGGGCGGTGGCGCTGCTGAAGCTGATCGTATCGACCGGCGTCGCAGGGCTCGAGGCGTCGTAGATCTTGATCGAGCCGTTCAAGCCGGCGGTGATCGGCTGGTTAAACGTGATCGTCAGCGGCGCATCGGGGAACACTGCGGTTGCAGCGTTGCCAGGAGTGAAGCTCGTCGCGGCAAGAGACGCGGAGAGCACGTTCACCGAGGCCGTGTTGCTGGTCGCAGAGCCACCGGCATTCGTAATCACCACAGTGTAGTTGCCGGTATCGGCACCGGAAACATTCGGGAGCGAGAGAGTGCTGCTGGTGGCGCCGGAAATATTCACACCGTTCTTCTTCCATTGGTAGGTCGGCGTCGGCGACGCAGTGGCAACGACCGAAAGCGTGAGGGATGCGCCGACCGCAGGCGTGGCGCTGGCAGGTTGCGTGGTGATGAGCGGCGCCTGATTCACCGTGAAGGTTGCAGGGCTGCTCGTGAGCGTGCCCTGGCCGTTGGTCAGGCGCACGACGTAGAGACCATTGTCAGCAACCGTGGCGGACGCGAAGACGAGGGACGCGCTGGTCGCGCTGGCGACGTCGGTGTAGGTGGTGCCGCCGTCGGTGCTCTTGCGCCATTGATAAGTCATCGGCGAAGTGCCGCTGGCAGTGACGGAGAAAGTTGCGGAGGCACCGGCCGTGACCGTCTTGCTCACAGGCTGAAGCGCGATGACTGGCGCAAACGCCGAGGCCGAAGTAGTCAGCGTGATCTGCGCACTCGTGGTAGAGCCGGCAGCATTGGTGGCCACCAGTTGATAGATGCCAGCATCGGCAGCCTGGACGTTCGTGAGCGTCAGCGCCGCAGTGGCCGCGGAAGCGTTGGAGCCGGCGCTGATATTGGCAAAGTTCACTCCGCCGTCCGTGCTGACCTGCCATTGATAAGACGTGGGGCTGCCAGCGGCGACCGTGGTGAAGGTGACGTTCTCACCATGGGTCACGATCATGCTCGAAGGAGGCTGCGTCGTGAAGTACGGCGGATGGACCAGGCCCGAGAAATTCGCGAGCTGCACCGTGACTGCGGACGTCGTGGTATTTTGGAACTGATAGCCAAACTCGTTGAAAGTGATCGACGCGCTCGCAACGGAGAGTCCCGTCGAGCCGCTGCTGTAAACACGGCGACTGAGAACCGTACCGGCGGTATCGCGATCGACAATAACGCCGCCGCTCGTGGACTCAGCGCTCGACGATGTGCCGAGCTGCACGGTGCCGGCGGGAAGAGCCGAAGGACGCACAGTCATGTTGACCCAGAGATTGTCGTTCACCGTTCCGAGATTTCCACCGGTGCCGGTGCCCATGCCGTAAGGAGAATTGATGTCGCGTGCCATGAGGCCGACAGGGCAAAACGCGACCGAGCTGGTGACGCTCTGTGGTTTCATGCTGAGCACGCCGGCCGTCTGCACGAACTCGTCCCAGAGACCTTTGTCGTCCGTGAAATTACCCGTCGCATCCGGCAGCGTGCCGCCGTGATTGAAGAGACCGAAGCCCGTGTAGGCATTCGCCACGGAGCCGTTGATGCCATAGCCGCCGGAAGTCTTCATCGAGAAAGAGACCGGCAGGTTGCTGGAGCCGCTCGCTGGCTTCGTGAGCACAAGGGGAACGAAGCTCGTGGTGACCAGGGTATGAACAGAACTGGCGGGAATGGTGAAGGTGTACGTGTTGGTCGCAGGATCGAAGACCGCGGCGCTGGCGCTGACACGGTTGCCGGTCGCGGCGTCATAGGACTGCCAGGCGAGACCGCCCGCAGCGGCAACCGCGAGACGGGCCACGCTGCTCGTGGTGCTTCCACCGGCACTGGTGACAACAACCGTGTAGTTGCCGGCGTCGGACGGAACCGCGTTCGCCAGGACGAGGCTGGCTCCAGTCGCTCCGCTGATATCACTGCCGTTTTTCTTCCATTGATAAGTAAGCCCCGAGCCGGAGGCGGTTACACTCAGCGTAACGCTGGAGCCTGCGACGACATTGTTGCTGACAGGCTGGGTCGTGATAACGGGAGCCGAACCGGCGTTTACCGTGAGCGTCGCCGCGCTGCTGGTGACGCTGGAAACAGAATTGGTGACAACAACGGTATAGCTGCCCGCATCACCGGTGACAGTGCTCGCGATTGTGTAGGTCGAGCTGGTTGCTCCACCGATGTCCACGCCGCCTTTCTTCCATTGGTAAGTGATCGGCGCCGTGCCGCTGGCCACTACGCTGAAGCTGGCGCTCGCGCCGGCAGTTACGGTCTGGTTCGCCGGTTGAGTCGTGATCGACGGAGCGACTGCGGCGGCATTCACGGTAAGCACAGCTGCACTGCTGGTGACACTGCTGACAGAGTTGGTGACGACCACCGTATAACTGCCGGAATCACCGGTGACCGTAGTCGGGATCGTGTAGGTCGCGCTGGTCGCGCCACCAATATCCACCCCGCCCTTTTTCCACTGGTAGGTAAGCGGCGCGGTACCCGAGGCGACGACGCTGAAGCTGGCACTGGCTCCAGCGGTCACTGTTTGTCCCGAAGGCTGGGTCGTGATGGACGGAGGAGTATTGACCGTGAGAGTCGCAGCGCTGCTGGTGACATTGCCGCCTGAGTTGGTGACGACCACCGTGTAGCTGCCCGCGGCAGTGGCCTGCACGTTGGTAAGTGACAACGTATCCGTCGTGGCACCGCCGATCAGAACGGTGTCTTTATACCACTGGTAGCTCAAGCCGGTGCCGGTCGCGACAACATTGAATGAAGCATTGGCACCTGCATTCACAGTCTGGCTGGAAGGCTGAGTGGTGATGGCCGGAGCCGCGACTGCGGCGGCACCGTAGACAACTTTCACGTTTTTGAGCGTGATGGTGGTGCAGACGGCGTTGCCATTCCAACGCAGCACAAAGTAGTCGAACGTAGTATTGATCGACGAGGAATCAGTCGCCTCGGATTTGTAGGTGCCCGTGATACCAGCGCCGGTGATCACCGCAGTAATCACATTCGTCGTGCTATCCTGACGGAGTACGGTGTAAGTGATCGTGTAATCGACATCATTACTGAGTGCCTGAACCGTCGCCGCATTTCCGGTTCCGCTGGACGTGACCGCAGGCCAGGCGGTCATGTTGTTAAACATGTTGCCCGTCGTGCTTGTTGACGTCGCCAACGCCAGATCACGTTTTCCGATAGGCAATGCCGGCGAAGTAGCGCCGCTGGTAAACAGCTGGACGCAGTAGCCTGTATCACCGTCGAACTCAGTGGCATTCTGGCCTCCGGTCAGTCCGTTCTGCCGGCGGGTTCCTTTGGAGTCCAACAGGCCGAACACGAAGTATTGATCCGCCACCACTCCCGTAAACCGGAAGGTCATGCTCACCTGCACACTTTCGCCAACAGCAAGTGTAGTCGGCGGTGTCGTGCTGCTCCAGGCACCACCCATAGTGTTCGGAGCTGCAAAGCCACCCGAGGCAGCGACAGTGGCTTGAACACCTGTCCAGTAGCCGAAAAAGGCATTCGAACCCGCCGCCTGCTGATTCAGAAGAACAGATCCAACCGAGTCCGTACGCGGGAACGTCGCGACTGCGTTGGTATTACCCGAACGACCATCGTAGATGTTCATCGAACCGTTCGCGATATCCTGATTGTGGCCTGATCCATCAGCGAACGAGTCGTCAATCAGCGTAACTGCGGAAGACTGTAAGGTGAGGACAAGCGCGGCGGAGCATGCCACTAGCAGACGGCGAAACGAGGTCATGGGACGGGGAAAGCCGACGCAGATACGCCGGCAGGGGTTGGGTGTCATCCCGCGCGGCACCCAGCGGACGGCTGGAGTGAAGGGAACCGGCGAAAGACTCGTTCACTATAACCGGCAGCCTTGCGCCCGTCTTGTCGTCAATTTTGATGACACCTGTTCTGAAAATTCGATGCCGCTTTCCCACCGGCGCATGACTGACTGAGCGCGATCTCAGTGACGAATTGCGTCACGGCCGGTTCCAGCGGCCCCACCCCTACCCTTTTTCGTGTCCCGTCTTTTCAATCGCTTCATCCCTCTGCTCGTCGCTGCCAGTGTCTATGTGAGCGCGGCCGCAGCCGCTACAGATCCGCAGCACAACGCCCCGGCCGACTACACGCTCCGGGCGTGGCATGTCTCCGACGGCCTGCCCTCCGACGAGATCGGCAGCCTGATGCAGGATGAGAAAGGTTATCTCTGGGTGACGACCACAGGCGGGCTCGTCCGCTTTGACGGCACCGGGTTCGAGCCGGCGGAAACTCCACCGGAAATTTCCCAGCGCGGGATGATCTATCAACCGCCGGCGATGAACAGCACCGGCCGGCTGATCGCGCTGGGCAATGCCAACGGTAATACCGACGGCAACACCCCGGGCGATGTCGATGGAGTCTATTTACGCGATCACGACGGATTCGTTTTTGAACGCGAGTCACAGCTCGCGGAAAAAAACGTGCGCAGCGTGTTCACCGAAAAAAACGGCGTACTCTGGCTGGGTTGCGAAGACGGCACCGTGCTGCGCCGCCAGGGATCAAACACCCAGCGCTTCGAGACGCCCGCCGGCCTCGTCGGCCGCAAGATACCCGCCTTTGCGACCGACGGCGACGGCAAGGTCTGGGTCGTGATCAACACCTTCGTCGCGCGCTTCGACGGCAGCCGCTGGATTCCACTCCCGGTCGATCATGGCAGCAACGAAGTGCGTATCGCATCCAGTCGTACAGGCGGCCCCTGGTTATTCACCACCGAGGCCGCATTGAAATGGAACGGCGAGAAACTGGACATGATCGCGCCGCTCTCCGAGCTGCAGGGTTCGCATTTTATCCAGGCAGCCATCGAGGATCGCTACGGGAAGGCCTGGATCGGGACGCGTTCACAGGGACTCTTTCGGATTTCGCCCCGGCAAGTTCTCGCGGTCCCCACGTCGCACGAAGACATCTATTCGCTTTGCGAGGATGCGGACGGCGGAATTTGGGCAGGCACGAACGGCGGCGGACTCAACCGGCTTCGTCCGAAGGCCTACCAGCTCTTCGACAAGGAAAGCGGTTTGAAGGACAACTTCAGCTCCACCGTGACCGAAGACGCCAAAGGAGTGATCTGGCTCGCCAATCGCGATGGCGGCGTCGTCCGCATCATCGACGGCAAAGCGGATCCGATTTCGCGGCGCATGAACTGGCGCCAGTTCAGCGCCATGTCGGTTTATCCCGCGGCCAAAGGCGGCGTCTGGATTACGAGCGGCATCGGCGTGTACCGCACCAATGCTCTTTATCCCGAACGCCTCGACCGCGTGAGGTCGCTCGACAGTTTTAAAATCGTCCGCTCCACCTTCGTCGCAAAAAACGGCGACTACTGGCTCTCCGTCGATCCCGAATCGGTCGTGCGCTGGAGGGACGATGACGTGCGCGTATTCTCAGCCGCCGATGGTTTCGACGGCCGGGAGGTGCGCGGTTTTGCCGAAGACTCTTCTGGCACCCTTTGGGTGGGCGCGGCGGACGGCCGGTTGTTCCGCTTCGACGGCGAACGCTTCGTTCGCGTTCCGCTTCCCGGCGCAGAAAACTGCGGCTCGTTGCAGACAATGCGCTTCGAGGAGGACGGCACGCTCCTGATTGCGACCACGCTGGCGGGCGTGCTCATCGTCACACCGGGAGAAACACTGCAAGTGCGGGTGCTCGGCACCGAACAAGGCCTGCCCAACAGCAACGTGACGCAAATTCTAACCGACGATTCAGGCCGCTATTGGTTCGCCTCACGACGCGGCATCTTCCGCGTCGACCGCGATCAGTTGCGCGACTTCGCGAGCGGGAAAGCCGGACGTGTACATGCCATCCTGCTCGGCAAGGACGACGGACTGACCGACCTCTCCTCACTGGGCCTTTTTCAACCTGCAGCGTGGAAAGCCCGCGACGGTGGCCTATGGTTCGCCACACGGCGCGGGATGCTGCGCCTCGATCCCGCGTTGACCTCGGGCGACAGCGGCCCGCCGCCTGTCACGCTATCGGCAATTTCCTTCGATGGCCGCAGCCAGCCAGTCGGCAGCAGCATCGAAATTCCCTCCAGCGTCAGGAAAACTGAAATACGCTTCTCCGCCCTCAGCCTTTCCGCACCTGATCAGATTCTGGTGCGTCACCGCCTGGACGGCTTCGACAACGACTGGGTCGTGCAAACATCGGGTCGCAGCGCCACCTATCCACGGCTGCCACCGGGAAAATACGTGTTTCGCGTGTCCGCCAGCAATGGCAGCGGCATCTGGAGCGAGCAGGATGTGGTGCTGCCAGTCTTGGTTGTGCCGCTCTGGTGGCAGAGCACGTGGGCCAATGTGCTCTATTTCGCCGCCCTTACCCTCGTGATTTTCGCCTGCGTGCGCATTTGGGCGCACCGTCGGCTGCGCCTCCGCCTGGAAGGACTGGAGCGCGAACGTGCGATCGAACGCGAACGCACGCGCATCGCCCAAAATATTCACGACGACCTCGGTGCGAGCCTCACGCACATCAGTCTTCTCACCCAACTCGCCCAGCACGAAAATCCGGGCCAGGCCGCAAGTTTCGAAAAAATCTACGACGCCGCCCACGCCATCACGCGCTCGATGGATGAGATCGTCTGGGCGGTTAACCCCAAGTGCGACGATCTCGAGAGCCTCGTCTACTACGTGGGAAATTTCGCCCAGAGCTTTTTCAGTGCCGCCGGCATTCGCTGCCGGCTCGACGTGCCCGCGATGCTGCCGTCCGTAAACCTGACGAGTCAGGCACGCCACAACCTTTTCCTCTGCTGCAAGGAGGCACTCAACAATGTCGCCCGGCACTCCCACGCAGGAGAAGTCGCACTTACCTTCGCAGTGGATAAAAACTCGCTGCAAATCACGATCGCCGACAACGGGCGCGGACTGGCCGCGGGAAAACTCGCCCAGAGCGCCGATCCCTTCCGCATCTCGAGCGGCAACGGTTTGAAAAACATCCGCCAGCGCATCGAAGAACTCGGCGGTACGTGCACGTTCGGTGAACGCCCTGGCGGGGGCACGCTCGTCACTTTTTTGATCGTCCTTCCCAAACCTCAAAATTGAAAAGCATTCCCACAGCTTCCATGGTTTTTCACCTCGTGCTCTCAAAATGAAAACCCGCATTTCGATCATAGACGACGACGGTCCGACGCGGCAGATACTGACCGAAATCATCGCGAGCACGCCGAATCTCGAACTCGTCAGCCAGTACGAACGGTGCGCACCTGCGATCAAAGCCCTTCCGCTCGAAGGCCCGGACGTCGTGCTCGTCGACATCAACCTTCCCGAGATGAACGGTGTCGACGCGGTCAAACAGCTCAAGGCGACGATGCCCAACACGCAGTTCCTGATGCTCACGGTCTACGAGGACGCGGATCACATCTTCGCTGCGCTGGCCGCGGGTGCGACGGGCTATCTTCTGAAGGGCACGCGTCGCAAAGAATTGCTCGAAGCGATCAGCGATATCCGCGCCGGCGGCTCGCCGATGAGCAGTGGCATCGCCCGCAAAGTCGTCCAATCCTTCTCACGTACCAGCCCCGGCTCCAGTCGCTCCGAGCTGGAAACACTGTCCCCGCGCGAGCAGTCCGTCTTGGAACTGCTGACAAAGGGATTTCTCTATAAAGAAATCGCCGAGTCCCTTGGCGTGAGCGGCCCGACCGTGACGACCTACATCCGCCGCATCTACGAAAAGCTCCAAGTCCACTCACGCTCGCAAGCGATCACGAAGTATCTGCAGAAGTGAGCGCGGCGCTTTGAGAAAACACGCACGGGCTCACAATACCCTGCTGCACTGATTTGCCTAAACGGGCTCGTCGCAAACATTCAGCGCCGTGTCCCGCCGTTTTTCTTCCCAGTTTCCCGAACCGCCAAAAACCAAAGTCGATCGCGCAGCCCTGCGAGAGACCGTCGAGATCCTCCGCTATCTCAACCCTTATCGCCGCCGTTTTATTTTTGGGCTCGTCTGTCTTTTCGTCGGCAGCGTCGCGGGGCTTTGCTTCCCACTTCTCGCCGGTGGATTGATCGATGCCGCGCTGCACAACAACAGCGCCCATCTGCCCGTGCTCGGCTCACTCACGCTCAACGCCATCGCGTCGGTCCTTGCGGGCACAATCGCCGTGCAGGCGCTCGGTTCCGCAGGGGCCGCAATGTCGTTCGGCCGCGTCGGTCAGACCGCGCTGGCCGATCTTCGACACGACACCTACGGCCGGATCATTGCGCTGCCGATGGAGTTTTTCGCCCAACGTCGCGTCGGCGAACTCACCAGCCGGCTTTCCGGCGACATCTCACAACTCGAATCCGGCCTCATCTACGCCGTGCCGCAATTTTGCCGGCAGGCCGTCCTGCTCATCGGTGGACTTGTCCTTATCGCGCTCACGTCCGGCCGGCTCACACTGGCAATGCTTTGCACGGTGCCGCTTCTCATCGCCGCAGCCGTGACCTTCGGCCGCAAACTGCGACGGCTCTCCCGCGACGCACAGGACCGGCTCGCCGAAACCGGCACGATCGTCGAAGAAACGCTGCAAGCGATCGCCAGTGTGAAAGCTTTCGCCAATGAGACGTTCGAACTGGATCGCTATCAGCGTACGAACACGCAAGCGCTCGATACCTCGCTGACAGCCGTTAAATGGCGCGCAGCCTTCTTCGCTGTGTTCACCGTATCGTTGTTCGGCGGAATGGTGATCGTGCTCTGGTTCGGCGCCGGTCTGCTGCAATCCGGCCAGATCACTCCCGGTGAGCTGACGCGGTTTGTCCTCTACAGCACTTTCGTCGCAGGCGCGATGAGCCAGGCCGCAGAGCTCTACAGCCAGGTGCAGAAAACCGTCGGCGCGAGCCAGCGCGTGCGAGAGCTCCTCCGCGAAAAACCCGAAGTTGCGGTTACGTCAGCCAATTCGACGACTGCAGCGACAACGTTACCACCCCCCATCAATCCATCCGCCCGCCTTCGCGGCGAAGTTGAACTTCAAAACGTCACCTTCCGCTATCCATCGCGACCGGAAACCGCTGTGTTATCGGACATTTCACTGCACGCGCGACCAGGCGAAGTCACGGCACTCGTCGGCCCGAGCGGCGCCGGCAAATCCACGCTCACCGCCCTGCTTTATCGTTTCTACGCGCCGGAACAGGGGCGCGTCTTGTTCGACGGTCGTGATGCTCGCGAATTCGATCTCACGGCCCTGCGGAGCCAGATGGCACTCGTGCCGCAAGACGTACTGCTCTTCGGCGGCTCGATCGCGGAAAATATCCGCTACGGCAAACCCGGGGCAACGTTGGACGAAATCAAGGAAGCTGCACGGCAAGCCAATGCCGCCGAATTCATCGACCGCTTTCCCGAAGGCTATGAGACGATTGTCGGAGACCGCGGCATCAAGCTCTCCGGCGGACAACGGCAGCGCGTGGCGATCGCGCGCGCGATCTTGAAAGACCCCGCCATCCTCGTTCTCGACGAAGCGACCAGTTCACTCGACAGCGAAAGCGAACGCCTCGTGCAGAGCGCGCTCGAGCACCTGATGCGCGGTCGCACCACGTTCGTGATTGCGCACCGCCTCGCAACCGTCCGCCGCGCCGACCAGATCGTCGTTCTCGACCACGGTCGCATGGTTGAACGCGGTACGCACGACGAACTCTCGCAAAAGCCGGACGGCCTCTACCGCCGTCTCAGCACCCTGCAGTTTCAGAACGCGTGGACGGAGTAATTGCTGCGTGGCGGAATTCAGATGACCCAGCCTGTCGACCCGGCATTTTCTGGCGTTGCTATCGAACCTCCCTCCTTGCCGTGCCGGAACTGATTTCTACGTTCAGGCCCACCTCAATCCCATCTGTTCATGGCGACCAAAGATTCACGTGTTGATTCCTACATCGACGAGGCGGAGGAATTCGCCCGGCCGATTTTGAAACACCTCCGGAAAGTGATTCACCAAGGATGTCCCAAGGCCGTCGAAACCATCAAGTGGGGTTGTCCGTTCTTCAACTATAAGGGACTGCTCTGCGGATTCGCGGCCTTCAAGGCGCATTGCTCGCTGTTCTTCTGGCGCGATATCGACGTCAGCAAGTGGCTCGAGAAAACGAATACAGCTGGAGCCGGGATGGGCCAGTTCGGCAAAATCACCTCAAGAGCCGATTTGCCCAAAGACTCGGTCTTGCTCGCCTGCGTGCGCGCAGCGGTCGAACAACGCAATGCACCGGCTTCAAAGACCAAACGCGCGCGGAAACCAGGAAAGGAACTACCCGTACCTGCCGATTTGAAGAAGGCGCTCGCGGCGAATACGAAGGCCTCGACGACGTTTAAGAATTTCGCACCCAGCCACCGTCGCGCCTACATCGACTGGATCACGGACGCCAGACAACCCGCGACACGCGAAAAGCGACTCAGCACGACCATCGAATGGCTCACCGAGGGGAAGCCGCAGAATTGGAAATACTTGGAGCGCGCGAAAAAATAGGGGCGCACGACCTCGCGTCAGCTGCGCCGCTCTCGGTCCTGATTCAAGCGTCCAGCCCGACAGCGCAGCCATTTCTGACAAGCTCTTGGGCAACGCCATAAGCCAGGTTGTCTTCAGCCCCCTGAAGCAACTTGAAGCCATTGCGCATGAGCCGGGCGGTTTCCACGGGTGAGGATAGTCCTGCGCTGAGCCAGTGGATTTCTTCGCGATTTTCGCACCGCAGTGCGGCGACCGCATGCAGTGGCTCGTTGCTGCGTTTGTCCTGGACGATGCGGATCCGGTAGTTCTGGCCGTTGGCCAGTTTCACGAGGGGTTCGAGGGCGACGATCTTGATGCTAGGCAGTGAAGTGGAAGGTAACATGCCCCCATCCTATAGAAAACCAAGCGCCTCCCATATAGAGGGCGGGCTAGTCCACCCGTCAGGCGGATATTCAGGAGCATACTCGGGGAAACCCCGGTTAATGCCTAATTTTTGCAATAACTGTGATATTCCAGCGTTTCCCCCGTGAATCGCGCGTCAGCAGCAGGTTCCTCGCGTCTTGTCCGAATAAGGGGGATTCTTTCCTATTTCCGCTTGGTCAAAACCGACACAACTCTCAGCGAAACAGCGTGGCGCGCTCGCCAGCATGCGCATGAGACGCGCGTTTCGGGCTGGCTCGATCCACACCAAAAGCGCCGTTCCCTCGGGATCAAACATCCGGTCTTCGATTTTCTTTTTCGAGTACTACTCCTTTCGCCCGAGCTGGCTTCGTCGCTGGCATCCCGGCGTGGGCGTGACTCTGGATGGCAAAGGCGCCCGCGAATTTCTCCGCTCTCCGGACTATCGGGAAAATTCTGACGGGGGCGTGTCGGTCGATCCGGGCACTCTTGCGGTGCACCGGCGTGACACGGTCGTATGGCTGCAGGAGATGCTTTCCGCGATGCGCGAGCGGCCGGCGTTCTTCGGCTGCTTCGGGTTGCATGAATGGGCGATGGTTTATCGCCAAAACGCAGACGAAGTCCGCCACAACGCACACCCGCTTCGCTTTCCTCCGGAAGAACTCGCGCGCATTGTCGAAGGCCAGCCGGTCTGCTGCTCGCATTTCGATGCGTTTCGTTTTTTCACCGCACCGGCAAAGCCGCTGAACAAGCTGCAGCCCACGCGGCCGGAGACCGTACGCTTCGAGCAGCGCGGCTGTCTGCACGCCAACATGGATCTGTACAAGTGGGCGTTCAAACTCGCGCCATTCACTCCGTCCGAACTCGTCGCCGACTGCTTTGCACTCGCCCGCGACATTCGTGAAATCGACATGCGCGCGAGTCCCTACGACTTGCGCGCACTGGGTTTCGAGCCCGTGAAAATCGAAACACCCGAAGGCCGCGCCGAGTACGAACGCCATCAGCGCACGTTCGCGACGCGAGGCGAGCCTCTGCGGGAACGCCTGCTCACCGTCTGCGCGCAATTGCTCGCAGGCTAAGGGGAGCCGGACGCGGGAATCTCTGTGGATCCGGCCTGACGCGATTATCGGGTAACAGGAACCTTCAGTTGAAAATAGATCGGCACCTGCATCCGGGTGTTCACGATTTTGCCATCCCTCACTCCGGGCTCGAAACGAAACTGCCGGATCGCCTGCAAAGCCGATTCCGCAAAGGCAGGATGCGGCGAACTGATGACCGTCGGATCCACCACCAAGCCTTTGGTGTCGACGACGAAGCGCACCACCACCGAGCCTTCCTGTTCGGCCAGACGAAGACTCGCGGGATAAACTGGCTTTACGACTTTCACGAATTTGGGCGGACGATCACTCGCCGGCCTCTTGCTGGTCCAATACGCCGAACGCTCTAAATAACGCACCTCCATCGGCACTAAAAACACATGCACGAGAGCCGCACGAAGCGGCTTGCCGGTTTTTTCCAGCTGCAGCACTTCGCTCGCTTCCATGCAGCCGAGCGAAGCCGCTTTTTCCAAATACGCGCGCGCTCTTTTCTCCGCCTCGGGAGTGAGCCCTTGGGGCGGAGCAAATTCAAGGATCGCCAGCAAAAATCCCGCTTCGGAGCTCTGATTCTCGAGCGCCAGCTCCAGCCAGCGCTTGCCAATCGCGCGGTCTTCCGGCGTCGCGTCATTCAAAAACGTCGATGCCATCGCCAGCATGGCTGTCGTGTACTCCTGCTCGGCGGAGAGCTGATACCATTCCCGCGCGAGCTTCACATCCCGCTTCCCGACCGCTCTGCGCATCGTGAGATCACCGAGCATCATCTGACCCTCCTTATCGTCCAAAGTCGCCGCACGTTCCGTCCACGCGAGCGCCTGCTTGCTGTCCCGCACCACGCCAATCCCGGCGAAATACATTCCGGAGAGCATATTCATCGCGGGGACATAGCCCGAGTCCGCGGCACGTGTGATCAGGCTAAGCATCTTTGCTCGATCCGGCTTCACGCCCCAGCCTTCGAGGTAAAAGAGCCCCAGCCTCATATTGGCGGCTTCGATACCGCGCTCCACCGCACGCTCATAACAAGCACGCGCCTGATCGTAACTCTGAGGCACGCCTTCGCCCGTTTCGTAGAGCATGCCGAGCTGCCAGTCGGCCGCGCCCGAACCACCTGACGACGCGCGCTGATACCATTTCGCGGCCGCCTCGTAGTCCGGCTTGGTTTCATTATCTTCGGCGGCAATGCCGAGGGCCAGCTGTGCGGCGGCATCGCCCGCTTCGGCTTTTTGAAGCAATGCTTCGTTGGGAATCGTTTCTGCCGCTCCGACCAGCAGGACGGACAGACTCGCGCAAAAGGACACCATCCAAACGCCAATTTTCGGGGTCATGCACCGGAGCCTGCCCAACAACATCCCTGACTCAAGTGCGCTCTGTAACGGTTTTCCTACAGCCGACGCGGCCGCAACAATCAGCGCACTTCGAACGAGTGTGAATTGAGAGGGAACAGCGGATGGCCGAGGCGCTGGGAGCTGATCTCCTCCAGTTGCAGACCGACCAGAGGATTATGCGTCATGAACCGCAGGAAGTCGGCCTTGCTGAAAACGAGACAGCGCACGTGATCACGTGTGCGCACATCGGCATTGGCGGAGCTGTTTTGCAGCAGACCGATCTCGCCAAAAAAACCTCCCGGCCCGAGACGCGAGAGTAGTTTCTTGCCTCGCTTCACAACGACGCGGCCTTCGTAGATGACGTAGAATTGATGGCTGTCCTGCCGTTCCGCCACGATCGTCTCATCCGCGTTGTAGGCAATGACCGATGAAATCTGGGCAAAGCGCGCGACTGCCTGCGGATGCCAGCTGCGGCAAAAAGACAGACGGCGAAGAAACGGCACTTTGTGAACGAGATCGTTGGCCAGCGGCACACCGAGTTTGGCGACGACGCGCTGCTGAAATTCCTCCAACGGCAGAACAAGCGCGATGACCGGCGTGAGTGCGCGGACCTGCGCCTCCGGACGTCCCGCGTCGAGGAGTGAATGAGCGCCAAAAACATCCCCCTCGCCAAGCTCAAGCACGCGCTCGGCGCGCCCCGATTTCATGCGGCGATAAACAGCCACACCACCTGAGAGGACGATGCCGACCTCATTGGGCTTGTCAGAGAATTTGCGAATCAGACTCCAGGCCTTGAATACCTGGGGCTTCGCGCGTTTCAGCAACTCAGCGCGTTCGGAAGGAGGCAGGCGGCGGAAAATGAGTGAATCCGCCAGCAGGCGGGCAACAACGTCGGGATTGTTGATCTCTTCCGGTTTTGCACGCCAGCGTTGCAGCATCTGGACGATTTCCCGATAGCGTGCGCGGAAGCGAACAACCAGACTGCGCGTGATCGGCCGGCCAATGAAAACAAGAAAAGCCCCGCCTGCTGCGATGGCAAAATACTGGCCCGCTTCGCGCCAGTACTCACCGCTGCCGAGCACTTCGCGGACACTGCGATCCATGGCCCGCAAGGCGACATACAGCACGACAAAACACCAGGCCGCTCCCCAGACGAGGCGTGCACCCACATACAAGGCGGAAACGCGGGCGAGGCCGAATTTGAGCCGGACTTTCCAGCGGCGATTCGGGCTGAACGACATGTTTTTGTGCGTATCGAGAATCTGCCCGCGAAACAGTACTGAAAGGATTGGCGTTACCGAACCGCCGGCAGCCGGACGCAGCATCACAAGGGCCGCAATCACGTGAAGGAAACCCCAGGCCGGTTGGTACCACCAGAGCAGCCCGGCTGTCAGCGTAATCGGCATGAACCTCGCGCTCCACACGCCAATCTGAGTAAGGCGGCTGGTCATGCAGGCGTCCTCCAAGTTGATGCCGAAATAAGGCGCCGGCCTGATCAAGTTAAACTTGGGATCATAGATTTCACCCCCACCCCAAACAAGGGTCGAGGCAGCCAGAGCAGAACCAGCACTCAACCCGAGACAGAGCAGCAACCAGCCTATGAACACATCCAGAGCCCCCATTGGCAATGGCGACGGCCAAGGGAAGGGACGGGGGGTCAGCAGGAGTGTCACAACAACAATGACAGACGCCCAGCCGAGTATAATCGGCACCCAGGCATTAAGCGGCACAGCCCATCGGCGAGCCCGTTCGTCGGGTTCGGCCTGACGCTCCAGACGAAGCACGCCGGCACGCTGAGCCTTCAAAATGAGTTCGTAGTATTCCCGCAGGGGCACACAGCTGCGATTCAAGATCACCGCACGCAGCACGTCGGGAACGGTGGCGGGAGCGGCAAAATTGCGCAGCAGGTTCCATTGATCGAGCGTCACTGTCAGATAGCGACGCGCGGGCACGTTTTTCAGCACCGACACTCCGCCTGACATGTCAGCCCGCTGGACATTGGGATTAAGCCTCAGGGTCTGCGCCGTTAGGACTAGTTGCTCATCCATGCTGGTATAGATCGGCGGTGAGGAAGATTGGCCTGAGCGGTCCGGGCAAGCTGAACCGGTCGCGCATAAATCAGGTCAGACTATCTCCTTGGGGAATGGGGGCCGGGCCGATCAAATCTACGATGATGTCCTGAAGATCCTGCAGGCGGTAGGGTTTCATTAAATACCGCATGCGGGCGTTGCCCTCGGCCCAGAGATCTTCCTCGAGCACATGACCGCTGAGGAGAAGAATAGGCAGCACGGGGTCGAGTTTGTGCAGGCGGGCGGAAAGTCCGAGGCCGTCGAGATTGGGCATGAGAACATCGGTAACGACCAAGCCGATCTCGGCGCTGCGTTTTTCGAAAATTTCGAGCGCCTTGGCGCCATCCTCGGCCTCGATCAGCTTGTAGCCAAGCGGCTCAAGCGAGAGCTTGGCGATGGAGCGAACCTCTGGCTCGTCATCGACAAAGAGGATGGTGCCGAGCTTATAGCCAGGCTGGCCGGGACGCAGCCGGGGGCCCGACGAGGACTTGGCCCCAAAAAGTTTTTTCAACTGATCGAACATCGGAGTAGACAGGATAGGTGGAGGAAGAGGGCGTTCTAAAAAACTAGTGCACCTTACTTCATCGGGAAGGAAAAATCCGGCACCAAACCTCATAATTGCCTCATTAAAGCCATTTTGCCAAAAGTTTTACGCCGACAATATGCAGGAAGAGACGCCTGTGCTAATCAGGAAAATCGTCGCATCAGACTGCCCCCGCTTGGCGACGCCCGCGATTGCTGGACGCACGCCGTGCGGATTGTGATTCAAAGTTTTTGATTTCGTTGGATGTAGCCAGCAATTCATCGTCGGTCTCGCCGCCTTCGAGTGCGACGTCAGGAATGCGGTTAAAGGCTATGCGGATGGGCGCGTAGTGGAGCGCGCCAAGAGCGCCACCGTACACGACCGTATTTTTACCGAGTTTGCGATTGAGCCGGTCGACAGCTGCATTAAGTCCGGCGCGCGCATCACCGGTTTCGAAAAGCGTACCGGTATGATTTTGCGCAGATGCGAGGTGAAACAACGTGATGCCCACCGCAAGTGGTTGAGCGCGCGAGGATGGGCGGCGCGCCCAGAGCTGGTTGAAAACACGAATGAGTTCGAGCGTGTCCTGGGTTTCCAAAAATGTGAGCGCATCGCTCCAGCGATCACGACGAAGGAAACGTATGCTTATATGAAGCCCTCCCGCATAGGAACCGGAGTGCCGCAGACGCATGGCGGCCTTTTGCAACAAACGATGGAGGGTGGCCAGCGCACCGGATTCATTGCGCAGATCGGGTGGCAGTATGTGCGAGTGTCCGATCGTGCTGGTATGCGTGGCGGGCCGGTATACCGATGCGCCGTGCAAGCCGTCGTACATCCTCTCACCTTCGATGCCTCCCCATGCATGGCGCAAATCGGCGCGGGATGCGGCGTGGAGTTTTTCCACCGTGTCGAAGCCGGCGGAAACAAGACGCTGCTCCATGTTGTGCCCCACGCCGGGCAGATCGCGCAGAGCGAGCGAATGCAGGCACGCGGGCAGGTCAGCTTCTTCAAAGATCACGAGGCCATCGGGTTTCACCCGATCGGAGGCGATTTTGGCGAGGAATGCGTTTGACGCGATCCCGATGCTGCTCGTGAGACACTCCCCGGCTTCGTGTGCGATGGTCTGTTTTATCTGCTTTGCCACCGCCTCGGCTTTATCGCGTCGTGCAAAATCGCCTGGCAGATCACAGCGCACTTCATCGATGGAGAGCACCTCGCTCACAGGCAGGCAGCGCTCAATCATGGCAACGAGCCGGTGATGATAGTGCACATAGAGCTCCGAACGCGCCTCAACCACAATCAATCCAGGGCACATCTGTCTGGCCTCGCTAACGGAAGTACCAGTTTTCACCCCGCGGCGTTTCGCATCGAGACTCGCCGCGATGCAGCAGGTGCGATCTGTCATCACCGGCACCACTGCAACAGGACGTCCCCGCAGCTCCGGACGGTCCTGCTGCTCCACCGAGGCGAAGTAGCTGTTAAAATCGACGATGAGCGTGTGAAGCGGCACGGCGGGAAATTCACCCACGGCAAAACGCTGTCAAACCAGCCGCTCACTCCTTCGCACCGATTGTCAGCCGGTCCGGAATCTGCGTGCGTCTTCACAACACCATGCGAATCGCCGTCCTTGCCGACACGCACAATCATCATCCAGCCAAGCTCCCCAAGCTGCTCACTGGCGCCGATGAAATCTGGCATTTGGGCGATGTATGCGATCCGGAGGCACTGGAGGAATTTGAGTCCCTCGGCCGTCCGCTGCGAGTGGTGCTGGGCAACAATGATTTTTATCCCGGCTGGCCTCCGATCCTGCGTCTGGAACGCGAGGGCGTGCGATTTCACCTCGAACACATCCCGCCGCGACACGCGCCTGCAGACTGCGACGTGGTGCTGCATGGTCACACCCATGTGCCACGCGACGAAAATGCACACGGCATACGCTGGCTCAATCCCGGCTGTATCTCCCACGCAAATCGTGGCGCGCCCCCGAGCTTCGCCTGGCTCACTGTTGAAAAAGGCCGGAAACTCGACTGGCGGCTGGTCCTCCTCTAATCGCCGAAAGCGCATATCGCGCTGGCGTCCCCGCGAGAGGTTTGTTTACTCGCGATCACCATCCCTACGTGAGCGACAACGCGATCCAGCAAAGTTTGTTTGATGCCTTTACGCCTGAGCCGGGCGTTCACAAAGGCCCGCCCACTTCCGGAGATCATGACACTCAGGAGGGCATCGTTTTCGAGCGCAGTCATCGCGCCACCAACTACCGGCTCACGTTGCGTCGCGACGGCGTCGCCGTGGCCACGATACCAGCACTGGGCACCGAACGCGATGCGCGGCGTTTCGTCGAACAACACCAGGACTGGCTGGAGCGCGCCCGCACACGTCAGCGCCAGAAACCACGAGGCGCCACCGTCTGGACGCTTGGATCGCACGTGCTCTGGAGGGGCGAGATGACGGAAATTCGCAAGGCTGGCGAAGTTCATGCAACGCGTGAGGGCCTTCTCGAACAACGTCCGATGATCTCACTCGCCGCGGACGTATTTCGCGTGAGCGGTTTCACCGGTGATTTGCGCCCCACGCTGGAGTCCCACTTTCTTCACAAGGCCAAGATCGAGCTGCCTGGTCGCACGTGGGAACTCGCAGCCGAGACGGGCGTGGAAGTGAAGGAAGTCAGCGTACGCAACCAACGCACGCGCTGGGGTTCCTGTTCATCAGGCGGCGTGATTTCCCTGAACTGGCGGCTGATCCAGACGCCGGCAAACGTGCGCGACTACATCATTTATCACGAGTTGATGCATCTCCGTGAGATGAACCACTCGGCGCGTTTCTGGGCGCGGGTCGAAGAAGTCTGTCCCGGCTGGCGCGAGGCTGAACGCTGGATCAAGCAGAACGGCTCGCTGCTCGGACTGTAAGCGATCGTCGCACGGCTTGCCGATATCGGTGCACGACTATTTCGTCGCGCCGTCGATACCGAGCAACTCCACTTCGAAAACGAGTGTGGCGCGGGCCGGAATCTTGCCACGGCCCTTCTCTCCATAGCCAAGCCAGTAAGGAACGATGAGCGTGCGTTTCTCACCCTTTCTCATTCCGCCAAAGGCTTCTTCCCAGCCGGCGATCACGCGATTGAACCCCACCTGAAAATTAAAGGGCGCACCGTTGTCGAAGGACGAATCGAATTTCTGCCCGTTGAGAAACGTGCCGGTGTACTGCACTGAAACAATCTGGCCTTTGAACGGCGTGGGGCCCTCGCCCGGCGCGTGAACCACGTAGAGCAGACCGCTTTCGGTTTTATGAGCACCGGGATATTTTTGCGCGATGATCATCGCGTCTTCCGTGCTGAACTGCGGCGTTTCGAGTGCGGCCCGCATCGCGCTGTTGATCGGTCTGCCCGGATTTTTCCGCGCAAAAATTCCCGAACGAACACTAATCGCGATCGTCGCGAGAACCACGGCAAGCAAGGCGAGGACGAAAAAGCTGCGCATACAAAATCAGCAAGAGCCGCCGTCACCCTCGAGGCAAGCGACGGATGGGAAGCGAGTGCCGCACCTAACCACCGAGATAACTCATCTCGGCCTTCGCAACGATTTCGCCGGCGGCCATTCGTTCAGCGCGTTCGTCCGAGTAGCGGTCGTTGCGCGCACTCCACACACGGGCGACGAAGGCGCGCAATCCGGCCTCGTTTGCTCCACCGCGCAGCGCACCAAGCACATCGTGTCCCAACGCGGTGAACAAACAGGTGTGCAGCTTGCCGTCGGCCGAGAGGCGCGCGCGGTTGCAGTCGCGGCAGAACGGCTCCGTGACCGCGCTGATCAGGCCGATTTCGCCACCTCCATCGAGATAACGATAACGCGACGCAACTTCACCGCGATAAGCGGGCCCGACAGGCTCCAGCGCCCAGTGCGAGTGGAGTTTGTCGACGATCTCCTTTGCGGGAACAACCTGATCACGCCGCCAGCCGTTGTGATTACCCGCGTCCATATACTCGATAAAGCGCAAGGTGACGCCGCGTTCACGCGACCAGAGAGCCAGCGGCACAATCTCACTGTCGTTCACGCCACGCTGCACGACCATGTTGAGCTTCACGGGAAACCCTGCGCGTTTTGCCGCTTCGATGCCGTGAATCACCCGCTCAGGCCTAAAGCCCTGCCCGTTCATCCGGCCAAAGATTTCCGGATCCAAACTGTCGAGGGAAACGTTAAGCCGATCGAGTCCGGCGTCGCGCAGCGCAGGCGCATATTTTTCCAGCAACCATCCGTTGGTGGTAAGCGCGAGATCGGGCACCCCCAGTTCGGTTTTGATGAAGCGCACGAGCTCAGGGATGTCCGCGCGCAACAGCGGCTCCCCGCCGGTGAGCCGGATTTTCTCCACGCCAAGTGAAACGAACACGCGCAGGATGCGCGTGAGTTCATCGAACGACATCAGCTGCGGGTCCTTCAGGAATGCGTGGCCCGGCCCGAAAATTTCCGCCGGCATGCAATACGTGCAACGAAAGTTGCAGCGATCCGTGACGGATATGCGCAGATCACGCAGCGGACGGCGGAACTGGTCGCGGATATCGGACATGGGCTGGATGGCGGCGGGAGAGAGCGGGCGCCGATCAGAGAAGACCTGCTACGGTTTTTTCGAGATCCTCGACGGACGCGGCGCCGACTTTCATGAAGCGGAGTTTGCCGTCGCGATCCACAATGAACGTGGCGGGAATGCCTTCCACCGAGGCGAACTGGGCGAGCAGTTCCTGCGACGCAATGGCGACGGGATAGTTGATGCCTTTTTTGACGGCAAAAGCCTTCACATCAGCGACGGGAATTTCGTCGAGTGAGAGACCGACGAGGGCGATTTTATCACCACCATGTTTCTTCTGGAACTCGATGTATCCAGGAATCTCGTGCACACAGGGTGGACACCAGGTGGCCCAGAAATCGATCACGAGAACCTTTCCTTTGAAGTCGGCGGAACTCAGCGGCTTGTCGTTGAGATCGGCGAGACTCCACGAGGGCGCCGGGTTGGCGCCCGGCAGCACTTTGTACGCACTGGACGGGCTCCCGGGACCGACCGCCCGTTTGCAACTGGAGAACGCCAGCACCACCGCAACGGCAATGAGACCGATAAAAAAGGGGCTCCGGAGTTTTTTCTGCATGCTCGTCATACGTACACGAGCCTCAAGGCACGCGGATTATTCCCTTGGTCAAGCAGCCGCCTCTGTCCGCTGGCGCGGAAACAGATCGGGTGCCGATAGCGCGGCGATGCCGAGAAAGCCGCTGGCTTTGATCAACAACATCACCGCAATGTCAGTCTCATGGTGGCGCATGAAATATACCGCGCCGAAGAGCATGACCAAGCCGAGGGCCACTTCGACCACGGTGACGACCGTGAACAGCATGCGGCTGCGAAGTTTCTTCATCACACCGCCGACACTCGCCTCGCGACCGCCCTTGGGTGTGCGCACAAATTCACCGCCGATGGTGAACATGCCTTCAATAACCGCGACGCAGCACGTGACACTCATCGCCAGGCCGAACGCAAGGAGCAGCGGCGACGCCACCAACCACAGCAAGCCGTCCGTCCACTGACGCGCACGAAAGTACTGGCTCGTGATGTAAAGGATCACCGTCGTACCGCCGACCAGAACCACCGAGAGCGGATTGAGAACAAGCCAGATTCCGGTCAGCTGAACTTGATTCGCAAAATAGAGGTACGGCACGAACAGGATCGCGAACGTCACCAGCAGCGGATGCACGAAACCGGTCGTGAGGTGAAAAAACGCCTCGCGCTTTACGCGCGCCGGGAGGTCGCTGGCGAAGATTTCGCCCAGCTGTTTGCGGGCGACCTGGATGCCGCCTTTGGTCCAGCGATATTGCTGGGTTTTGAAAGCCGTCAGCTTTTCCGGAAGCTCCGACAACACCGTGTACTCGCTAAGATAGATAAACTTCCAGCCGCGGCGCTGCGCGCGATAGCTCGCGTCGAGGTCCTCCGTCACCGTATCGGCCGACCAGCTGCCCGCATCTTCCAGGGAGACGCGACGCCACACTCCGGCGGTGCCATTAAAATTAAAAAAGAGTCCGCTGCCAAACCGCGCGGCCTGTTCGACAACAAAGTGCGCATCCAGGAAGATACCTTGGAAACGTGTAAGCAGGCTCGCACGGCGATTACTAAATTCCCAACGCGCTTGAACGACACCGACGCGTGGATCGCTAAAAAACGGCATTGTTTTCTCCAGGAAGTCCGGAGCCGGGCGGAAATCTGCGTCGAACACCGCGCAAAACTCCGCATCCGTCAGCGTCATGCCGTAGGCGAGCGCACCCGCCTTGTAGCCCTGGCGATGAGACCGGCGGATGTGTTTCACACACGTCGCAAGCTCAGGGTTTTTCTTCAGCCACCTCGTGATGATTTCCGAAGTATCGTCGTTCGAGTCATCGAGGATTTGTATCTCCAGCAATTCCTTCGGCCAGCGCAGCGCACTGACGGAGTCGAGCAGGCCCTCGATCATCAGGGACTCGTTGTAGAGCGGGCATTGCACGCATACGCGGGGCAACGCTCCCTTCCACGGTGCGGGCGCGGCCGGTTTGCGCGCATGCCGTGCATACATCCAGAGCACCTTGAGGCGGTGAATTGCGAAACCGATCATGCCTGCGAGCGTGATGGCGTAAAGAGTGAGCACTAATACCGACATGTTTGTAATAAGGCGTCTTTCCAGCGCCCAGCCGTCAAGGACACACAGTCCAAATCATTTGCCTGTAAGGCAGAACCGCTGAGCTCAATTGTTATGATCAAGCTCCCGTCGTGCCGGCCATATCCATGTTCAGCACGTCTATGAACTTCTTCATCGCCGGCGTGAGGACACGGCCTTTGCGGTGGAGAATAGCGAGCGGGCGGGAAAATTCTTTGCCTTTGAAGGGCACGATGGAGAGCGATCCCTGCTTGGCTTCCTGCAACACCGTCGCCTGCGGGACAATGGCGATACCGTGGTCGATTTCGACCGCGCGTTTTACGGTCTCGATATTGTCGAATTCCATAACCGGCTCAATCTCGAGCTTGTTATCGCGAAAAATCTGATCGACGGCCTTGCGCGTCGGGATGTCGGGATCGAAGCCAATGAACTTCTGCCCGGCCAAGGTCTTCATATCGACCTCACCCGCCTTCGCCAGTTCGTGCGAGGGATGCGTGATGAGGACGAGCCGGTCGTCGCGGAACGGCAGTTGTTCGATCTGGCGAACTTTCACGGGGAAAGCGACCAGGCCAAAGTCCACGGAGTTATGGAGAATATCTTCGTACACCAGATTCGAACGGCGATATTCAACCCGCACGTTGACCGAGGGGAAATCGTGCAAAAACCGCTTGATGTAAGGAGGCAGTTCGTGGAGGCCGATGGAGTAAATCGTGGAGATGCGGATGGTGCCGCTAATCACCTTTTTCATCTCCTGCAGCTCGCTCAGCAATTTCTCGTACTGGTGCAGGACTTCCTTCGACGCTTCGTAAACGCGCTGGCCTTCGCGCGTAAGCTGGAACTGCTTCTGGCTCCGATCTATCAGCAGCGTCTTGAAATGGCGCTCCATTGCCCGAGCCTGCTGACTCACGGCAGACTGCGTAATGCCATTGATTTTGGCAGATTTTGAAAAGCTCTTCGTCTCGACGAGATCGGCGAAGATTTTGAAGTTCTCGATTTGCATGGTGCTACCAGACTGGACGCAGCATAAATTTATCTAATCGCCGCGCAATCTCTTAAACGGCCCGCTTCATGATCTCCTACGAAGACTTTCTAATCCGGCTTGCCGCGGTCCGCGCGCAAATCACCGACGCCTGCCGCGCGGCAGGGCGCAATCCCGCGGAAGTCGCGCTCCTCGCCGTCACCAAAACCCATCCCGCCTCCGCGGCCGACTATGCCGCCCGTTCCGGCCTGGCCGCCGTCGGCGAAAACCGCGTCCAGGAGGCCTTGGAGAAAAAACCGCTCACCTCTGCGGGCGCCTTGCGCTGGGAACTTATCGGGCATCTTCAGTCCAACAAAGCAAAGCCCGCCGCCCAAACCTTCGATCGCGTGCAAAGCGTGGACAGCGAAAAGCTCCTCAACCATCTCGACCGCGCCGCAGCCGAAATCGGCAAAACGCTTTCCATACTGCTCCAGATCAATGCCGGGCAGGACCCCGCGAAATTCGGCGCCGAACCGGCCGACGCGCCGAGACTGCTTGAAACGGCGCTGAACAAAAAAAATCTCCGTATCGAGGGGCTCATGACGATTGCGCCCCTCGGTGCAAGTCCGGTCGAGACGGCCGGACTCTCCGTCCGCACCTTCGAAAATCTGCGAACCATCCGCGATGATCTCGCCCTTCGCTTCAACACGCCGCTGCGGGAGCTCTCGATGGGAATGAGTGGTGACCTCGCCGCCGCCATCGCCGCCGGCAGTACGGTAGTGAGAGTAGGCACCGCGCTCTTCGGCACACGCGCGTAACAATAACGCCTCTGGCGCGAGACGGCCGGCCCGCCCCACCGACTTCGTCCGCCATGCGGAAAACTTCTGCACAGTTTCCGCGCCACCCGCGTCAAGTTATAGTGCCTTCGTGTCGATAAGCGGGTTGCGAGAAATCCAATTTCTTCTTCGTTAAACACCATCGTGAAAACGGACCGGCTCAACTCTGAGATGGAAAACGCCTTCCTGAGTTTGCTCGACGACACACAACCCGTCGTCCGCCGTGCGCTCCTCGGGCATTTCCAGAAGCACGGTCCGGCGTCCGCTCACTTTTTAAAAGAAGTCATCGAAGGCAAAAACCGCGTCCTCGCGTGGCATGCCCGGTGGTTTCTGGAGGAGCTGAAATTTTCCGATCCCTCAATAGAGTTCAAAGGCTTCATCCGCTCGCTCAACTACGAACTCGAGACCGGCGCGCTGCTCCTGGCCCGGACCGTGACGCCCGACCTCGACATCGGCGGGTGCTGTACTCAACTCGACGAGATGGCCGACCGCTGCCGCGAACTGATCGTCGAGCCCATGTCGCTCCGCGAAAAATGCCGCGTGATCAACCGCGTGCTCTTTCATGACTATGGCTTCCGGGGCAACCACGAGAACTACACCGATCCTCTCAACAGCCTTCTCGATCAGGTCCTCTCTCGCAAAAAGGGCCTGCCGATTACACTCAGCATCGTATACCTGCTGATCGCTCATCGTCTCGGCCTCAGCCTCGAACCCGTCGGCCTGCCCGGGCATTTTGTGATCGGCTGTTACGTCGAGGACGTTCCGTTTTTCATCGATGCATTCGAGCAAGGATCCTTCCGCACTGCGCAGGATCTTTTCATGATCCTCCGGGCAAATCACGTCGAACCCAAGGTCACCGATCTCGCACCGATTCCCGTGCGCGAAGTGCTCTGCCGGTGCTGTCGCAATCTCGTGCATCACTATCGTTCCGCGGGCGACGAAGAGCATGCGAAGCAGTTTTCCGAATTCGTGGACGAATTCGATGCCACCTACGAGCGTCACGCCAACTGAGCGAAGGCCCCTTTGCGGCAGATTTGTTCTGCTTGTTGAAACTTTGCGCACGCGAACCGGGTTACTTTGAGCAACAGGCCTTCCTCGGGCCGCTCAACCCGTCCGTTCTGCAACAACGCCGCTGTCGCCAAACGATGCAGCTCCGCGGGCGGACGGTTTAATTTCACCGCATTCGCGACAGCCCGGTTTTTGTCGTTTCCTTTGCCACGCAGAAGAAGACGCTGCCGGAACCCATTCGCTCATGCATTCGCCCGACACCGTCCTCACGCTCGATCATTTCGTTCACTGGAAATACGAGTACTCAAAACTCGCTGTAGTCGGGCACCCCATCAAACACTCGATCAGCCCGGCCATGCACAATGCTGCGCTAGCCGAGATGTCCAAGATAGACAGGGATCTGCTGGGATGGCGCTACTTTCGATTCGACGTCCCGTCAGATGACCTCCCGCGGGCTCTCAAGAAATTTCATGAAGAGGGTTTTGTCGGCCTCAACCTGACAGTGCCGCACAAAGTCCTGGCTTTTGGGCATGTCGCACAAATCGATCCGGCAGCCCGCCCGATCGGAGCAGTAAATACACTGCTGAGCACCGCAGACGGATGGCGCGGTTTTAACACGGACGGCTACGGGCTCGCCACAGCGATCAAGGAAACACTGGGCCGAGAACTCACGGATTCCCACGTGATCCTGCTTGGTGCGGGCGGAGCGGCACGCGGCGCCGCGGTCGAATGCCTTCAGCGCAAGTGCGCCTCGCTCTGGATCGCCAACCGCACACGGCTCAATCTCGACGCACTCCTGATCGATCTCGCTCCGGTCGCCGGAAAAATTCCTTTGCACGGTTTCGATCCACAAAACCCGCCGGTCGAAATTCCCCGCGATGCACTGGTGATCAACGCCACCTCCGCCGGTCTCAAGCCGGCCGACGAGCAACCGATCGATCTCACCCGGCTTCCGCAGCCGTCGGGCGTGTATGACATGATCTACAATCCGCCCGAGACCCGGCTCCTCGCACAGGCGCGCTCGCTCGGCCTGCCCGCCGCCAACGGCCTTTCCATGCTCATCCATCAAGGCGCGCGCGCGTTGGAGATCTGGACAGGCGGCCCGATTCCGGTCGAAGCAATGCGCACGGCGGCGACTGCGGCGCTTGGTAGCCGCTAGCTCAAGGTGGCACGCGCCGCCCTTACTTCACCCGTTTCCCCGAAACTGCTGCGGAAATTTCTCCCACCGTCGCGAAAACTTCCTCGGGCTCGCACTCGCGCAGCGCGCGCAGGTGCGTGAAGCCCCACCCCACCGCGCCGAACGGAATTCCCTCCGCCTTCGCCGCCTCGATGTCGCGCACTTCGTCGCCTACACAAAGTGCGTCGCCCGCGCTCACGCCGCATTTCCGCAGCACCTTGCGCAGCTTGGTGCGTTTGCCGAAAAGCGATGCACCGCATTCGAAATGAGCGACGCGGGCCACGTTCTTTGATCCCAGAATCCGGCGGATATTGCTCTCTACGCTGGAGCTGACGATCGCCACCGTGACACCACTCGCAACGAGATCGGCGAGCATCCGGTCCACGCCATTAAACAACGAAATTTTATCCGCATCGCGCGATGCCAGCGTCTGCAAATGCCGCCCGATCGCAGGCAGGCGCCAGCGTGACACGCCAAGCTTAGACAACACTTTCGTGGCCGAACTTCCGCGCAACTCATCGAGTTCAGCACGATTGAACGTCTGAAACTTATGCTTCGCCGCGAGCTCATCGACGACCCCCAGGAACCAGTCGAACGAGTCCGCCAAGGTCCCATCGAAATCGAAGATCACCAACTTGTACTTCATCAGAACGCTCCTGCCTGTCTGCATGGCGCGACAAATCAATCTTCGTTTTCATAACCGGCAAAGGCGCCGGCCCGCTTATGCGTCGGGAAATCAAAGGTCATCGTCATTGCCCTCTCGCAAAAGCGACGCGTGCGGATCGCTCCGCACCCGGCCCAGCCAATCTTCAATCAGTGGATTTCCCGCTTCGGCCGGCCACGGCGCCGCCACGAGATCGATCACGTGAAGACCACCATCGCTGCCACGCACAAAATTCCGCGCATGCAAATCACCGACGAGCCACGCGCGTCCTCCCTGCCAGAAAAGTCGCGGATGGTCGCGGTTGGCGCGCAAAAAGCGTGAGGGGATTTCGATCAACCCGGACGGCAGAAGATGCGAAACGTCATCGCCCTGCGGCAACGGGTCACCCAAAACTTGTTTCGCCACAAGAATGCCTTCCGGCGTCACACCCACGACCTCGCAGGCCATTCCGCCGAGCGCGTGAATGAGGAGTAGCTTTTCCAACAACTCACGGTACGTGCCGAGCCGCGCCTCCGCACTGAACCACGCTTCGTCGGAACGACGAAACCCAAACGCACTACCAATGGTGTCTCCTTCGCGAGGACGGAAAAATTTATAGACCGAGCCGTCACGCTCACTGGCAAACGCCCACGCCTCGACCCCACCGCCAATGCGACGCAGCAGTGCGTTGGGTTCCTCCAGCGGATTCTCCGCATCAGCGGGAAAGCCAAACGTCTCCAGCGGTATCAACGGCAGACAGGCCCGGAATGCACGGATAGCATCTCCCAAATCCGTCCACGGATGGCCGGCAGCCTCGAGCAGACTTACTTCGTCTTCGGCGAGGAGGACGAGATCGCCGTCCGAATCTGCGCTGAGACCGCATTCTTGCGCTGCCGTGCCGAGGCGAAGGAGCGCTTCCAATCGTCGGGTGTGATCGTGTTGAAGACAGCTTCTTTCGGACGGGCCTGGGAGCCGCCGGCCTTGGATGCAGGACGGGAAACCGGAGAAGGGGTCTTCTTGCATGGGTCGCTCATGACGCGCGAACCGTCGCGATGAGCAGCCCGCGAATCAACCCGAAGTTGCTGGAAAATACCGACAAATTATTCACGCGCCCGGGAACCCGCTCAACCCGCCGCTTTTTCCAGCGCGGCCGGGGCCGGTGTTTTGCAGATCAGCATCTTGTCCACGCGATGCCGGTCCATGTCCATCACCTCGAAGCGCCAGCCACCATGGTCGAAATAATCGCCCGCCGACGGAATGCGCCCGAAATGCGTCATCACGAAACCGCCCAGCGTCTGGAAATCTGCCTCTTCTTCGTGCGGGAGTTCATCGACTTGAAGCAGCGTCTTGAGTTCGTCCGTGCTCAACGTCGCATCGACCAGCCACGAGCCGTCTTCGCGTTGTTTCATCGAAGCCGCCTGCCGGCGGCCTTGCGCGGGCAGATCACCCACGATGGCCTCGAGTACGTCGATCAACGTCACCAAGCCTTGGATGGCTCCAAACTCGTCACTCACGAGAGCGATGTGCTTGCTGGATTTCTTGAAGGCCTCGAGCAATTGGATCGAGTTCATCGTTTCCGGTACGACCAGCGGCTGTACGAGAAGATTTTTTAGATTGGTCGTCAGGCCTATCGCCGAGTGGGCCCAAAGCGCCTTCACGGAAACCATGCCGACGACTTGATCGCGGCTGCCTTGGAAAACAGGGAAATGCGAATGCCCGCTCGCGACGATCTTCCGCCAGCTGGCCTCCTCGGGATCATCGATATTGATAAAAACGATTTTGGGCCGCGGCGTCATCAACGCCGTCACCGGCAACTGGTCGAGTTCGAGAACACCTGCGACCATCTCGCTTTCGGTCTTGTTGAAGACGCCCGCGAGACGGCCCTGCTCGATGAGGATATTGACCTCTTCTTCGGTCACCGGCGTTTCCTTCTGCTGTTTAACGCCGAAAAGTTTGAGCAGCGACTCGGTCACGAAGGTCAGCAAGCTGACCACTGGCAGAAAAACCCACGTCAACGAGTTCACCATCGGCCCCAGAATCATCGCGACTTTCTCGGGATTGGTCAGGCCGAGGCGTTTCGGAATCAGTTCGCCAACGACCACCGAGGCGAAAGTCACCGCGACCACGGAAACGCCGAAAGCGACTTTGTACGCGTTCTCAGCGCTCAACCAGGGGAGCTGGGCAAACAACGGCGCCAGTTTTTCCCCAAAACTCGCCCCCGTGAAGGCGCCTTGGAGCACGGTCAGAAGTGAAATGGCGACCTGCACCGCCGACAGAAACCGCGTCGGCTCATTCGCCAGCGAAAGCGTGGTCCTGGCACTTTCGCTGCCTTCATCCGCGAGTTGTTTGAGCCGGGCTTTGCGGGCGGAAACGACTGCAATCTCAGCCATGGCAAACACGCCATTAGCGAGGAGCAGCAAAAACAGGATGAAGAGCTCGGTGGAGATTTCGGACATTACGAAGTGAGGGCGCTCAAGCTAAGCAACCCCGCCTTTCAAGCAACCCCTTTGCCAACGGACGACAGGGCCTCTGAAACGTAAAATACAATTTCATAACGGGTTGCCTATGCATCGGATCGTTCCACGAAAACTGGAATGATCCTGTCAGTTCAGACAAAAGGATACCGCCGGCCTGCGCATCAGGACGACGCCAACAACCCGGAGCAGTCAGCAATAACCTGCGATCTCTCGGATTAGTCCAAAGAGTCTTTGATCTGCGCGAACGCTTCACGCGCTTCCTCGGCACAATCTTTCAACAGCGAGGCAGACATGCCCGCCACGCGCAGTTTGTCCGGAGTCACCTCCCAAAAACCCGCTTCGCCCGGCAGCACATAGCCGGACTCGGCGGCGATGCCGCCGGCGAGATTGAGCAAAGTCGCCGTGCGCAAATGGGTGTCCTGCACTTTGTTCACCAAATGCTGTTCGCGCACCGGGATAGAAACAGTGGCGGGAAAATTCCAGGAGGTCAGCACGACCTCGGCCGCCTGCGCATTGCTCGTGGCAAACACCGTCTGCTCCCACTCCAGAACCGAGTTTTGCCCTGAACGGATAAAATCCTGTCCATAGCCGAGCGATTGTTTCCCGAGTTTATCGAGAACCACCTTGCCGACCGAACGCATCAGCCCGGCCGTGTACGCCGCGCGCGAGTCCACCGCCGAGCGCTTGGCGAGCGATTCAATCGCCAGCGCCGTCAACAGCGTGTTCGCACGCAAGATCGCACCCGTGACGCCATACGCCGGAAGATCGTGATCAAAAACCTGCGCCGCCGAGGCGAAACCTGTCAGGCGATAGACCTCGGCAAATCCCACGCGCCCAACCGCATCCTCGATCGAAGCGATACCGCCACCCGATCCATACGCAGCACTGTTGCTGATTCGGATCACACGGGCGGCGAGCGCCGTGTCGCGCTTGAGCAGACGGGCGATCTCTTCGAGCCCGGAGTTCACATCCATCAACAACTGTCCCAACTGCGCCAGCACACGGGCGGATGCCGGCATTTGCTGGGCGATCTTGAGCAATTTCTCGCGAGGCTGACCTAGGGCGACAGTCATGGTGTCGCAAACATCGACCCACGTTTAGCAAAGGTAAAACCCGGAGAGGTTTTTCTCCGGGCTTTAACGCGGTGTTTACCAATAACCTCCACTCTTTTGCGCACAGCCGCTCGTTTAGAAGACAGCGCGCAAAAGAAGAAAATTATTCATCCGCTTTGTCCGCAGCCTTCGGCTTGCGACTGCGTGAGCGACTGCCGCCGGATGTCGCCGCGGATTTTTTAGCGGCGGATTTCGCAGCCTTGGCATTCAGCCAGAGCGAACCATCGGTGGAGTTTTTGTTCAGCCAGAAGATCTCGCCGGCTTGCTCGACGAAGACCGGCTTGGCTTCGCTGTCGGCCGGAACCACGAGCCCGGCAGCCGTCAGCGTGGCGAGGAATGCTTCTTCGCTCTTGTCCAAAGAGCGCGAGAGAAAGCCGACTTCGCCGGAAACGCCGCTGCCCCGCTTGTTGGCCTTGAGCAACAGCCGGACGGCCGTGAGCGCGGGATTGTCCTCTGAAGAAGACGTGGCCGCGGGTGCTTCGTCCGAAGCGCTTTCGGCAGACGAACTTTCGATCGCTGGAGCATCCGCTTTCACAGACTCCCCTGCGGCAACGGTGGATTCTGTCGAAGACAGCGCCTCCTGAGCCGGTGTGTTCTGATCGAGCGGACCGGTGGACGCAGGGCCGGGTGCTGCTTCCGCAGAAGGAACCACGGGGGCGGGCGCTTCGGCATTGCCGTTCGCGGCGGGCTGGCGCTCGCCATCCCGTTTTTCACGGCCATTGATCCACACACCACCACGACCGTCTTTGTTGATCCAATACACGGCGCCGTCGATTTCGACGTACACCGGTTTGTCATTGGGATTTTCAGGCGCGTTCAAACCGAGCACGGCAAACGCGGCCGTGAGGTCGGCTTCGCTTATGTTCAGAGCACGGGCGAGGAACGTGACACTGCCGGAATAACCCGGACCGCGGCGATTGCGGCGCATTTGCGGGCGGATTTTCTCCAGGATCTCGGCTTCGGGCGGAAGCGGGCCGGACAAGACTTTGGTCTCGGGCTGAGAGGCACTTTCCTTGGCCGGTTCGGAGCCGCCGGCAGCGGCGCGTTCGGCACGAGCGGCGGCCTGTTCGGCTTCGCGCTTTTCGCGGGCGAGACGGGCGGCTTCACGCTGGGCGTCGGCAGCGGCCTGACGGGCGGCGCGTTCGGCCTTTTGCTTTTCGATCTCGGCCTTTTCCGCGGTGCGTTCGGCAACGAGTTCGACAGCGGCAGGATCCTCGTCGGGAAGCTTGGTGGCTTTGGCGATGCGGAAAGCCGGACGGGGCTTGTCGCGGCTGTTGACGAAAAGCTGGCCGCGATTGTTGCGGTTCACCCAGAACAGGTCGCCTTCGAATTCGAAATACTCCGGATCCTGCTCCTCGCTTTCCGGGATCGTAAGTCCGCACTCCTTGAGCGCGCCGACGATGTCCGACTCTTTTTGTTCCCAGCGGCGGGCGAGCTGGTCGATGCCGACGGACTGGCCGGGGCCTTTTTGATTCCGGCGGAGCATGGGCTTGATCGCCTCAAAGAATGTCGGGAGCTCGTCCTGCTTATCCTCCCAGCTATCCCAATCTTCCTCCTCGTCCTGCGCCTGCGGATCCTGGTCGCGCTCGGTGTCGCGGAAAGCGCGCAGCGAGGAACCGGTTGGGGCCTTGGAAGGCTCGGCTTCAGCGGCGATGGCCGCGGGAAGCTCGGGCTTTTCCTCGACGTGCGCGACGGGGGCCGGTTTTGCCGGTGACGGCGCCGGCTCGTAGGCCGACGGACGCTGCGGAGCAGCAGCCGAAGCGGCGATTTCCGGAGGAACCCAGTCGCGCATCGTCGAACGGCGGGCGAGGCCGTTGAACGCGAGCGGATTGTTGGGTAGCGTCTGAAAATGAATGATCTCCCACTCGTCTTTCCCGAGTGTGTTGAGGTGCGTCTCCATCATGGCCGGCGAAGCAAATCCGTGCGGGCCACTGGTGATGACTTTGTATTCCCAAAGTGCCATAAAGCGTAGTGTTGCGGGTAGGCGGCAACGCATCCCAAATCGCGCCCGGCTTGCCCAGCCTAATCCCGCTGGACGCATTTATTTCTCATTCGTCCCCACCCCGTTAATTCACCGCTTCCATGACCTCACTCCGCCTTTTCCTCGCCAGTTTTGCCCTCGTCGGCGCATTGCCGGCATTTGCCGCCACCCCGATCACCCCGGCGCCGGCCCACTCCGCCGGACGCGTGGCCACCGTGCAGGTCCGCGTCTCTCCTGATCACCGCGATTGGACCTACCAGCCGGGAGAGAATGTGAAATTCACTGTCACCGTGACGGCCGACAATGAGCCGCTCGCCGGCGCAGCCATTACTTACAAAGCCGGCCCCGAGATGCTGCCGATGCAGGAAAAAACAGCCACCGTCTCCGCCGATGGCGTTTTCGTGATCGATGGCGGAACGCTCCAACAGCCGGGCTTCCTTCGCTGCATGGTCAACGCTGAGGTCGGCGGGAAAACCTACCGCGGATTGGCGACGGCAGGCTTTTCACCAGAAAAAATTCAACCGACACAGACCGAACCGGCGGACTTCGATGCCTTCTGGGATGCAGGCAAGGCCGAGCTCGCAAAGGTTCCGATGGAGCCCGAGATCACCCTCATGCCCGAGGCCTGCACGCCTGCGGTGAATGTTTATCATGTCAGTTTCCGCACCGTCGGCTCGACGGGTGGCGGCCAGTACGTCGCCCGCATCTATGGAATCCTTTGCGAACCCAAGGCCCCCGGAAAATACCCCGCCGTACTACGCGTTCCCGGCGCCGGCGTTCGTCCGTACACCGGCAGCAAGGAGCTTTCTGCACGCGGCGTCATCACACTCGACATCGGCATTCACGGAATTCCGGTCAATCTCACGCCGGTCCTCTACGACCAGCTCCGCACCGGCGGCCTCAAGGACTACCACCTCTACAATCTCGATAACAAAGACCTGTACTACTACCGCCGCGTTTATCTGAGCTGCGTCCGCGCGAACGACTTCCTTGTCTCGCGCGAAATGTACGATGGACAAAACCTCGTCCTCACCGGAGGGAGCCAAGGCGGGCAACTCACGATCGTGACGACCGCGCTCGATCCGCGCGTGAAGGGCCTCGCTCCGCAATTCCCTGCGTACTGCGACGTCACCGGCTACTTGAACGGTCGCGCAGGCGGCTGGCCGCACATGTTCCGGCCCGACGCGAAGACGGGAGAAAATTTTCACGCCACGCCGGCGAAGATCGCCACGACCGCCTACTACGACACCGTCAATTTCGCGAAACGCGTGAAGGTGCCCGGCCATTACACCTGGGGTTACAACGACGAGACCTGCCCGCCAACGTCGATGTACGCCGCGTTCAATCAGATCACCGCGCCCAAGGAGCTCGTCGTCGCGCTGGAAGCGAATCACCCGATCATTCCGGAACAGACGGAAGCAGTGGCCAAGTGGATCGGCGGCTTTTTGAAGCTGTCGAAGTAAGACGCCTGAGTTTACGGCAGGCGCGTTATCCCTAACGCGCCTTGCCCGCCGCGTTTTTCAACGCAGGACCGGTCAATTCTGCAACAAACGCAGCACCGACTTCGTCGACTGCGTAGCTTGCGTGAGCATCGCGGTGCCGCTCTGCGTCAGCAGATCGTATTTCGCCATGCGCGTGGACTCGGTCGCGACATCGACGTCGCGGATTTTGGAAACCGTGGAGGTCAAACTTTCGCCTTCAGACGTGAGGGAGCTGGCCACGAGCTCCAGACGGCTGCCGACTGCGCCGAGCGTGGAACGTTCATCACCGATCTCACCCAGGGCGGCGTTGATGTTTCCGATCGCCGCCGCATCGTTCACGCTGAGCGTGAAGGCACCGGAGGAATCCTGCTGGAAAATGGAGAGCATCGCACCGTCACGCAGATTGGTTTCCGGAATCGTGAGCCGTTGCGTCGAAGCCTGGCCGGTCGCGATCACCGTTCCGGAGGGGTTGGCGCCGAAAAGGACTTTGCCGTTAAACGTGCCCATCGGCTTCGTGATGCCGGCAGTGCCGCCAATTTCAGCCGTGGTGCCGCCGATCGTGTTGCGAACCTGTGTCTGGATCTGCTCAAATTCCTTTTGATAAAGCGCGATATCCCCGGCGTTTTTCATCGGGTCGTTCGCGAGAATCGCCAGCTCCGACATGCGGCCAAGAAGATCTCCCATGCCATTCAGGAAACCATCAACCGATTGGAGGAAGGAAACCGCGTTCTGGACGTTGGTCGACGCTGCGTTGACGCGGAGATTTTGGGCGGAAAGTTTTTCAGCGAGTGCGGCTCCGGCAGGATCGTCTGAGGCGGAGACCATGCGGGAACCAGAGCTGAGGCGCGCGATCGAACGCTCAAGCAGCGAGTTCATGCGGCTAATGTTGCGCGCATCTTGAATCGTGCGGGTATTGATCGGCGTGGCACTCATCGGACGGAAAGATCAGGCGGTGGGCGGCGGCGTCTGCACGACCGGAGCAGCAGCAGGTGCAGGTGCAGGAACTGCGGGTTTGGCCGGACGGGCGAGTTTGGGAAGGCCGGCGGGAAGCGCTGAACCGGATTTGAGAGCAGCGGCCTGATTGGTCGCGGCCTGCTCCATCATGACTTCCTTGCGGAAGACCTTGATGTCGCGCGGGGCGTCGATGCCGATCTTGACGAGATCCCCGTCGATGCGGGTGATTTTGATCTCAATATTCCCGCCGATGACGATCGACTCGTTAACTCTGCGTGTGAGGACGAGCATGGCGGTTAGTTTTGAGTTTCGGCGGCCTGGTTCGCGACGAGCGGATGATGAGCGCTGTAGCGCGCGTAGTTGGCAAGGATGCACTGCCGGGCGAGCCCTGTGCGGCGATTGA
This sequence comes from Nibricoccus sp., assembly GCA_049840895.1. Classification (GTDB taxonomy): domain Bacteria; phylum Verrucomicrobiota; class Verrucomicrobiia; order Opitutales; family Opitutaceae; genus Nibricoccus. The sequence goes on along the minus strand of JASGJB010000028.1, from coordinate 150,468 downwards.
CGACAACCGGCCCCGCGAGATTGACCGTGGCGGTGGCGTTCGCCCCGTGACGGACGGTGACGATATTCAGAACAAGCGCATCCGCCGGGTTCGTGAGACCGAGTTGCGCGGCATCTTCATCAAAAAGCTCGAGCTCGTAGTCGGCAATGATGCCGCCGGGCTCGATGACGACAAAGTCGAGAGTGTCGGGACCTTTCAGGCGCATCCACAAAAAGGGAAACTGGTCAGGCACGCTGAGCAACTCGAAGGATTTATATTCTTCGAAGCCGACGAGGCCTTCGGGAAGGCTGTGACTGCGCGGCGATGCGGAGTCGAGGTCGGTCGGGTAGATGTCGGGACTGACTTTCATGAAAAGGGTGCGGGGAGAATCGTGGAGTAGGCGCTATAGTCTTCGGCGCAATGAAACCTTAGATGTAATCGAGGAGCGACATTTGAAGGATTTTCGTCGCGGAGGAAAGCGCAGCTTCATACGCGGTCGAAGTCTGGCTGAGGCGGACGACCGTGCTCGCAAGATCAGCATCGGCGTCCTGGGAGACAAGCGTCTCGATGTTTTGAGCGCGGGTTTCCTGCTGCTTCTTGTTCACCTCGATGCGAAGTTCGATGGCACCGTGTTCGCTGAGGGCGTTGACGAGGAGATTTTCAGAGGTCTCGAGATTGGTTTGCGTGGCCGAGACCGTGGCGCTGCTGCCGGAATTCAACGCATCGCGCAGGGCGATGAGGTTGTTGATGAAGTCGCCCATGCCGGTGTTGGTGGCATTGGTGGTGCCTGGCGCGATGCTCGAATATTCCGAGAGCTGAACGGTGCCTTGGGAGGCGTTGCCGGCATAGCTGACAGAGAGCAGATTGCCGGCGGCGTCGCGGTTGCTGTCGTCATACGGCTGAGTGGTGGTGGCAGTACCGGCGAAGAGGTAGTCGTTGCGGAATTTGGTGTTTCCTAGCTGCACGGCCTGCTCGATGAGCTGGTTCACTTCCTTCGCGTAGGCCTTGAAGGCGTCCGGGCTGGATGCACCTGCGCCGAGAGTGACAAGTTCGCCTGCGCGGTCGGAGATCTTCTTCATCTCGTTGATGCCGGCGTAGGACGACTGGGAAACTTCGAGGGCGCGCGTGGCGTTACGCTGAAACTGGGTGATCTGACTGCGCTCCGTCTCAAGACCCAGGATACGGCCGACGGCGGCGGGATCGTCCTCTGGCTGGAAGATGCGCTGGCCCGTGGCGGCCTGGGTCTGGAGCAGGGACTGGCGCTGGCTGAGCTTGGTGAGCTGGGCAAGGACGGCCTCGGAGGCGGAATTGGTGGCGATGCGCATGACCGGAGGAGGGTTTAAGTCTTAAAAAGTGAAAGGCTCAGCCGACGCCGAGGCGGTTGACGATGGTGTCGAGGAGTTCGTCGATGACCTGAATCACGCGCGAGGAAGCCTGGAAGGAGCGCTGATACTTCATGAGATCGGTCATTTCCTCGTCGAGAGAGACGCCGCTGACGCCGTCGCGCTGGGTGCGGACGAGGTTCTCGATGTTGGTCTGCTCGGAGACGCGGGAGTTGGTGGTCGAAAGCGTCTGGCCGAAATTGGCAACTGTCGTGGAGTAAAACTGGCTGAACGTGCCGTCGATGTCGTCACCGCCGGAAACCGAGAAGGAGGCGTTGGCGAGATTGGCAACGGCCTGGGCGATGTCGTTGTCACCCGCAGCGCCAGACGCCGTCGTGGCTTTGAGCGTGGAAGCGTTAAGACCGCTCGCGAGGGAGATCGTACCCGCAGTAACGCCGGCAGGATTGAAGAAATTGCCGCCAGAGGGAGAGTACGCGGCGTTGACGGAAGTGACGAGCTGACTGGCGAGAGCGTCGAGATTGTCGCGGAGTTCCTGCACGCCGGTGTCGCGGGCAATGATCGCGCCCTGGATCGAACCGCCAGTAAGGTTGAGCGCCGTGGAGGGCGATCCGCCGGAAACAGTCGCGCCGCTGATCGTCAGCGGGCCGGTAACCGTGGCGAGATTGACGAGGGTGACAGCCGCACCGCCGCTGTCGCGGGCAATGATGCTGAGCTGGCCGGAGCCGGCGGGATCGGGCTGCGTCTCGAAGGAGATTTTCTTGGAAAGCTCTTCGAGCTGGGCCTGACGCTGGTCGCGGAGGTCCACCGCGGTGCCAGGGGCATTGATCTCGAAACGGCCGATCTGGGCATTGAGCTCGGCGATGGAAGAAAGGAGCCGGTTGGCATCGGCGACGTCGTTCGCCGCCTGATAGGTCAGGTCGGACTGTACTTCGGCGAGACGGTTATCGGTGATCTGGATACGATCAGTGAGAACGCCGGCTTTCTGGATGAGCGTCTGCTTCTCGCCCGGATCGGTGGGACGGGCGGCAAAGCTCTGGAAGGAATTGAAGAAATCGCTGAGCGACTCGGAGATGCCGCTGCCTGCGCCTGCGGCACCCGTCGTGTCAGTTTCACCGGCGCGATCGATCGACTGGCCGAGACCCGCCTGCGCCTTTTGATAGGCAGCCTGCTGCGCTTCGTAGGAAGATTTCAGCGAAAGTTCGCGCACGACCTGACGGTCGAGGAGGAAGTCACGCATCTGTTCGACCTGCTTCGCCTCAAGACCGAGAGATTGTGCACCGAGCGGAGTCTGCACCGTGCCACGATCGCCGTAGACGATGCGCTGGCGGGCGTAGTTCGGGTTGTTGACGTTCGCGAGGTTGCGCCCGGCGGTCTCAATGGCGCGGGATTGCGCGTTGAGGGCTTTGATTCCGTTGGAAAGAGCTCCGAAAAGGCCGGACATGGTGAAGAGCGAAGGGTGAAGAGTGCGGAATGGAGGCGGCGCCGGTTAACCGGCGGCCTGCCAGGCGGAGGCGCCTGAATGGGCGACAGTGCCAGTGGGCGAGTAGGTTTTATTGAAGCTGTCAGGGCGCAGCATGCGCAGCGCTTCCTCGTGGGCCTCGACGGTGCGGGCGAGCATCACCTGATTCTGGCGCGCGCCGCGACGGACGCGGTGAATGAGGTGATTGATCTCATCGATGAGCGCGGTGATCAGCGGGTGCACTTCCGCGGGGAAATGATGGATGAGCTGGCGCAGCGTGGAATCTTCGGGCTCGCCGATGGACGAGGCGAAACGACTGACGGCCTGCTCGCGGTGTTCGCGGACGTCGTGCGCGCGACGGACCTGATCCTCGAGCGAGTTAGCGAGGGCGAGGACGGCGTCGGCATCGCGACGGAGGAGGTTGGCCTGCTGGTCCTCAAAGAGGCCGAGCAAGGCGCCGTATTCCTGCAGCTCGTTGCGCAGGCATTCAGTGATAAATTCCCAGGAAGTACTCACGGTGATTCAGTGGATGAGGTTAAAGGTTTCAAAAGGGCTTTGGAGGAAAGGGGTGCGGACGTGACAGGCTCAGTGCGGGCGGTGAATTCTTTTTGGAGCATTTTGCCGAGGCCGAGACCGCCGGCTTTCGAGAGGCTGTCGGCGAGGACTTCAGTGAGCATCTGCGCGTAAACGCCGCCGCCACTGGTGCCGCTGGCGCCGTTGCCACCCATGCCGCCCGACATGATCGGTTCGATGCTGGGCGCAAGGAGCTGGCGCATGATGATGGCTTCGAATTGCTCAGCGGCTTTCTTGACGTCGGCCGGAGTCGTGGCGCGGGACTTGTTGCCCGCACCGAGAGCAGCCAGATCCGCGGGCTCGCCGTAATCGATTGCGGCGGCCGCGCTGGCGGCGGTGTGATTGCTGATGGCGGAGACACTCATGATCAGTTGATGATGAGCTCGGCCTGGAGGGCGCCGGAGCGTTTGAGTGTCTGGAAAATGGACATCATCTCGTGTGTGGAGACGCCGAGGGCATTGAGGCCGGCGGCGAGGCGATCGATGGTCGGTGCCTCGTCGACGACGATGAGGTGACCCTTCTTCTGCGTGACCGACGTCTGCGTACTTTCGGTCACAACAGTGCGGCCACGATCTGCGAACGCGCCAGGTTGCGAGACACCTTGATTGGAGGTGACGCTGATGGTGAGCGATCCGTGGGCGATCGCCACTTGGGAAATGCGAACCGTGGAAGTGGCCACGATGGTGCCGGTGCGCTCGTTGATCACGATGCGGGCGTTCATGTCAGGCGTGACTTCTATGACTCCGAGGTCGGCGAGGAACGCGACTTCGTGACCGGTGTAGTTTTCGGGCAATTTCACCGTGACGCTTGCGGCGTCGAGAGGAGAAGCGGCGGCGGGAAACACGGCGTTGATGGCCTTCGCCATGCGGGAAGCAGAGGTGAAATCGGGATTGTGCAGCTGAAGCGAGAGCTGGCCGTCGCGAACAAATGTCGCAGGGATCTCGCGTTCGACGATGGCGCCGTTGCTGATCTTGCCGACGGTCGGGTGATTTTTCTGGATGGTGGCTCCACCGGGACCACCGGCGCCACCGAGGAAACCGCCAACCGCGATCGGGCCCTGGGCAACCGCGTAAACACGACCGTCGGCACCGATGAGCGGAGTCTGGAGAAGAACACCGCCCTGAAGGCTCTTGGCATCGCCGAGCGAGGCGACAGTGACGTCGATGCGGCTGCCATTTTTCATGAACGCGGCGATGTCGGCCGTGATCATGACGGCGGCAACGTTCTTCGCCTTAACGTCGTCGGAGGAGACGCTCAGGCCATAACGCTGGAGCGCGTTGGCAACCGACCGGAGAGTGGTTTCAGCGTTGCTGTCGCCATCGCCCGAGAGACCGATGACGAGACCGTAGCCGACGAGCTGATTGTCGCGGCCGCCTTCGACCTGCGTGAGATCTTTGACGCGCGCGGCACTGGCGACCGCGGCGAAGGCGGTGAGCCCGAGAAGAAGTGATGCGAAGAAGCGTATCATGGCGGGATGGCGCGGGCGATTAGAAGGGACGGACCTTGTCGACTACCTTGAGCAGCCAGCTCTTTTTCTGGGCGTCGGTGAGGGAGCCCTCGCTGATGAACTCGATGCGGACGTCGGCGATGTTGGTGGAGAGAATCGTATTCGCGCTCGTGATATCATCCGGGCGGATGACACCGTGGAGAACGATGTACTGGGTCTCGCCGGAGAAGGTCACGACGCGGACGCCCTCGATGACGAGGTTGCCGTTGGGAAGGACTTCGGAGACGAGCACAGCGGCGCGTGCGGACAGGCTTTGGGAGTTGGCCACTTGTCCGCCACCGGAGAAGGAGCTGCTGCCGGTCATCGACGTCGCCGGAAGCTCACCGTTGTGCGTACCGAGGCGGCTGCTAGGGAAAAGGAAGGAGGAAACACTCGCATTGAGGCTGCCGTCCTTGTTGGTCTTTTTGCTTTGCGACGACTGGGTGGCCGCGGTTTCAGAAACAACCACGGTGACGATGTCGCCCACACGCGTGGCCTTGCGGTCCGCATACATGGAACGCTCGTTCGAGGCGGGCGAAGTCCAGAGGGAATCCGCGAGGGCAAGCGCCGGAGTCAGCGCGCAGAGGAGTGTGAGTGAGAATTTCATGGGGAGCAGCCTGGCTTAGAAGCGGATCTGGGCGCGTGCATCGGCGACCACGAGGGCATTGAATTCCTTTTTAGAATCGAGATTGCGGACTTTCACCGTTTCGCCGGCGGCGCCGTTTTCCATGGCGAGCGCTTTCATCGTGATGGACAGCGCGCCATCGACGGCGGCGACTTCGATGATCTGACCCTTGCGGACAAGCGCGCGGCGGGAGATATCGCGCCACGTGAGTATCCGGTTAGCGGGCACCGGACGGTTGAAGGTGTAATCGGCACACGTTTCGGCCGTGGGCACTGCATCGCGTTCGCGAAGAACATCGACGCGGCGGGTGTCGAGTTCGCCCGCATCAAAGGAACCGTCGCGCACCGTCGGTGTGCGGGTAACCCAGACTTCGCGGGATAGCTGGGCACGGAGAACAAGCGTATGCTCGACAGTGCCAACCCGCACGCGGGTGATCATGGACGGAGCGAGAGCGGCGGGAAACTCGATGACCTCGACCGGCAACGGAGTCGCAGAGGCGGCCAGTTGCAGAGGACGGACCGTTTCCAACTGAAGTTCACCATCGGCCCGGAAGTGAGAGAGCAGCTGCGAAGCAACGTCGGCCAGCACAGCAATGCGCTGGGTGGCGACGGACACGTCCGGCTGTACGGCGTCTTGAGCGATCGCGACAGAGGATGGTGCGACTGCGGCAAAACCGAGCAGCAGCGACACGAGGAAGGGGGCGAGGGGGCGGGAGTTCATCAGCGTGATCAGCGTTTAAGCTGGGCGAGGTTTTGGAGCATCTCATCCGAGGTCTGGATGGACTTGCTGTTAATTTCGTAGGCGCGCTGGGCGACGATGAGGTTCACCATTTCCTCCACGATGTTGACGTTGGAGGTCTCGATGTAGCCCTGGCGCGTGGTGCCGAAACCCTGTTCGCCGGGAGCGCCGGATTCAGCGGTGCCGCTGGCGAGGGTTTCTTCGTAGAGATTGCCGCCGAGACTGCGAAGACCGGAGGGATTGGCAAAACGGGTAAGCGTGAGGCGGAACGTCTGGGCGCCGCTCGGGCCGTTGTAGGTGACGTCACCGTTGTCGGTCACGGTCACATCGGTCGTGCCGGCCGGAACGGGCTGAAAGCCGCTGAGAACGGGAAGACCATCGCTGGTCGTGATCTGGCCGTTGGGAGAAAGTTTGAAGGAACCGTCGCGGGTGTAAGCGAGCGTGCCGTCGGCTTTTTGGACTTCGAAAAAACCTTCGCCCTGGATGGCGATATCGAACTTTTCACCGCTCTGCGTGAGCTGGCCCTGCGTGAAAACCTTGGCCGTGGCGGCGACGCGCGAACCGTTGCCGATTTCGATGCCGGTGGGCACCATGTTACCGCCACCCGCTTCGGCGCCGGCCGCGCGAGGCTTCTGGTAAAGGAGATCCTGAAACTCGATCTTGCTGCGCTTGAAGCCGGCGGTGTTCACGTTCGCGAGGTTGTTCGCGATCGTATTCAAATTTTGCTGCTGGGCTTCCATGCCGGTGGCGGCGGAGTAGAGGGAGAGATTCATGGCGGCGTGCGGGGGAGTTGCTAAAGTTGAGGCGGCTTAATGGCGGATGGTGCGCGGGATCAGCCGAGAGACTCGATGGCGCGGCCGAGGATCTGGTCCTGGGTAGTCATGCTTTTTTGATTGGCCTCGTAGGCGCGCGCGATCTGCACGAGGGCGATCATTTCCTGCATGGGCGTGACGTTGCTGCCCTCGAGGTTGCCCTGGATGATCAGCGAATTTTCAACGTCGACCGCCTCAGCGCCTTCCTTCGGGTCGAAAAAGCCGGCAGCCACCGGAGTGAGGTCGCTGGGACTTGAGAAATTCTTCAGACCGATCCGGCCCAATTGCGTGGTGCCTTGGACAAGAAGTCCGTCCTCTACGACGGCGAGTTCGCCGGCGCCAGCGACCAGCTGAACGGGCGAACCATCCTTGTTGAGGAGTTCGTAGCCATCGGAGGAAACAAGCGTACGCTCAGGGCTGATATGGAAGCTGCCTGCGCGAGTGTAAGTGAGGCTGCCGTCCGGGCGCTTCAGTTCGAAAAATCCATTTCCCTCGATGGCAAAGTCGAGCGGACGCTGCGTCGGGTAGTTTTCGCCATTCTTAAAACTCACGCCGTACTCCGCCTTGGGAAATAGGGGCTGCGGAGTATCGCCATTGCCGATTTTGTTTTTACCGGGATCAGGCTCGATCGCGCCCATCGGAACTCCAGAGAACTCGACCGTGCGCTTGCGATAGCCAGTCACTTGGCTGGCCGTCACGTTCTGCGCAGTCACATCCTGCCAACGCTCCAACGCGGTGAGGGAAGCTGCACTTTGATAGACGCCGATATTCATTTAGGGTCTCTTCCCTAGCAATGCCGATGCCAGCTTCCCTAGTCGTTAATAATCAACAATGTTACGTTTCGTTAAAAATCGAGGGCAAGTTTTGCCGACCGGGAATAATCCCCTAGGTGGCATCAATTGCCGCATACGTTTTTTGCTGGATCCGGACGGTGCAGGGAATTCCACGTTGAAGCATTTGCGCGCACTCGTGTACGCACATCCCTTCATTCTCTCCGGCTTGGTACGTCCTACCCCGGGTTTAATCTTAAGCCTGCTCCCATATGCGATATCCCTCCCCAATCCTAAGTTTTCTTATCGGTTGCTCAGCCTTCACGGCGTTTTCAACCGGTGCTAACGCGCAAAATGCCGCAGCCAGCACATCCAGTTCCGGATCCAGCATTACCGCGGCTGCCTGGGCGGAGGCGGATGTGATTCTAGCGCGCATCAAGGCACCCGTCTTTCCTGCGCGCGATTTCGTCATAACCGCCAAGGAATTTGGCGCTGTCGCCGATGGGAAGACTCCCGCGACTGCGGCGATCCGCAAAGCGATCGAAGCCGCTCACGCAGCCGGCGGCGGGCGCGTCGTGGTGCCTGCAGGCGTATTTACGACCGGCCCCATCCACCTCAAGAGCAACGTCAACCTCCACCTCTCCGAGGGTGCCACACTGGCCTTCTCGACCAACCCCAAGGACTATCTTCCCGCCGTTTTCACGCGCTGGGAAGGCATGGAGTGCATGGGCTACTCACCACTCGTTTATGCCTTTGAGCAGGAAAATATCGCAGTGACCGGCAAAGGCGTCCTCGACGGCCGCGCCACGACTGAGAATTGGTGGCCGTGGAAGGGAAATAAAGAAGGCGGCTGGCAAAAGGGCATGCCGCACCAGGCAGAGGCCCGCAAAAAACTCGAGCAAGCAGCCGATGCCGGCGTGCCGGTGGCCCAACGTATTTTCGCCGAAGGCTCCTATCTGCGCCCGATGTTCGTGCAGCCCTATCGCTGCAAAAATGTGCTGATCGAGGGCGTCACTATTCTCAATTCCCCCATGTGGGAAATCCATCCTGTGCTCTGCGAAAACGTCACGGTTCGCGGCATCCACATCAAAACTCACGGTCCCAACAACGACGGTTGCGATCCCGAGTCCTGCAAAGACGTGCTCATCGAGGACTGCATTTTCGATACAGGCGACGACTGCATCGCCATCAAGTCCGGCCGTAACACCGATGGCCGCCGTCTCAATGTCCCCTCGGAAAATCTAATCATCCGCAACTGCAAGATGGTCGAGGGACACGGCGGAGTCGTCATCGGCAGCGAAATCTCCGGCGGATGCCGCAATGTCTTTGTCGAAAACTGCGAGATGAGCAGCCCCGAGCTCGACCGCGCATTGCGCTTCAAGACCAACTCCCACCGCGGTGGCCTCATCGAAAACGTGTATGTCCGCAACGTGAAGGTCGGCCAGGTGAAACAGGCCGTCATCCTCGCCGACTTTTTCTACGAGGAAGGCGATACCGGTAAATTCGACCCCACCCTCCGCAACATCGTCGTTGAAAACCTCACCGCCGGTAAAGCTCCCCACGCTCTTTTCCTCCGAGGCTATGCGCGCGCCCCCATCGGCAGCATCAAGCTCATCAACTGCCGCTTTGAAGGCGTGACCAAGCCGTCCGTGATCAGCCACGTGAGCTCGATCGAGATGATCAACTGCTTCGAAAACACCGGCGCCAAAACCGACGAGTGGGGCAATCCGGTGCCATGAGTCACTCTCCCGGATTTAAGGGGCATCTGGCGGATCCATTCCGCGTTAGAGTTAAATAACTCGAGTCTCGCCAAGGCGGGCTGGCAAAAATGCCGGTCCGCCTTCTGTTTTTCGGTCGGCCGCAAGCAGCTAGGCAGTTTTTTCCTCGAACGCTGAAGGAATCACCACCCTCGACCTAGGGCAAACACCCTAGAAAAATTTACATACTTTAATCTACTGAAAAAGAATGAGTTAAGAATCTCCTGAGAGTGCTAGCATCGCGATTGCTAAACCCCGCCGCATCCCAACCCACACACGCCCCCGGCGGGTGGCGGCGCGGGAAATGTCATCGCTCTCGTCATGAATCATCGCCCCTTCCTTCTGGAAAACGCCAGCATCCTCATCACCGGCGGCACCGGCTCGTTCGGCAAAGCCTTCGTCAAAACTGTCCTGGCCCGCTATCCAGGCATCAAGCGCCTGGTCGTTTTCTCACGCGATGAGCTGAAGCAGTTTGAGATGGCGCAGATTTTCAGCGCCGACACGTACCCTCCGATCCGTTACTTCATCGGGGACATCCGCGACGAAAAGCGCCTTCGTCGCGCCCTCGAAGGCATCGACATCGTTGTCCACGCAGCTGCGCTCAAACAAGTCCCGGCGGCCGAATACAATCCCTTTGAGTGCATCAAAACCAATGTCCTCGGCGCACAAAATCTTATCGAGGCCTGCCTCGACTCGGAAGTGAAACGGGTGGTAGCCCTTTCAACGGACAAAGCCGCCGCCCCCATCAATCTTTACGGCGCCACCAAGCTTGCCTCCGACAAACTCTTTGTCGCCGCCAACAACATCAAAGGCTCACGCGATCTCCGGTTCAGCGTCGTCCGCTACGGAAACGTCATGGGCAGTCGCGGTTCCGTCGTCCCCTTCTTCCTCGCCAAAAAGAAAACCGGCATCCTTCCCATCACCGATCCAGCGATGACTCGTTTCAATATCAGTCTCCAAGAAGGCGTCGAGATGGTGCTGTGGAGCATCCAGCACGCTTGGGGCGGTGAAATCCTCGTCCCCAAAATTCCATCCTATCGGATCACTGACGTCGCCAAAGCGATTGGCCCCGAGTGCCAATACCCCGTCGTCGGCATACGACCCGGAGAAAAAATCCACGAGGAGATGATCACCTCGAGCGATAGCTACAACACTGTGGACCTCGGGAAATACTATGCGATACTGCCGACCGGCGCCGCTTACACCCACGACGCCTATTGCTCCACAAACAACGCCAAAAGGGTGACCCCGGGGTTTTGCTACAACAGTGGATCCAACGAGCATTTCCTGACCGGCGAGGAACTAAAAAAATGCATTCAACAGCTCGATCAATAACACCTCCCTCCTCTCGAGCACGCGCCGCACTCAATCGACCCTGAAACCGTTTTTCAGAAATAAACTGATTCACCCCACTCAACCATATTTATGGGAAAAGCATCACGTACGTCTCGCGCCCCGTTAGACACATTCTTGAGAGCATCCGATCTGCCGCCGGAGTTCGCCCTGTTTCTCAAATATGAGTTCGATAAGCATATTTATTATTACGGAGATCATTTCTCGAACGGCTACGACCGGTTGAACCGGGGTCACACAACTCAACAATACCAGCAGGAACTCATGGCGTTCTTCTGGAAGCACCAACCGGCCATCAAAGAATGGTCCGCGAAGAAAACACCCCTCGGAGACAATACGCCGTGCGTGTTTTCAAGTGCCTACTTTGGATGGGAGCGCGCGCTGGCCGCCAACGGAGTCAGACTGATTTCATGCCCATGGATGGCTGCCGAGGCAGGCAACGCCATAAGCGTGGCCATATCCTCTCAATGTCGCGCAGTGCAGGAACTGCTCCGGTCAGGATTCTCCATATTATATAACAAGGAGTTTCATTCCATACTGCGCTCCGTGGCGGAGAACTTGGAACAGTTCTTCCTGGCTCATCCCGCCAGGGCCGTACTCCTTCCCTTCACGAACGGTTTTTTTGAGGGAATCACCACCCAGATTTTCAAAAAAATCGGCAAGCGTTCATTCCTGTGCATTCACGGTCTCCCCGCGCGGTTTGACTGGTGGAAATACGGTGAACATCCCACTGACTACATCGTTGTCTGGGGCGAAGCCATGAAGCGAAAGCTCGTCGAAACCGGGCGGCCTCCGGCGTCAATCCTGGTTTCCGGTCACCCCAATTACTCCGGCCTGCCCCGGAAACCGATTTCAAGCAGCCTGGACAATGTACTGGTCTTGGGAACTTCCCAAAACGGAGCTCCCCTGCTCGAGGCTCCTCATTACTATGATCGCTCGCTCAACCTCGATTATTTGTGGCGCGTTCAAACCAGCCTGAAAAAAGCCGGCGTTAAACATGCGCGCATGCGTCCGCATCCTTCCGAGTCCGTGCAATGGTATCAACGACACCTCGATCTCGACTTTTACCAGGTGGACGAAAGTCCGTCGTGCGCGGAGGCGTTGAAGCCAACCAGTCTCGTAATCGGGCCCACCTCCACGGTGTTGCTGGATGCGGCTGTCGCCGGGATCAATTACGTCAGCTTTCTGCCTGAACTGCCGCACTATAACCCGTTCGAAGAGTCATTTTTTGCGCCCGACATGCCTTTTGACGGATCCGACCCGCGCTTCCCGGTCGCGAAGAACGAAGACGAGCTGGTCAGGTTGTTGAAAAACTCCTCGAAAATAGAGGTGTCCGTTTTGAACGAATACATCTCTCCAACGTTCAATCCGGAGTACATTGCCAGCCTCATCACCGGCGGCGCCAGCGCCCCTCTCAATACCATCCCCGTCAATCAACCGCCGGCGGCTCCAATTGAAAAGACAGCGGCAAACAATACGCCTCTGCACATTCCAGAAGCGTCGGAAGTTTCTCCAAAACCATTCGAGCTTCAAACGCTCGCCGCCGTCCGTCCGTTCACGATGACTCCGCCGCAGGTCACTTTGAACGCCATGCGCGCCATCGAGGCCGCCGTGCAGCACGGTTTGGAAGGCGCCGTCGTCGAATGCGGCGTCTGGCGCGGTGGCGTCAGCATGGCGATGATGCACCAGCTCAAGAAACTCGGCGCCCGCCGGGAGTTTTTCATGTACGACACCTACGACGGCATGAGCGAACCGACCGCCGAGGATCTTTCTCCGCAGGGCGAATCCGCCACCAAGCTTCTCGCGACTCACCGGAAGGACGAAGCCAATCACTACTGGGCTTTCGCACCGATCGACCGCGTCCGTCGGAACATCGAGTCCGTCGGTTATCCGATGGAACTCGTTCGCATGGTCCAGGGTAAGGTGGAAGACACCATCCCGGGTGTGATTCCGGACCGCATCGCCGTTCTCCGTCTGGATACCGACTGGTACGAGTCCACGAAGCACGAACTGGATCATCTCTATTCGCGACTCATCCCGGGCGGCATCATGATCCTCGACGACTACGGTTTCTGGCAGGGCGCCCGGAAAGCGGTGGACGAATTCTTTGAAACGCTGAAAGAGAAACCCGTGTTGCACGTCGTCCACGATGAGTTGAACAGCTGCGTGCGTTGGTGCGTTAAACCCTGAACTTCTTCTTCATGCGACTGAGCATTTTTTCCACGATGGCCGAAGCCCCCTGGGGCGGCAGCGAAGAGTTGTGGGCCGGAACCGCGACCGCCGCGCTCAAGCAAGGCTGGCAGGTTCAAGCCTGCCTGCCGGCATTCAAGGACGTTCATCCCAAACGCGCCGCGCTCGTGAAGGCGGGCGTCGCCGTCACCTCGTGGACCTATGACGACATCCGGAAATGGAATGTCGCTTCGACCAATCCTTCGGCCGGCGCGGAGGCCGCGGCGCTCAATCCTTATCGCAACCTCGTTCACCCCAAACCCGATCTTCTGCTCATCAGCCACGGTGGTTTGATGGACATGGTGAACGGCCATGGCGGCATACTTTCCGAACTGTGGTCATCAGGCGTGCCCTACGTGATCATCATTCAGGCGAACACCGAGGGCTACTGGCCGAACGACACGCAACGGCACTTCATGCGAAGCTACTTCGCAGGCGCGCTGCAGGTCGTTTTTGTTTCACGGCAAAATCTCGAATTCGCCCGCCGACAGGTCGCCGATCCCCTCACCAACGCGGTCGTCTGGCAGCAACCGGTGAATCTCGCGTCCTTGAAGCCGGTCAAATGGCCAAAGGAACCCGTGCTTCAGCTGGCCTCGGTCGCACGTCTCGACGTGGGATCAAAGGGACAGGACATGCTCCTGGAAATTCTCGCCACGCCAGCCTGGCGTGAACGTAGTTGGACACTGAATCTCTACGGAACCGGCCCCAGCGCGGGACTTCTGCAGGACACCGTCGCCCTGGCCGGCATTGGAGATCGCGTGCGATTCCACGGGCAGGTGTCGGATGTTTCTCAGATCTGGCGCGACAATCATGCCTTGGTGATGCCTTCACGGCTCGAGGGAACACCTCTCGCACTTCTCGAGGCGCTTTGCTGTGGTCGCCCGGCCATGGCCACGGACGTCGGCGGATCGGCGGACTGGCTCATCGCCGGCAAAACCGGCTTCGTCGCCAAGGCACCGCGCATCGAACAACTTTCTGAAGCGATGGAGCAGTTGTGGCAGAACCGCAGCGCGCTTCCCGGAATGGGAGAAGCTGCCGCTCGTTTCATCGAACAATCGTTCCACCCGCGGCCCGGTGAATCGTTGCTGAACTATCTGGCGGCCCGGCTGCGCGCGTATCCAAAAGCGGCGACCGTCCGTGAGGAATCTCCATTGCTTAGCATCGTTCGTGTCGTTTCGAAAAAAACGCCGTCCGAATTCAACGTCGGTTTCACCAACAACACCGAAGTGGAAACGATCGTCGTTTTCGCCGGCTCATCCGCACAGGGAACGGAAGGAAAACGTTCCCTCATCATTCACGAACCGCTGAAGAACCCGGCCGTCGCCGCAAACACCGGCCTCCTGGCCGCCCGCGGCGGATACGCACTTCTCGTTGAAAATGATGACGAGATTTCCGAGGACTTCCTGACGGCCGCGCTCGCATCGCTTAAGCAAAAAGACGCACCGACGTTGCTATGCGCCAAACCTTCAACAGTAGACAACGCCGTCCCGACGCTCGGCATATTTTCGCTCTACACCTGGCGCAGCGCAGGCGGCTATCCCGCAAATGCCCAGGCCGATTTCCAAGCGTGGTTCTGGCAAAGACTGAAAGCGCGCGGCGAAAAAGCCGAGCCTGTCGCCAAGGTCTCCGCCGCCAAACGTGCGCCAAAGCTTTCCGAGCAGCCACGCGTCACCGTCGTGGTGACCTGCTATAACTACGCGCGTTATCTGGAGCGCTGCATCGACAGCGTGCTCGCGCAAGATTTCGAGGATTTCGAGATCGTCATCGTCAACGATGGCAGCACCGACATCTCGCCGCTGGTGGCAGACTGGATCGCCGGATTGCATCCGGAAAAAGTCCGCGTGCTTCACCAGCGCAATTCCGGCCAGCCCGCCATCTCGCGCAACAACGGCATCCAAGTCGCACGCGGTGAACTGATCCTTCCGCTCGACGCCGACGATTGGATCGCGCCCTCGATGCTGCGCGAATGCGTGGCCGCGCTCGACGCGAACCCAACCGCAGGAGTCGCTTACACGGACGCGCTTTATTGCCATGAATCCGGCCAGTCCCGGATCCAGCCCAGCGGGGAATTTTCCGTCGCCGCCCTGCGGGAGCACAATCGCCTGAGCTGCTGCTCCATGTTTCGCAAGAAGGCATGGACCAAGGTCGGCGGTTACCGGACGAATGTTCGTGGCTATGAAGACTGGGACTTCTGGCTCGCCACGGCAGCCGCAGGTTTCACCGGCCAGCACATCACAAAGCCGATCTTCTTCTATCGCGCCAAAGAAACCGGCGTTAATTCCGAAACCATCGCGCACGACAAATCGCGACGCGCCCGCATCAAGCTCAACAATCCAAGCTGCTACTCCGCAGACGAGCGCGCCCAGGCCCAGGCATTTCTCGCAAGCGAGCTCGCGGCTCAAAACACGCCACCCGCGCCGGTCGCCGACAACGATTCCATCGAGACTCTTCGCCAGACCGCCTCCACCTGCTACCAAAGCGGGGACTGGGCAGGTTGCGTGAATGCCTGCGAAAAAGCGCTGAAACAGGCTCCTGACGATTGTGACGTGCTTTTGGTTTACGCCGACGCGCTCGCCAAAACCGGGCAGGTTCCCGCGGCACTCGCCGCGATGGAACGCGTCATCCGCCTCGAACCCGAGGTCGAGGATCACAAACAAATGCGCGCGGGATTCAGCGCCATGCTGACGACGGCTGCTCCGAGGGGCCTGGTCTCCGTCATCGTTCCTTGCGACAACCAATCCAGCTTTCTTGCTGAAACCGTCGAGAGTGTCGTCGCACAGACTTATTCGAATTGGGAGCTCATCATCGTCAATGACGGCAGCTCCGACGACACCAACGCAGTCGCTCAGTCGCTAATTCTCAAACACTCATCGCGCACCATTCGTCTCATCGAAAAGACAAATGGCGGACTCTCCGACGCGCGGAATTCCGGGATCAACTTCGCACAGGGCGGTTTCATTTTGCCACTGGACGCCGGCGATAAAATTCACCCGGAGTTCCTGGCCAAAACAGTCGGCGTGCTGGAAGCAAACCCGGACATCGCCATCGCTTACACGGACTGGGCGTACTTTGGCGCCCACAAGACCGCGCGCCAGTCGATCGACTATCATTTCGAACGACTCTGCACGAAAGAAAACCTGTTCGCTTATGCAGCGCTCTACCGCAAAGCCGCGTGGACGGCGGCGGGAGGCTACAACACGAACATGACGAAGGGTCTTGAGGAGTGGGATTTCTGGATCGGTTGCGGCAAACGTGGATTCACCGGCAAGCGCATTCCCGAACCTCTCTTCTTCCATCGCGCCAAGCCTGGCAGCACGGGCCACGCAGCGCACCCTCACCTGCGCGAGATATTTGCGCGAATTGTCCTGAACCATCCGGACATCTATAATACCGATCTCGCCGCGAATGCGGGCAAGGTGGTCGCCGGTGCGAAATTCCCGCCGGCAAAACCCAGCTCTGCGGGGACCGAGTGGCTTTCCTCTCCGAAAACCGAAACCGGCCATTCACTCGCGTCACTCAAGGGCAAAAGAGTCCTGATTTATTGCGACGACCCCGGCCAAGGCGGCGCCGCGCACTACAATCACCATATCCTCCTGGCGCTGCAGCAAGCCGGCGCCGCTGTTTTCAGCGCGCAGCCCAAAAGCGAGAGCCCGATGCTGGACGAGCAGCAAAAAGCGGGAATCAAACACGCGTGGATTTCCTACAATCCCGTTGAAGCATTCAATCGCTCGCTGACGGATGAAGAGGATCCGTCACGTATCGTCGCCGAAGTCCGGCCCGACATCGTTTTCTTCAGCGACTGCTGCGCCGTCTCAAATCTGGCGGCCAAACGCGTGGTGATGAAAAACCGGATTCCGTTCCTCCTCATCTGCCACTCGGAGGCCGGATATCTCGCCGAGCGTTTCGCGAGCGCAATGCCGGTCGTGAAAGAAGTGCTCGCCCAGGCGGTCGAAGTAATCGCCGTCTCCAACAGCAGCCGTGAAGTTCTTCGCAAATCTTTCGGTCTGCCCGCCAACAAGGGCACCGTGATTTATAGCGGCCGGCCCGAACGCTACTTTGCCGATCCTGTCTCTTCGGTTCGAAACAAGTTGCGCGCCGAGATGCGCATACCTGAGGACGCCATGCTGTGTTTCACGGCTGCCCGCCTCGACTCCGCCAAGGGATTCCAATTCCAACTCGAGGCCATGCGGTTGCTCAAAGAGGCGAACCGCCTCGGGAAACTCTATTTTGCATGGGCCGGCGACGGCGATGCCCGCGGGCAGCTCGAACAGATCATCGATCGTCATCAACTCGGCGATCGCGTACGCGTGCTCGGCTATCGCTGGGACATCGCCGACCTGATGGACGCGGCGGATGTATTTGTGCTCACCAGCATGAGCGAAGCGCTTCCGCTCTGCATTATGGAAGCCATGGCCAAGGGTCTGCCTGTTATTGCAACAACCGTCGGCGGCATTCCCGAAGAGCTCGGCGATGCGGGCAAACTGGTCCCCAATCCGAATACAAATCCCACGGGAACGGTAACAGAACTGGCGAACACACTCGCTGCCTGGGCGGAAAAACCCGCGTTGCGGCGCGAAGCCGGAGCAAAGCTGAAACAGCGGGCAACAGACATGTTCCGCCAGGCTCCGATGATCGAGAAGACGCTGAACGTCCTCGCCCTGGCTGCCGGTCAAACAAGCGGCAGAAGCACGGCTCCTGTCACCGCACCCAATCACGAAGGATTCAATGCCTTGATGACAGCCGCAGAAGCGCTGGTGCGCGAACACCGCCACGAAGAGGCTAAAACAAAAATAACCGAAGCCCTTCAGATCGCCCCCGACGCACAGCATCGCACGCGCGCACAAGAAATCCTCGATTTGCTCGGCTCTCCGGTCGCCGGGAATTCAGAGCAGGCTTCCGACAGCACAACCGAAGAATTCTTTGGTGCCGACGAGGTGAAAACTATCGAGCAGCTCATAGTGTCCCACTCGCAAAATCCGCACGACCCGGCGGTGCGCGGCCAGCTTGAGGAGCTTCAGCAGGGCCTGATGAACTTCCTCGTAACAGCCGAAACCGAAAAACTTGAGGCCCTCTTCAAAGGCTCCTTCGGAAAGGTCTTTCGTGCCCTGGCCGCAAGCGGTCTTGTCGCGGAACAACCCACGGAAAAATCCCAGGCGCAGATCGCGATTCTCGACGAGGCGATTTCGGGAGCTTCCACGGACGGTTTCGATTTCCGCCCGGTGCTCGCCCGCATGCTTTGCGCGCCTGCGCATCGCGGCTCGCTCAACGTTTCCGTCGATAAAATTCCCGCCTGGTTCCTCAACGACTACCTGGCCCACGTGCTCCACGCTCCTTCCGTTTTCGTCTACGCGGGCGAAGCCGAGGAATACCACGATCACATGCTCGGCTGGGCTCAGGCCATTTTCCAGCTGACCCGCACCGCGCCCAACAACGCCGTCACGCTCAGCGCAGCGACGTTCTTTGCGACACGGGCCAACTACATCCCTCTCTACTTCAGCAATCGCAATACACGCGAGGTGGCGGAGAAACGCGCAGCCATCATGGAGTTCTTCCTCCTGAAAAATGGCGCCGCCATCGATTTCAAGACGCCCAAACGTCCCAAGGATCGCAAAAAAATCAAAGTGGGCATCGTCAGCGCGCACTTCGGCCAGCAGACGGAGACACACGTCACGCTCCCGTCCCTGCAACTGGACCGGTCTAGATTCGAGATCTGCCTTTTTGCTCAACGATCCAACCCCGGCCCACTCGAAGATCGCTGCCGTTCGTTCGCAGATTCGTTCACGGAACTTCCCTCGAAAATTCACGATCAGGTGAAAGCCATCCGCGACGCCGCGCTCGATGTCGCAATCATCGGGACCAACATCACTGCGGTCACCAATCAGATTTCCCTGATCGCCCTTCACCGGCTCGCACCGCTGCAACTGGTGAACTACTGTTCGCCCGTCAGCACCGGCATGCGGCACATCGACGGTTATCTCACAGGCTCACTCAACGACCTGCCCGGCCTTCAGGAACAATTCACCGAAAAGCTTCAGTTCTGCGAAGGTCCTCCTGGATGCCTCGACTACGCCGTCGAAGCCAAAGTCACTGCCGAGAAATTTACCCGCGCGGGCCTCGGTCTTCCTGAGAACGAGATCGTCTTCGTCAACGCAGCCGCGTGCTTCAAAATTCTCCCCGAATTGCAGGAAACCTGGGCAAAGATTCTTCAGGCTGTTCCCAACTCCCGCCTGCTGCTGCTTCCCTTCAACCCCAACTGGTCGAGCGCTTTTCCCGTAAAGCAATTCGAACGCACACTGTCTGAAGCATGCGCGCGTCATGGTGTGTCGGCCGACCGTTTCGCGATGGCCGGCTCACTGCCTTCACGCGCCGATGTGAAATCCCTTCTGAGTGTCGCCGACGTTTATCTCGATACGGCCCCGTTCTCCGGAAGCATTTCGGTGATCGACCCACTCGAACTCGGACTTCCTCCCGTCGTCTGGGAAGGGAAAACCCATCGTTCACGCATGGCCGCCGCCTTGTTGCGTGAGTTGAACATTCCCGAACTGATCGTGCAGGACGAAGCCGCTTACATCGCTCTTTCAGTGAAGCTCGCGACCGATCGCGCCTGGCGCAAACAGATCGGCGCCCGCATCCTCGAGGCCATGGCCCGCAAGCCGAAGTTCATCAACGCTCCGGCATACGCCAAGGGACTGGGTGAACTGATCGAATCGTTGGTAAGCGGGAAAACATCGCCGGCACTCGCAACGTCGAATGCCTGATTACCGGCGTCGGCCGCTCACGTGGACAGGATGGCCGCGAGGCCGTCCTCCAGCG
The DNA here is from genome assembly GCA_049840895.1 of Nibricoccus sp. Taxonomy (GTDB): domain Bacteria; phylum Verrucomicrobiota; class Verrucomicrobiia; order Opitutales; family Opitutaceae; genus Nibricoccus. The sequence goes on along the minus strand of JASGJB010000028.1, from coordinate 130,531 downwards.
CCACCTGGGCGGTGAAGCCAAACTCCTTCTGCGCCGCTTCGGCCGCTCCAAGCGAGTGACGAATATCGCTCGCCTTGGGCGCAGCGTAGGCAACGCCCGGAGCGTTCGGAATGAGGGAGCGAAGTACGGAAGCCAGCCGGTTGAGACTCGTCCCCTTGCCCGTGCAGATGTTGGCAACGCCACTCGCGATTTGGGGCGACGTTGCCGCGAGAACGTTCGCACGCGCCACATCGTACACCGAGATGAAATCCCTCGTCTGTTCACCATCGCCAAAAATCGTCGGCGATTTTCCTGCGCGCAGCCGGTCGCAAAAAATCGAAATCACTCCCGAATACGGCGAATGCGGATCCTGGCGCGGCCCAAAGACATTGAAGTAACGCTGACAACGCGCGGTGAAACCGAACGCCTCGGCATGCCCAAGCAAAACCGCCTCAGATGCTAGCTTGGCCGCGCCGTACGGGCTGATCGGACGTTTCTCGGCATTTTCGCGTATCGGCAGTTCGCGCACATCGCCATATACGGCTGCGGATGAGGCGAAGACCACGCGCTTCACGCCATGCTTCCGCGCGGCTTCTGCAACGGTCTGCGTAAGCTCGACGTTCAGCTTAAAATTCAGCTCCGGATTCTGCACGCTCTCCTGCACGCTCACCAACGCGGCGAGATGAATGATCGCGTCAGGACGAAACTCAGCCACCAGCGAATCCAGCCGCGCCGGCTGCGTCAGGTCGGCCTCCACGAAACGAAACCGGTCGCGGGTTTTCGCTGATGCAAGGTTGGCCGCCTTTCCCGTGCGAAAGTTGTCCACCCCCACCACCTCATGTCCCGCCGCGAGCAATTGATCGCACGTGTGACTGCCGATAAAGCCTGCGGCGCCGGTGACAAAAATCTTTCCCATGATTTTCGAATCAGAGGAAGGCGCGCGACCGCGTCAACGTTGCCAAGCATGAGCAACGCGCTTTGCTCCTGATACATGTCTGTCTCCCGCCGCATCCGGATCGCACACTTTTGCCCCTGGGCCGATGGATTGGAAGACGCCGGTGAGTTTCTCTCCCGTCTTCCGACCGTCGATGTCACCAAGCGTGTAAGCAACCCCGGCGACCCGGCCCTGGTGCGGATGGCGCGACTGGACTGCGACTGGCACGGAGAAAACACACGCGCGTTCGCGGCGATGAAAAATCCCGTGCTGCAATTCCTGCCCGCCTTTGTCACCGGCGCCGCCGGCCTCCTTTCGCTCGTGCAGCTTCCTGCCGCTGCCGACGAGGAACGCTGGCTGATCTTCGACGGACAGAATCCCCAGAAAATCGCCGACGTTGTCGGAAAACTTCTCACGTTTCTCAAACGCAGCGGATGGCGCGTGCTGCTCTACGGCTTCGACGAAGTCAGCCGCACGATGCCTTGCTTCGGCCAGATCGCGCCGCATCTCGACATTTTGATCCACGACGAATTTCCCCTCGATAAACGAGGCCGCGCTTCGCTCTCTGCGAAATGCCGGACGATCCACCGGAGCTGGGTCGCCAACCTCGTGCCTTTTGCCGCGCCTTTCGTGGAAGCGCCCGAGGAAAAGATTTTCTTTCTCGGTTCAAAACTAGGGCTCACCGACAATCGTCTCCGCCAGATCGAGTTTCTCGAAAAGAAATTCCCCGGCCGCGTCGTCGCCAGCCGCGATCACTCCGTTTCCGTCGCGGATAAAACCCAGGTGAACCGCTATAAAGTCAGCCTCTGCCCCGAAGGCCGCAAATTCACCACCGCAGCCATGAGCGCCACGCACACGGATCGCCCCTTCTGGTCGGGTTGTCTCGGCATGGTGCCCGTCTCTGAGAACTCAAAGGAGGGGAATCGTCTCGAATCACTTCACCGCGAAGGCCTGGTCATCCGCTACGAGCAGGGCGACCTCGATTCACTTGGCGCGGCCTGCGAACGTGCGTTGACCATGTCACGCAACGAACGGCACCGGATTTATCAGCATTTTAATCAGCACGAAACCGTCGGCACGGTGGTGGCGGACGCGCTCGTCACGTTCGCGACAACGTCATCCTGAAAATGGCCGCTCCGCAGGCACAGTCCCTCCTTCAACAAGCACTGTCGCATCATCAAGCCGGGCGGCTGGCGGCGGCGCTGCCGCTCTATGCGCGCGCCCGCTCGCTAGCCCCCACCAGCTTCGATGCACATCACCTCGGCGGCGCCGCGCTTCTGCAATCTGGAAAACCGGGTGAAGCGGCTGATCTTTTTTCCAAGGCGGTTCGCTTAAACCCCCGCATTGCTCTCACGCACATGTGGCAGGGCATGGCGCTCGCGCAACTCGGCCAGCACGGCCCCGCAGAAACGAGTCTCCGCAAATCTCTCGAACTGGACGCCAAAAATCCCGATGCATGGATAAATCTCGGCGCAGTGCTTTCCTTCTCTGGAAAGATAGCCGATGCCTTGGAAGCCTATCGCCGCGCCAACGCATTAAAGCCCAACGACGCAAAACTCCATTCGCAGATCGGAACTCTGCTGAATATACAACAGGACCGCGTCGGAGCGATCGCCCAGCATGGCCAGGCGCTGTCGCTGGACCCCAACTACGCCAAAGCCTATCTTGGCAGAGCCCAGGCTTTGCTTGGCATCCATCGTCTCCCTGAAGCGCTGACCGATTTCGAAGCATGCCTGGCCCGCACGCCGCGGCGACCTGGAGGCGCGGAGCTACCGGCTCATGCTGCTCAATTACCTTCCGGGCATTTCCCGGGAAGAACTTTTCGCCGCGCATCTGGAGTACGGCCGGATGGCGCAAAGCGAGATCCCGACTGCGACCATCGCAAAGCCTCCCGGCGCAGCCCAAAACCCGCTTAAGCGCCGGCTCGCGTTTCTCTCCCCCGATCTGCGCACGCACTCGGTGGCCTATTTTCTGGAGCCATTGCTCCAGCACATCGACCGGGAGCGTTTCGACATCATTCTTTATCACGATCATTTTGTGACCGATGCCACGAGCGAACGTCTGCGCGTCCAGGCCGGTCTATGGCGCAACTTCGTCGGGAAATCGCATGCAGAGGTCGCCGCGCAGATCCGTGCCGACGCACCGGACATCCTTGTCGATCTCGCCGGGCACACCGGCATGAATCGTCTGCCCGTCTTTGCCCAGCGCGTGGCGCCCGTGCAGGTCAGCTATCTCGGATATCCCAACACCACAGGCGTGCCGGCAATGGACTGCCGGCTCACGGATGCCATCGCCGATCCCGATGACAGCGACGCGTTCAGCACGGAAAAACTCATTCGTTTCGCGCCTTGCGCCTGGAGTTATCAACCGCCGGTCGATGCCCCTGAGCCTGCATCCCCTCCGTGTACGCAGGGGAATCCTTTCACGTTCGGTTCATTCAACAATTTCTCCAAGGCCAACGATTTTACGCTCCGGCTTTGGGCGTCGGTTCTTCGCAGCGTACCCGGGGCGCGTCTGGCACTGAAGAGTTTTGGCGTGGATCCCGAGCACCTGAAACATCTGCTCGCCCAAGCCGGTCTCGACGCAAGTCGCGTCGTGCTGATTCCTCCGGCGACAACCACCGCTGAACATCTCGCCTGCTACAATCAGGTGGATGTCGCACTCGACACGTTTCCCTACCATGGCACCACCACCACGTGCGAAGCGCTCTGGATGGGCGTGCCCGTGATCACACTACGCGGCGATCGTCACGCGAGCCGGGTGGGCTGCTCACTTCTCACGGCCACCGGCCATCCGGAATGGATTGCGAGAAATGCGGATGAGTTCATCCAGATTGCCCTCGGTCTTTCCCAATCCCCACAAGCGCTTGCCGACCACCGCTCGCGACTTCGGACGGAGCTATCGACGGGCGCGCTCATGAATGATCGCGACCACGCCCGGGCTTTTTCGGAAGCGCTGGCCCAAGTGTGAGACGCTCTCGAAAGCGGCGCGCAGGCGACGCGCTTCACCGAATCAATTCAGCAAAGGTTCTCTCCAAAGTTCGCGTAAACCCGGACGCGTCGTGCAACGGACTTTGGCGGAATTCTTCCCTCAGACCGCTGCGGCATTTCTCCAGTGAGTTTCTGTCCCCGGCCAGCTCCCGGGCCTTCGCGAGATAGCCTTCCGGCGTATCGGCAATCCACTCGGTCTTGCCGAGATGAGTGAGCAAACTTGCACCGACACGAGTGACATGCGTCTCCCCGGCGAGCGTGATAACCGGCACGCCCATCCAGAGCGCCTCACACGTTGTCGTCGTGCCATTGTAGGGAAACGTATCGAGAGCGACATCGACTTGATGATAAAGCGCCAGATGCGCCGGCACCGAAAGCTCACGGCCATCCAGAAGAATGCGGCCCGCATCCACGCCGTGCCCTTGGAAACTGTCGCGTATACGTGCCGCGGTATCAGGATCGTCGAGTCCGCGCGACTTGAGGAAGAGTCGCGCCTCGGGAACGGCGGCGAGCAAACGGCTCCAAAGCGCAATCATCGCAGGAGTAACTTTGGCAAAATTATTGAAGCAACCAAATGTGAGCGGCCCCTTCAGCGACGGCAGCACTCCGACTTCGGGTGCTTCGGCGGGCGGTTGATAAACGGAGAACGGGCCCGGCAACCGGACAAGTTTCTCGGAGTGAAGAGAGTCGGCGGACCCCGCGGGATCACTCACGGCATCGGTCAGGCGGAAATCCATCGCCGATAGCCCCGTTGTATTCGGATAGCCGATCCACGTCAGCTGCCGTGGAGCGGCGCGCCGGGCGAAAACCAGCAACCGGTTACGCGCGGTGTGTCCGGAGAGATCGACCAGTAGATCAAGCTGGTCGTTGCGAACAAGCGCGGCCGCCTGCTCGTCGCTCAACGGCGCGATATCGCGCCAATGTTCGGCCAGCCCGCGCAAACGTTCCGTCACGGCATCTGGCTTGGGAACGTTGGAATAGCAGAAAATCTCGAATCGTGACCGATCATGCGCCGCAAGAACCGGCTCGAAGAAATAGGCGACCGCATGATTGGAGAAATCCGGCGAAATGTAGCCCACCCGCACACGTCGGCCGTCCTGCACGTTTTGCACGGAAGTCACGGAAGCGGCCGTCAACGGCTCCGCATATCGCTCGGCCCAGCGTCGATGCTCCGAGAAAATTTCCTGCGGCGAAACACCGTCGAGGTAATTGAGGGCGAGCAGCAGATTGCTGTGCGTGCCGGGCTTTGGCTGGAGCGCAAGTGCGGCGCGATAGTGAGCGACCGAGTCTTCGATCCGGCCCTGGGCACGGGCGACACGACCGAGGTTGTCATGCGCAGGCGCGTAGTCGGCGCGCAAACGCAGCGCCTCGCGGAAACACACCGTCGCCTCCGCCAATTTCCCCTGAGAAAACAACGCGTTGCCGAGGATGTTGTGCGCCTCGGGGCGCCCGGGCTCGATCGCGAGCGCGTGACGGAACTGCGTCTCCGCCTCCGCATGGCGCTGGAGTTCCAGCAAGGTCACACCGAGATTCAAGCGCACGACCGCATCATTTGGCGCGAGACGGGCGGCTTCGGTGAGCGGAGTGATCGCCTCGTCGTAGCGAAGCAGGGTTTTGAGCGCGTTGCCCAGTTGATGGTGAACTTCGGCAACCGTCGGCGCGGAATGAATGACCTCTTGGTACAAGGGGATCGCGGCTGCCTGTTGCCCGGAGCGGTGGAGACGCACGGCCTGATCGAAAGTCTCTTGGAGAGTCGGCATGAATCAGCGTGCTCACGTCGGCTTAAAAACGCGGACGCGGCAAGTCCGGCGCGTGAAAACGCACCGCATAATTCTGACGACGCGCCAAAAGAAAAACCCCGCGCATGCTCGAACATGCGCGGGGCAACGGAAGATTCCGTATCAGTTTCTGATCAACACTAACATTAACGCTGTCGTTTTTATGACAGCAAACGGAGGGCGGTCTGGGCGCTTTGGTTGGCCTGCGAGAGCATCGCGGTGCCGGCCTGCACGAGGGTGTTCCAACGTGCGAGCTGGGTGGATTCCTGAGCGACGTCCACGTCGACGATGCGGCTGTTGGCGGCTTCGAGGTTGGCCTTGTTGGTCGTGAGCAGTTCGCTCGCGAAGCCAAGGCGGCTTTGCTCGGCACCGTTCTGGGCGCGCATGGTGGCGACGCTCTGGATCGCGTCGGTGATGTTCGTCAGGGTGATGTCACCCAGATCGGACACGCCGGAGGCACTGAGGGTGCCGATGCCGGTGCCGGTGCTGGACAGATCGCGGCCGGCGAGGCTCACCGCCGAGTTCGCGGCGCCGTCCTCGGTCGTGGCGATCGAGAGGGAGGCGGTGCCGAAAAGGGCAACACCGTTAAACTTCTCGGTCGTGAGCGACGTGAGCTGGCTCTTGAGGGCCGTAAATTCAGAATCGTAGTTGGCGAGGTCGGACGTGTTCTTGGTCGGATCTGCGTAGAGGGTCTTCAGCTCGCTCATACGATCGAGGACCTTGGCAGTGACTTTGAGCGCACCGTCCTGCGTCTGCAGGTACGAAACGGCGTTACCGATGTTCGAAGCAACGGCGCCCTGGCGCTTGGCTGCGGCGGAGAGCTTCATGGAGACGGCGAGGCCGCCGGCGTCATCGGAGGGGGTAACAATCTTTGAGCCGCTGGACAACCGGTTGAGGCTGCGCTGGAGGTTCGCGTTCGAGGCCGCCAGGTTGTTTGAAGCAACAGTGGCCGAGTAGTTCGTGTTAATGACAACTGACATGGTGGTATCTTTCCTTGATGGGTTGCGACTATCCGTCGTCGCCACGGACTTGAGGGGACCGGTTCAAGTCTGACCGGACAGGGCGATTGCCCCGATTTGGTTTCAGCCCGAAGGCCGATAGTGGTGAGTGGGCGGAGATCTCCGACCGGACCGGCACAGAGCCGCACGGGCGCGGGCCTTTTCGGCAAAGGCCGCGCGGAAGCGATGGTTCCCGTGCTTCTGGTGCTGTAATCTACCCGGCCCGGCCAGCGGCGGACGTTTGGCGCGACCGCCGCCGGCGGGAAAGGTGATTACGATTACGACAACAGACGGAGGGCGGTCTGAGCGGAACCGTTCGCCTGCGCGAGCATGGCGGTACCGGCCTGCACGAGGGTGTTCCAACGTGCGAGCTGGGTGGATTCCTGAGCGACGTCCACGTCGACGATGCGGCTGTTGGCGGCTTCGAGGTTGGCCTTGTTGGTCGTGAGCAGTTCGCTCGCGAAGCCAAGGCGGCTCTGCTCGGCACCGTTGGCGGCGCGCATGGTGGCAACGTTCTGGATCGCGTCGGTGATGTTCGTCAGGGTGATGTCACCCAGATCGGACACGCCGGAGGCGGTGAGGGCGCCGACGCCGCTGCCGGAGCTCGACAGATCGCGAGCGGCAAGCGTCACAGCAGAAGAAGCGCTGCCGTCTTCAGTCGTGGCAACCGAGAGGGAGCCGGTACCGAAGAGTGCAACACCGTTGAACTTCTCGCTCGTGAGCGACGTGAGCTGGCTCTTGAGGGCCGTGAACTCAGAGTCGTAGTTGGCCAGGTCGGACGTGTTCTTGGTCGGATCTGCGTAGAGGGTCTTCAGCTCGCTCATGCGATCGAGGACCTTGGCAGTGACTTTGAGCGCGCCATCCTGCGTCTGCAGAAGGGAGACGGAATTGCCGATGTTCGAAGCAACGGCGCCCTGGCGTTTAGCCGCGGCGGAGAGCTTCATGGACACAGCGAGACCGCCCGCGTCATCAGACGGGGTTACGATCTTCGAACCGCTGGACAACCGGTTAAGGCTGCGCTGGAGGTTCGCGTTCGAGGCGGCGAGGTTGTTTGAAGCAACCGTTGCCGAGGCATTCGTATTAATAACAACTGACATAGTGGTATCTTTCCTTGATGAGTGCGACGTTCCGTAGTCGCCACGGGGCCTGAAAACCGGCCAGGACCAGCCGTTCGGGAGCAAATGCCCCAAAAGTGTCACCCTGCGAAGGGATAGCCCGGCCGGACTCTCCTCCTATTGCCGCCCATCGAGAGAGATGGGCGCGCCGAAGGGAGCCGGGCTTGGTATGCTAGCTTGCTAAGTGGTAGTAAGGAACGATCCGGGAATGTAGCCGGATGGCTGACTTGCGGACGGAGCGTTCGTTTGGCGCGAGACGCTCCCGCTTTTTCAAAATCAACGCCTGGTGTTCATCCCTCTCCGACCGGCCGCTACCTCTCGTTTGGCGCGAGAAACAGCGGACCTGACGACGGAGTTGGCGCGGGAGAACCGGCGGTTAAAACCTAAGCGATTACTGCAGGAGTCGGAGCGCAGTCTGCGCGCTCTGATTGGCCTGCGAGAGCATCGCAGTACCTGCCTGCACGAGAGTATTCCATCGAGCGAGCTGTGTGGACTCCGAGGCCACGTCCACATCGATGATGCGGCTGTTGGCGGCTTCGAGGTTGGCCTTGTTGACCGTGAGCAATTCGCTCGCGAAGGAGAGACGGCTCTGTTCGGCGCCGTTCTGGGCGCGGAAGGTGGCGACGTTCTGGATCGCGCTGGTGATCGCGGTGAGCGTGAGACCGGCGGAACCGAGGCTCGTGATCGAGCTGGTGGTGAGGGCGCCGATGCCGCTGCCGGTGCTGGAGAGATCGCGGGAAGCGATCGTGACCGCGGAGGTCGTGCTGCCATCTTCGGTGACCGCGACAGAAAGGCTGCCGGAACCGAAAAGAGTGACGCCGTTAAATTTTTCAGCGGTCAGCGAGGTGAGCTGGGCCTGCAGCTGACGTGAACTCCGAGTCGTAGTTCGCGAGATCCGTGCTGTTCTTCGTGGGATCGTTGTAGAGGGTCTTCAGCTCGCTCATGCGCTCGAGCACCTTGCCGGTGACTTTGAGCACGCCGTCCTGCGTCTGCAGGTACGAGGCGGAGTTGCCGATGTTGATCGCGGCCGCACCGGAGCGCTTGGCTGCGGCGGACAACTTCATGGAAACGGCGAGACCACCGGCGTCATCGGCCGGGGAAACAATTTTGGAACCGCTGGAGAGACGATTGAGGCTCTTCTGGAGGTTCTGATTGGACATCGCCAGGTTGTTCGAGGCAACGGTGGCGGAGTAGTTGGTGTTGATAACGACTGACATGGTAATCTTCCTTGATTTCTAAATGCCACGTCCGGGTGGCTGACGTATCCGAAGGGGGAGTCGGATCACTCCGTCCACGAGATGTCTCGCAGATGCCGGATTAAACGGACCGACCCGCGATCAACTTTAAACGAAAACGCAAAATTTCTGACGCGTCCTGATTTTACCTCTGAAAACCACCCGGGAAATCCTGCAATAGACGCTATTTTCAGGCGCTTTTCGGATTCGAACGTAATATTTGTTCAAGCGGGGAAATTCCCTCATTCGAACCGCACACGCGGGAAACCAGCCGTACCAAGCACCTCGCAAAACAGCCACCGCCGCCGCCTTCGTATCACTCATCGCTCCTAGCGATTTTCTTACATTCCCTTAAGTTTGGGCGCTTTGGTCCGATGCCCCGGTAGCGCCCTTAGTGTCTCTCTATTTTTAGTCTTTCGTCATGGCCTCCATACAACTCTCCGGTCTCATCTCAGGCTTCGATTGGAAATCCTTCATCGATGAAGTGATGGAGCTCAACCGCGCACCCATCACCCGCCTTCAGACTGAAAAGACCACCAATAGCAGCAAGGTCTCGGCTCTCGACAATCTCGGCACCCGCCTAAGCGAACTCCAGACGGCAACCAAGGCCCTCAAGGCTGAAGGTCTTTTCACTGGCCGCACCGCCGCCTCTTCCACCGCAGGCTCCACCTGGTCCACCAGCACGAGCAGCGGCACCGCGACCGGTTCGTATAATTTCAACGTCACACAACTCGCCACCACGACGAAACGCTCCGGCACGGGCGACATCGGCCTCGGCATCAGCGCGACCAACGACGTCAGCGGCGTCACCCTCGCCTCGATGTCGACCTCTACTGCAGTCACCGCCGGAGACTTCACCGTCAACGGAGCCAAGATCACTGTTGCTTTGACGGATTCGCTCCAGGACGTCTTCGACAAAATTTCCACCGCGACCGGTGGCGGCGTCACCGCCGCCTACGATTCGGGCACCGACAAAATCACCCTCACGTCGTCCACGACCGGCACACCCATCACTCTCGGCGCAGCCAACGACACGTCCAATTTCCTCGCCGTCACCCGCCTTTCCAACGGCAACAACACCGGCGTCATCACCAGCGGCACCGGACTCGGCGCGACCAACCAGAACACCCCGCTCGCGAGCGCTCGTCTCCGCAATTCCATTACCGCCGTCGACGGCTCGGGCAACGGCTCCTTCACGGTCAACGGCGTCAGCATCAGCTACAACGTCAACACCGACTCCCTTTCCACCGTCCTCGGTCGCATCACCAATTCCTCCGCCGGCGTCACCGCTTCGTACGATGCCGCGGCCGACAAGGTGGTCCTGACCAACAAGACCACGGGCGACACCGGCCTGAGCGTGAGCGAAACATCCGGCGGATTCCTCGACGCCGTCGGCCTCACGGGCTCTTCCACGCTTGATCGCGGCAAGGACGCCCAGTTTACCGTGAATGGCGGTCCCGTGCTCACCAGCACCAGCAACACCTTTTCCGCCGCCTCCCACGGCATCACCGGTCTCACCGTCACCGCCAACACCGAGTCCAGCCAGACCATCACGGTGGACAGCAACACCACCGGGATGCGCGGCGCGATCGATGAATTCATCAAGAAATTCAACGCGGTGCAGTCCTACATCGACACCGCCACCAAGATCACCTCCACCAACGGCAAAGTCACCGCAGCCGTCCTGAGCAACAATCGTGAGATTCAAAACTGGCAGTCCACCCTTCGCTCCACGGCTTTCTCGGCCGTCAGCGGACTCAGCGGCACCATTTCGCGCCTCGAAAACCTCGGCATTGATTTCACGGCGGGGACTTCAGAACTGGCCGTGAAAGACAGCGCCAAGCTCGAGGCCGCCCTCCGCGACAAACCTTCCGACGTCGAAGCCTTCTTCAAGTCCGCCACCACGGGTTTCGCCGCTCGTCTTGAAACCTTCAACACCACTCTTCTCGGCACCTCTGGCACCGGCACCGGTGGCCTGCTCGGCTCCCAAAAGGATACCCTCACCAAGGGCAACACGAGCATCGACACCCAGATCGCCAACATCGAGCGCCAGCTCGCCTCTGAGCGGTCGCGCATGGAAGCCGGCTTTCTCGCGATGGAAAACGCCCAGGCCACCATCAAGAACATGCAATCGCAGCTCAACAGCGCGTTTGGCACCAGCTCCAGCAGCTCTTAAAACTGGCCAGCCGCGCGGAGCCCGCGCATCGGTCTTATCCATGACACCGCTTCGCTTCCTCCTTCTCGCCGCTTTCATCTTCGGCCTGTCTGGTTGCGCGCAACTGCCCGAGCGCGATGGCGCCAAGGCCGGACCCTTTTTCACGCCTACCAACGTGAAGTCCACCGTCACCCAGTTACCCGCAAACATCCGCCGGGTACTGCTGCTGCCGGTTTCCGCCGAAGGGCTCGCGATTCCGGAAGACAACCTGAACCGCATCGATGCTGCGTTCCTGACTGAACTCAATCGCGTCGCCCGCTTCGAAATCGTCACTCTCACTCGCGACGAGCTCGCGCACGTCACAGGTGCCCGCCAGCTCAACTCCACCGCCCCCCTGCCTCCCGGTTTCATCGATCGTCTTTTCAACATCTACAATCAGTACGCCGCCGATGCGGTGGTCTTCGTCGATCTGACCTCCTACTCCGCCTATCCGCCTCTCACGCTTGGGGTGCGGGCCCGCCTCGCTCCCATCCGGCAAACCGAAATCCTGTGGGCTGCTGATGTCCTGTACTCCGCCGCCGATATCTCAGTGGCCAACTCCGCCCGTCGCTACTCCCTTTCGCTGGGAAAATCCTCCGGTCCGACCGATCTCAGCCACACGATTCTCCAAAACCCCACCCGGTTCGCCAGTTATGCTGCTGCAGCGACTTTTGCCACCCTGCCACCTCGCTTCACACCGGAACCAACTCCCTCTAAATAGAAAATTTTTAGCTAAAGCCTCCCGCCAGCCCTGCCGATACATGCCTATCAACCAACGGCGTTCCCTGTATCGCTTCCCTTCCCGGGCTGACCGTTCATCCCTGAGCCTATCATGATACATTCCACGTCCAATCTTCACGGTTATAACCGTACGGACGCCGCCGCCGCGATCTCCACCGCCAAGCAGGCATCCACGCCCAAGGCCGACGCCGAAATCGGCGAACGTCTCTCCAGCTCCAGCACTCAAGCTCTGCGCGAAGCCTTGAACAATTCCCCTGAAATCCGCCCTGAAGTCGTCGAAAAAGGCAAAGCCCTCGCCGTCGACCCAAACTATCCGCCGCGTCAGCTCATCGAGAGCCTCGCCAAGCTGATGGTGGATTCCCGCGATTCCTCAGATTCCGAATAATTCCTTCATGTCCTCCATGGTCGCCCCCGGTTACGCCCGGGCCTATCAAGCCCAGGCGGTTCTCACCGCCAGTCCCGGACAACTGATCTTGATGCTTTACGACGGGGCGCTGCGCTTCCTCGGCCACGCCCGCGATGCGCTTCAGTCCACCGACGAAAACCCGCGCCGCATCGAGACCATCAACACAAATCTTCTCAAGGCGCAGAATATCCTCGCCGAGCTTCAATCCAGCCTCAACCACGAGGCCGGTGGCGATCACGCCGCCAATCTGGACCGACTCTACGACTACTATCTTCGCCGCCTCCTCGAGGCCAATATGCGCAAGAAGGTCGAGCCCGTGATCGAAGTTGAAAAACTCGTCCGTGAACTCCGCGACGGCTGGGCTGAAATGCTCCGCACTCAGGACGCCGGCGGCATGCACGGCGCACGCGGCGTCGCCTGACGTCATTTCGCTACGAATCCTGTTAAACCGGCATTCGTACTTCTTCCCACTTTCCGTTCACGGTCATGGAAACTGCCCAGCAAACCATCAACCGCCTCCTTGGTTCGCTCGAGACATTGACCAGCGAAGAGCATCTTTTGCTCAATCATGGGTTCTTCGCTGAGGCTGTGGCCGTGCAGGCGCGCGAACAACCTCTTGTGGCCCGTATCGTGGAGCTCCTCTTTGAACCCGGCGTCGCAGCCGGCCTGGACGACGCCATACAGCTTCGTGCGCAACGCCTGATTAACGCCCAGCGTGAACAAGCCGGGCGTCTCGACGCCGCCATTGAAGAAGCCCGCTCCCAGCTCGCACAATTGCGCATGGTCCAATCACGCGCGCAAAAATTGCGTCCTTCGTACGGAGCCCTTGCGGGTGCTGGAACGCCCACCCTCTCCTTCGCCGGAGAAGCCTGAGCGGAGGCGCCTTTCCTAGGTTTACGGGTCTTTCCCGTGGCCTAGCTACTGAACGCCCGTCCATTCCCAATAAGGGGCCGAGCCCACGCTCTTATGGCGTGAAGATAGCGCGTAAACTACCACCCACTCAGCCTGCGGCCGCGAGGTCGCCTTCGCTGAGCGACTGGTCGGCAGCGGATGCGGCCACGGTCGTCTCACCTGCAGGCGGACCATCCATCCAAGCCTCCGCGATTCGGTGTGCAGCTCCCGCCCAGTTAAAACCTTCGCTAGGATAGACGGACTGCACGCCTGGCTTCACCACGCCGGCCCACTCCAGCATGGCCTTCACGCAGATCTGACCATCGGCCAGCGTGAAACCTTGTAACAAAATCGATCCGGATCCGTCATTAAATGACAACCTCGCCAGTCCTTTATGAAAGTTAACTGTCCGCATTGGACGCCCCTTGGCCACCGATGGTGCCTCATTCTGCGAAAGCGAGGATTCGATCAACGTCAGGAGAGATAACAAGCGGGGTGCCATGGTGTAAAAAGTTGCAGTAACAGCGTGCCCTAAAAATCGGCTCATAACAAAAAGCCTGAAGTTCTATTTAAGATTTCCCCAATCGACCCGATACCCGGGTTAACATTTTTCATCAGCCTTTAACAGTTGAAGGATATCTCAGCATCACCTTCATCTCAAAAGTCCTCAGTGCCAGCTTCACCTGAAAAGTCCCCGCCCGTCCCCGGCGACGCGGCCCGATTCGACGCGCTCATGTCGCGTGTCGCGTCTGAGTCTACCCAAGCGCTTGTCATCTGCGAAGCCGCCGCTTCCTCGCGCTCAATTGTCCACGCCAACGCTGCCTTCACGCAGCTCACTGGCTACTCTCGCGCCGACAGCGTGGGTCGCTCCTTGCCTGAGCTGCTTCGCCCCCCAGGCGGTCAGTTTGAATGGGAACGCGTCGACGCGATCATGCGCGGCAATCAGTCGTGGCGCAAAGCACTCCCCGCTTCACGCAAGGACGGCACGGTTTTTTGGGCGGATCTACATCTCTATCCGCTCACAAACCCGGGAAAGGCCACGTCCCATTGGGTCGGCGTCCTCACCGATGTCACGGACCACCTAGAGCTGCGCGACGCCCTGCGTCAGAGTGAAGCCCAGCAACGCCTCCTCTCCGATTACATCCGCGACCTCATCACCGTCAGCAACGCCGACGGCATCTGTATTTACGCCTCCACTTCGAGCCAGAGTATGCTCGGCTGGGAACCGGATGAAATTATCGGCCGGCCCATTTCCGATCTCATCCATTCCGACGACTTCCCGCAACTCCAGCGCACGTTTGAGGACCACTTCACCAATCGCAGTGAAAGCGTACTCGTTCATCGCTTCCTGAAAAAGGACGGTACCCACCTCTGGACCGAGACCACCAGCAAAACACGGCGCGATCCCACCACGGGCCTTCCCGCCGACATTGTCTCCACCACGCGGGACATCACCCGCCGCCGCATGGCCGAGGACAGCCTCAAGGCCATGCACGCCCTCCTCGATTCCGTGTATGAGGCCGTCCCGCTCGGCCTCTGCCTCATCGATCCCGCCGGCCGCGTCACCCAGTGCAATCACGCCTTTACCCGCCTCTTCGGCGTCAGTCAGGTGGAAGTGTCCGGTCGCGATGCCGACACACTTCTTCCGGCCCGGGAACTGGCCCGCGCCCGCGTTTCCCAGGGAACCCCGTGCGAGGCCGAATGCGCCAGCGCCCGCGGTGAAACTTTTCCTGCCGAGATCACCGTCGTCCCTCTCGAAACCGGCGCCGGCCAGCTCGTTATTGTCGCCGATCTCCGCGAACGCAAAAAAATGGAGAGCCGTCTCCACGAAGCCAGCCAGCTGGAAAGCCTCGGTACGCTCGCAGGTGGCATCGCCCACGACTTTAACAACATGCTCGCGATCGTCCTTGGCTACGCGAGCCTCCTGCGTGAATCCGCCGACGACCCCGCCCGCCTCGGCCATTACGCCGACACCATCATCGATGCTGGCCGCCGCGGAGCCGATGTCGTTCGCCAGCTCCAGCTCTTCGCCAATACCCAGGATGCCGAGCTCTCGCTGACCGACGTTCACGCCCTGCTCGACGACGTCATCGCACGCACCTGCGCCGACTGGTCGCCGTTGATCCATATCGCCCGTAACTACGGTGCAGCCGACGCAAAGCTCACCATCGATCCGATCCAATTCGCGCAAGCCCTTCAGAAACTTCTCGAAAACGCCCGCGACGCCATGCCCGAAGGCGGCAATCTCACCGTCAACACCACGGAAGTTCGCCAATCGATCTTTGCTCCCGGAGCCACCACTGCTGAGTCAAAAAACTTCCTTCGCGTCTCTGTCCAGGATACCGGCCGCGGCATGGATGCAGCCACCCGCGCCCGCATGTTCGAACCCTTTTTCGCGCGCAACAAAGGCCCTGAAGTCCGTGGTCTCGGTCTCGCCGTGGTTTATGGCATCATGCGCGCCCATCGCGGCTTGATCGAAGTCGACAGCGCCCCCGGACAGGGTACCAGCGTCCACCTTCTGTTGCCCCGCGCCCCCAACGTGGTCGAGCCCGTCCACACGCCGCCGCCCGAGCCATCCGATGTCCCGAGCAGTGACCGCCGCACTATTCTCCTCGTCGAAGACGAACAGGACATCGGCGCTCTCTGGCTCGAACTGCTTCCGTCTGAAGGCTGGCGCGTTCTCTGGGCTCGCGACGGTGCCGAGGCTGTCCGCCTCTTCCGCGCGCACCGCGAAGAAATCGCACTCCTGTTCACCGACATCGGCCTGCCCTCGCTCGATGGCTGGCAGGTTGCCGAAACTCTCCGGGCGGAATCGCCAGGCCTCCCGCTGCTCATCGCCAGTGGAGCTTTCCGTTCCGGCGACCGCCACCGCGGCCTCGCCGAGCCCGTCGCGTATCTTCCCAAGCCATACGTTCCCTCGAAGGTGCTGAAGCAGATCCGCGCCCTCATCCCGAGCTGAGCACCGGTTCTTTAGCTTAAAAAAGAAACCGCTCCCTCGGTATTCACGCTGCCTGCGGGCACAAAAAAAGCGGACCCGCATTCAGCAGGTCCGCTGGGAAAAATCCAATCTGGCTTGATCCAGCCTTAGCTCTTGCGAGCGGCTTTGACCGAACGGCGGCGCCAAACGACCAGGCCGAGAAGTCCCCCACCGATCAGGCCGTACGTCGAAGGCTCTGGAACCGCGACAAACTCCAGGCGCAGACCGGCCAAGGGAGAGTTCTCGGTGAAGCCAAACATATACTCAAAATCATCGGGGGTCGGGTTATCGTTCGGGTTGGAGAGAGCACCACCGAGAACAAATTCGCCGTTAACACCGTTGATATAACTCAGGAAATAAGAGGTCAGATCGATGGCGATCGTGGCTCCATTGACGTTATCCGCCGATGAAACCGCACGCGTGCCGAAGCTTCCACCCGCGTCCGCGCCCAGATCGACATACGCCGCCAGGCCGCCGGTACCGTCTTTCAACGCCGTCTTGTCGCCCGCGAACTTATAAAGCGAGAACAGTGCGCCCGTGTCATTGAGATCAGACGAGAGATAGGTCAGACCGATATCGAGCAGGTCTTGAGGCAGGTAGAGTTCCAAAGTCGCCTTGCGGATCTCAACGAACTGGAGGAGTGGATTTGTCGAACGATCGAAAACAAAAAAGTTGTGGTAGGACACCTCGTTAAACGAACCCACGAAAAAGTTGGTGGTGGGCTGGCTGTTATCGCCATAGCTGTCGTACCAGCCTTGGGTGGTGGCTGTGAGGGTGGTGGTGGAGAGTTGCGCGGATGCGGAGCTTGCGATGAGCCCGGCCGTGAGTGCGAACAGACCGGATTTAAAAAGTGAACGTTTGGACATGGCGTGTGGTGTGGTGGGATAAAACTAGCGTGATGCGAAGTGGGACCACCATATTGCAGAAGCCTTGCACACCTATCCATAGGGGTTTCCCTGATTCGCCGCGCCTTTCCAACCTTACCGTACGATCCATGAACTGATCGCCCCGCGCCACCGGGTCCGCGCCCGACTTCCTCCATTCAATCGTTTTGCGGAATTGCCAAACTCCGATGCCCGCTAATTGTTCGCACTGCCACCACCCTTCCGGTTGCGACAGAGGAGACCGGCGCATCGGCGTTTTATCACTCGTCTTGCGATGGGTTTAAAAAGCCCGTCCGTCTCCTCATCCGCCGTATTTCGCGCGCCTTACGACCCATGTCTCTCGAAAGAATCCTCGTTCTCGACGACGAACCTCTCATCCAGAAAGTCCTCGACGAGCTCTTTAAGCGCAAAAAATTCACGGTCACCATCGCCAGCTCCATCGCTCAGGCCGAGGCCGTGATCGCGAAGGAAAACTTCGATCTGATCATGCTCGACGTCCGCCTCCCCGACGGCGACGGCCAGCAATTTCTCGAACGCGTCAGCACCCTGCCCGATCGTCCGCTCGTCGTCATGATGACGGGTCATGGCACCATCGAAAGCGCCGTCTCCTGCATGAGAGCCGGAGCATTCGACTATCTCATCAAACCGTTCTCCCCCGGCCAGATTGAGATCATCCTCAAAAAGGCCGAGTCCTACCGCCAGCTCGTCAAAGTTAACCGCTACTTCAGCGAAAACGACGGCGGCGACGGAGATCTCCTCGGCAAAGGCCCGGCCATGGTGCGGCTGCGCCAGCTCGTCGAACGCGTCGCGCCCACCGACGCCACCGTGTTGATCACAGGCGAAAACGGAACGGGCAAAGAGATGATCGCCCGCGAGCTCTACCGCCATTCCCCTCGCCGGAACGAGCCGTACATCAAAATCAACTGCGCCGCCCTCTCGGAAAACCTGATCGAGAGTGAACTCTTCGGTCACGAAAAAGGCTCCTTCACCGGCGCAACCGACCGCCGCGAAGGCCGCTTCGAACTCGCCAACCGCGGCACGCTCCTCCTCGACGAGGTCAGCGAGATTCCACCCAATCTTCAGGCAAAACTTCTCCGCGTCCTGCAGGAACGCGAGTTCGAGCGCGTAGGCGGCACCAAGACCATCAAGGTCAACGTCCGCCTTCTCGCCACTTCCAACCGCGACCTCATGCAGTTCGTGGAAAAAGGCCACTTCCGTTCCGACCTCTACTACCGCCTCAACGTTTTCCCCGTCCAAGTTCCTCCGCTCCGCGAACGCGCCGAAGACATTGTCGTCCTCGCCGAGGCTTTTCTCCGCCGCTGCGCCCGCAAACACGGCTTGAAAATCCCCGGCTTCTCCGACCACGCCGTCACCGCGCTGACCACGTATCCATGGCCTGGTAACGTCCGCGAACTTCAAAACACGATCGAACGCGCCGTGATCCTCTCCGAAACCGGCCGCCCGGTTTCCACCGCCGCCCTCGGCCTGCCCACGCTCGGCCGCAGTCTGGTCGGTGCAGCGATTCCCGTTTCATCATCTGCTTCCTCAAACCCGCCGACGCCTGAGCCATCGCCGGTTTTCTCCACGCCAGTCCCGTCCTCCGCGTCTCCGCAGGAGACAACGGCTCCTCTCAACTTCTCGACACCGCCGATGGTGCCCACGTCAACACCGCCGTCCTTTCCGACGTCGACGACAACCCCGCCTTTCGAAAGCAGTCCAACCGCTCCCCCTCCAGCCTCCGGCCCGGCACCCATCATTCCGCTCGAGGAAATGGAAAAGCAGGCGATCCTCAGCGCGCTGCGCACGACCAGCGGCAACCGCACCAAGACCGCCGAGATGCTCAAAATCAGCATCCGGACTCTGCGCAACAAATTGAACGAGTACCGCGCCCAAGGTGAATCCATCGAGGGCGACGCAGACGAATAAAACGCCCTCAAACATCTAGCGTTATCGACAATGCAAACATCCGCTCTTCGCCTCAGATTATCTACCGCGGTGTTATGTGCTGCCGTCGCACTCAGCGGCTGTACACATGCCACGACCGCAAGCTACAAACAGCCGGACCCTTCCTCCCCACTGGCCACTCCCCCCAAAGCCTCGGGAACTCCGCAGCCCACCTACCCGTGGTACGAGCATCTCGCACTTTGCGCGTTCTACATCGCCAGTGGCGGAATAGTTGCGCCAAACGCCAGCAAGAATATCTACATAGGAGGCCCGCGCTAGTAGTGTGCACAGCCAGTGGATTTAAACGCCGATAAACATCTTCCGGCTTTTCCCGTGCGCGTCCCTTCATAGGCTCGCGGAACCATGCTTCTACTCCTGCTGGTCGGCATCGCGGCCGGGTTTTTCATCGTCGAACGTTTCTGGCCCGCCAACGAACTCCCCAAAATACGCGCCTGGTGGCCGCGCGTCGCCCTCGTGAATGCCATCCAGATCGGCATCATCGTGCTGTCTGGCATCACGTGGGACGTCTGGCTGCGCGCCTGGTCGCTCTTCGATCTCCGCGCCACCTTCGGTGAAACGACCTGGGGACTGATCGCACAAGGCTCTGTCGCCTACTTCGTTTCCACCTTCGTGTACTACTGGTGGCACCGCATCCGTCACGACTCGTCGTTCTTCTGGCGGCTTTGTCATCAACTCCATCATTCGCCTGCGCGTATCGAGTTGATCACGTCGTTCTATAAACACCCGGTCGAGATAACGATCAATTCCCTCATCAGCGCCGCCATCGTCTACGCTCTGCTCGGCTGCTCACCCACCGCCGGCGCCGTGTACACCTTCCTCACGGCGATCGCAGAATATTTCTATCACTGGAACATCCGTACTCCCTATTGGCTCGGCTTCCTCATCCAGCGTCCGGAGTCCCACCGCGTCCACCATCAGTTCAATCACCACACGAACAACTACGCCGACCTCCCGCTCTGGGACATGCTCTTCGGCACGTTCAAAAACCCCAATGCTCCGATCCCGCGCTGCGGCTACGATGACTGGCGCGAGGACCGATTCGACGACATGCTCGCCTTCCGCGACGTGCATGCAAAAGGCGCCGACAAACTCGCACCGCTCCATCTGCTGCCCACCTGCATCGGTTGCTCCAAACGCTGGGCCTGCGCCGAGTCCCGCGAGGTGATCAAGTAACCACGTCGCGCCGTGTAGCCGCGCTCGCGAGAGAGCGGCCCTTCGACAACAACCGCACCCGCCCACCGCTCATTTCAAAATCCGCCCCGCCCACGCTGGCTCGGGCAAAGGCGTCGGCACATATTCCCCAAACAACCGGTAGCGCAGTCGCGCCACGATCTTGTACGCAGGGTCACGCCAGCCCTGCGGCAGCACGCGCAGCCACGACGCCACCCGCCAGATGCCGCCGAGTTCGTCGAGTACGTGCGCCACGCCATCCGTACGCAGATAAAACCGGTCGCCACTTCCGAGGTCCGGAATGAACACGAGGCTGTCAAAATCCTCCGTATTCATTCCCTTCGCTTTTAGAAAGCGCTGCCCCGTCTCGCTCTGAAGCGGCGCAAACCGCAGTACACCGCGTGCATCCTCCCGCAGCAGCGTACGCACGACAAAGTTACAAAGTCCGCATTCGCCATCATAAAGAAGCACCGGCGTCCGGCCCTCCGCGTTTCTCGCGCGCAGCCAGTCCGGATCGAACGTGAACAAATGAATCATGACCATACCGAGACTCAGGTCCGCGAAGTCCACCATAAGCACGATCCCCGCGTGCATGATCAGCATCCCCGTCCAGGCCACGCAGCGTCCCCAGCGATGCACGCTCATCGGCAAAAACAGAATCTCCGCCGCCAGCACACTCCACGTGAACACCGCGTGCACCCACGCCGGGAATCCAAGAAACAAATCCCTCACGACGCCCGGCCGCGCGAGCGGATTGTCAATCAGGTGATGAAACGCCGTTCCATCCACCCAGCTCGGACTCCACAGCTTCACAATGCCGCTGAACGTATAGCCACCCGCCATCAACAGCCACGCGCCCCAGTAGACCATCGCCGGCATAAACCACTCCGACGGCTTCACCGTTTTCCCGCGCCACCGCCACGGCTCGCCGTCCGGCACGATCGCGAGAAACAACAGAATCAACCCAACGTAGGGGATCGATGGATTCGCAATGAGGTTGTTGCGGTTGAACAACGCCGCCCAACCAAACCACAACACCACTGACACCATACGTCGCCGCCAGCCGACCGCCAGCAACGCTGCTGCAATCGCCAGCAGCGCAACAAACCCCGTCGCGAACGCCGGCGAACCCCACCAGGCGAGTGGGTTCGGGAAAATACCGTACGTCGCGTTGACCCGTGGATCAGCGAGCACGCCGCGGTCGCTGAACAACTCGGCCGCATAGGGTGCGAGCGCGGCAAAGTGCCACGTCAGGTACGCGCCAAAGACGATGCGAAAAAACGCGAACTGCGCCGGGGAGAAAAGTTTTACTGCGCGCATGCGGGGGAAAGCGTCCAGACGTCGTTGCGGTTCTTCGTTCGCGTGCGGATCACCACGGTAAGCTCTGTCGCGTCAGCCGGCACACCAAACTCGCGGCGCAACAAGCCATCCGGCTTGAACGCGTAGCAAAACACCGTCGTCCACAGCGGCTCCGGCATGCGCGGCGCGTAGGAAAGCGCAGCACCGTACACATTGCGGCGGTTGTACGGTCCGCCGAGTTGCCCGTAGAGTTCGGGCGTCAGCGGCAGTACCACACTCTTGCCGGAGGAGTCTTTCCAGGTGAGCTGAAACTCAGACGCGAATGTCTCGAGTCCGTTCACGTCAGAAAAAACCTTCGGCATCGGCGCCACGCACGAAGCCGCGCCAATCCCGCGCAGCGGACGCGACTCGATCAAATATCCCGCCATCTGCGTGCAACCGACAGCCGTGACAATCAGCGCCAGCACGTTGGCGCGGAGGGGTGAAGCAGGCATGTGCGCGAGTGTTTTTACGGAACGCGCAGCCGCAAATCCAAAAAAGTCCGGCCGTGTTACCGCTCCCGTCATGAGCACTAGTACGTAGTCACTTTTGCGAATACGCGCGGCGTTGAATTTCGCCAGCCACAGGCGCAGCTAGATAGCCGGACAGCCTTCACGGCATCCAAGCCATTCCGAAATCAGACAACGCCCATGAAAAACCGTCTCCACCTCGCCCTCGCCTGCTTCGGCCTCCTCGTCGCTTCACACTCGCTTCACGCGCAAGCCGGCAGCGTCGTCGTCACCAACGACCCCGTCAGCATCATCTCGATCACCAACACCACGCTCACAGTTCCCGATCCCACCGCCGGCGCGATCAAGGGCGGCGGCACGGGTATCGCGAGCACCGCCGGAGCCGTGCTCCGCATCACCACCAATCAGAGCAACCGCAAAATCACCGCCGTGCGCAACGCTCTGCCGACTGGTGCGGTCTTCACGGTCGCCCTCGGCACCCACACCAGCCCGCACACCGGCGGCGGCACTGCGACCACGATCACCACCACCGCGACAGATTTCGTCACCGGCATCAGCAATCTTGCCTCCGACGAACATGACGCGGCAGGCATCCCACTCATCTACAACCTCACCCTCGCTGAAAACACACCTTCCGGCGGTTTCACCGCCACTGTGACGTATACCATCGAAGCAGGCAGCTGATCGGGACCGCGACCGCGCCACACCCGATGCAAACGCAGCCACCACTCCGGATCATCCGGTCCGGAGTGGCCGGTTGGCTCTGCCTGCTATCCAGCTCACTTTTATTCAGTCCGTTCGCCCTTTTGCTCACCGCTTCAGGCGACATCACTATCTTCGACGGCACCCAATCACGAGCCATCGGCCTCGCCGATCTCAGCGGCGGCCCCGGCTCCGGCTACCTGAACCCGCTCGTTTTTGCTTCGACGTTCACTCTCCGGGTAACCTCCAGCGGCGCATGCGACCTCTGGGTCCGCCGTAACGACACCGGCCCCTGGCTCTCCGCCGGAGAGCTTCAAGTCCAGGTCCTCAGGATAGGCGACGCAATCGATCCGCGCCCTCCCATCACCATCGGCACCTCCGACCTCAAACTTATGGAGAGCCCGACTGCACTCGACAACCAGCTCTACGAACTTCGCTACCAGCTCGAAAACTTCAGCCCGCAAAACGCCCCCGCCGGTTACTCGACCCAGGTTGTTTTCACACTCACCGACGCATGATCCCGCGACGCCTTCTGCTCTTCCTGCTGCCGGTCATCTTCGCGCCCGCGGATTCTTCGGCCCAGCCCAACGCGTCGGGCGCGATCATCGTCAGCGGCGACCTCACGCGTGAATTCTCGCTCCAATCCGGCGGTTCCGCGGAAGGCAGAATTCTTCTCCACAACCCCGGATCCACTCCTTCCCGTGCGCGCATCTACCAGACCGACTATCAGGTCGACGCGAACGGACCCGTCTACGGCGACGCCGGACAATCCCCCCGCTCCAATGCCCGCTGGATTGAAATCGACGAGCGCGAACCCGAGCTGCAGCCCGGCGAAACGCGCTCCATTCTCTTCAAGATCACGGCGCCTGCCGACTCCACGTTGCGGGGCACCTACTGGAGCATGCTGATGGTCGAGCCCTTCCTCGACGAGCGACCGCACAAGCCCGGCGAGATCTCGGTTCGTGCCGTCGTGCGTTATGGAATACAGGTCGTTTCCCAGCTCGGCTCTTCCTCTGCCGTCACGCAACCCGGCCTGTCCAACCAGACCATCGAGCGTTCGAACGGAAAAAACATTCTCCGCTTCGATCTTTCCAATTCCGGTGAACGCTTGCTTCGCCCACGACTGGAAGTGCGCCTGTTCGATCACGAAGGCCGCGCCATCATCACCCTGCCGCCGGGTCATACT
The DNA here is from genome assembly GCA_049840895.1 of Nibricoccus sp. Classification (GTDB taxonomy): domain Bacteria; phylum Verrucomicrobiota; class Verrucomicrobiia; order Opitutales; family Opitutaceae; genus Nibricoccus. Next base: position 106,578 of record JASGJB010000028.1, on the reverse strand, counting down.
CGCGTCTATCCCGGCTCCTCCGTCCGCCAGCGCTTTCCTCTCACCGGCCTGCCTCCCGGCGAATACCTCGCCCTGATTGTGATGGACACCGACGACGCTCTTTTTGGCGCCCAGTACCGGTTCCAGCTTGAGGACTGAGCAGCCATGCTCCGCAGGTCCGCCGGCCTCGCTGCCATTTTATTCATCAGCTGGCCGGCCGCCGCCTTCGCCGATCCCCTGATCGAAATCCGCAGCGGGCAATCCGTCGTCGTCCCACCCGGCGGTTTTTTCTCCGCGACCCTGGCTGTGCCGCAGGAACTGGATGGCTCCGTCGCATTGCTCCGCGATCGCGTCATTCTTCCGCCCGGATGGAACGCGCTTTCGCCGATCGATCTGCCGTTCGCTCCAGCCGGTGGCGACCGGATACGCATGATCGCCGTTCCCGTGCCGCTCACCGCAGCCGCAGGCGACTACCGCATCATTTACACGCTCAGTCCCGACAACGACCCCGGCCGGGAACTCGCCCGCGCTGAACTCAGACTCACCGTTCCCGCCGTCTCCTCGTTGCGTATCGAATTGGAAAACGTGCCGGAACAATTGATCGCCGGCGATTCCCTCCGCGCCACCTGGCGGCTCACCAACCGCAGCAACCACTCCACGTCCATCCAGGCCCACGCACGCAGCTCGCTCGGACTGCCTGTCACGCTTTCATCCTCGGCCCTCGTACTCGCTCCGGGTGAAAGCGCACGCATCTCCGCGGATGCCGCCAGCCCGGCCGGACTTCGCAGCGAACAGACGCACGAGCTGCTTCTCGAAACGCGCTTCGGCACCGGCAGCGGGCAGAGTCTCCAGATCGTTTCCGCGCCCACCCGCCTGATTCCACGCGTCACCTTCGCACCCGAATCGCCCGACGACCTGCGCCTCTTCCTGAAAACCACCGCCGCCCGGCGCAAAGCCGGCAACCAGGAGGACACCGGTTTTCAAACCGAGTTGTATGGCGGCGGATTTCTCGATGCCGAACGCACCCGCCGGCTCGATCTCTTGCTGCGCTCCTCACAGTTCGGTGACGCCCGGCGCATTCTCGGACAGGAACGCTACACCGCCCGCTATCGCAGCCCCGCGCTCGATCTGCTCCTCGGTGAAACAACCTTCAGCCTCTCGCCGCTCACGCAGCGCTGGCAATGGGGCCGCGGCGCGGGCGTCGAATATCGCCATGCACCTCTGGCCGCCGGAGTCTACTTTCTTGAAACGCGTTTCACCCCGGAGGAATCCCAGTGGCAGGGCTGGTTCCTGCAATACGACGCCGCCCGCTCGCTGCGCCTCCGCTCCAATCTCCTCGTGCAAGAACGCGCTCTTCCCGGGCCATCGACCGAGACCCACTCGGTTCTTCCCAGCCTCCAGGTTTTTCTACGGCCCAATCGCATGAACTCGCTCGAACTCGAGGCCTCCGCCAGTGACAACCAGCACCGGTCCGACGGCCAGGCCTGGCGTGCCCGTCTCAAGGGACGCGGAGGCGAAAATGTCTACTACGACTTCGAGCACATCAATGCCTCGCCCGACTACTTCGGCTACTACCACGACCTCGTTTCGACGAACGGGAACGTGAGCTGGCAGCCCACACCCGAGTGGCTCGCCCAAGGTTCCTTCCTCGAAACGCGCAACAATCCCGATCGCAATCCACGCAAATCTTCCGCTTTCGAAAACCGCACGGCTTCCGCCGGACTCGATCGCCGCCTGTCCCCGATCCTCTCCACCTCGCTCAATTACTACTACACCGAGTCGGGCGACGCTCTTCGGCCAACACTTCCGGGCTTTCAGCAAAACTCGCTTAATCTCGCCGTCACCGCGAGCACGCGGCCCGTCATGTTGCGCGCAAGCGCGGAAGGCGGACGCACGCGCATCGACCGGCCCGGGGCAAGCAGCGCGCCGTTCCAATATTTTTCCCTCATGGCGCTCACCCGCTCCTCGAAGACCAGCACCGTTTCGCTGTATCTGGGCGACGGTGACAGCCGGTACGATCCGCGTCGGCGCGAAACCATGGCCAGCGGAGCCGTTCAATGGGATTTTCAGAACGGCTTCCATTTTCGAACCGCCGCCTCCCTCACACGCTACCGCGATGGACAGGACCGAGACCAGGGATCCGCAGAAGTCGGCGCGGCCTATCGGTTTCGTCACGGTTCGTTCATCGAGAGCAATATTCGCATCTCCTCGCTCGATAACCGCCAGCAGGAGCGGGCTCTTTTCGTGAGCTACACCGTGCCGTTGCCGGTGCCCGCCATACACACGCGTGGATCCGCCAGCCTCGCTGGAGAAATCAAAATCGAAACGTCCGCCGGCCTCCAGCCAGTCGCCGGTGTGATTCTTCACCTCGGCAAGCTGCTCGCGGCAACCGATCATCGCGGACGCTTCGTCTTTCCCTCGGTCAAAGCCGGCCGCCACGAACTCACAGTCGATCAGGCGTCCCTCGGACTGAACACCGTGCTCATCCACCCCGGCCCCTTCATCATCGAGCTGACCCGCGGCCAGCGCACACAGTTCGATCTATTCGCCGCTCGCGCAGCCCGCATGGAAGGCGAAATCGCCCGCTACGAAAATTCATCGCGTGACCTCTCCCCGCTTTCAGACGCATCCCCGCCCGCTTCGTACCAGCGCGTCGCCCCGCTCGCCAAAATCCGCGTCGAACTCCGGCGCGACGGAGAAAAAACCCGCAATACTTTCACCGACGGACGCGGCCGCTTCGCATTCGACCGTCTTCCGCCGGGCGAATGGACTCTTGCTGTCGACGAAACTGCATTGCCCGAACGTCACAAACTGGAGAGCCGGGAATACTCCTTCGCTCTCACCCCAGGTGCCTCAACCCGCGTCGAACTTCGCGTCCTGCCGGTTCACCGCCCGATGCAGATGCTCGAGAATCGCAGGCTCTCCGTGACACACCTGTCATCTCCATAAAATCAGTCGGGAAGGCGTGGCTTGTCACAGCTATCACGCGGGGCGTACGGTCGTAGTCTTCTTTTTCGCGTTCAGTCACGTCCTCATGCGCATCGGTCCGATCGAACTTTCCTCGCCGCTCTTCCTCTCTCCGCTCGCCGGCTACACCAACCTGCCCATGCGGTTGACTGTGCGCGAGCTCGGCGGACTCGGTTGGGCCACGACCGATCTCGTCAACGCACGGTCGCTCATCGAGCGCAACCGCACCGCGCTCAAGCTCGTCGAGTCCTGCGCAGCCGACCGCCCGCTCGCCATCCAGCTTTTCGGCGCCGTGCCCGAGGAAATGCGCGACGCCGCCATCATCTGCCAGGAGCTCGGCGCCGCCTCTGTCGACATCAACATGGGCTGCCCCGTGAAGAAGGTCGTCAAGATCGGCGGGGGCTCCGCGATGATGACCGAGCTCGATAAAACCGCCGCACTCGTCCGCGGGATGATCGACGCCGTGAAAATTCCGATCACCGCCAAGATGCGTCTCGGCTGGGACGACGATAATCTCACCGCCCCCGACCTCGCCCGCGTTCTCGAGGACGTCGGTGTCGCCGCGATTTTCGTTCACGGTCGCACGCGCGCCCAGGGTTTCTCGGGCCGCGTCAATCTCGCCGGCATCCGCTCCGTCGTCGAAGCGGTGAAAAAAATCCCTGTCATCGGCAACGGAGACGTGACCACGCCGGAAGCCGCGAAACACATGTTCGCCGAGACGGGCTGCGCAGGCGTCAGCATCGGTCGCGGCGCGTTCTACGATCCATGGATTTTCCGTCGCACTGATCATCTGCTCCGCACCGGTGAACTTCTTCCCGAGCCGACTTTCGCCGAGCGGCTGCGCGTGTTGCGACGTCACTTCGATCTCTACGTCGATTTCTACGGCGAAGAGCCCGGCTCGCGCTTTTTCCGCCGCGTTGCGCCATGGTACGCGAAACGTTTCGGTCCCGCCAAACCGTTCAAGCGCGCCATCCTCGAAATCAAATCGCGCGCCGACTTCGAAACCGCCATCGCTGAGTTCCTCGAATGGCGGAAGCAATTTTGCGACGAACGCGGCGAACTTCTTCCCAAATTCCAACCCGATCCGATGATCGCATCCTTCATGCGCGACGCCGACGATCCGGAGACTTTCGCCCGTGATTCCATTCCCGTGCCCAAAGGGCCCGTAGACACTTGGTGACGGCCTTCGCCAGACTTATCCGTGCATCAATCAACGCACGAAAAAGGCGGCCCGTTTCCAGGCCGCCTTTGCATTAAAATCAATCGGAGATCGTCGCTGTAATCGCCTTAGTACCGGCGCGACATGATCGCGCCCGTGGCGTCTTCAAAGACGATGCGTTTATCATCGGGCTCCAGTCGGATGAACACGATGCCGAGCCTCGCGTCCACGACTTCACCGAGGCGGTACATCTTGTTGTTGAGCATGGCGCGGGCGTTTTCGCCTTGGAACACGCCGTTGATCTTCAAGTTGACCACAAAGGATTTGAAGTTCGCGTTCGGCTCGGGACGGACAGCTGGCGCCGGTACAGGCGCTGGCTGCGGGTTCGATTCCACCGGAGCGGCCACCGGCGGCACGGTCGCAGCAGGAGCGGCGGCAGTGCCCGCATTCAGCACTTCGTTCACCGGCTGCTGACCAAGCGCGGCATCATGCGCAGCGACAGCATTCTGTGCTTTGGCGATGAGCTGTCCGGCCGTTGATTGCGGATTGTCTACCACCACTGGCCCAGCCGGTTTGGGTGTTTCGGCAACTGCTGGGGTCGGCGGCACCGCTGGAGGCGTCGCCGCAGCTGTCGGAGCCGGGTTGGTTTCGGCGGTCGGCGGCGTGGCGGCAGGCCCAGGCTTTGGCGTGGGCTTGGCAGCCACGGGTTCGGGAGCCGGGTCCTTGGCCAGCCAAAGATTGTACGCGAAAACACCGAACAGGCCGGCCGCTACAAACAGGAGGGCTACCAGCAGCTTCACGGCAAATTTGCCGCGGGCCACGTCCTTCTCGTCCTTTTGCAGCACCATCTTTCCTTGGGGACGCGGGCCCGTGCCGCCCGTAGGAATTGCCACCGGCCCGGAAGGGGGCAGCGGAGCGATCGGCATATTGGGCTTGTTCGAAGCCGGCGCGGCAGGTTTGGCAAAGGCCGGAGAGGCCAATGCCGCGGCCGGCAACGTTGGCTTGGCAATCGTCACAGAGCCGGGAGCGGGCGCCGGTGGCGCCTCTGCGGGGGCGGGTGGCATTGCCAGCTTGAGCGCAGGCGAAGCCGCGGCGGGCAAAGCGGGCGATGCAACCGGCGCCTGGACTGGGGCGGTCGCGGGAGCAGCCACCGCTGCGCGCGGCTTGAGTTTGAATTTGCCTGGATCGTCATTCGTCGGCGCCGGAGCAGGCGTCGACGAAACAGGGGCCGGAATCGGCTCGGGTGGAAGTGGCTTGGGGAGAATCGTCGGCAAAGGAGCGGGAGCCGAGAGAGTCGGGAGGGGTGGAATCGCTGCGCTGGTCGCGCTGGCATTGGCGGCTGGTATAGCGGTTGCCGCAGGGGCTGGCGGATTGAGTGGTGCCACCGGGGCTTCTTCGGTCGTGGCGGCCGGTTGCGGTGTACTCAATCGAGGTTTAAGTCGCAAGGGAGGCGACTGGGGTTCGTTACTCATGACGTTGGCTGGCGAGGGTTGCTCCGAATGAATGATGATTATGAATGATAAGAGTCGCGGCTTTCGGACTTTGGCCGCTTTTTTTGTCTAACTTCCATTCGTCGCTTTGACAGGCACACAACAGTAAGTTTTAGGTCAAAAAGTCCCCATGAACCGCTTCAGCTTCCTCTGTCTGGTCTCCGTCCTCGCTCTTTCCGCCGCCTGTTCGAGCAAACCCAAGCAAAACCCGGCCATGGCGACTGAAGTCGAGGAGTCCTTCAAACAACGCTGGATAGCTAAACGCATGGCCGAGCTTTCTCAAGCGGGGGTGACCGATCCGCGCGAGGCGCGCCGGCAGGCGACCGAGGAGTTCAAACAACGTTACGAGTACACCAACGCCGCCCAAAAGGCCGATCCGGTCAGCGGCGGCGCTCTGCCGTAAGCTGAGGAAGGCTACCCAGCCGGGCTGGCGGGCAGGCGAAGACTTTCAAAACGACTTCGCAAAGTCGTTCCCCTTCTGCCCGGGTTGTTTCGTTTTTACCACCTTGGACGCGGCAATCTTCGCGTTTAGCGCCTGTTCGTAGCGCGTAGCATCCAGCGGCAATGAAACCGTTTCATCCTCCCACTCCGACAGGATCATCGCGTTCGCCAATTCCACCGATCGCAGTCCCTCGGCCGCCGGCGCGATCAGCGGAACGCCGTGCAAAATCGCCTCGGCAAAGTTCGTCAGGATCCCCGCATGCTGCGCACCGTGATCGGGCGCGGTGTACACCTCTTCCGTCGTGGCCGGTTTCGCGAATCCTTCCGCAGCCGCGCGGCTGAACGCCGTCATGCCCGTCTCGTTGCGCGTGAAAACCAGCCGGTCGTTCTCAAAAATAATCCGTCCCTTTTCCCCCGCGATCTCCAATCGGTTCGTCCCGGGCGATTCGCCGGTCGACGTCACGAACAGGCCTGTCGCACCGTTGGCGAATTCCACGTACGCCGTCACATCATCCTCCACCTCGATCTTGTGATAGCGTCCAAATCCGCAGTGCGCACGCACACGCACCGGCCGGCCAAAAAGCCACTGAAATAGATCCAGGTTATGCGGGCTCTGGTTGAGCAACACGCCTCCGCCCTCACCCTTCCATGTCGCCCGCCAGTGACCTGACGCGTAGTAAGCCTCCGTGCGAAACCAGTTCGTGATCGTCCACTGCACACGCCGCAACTCCCCGACGTCACCGCCCGAAATCCATTCGCGGATCTTCAGGTAATAGGGATCGGTTCGCTGGTTGAACATCGCTGCAAACACTTGCCCCGCCTTCGTATGAGCCGCGATGAGCCGCTCCGCATCCGCCTTGTGGACCGAGATCGGTTTTTCGACGAGCACATGCAAACCCGCGCGCAACGCCTCGATCCCAAGCGTCGTATGCGAATAGTGCGGTGTCGCGATCAGCACCGCATCGATCAGTCCCGACGCGAACATCTCCGTCGCGGTCGTAAATCCCGCCACGCCGGGAAACTTCGCGCGCTTCTCCTGATTCGAATCCACCACCGCGGTCAGCGTAAGGCCTGGCACTTTGCCGGAAAGAATCAGGTTCGCATGAAACGCACCCATGCCTAGACCAATGATACCAAGACGAACCGTAGTCATCCGGCCAACCTGTCGCGCCCAGCCGCGGGCGTCACTGCGATTTCACCCGCCCCGTCCGAGTTTCAACGCCATCCTGCTGTAACCGCCCCCCGCGTGTTTCGGATTCTTACCTGACAGACCTCGCTCGCGCACCGCACCCCACGCTTCATCCCATGAAACTTCCCAGCCACCTCATCCGAAAAGCCGCCACCACGGCGTCGAAAGACCTCGTCCGTCTCCGTGACCTCCGCCGCACTCAGACGCCCGAAGACGCCGAGACGCCCCAGCGTCTGACGCAACGCCTCCTTCTCGCGCGTGAGGCCACCGCCACACCTGCCGAGGCGCAGGGCATGTTCGAACGCATCATCAAGGGAAACGATCTCACCAGCATCAATTACCTCGAGAAAGGCCAGCGCGCCGCCAAGTCCGTCGGCCGCGTCAATGTCTGCGATTCCTCCGGTGAAACCCTGGGCTTCGGCACCGGCTTCCTCATCGCGCCCGGCATCCTCCTGACCAATCACCACGTCCTCCCCAATCTCGAAACCGCCGCCGCCAGTTTCGTCGAATTCGACTACGAACTCGATGGCTCCGGCCACGATCGCCAGGTCTACAGCTACCTCTTCAGGCCCCAGGATTTTTTCACCAACAACGAGGCTCTCGACTTTGCGGTGGTCGCCGTCGCCCCCACCGCCCGGGAAAAGAAGCGCCCCATCAAGGATTACTCCTGGCTCAAGCTCCGTCGCGAAACCGGCAAGGCGCTTCTCGCCGAATACCTCACCATCATCCAGCACCCGAGCGGCCAGCGAAAACAAATCTGCGTACGGGAAAATCAAGTACTGCGTCTCGACACGGACACCATCTGGTACGCGACCGACACCGAGGGCGGCTCCTCCGGCTCTCCCGCCTTCAACACTTCCTGGCAGGTCGTCGCCCTCCATCACCTCGGCGTCCCCAAAAAAAATGCCGCCGGCCAGTGGCTCACCACCGATGGCGGTGTCTGGGACTCATCCATGGACGAAAGCCGCGTCCAGTGGATCGCCAACGAAGGCATCCGCATCTCCCGCATCGTTGACACTCTCGCGAAGAAATTCCGCAAACACCCGCGCCTCGTTCCGCTCTTCGACGACACCGTGCCGCCCGCACCCGCCGGTTTCGAAAGCCTCGCGGTCTCCGGCGAAACCTCCGGAGGCAACATCACCAGCATTACCGACTCCACAGTCGCCGCTCCATTCACCGCAGCGTCAAAATCAGCCGCCATCACGTTTCCCCTCAACATCACCGTTTCCGTCGGCGCCGCCTCCTCCAGTTCCACCAGCGGTCCCGCATCCATCGTCGTCTCCACTGGCGCGCCCATCTCAACACTCGCGTCCTCTTCCGCACCGCAGCTGACCGAAGCCATCAGCATCGATCCCGACTACGCCACGCGCCGTGGCTTTGATCCCGCTTTCCTCGGAAAAACCGCCGCTCTCGCCGTACCATTGCCCGGCCTGAGCACGAAACAAAAAGCCGATGCCGCCCGCCTCATCACCGTTCCCGCTGGAGCCGATCCGCTCGAGTTGAAGTATCACCACTTCAGCGTCGTCATGAACGCCGTCCGACGTCTCGCCTACTTCACTGCCGTCAACATCGACGGTCTCATCTGGCGCAGCATCAAACGCGAGGACGACCGCTGGATCCTCGATCCGCGCATCCCCAAAACCGCCCAGGCCAGCGAAGATCTCTACGCCGGCAATCCCCTCGACCGCGGACACCTCGTCCGCCGCCTCGACCCCGCTTGGGGATCCACGTTCGCCCTCGCAAAGACCGCCAACGACGACACGTTTCACTTCACCAACTGCTCTCCCCAGCACGAAGACTTCAATCAAAACACCCAGACGTGGGCCGGCCTCGAAGACTACATCCTCCAAAACGCCGACAGCCAGAATCTCCGTGTCTCGGTCTTCACCGGCCCCGTTTTCGCGACAAGCGACGAAACCTACCGAGGCATCCAGCTGCCGCGCCAGTTCTGGAAAGTCGCCGTCATGGTCTCGAAGAAAAAACTCCACGCCACCGCCTATCTCCTGAGCCAGGCCAAACTTATCCAAGGGCTCGTTGAAGCCGATTTCTCGTACGGTAAGTACAAAACATTCCAGGTCCCGATTTCCAAAGTCGCCAAATTGACCGGCCTCTCCTTCGGCAAACTCCCCACCTTCGATCCGCTCAACAAAACCACCGAGTCCACCGCCATCCGCGAACTCACCGAGCTCACGGACGTGCAGCTCTGATCGCTTTCGCTCAACACCTTTAATCTTCTCCCGCGCACGCGCATCGTCTCTGCTCCGGGACGATGCAACCCGCGCTCCTCGTCCTCGCCGCCGGCATGGGCTCCCGCTACGGCGGACTCAAACAAATCGACCCCGTCGGTCCCAACGGCGAAACCATCCTCGACTACTCCGTCTTCGACGCCCTCCGCGCCGGTTTCAATCGCGTGGTTTTCGTCATCCGCCGCGACTTCGAGGCGCTCTTCCGTGAGAAAATCGGCGCCAAATACGCGGGCCGCATCGCCGTCGATTACGTCTTCCAATCTCTCGACGCCCTCCCACAAGGCCACACGGTCCCCGCCGGACGCGAAAAACCGTGGGGCACGGGCCACGCCGCGTGGTGCGCAAAGGACGCGCTCCGCGATCAACCGTTCGCCGTCATCAACGCCGACGACTTTTACGGCTCCGATTCCTTTGCGAAGCTTGCCGATTTCCTCAATCGCAGCCGCGCCGACGAAGCCGCCATGGCGGGCTTCCAACTCGTGCGCACGCTCTCCGAGAACGGCGCCGTCTCCCGCGGCGTCTGCGAAGTCGCGCCCGGCAACATTCTTCTCCGCGTCACCGAGCAAACCGGGATCCTTCCCGCCGAGGTCGGCGAAAACAAAACTTTCAAACCCAACACCATCGTCTCGATGAATTGCTGGGGATTTCATCCGCAAATTTTCCCGCTCCTCGACGCCCGCTTCCGGACTTTTCTCGAGACCACGCCACCAGAAGGTCTGGCCAAATCCGAATTCTACCTGCCCGCGGCGATCTCCGCCCTCATCGCCGAGGAGAAAATCCGCGTCCGTGTTCTCTCCACCGACAGCGACTGGTTCGGCGTCACCTACCGCGACGACCGCCCCCGCGTCGTCGAAGCCCTCAACGCCCTCATCGCCACCGGCGCCTATCCCGGAAAACTCTTTTAATCCCTGCTCGCGATTAGCGAGCCCCTCCGCCCGGTCGTCGCAGGCGATCAGCCGAAGACACATTCTCAAGATTTCGCCTTTGGCGAAATCCATTAGTGGTTAATAAATCCGAACTCCGATGCGTCTCAGCCAACCCACCGCCGACATTTTCATTCCCGACACCACCGACGACGCTCCTCCGGATCTTTCGGCCGCGCTCGCCCGCGTCACGCACCTCTGCATCGCCGCCCATCAGGACGACATCGAGATCATGGCCCACAGTGGCATCAGCGATTGCCTCGACACACCGGGCAAGTGGTTCGGCGGCGTGGTCGTCACCGACGGCGGCGGCAGTCCGCGCACCGGCGCGTATGCGAATTTCACGGATGATCAGATGAAGCTCGTTCGTCGCGACGAACAACGCCGCGCCGCGCAACTCGGCCGCTACGCCATTCAACTCCAGCTCGCCCACCCCAGCGCCACGGTCAAAAACCCCGCCGCTGCCACACCCGTCCGCGACGATCTGCACGCCATCCTCTCTGCTTGTTCACCCGAGGTCGTCTATCTGCACAACCCCGCCGACAAACACGACACCCACATCGCCGTTCTTCACCGCAGTCTTGAAGCTCTGCGCTCCCTTCCCGCCGAAAAGCATCCGCGTCGTGTCCTTGGCTGCGAGGTCTGGCGCGATCTCGACTGGATGGTGGACAGCGACAAGGTCGCGCTCGACTCCGGCCGGTATCCGCAACTGGCGGCCGATCTTCTCAAGGCCTTCGACTCCCAGATCACCGGGGGCAAACGCTACGATCACGCCGCCCTCGGCCGCCGTCTCGCTCACGCGACTTTCCACACGTCGCACGCGACCGACAAATTCGCCGGTATCACGTGGGCGATGGATCTCACGCCGCTGGTCGCAGATCCCAGCCTCTCGCTCGCCGACTTCACCCTCGCTCACCTCGATCGTCTTCGCTCCGACGTCGCAGCGCGTGTGAATAAGTTCGCGTGATCGGAGCCCTGTCCGCGCATTTGCACAGCGGCGGTTTCATTCGCTCCCGCAGCCGGGAGATCCACTCAGCCGGCGTTGATCTGCTCCAGCGCCACGGCCGCCGCCGCCGTTCGATTCTCGACGCCGAGTTTTTGAAAAATTTTCTCCAGATGCTTTTTCACCGTGGTGAGCTGCACGTTCAGCAAAACGCAGATGTCTGAATTCGCCTTTCCCTGCGCCAGCCAGAAAAGTACCTCGGCTTCGCGGTCGGTAAGGCCAAGCGGCATCAGCAGTTCAGGGGTCAACTCACGGGCTTTCGCTGTCGCCAGCTCTTCTTTGCGCTGCAGGCGGGCTTGGATCGCGCCCACCATGTCGGCCACTTCGACAGGCTTCACGAGATAATCGTCGGCACCGAGATTCATTCCCGCACGCACGTCTGGCTTGTCGCCACGTGCCGTCAGAAAAACGAAAGGTGTGCGCGACGTCGCCGGATCCGCGCGGACTGCTTTCAACACACCGTGGCCATCGAGCTCCGGCATCGAGAGATCGCAGAAATAAAATCCGGGCGGTGCTCACGCGCTGCCGCAACTCCATGCACGCCGTGACTGGCCTCGATCACGTCGTAGCCTTCCATCTTGAGGATCATGGACAGATTGGCCCGCATGCGCGGTTCGTCTTCCACGATAAGGATGCGATGTTTTTTCATGAGAGGGATGGTGCTTTGGATGATGGGTGGCTCAGCGGAAACCGCACGATGACTTCAGTGCCTCCGCCCGGAGCATCGAGAAGGGTGATCGTGCCGCCGTGCAAATCGATGCAGCGCTTCACGATCACCAATCCAAGACCACTGCCGGAAATTGTTCCGACGTTCGAAGCGCGTTGAAACATTTGAAACAGCTTCTCGCGATCGGCCGCCGGGATGCCGATGCCGTGATCCCGCACACTCAATTCGATCCATCGATCGTCCGAGCGGCCGGCGATGCCAACCGGCCGGTCGAGCGTGGAATATTTGAGCGCATTGGAAATCAGGTTGTTCATCACGTGACGCAGCAGTCGCTCGTCGAGTAGCACCGGCCCGGACACGGCATCCGTGGAAATATTCACCACGCGTTCCGCCCCGAGCGAAGTGATCACCTCTGCCGTCACCGTCGTGAGCCACTTTTTCAGGTCGATCGCCTCCGGTTGCAGAACCACCATGCCGGAATCCGTTTTTCCGAGGAAGAGCACTTCTTCAAGAAGCGTGGCCAGATTCCGCGTGCTCACCCGGATGTTCTGCAACTGCTCCTGCCGTTGAGCCGGTTCGAGCCGGTCGAAATATTTTTCCAGGATCTGCGCGGACGACGTGATGATGCCGAGCGGCGTGCGGTACTCATGCGTCACCATCTGCAGGAAGCTTGTTTTGAGTCGGCCCAGTTCGCGCTCCTTGTCGATCGTCGCCAGCAGCTCGCGTTCGAGGGTCTTTCGCTGGGTGATGCCCTGCACCGTCACGCGCAGGATCCGGCCTTGTCCGCCAGGTCGATGCCTCACCCGTGCACGCATCATCAACCAGACAATGGCGCCGTCACTGCGGATCACGCGATACTCAAGCGAGCTGTCCGCAGAATCCGAGTGTTTGTACACGTCGAGAAACTGACGAAACGTGGGTTGATCCGTGGGGTGTACCCGCGCGATCACCTCTTCGAGCGGCGGAGGTTCGGATGCGATGGGAAACGCGTAGAGCCGGAACACTTCGTCGGACCAGACGCGCTGTCCGCTCTCCAGGTCCACTTCAACATCGCCAATCCTCCCGATGGCCTGCGCTTCTTCAAGACGGCTGCGCGTCTGCTCCAGCGCGGCAATGCTCGCACGCAGTTCTTCGGTTCGTGCCGCCACCTGCTGTTCGAGACTCGCGTTCAGCCGGTGGACATCGTTCTCCGCATTTTTTCGATCCGTGATGTCTCGCAGAAACGCCGTGAAAACCGGCCGGCCCTCGATCTGGAGGCGAGTGATGGTGAGCTCGCAGGGAAATTCGCTCTGGTCGGCACGCATCGCCGAAATCTCTATGCGCCGGTCGAGCACACGCGCCTCGCCTGACTCGAGATAGCGGCGCATGCCCGCATGGTGCATCGCGCGAAACGCCGGCGGGATCACGAGTTCAGCCATGTCACGCCCGATTACATCCCGCTCCACATAACCAAACGTTTTCTCCGCCGCCGGGTTGAATTCGATGACACGTCCTTCCGCATCCACAGTCACAATGCAGTCGAGCGCGGCATTGAGAATGCCGGTCAACCGCGCATGCGACTCTGTGAGAGCGTGCCGGTAGTCGTGAACGTGGTCCGCCGCTGGAGGCAACCGTGTCATGGTCGCGCGAGAAAAGAAATAAACCCCCGGAAGGCAAGCGACGCCATGCCCGACCCTCACTAGCCATATGGCCCATATCCTCAATTGCCCCTTTTATGCGATAGTCCCGGCATGTCCCATCCCAGCTCCACCCTGACGGCCGCTGACCTGCTCGCCATCCGCACCACTTTCGCGGCTGCGGCGCAGGATTCCAACGCCACCGCCGCACGCTTTTACTCCAACCTGTTCGCTCTCGATCCCGCTCTCCGCGCTCTCTTTCACCGGCGACATGCGCAGCCAGGGCGAAAAATTGATCGGTATGCTCCAGATGGTCGTTTCCAACCTGGAGAGCCTGGAACGGCTGCTTCCAACCGTGCGCCAGCTCGGACAGCGGCACGTGCACTACGGGGTCAAAGACGAACACTACGCAACCGTGGGCACCGCCTTGATTCAGGCGCTCCAGCAGGCAAACGGTCCGGCTTGGACGCTGGCGGCACGCGATGCGTGGAGCAAAGCGTACGAACTGCTGGCGAGCACCATGATGAACGCAGCGAAAGAAGTCGCCCACCCGCGCGCGAGTTAAGCGCATCGGGTCAAAACGTACTCATCCGCTTTGAAATTTACGGCGCTTCCTTGCGCACGAGCGGCGCGAACGCAAAGCGCACCCCGCGGTTGTAGCTCTCCGGCTTCGTTCCGCCGTGCCGTTCCCCCTCGACCCGCCAGAATTGATACGTGAACTCCGCGTAGTGCCGCGACGCGAGCTGTTTGTCGAAACGCTGGACGGCCGCGCGCAGCTCAGGCCACTCGTCAGTCGCCGCCGTCATGAAAAGTCGCGCATTCAGCGTCTTGTTCACCTTTGCGAAGGCCGCTTCGTTTTTGAAAAACGCGCCGCCCGCCCACTCGCACGCCGGACTGGGTGCGATGTAAGCCTGAAATAGCCCGGGCTTTTCGAACATCGCGTAGAGCGTAAACAGTCCGCCAAGCGAACTCCCCGCGAGCACGCGATACGACGGGTCGGCACGATATTCTTTTTCCACAAAGGGAATGATCTCCTTTTCGATCACCGAGAGAAATTCAGCCGCATGACCTGTACCGACGGCGGCGGTGTCGTCAGGATGAGCGATGGACGTGTAGTCGTAGCGGCGGAGCTTGTCGTAGTCGGGATTTTCTCCCGCATAACCAAACCCCACGATGATGAACTCTGGCACGACTTTGTCGTAGATCAGATTTCCATAGAGTCCGCACAGCAGCGTGAAATCCCAGTAACCGTCGCAAAGATAGAGCACGGGAAAACGTTTCTCCGGATTCGCCGCGTACGAATAAGGCAGCGCCACGTAGAGCTGGTAATCACGTCCATTCGCAGCCGTCGGCAGCGTGCGGATCTGCGAGTTTCCGATCACGTGCCGGGGAAACGCCGGCGCAGGCTCCGCACTGCGCACAAGATTCACTGCTCCCACCAGCAAACCAGCCGCCAGCAAAAATATCTTGGGGTAGTTCATGCGCATACACTCTTCCCGCCGCGCCACGAAACACAACCGCTCCGGCGCTCTAAGAGATGAGCACATCGCGCCCCCACCAACACGCTGCCTGCCGCCTCGCGGCATCGTTGATCTCATTTTCTCCGGTGGCGTCACACACTTTTCACCCAGCCGATCGGCCCATACCCGCCCGGTGATTTTTTCTTTAAGGTGGTAGCATGAACACGCCTGTCTGCACCTCACACGCCACCTGCGGATGCGATTCCCGCTTCCTTCTGCCAGTGGGCCTGCTCGCGACCGATGAATACCACGGCGTCTCCGCCTGCCTCCGCTGCGGCAAGCTCGTCTGTAGCGCCGGCAGCGACTCCCCCAACACGCACGAAACGCTCACACCCAAAGCCCTCGCCTGGCTCAATCGCTGGCCGCGTCTGCTCGCCACACCCGACGGCGATTTTGCCTGTCTGCCCGCCGCCGTGCGTTGCACGACTTTGGAAGAACTCGAGATCGTTCGCAGCGCTGCCTGGAACGCCCAGCGCCATCTTCCTCGCGGTCGCCGCCTCAATCGCGCCGGCTGGCCAATGACACCTCCACCCGACTCCCTGCCTTCGGCACTTTCCCACTACCGCCTGCTCTGGGAGGCCGCGGGGTTCACTTCCGCCACGGATTTGGACACCCTGCTCTATTGGGCCATCCCGGCGCACACGCTCGTGAGCCCTCTCGCGTTGAACGCACTGCTCCAGCGTCGCGATCTGCGCCAGCTCCTGCCCGGACTCGCCAATAGTCCCGTGCTTCATCGTCGCACCGTTCTTTGCGCGCTCGCGCAAGAAGACGCCTCGCTCGTTCCCGTTCTCCGTCCGCATTTGCAATCGTGGCTTCAGCGGCACGACCGCGCCGCTGATTCGCCACAGAAACGCGTGCTGTCGGCCGAAGCCGAACTTTGCCGTGCGACCCTGCACGTCTGGCAACTCGCCCGGGCATTCACACCGGAAACGGCCCCCGCCCAAATCACCCTTTCACACGAAGCGGCGCTGTCCGCCGCCTGAATCCGTCACCGCCATGCCTGCCGTGATGAACCCTCCCGCCCAGTCCCTGCCTTATGAGCGCGCAGTCATCTGCCACTGCGACCGCACCTTTCATCTTCCGCTAGCTCTTCTCATTTCGCCGGACTCCGAGCCCGCGCATGCCTGCGTGCGCTGCGGACACATCTCCTGCACCGAGGTGCTCTGGACGCACGTTCACCACAACACGTTCGAACCGCACGGACGTCGTGAATTCCCCGTCAGCGAAGAAACACTCGCCTGGCTCGATCTCTGGCCGCGCGTGCTGCGTGGAAACGATTTCGAGGACTACGCCTTCCTCCCTTCGATCGTGCGCTGCACCGACATCACTGATTTCCAGTTACAAGCCGCCCGCGCCTTTGCCTCCTCACGCACATGGCCCCGCGGCCGCCGCCTCCGCGAGGCCGGAATCCCCTCCGTGCCACCGCCAGCCAGCCTTCCCAAGCAACTAGAGAATTATCAGACACTCTGGGAGCTGAGCCATGAGCTCACGCCTGATCGCGAGATTGCATTCCTCCTCCGGAACGCCCGGCCCGCGTACCGCCTCAGCAGCCCGCTTGCACTCGACGCACTTCTGCAACGATCAGATCTGCCTGAGGTTTTTGCCGAGGCATCGGCCAGCCAGTCGTACGAAGACAGCGAAATAGTGTGCGCCTTGGTACGGGAAAATCCCGTCACACTTCCACTCGCACTGCCCGGCCTGCTTGCGTGGCTCGATCAAGCCGTCGGCCGCCCGGCGCCATTCTCGACAGTCACCGCTTG
Source organism: Nibricoccus sp. (assembly GCA_049840895.1). Classification (GTDB taxonomy): domain Bacteria; phylum Verrucomicrobiota; class Verrucomicrobiia; order Opitutales; family Opitutaceae; genus Nibricoccus. The sequence continues at coordinate 89,618 of JASGJB010000028.1, read as the reverse complement.
CACTCATTGCTCGATTTCCTCGCCGCACAAAAGAGCGAGGCCGTCCGGATCATTCCAGTGCTCGAAACAATCAAGTCCCGCATCAGCCGCCACGCGTACGGAGTTCCCGCAAACTCACCGAGACCATCCGTACGCTGAACGGCGAGCCGCCGCTCCGATTTCCCAGACTCCCTGGTTCTTCAACTCCTTCAGCTCGTACCTCCTCCACCGCCATGCCTCGCGTCCTCACCTGCATCCTCGGCCCCGAGCTCACTGGGCGCTCGTCGCGTCCTCACCCGACGTCGTCTGCCGTCGCGGTCAGCCACCGACTCCCGCCATCACCAGCTGCGCTCGATGATCACTGGCTCTCGGCTTCCGTTCATCTTCACGCCATTGACCTTCGCATTTCTCTCTTCTGCCTGATGCGGGTCGTCGGTCGGCTGGTGCTTCGCATCGACCTCGCGATCCTCGTCGGCCTCATCTGGGCCACGAACATTTTCGTGAACGGCATGATCTACCATCAACCCAGCTCGGGCCCCGGCGCGGGCACCGCATTCATCGTCATGCCGATCCTCGGCTGCACGTTCGCCTTCGTTCTCACGCTCGCCGCAGCCGCGCTCTTCTGGTGGCGCAGCCGTGGCGCTCAGGCCTGACCGCACTTTTGCAGCCATGGACAAGCTCATCGCCTTTTTCAAAACGCACCCGGTCTTTCTGGGCTTCGCCGCTTTCGGGATCATTGCCTGCGGTCTCTTTCTCCTCTTCGGCGTTCTCATGGCGCGCTCCGGCATGTCCCTGCGCCCGCTGGTTTTTCCGGCGTGTTCTTCGCCATCATCATCGGCCCGCAACTCTACTTTCACATCCAGCAGGCGCGCGGTGTCATGCCCTCTCTCACGTGGACGCCCGACGACAACAAGCCGCGCCTCCTCGACAACGCCGCTGCGCTCGCCAACTCCGGCGGAAAATTCCTTCACCCTGAAAAAGTCTTCGGCGCCGGTTCGATTCACAGCTCGTGAGCGATGTACGCCAGCTCTTCGCAGGCCTCGAGCCTGAGGTCGCCCAGATGGTCGTGTTTCCCACTGTCGAGACCGCCATCGCCGCCTGTTTCTCCAACGAGGCGAATGCGAGGCAGGCCCTCGAAAATTATGGCGCAATGTCAGGCATCGCCCAGCCAAAACCCGCAAGCGACGGCAGCTTCACCGCAGCCCGCGCTTCCGACCGCGTGCGCCTGCTCGTCGCCGGCCACACGTTGTTTGTGTGGAGCGGTGCCGATGACTCCGCTCTCGATCGCCGCCAGCAGGCCAGCAGCGCTGCATTCGTGAAGTCCGCTCCTCCCGCCCGCGATCCGCGTGTCGTCCGTGCATGGAAACAAATGGCGTTCGTCGTGCCACTCCTCGTCCTCATCGCCACGCTCTGGTTTTTCAAAGGCTCCACGTGGGCCGCCACCGTTTCGCCGGAAACAGCCGTCGCGCTTCCCTCCACCGCCTCCGAGCTTCGCGCGCGCCTGCTCGCCATCGAGAACCTCAAACAGCCCATCACCGTCGCGCCCGGAGAAACCGCAGACGAAATCATCGTCACCTGGCGCGCCGACGCCGCCTGGATCACTCATGCGCAAGCCGCCGGATTGAAGCGCACACACAAGCTCGTGCTCCATCTCGACGAAACGAGCCACACCGTCCGCGTGCGCGAGTACATGAGCGCCCTCGACTGGTCCGCCGGTGCGAAAGGCGCCGCAGTGCAGTGGCACATGAAGACCGGCATCGTCTTTTTCGAATACCGCCACGAACGCGTCTTCGGCCTCCAGCTCGATCCGGCGACGGGCCGTTTCAAACCCGAGCTCGAGTTACTCGTACACGTTTAATCTCCAGGAACTCAAAGCCCCCGCCATCGCCGCCGTGACTCACGGCGGCTGGACATGGAAACCCGTTCTCTGGAAAGGCCCGGAGTCACTGCGCTGGGCGATTGAGTAAGACAGAGGCCTCACGCACCCAAAACGGCGGCTCGATGACTCCGTGACTTATGAACCCGGCGATGCCGCGCCGAGTTGAAGTATCGGCATGAACATCGCCGAGGTCGCGATAAGAAACAGGAGGAACTCCATGCCAAGGATCCCGAAGACCCATAGCTGGGCGGATATCGAAGCGTTTTTCCGTACAAAACGAAGTAAGAGATCACACCGAAAAACAGGCCGGCAAAAAGATACAGCCACCGTCCCGTCAGCACCCATTGCGTGATGAGCGGCAGTTCAGACCCAAAGTCGTCGTACATTTTGCTGAAGACAGGCGCCGCGACAAACACCCCGATCATCACCAGCGAGCCAAGGACGGAGAGCGTAAACAAGAGGCCTCTAACAAACGGCGCCAAGCCAGGTGGTTTTTCGGTAGGGGCGGAGTGCATTGATCTGCAGTTGTTGGGTGACGGGGTGTGGGTGATCGCGAACAAACGCGGCGAGACGTATCCCAACAAACAAAAACAGCACTCGTGATGGAGCGCCGCCGCGTCGCTTGCGGTTCACCAACCGCTCGCACGATGCACCAACGGCTCGGGTTGTGATTTGTCCGGCCGGCTCCACGCAGGCGTCATGAGTGCGCAACATTAACCACTCATGAAAACGCTCTTCGCTCATCTCCTGCTCGCCAGCCTCACAACCCTCTCCGACCTCGCGCAGTCCCCCGCCCCGATCAACCTCGCAATTACCGGCACCGCCGAGGAACTCATCGCGCTCGAGCGCACCAAGGTCGATTATATCTTCGGCACCCCGGAGCAGAAACAGGCAGCGATCGTCATGTTCGGCACCGATTTTCACGGAATCGAATTCAACGCCGCTGGAGCATCCCGCGGTGACTATGCCCGTGCGGTGAAAAAATTGAGCAACTCGTTTTTCCCGCCCATGCCTCCGGGCGCGTTAAAGATGAGCGATGTACAGGTCTTCGAACTACAGCCGGAGTGCTCGATCGTCAGCTATGCGATGAACGGCCCCGGCCCGGATGGCACGCCGTGGACCGGTTATCTCTCTTCGATCTGGGTTCGCCGCGGCAACGAGTGGAAAACGTCTTTCTATCAAGTCACCGTCGTACCTCCAAAATCCACCCAGCCGTGAATCTCATGCGCACGCAGACGAAAAAGCCGCACCTCATCACGGGTGCGGCTTGGACCATGAAGATCGTTTCGACGTCTTCGCTTTCGTTTACTTCAAAGCCGCCATCTCAGCCTCGACGGTGCTGAGAATATCGCCGGCGAGATTCATCGCCAGGCGGATGTCCTCCGCATTGCCCGTGGCTCGCGCCACCAGCACATAACCGTCGCGACCGATGTCGCGGAGAAGAAAAGTCTGATCGAGCACTTCATTGTCGACCTTCAGGCCGCGCACGCCGACGGCGACGATGCCATCGAGTTCATGCGTGAAGGATTTAAGTCCCGGCTGGTTCTCCACATATTCGGCGATGTAGCTCTGTCCGAGTTCAGCAAGCGAGTCGTGCTCGCGACGGCGGAGATTCAGGCTGATCTGCATGCGTCCGGCGCCGTCGAAAACCAGCGTGCGACGACCGTCGTCGTTCACGTGCCAGCCAAACGGGACCCGGAAAATGCCTTCGATCGCTCCAGCGCCGACACGCACTGATTTCTCGTTGCGGTCAACCGACAGCACATTGGGAACGAAACCGATCCCGCGATCGCGCAGGTTGGCGTTGATTTTCTGATCCGGATCCAGCGCCGACATGTCGTCGGCCAGGACAAGTTCCGCAAACTCCTTCGAAGAAAGCCGCGCCGTTTGCTCCGTCTTCTGGGATTCGGCCGCTTCCTCCGTCTGTTGTTTCACCGCGGCTTCAGCCGCGGCATCGATCGGCATGGTGGGTCCGCCGAGTGTTTCCACTTCGAAGGATTTGAGCATGTCGTTGAATTTCCCCGCCACGGCGACCCAAAGCTGGTTGGGCGCAACCGCGATAAAATTATAAAGACGGCCGCCGTCTTCGAGCATCGTGACGCGCATGCGCATCACGACGCCATTGGCGACCTGCATGGCGTCGCACGCCACGGCCTTCAGCGGCCCAACGTTCACCAGCTCCACAGCCCCGGGATCGGCGCCGTCTTCGCGAAGAAGACGCGGCAGCCAGTCGGCAACATTGCCTTCTTTGTAGGCTGGGCGTGACCCGATGATAAAAATCGCCGAGCCGTAATTCGCGGCCGCGATCGCCAGGGGCATGAAGTTTTTATTTTCGGAGAAATCCGTTTCTCCCTCGGGCAAATCGGTGAGCTTGAAATCGTCGGGCAGGAGGAAGCGGCACTTGAGAAACTCGCGGCCCGTGGGAGCGAGGATTTTATAGCTATAACCGGAAGGTGCGTCGGACATGGCGGAAGAGGCGTTGGCGGTGGAGGAGATGGATTTGCCGGAAGCGGCGCTCGCGTGGACGACCGGCGCAAACGCCAGCCCCAGCGCGACGACCATTCGGGAAACCCGTGACGTTGTTTTCATCGGTTGGACGTCGCGCAGGACGGAGAACGAAAACGCGGATCAGAGATCCAGCGTGAACGGCAGTTCGTAGTCTTTGACGACCGGGTTGCGCTTGCTGCGCACCTTGACCTCGACGCGAGCCGACAGCTTCGGAGCGAGGAGGAGGGAAACCTTCACGTACTGATCGGCGTGAACGGCCCAGGAATGATCAGCGAGGAAGTAGATATCCTGCTTCGCCTTGGTGGCCTGATAAGCCCAGCGCTCCACGTGGCAGGGTTCGAAATTCACGATGTAGCCCATGTAGCGAATCATGAGGCCTGGCTGGGAGCGGTTGCCGATCTCGGTGTGATGTTCAACGAGGACGGTGATGGTGGAATTGTCTTCGAGGTCGCGGACCTGGAATTCGTCGAGGAGAGTGCAAGTGTCGGACATGATGTTTTGGATGAGTTGAGGTTGTGGTGATCGTTTCGATTACCCCATCAGCCTAACGCATCGCACCGCTCCGCGGTATTGACCGCCCGGCCCTGACCGATTGGCCCATGCGCGCACCCATTACGGTCACGAAGTTTCCAGGCACGTGGAAGGTTCGGGCAATTGACGGCGCCAAACACGGAAGCCTCCTCTCGCCGCGGTGAAAGCCGGCGAATTTATTTCTCCCGGAAACCCGGAAGGATTCGCCGGCTGCCAATCCCAACAACAATGAACACCCTATCATTGAAATACCCCGCCAGGCTCCCACGCATCTGGCTTTTGCTGGCCGCACTGCTGATTCCTCATCTGGCCCTGGCCGGATATTTCTACACTCCCTACCCCACCACCGCGACCGTCGGCAGTGGCACATCCGGCACATGGGCCGGATCGGTCAGCATGACGGTCGGCACGTATGCCTATGCGCAGGTAAAGGCTCCCGGTTCGTCGACGTGGACCAACGTCGGCTCAGGCGTCTCGACCTACTACGGCGCGGCCTACGTCTCATACGGCGTCACGTTTTCACAAGCCGGTACGTGGGAATTCCGCATCTACGTTCCGTCTTCAGGAGGCGTCGTCGAATACCGGACGACTGTCGTGAACTAGCCTTCCGTCGAAAGACGGGCGCAAACTACGTTTTGGTTCTGCAAGGCGCGGTGATTCACACCGCGCCTTTTTCACGACGACCCGATCACAGACCCGAGAATTTCTAGTGCTTGGGCCGTCGAGTCGACGGAGGCTGTTGCGAAGACGCGGGCTCGAAAAGCCGGCGCATCTCCTCTGTCGGAAAATATTTTCCAGGACAGGCCGTGTGCCCGGGATCCGCTTTGCTGTGCACGGTGAATTTCACGTTTTTCCCCACGACGTCGTCTCGCAGATAGCAGAGCAATTCCTTCAACGCCGCGACCTGGTTTGCCGTGGGTTTTTCCGTTTCGAAATTCCCCACAAGACAAATGCCGATGGCCACTTCATTGATTTCGTCCGAGCGCACGTGCCCGCCCTTGATCTGCCTCAGCCACCGCGAGCCGATCTCGATCTGCCCATCTCCGGAATCGACGCCGTTGCCGATGAGAAAATGATAAGCCAGCCCGTTTTCCATCCCGCGCTGCCGGTGCTGCTTGTCGTAGATGGCTGCGTTGCCCTCCCTGAGCGCACTGTGGTGACAGATGATCATCGTCCACCGGCCCGTAGGAATCTGAAGCTTCGAGGTGACCTCGCGAACTTCCTTGGTAAACCGCGGTTCACTCCTGGCTGCAGGCTGCGCTTGAGTGGTTTGGGGACGTTGCGGCGCCGATCGTTTCGCGGCACACCCAAACGTCAGGATCAGCAGGCAAAGCGCTGCGCGGATCTTCAGCCGGGCACCCGGAAACAGCAGGCAACCGGGTGATCTGGCGAAGAAGCGCTGCCCTTGGCCGCTCATATCCGCATCTTAACGATGAGGTCCTTGCTTTCGACTGTGTCGCCAACAGCCGCGTGAAGCTCAGCGACAACACCATCAACCGGCGCGAACACGGTTGTCTGCATTTTCATCGCCTCCATCATGAAGAGTTTTTCGCCCTTCGAGACTTTGGCGCCTACCGTGGCAGACATCGCCGCAATCAATCCCGGGATTGGCGCGGCCACTTGAAGCGCATCCGCGAGGTCTGCCTTCGGACGCGTCTTGGTTTTTGGCGCCACACCCTTGTCGGTGATGAACGCCTCGCGCGCCATGCCGTTGAGTTCGAAGCTGAGCGCACGGCGGCCGTCCTTGTCCGGAGCGCCGATGCTCACGAGGCGGATGATAAGCGTTTTGCCTTCCTCGATCTCGACGTTGATTTCTTCGCCGGGCTTCAAGCCGTAGAAAAACGCCGGCGTGGGCAGCACGCTCACGTCGCCATATTCACGCTGTTGCTTCGCGAAGTCGGCGAAGACCTGCGGATACATCAGGTGTGAGTAGAGTTCGTCGTCGCTCGGCTCGTGCTTGAGCTTCTCGGCGAGTTCGGTGCGGAGCTTCTTCAAATCGGCCGCTCCATCTGTCTTCTCGGTTTTCGCGGCGGACTTTTGTTTCTTCAGCGATATCTTGTACTTTTCGGTCGCTTCCTTGTGGCGTTTCTCGCCGAGCACGGCGCGGCTCACGTCCACAGGCCAGCCGCCTTCGGGCCAGCCGAGACCGCCGCTGAGCATGTCGATCACGCTCTCGGGGAACGGCGTCGATCCGGGCTCAAGGTTGACGACATCGGCGGGCTTGATGCCCTTCGAAAAAAGGAAGAGCGCCATGTCGCCGACAACCTTCGACGAGGGCGTGACCTTCACGATGTCACCGAAGAGTGCGTTCACTTCGGCGTATGTGCGCGCGATTTCCGGCCAGCGGTGCGACACGCCCATCGAGACAGCCTGCTCCTTCAAGTTAGTGTACTGACCGCCCGGCATTTCGTGCAGATAGACTTCGGCGCTGCCGGTTTTCGGCGCGGTGTCGAACGGCCGGTAGAATTCGCGGACCTGTTCCCAATAGTCCGAAAACTCGTTGAGCGTATCGAGGTTGAGCGTCGTGTCGCGCGGCGTGTTCTGCAACGCGGCCACGATCGAGTTGAGGTTTGGCTGCGAGGTGCTGCCGCTCATCGAGGCGAGCGCGAGGTCGACGATGTCCACGCCTGCATCGGACGCGCGCAGAACGGAGGCCGATGCGATGCCGCTCGTGTCGTGCGTGTGAAAGTGGATCGGCAGGCCAACCTCATCCTTCAGCGCCTTCACGAGTTTCTGCGCGGCATACGGACGGCACAGACCCGCCATGTCTTTGATCGCGAGCACATGCGCGCCCATCTTCTCCAGCTCCTTCGCGAGCTTCACGTAATATTGGAGCGAGAACTTGTCACGGCGCTCATCAAGGATGTCGCCCGTGTAGCAGATCGCGGCCTCACAAATCGCGTGCGTGTCCTGCACGGACTCCATTGCGACACGCAGATTCGGCAGATAGTTCAACGAGTCGAAAATGCGGAAGATATCCATGCCGTTCGCTGCGGCATGCTTCACGAAACCGGCGACGATGTGGTCGGGATAATTCGTGTAGCCGACCGCGTTGGCTCCACGGAAAAGCATCTGGAAACAAATGTTCGGCACGCGCGCACGGAGCTGGCGAAGGCGTTCCCACGGATCTTCGCTGAGGAACCGCATCGCTGTGTCGAATGTCGCGCCCCCCCAGAGTTCGAGCGAGTAGAGCTCGGGCGCACGGCGGGCAACCGCGGCGGCCGTCGCAAGCATGTCGTAGCTGCGCACACGCGTTGCCATGAGCGACTGATGGGCGTCGCGGAATGTCGTGTCGGTGATGAGCAGCCGTTTTTGTTTCAACGTCCACTCGGCGAATTTCTTCGCGCCCAGTTTGAGCAACAACTGGCGAGTGCCCTCGGGCGGCGTGGTCTGCGCGTCGTAGCGCGGTGCAGACGCGGGCGTGAAAATTTTCTCAGGACGAAACCCCTTCGCGTGCGGGTTGCCGTTCACCGTCACGTGACCAAGGAAATTGAGGAGCTTCGTCGCGCGGTCGCGCCGTGGCTTGAAGGCGAACAATTCGGGCGATGTGTCGATCAACGTCGTCGTGGCCTGGCCGGACTTGAAGATCGGGTGCGCGATGACGTTCTCAAGAAACGGAATGTTCGTCTTCACGCCGCGAATGCGAAACTCCGACAACGCCCGCTGCGTGCGCTGCATCGCGACTTCGTAGCTCTGGCCGCTCGTGATGACTTTCACGAGCATCGAGTCGTAGAAAGGCGTGATGATCGCACCTGAAAGCCCCATGCCGCCGTCGAGGCGCACACCGAAACCACCGGGTGAGCGGTACGCGAGGATGCGTCCGTAATCAGGCATGAACTTGTTCTCGGGATCCTCCGTGGTGATGCGGCACTGGATCGCGAAGCCGTTGCGCGGCACATCCGCCTGCGCAGGCATTCCCACTTCCGGGGAATGCAACGAATGACCCTGCGCAATGAGGATCTGCGCGCGCACAAGATCGAGTCCCGTGATGACCTCCGTCACCGTGTGCTCCACCTGGATGCGGGGATTCATCTCGATGAAGAACCATTCGTGTTTCTCCAGATCGTAGAGGAATTCGATCGTGCCCGCGTTGTCGTACTTGATCGCGCGCGCCATCTTCGCAGCCGCTTCGCAAAGCTCGGTGACCACCGTCGGCGGCAGGCCGAAACTCGGCGCGACTTCGACAACCTTCTGATGGCGGCGCTGCACGGAACAGTCGCGCTCATGGAGGTGGATCACGTTGCCGTGCTTGTCGCCGAGGATCTGAACCTCGATGTGCTTCGCCTTCGGGATGTACTTCTCGAGAAACACCGCCGGATTGCCAAACGCGCGGCCCGCCTCCGCCTGCGCCTCGTCGAGCAGCGAGGCGAGATCAGCGGCCTTGTGCACCACGCGCATGCCGCGTCCGCCGCCGCCAAACGCCGCTTTGATGATAAGCGGAAACCCAATTTCCTTCGCCGTCTTCAGTGCCTCGCCGCGGTCGCTGATCGGCTCCTCGGTACCGGGAAGAACCGGCACACCGATCTTGATGGCGACGGCGCGCGCCGCGGTTTTGTCACCCATCATGTCGAGCAACTCGGGCCGCGGGCCGACGAAAATGATTCCCGCCTTTTCGCAGGCGCGGGCAAACTCCGGGTTCTCCGAGAGAAATCCATAGCCCGGATGAATCGCATCCACACCCTTCTCCTTCGCGACCGCGATCACGCTCGGGATGTCGAGATACGCAGCGACCGGCCCCTTGCCCTGGCCGACCTGATAGGCCTCATCGGCTTTATAGCGGTGAATGCAGAAGCGATCCTCCTGGGCAAACACACCAACCGTTCTCAGTCCAAGTTCCGTACCCGCCCTAAAAATACGGACGGCGATTTCGCTGCGGTTCGCCGCCATGAGTTTTTTGACCGGGCGGATGGACGTGGATTCGGAGAGGGAGACGGTGGCTGGCTTCGACATTGGAGAGGGGAAGATGGATGCGCGTTGTTACCGCGAAGGGTTTTGCGGCTCCGGCGCAGAGGGGAGCGGCAGGCAAACCGGAAGCCCTTCACTGCGCGAGCCTGAGTTTTCGTTCATTTCAAGCCTCCGAACCTGACAGTAAATGGCATGTTTATGAGCTTCCCGCCAGCGCATGGATTTTCTAAGGTGGCGGGTGTATGGCCACCCTTCCTCGCATTGGGATCGTTGAAGATCAGGCTTTGGTGCTGAACCTCCTCACCGATCTCTGCCGTCATCGGTTCGGTTATAACGTCGTTTTTTCCGCACGGGACGCGAAATCGGCGCTCTCCGCCGTCGAGTCATCCGAGGCCGAGGCCCTCTTGGTGGACATCAATCTTCCGGATAACGACGGCATCTCCCTCGCACTGGAGATCCGCAAGAAGCTTCCGCGCATGAAGATCATCATCCTCTCGGCCGAGTGCACCGAGTACACGATCTTCCGGGTGCGTCAGAGCGGGCTTCATGGCTATGTCGATAAAAACGCCGACCCCGACTTCATTCATGCCGCTCTCGACAGCGTGCTCAATCGCGACCTCCCCTTTTTCACCCCGCTCGTCCGTGAGATTGCCCGCCACACCGCGCAGGACAGCCAGGCCTTCAGCAAGGTGCTCAGCGACCGTGAGCACGAACTGCTTCCCCTTCTCGGAATGGGCCGCTCCGACGCCGAACTTGCCACGACCAAGGGGCTCGCCCCCGACACTGTGCGCAAACACCGCGAGAGCATCATGCGTAAGCTCCAGTTGAAGAGCCTGCCCGACCTCGTGCATTACTGCATCGAGAAAGGTTTCCTGCAGACGCGCCCTGACGGCGAGATCCGCCCGGCCACATGGACGCCTTCGACGAGCTCATCGTAAATTATCTGCTGAACATCTGCGGTGGGCTCTTCATAGCCATCGCCGCGATCATCTACCGCGCGAATAAGCTCCGCGCCTCCAACCGCGCCTTCAGCCTGCTCGTGCTGCTCGGCGGGATATGGACCATCAATTATGGATTCATCACCCGCGGCGGTGAAAACGCGATTCTGCACCTGCGTATCGGCGCCGCCGTGGCCGCCTTTCTCGCACCCACGCTGATCATCGTACGCGATTTCATCGCCGATCCCCGCGCACGCTTCCGCCGCATCGCGAAAAACACCCTGCCCTGGATATTCCTCGCTCTGGGGCTCGCCGCGTTGACTCCGCTCGAGTGGTTCATCCCCCACACCTCCACGTCTCAAGCCCCCAACTACGGCCACGGCTGGCTCGCGCAACATCTCATCCTCGCGGTCATCATGGCCTACATTGCCTTTTCCGGCTGGCGCCACCGGAGGCAATTGCGCGGCAGCAGCCGTGACGAAATGGACATCGCTGTCACGTTCGCGGCCGGCGCGGTTTCCGTTATCAGCGCCTTCCTCGCCTTCCACCGCTCGGGAGATCCGCTGCCACCGCCTGAATTCGGCCTCGTCGCGATCCTCTACGCCTTCCGTCTCACCTGGGTGTTGCTCGCACGCGGCGTTTACGACGCCCGTGTCCTGATTTCGCTGATCACGCGCACAGTGTGCATCATCCTCGGCGCCTCGGTGGTTTTCTTCTGCGTTTCCTGGACGCTCAGGATCTATCTCGGCATCAGCGAAACCGCCGCCACCATCGGCGCAAGCGTCGTCGCGGCCGCTCTCGTCAACTACATCACCCAGTTCTTCCTGGCGAAGCACAACGCCCTTCTCTACCGCTCCATCGCCGGATTCCAGCGCGAGGTGCAGGAGGTGGCCCGTTCCGCGCTCACGCAGGAAAAGGCCATCGTCAAACTCGAGCAGATCATCGCCGAGTACACCAACACCAGCGACGCATTGATCCTGAGCGAAACCGGCCGCGGCGTATACCAGCGCGATGCCTTCCGCCTTCCCGATCGCGGGTTGATCTGGCAGCGCATCAACCGCGCCGGCTGGCTGGCCCGCGACACCATGGACCTCACACCCGTGGCCGCCCACGACCGCGATGCCTTGAAGTGGATGGATGAACGCCCAGTCTCGCTCCTGATGCTGGGTCCGCGCTCCGAGCAGCATCTCAACATCGTCGTTGCTCTCGGCCGCCGGAAAAACGCGCCCGCCTATACGTTCTACGAGCTGGAGTGTCTCAGCCTCATGGTCGAAACCGCCGCCATCGCGCTCACCACCATCGAGGCCAGCACGCAGGCACAACACGCCGGCCAGATGATGGCGCTCGGCCTCATCAGCGCGAGCGTGGTCCACGAAATCAAGCAGCCGCTCGCCGCACTCCGCCTGTTCTTCAAGATGCTGCCGAGCCGCTACGAGGACCGGGCGTTTCGCGAACAATACTTCAGCGTCATCCCCGACGAACTTGCCCGCGTCGAGGCCACGCTCTCCGAGTTTCTGCGTCTCGGCCGCACTGAAAGCTACCATGTGCGCGTATTCACTCCCTCGGCACTGATCCGCGAGGTTCTGACCCTCGTGCAACCCAAGGCCTCGACCTCCCGTGTGCAGGTCGTCACCGACTTTGCCGCCCGTGATCCGTCGCTTCGCGGCGATCCGCAAGTCCTCGAACAGGCGCTCCTCAATCTGACGCTCAACGCCATCCAGGCCATGTCGACCCTGCGCACCGGCCCGCGCATCCTCTTCGTCGGCACGACGCTCGTCGGCGACAAATGCGAGATCGCGATTCGTGACACCGGCCCCGGCATTTCTCCCGTCATCCTTGAGAGACTTTTCCGTCCGTTCGTTTCCACGAAGGAGGACGGCTTTGGCCTGGGCCTCTATATCACGCGCGATCAGGTCGTGAAAACAGGAGGCGAACTGATCGCCCGCAATGACCCTATCGGCGGCGCGTGCTTCCTCCTTCTCTATCCACTCGCCCCCGAAGCCCCTTCTCTTCCCGCGATAAGTGACACAGCCCCGCCCGCTACCGCACCTTCGCCGTCCTCATGAACAGAGGACGAAAGAAATTCCTCCAACGCGCGGGCCTGTTCCTCGCCGCGGCCTTCTGTTTGCTGCAGTTTTTCCGCCCGGAAAAAAATCTCTCATCGCCGACGTCTTTCGACCTGTTCGCGATCCATCCCGCGCCACCTGAGGTAAAACAACTCCTCACCGTCGCCTGCTACGACTGTCATTCAAACCACACGCGCTACCCGTGGTACGCCGAAATCCAACCGCTCGGCTGGTGGCTCGCACAGCACGTACGCGACGGAAAACAGGAATTAAATTTCTCCGAATTCGGCTCGCTCTCAGCTAAACGCGCAAAGAACAAACTGGAGGCCTGCATCGACGAACTGGAGGCGAAGAATATGCCATTGCCGTCTTACACGATCGCCCATCGCGATGCCCGCCTGAGCGAGGCTCAACGTCAGACACTCACCGCGTGGCTTGAAGAAGTCCTCGAGCGAGTAGAGGCGAATTCAGCGGCTCCCTAGTGCTTCGCGGCTCGCGAGCCAGCCGTGCGACTACTCAGCGCGCCTCGTAATCTCCACCTAATGTTACCCGTGTTAACGTTCATTCGATGAAACCCTGCGCCCGCATTTCCCCCGCGTTCACCACCCTGCTCGCTCTGGCTGCAACCACGTCAGCCGCCTTCGCCGCTCCCGAGCGCGGCCAGGTTCCTCCCCACCCGCCACGCATGCCGCCGACTGGCATTCCCGCATTTCCCGGCGCTTGGGGCGGCGGCATGTTCACCACGGGCGGACGCGGTGGACAGGTTATCGCCGTCACCAATCTGAACGACTCCGGCCCCGGCAGTCTTCGCGCCGCCATCGATGCCACCGGTCCGCGTATCATCGTCTTCCGCGTCGCCGGCACGATCCACCTCGAGTCGAATCTCAACATCAACAATCCCGACATCACCATCGCCGGTCAGTCCGCACCCGGTGACGGCATTTGCATCGCCGGCCAGTCGGTGAACATCAACACCCACAACGTCATTCTCCGCCATCTTCGCGCCCGCCGCGGCGATCCCAAGGGCGGCCAGGGCTCCGACAACATCGGCGGCAATCCCGAAGGCCAGATCATCATCGATCACTGCTCCACGAGCTGGGGCATGGACGAAAACCTCTCGCTCTACCGGCACATGCAAAAAATGCCGGAAGGTCCCGACATCAAAAACGCCACCGAAAAGCTCACCATCCAGTGGTCGATCTCCAGCGAAGCGCTCGACGGCAAACGTCACGCGTTCGGCGGCACCTGGGGCGGCAAGGACTCCACGTTCCACCACAATCTCTTCGCCTGTAACACCGCGCGGAATCCTTCGATCGGCATGTCGGGCGCCTTCGATTTCCGAAACAACGTCATCTTCAACTGGGGCCACCGCACCATGGACGGCGGCGACGAGACGTCTCTCATCAACGTCATCAATAATTACTACAAGCCCGGCCCCGCCACCAAGCCTGACATGGTCGCCACCATCGCGCGCATCGAGCAGCGCAGCATGTACTCACCCGGCTCCGCATGGGCGGAAGGCGACTGGTACCCGAAGGAAAAAAATCGCCCGGGCAAATGGTACGTCGCCGGCAACATCGTCGAAGGCAACTCCGAGGTCACCGAGAGCAACTGGAAGGGCATGCGCGGCCCCGAGCAGCTCGCCCGCGTCAACACGCCCTTCGAAGGCTGGCCCCTGCCGCAGCAATCCGCCGAAGCCGCTCTCGCATCCGTCATCACCAAAGTCGGCGCGACGCTTCCCCGGCGCGATGCGGTCGACGCCCGCGTGGTCGAGATGGTCCGCACCGGCAAACTCACCGTCCGCAACGGCATCATTAGCGATCCAGCCGAAGTCGGCGGGTATCCCGAACTCAAATTTGATCCCGCCTCCGTACCCGTCGACACCGATGGCGACGGCATGCCCGACGCCTGGGAACTCACCCACAAACTTGATCCCAAGAATCCCGCTGACGGAGCGCTCGACAGCGATGGCGACGGCTACACCAACGTCGAAGAATTCCTGAACGGCACCAACCCGCGCGAAAAGATCAACTACCGCAATCTCGCCAACAACGTGGACACGATCAGTGGCTAAAAAGTGAAGCGCGCACTCCGGGCGCGCTTGCCGGCCACACAAACGAACCGGGGCGTTACTTTCCCGCAGGGCCCATGTGACTCTCCCGAGTCCGTGGGCCCTCTTCTTTTTCACTCCTCACTTTTCACGGATCATACCTTTTCCGCCTCTTCCACCAGCGTCTGCTTCTTTAGATCGAGCGTCAGCACGATCAGCAGCCCTATCAGAAAAAACCCCGCGTTCGTCAGGATCGCCCAGCGATACCCAAACCCCGCCGCCAGCTCGCCAAACACAAGCGGCCCGATCAGCGCCGCGAGCTTCCCGAAAAATCCCCAGCATCCGAAAAACTCACCGCTTCGGCCCGGCGGCGTGAGCATCGACACCACGGCACGTCCAGCCGACTGCAATGATCCGAGTGCGAGACCGGCGACAACACCGATGGCCATGAACTCGCCCTTGGTTTTGCACCAGGCCACCCATACACACACGACGACCCACAGGATGAGCGCGATCACCAGCGCGGCCTTTGAGCCAAGCTTGTCCTGCACGACGCCAAAGCCGTAAGCGCCCACCACACCGGCGAGCTGGAGTACGACAAAAAGTTTCACCGTATCATCGAGCGTCATCTTCAGCTCCTGACTGGCGAAAACCGACGAGAACGAAATCACCGCCATCAACCCCGCGATGAAAAAGACCATCGCGATAAAAAAGATAAACAGCGTCCGGTGCTGAGGCAGTTCCCGGAGCAGCGCGAGATTAGCCTGCCAGCCTTTCTTCAAAAAAGTCTCCCCCGACTTGAGAGGTTGCGGCACCGCCCGTTCGCGCAACAGCAGCAACGTCGGCAAACTCGCCAGCAGGAAAAACACGCCGGTCATCACAAACGTCCACGGCACGCGTCCGGCCCCGCTTTTGATGATCACGAATGCGAGCACGAGGCTGATCAGCCCGCCAAAATAACCGAAACTCCAGCCGAAGCCTGAAATCCGCCCCGCATTTTCCGGCGTGCTGATCTCCGGCAAAAACGCCGCGCATAAATTCTCGCTCAACGAAAACGCCACGTTCGCCACTGCCACCAACCCCAGCGCGAGCCAGATCTCCCCCTTGCTGACGAAATACAGACCGATTGTCGCCAGCGAACAGACGATCGCCGTTGTCATCAGAAATCTCTTTTTTGCCGCCTGCGCATCCGCCACCGCGCCGATCAGCGGCGAAAGCAGGATCACGACAACTTGGGAAAGCGCCAATGTTCGCCCCCACCAGGCCGGCGCCATGGCAAACCCTTCCGCCACGACCTGGACGAAGTACGTCGCATAGACCACCGTGATGATCACCGTCGTGAATGCCGAGTTCGCGAAATCGAAACAGCACCAGCCAAAGATCTCGCGCTTCTTTACCGGCGGGAACGCACCGGCAGACAACGAAGGCGACGCGGAAGACAACGGGGCGGCTGGCTCGCTCATGTGCGCGCAAGCAAGCGACCGGTTTTCGGCGAAGCAAGCAGGGACCAGCCAGCGGAACCCATTCCGCCGCATCCCGACTGCAAAACGCGCTGCCCTGTGACCAACCCTCGCTAAACCTTGCTGAAACCCTTCCATTGATTTCCTGTCTGGGAGTCGACTGACCTGTGCCGTCCCTCTGGGGCGTGATTTGCGAACGGATTTTAATCCGTTCATAGCATCCGGCACCCGCACTGCTGTTTAAGCACCGCCGGTCCGATGCCGATACCTTACTATCTCCGAGCCGTTTTCCACCGAAACGCGGCTTGCGCCATCGGCTCTCCAGCCATTCCTTCCCGCCCTCTTTTAATAGTTAATGTCTGCCTCCTCCTCCTCCACACCTCCTTCCTTTGCCCGCCGCGCCCTCACCGCGGTGACCCAATGGATCGACTCTGATTACTGCCCGGAAGGCGCCGAAAAAATGCGCAACGAACCCGACAAGGTCGACTGGGTGCGCGTTATGCCCTTCGTTATCCTGCACTTAGGTTGCTTCGGCATCCTCTGGGTAGGCGTCTCCGCGTTCGCCGCTTGGGCCGCTGTTTTCCTCTATTTCATCCGTATGTTCGCCGTTACCGGCATCTATCACCGGTATTTCTCGCACAAAACGTACAGCACCAGCCGTATCGGCCAGTTTATTCTGGCGCTTTGGGGCGGCACCACCGTTCAGCGCGGCGGCCTCTGGTGGGCTTACCATCATCGCCACCATCACCAACACTCTGACGAAGAGGAAGACGCCCACTCACCTCACGTCCACGGTTTCCTTTGGTCGCACATCGGCTGGATCACCAGCCGCCGCAACTTCCCAACCGACTATTCCAAGGTCAAAGACCTCGCGAAATTCCCCGAGCTCGTCTGGCTCAATCGCTTCGACCTCGTCGTTCCGATTCTCTACGCCGCTTCGATGTTCGGTATCGGCGCTCTTCTCGAGCGTTTCGCTCCCGGTCTCGGCACCAACGGCTGGCAGATGCTCGTCTGGGGCTTCTTCGTGAGCACCACCGCCCTCTTCCACGGCACCGCCTGCATCAATTCCATGGCGCACTTGATGGGCAAACGCCGCTACAAGACCGAGGACGATTCCCGCAACAGTTTCATCCTGGCCATCATCACGCTCGGCGAGGGCTGGCACAACAATCACCACCGCTACCAGAGCTGCACCCGCAACGGTTTCTATTGGTGGGAAATTGACCCGACTTACTACGGCCTGAAATTCCTCTCATGGACCGGCTTCATCTGGGGCCTCAAGGCCGTCCCGCAGTCGATCCTTGAAGAAGGCATGCGTGCCGACCACGTCCATTCCGTCGCCGCCGCCCAAAAGGCTGCGCACGTGCATCCGGAGTATTCTTCGCTCAAAAAAGTTCTCCCCGCCGCTGCCGCCATCGCTGTCGCCACGGTCAACGCCGCCAACGTTCAAGTGGTGGAAAAGGTTCAGGCCGGCCACCACAAGGATATGACCGAACTCGCCGTTGAGCTTCAGCAAAAACAGGCCGCCGAACAGCAGGCCAAGCTCGCTCAGCAGCAACCGCCGCAAAATCCGCCGGTCGTTTAAACGATTTCGCATACGATTTTGATTCACGCCTCTCCGGGCGGACGTTTTTAACGTCCGCCCTTTTTATTTCTCCGCGTTGCTCATGCGCTCACGCAATCACCGCGAAACTCTTTGCAGCACCTTTCACTCTTCACTTTTCCCTCCTCACTCTTCTCCGCCTCATGCCTTCTCTCGCCATCATCGGCACCGGTATCGCCGGCCTCGGCTGCGCTCACTTCCTGCACCGCAACTTCGATCTCACGCTCTTCGAGCAAAACGAAAAGCCCGGCGGCCACGCCAATACCGTTTCGCATGACGAACCCGCCATCCCTGCCGATCCCGCGAAAAAAACTCCAGCCCGCGATGCCCGCGCCATCTCCATCGATACCGGCTTCATGGTCTGCAACGAGACCGCCAGCCCTCAGCTCACACGCCTCTTCAAGCAGCTGAATATTCCTCTCAAGAAAAGCGGCACGTCCTTCGGCGTCCGTCACATCGAAACTGGACTCGAATTCAGCACCTCGTCGCTCAATCACTTTTTCGCCCGGCGCAAAAACCTCCTTCGCCCTCGCTTCTGGCGAATGCTCTCCACGATCAGGCGCTTCAACCAGGAAGCCATCGCCGCACTCAAAGATCCGGAGATCAACTCCCTCACCCTCGGCGAATATGTCCGCCGCCGTGCCTACGGTGACGACTTCTTCCAGCTCTATCTCATACCGTTGAGTTCCGCTCTCTGGTCCACGCCGCCCGAGTTCATGCTCTCGTTACCCGCCGCGACACTGCTGCGCTTCTTCCACGATCACGGATTTCTTGGCCTTCAAAATCAGCACGCATGGCTGACCGTCGAGGGCGGCTCCAACGTTTACGTCGATAAACTCATCTCCCCCTTTCGCGAAAATATCCGCCTCGGCCAGAAAGCCGTCCGCGTCCTTCGACATCACAACAACCAGGGCGTCACCATCACCACCGCCAGCGGGAGCACGCATACTTTCGACAAAGTCATCCTCGCGTGCCACGCGGACCAGGCTCTCCGTCTCCTCGTCAACCCCACGCCCACCGAGTCACGTCTGCTCGGAGAATTTCATTATCAATCCGGTACCGTCACGCTTCACACCGACGCCTCCGTCATGCCCAAGACACGCCGCGCCTGGTCCGCGTGGAACTACGCAATCAACCGCGACTCCTTGGGCCACATTACCGGAGCGACCCATTACTGGATGAACAAACTCCAAGGCGTTTCCGACCGACAAAACTATTTCGTCACCCTCGGCCGTCCCGATTCCATTCTCCCTGAAAAGGTCCTGAAGCGATTCGAGTACGAATACCCGATCTTCACTCTCGGTGCCATCCGCGCCCAGGCCACGTTGCCGTCGCTTAATCAACTCTCCTCGGCACAGACCACGTATTTCTGCGGCAGCTATTTCAAATACGGTTTCCACGAAGACGCCTTCGCCAGCGCCGTTCAGCTCAGCGAGATTCTCCTCAAGCGCGATCCGTGGAACGGCTGAAAGCCGCCGCTAGTTTCCAGTGCGTGACGCGAAGGCCTTCTGCCGCAGCGCCTCGATCACACCACTGGAGACCCAGAAAATGTCCTGGCCCCCGTCAGCCGCTCGATCGAAGAAGAGAAACTTCCCATCAGGAGAAACCCGCGCCGCCACCTCATTGCCTGCGGAATTAATTTCCGGCCCGAGATTCATCGGAGCCATCCATGCGTCATCGCGCTTGAAGCTGACGTAGATGTCCACGCCTCCGACGCCGCCCGGTCGATCCGACACAAAAAGCACATACGATCCATCTGGCGCGATGAACGGATCCCACTCCTCGTGCGCCGAGTTAATCACACTTCCGAGATTCTCGATTTTCAGTGTCCCCGCCTCCAAGCGCCCGGCGTACAAGTCGCCTTTTCCGAAGTTCTCCCCCGCCTCGGAATAAGCCCCCAAATAGATCCCGCCGCTGCGGTCCACCGACGGAAACCACGCGCCCTTTCTCGGCGTAAATGGCAACGTCATCTCTTGCGGCGATGTCCATCCCTCGCTCGTTCGCTGCATCTTCCAAATCCGTCCATTCCACTTCGGTCCCCCAGGCGAACGATTTGAAACGAAAAACAACTCAGCCCCCGATGGGCTCAAAAACGGCTCCCAGTTCCAGCCCGCGTCTGAAAACGCGCTGCGCACCGGAGTCGCCCAACCCTCTTTGGTTCGAAGACTCTCGAAAATCGCCAGCCCGCCATTTGATTCGACCACGGTAAAATACATCTCCCGTCCATCGGGTGAAAACGTCGGAGTACCTTCTTTGCGCTCCGGCAAACAAATCACGCCCGGCGCAAAAACCTCCGGTGTTTTCCCAGGTGTCGCGACGCCCCAGCCCATCAACGCCCCGGCCGGTGCCCCGAGGCACGTTGCCGCTGCAGGCAGCAGGCATAAAGATAAGAGCCAGCTCGCTTTCATGATCACGATAGGTGCCGAAGAACACACCGCGTTTCGGCACGAGAACTGATACGCCACCCCGACCATTTTCCCTCAATCATCTCCATCGAGACGCATCCCTCCGCATCCTATCATGATCCGTTCTCATCGTTTTTCCGAATTCCTTTCCTTCATCCAGCCGGCATCCGCATTCGTCTCGGCACCCGCGTTGCTATCTGAGCGGTACCATGACCAAAACCGTCCTCACCGAAAAAATTCTCGCCGCCAAAGCCGCCAAGAAACTCACCTGGGCCGACCTCTCCAAAGCCACCGGCTTGTCTGAAGTTTTCACGACCTCCGCCTGTCTCGGCGAAAACGCCCTCGATCTGCCTGAAGCCACACGACTCGCCGCCTTGCTCGATCTCGGCCCCGATGTCGCCTCCGCCCTCACTGAATTTGCCAACAAGGGCGAAGCCGCGCCCACCGTCCCGAAAGAGCCGCTGCAGTATCGCTTTCAGGAAATCATCTACGTCTACGGTCCGACCATCAAAGCACTCATCGAGGAAAAATTCGGCCCGGGCATCATGAGCGCGATCGACTTCACCATGGACATCGACCGCGTCGCCGATCCAAAGGGCGATCGCGTGAAAATCACCATGAACGGGAAATTCCTCGGCTATAAAAAATGGTAGGCCGCTTAGTCATCCCCTCGGAAAATATCCACGCGCGCAGTCGCGTTCTCTAGTGACTCACCTTCAAATGCACGAACAACGCCTGACCACTCGCCGGCAGACTCACCGAAATCACTGTCTTCGTGGCATTCACCGGCTGGACCGTGATCACTATGCCGTTTTGGCCGTCCACCGCTTTCGTCCACGACACGAGATTCGATGAGTATTCCACCTCGACGGTACTCGTGGCCAGAGCTGCAGGATCGACATTAAATTGGTACACCGCGGTCGCTCCACCTGCGTTCTTCGTCAGCACGGGTAGACCCGACTGACTCGACACCGCTGGATTTTCACCGAGCGCAAACTTCAACAGATTCACCACACCATCGCTCGATGGATTTGCCGAAGGCAGGCCGTTTCCGGCAGGATCCAGCCCGTAGCTCGACGAGAACGCGTCATACGCATCCGCCACCGTCACTGTCGCCACCAAACTCGCAGTGCTTCCCACTGAATTCGTCGCCAGCACCGAGTAATCAGCCGCGTCCGTCAGCTGCAGCGGATTGATGGAAAAACTCGCAGCAGTCGCACCGGAAATCGGTACACCCGCTTTTCTCCACTGGTAGGTGATTGGATTCGTGCCCATCGCCGACGCAGTCAGCGTCAGCGAGCGCCCCGAACTGGTCGCCACGCCCAGCGGTTGCACCACAAATCCCGGTGCAGCTGGCGTCACGGTCAGGCTTCCGACATTGCTCAACGTGCTGCCGATCGCGTTGGTCACCGTCACCACGTAAGCGCCCGCGTCTCCCGCCTGCACGTCGGTCAACGTCAGCGTCGACGACGTCGCTCCCGCAATAGGCGTCGAGTATTTTTTCCACTGATAAGAAAAGGGAGCCGTTCCTGCCACTGTGACCGAGAACGTCGCCGTCTGTCCGGCACCCGTCGTCACGTTTACCGGCTGCGCTGTCACCGACGGTGGCTGGATCACCGTAAGCGCGACCGCCTGCGTCGTCACGGCACCCGCCGTGTTGCTGATTGCACATCGAAATTGATCTCCACTCATCGCCAGCGTCGTCCCGCTCACCGTGAGACTCGCCGTAGTTGCACCGGAATAGCTGCCGCCATTTGCCAGTGTCATCCACGTGCCTGTGCCCGCGGCCAGCCGCTCCCACTGGTAGCGCTGATAGCCAAACGTCAGCGGCACACCTGTCACGCCAACCGAAAAATGCGCCGCATTCCCAACTGCGAGCGTCTGTGCGACTGGCTGCGACGCAATCGGTGGCGCCTGCTCATCAACCATCAGCGTCGCGATCGCCGAGCTGACCACGCCTGAGCCGTCCGTCATCGCACAAAGGAAACGATCTCCCTCCATCGCAGTCGTCGCGGTGACTGACAGCGTCGCCGTCGTCGCACCGCCAACACCGGCACCGTCGGTCATTGGATTCCACGTACTCGTTCGCGCCGCCTGACGATACCAGCTATAGGAATATGATCCCGTTCCTCCTGAAACTGCCGCGGTGAACGCCATCGTCTGACCCGCTGTCGCTGTCTGATCTACCGGCGGTGTTCCCGCGACAAGTGATCCCGCCGGGTGCAGCACTTCCACGACAAAATGCGCGAAGGCTTTTTTCCCCGCCGCGTTCTCCGCCTTGAGCGTGAAAAAATGCACGCCATTCGGAAGATCCGAGATCTGCACCGTTCCACTTCCGACCGAACACTGTGCCGAGGCAGGCACAACGCTCACGACAGGAGTCACTGCAGTACCATCAGTCGCGGTAAAATGAATCACCGCTGCGCCGTCGCTCGAAGTCGTGTACGTCTCCGTGACGCTGATTGTCGGCGTGGTCACGCCGTCGAGATCTGCAAGGAGTCCGTCCACACTGGCCCGGAATTTCGTGTTCACCAAAAACGGCGTCTGGAAACGGTAGCCCGCAGTGTCGGTCGCCTCCGCCGTCGTGAAATGCGCGATCGATTGCTCCACCGCTTGATAAACGCTGTTCACTTCCGCCACATCCCGCGCGATGTAGACAAACCCGAGCTTAAAGCGTTTCGACGCCTGCGTGTAATCCGGACTGCGAGCGCCGTGCAGCGCAACCAGCGCCGCGTGCGTAAACGTGCTCACGGACGACGCACTCATCGAGCCGTCCGCGTTGTACACCGGATTATTCAGAACGTAGGAGGTCGGAAATTGCGGCGCCGCACCCAGCAAATACAGCTCCTGTTCAGAAAAAGTCTCCCAGTCATTGCTGCGCAGATTGTCGACGCGATGATAGCGAAACCCCGCCGTCATATCTCCGTAGATTTTATTCACGGTCACCCCGCCGTCGTCCGAGTATGTCGCACTCAATTGCCCGTCCACGGTCGAGTTACTGAGCCAGTGTCCATTGCTGAGCGTCGGTGCCACCCAGTTGAAAACCTGCGCGCCCCACGCATGCCCGAGTTCATGATCGTACACACCGAGCACCGGCCGAAAAACCGAGCCCGTGAGATTGTAGCGGCAGATATCGACTGTCGCAAAAGACTGCGGTGCACCCTCCGTGCCCGGTTCGTTGATACCATTCGCCTTGAAATGCCGGTCGATGTAATTGGGCACCGTCGAATAGCCGGTGTTAGCCATGTAACAGACCGAAAAGTAACTGCCCGGAAACAACGTCGTAAGCCTGTCGAAGTAACCCGAGAGATTATTATTGGTCAGCGAATAGATCGCGTTGTACGCGTTCGCCGGACTGCTCCATGGCACCGAAGCATCAATGATGAACAAGCAGTGCTCAGTCTGATAGGTCACTGAGTCGATCTGCGCCAGCGGCACAGCCGCTCTGCCCGACGTAGCCAGTCCAAGGACCAGAATCAGGAGAGCGTAAAGTAGGCGCAGCAATGGCATTTGAAACAGGACATCATCGGGGTGAACCGTCTCCTTAACATCGGCCAATCCTTCCTCGACCGTAGACCTCCACCCGTTTTCACTCTCCTTTTCGCCCTCACCCCCATGAAGGGTTTTACCCCCGGGCGGGGTTATATTGGACAACGACAATCGTCCTCCCATGAAAACCTTCCGCCACCTGCCCCTGCTCCTCGCGAGCCTTCTCGCTGCCACCGCCTACGCCGGTGATGCAACGACGACGATCGTTCCGCCTCCCGCTCCCAATCCCGCCGGCGCCATAGAAGTTATCATTCCCTGCAAGATTCATCGCACCACCCCGGTCCGCTACCCGATCTCCCTCATGCGTGAGGGTATTTCCAACGGCGAGGCACGCGTTCTCATCAACATCGATTCAAACGGCCAGCTCACCGAGTCCATGGTGCTCGGTTACACGCAAAAACCATTCGCCGATGCCGCCGTCGCCGCCATTGGCGAATGGCGTTACGAAGCCTCGCGTTATGGTAATGAAACCGTTGGCACCGTCGCCGACATTACCTTCCGCTTCGAAATAGACGGCGTCCTTCTGGTCGAACGCATCGGCGTCCCCCGCTTCTCACAAACCGACAGCTTTGGCCCGGCCTACATTTATAAGCCCCACGGACTGCGCACACTCGACAGCATCCCCACGCCTATTCAGGTGACTCAGCCCATCTATCCGAAGGAGTGGATCGAAAAGGGTCTGCGTGGCAGCGTCATCGTTGATTTCTACATCGACGAAACCGGTGCCGTCCGCATGCCCTCCGTGACCACCCCGCAGAATCCCGCTCTCGCGTCCGCCGCAGCCGCCGCTGTCCGCGAATGGCGTTTCGCACCGCCTCTGCACAAAGGCCGCCCCGTCCTGGCTCACTGCCAGCAGGTCTTTAAGTTCGAGCCACAGGACGAAAAGCACTGAGCAAGGCTCTCGGGAAAAACCGCGCTTCTTTGGCGCCTGCTCATCTAAAGAGCTGCGCCGATTCAGGCTTTCGCTGAGGCAAGGACCTTGCGGAGGATTTCGACCGATTGCGCCAATTCATCCGGCGTAGCCGTGAGCGGCGGAAGCAATCGGATCACGTTTCCACCGGCAACAGGCGCGAGCATCCCTGCTTCCCGCAAAGCCGCGATCGTCGGTGCCGGATCGGCCGCGAGCTGCAAACCGACGAGATAACCCTGACCGCGCACACCCAGCAGCTGGGCCGGAAACTCCTTCGCGAGTTGCTTCAGCGCCGTGATCCAGGTCGTGCTGTTGATGGAGACTTTCTCCATGAGCTTTTCCTTCTCTATCACGTCGAGGACCGCCAGCGCAGCCGCACAGGCGAGCGGAGTACCACCGAAAGTCGTGCCATGCGAACCCGGTTGAAAAAGCTCCGCCGCGTTTTCGCGCACCCAGACAGCACCGATGGGCATGCCTCCGCCAAGTCCCTTGGCCATGCCGATGGCGTCGGGCTGCACGCCCGCATGTTCAAAGGCGAAAAACTTTCCCGTACGGCCGATGCCGCACTGCACTTCATCAAGGAGAAGCAGCAGGTTGTGGTCGTTGCAGAGCTTGCGCAGGCCAACGAGAAACTCGGGCGTGCACGGATTCACACCGCCTTCGCCCTGGATCGTCTCCACGAAGATGGCGGCGGTCTGATCATCGATGAGGTCGGCAAAACTCTGGAGATTGTTCAGCTCGCCAAAAACAAAGCCCGGCACGAGCGGCGCGAAGCCTTTCTGGATTTTCGCCTGGGGCGTGGCGCTCATGCCGCCAAAGGTGCGGCCGTGAAACGCGCTCTTCGCGCAGATCACCTTGTAGCATTTGCCTTCTTCGCCACCGGCTTTCTTCAAACCGTGGAGACGCGAAAGTTTAATCAGCGCTTCGTTGGCCTCGGCTCCGCTGTTGCAGAAAAACACGCGGCCGGGCCCCGCGTAACCGGTTAGCCGCCGTGCGAGCTCTGCCTGATTGGGATTCCGGAAAAGATTACTCGTGTGAATGAGTTCGCCCGCCTGCCGTTGCACGGCGGCCACCCAGTGCGGATGGCAGTGCCCAAGCGCACTCACGGCAATGCCCGAGGTGAAGTCGAGATACTGCTTCCCTTGATCATCCCAGACCAGAGCCCCGCGTCCGCGCGCAAGCGTAAGCGGCGCGCGCGCGTAATTTTTCATCACGTGCGCATCGTAAAGATCGGCGGTGCTCGTGCGGAGGACGGTCGGGGAGTTCATAGCGTTCAAGAAAGACTAACGGATATTCCCTGTGAAAAACCAAGAGCGTATCTGGTTGGAGCCAGACTCCCCAAAGCGGATGGCGGTAGCCACGCCAGCTCAAGCAACCCATCGGCAGGACACTCACAGCGTTCCGGACTCGATCTGATTCAAATAAATGAATTCGGGGGCCCGTACACCGGCTTCCTTCCGAATCTGAACCAAGCGTGGTGACTCGAAAAACGTTCTCGCGGCAGCTAGCGAGGTCCACACAGAGAAGTGAACAATCTTCCTCGGTTCGCTCTCATAGCGGAGAACTTGGTAGGAGCGCTCCCCTGCTTCGCGACGCATGTCCGCCGCGCCGTCGAATACCTTTTTCCATGCTTCATAGTCGGCGACCTCGTGAATGATAAGGACGTGCTGCATAAAATTACGGGCTTTTCTTCACGCAGACCCGGAGCCGCTTCACTCGTCGAGACCGGAGGTCTTTTCCGCCGGAAATTCGCTGCAATATCCAGCACTCAACCGTGAACAATCTCGGTACCGGTGCCTTTGTCCGTGAAAATCTCCAGCAGCAGGCTGTGCGGCAGACGTCCGTCGATGAAGTGAACGCGTTGCACACCTTCCTGCAGCGCACGGATGGCACTGGCGACTTTCGGGCGCATGCCCTTGTCGATGACGCCCTTCTTTTTGAGGTCATCCACCTGGCTTATCTTCAACGTGGAAATCAGGGACGCGGGATCAGGCGGCGCAGAAAGCAGGCCCGGGACATCGCTCATGTAAACGAGGCGGCGCGCACGCAGCGCACTCGCGACGCGACCGGCGGCGACATCGGCGTTGATGTTGTACGGCTTGCCGTCGTTGTCTTCGGCAACCGGCGAAATCACGGGAACGAAACCGTCCGCGATTTCCTTTTTGATGAGCTTCGCCTTCACCTCGGTGACCTCGCCGACGAAACCGAGATCGACCGGGTTGTTGTCGTCATCGACAAGCAGCTTTTGGCAGACGAGCACGCTGTCACCCGGCAGGCCCTTCGGCTTGGCCTTGGCGGCGGCAACGGCGTCGCACACATCTTTGTTCACGATCTCATCGAGCGTCTTCTTCACGATCGCGATCGTGGCAGCATCGGTGACACGCATGCCGTTGACGAAATTCGCTTTCAGGCCGGAAACCTCCATCGCCTTCGTGATGGCTTTGCCGCCACCGTGGACGACGACGACGTTGATGCCGACAGCCGCGAGAAACGCGATGTCGTGCGCCACGCGCAGACGGCCGGCGGGATCGGGATCATCCATGAAACTGCCGCCGTACTTCACGACGAACGTGGAGCCACGGAAATCTTGAATGTAGGGAAGCGCCTCGAGCAGCACCTTCGCCTTTGCGGTAACTTCAGCGACGTTCATCGGCGTTCAAAGCACGCGACCCACGGCCGCGGATTGATAAGAGGACAGAAGGGAAAAAGCGCTCACAGTGATTTGAAGTGCGAGATGCTTAACGCACCTGCGCCGCGCTTTTCCATATAAATTTCTGGCCGATAAAAACATTTCCGGGACCGGACGTCACGAGAGCGTGACGTGACGGCCTGAAAATCGGCTTCACAGGACAGGCCGCGCGCCTCACTTCTCACTCGTGCCAAGCACATCACTCACCTTCTCGTCACGCGACGCCCACCGCGCCTGGCTCGCCAGCCAGGCCGCCCTGCCCGCGGGCTTTCGCGTCGGCACAACGCGCTTCGAGTTCATGCCTCGCGAGGCGCCCAAGCCCGCGAAGATGACGCTGACACTGATCGCGCTGGACAAGCCGACCGCCGATTTCGCCGCGATGTTCACGCGCAACGCCTTTCCGGGCGCGCCGATCATCGTCGGTCGCAAGCGCCTCGATGAACCCGCGCTCGGCGCGATTATCGTGAACAACAAGATCTCCAATGTCTGCGCGCCGGGCGGCGTCGAGGCCTCGGAGCAGATTTGCGCCAGAACCGCGTCCCTCCTCAACATCGCACCAACCGCAGTGCTTCCCAGCTCCACGGGAGTGATCGGTTGGACGCTACCCGTGGACGCAATCCTCAACGGCCTTCCCGCCGCCGCTTCCACGCTGACCTCGAGTTCGATCCTTCCAGCCGCCGAGGGAATCGTGACAACCGATCTGTATCCAAAAATCCGGCGCGCCGGTCTTGGCGGCGGAAGCATCGTCGGCATCGCAAAGGGCGCGGGCATGATCGAGCCCAATCTGGCCACGATGCTCGTGTACATCCTGACCGACATCGCCATCCCGCGCGCCGAACTGCGCGCAATGCTCGCCAGAGCCGTCGAGGTGAGTTTCAACACCATCAGCATCGACAGCGACACCAGCACCTCGGACACGGTCGCACTTGTTTCCTCCGGCAAAACACCGTGCACCGACAAGGCCGCCTTCGAGAAGGCGCTCACTCAGGTCTGCCGCGATCTCGCGGAAGACGTCGTACGCAACGGTGAAGGCGTGCGCCACGTGATCCGCGTGCATGTCAAAGGCGCTCCCACGCGCGAAATTTCCCGCGCCCTCGGCAAGGCCATCGTCAATGCCCCGCTCTTCAAATGCGCCGTCGCCGGCAACGACCCAAACGTCGGACGTCTGGTCCAGGCAATCGGCAAGCATGTCGGTGCGCACGCCCCCGGACTGGATCTCTCCCGTCTGAGCGCGCGCATTGGCGGCATCGAAATCTTCGCCAACGGTGCCTTTCGACTCGATCCAACGAAGGAGACGGCACTCGTTGCGCACCTCAAAGGCGCCGAACTCTACGCCAGCGCACCGGCGAAGGACGGCGTCTTTGCCCCGCCGGTTGATTTCCCGCCACATGAACGTTGCGTCGAGATCGAAGTGGACCTCGCGAGCGGCGGCGGTGAATGCACCGTCTTCGGTGGTGATCTCACTCACGAGTATGTGAGCGAGAACGCTGACTATCGCAGCTAAGCGCGGGGACAGCGTGCGCTGGGGCGCACCAAACAACACTTGAAACCCATGGCCGCGCCGGGTGATGTCGGCACGCCATGTTTCAAGCCAACCCCACCATCCGCCGCCTCGAAAACGATGGCGTCGTCACGCAGCCGCTCACGTACAACGGTGTGATCCACCGCACAGGCGCGCTGCTCGTTGTCACCTGCATCACCTTCGCGCTCACTTGGAACGGCCTCGAGACCGGCCAGTTCCACCAAGCTTCGCCATTGGCGGCATGATCGCCGGCCTCGTACTCGGATTAATCATCGCGTTCACCCGCGTTACCACGCCTTTCCTGATCGTGCCTTACGGCGCGGTGGAGGGTGTCTTTCTCGGCGCTGTCAGTTATTTCGCCAATCAGCAGTATCCCGGCATCGCGCTGGAGGCCATCATTGCCACGTTGGGCTGCTTCTTCGCGGTGCTGTGGCTCTACTCGATAAACGTGCTGCGGGCCACGCCGGCTTTCGTGAAGATCATTTCCGCCGCGCTCATGGGCATCGCCGCGTTATACCTCGTGAGCCTCGTTTCCCGCCTTTTCGGCCACCCGCTCACATTCCTGCACGATAGTTCGACGCTGAGCATCGGCATCAGTGTGGCAGTCATCATCGTGGCTTCACTCAGCTTCGTGATCGATTTTGCGGCCATCGACGAAGCGGTCGCACAAGGCGTGGATTCCCGGCAGGGCTGGCGCTTCGCATTTTGTCTGCTCGTAGGCCTCGTGTGGCTCTACTTGGAGATCCTCCGCCTGCTATCCAAGCTCCGCAGTCGCAATTGAAGCGAAGGACTCTGGACATTCTGCAGAGAACAAAGGCCGGTCCCGTGGGACCGGCCTTTGTTTTATTTGGAGCAGCAAGCTTTTGCCGGGGCCAGGATCAAACCAGTCCTGCGGTCTCGGGGAATCCACACCATAGATTCATGATCTGCACCGCCTGGCCGCTCGCGCCTTTGACGACGTTGTCCACGACCGAGGTAATCACGAAGTTCTTTGTACGCGGATCGAACACCGCAGACATATCCACGCGATTGGTGCCGACCACGTGAGCCGTGTCAGGTGTTTCGCCACTTGGGAGGATCTGCACGAAGGTGCGGCCGGCATAGGCTTCATTCCACGCGGCGTACAACGACTCAATCGTCGCTCCCGCCGCGGCAGGAACCGTGATGGTAGAGGCGATGCCACGGCGCATGGGGGCAAGGTGTGGATTGAACTGGATGATCGCCGGCGCGCCGCTGCGCAGGGCGATCTGTTCTTCGATCTCCGCGAGATGGCGGTGCTTCACAAGACCGTAGGCCTTGATGCTCTCCGCGCGCTCCACGTAGAGATACATCTCTTCAACCTTTTTGCCGGCGCCGCTGACACCACTGTAGGAGTTCGCGACGATATGCTCGCGGGAAACCACGCCGGCTTTCAGCAACGGGACAAGCGGCGTCAAAATACTCGTGGGATAGCATCCCGGCGACGCGACGAGCTTCACTTCGTTTTTCCAAGCGGGAGGCGTCAGTTCCGGAAGGACGAACCGGGCGCTCGCAAGAAGCTCGGGCGCGTGATGCTTCCCATAATATTTTTCATATGTCGCCAGATCGGCGATACGGAAGTCGGCGCTGAGATCGATCACCCGCTTGCCCGCGGCAACAAGAACCTTCGCGAACTCGGCGGCAGCTCCATGAGGAAGCGCGAGGAAGAACAACTCGATGTCGCTCTTCGAGAGAGCCACCGCGTCGGAGTCCACGAACTTCAGGCCTTTGTCAGCACCGCGCAGCGCAGGAATGACCTGGGCGAGCGTCTTGCCCACCTGTGAGCGCGACGTCACCGCCGCCAGCGTGACATGCGGATGAGCGAGAAGCAGTTTGACCAGTAGTTCGCCGGAGTAGCCCGACGCGCCGATGACACCAACTTTCATAGGAGGAAAAATTCGGAAGAGCTGAACAGAAAATCGAGAAGCTTTTTGAAGCGAATGCGTGACAACAAAAAGGCCGCCTCGGTGAGAAGGCGGCCAGTTTCATGAAAACGAACGAGGTGTCTCGGCTTAGCGCTTCGAGAACTGGAAGCGCTTGCGGGCACCAGGCTGGCCGGGCTTCTTACGCTCTTTGGCACGCGGGTCACGCTTGAGGTGGCCGGCTTTCTTGAGAGCGGCGCGGAGCTCAGGATTGAGCTTCTGGAGGGCGCGGGCGATGCCGTGGGCAACTGCGCCGGCCTGGCCGGAGACGCCGCCACCAGCGACGTTGGCGACAACGTCGATCTTGTCACGCAACTCAACCGTGAGGAGAGGAGCATAAGCCTGCTTGGCGAAATTTTCGTGCGAGAAGTATTTCTCGAACTCGCGGTCATTGACGACGAGCTTGCCGGTGCCTTCGACGATGCGAATGCGGGCGGTGGAGGTCTTGCGGCGGCCGGTGCCGAGGAAAACAGCTTTATCAGCGCTCATGGTCTATAAATCAGACGGAAACTTTGACGGGATTGTTGGCCTCGTGGTCGTGGGCCGAGCCCTTGAACACGCGGAGCTTGGTGAGCATCTTGGCTGCGATCCGGTTCTTCGGGAGCATGCCTTTGACGGCGTGCGTAATGATGAACTCGGGGTTGCGCTCACGCATCAGCTTGAGCGAACGATAGCTTTCGCCACCGACGAAGCCGGAGAAAAACATGTACTCGTTCTGCTCTTCCTTTTTACCGGTGAGCACAACTTTGTCTGCATTGATCACGACCACGAAATCGCCGTTATCGACGGACGGGGTGTAGGAGGCCTTGTGGCGGCCACGGATGATGTTGGCGGCCTTGACTGCGAGACGACCGAGCACCACACCCTCGGCATCGATCAGATGCCACTTGGGTTGTACCGTCTCTTTTTTGGCGAGGAACGTTTTCATGAAAGGAAAAGGGGTCGAGAGCTAAGGTTTAGCCATAGGCTGTCAACCCTTAGATTTGGGCTATGAATAAAAACCCGCTCCTCGGTGAAGAGGAGCGGGTGAGATAAGACGATTTTCGGGTATTTTTCTAAACGCGCGAGCGATTAGAAACCAACCGAGAGACCGACGCTGAACCAGAGGTTGGCGTCAGGAACGGAACCATCGAAGTACTGATCGTTGGCCGCGTAGTGGAGAGCGGTCGTGATCGCGGCTTTGTCGTTCAGCTTGTAAGGAACGCTGATGTCGAAACCGTAGTAGTTGTAGGTTTCCATGACCTTGCGGCCGCTGTCAGGAGCGACGTCACGACCGGACACGTTACCGGCGAAGACGCTGAAATCAACCGAGGATCCGATCGCTTCGAGAGGAACGCTATAACCGACCGAAACCTGGATGGTGTCGGAACCGAGAATGAAGTCGTAGTAGTAGTAGAGGCTCGAGGAGATACCTTGATAGAGGTAGGTAGCACCGAGACCGGCTTCAACGGAGTCCTTGGTCGCGCCGCCCGTGGCTTCTGGGTACCAGTAGTACGTGCCGACTGCTTCGAAAGAAAGCGCGTCGTTCAGCTTGTATTTATAGCCACCGTAGAGATCGATTTCGTTGGTTTCGCCACCGTTACGGTCACGAACGACTGGAGTATTGGTCCACAGGCCGATGTAGGCATCATCAACGGAAACTTCGACGGAGGGCTGGAAGGAGTTACCCGCCGCTTCGACACCACGGAAAACGTATTCCGAGGAGTAGGTGAAATCGGTCGTAACGGAGTACGAGGACTTCACATCTTGAGCGTTCAAACCAGCGCCGGCAGCGAGAGCCGCGAGGAGAATGGCAGTCTTTTTCATAGTGTTGTTGTTCTGTAGTTTGTTCAGTCGGCCGACAGAATCGGCCTTCCGCACAGAAAAGATAGGTTTGTAAAATTCAAGTCTTAACTTACCGACCCCTTCTGCTCTGAAACCGGACCGGAAACCGACTTAGCGGTTCCAAAATAGTGTAAACAACTTCGATCATGCTCATGCGTACGATGAAAGCCGCAGCGGGATTATTAGGTCTAAGCGGTGTCGCATTAGGAGCATTTGGCGCACATGCGCTCAAGGGCGGTTGGCCGATAATGGCATGACCGATACGTGGCACACGGCCGTGCAGTATCATTTAATCCATGCAGTAGCCTTGCTCGCCCTCGTTGCATTCTGCGCTTCGAAACATGAAACACATTCAACGAAACTGACTGTCGCCGCCTGGGCCTGGCTCATCGGCGTCCTCATGTTTTCCGGATCATTGTATCTCATGGCGCTGGGCGGACCCCGCTGGCTGGGACCGATCACACCTCTCGGAGGGCTGGCATTTTTAACCGGCTGGGCCTGCTTGCTGATTCCGGAACGCGAAACGAAATAAAATCGCGGGTGTGATTCCCCGCAAAATCCATCGCCATCTCGTTCATGCGATTGCCGCCTCCTCTCGTCGCCGTCCTTCAGGCAATTCGTGAAATCGGCCGGCCGCGACTCGTCGGCGGCTGTGTCCGTGACTGGCTTCTTGGACTCGAGCCCAAAGACTTCGACGTCGAGGTTCCCGGCGTGACGTTCGAACAGCTTCATCGCGCACTCTCACCGTTCGGCAGCACCGACATCGTCGGACGCAGCTTCGGCGTGATCAAACTGCGCGTCGCAGAAACTGAATACGACTTCAGTCTGCCACGCCGCGAATCGAAAACCGGCGCCGGCCATCGCGGCTTCGCGGTTGATCCAGAGCCGAACCTCACTGATGCCGAAGCCGCTGCACGACGGGACTTCACGGTCAACGCCATCGCTTATGACCCCTTCTCCGAAAAGGTGATCGACCCACACGGCGGCGAACGCGATCTCCGCTCAGGCGTCCTGCGTCACACAAGCGCAGCCTTCACCGAGGATCCCCTCCGTGTACTGCGCGGCTTTCAGCTCGCCGCGCGTTTCAATTTCAAGCTCGCACCCGAAACCGTTTCGCTGTGCCGCTCCATAGTCGGCACGTTTCACGAATTACCCGTCGAGCGTATCTGGGGCGAATGGGCCAAATGGGCGGAAAAATCCGCCGTACCCTCGCGCGGCCTCGCCGTGCTCGAGGAAACCGGCTGGCTGTCGCATTTTCCCGAGATCGCCGCACTGCGCGGCACGCAGCAAGATCCCACGTGGCATCCCGAAGGCGACGTCTTCACCCACACGTCGCATTGCTGCGACGCGCTCGTGCGTCTGGACGCATGGAAAAATGCCTCCGCCGAAAAACGCCGCCAGTCTCTTTTCGCCGTACTCGCACACGATTTCGGAAAACCCAGCACGACTTCATTCGCGGAGCGCCGCGGCGAGATGCGCTGGATCAGTCCCGGTCATGAATCGGCCGGCGGGCCCCTCGCAGAATCATTTCTCAATCGCATCGGCGCACCACGCGAACTCATCGAACACGTACGTCCACTCGTTGTGCTCCACCTCGCTCATCACAGCGGCCAGGGTGAATTTTCCGACAGCCGCATCCGTCGCCTCGCCCGGAAACTTTCCCCGGCAACTATCGAAGAACTCTGCGTCGTCATGCGCGCCGACCACGACGGACGCCCACCGCTGCATTCACCCGAAACACTTGCGCGCATTGCCGAACTCCAATCTCGCGCCTCCGCGCTGACACTGGGCTCCCAGGCCCCCCACCCTATTTTGCTCGGTCGCCATCTCATCGCATTAGGACTCACACCTGGCCCCGCCTTCAAAAAAACCCTCGAAAGCGCCTTCGAAGCCCAGCTCGACGGCGTATTTACAAACGAAGCGGAGGGGCTGGCCTGGCTGAAATACCATTTGCCCGCGCCTCCGCCCGCCCGGTAAAGTGGTCGCTTTCATTTTCTCAACCATGCCTACCCAACTCGACCAACTCAAGGCCTTCACGACCGTCGTCGCCGACACCGGCGACTTCGTCAGCATGAAGGAATTCGCTCCTCAGGACGCGACCACCAACCCGAGCCTCATCCTCAAGGCCGCCGCGATGCCGGAATATGCCCACCTCGTGGACAAGGCCATCGCTGAAGCCGGCGCCTCCGCCTCGACTCAGCCAGATCATCGACCGCCTCCTCGTAGTCTTCGGTCTCGAAATCCTCAAGATCGTCCCCGGCCGCGTTTCCTCCGAAGTGGACGCCCGCCTCTCCTTCGACACGCGAGGCAACCATCGCGAAAGCCCACGATGTCATCGCCCTCTACGAAAAAGCCGGCATCAAGAAAGAGCGCATCCTCATCAAGATCGCGTCCACGTGGGAAGGCATCAAGGCCGCCGAGCAGCTTCAGAAGGAAGGCATCAACTGCAATCTGACCCTCCTCTTCTCCTTCGCCCAAGCCGTCGCCTGCGCCGAAGCGAACATCAAGCTCATCTCCCCCTTCGTCGGCCGCATCCTCGACTGGCACAAGAAGGCCTCCGGAAAAGACTTCGTCGGAGCCGCCGATCCGGGCGTCATCTCTGTCACCCAGATCTACACCTACTACAAAAAATTCGGCTACAAGACCGAGGTCATGGGTGCCTCCTTCCGCAACAAAGGCGAAATCCTCGAGCTCGCCGGCTGCGACCTCCTCACCATCGCTCCAGCCCTCCTCGCCGAACTCAAGGCCTCCAGCGATCCGGTCGTCCGTAAACTCGATCCCGCCAAGTCCGCCAGCGCCGACCTCAAGAAGGTTTCCTTTGACGAAAAGTCCTTCCGCTTCGCGCTCAACGAAGACGCCATGGCCACCGAAAAGACCGCAGAAGGCATCCGCCTCTTCTCGGCCGACATCGTAAAGCTCGAGCAGCTCATCCTCTCCAAGAAAAAGTAAGCTCGCGCGATTTTTCGCCGATCCGATTTCAAAGGCCGACCTCACCGTCGGCCTTTTTCTTTTCTCAAATTGTAGGAGCGGCTTTACGCCGCGATGCACCTTCGCCCGACTTGAGCGAAACATCGCGGGGTAAAGCCGCTCCTACAACTCGACCACTTTCCGCTCCATGAAACTCTTCATTCTCGGATCCTCCGGCCTCGTCGGAGGCGCTTTCGCTGAACTCGCCTCACGCCAAGCTCACACCGTGATCGGGACCGTCACCACATTCGCCGGCACACCTGCAGGCGTTTCCGAAAAGATCACCCTTGATCTCACCGACGAAGCCGCCGTCACCGCTGCGATTCTTCGCACAAAGCCCGATGCCATCCTCAACGCCGCCGCGGTTTCCGAGCCTGCGAAATGCGACGAAGATCTGGCGCTTTCCCAGAAGCTCAACGTCGCCCTCCCCGCACTCGCCGCCCGTCTCGCGCAGCAACTCAGCGCACGCTTCATCCATCTTTCCTCCGAACAGGTTTTCGCCGGTGATCGCGCACCTTACGCCGTCACCGATCCCGTCGCTCCCATCAACACCTACGCGCGCCAGAAAGTGGAAAGCGAAAAACTCGTCCACGCCGCCGCGCCCACACTCACCGCGACCGTCCGCGCTCCTTTGCTCATGGGCAACAGCCCGGGCGGCAAACGCAGCCTTCACGAACGTCTCCTCGCCGATTGGACCGCAGGCAAAACACCCGCACTCTACACCGACGAATTCCGTCAGACCTGCACCGCGCAGAATCTCGCCGCCGCCTTGCTCGAGCTGTGCGAACGCCGTGAAATCACCGGAATCTTCCAGTGGGCCGGCGCCGAACTCCTTTCACGCCTCGAACTGGGAGTTCGAATACGCGACCATTTTGGCATTCCCGAATCCGCCTCACCGCTGAAAGCCACCGATCGTGCCGCCAACCCGAAAGCCGCCGCTGTCCGCCAGGCCAATCTCGCACTCGACCTGCGCCCGCTGTCACAGCTCTTGAAGACGCCCGTCGAAACCTTCGCGCAGCAACTCGCCGTGCTCACAGTGCCGTCCCATTTACGAGTCTGGCACGAAGCGGCAGCTCAGAAATCCTGAGCAGCTTCGGCCAGGCTCGTCGCCATGCAACTAGACATTCTTCCCGAGCGCCATGGAGCTGCCGCCGAAAACATGGCGACGGATTTCCTCCTGCTAAAACGCTATCCACCGGACCGCGCCAGCCACGCCCGCTTCCGCCACTATGGCTGGCACCGTCCGGCATTTACTTTTGGATACAGCCAGAAGATCGCCTACGTCCGCGCTCAACTCCCGACGGACGAACACGTCGAACTCTGCCGGCGCCCCACGGGAGGAGGTGTCGTCGATCATCGCGACGACTGGACCTACACGCTCGTGATCCCGCGCGCCCACGCACTCTACGAGCAACCGGCGCCACGGTCGTATTACGTCATCCACGCCGCTATAACAGACTCCCTTCGCTCGCTCGGAGAAACCGTGGAACTCAAGCAAGCCTGCGAACCAGCCGACGATGCAGAATCCGAAAATTGTGCCGCAGCCGCCGGTCCGACCGTGTGTTTCAAACACCCGGAACTCTACGACATCATTCATACGACCACCGGAGCCAAGGTCGCCGGCGCTGCTCAAAAACGCACCAAAGATGGCCTGCTCTTCCAAGGTTCGATCGCCCGCTCCGTCCTCTCGCCTTCACTGGATTGGAGCGCATTCCAGTCTGCGCTCATTCAATCACTCGCCACCACACTCGGGCTTCCCACCTCAGAAACCGCATGGCCGGATTTTGCAGAAGGCGAACTCGACGGCTTGATCGAACAATACGCTTCAACCGAGTGGATCGAGCAGCGTTGAATAAAAAACGCGCGTCTGCGTTTTGCAGAGCGCGCGTCATAAAAACTGGAGCCACCGTTCTCCAGCGGCTAGATTTCGCTCAGCGACCGGGGATCATTCCCTTCATCATGTCACCCATGCCGGGCATGGAGAACTTCTCATAGTCTGCAGGCGGCGCGAACAAGGCATCGTCTTGTTTGCTGCGATCCACAGCGGTCGTCTCCATGTGAAACTCCTCCGGACCGCCCTCCTTCGAGCGCTGGATGACGCGAAGTGGAAACATGTTTCCCTTCTGCGCGAAGGCTTCCCACGCCGACGATTGTTTTCCACCCGGTCCGCCTTGCTGGGTCATGAACTGGCCGAGTTCCTTCGTCACCCACACTTCGTTGATCTTGCCGTCTGATTTGCCCACCCACTCCTCGGCCTCGATTCCAGCGATCTTCTCTTTGCGGCCAGTCGCCTTGAACTCGATATCCGACGATTTCTTTTTTCCCTCCTTGGGTTCGGGAATCGGATGAACCATGTACATTTTTTGCTCGGTCATGAGCATGATCATTTCCTTTTTCTTCATGTCCATGATCATCGCGCCCATGGCATCGTCTCCCTTTTTCTTCTTTTTTCCCGAGGAAGGCGCCGTCATTTCCATGCGTATCTTCTCACCTTTTATGCGGTAGGAAATTGCCTGCGGTTCCTTGTCCTTCGGACCAGAGGTCATCGTCATGTCCACCTTGCCCTCGAAGGCTGAGGCGGAAACTGCGGACAGAAGAAGGGCGAGACAAAGTCCGCCGAAGCTGCGAAACAGAGAGGAGGTGTTCATGATGCGAGAAGTTTAATCGGGTGAACCAGCCGTCGCGAAGGTGGACCGCGCAAAACGGATGTGCAATCGCTTCTTCCCTGTCACGTCCGCCGCGTCACGAAAAATCTCCCGTTCATTAGGCTATCGGCGAAGTTTCACGACGCGGGCTTCTCCATCAGAGTGCGTTTCGCCTCACTCTATCCGGCCTTCATCAAAATCGATCAGATCGGGAACGCTGCGGATTTCACCGGCACGGTCCGCGCAGCCCATCTTTGTCAGCGCCTCTTTCAAGAAATCCTGCCCCGCCTGCGTCATGCCTTTTTGCACAAGATCGCGGTTCCACTTCGCAGCGCGTACATCCTTTGGAAAAAATTCGAGCAAACGCCGGTCGAGATCGGCGTCATCGATCGCTTCATGAACCGCTTTTTCCACGTCGGCCGGATCGACGCCTAGATGCAGGCTCAAGAAACGATCGAGCCCGCGTTTGTAATTTTTCGCATAGCTGGCCGGCAGCGCGCCGTGCGCCTTCACGTAGCGACACTTCGCGATAAACCGTGGCAGATAGAGCAGTCCCGTCGCCGCGTGCGGCAGATAAGGCGAAGGCAGGCACGTAAGCACTTCACCGCTTGAGCCGGGAATCGGTTTCGAAGGCATGAGAGAAGAAACTAGCCACGTGGCTCTGCATCGCGTCGAGATTTTTCCCGACGGGAAGACCTGCGTGGCTCGCTTTCAACAAGATCGCTCGATTGAGTTTCCCCATCAGTCGCAGCACCTGCCACCGCCATCTCCGGCGATGTCTTTCTCGCTCTCCGGCTCCACGCCAGACCGAGCAGCAGGATCGTCCAGATCTGCAATGCAGGCACCTGAAGCGGGAAATGGAGAGCGCTGTGAAGGGCCATTCCAAAGAGCGCGAGGACGAGAGCTACCTCCCGTGTTCCGGAAGGATCTCGCCGAACCGCCCGATAGAATCCTCCGATCCAAAGAAAAACCCAGAGAAGCGCGGGCACGACGCCCCACTCCGAAGCTGTTTGCAGCAGATCGTGGTGCGCAAACTGCCGGTGCTGGTAAAACGTGTTCACGATGGGGTCGTTCGAATAAAGCACTGCCTCGCGAACCCACGATCCCGGCCCCTCGCCAACAAATGGGTGCGCAGCCCCCATTCGCAGACCCGTCAACCAAGCCGCGGGAAAGGGATCAGCCCCTGAAATCACCATGCGGTCGCCGCGCTGCATCGAAAGTGTACGCAAGCGTGCATCGCGGTCGGGGCTGGAATACAGCGTCATCTCCGCGCTGATCCAATTGTCGGGATACTGTTTTTGCATCCGATGCACCATGACCAGCTGCCAGCTGAAAACGGCCAGCAGCACCCCAGCGAATGCCACAAAAATAAGCCGGGGATTCTCCTGCTTCAGCGCGACAAAAACCAGCCAGGTGATACCCGCAGCAGTCAGTCCGCCCGCAATCGCCCATGCCGACTCTGAATGCCAGAGCGGAAAACAAAGGAGCGCCACAATGAGAGCGATACATGCAGCGCCCGCGCGAGGGAGGATTGCCGATCCTTTCCACTCCCGGAAAACCAGCAGCGGCCAGGCAAAATCCAAACAGGCCGCGGCGGCGTTGTGATTAAAGAAAACGAAATTGTAGCGCTCCGTAACTCCCGAGATCCAGAGCCAGGAAGGAAAGCCCACGCCTAAAAACCGCTGGGCCAGCGAGCCGCACGCGATCGCGAGCCCGCTTACGCCGATGACCAAACAGAGCTGACGCCGAAACGTTTCGGATCTGCCCAAATCCGCCACAGCAATAAATCCCAACAAAAGACAGCCCGTGAAACACAGCCACTCCACACGCGGCCACTGCAAAATCGCCGTCGGGAATTGAGCC
The DNA here is from genome assembly GCA_049840895.1 of Nibricoccus sp. GTDB lineage: Bacteria > Verrucomicrobiota > Verrucomicrobiia > Opitutales > Opitutaceae > Nibricoccus. The sequence goes on along the minus strand of JASGJB010000028.1, from coordinate 49,385 downwards.
TCCAAAAATCCCCAATGCTCGGCCGTGAACGGAGTCGCAAAGGGAGGTTCCGGACGGGTGATCCACCACGCAAGGCAGAGCCCGAGAGCGCCACTCACATAGATGATCGCCTTCGGAACCTGCAGGCCACGCCGCTCTTTGCGACGCTCGGCCACAACCAGCAGAAAGGCCGCACCCATGGCCGTGCCGCAAAACCACAACACTCCGGGCAGATGCGACCGGGCTCCGCAGATCCACGGAGCGACTGCGCCGAGCGCGAAAAATATCCACGAAGCAATTCGGCTGGGCACCATGACTTGCGTAGTGTCAGCGGCGCGACTTCTAACTCAAGAAACTTTCCATCCCGCCCCCGCTGGGCGGCCACCCAGCCTTCTTACAGGCCCAGTTTGGCACGGAGCTTTTTCGCGTCGCTGCTCAACGCATTGCATCCATAGCCACCACCACATCCCGGAGTCTTTTTCTTTTTCAAAAGCGAACGTGCAAGCAGCGCGGCCGCGACGGCTACGATTGCGAGCGCTGCGATGGTTTGAATTTCCGGCGACATTCTCTTTCGGCAATGAACCCAGACAACGCATGGCGCGCAAACGCCGCACGCAGATCAGAAGCCCAGAGCGCGCCCTCCCTGGTAAACAATGAACGAGAGCACCCAGGCGGTGCCGGTCATATAGAAGAGCTGAAACGCAGGCCATTTCCATGAGCCCGTTTCACGTCTGACAACGGCCAGCGTCGCCATGCACTGCATCGCGAACACATAGAAAATCATGAGCGTGAAACAGACCAAGGGCGTAAACAACATACGTCCATCGGGCCACTTTGCCGAAAGCAAAGCTTCGCGCAGCGGCTCGGTGTTTTCCTCGGCATCCTCGACATTAAAAACAATGCCCATGGTGCTGACGAAAACTTCGCGTGCCGCCAGTGAGCTGATGATCCCGATGCCGATCTGCCAGTCGAAGCCGAGCGGTTTGATCACAGGCTCGATCGCATGGCCGGCCATGCCTGCGAAACTATGGGCCATCTGTTGATCGGGAGGCGTCCCTTCCGGTGCTTTCGGGTAAGACGCCAGAAACCAAAGCACGATGGAGATGCCTAGAATCATCGTCCCCGCGCGTTTCAAAAACAGCCAGCCACGCTCCAGCATCTGCATCGCAATGTCGCGCACTTTAGGCAGGCGATAGGGCGGCAGCTCCATGATCATCATCGGCGGCTCGCCTTTGAGGAGCGTGCGCTTGAACAGCCACGCGAAGGCGAAGGCTCCAAATGTACCGAGCGCGTACATCAGCAGCATGATGCCGACCTTCGTCAGCAGCGGCACGCGATCGCCAGGGATGAGCGCGGCGATCATGAGCAGATAAACCGGCAGGCGCGCCGAGCAGCTCATCAGCGGTGCGATGAGGATCGTGACGAGACGATCCTTGCGATCCTCGATTGTGCGCGTGGCCATGATGCCCGGGATGGCGCACGCATAGGAGCTGAGCAGCGGGATGAAACTTTTGCCGTTCAATCCCACGCTGCTCATCAGCCGGTCCATGATAAACGCGGCACGCGCCATGTAGCCGGTGCTTTCGAGCAGTCCGATGAAGAAAAAGAGGATCAGGATTTGCGGCAGGAAAATCACCACGCCACCAACGCCGGCGATGGCTCCGTCTGTGATCAGGTCGCGTAACTCACCCTCCGGCATCGCCCCCTTGACCCAATCAGCGAACGCAGCCGTCTGGCCATCGATGAAGTTCATCGGGTACTCGGCGAAAATGAAAATGGAGAGAAAAAGCAGCGTCATCACGCTACCGAGCGCGAGCCAGCCCCAGACCGGATGCGTCACGAACGAGTCGATACGATCGCTCACACTCGGACCTGTCTCGGCCTTTTTTCGATGCACCAGCTCGGCGCACAGCTGTGAAATCACCTCATAACGGCTGTTCACCAACGTGCCGGCCCAGTCCGTGCCCTCAGCGTCCCATTTTTTCTTCCAGCTATTGAGAATCTCCGTCGTGCGCGCGCTGAGCGGCGTCGATCCGGCGACACGCATCGCGTCCTGATCCGTGAGCAGCAGCAACGCCTCGGCCCGGGCGATGAGCGGCGCTTTCGCGTCGCTGGCGACCAGTGAGGCCTGCAACTCCGCGACCGCTGAAGAAATCGCCGCAGGCACATCCCACGCATGGCGGGACAACGGCAGGTCGTGGCGGCTCATCGCGAGCTTCAGCTCGATAAGACCTTTCCCGTGCGCCGCTTCGCAAGCGATGACCGGAATGCCGAGCGCCTGCTCCAGGCGGCCAATACGGATCTCGAGCCCGGACTGACGGGCGAGATCCATCATATTGACGACAAGGATCACAGGACGGCCCAGATCGAGAATCTGGTGAACGAGATAGAGATTACGCTCGAGATTCGTCGCGTCGACGATGCAGAGGATGCGATCGGGCTGCGGAGTGTCGGTACGACGGCCGAGAAGGACGTCACGCGTAACAGCCTCGTCCGGTGATCGGGCGGCGAGCGAGTAGGCGCCGGGCAGGTCGATCACCGTCATGGGGTGCCCATGTTGTGAATATGCAGTGCCCACCTTTTTCTCGACGGTGACGCCAGGATAGTTGCCCACCTTCTGCTTCAATCCCGTGAGCGCATTGAAGAGCGTGCTCTTGCCGCAATTCGGATTGCCGACGAGGGCAAAGACCGGAGCGCGTGCGGAAGGAGAGGTTTTAAGATCGGGGGGCATGGCGGACGTCTGATCAGTTGGGCGTCACGAAATCGACAAGGATGTGCTCCGCCTCGCTTTTGCGAAGAGTGAGGTGGTAGCCGCGCACCTTGATTTCGATGGGATCACCCAGCGGTGCAGTGCGGACCAGCGTGACGACCGTGCCGGGAAGCAGCCCCATTTCGCGGAGGCGCAAAAAGACGGTACCCTGTTTTGGCAGATCGCGGACCTTGGCGGAAGTGCCGACGGACAGCAGTGAAAGACTTTGCGAAGCGGACATGAAGCGACTGGAGAAATGGCTCAGAGGCCACCGTTGATAAGTTCCACCATGATATGCTGGGCGGCGCGTTCACTCAGAGCTATCCGGGTGCCACAAAGCTGACAGAGCAAGGTGCGCTGACCGGAGACTTTCTCGATGACCGCCGATTCGCAGAAGCCCATCTCACGGAGCCGCTGGCAGACATCGGTTTGTCCGGCCAGCTCGCAGACGCGTCCGGTCGCACCCACCGGAAGTTCGGTGAGCTTCATCCGCTGAGGGCGAAGGCGATCGACGGCTGAAGGCATGGAAGAAATGAGGGCCAGAGTGAGATGAGACCGAGTTTCAAAGTCAACGGGCCGCAAAGATTTTCCATAAGCATGAACCCGAACACTGGCGCGTATACTTGCCTCTGATGTTTACGCTTCGGCACTGATCTGAAGAAAGCGCCGGGAGGTGTAAGATGCCACGGCCCAGCGGTGCCGGAAAGAAAAGGTAATAAACGGCCTCAGAGAGGCTGATCATTAAAACAATCACACGTTGAATCCGTAAAGAGAGGCATGATCCTTCACCTCCCTCTCTCCCGAAGCGAACAACTCAGCCTCAATGGCCGGGCGGTGCTTCGTGATTTGATGAGCGGAGACTTCAGGAAAATGAGCTTCCACTTGCGCGGGTTTTGCCGGGCGCTGATGGATAGCTAAGCGGCTGGAAATGCGATGATTGATCTTCGGCGCGCCCGGTGAAACGGCGGCCGGGATTTGTTCGGGACGCAATGACGCGCTCGGCGAACAATGCGACTTGCATCGCAACCAGTGCTACGGTGCGCTCATGGCGATGAATTGCGCGGGAGCACCAAGATCAAACACGGGCAAACGAGGCTGCTTACGTTTTTCAATTCAACCGGAGAACAGTGCCGGAGTTTGAAATCCGGGAGTAACCCCACCGGAGCACGTCCAGTTCATGCTCCGCCTGTGCCAAGTCAGGGACGGTTCGCACCGAGGGTGAGGCTGACCAAACCACAACTATGAATCGTACGACTATCCTCACGGGCCTCGCCGTCTTGGCGTGCGCCCTTCCGTTGACCCAGGCTGCAGGGCCGGCGTTCATTCGCCCGACCGTCGCCTACGTGATGCCCGAAGCCGAAGGCTATGATGACGCTGGTTACATCGGCGTGTCTGCAGGTGTCGCCCTCGGTAAAACCGGGCAGCACGAAATCAGCGGAGAGATCGGCGGCACCGGCTGGGACTTCGACGAACGCATTGGCAGCGGACGCGTCAAAGGCGAAGAAAACTATGCTCCGGTTCTCGCGAGCTATCGTTACTACTTCCAACCCGCCGACGCCAAAGTGCGCTTTTTCGTCAGCCCGTCCGTCGGCTTCACCGGCGCGAGTTATGAAGTCGAAGTCAGCGGTCCCGGCGTGTTTCAGAAGGACGACTCCACCGAGCTCCTCTTTACTCTCGCGGCTAGCGCCGGCGTGGATTTCCGCATCAATGACCGATTCTCCATCAATGCGGGATATCGTTATCTCTACATCGATAGCGGAAACACCGAACTTCTCGGATCGAACATCAGTTTCGATGAAACCAAAGCGAGTGTCATTTTCGCTGCTTTGAACATCCGCTTCTGAGGCTGGATCGGTAGCCACCAACAAACGTATTTTGCAGGCGAGCCGATCTCACCGAGATCGGCTTTTTTGTGCTCCGCTCTCCAATAAAAAAGCGCGGTGATTAAACCGCGCTTTGAAAAATTGAGCCCAGTGGGTGCCTGTTACCGCTGGCGGCGTTTGACGCCCAGTTGGGCCACCGAGAAACGAACAACGCCTTCAAGGCGCTCCACCTCGGCTGGCTGAAGGTCTTCGCGTCCCTTCAAAGCTTCTTCCGCACGAGCCTGCGCTTTGATCGCCGCATCCTCATCGATTTTGGTTTCTTCGATTGCAGACTCGGCGAGGACGGAAACTTTATCGCCATCGATCTGGGCAAAGCCATTGCCCACGGCCAGATATTCTACGCGGCCGTTTTTCGACACGCGAAGCTCACCGGCCTCCACCTGCGTAAGCAGCGGGATGTGCCCCGGGAGAATGCCGATCTCACCTTCGACCGTCGGGATAACGACGGTCTCGATGACATCGGAGTAAACCCGGGCTTCGGGCGTAACGATTTCGAGGGTGAGGGACATCGCGAGGGAAGCTTACTTCTTGGCTGCGGCGGCGATGACTTCGTCAATGCCACCCTTCATGTAGAAGTCACCTTCGGCGATGTGATCGAGTTCGCCAGAGAGGATCATCTTGAAACCGCGGACGGTTTCTTTGACGGGCACGTATTTGCCGGGCGTGCCGGTGAACACTTCGGCGACCGCGAACGGCTGCGAGAAGAAGCGCTCGATCTTACGGGCGCGGAAGACGGTCTGTTTGTCTTCGGGCGAGAGTTCATCGAGACCGAGAATCGCGATGATGTCCTGAAGGTCCTTGTAGCGTTGAAGAACGCGCTGGATTTCGCGGGCGACCTTGTAGTGATCGTCGCCAACGACCGACGGCTCGAGAGCCTTCGAGACGGAAGCGAGCGGATCGACGGCCGGGTAAATACCTTTTTCGGCGATGGAGCGCTCCAACACGATAGTGGAGTCCAAGTGCGCAAAGGTGTTGGCCGGAGCTGGGTCGGTCAAATCGTCGGCGGGCACGTAAACGGCCTGCACGGAGGTGATGGAACCCTTCTTCGTCGAGGTGATGCGTTCCTGGAGAATACCCATCTCGTTCGCGAGCGTCGGCTGGTAACCCACGGCGGAAGGCGAACGGCCGAGGAGCGCGGACACTTCGGAACCGGCCTGCGAGAAGCGGAAGATGTTGTCGATGAAGAGAAGCACGTCCTGGTTCTTTTCGTCGCGGAAGTATTCCGTCATCGCGAGGGCCGAGAGGGCCACGCGCATACGAGCACCTGGCGGCTCGTTCATCTGGCCGAACACAAGCGCCACTTTGGACTTCGAGAGGTCTTCCTGCACGATGACCTTCGCGTCGGACATTTCGTGGTAAAGGTCATTACCTTCACGGGAGCGCTCACCGACGCCGGCGAACACAGAGTAACCACCGTGCGCCTTGGCAATGTTGTTGATGAGCTCGAGAATCACGACGGTCTTGCCGACGCCGGCGCCACCGAAGGCACCAGCCTTACCACCCTTGGTGAAGGGGCAGATCAAATCGATGACCTTGATGCCGGTCTCAAGGATCTGGGCCTTGGTGTCCTGCTCGGCGATCGTGGGAGCCGCGCGGTGAATCGGGTATTTCTTGGTGAAGGCAACCGGACCTTTGCCGTCCACCGGGGTGCCGGTGACGTCGAAGATGCGACCGAGAACACCTTCGCCAACCGGCACCGAGATGGGGGCGCCAGTATCCGTTACGGCCATACCGCGAACGAGGCCTTCCGAGGAGGACATCGCGATGGCGCGGGCAATGCCCTCACCGAGGTGCTGCTGGATCTCGAGGGTCAGGGTCTCTTTTTTGCCGCTGACGGTGAAGTCGACGGTGAGCGCCTGATAGATGGGCGGGATAGCGTTCTCGGCGAACTGCACGTCGACCACGGGGCCGATGACTTGGACGATTTTGCCGGTGTTGGACATGTTAGGAAAAGTTACGGGTGAAAGGTGACGGGCAGGGATTAGGCAGAGAATGACGCAGCGGAAATTTCGAGAATTTCCTGCGTGATGGCGGCCTGACGGGCCTTGTTATATTCGAGGCTGAGTTCGCCGACGAGTTTCGTGGCGTTGTCTTTCGCGGTCTTCATCGCGACCATGCGCGCGCTGTGCTCGGAAGCCTTGGCGCTGAGAACAACCTGATAAATGAAGCGGTTGACGTAGAAGGGGAGCAGTGTGTCGAGCACCGACTGCACATTGGGCTCGAAGAGCATGTCGCGACTATCCGCCGGACGGGACGATGGATTCACGATCGCCTGGAACTCCGCCACCTCCGAGAGAGGAAGGATCGGGCGAATCTGCGGCTCCTGAACAAGCGTGTTCTTGAAGCGCGAATAGATGACCTCGACCGTATCGACGACACCATCGAGGTACTGCTTCACCAGGAACTCGATCGCTACTTTTACCTCGTTGAAGGGCACGCGATCATGAACCGGAAAATCGGCGAGCATGTCGCGGTGCGTACGGACGAGAAATTGCGAGCCCTTGCGGCCGATGGCGACGAACTTGGCCGGCGTCTTCACGTCGGTGACAAGCTTGAAGAGATTGGCGTTGAGCGGTCCGCACAGACCCTTGTCAGACGTGACGAGCAAAATGCCACGGGTCTTCACCTCGCGTTTGACGAGGAGCGGATGCATCGACTCCTCAACACGAGTGGCGAGGGCACCGAGCATGGACGCAAGCTGCTGCGCGTACGGGCGGCCTGCGAGCGCAGCCTGCTGGGCCTTCTTCATCTTCGAAGCGGCCACGAGCTCCATCGCCTTGGTAATCTGGCGGGTGTTTTTAACCGACTTGATGCGCCGGCGGATGTCGCGGGTTGAAGGCACGGTAGTAAGGTGAGTTTAGCGCGCGAAAACGACGTCGACCACTTAGGCCGTGTAAGTGGACTTCCACTCGTTCAGACCGGCCTCGATCTTGGCTTCGAGGTCCTTGTCCAGAGCAGCCTTGGTGCGGATTTCCGTGAGGAGCGCATCCTTGCGGGTGGCAAAGAATTCGCGGATGGAAACCGAGGCGGCGGTGACCTTCTTGAGATCGAGATTGTCGTAGAAGCCCTTTTGGAGAGCGAAGATCGTAACGGCCTGGAGCTCGATGGAGGACGGGCTGAAAGCGGGCTGCTTGAAGAGTTCGACGATGCGGCCACCGCGATCGAGCTGGGCCTTGGTCTTGGGATCGAGGTCGGAGCCGAACTGCGCGAAAGCGGCGAGTTCGCGGAACTGGGCGAGCTCGCCCTTGAGTTTACCACCGACCTGCTTGGTGGCCTTGATCTGCGCGGAAGATCCGACGCGAGAAACCGAGAGACCGACCGACACGGCGGGACGGATGCCTTGGTTGAAGAGATCGGTTTCGAGGAAGATCTGGCCGTCCGTGATCGAGATCACGTTCGTCGGAATGTAAGCCGACACGTCGCCAGCCTGAGTTTCGATGATGGGCAGCGCGGTGAGCGAGCCTTTGCCATCGAGACGAGCAGCGCGCTCGAGGAGGCGGGAGTGGAGATAGAAAACGTCGCCGGGATAAGCTTCACGACCGGAAGGACGCTTCAAGATAAGCGAGATCTGGCGGTAAGCGACAGCGTGCTTCGAAAGATCGTCGTAAACGATGAGTGCGTCCTGACCATTTTCCATGAACCACTCGCCGATGGCGGCGCCGGAGAACGGAGCGAGGTATTGGTTGGCGGGATTGTCAGCGGCCGGAGCGGCGACGATGACAGTGTATTCGAGAGCACCGGCGGCTTCGAGAGCGGCGATGGTGCGGACGATGTTGGAATTTTTCTGACCGACAGCGACGTAGATCGAGAAGACCGGACGGAACTTTGGATCGCCGGAAGCGAGGCCGACCTTGTTGATCTTCGACTGATTGATGATCGTGTCGATCGCGATGGTCGTCTTGCCGGTACCGCGGTCACCGATGATGAGTTCGCGCTGGCCACGGCCGATCGGAATCATGGAGTCGATCGCCATGATGCCGGTGAAGAGAGGCTGGTTAACCGATTTGCGCACCATGATGCCGGGCGCGATTTTTTCGACGGGATAGGTTTCCTTCGCGTCGATCGGACCTTTGCCGTCGACCGGATTGCCAAGGGCGTCGACAACGCGGCCGAGGAGAGCTTTGCCGACGGGAACGGAGAGGAGCTTGCCGGTGGTGGTGACTTCGTCGCCTTCCTTGAGCTTGGAAACGTCGCCAAGAACGACGCAACCGACTTCGTCAGATTCGAGATTGAGCGCGATGCCGGTGACCCCACCGGGGAATTGCACCATCTCATTGTACATCACATCGGAGAGGCCGTCGATTTTGGCGACGCCGTCAGCGACGGTCCGGATCTTACCGGTGTTCTTTTTGACCGCTTTGTTCTGCAGCTTGGCGATCTGTTGTTCGATTTGTTCGATGACGGTGCTCATGCGACGGGAGGAAAGGACTGAGGGATTTGTTGAAAAAGTTAGACGGCGGCGGCGAGGGCGCCGAGCTGGCTGGAGACGGAGTTTTCGTAGATGTCGTCACCGACGCGAACGCGCAAACCGGCGAGAAGCGCGGCATTCGGCTTGGCCGTGGTGGTGATCGGGCGGCCGTATTTTTTGGTCAGCGAAGCGGCGATCGCTTGTAAGACTGCCGGCGATACAGCGCCCGCGTGCTCGACCACGGCCTGGCCGCGGGCGAGTTCAGCCGCGACAAGGCGCTGATAGGCCTTGAGGACTGCGGTGATTTGCGGCGGCTGGATTTTCTCGACGTAGCTGAGGACACCCGCGACGCGCTCGGCCGTGATCTGGCCGTTTTCGAAGCTCAGCTTGAACAGCTGGCGGGCGAGTTGCTGGTTTTGTTTTTTAGCAGCCATGGCGCGGAGCGGAGGGCGTCAGTGGAAAAAAGAAAAGTGGATCAGACGTTGGCGAGTTCGCGGGCGGCGGACTCGTTGTAGCTGGCGCGGTCGGCGTCGGAGAGCTTCTTGGCGAGAACGCGCTCGGTCGTGGAAACGACGAGACGGGCGATTTCGGCGCGGGCTTCCGCGAGCATTTTCTTATGCTCAAGCTCGATGGCCTGCTGGGCCTTGGTCACGATGCCATTGGCGCGCTCGACGGCTTCCTTCTGCGCGCGTTCATCGATCTCTTTTGCGGTTTTGCGGGCGGCGTCGATGACGCGATTGGCTTCGACCTGCGCATTCTTCAAGAGAGCGGCGCTTTCCTGCTGGGACGCGGCGAGCTGGGCCTTCATGTCCTCGGCATACTTGAGGCCGGCGGCGATCTTTTGCTGGCGGGCGTCGAGGGTCGCGAGGACGGGCTTGAAGGCAAAGCGCCAGAGTACGAATGCGACGATCGCGAAATTGAATACCTGCGCGATGATGTTGGGCAGGTTGATGCCGAAGTCCTGCGTGATCTTGGTGATGCCGGTGGCGGCAACGTCTCCGTGCGCGGCAGCAGCCTCAGCGGCGTGGCCGGTGATTTCAGCGAGGATTAGCATAGGGGAGGACATGGCAGGAAGGCTCTGAGCTATGAAAAGGACTGCGCCTTCAAGTAAATGAAGGCGCAGTAAACACGTAAGAATTACTTACCGAGGAACAGGGAGTAGAAGGCAACGGCCTCGGCCAGCGCCATACCGATGATGGACTGAACGAGGATTTTGCCGGAAGCTCCGGGATTGCGGCCGACAGCTTCGACGGCCTTGGTGCCGACGAGGCCTACGCCAATGGCGGCGGCCAAGCAGCCGAGCGCGCCTTGAATGGAACCAGTAACTTCAGCGAGGATGGTCATGGTGATGTGTATTTATTGTTGGTTGGGTTTCCACCGTGCGCACTCATAGGCACGCTCCCGGCGGGAAAGTTTTTAGTGATGGGCTTCCGCTTTGTGTTCGCCGTGACCGTCTTCCTCATGGTGATCGTCACCGTGATTGCAGATGAGGCCGATGTAGACGCTGACCAGCAGCGTGAACACGAGCGCCTGCACGAAGCCGATCAGCACTTCGAGGAAGTAGAACGGAATGGGAAGGCCCCAACGGCTCATGCTGGACATGGCGTGCATGAGGTTTTCGCCACCAAAGACGTTACCGAAAAGACGGAACGAAAGGGAAACCGGACGGAAGGCGATGGAGACCAGTTCGATCAAGCCGACGCCGAAGAAGATCACGAAAAGGAAATAATAGATAGCGACAGGAATTTCGCGACGATCGGCCTTGTTACCGAAGATATCGAAGAGAACCAGTTTCGGTCCCGCATACTTCAGAATGAAGTAGACCCAGCAGATAAAGGAGACGACCGACAATGCGATCGTGGCATTCATGTCGGCGTTGCCTGGACGGACGAACTCCTTCCAACCGCCGGTCGCATGATCCGCCATGAAAACCGTGCCGACGCCCGGGAACAGACCGCTCCAGTTCTGGATCAGGATGAAAATGAAAAGACCGACGAGCAGCGGGAAGGTGTGTCGGGCGACCTTGTTGCCAACGATGGGTGAGATAAGATCGAGAACGCCTTGGACGAGACTCTCCACCATCGCCTGCCCGCGGGAAGGAATGAGTTGAGGCCGTTTCACTGCGAAGCGGATCGCGAGGATCAAAACCACAGCAACCACCCAGCTCGTCACCATACTATTAGTAATGGGAAGCGGCCCGACGGTGAAAAGCGGCTCCGCCATTGGGACCACTCCATGCGCCTCGCTGGCAACCGCTGGCAGGCTTGTCGCCAGAATCGCAGGCATCAGGAGAATTTTTTTGGCGATAGACATGGTCACGTGAAAAGCCGACGACGTAGGCAAACGGCTTTACCGTCGTCAACCCCGGAAATCACTTCTGCTAATTGTTTGTCGGGTCATAAGCAGCCGCGTGACTTCATCGCCTGCTCCTTATGAAAACGCTTCAGGCGAGACTTCGCTCGCGTTCGGGACCGGTGCGCTATTCCGAAGCGCGACGAGGGATTGAAATCCAGCCGCCCGGCTTTGAAAGACGGTTTCCAGTTCGTGCGGCCATGGCGCCGAACTGGGAATATCCCACGCTCCGTGAGCACCGATCGTGCGGCTGGCCTCGGCAAAATAAGGCGCATAATCGGTGCGAAAACAGAGTCGGGCACCGGAATCCATGCGACTGGCCAGTTTAGTGAGAAACTCAGGTTGGATCAGTCGGTTTTTATGATGCCGGCGCTTGGGCCAGGGATCGGGAAACAAGACGAAGACGTCGGCGAATTGAGCGCCTGCTGGCAAGGAATCGAGAAACTCTCCCGCTTCTGCCTGCAGGAAATGGAGATTGGTGAGACGCGCCCGATCTTTTTTACGGCCCGCCCGCGCCACACGATCGACGATCAGATCGATCCCAATGCAAAACGTGGAGGGATGATGGATTGCATAGGAGGTTAAAAAATGCCCGTGGCCACAGCCAATCTCAAGCGTCACGCGATAACCGGCGGGGATCAACTCAGCGAGCCGGGCGCGCAAATCCGCCACGCGCGCATCGCAGCGTGCAATATAGTCGGCAGTTCTGGTCACATTTTCCACGCGAGTGGCAGTAGCAGACGTTCCCACTAGCGAGAAAGCGCGAAATAATACGCCTTCGCGCCAATCAACGCTACCGTGCGCCGCCTGCGTGGACTTCCCTCAGTTTCTTTTCATCGTCCGGCTCGACGTGACGGACCGGAAGGCCAAAAAAGAAAGCCGTCCCCTGCCCTAGTTTACTTTCCACCCACACGCGCCCCCCCGTGCAGCTGGACGATGTGCTTCACGATGCTAAGGCCGAGTCCCGTCCCGCCTTTTTCGCGAGAACGGCCCTTATCTACCCGATAAAAGCGCTCAAAAATATGCGGCAGGTCTTCCTCTGGAATTCCGGGCCCGTTGTCGCGGACGCTGACCTCCACTTCATGATCACGGAGCTTGGCGGAGACGTCGATATGCGAGCCTTTTGGCGTATACTTAAGCGCGTTATCGAGGAGATTTTCACAGACCTGCGTGATTTTGAGCGGATCGATGAGTAGTTCGCCGACGTTGGGATCGATCGCGAAATGAAGTTGATGTTCCGCAGCAGCGGGGCGCGCGCGATAGTCGTCGATCAGAGAAGCGATCAGCGCGGAGAATCCCACCGATTCACGGCGCAGACCGGGGTTGATCGACTCAAGGCGCGAGAGCGTGAGCAAATCCTCCAGCAAAGAGTTCAAGCGCTCCGTATGACGCTGGATTGTACGGAGGAATTTGTCGCGATCACTCACGGGCATGTCGTGGTGCCCGTCGACAAGCGTCTCCGCGTATCCCTTGATTATGCTCAGGGGTGTGCGCAGCTCATGGGAGACATTCGCGACGAAATCTTTTCGCACGGCCTCCAGCCGTTTTTGCTTCGTAATGTCGTGCAGAACGAACAACGCCCACGGCCCTTGCTGGCCGTTCAACGGCGGAATTGTTGTCCCGGTAACTTCAACCCAGAGCGAGCGATTGCCATCGGCAAACTCCATTTCGTGCTGCGGTTCCGCCTCATTCTTGCGCACAGCCTCCACGTAGGAAAGGAACGTGACGCTATGCAGCACCAGCTCGAGACGTTGATGGAGGATGTTGGTGGCGCGGGGAAAAATTTCCTGGAGCGCTTTATTGGCCAGAAGAATGTAGTTGTCCCGATCCACGATCAGCACCGCCTCCTGAAGGCTGCCGAGTGTGGCCTCAAGCTGGGCAAGTTGCCCGGTGCGCTGATGCTGCAACCGGCTCACCTCCGTGATCAGGTCGTTTGTTTCACGGCAGAGCTGGCTCCAGCTTTCACCCAACGAACCCGGCAAGCCTTCACTGAGAAGTACCTGCTTTTGCAGAATAGCCTGATGCAGGCTGCGCAGTGCCTTGCGATGACTCCAATGGCGGCGAAGCAAAAGGCCCAGAGCCAGGGCCAAGGCGGCAATGATCAAGTAGGGCATGTCTGGACTTTACGCTCTGCCAACCGGTACCCCACCCCGCGGATGGTTTCAATCCAGTCGGCTTCTGCGCCAAGTTTTTCGCGCAACCGTCGAACATGCGTGTCGACCGTACGCGTTTCGATCTCAGTTTCGTAATTCCAGACGTTGATCAAAAGATGCTCGCGCGTTTGCACCCGACCGCGCCTCTCCATGAGAAGCCGGAGAAGTTTAAACTCAGTCGCTGTGAGTTCGATCGGTTTCCCGCAAACCATCGCCTCATGACGTTCGACATCGATAACGATTTCACCCACCTGGAGTTTTTTGGGCTCTTCTGCGGCGCCCTCCGATACACGGCGCAAAATGGACTGCGCGCGAAGAACCAACTCTTTGGTACTAAATGGCTTACTAATGTAATCGTCCGCCCCTGTTTCCAATCCCTGAATACGATCCGCCTCCTCTGCTTTTGCGGTGAGAAAAATGACCGGAACGTTCTTTAGCTGAGGATCGGCACGCAGCAGGCGGCAAATCTGGATGCCGTTGAGATCCGGCATCATCACATCGAGAATGACGAGGTCCGGCTGAAAGCTTCGAGCCACGCCCAGGCTGTTGTTGGGGTTGTTGACCGCCTCCAATTGGTAGCCCTTTGCCTTGAGGTGGTAGGAAACCAATTCCGTCACGTCGGCTTCATCATCAACGATCAAAATTTTCTTGGCTTTGCTGTCGGTCATACCGAACCAAGTTACAAACACGCGCCATCAAGCCGAGCGATTTTACCCCTGCGTTTCACAAATGTTACAGACGCCTCAAACAATTCGTTACGTCAGCTTTCTAGACTCGATGTAAATCATTAAGATGCTGATATCTGCGGGGTTAACACCACTGATACGCGACGCCTGCCCGAGATTATATGGCTTAAACTCTTGGAGCTTTAGGGCGCTTTCCTTCCGCAGGCCTCGAATCGATAGAAAGTCTATGTCCGATGGAATTTTGATTTTATCGACCGCGAGCAGCTTCTCAATCTGCCGCGCTTCTCGAGTCAGATAGCCTTGATAGCTGACGCGGTAGAGAACCTCATCCCGCACCGCTGCCGGTAAGCGCGTAAATTCTTCCGGTGGCTCAGGGAACTGCCCACCACCGGTGGTCGCACGGCGAACAGCGTCGCCCAAGCTCCCCTGCCCTGTTGGTGCGCGTAATTTTTCAAAGGACTGAACCCATTGCTCAACCCGTCGCTTCTTCTCTTCCATACGACCCGCACGCGTACTGGAGACCAAGCCACACTCCTTGGCATGATGCAAAAGCCGCAATTCGGCGCTGCCATGATTAAACAAAAGCCGGTGCTCTGCCCTGCTTGTAAACATGCGATACGGCTCACGCGTTCCCTTGGTGACCAAATCATCAATTAACACCCCGATATATCCCTCATGCCGAAGAATCACCAGTGGTGCCTCGTTTCGGGCTTTCCGAACCGCGTTGACGCCGGCAACAAGGCCTTGGGCCGCCGCCTCCTCATACCCCGAGGTACCGTTGATCTGCCCGGCGAAAAACAGATTCTCAACCTTGCGGGACTCCAAGGACGGGAAAAGCTGCGTCGGTGGCGCGAAATCATACTCAACCGCATAGGCAGGCCGCAGCAGCACCGCGTTCTGAAGCCCCGGCACGCTATGAACCATTTCGAGCTGAACATCGAACGGCAGCGATGTTGAAAGACCATTCACATAGTACTCATTCGTCGTGCGACCCTCGGGCTCCAAAAAGAGCAAATGCCTGGGTTTGTCCGCAAAACGCACAAATTTATCCTCAATACTTGGACAGTATCGCGGTCCAATGCCTTCAATTTCTCCCGAATACATTGCCGATTTGTGCAAATTTTCCCGCACCAGACGAGCTGTGTCCGCGGTTGTATATGTCATCCAACAGGAGACTTGGGCGGACCCCGGCTGCCAGCCGAGGCGCTGTTCGCCACTTTGTTCCACGTGGAACAGATTCTCCGAATCGCGCGTATCATGGAACGCGAAGAGAGCAGGGGACTGATCGCCTTTTTGCTCTTCCATCTGCCCAAAGTCCAAGCTTCGGCCAAGAAGACGGGGTGGGGTACCGGTCTTTAGACGCTGCAGCTCAATTCCTGCCTCAAGAAAGCTCGCAGAGAGGGTCTTTGCGCTAAAATCACCCAATCGCCCGCCCTCATTCTTATTCTGACCAATATGCATCAACCCACGGAGAAACGTTCCCGTTGTCACCACCACTGTTGATGCAGTGAACTCAATATCGAGGTTGGTTCGAACGCCGGTAACTTTTCCCGCCGTATAAATCAATCCAGTGACGGTCGCCTGAAACACCTGGAGGTTCGCTTGAAGTTCAAGCGTGTGCTTAAGCCGAAATTGATAAGCCTTCTTATCACACTGGGCTCTTGGGGACTGAACTGCCGGCCCCTTTGACTCGTTAAGAAGTCGAAACTGAATTCCCGTGAGATCCGTATTGATTCCCATCTCTCCGCCGAGGGCGTCAATTTCCCGCACCATTTGCCCTTTTGCCTGACCCCCGATCGCCGGATTGCAGCTCATTTGGGCAATCGTATCAATATTCCCGGTCAAAAGTAAGGTATTGGCTCCCATACGGGCCGCAGCCAGTGCTGCTTCACAACCAGCATGGCCCGCTCCGCACACAATCACATCAAAAGGTATCTTATTATATATCATCTACTAACAATAGTTTGAATCTCAAATTAAGCACAAATCCACACCTTCAGGCAAAGGGGAAGTGTCCCTTCATCAGAGAAGCCTCGTTACCGCGGCATTAACGATCGCTGCCGTCGACCCACTATTTCCCGATGCAAAACGTGGCAAACAAGTGATCGAGCATCCGTTCATTA
Source organism: Nibricoccus sp. (assembly GCA_049840895.1). Taxonomy (GTDB): domain Bacteria; phylum Verrucomicrobiota; class Verrucomicrobiia; order Opitutales; family Opitutaceae; genus Nibricoccus. The sequence goes on along the minus strand of JASGJB010000028.1, from coordinate 33,052 downwards.
TCGATCTTGCCGCCTATTTCAGCCAACGCATCAAGCGCACCCCGTAGATCGCTCGCAAGAAGCTCGATAGGTCCCGCAACCTGTAGATTGGCCAAGGCGGCCCCCAAACAATCCCGCGCTCTCTCGAGGGCAGCAGCATGGCGGGCATTAATGGCAATGATTTCGTCCCCTTGATCTCTGCGGAACGCCTCCGCTCGCCTGATAACAGCGGTAATCAACGCATCCATGCCTTCTCCTGTTTTAGCAGAAACACGCACGATCTCTTTTCCCACAAGACCTTCCTCACCACCGCCCATTGCAGCATTACCCAAATCCATCTTATTCAAGACCACCACGGCATTTTCCGCGGAAAGGCGCACCAAAAGCTCGGCTGGCAGAGCGGGATGAGGTCGGGTCGCATCGAGGACCAGCAGAAACAGATCCGCCTCCGCTGCGCGTTCGAGCGTCTTTTCCATTCCGAGCTTTTCCAATGGAGCAGGCGAGGGGTTTAGTCCCGCAGTATCAACAAGCCTAAGACAGTGAGGGCCAACAATTAATCTCTCTTCAATAAAATCCCTTGTCGTACCAGGTTCCGAACTCACCAAAGCCCGCTCGCGCCCCACAAGGCGGTTGAGTAGCGAGCTTTTGCCCGCGTTTGGCTCACCCACAATAACCGTCGTAATCCCATCGCGTAACAACTCCCCGTAGTGCTGCGTCGCAAGCAAGCGTCCGGCCTCCTCAGTCACGCGCTCGATCCCACGCGCCACGATTCCCCTATCTTCTGCCGGAAGATCTTCGTCTGGAAAATCGATATATGCCTCCACTCGCGCCAGCACGCCGAGCAATTCCTCCGTCAACACAGCGAGGTGCCGGCCAAGGCTGCCACGCAACTGCTGGTTCGCCGCAGCAAGCGCACGCTCACTGCGAGCGTGAATTAAATCCATCACCGCTTCGGCCTGGCTCAGATCAAGCCTGCCGTTGAGAAAGGCCCGTCGCGTAAATTCCCCCGCCTCCGCAGCCCGGCAGCCACGTGCGAGCAGGTCTTCAAGGATCTTCTGCGCAATAAACGGATTTCCGTGCGACGAAATTTCCAGCGTGTCTTCGCCTGTATATGATTTCGGACCTGCAAAAAAAGTCACCAGCACATCGTCCAGCACAGTGCCCGTTCGATCCCGGTAATCCGCGTGCTGCGCAAAGCGGGGTGGGGGAGTCTCCCCGAAAATCGCCCGGCCCAGTTCCGCACAGTCCGGCCCACTCGCACGTACAACAGCAATGGCCGAAGTTCCGGCAGGCGTGGCAAGTGCGGCGATCGTATCGAGAGAGCGGTCCATTTTCTCCAGCCAAGAAGACACGCCACCGGAAAAAGAAAAGAGTCCATCGAAACCAAAAACGCCGCCACTTCCACCGGGCCACGCCGGCCCCCGGGTTTTAATTGGCTCCCGGCTTCACTCTGACACCCTCAGCGACCTTATCTCCCGGATAAACGATCACGACCTCGCCCGCTTTCAGCCCGTCCACGATCTGAGTAATCACGCCGTTCGACCGCCCCACCGTCACTTCGCGCATATGCGCCCGCCCACCTTCAACGACAAAAACCTGCCACTTCCCAGCGCGTTGAAAAATCGCTCCCGCCGAGACCGTCGTCACCCCGGCGCCTTCCCAGACAACGATCTTCGCCTCCACGCGGTACGCATCGCCCAACGTCGGCCGCTTTTCCACAGGATCGATGAAGTCCGCGATCACGTTCACCCGTTGCTCCTCCACGCCAAGTGCGGAGATTTTAGTGAACGCGGACGGTTCCACCAGACGCACCTTTGCCTCAAGAGGCTCACCGCCGCCCCATTGCTCCAGGAACACCTTGGCCCCTTGATCGATCGCCACACCGTCGCGCGAAAGCACCTCCACGATGACCTCAAGATCCGTCGCATCGCCCACCTCAAGTAACGGCGTTCCCGATACAACAGTCCGCGCGCTTTCCTGAAACACCCGGAGCACGCGCCCGCTCACCGGCGAAAAAACCGGCAGCGTTGCCAGGCTTTCCTGTGCTATGTCGCCAGCTCCATCCGGACGTCCGCGCATGAGCAACGCCCGCGCCTGCTCCAGTTCATATTCCGCGATGCGCGCACCAAATTCCGACGCCCGACTTTCCTCCGCGGTCGTACGCGCACGCGTCACCGCCATGTCGAGATCCTGCCGCGATACGCTCACCTGCGCGAAAAGTGATTGCACACGGTCGAGCTCCGATCGCGCCAGCTCCGCCGTCGCCTTCGCACTCTCCCGCCGCGCCACGGCCTGATCGCGCGCAGCCTCCGCCGCACGCACCCGGGCTTCCGCTTGTGCGAGACTGCGCGCATCCAGCAAATCCGCACCGCTTGTTTCCAACGATGTGAGCAACGTCACTCCTGCCTCCACTTTCGCGCCCGGCTTCAACTCGATACGCCTCATGTGTCCCGCAGCGGGCGCAGCGATCACATAACGGTTTTTCACCCGCGTGCGCCCTTCTTCATCCACCGTCACCCGCAACGCTCCGCGCATTACCTGCGTGGTCTCCACAACGATCGGCTTCGGCAGCAATCCCGCCACAATCAGCGCCACCAGAAGACCTCCGCCAATATACGGCCAGGGCAGGCGCCGTTTCTTTTGCGAAGGCTTTGGCTTGAGCGGAGCGGGCACAGGAGAGGAATCGGCGGGCGGTTTCATGAAAAATCAGTCGCGTGCTTTCAGTACGGCGACGAGGTCGAGTCGCGCCAGCTTGCGACACGCAAAAATGAGCGAAAGTGTCGTGGCAACGACTATGACCAGTGTCGCAAACGCATAGTTTTCCGGCGTGAGAATCAGCGGCAGTCGCACTGTCTCCGTGTTCACGCTGGTGAGAATCGCCTTCGCCATGGCGGAACCGAAAAACAGCCCCAGTGGAATCGCCACCACCGCAAGGATCACCAGCTCGCCCACCAGCACCGCACCTACTTCCCCTCTCGTGAAACCCAGCACCCGCAACGTCGCAAGTTCACGCTGCCGTTCCGAGAGCGAGATACGGGCGCTGTTATAGACGATACCAAACGCCACCACGGTGGCGAACGTGAGATAGATCATCTGGAGCAATCCGATGCTCTGCGCCGTCGTTTTCCGAAAACTTTCCCTCATCGAATTTTTGATAACCACACCGGAGGCGCGCGGCGTATTTTTGACCTCCTGCAAAAATTCGCGCCACCGGTCCGAAGCCACACTGAGATGAGCGCCGCTGATCCGATCGCCCTCCATGAGCAACCGGTTAAGCGCATCCAGCTCCATATACGCGGCGATCCCCGCAAAATCCTCCGCAAAATCCGATACAGTGACTTCGCGCAGCGGCCGCTTCCCCTCCAACACCCGCACCAAAACCGGATCGCCCGGCGAAAGTCCAAGCGCTTCTCCCAGCTTCCGCGAAAGAACCAGCCCACCTGAGGGCAATTTCAGCGGCACGCCGCTCCCGTCCACCACGCGACTCAACGCCCCTTCCGACGGCAGCCCCTGAATCGCCACCCGTCGCCGCACCGTGCCTGCGTCGAGCTCCACCGCCACATAACGAAAAGGCTCCGCATGCACGACGCCAGGCAGCTGTCGAAATTCGGCAATCGCACGCGACGGCCCGGGCTCGACCAGTGACAACGAAACCGTCTCGCGATGCACCACGTCCCATTGAAAATCCAGGATGTAGCCGATGCCGTCTCGAAAAGAATTTGGGATGATTAAAATACCCGTCGCCAGCGCCAAGGCGACCACCGTGAGCCCGGCCCGCCAGGGCTTTCGCTCCACATTGCGCATCGCCATTCGCACCGATGCGCTGAACCAGCCGCCAATCCCCGCACGCTCGACAAGGGATGGACGGAAGGAAGCGGGCGCCTCAGGCCGCATCGCCTCAGCTGGAGGCAATGTCACAGCGCGCCTTACCGCACCCACTACACCAAACGAGGACGCGACAGCGCTCGCAACCACCGCCGCCAGCAACGTCGGCCACGACAAAAGAAACTCCAGTCGGGGAAACCGGAAAAAAAGGTGATACATGTCCACCAGCTTATGCCCGAGCACCACACCGCCCAGCGCACCAAGCGCCGTGCCCGCCGCTATGATCGCAAAGGTGAACTTGAAGAAATGCGCGCCGACCTGCGCATTGCTAAAACCAAATGCCTTCAAAATCGCGATTTGCTCACGCTGAAGCGTGATCTGCCGGCTCATGACCGAATTCGTCATGAACGCGGCAACACTCAGGAACACGATCGGAAACCCGAACGACAAACCCTCGAGCACACGAATCTCGTCGCGCACGCGTATATGCGAAGGGTGATTCTGCCGCCCGTAACCACCCAATCCGCCAAACGGCTCCAGCAACCGGTCCACCTCCGCGATCACCGCCCTCTCAGAAACGCCCGGCGCCATTGTGAGCGATATCCGGTTGAATGCGCCTTCGAGGCTGTACGCTTCGGCAAGCTCTTCATAGCGCATCCAGAAAACACCGAAAGTCCGGTTATCCGGCAAAGCCGCGCCCGGAGGAGCTTCAAACACATACTCCGGCGATAACACGATACCCGCGATGCCCAGGGGAATTTTCCGACCGTTAAGAATGGCCGACAACGTGTCGCCTGGTTTCAGCCCGTGTGCCTCCGCAAACGCTTCACCAACGAGGATCTGGTGGCGGGAGTCCGGGCCCAACATGTGCCCGGATCTCAAATACAGTCGGTTAAGTCGGGCGTCCCCGTGTTCGGGCAGTGAATTGATCAGCGCGCTCGCCGGCTCCGCCATCCCCGGCAGATCGAGCGTCACCCGCATCCCGATGCCCGGCTCCACGGCCGCAACACCATCGATTCCCGCCAGCCTCTCGGCCACCGAGAGCGGCGCGCGCTTCAACCCCGCGAAAACATGCGCAAAACGGTGTCCCTCGTAATAGGTCGTAAGCGCTGTTTCCAGTGAGCGAATCAGGCTGCGCGTCATGATCATCATGGCCAGCCCGCAAGCCATGACCAGCGCGACCGCGAGCGCCTGGGATTTGAGACCGCGCAGATCTCTCAGTAGCTTGCGGTCAAGATGGTTCATTTTCAGCAAAGCGGCGCGGCTCACCACTCAAGACTGGCAACAGCCGCACGGCTTGCATTGCGCTTTTCGCTGACAATTTGTCCGTCGGACAAACTCAGCACGCGATCGGCCATCGCAGCGATGGCGGCGTTGTGAGTGATGATCACGGAAAGCGTCCCCAGCTCACGATTGATGTTCTGGATCGCCTCAAGCACCGTGATCCCCGTGCGAATATCGAGCGCGCCAGTCGGTTCATCGCAAAGTAAAATCTCCGGCCGCTTCGCAATCGCGCGTGCAATTGCCACCCGCTGCTGCTCACCGCCGGAGAGCTGCGCAGGGAAGTGATCCATGCGTCCGCCCAGCCCGACGAGCACAAGCGCTTCCTCGGGTGTCATCGGGTCGCGCGCGATCTCCGTTATCAACCCCACATTCTCGCGGGCGGTTAAGCTCGGTATTAAATTATAAAACTGAAAAACGAAGCCGACGACATCCCGGCGATAGTTGGTCAGCTCCACTTCATTCGCCTCCGCGAGCGAACGCCCGCGAAAATCGAGCGTCCCTGCAGTCGGCGAATCAAGACCACCGAGTATATTGAGAAGCGTGGACTTCCCGCTGCCCGAGGCGCCTAGCAATACAACTAATTCACCCGGACTTAGATCGAGATTCACGCCACTCAATGCACGAACGGCCGCGAGCCCCTCACCATAAATTTTAGTCAGTCCACGAACGTGAAACATCGTTTCATTTTCTGATTCCGAAAATGGTAGAGAAACATGACTCATGTTAAGCGGGCACCCGGAGAAAATACACACGTTCTAGTCCCTGCGATTTTCAACTGTTCAGTGTGCAGTAAGCAGAGCGCCTGCTACGATAGTTCCGTGGGCTGAGCCGTCGCGGAAGAAAATAAACTATCGATAACGAACACACGGGTTTTTTGCGACCACACCGACCAAACCGGTTGTTCGCGCGATCAGGCCAGTCCTGCACACATATGCACGAAATCCTCAGTCTGGCCGAAAACCAAAATGACGTGGTGCTCCAAACGGAGTCACTGACCGCCCGCTACGACGAATCCACCCGCACGCTTTGGAACTATCTGCACGCTTCACCGCGTCCCTGTTTTACGGAAGCACTGCTTTCCGATGCGCATCAACTGCACTCCATGATTCGCAACGGCGAGATTCCCGTGGATTTCTACGTGGCTGCCTCCGGCGTACCGAAAGTCTTCAACCTCGGCGGCGACCTCTCGCTTTTCCGCCAGTGTGCGCTCGACCGCGACTGGGACCGCCTGACCAATTACGCAGAGCGCTGCATCGAAGTCCTCAACGACCTCGTCTGCGGTTTCGATCAACAGGTGATCACTATCGCGCTTCTCCAAGGCGACGCGCTTGGCGGCGGCTTTGAATCGGCGCTCGGCGCCGACTTCATGATTGCCGAAGAACAGGCAAAGATGGGATTCCCCGAGGTGCTCTTCAATCTGTTCCCAGGCATGGGCGCATACAGCCTCCTCGCGCGCAAACTGGGACCGCAACCCGCCCAGCGTATGATTCTCAGCGGTGAAATGTTTTCCGCACCCGACCTCCACGCCAAGGGACTGCTCGATCAGCTCGCCCCACCAGGGCAGGGCGAAAAAGCCGCGCGTGATTTCATCCGCGACACACGGAAACATCTTCATGGATACAAATCATTCCTCGACGCACGACGCCGCTGCAGCCTCTGGACAGGACGCGACGAACTTCTCGCCATCGTCCATGACTGGGTGAACAGCGTGAAAAAGATCTCTGAACGCGACCTCCGCCTCATGGACAAGCTTGTGACGGCTCAAAACCGATTGAAGCTCGCCGCGTAACATCAGGGCGGCACGACGACCGTCGCCAAAGCGATACCCCAGCTGCTTTGGCGACGGTCGCGTCATTTATATTCTTCGCCCCTCGCACTTTTCCCGTCGCAGACGGTCCGACAGCTCCCTTATTCATGCGCTTCATGGACCCATTCTCACTGGTTCGTCGTCTCAAACTCGCCATCGCGGCCGTCTTTCTTCCCGCCGCGGCGATCGCCCAAACCGGCGCCCCTCCTGAAAACTCCCCGCTTCATGCCGTCCGCCGCGAACTCACGCCTGACGCACTCTTCTATACCTACATCGACTTTGAAGGCGGTTGGGGACAAATCGGTCGCGAGCTCTCTGATACGCTAAAACACAGCTCGCTCTTCGAAAAGCCGATCGATCTGCCAGGCGCCTTCGAAGCACTCGGCCTTTCACAAATCCGCGCCATCGGCATGAGCTCCGACGCAGTTTCAGGCGGGTACGACAATCGATTTTTCCTCTATACCCCGGGTGGACGCGGCGGATTGCTCTCCATTTTTCCCGGAAAACCACAACCGTTCCAAGCCGCACAGTTTGCACCGGCTGACGCAGATCTCGCCCTCGATCTGCGTCTGAATATGCCGGCGCTCATCAAGACGCTTACGGCGGTCGTCGAGAAATTTTCCAACGATAAAGAGCTGACCAAAACCATGCTCGACGCCCTTCAGAAAGAAGGCGCCTCCATGCCGAGCCTTCTCACCTATCAGGGTCGCGCAATTCTCGTCGTCCGCATGCACCCGCAGGAGCAGATCGAGCGCAACGCCGCGGAATTCGCCTCCGAGCTGCCCGCCGACTTTTTCGCGATGATCGAAACTGGCGGCAAACTCGTCGCCAAAAGCCTCGTCAATGATGCTGGCTGGCTGCGCGAGGAGAAAAACGGGCGCACCTATTTCAGACGCAAATCAGACAGCGGCACATCTGCCGATGAAGTCGTGATCCTGCAGAACGATTCCATCGCCATCGGTTCGCCGTCGCTCGCTGAGGAATGCCTCGATAAAAAAGGCGGCCTCGCCGCCGATCCAGCCTACCGCCAGGCGCTCACCGATTCCGCCGCCGAGGGCCACATGCTGCTCTACATGACACCGAAATTTTTCACCGCCTTTCGCGACGCCTCCAAATGGCTTTTCGTCGCCAACAGCGGATTCGCCCGCCGCTCGTTCAAGGAAACGCTGATCGCCAGCGAACTCATCTCGATGATGCCGACGCCCTCCAAACCAGTGACCAGCGTGCTCGTCGCACGAGACGACGGCATACTGATTCGCGGACACTCGGTCGAATCACTCAAAAGCAGCCTTCCCGCCGTCTCTCTTCTCACGCCCGACTTCCTCGGGCGCATCGCCGTCTACGCCGCCAAAGCCTGGGTTATCAGCGACGCTCGCCGCCACGAAACCGAACGCGCGCAAAAGGAATTCGCGCCACAACTCCAGCAAGTCGGCGAAACCGCGCAAAAATTCTTCGCTGCCAATCCCGAAGCCGAATCAGTCACACTCGCAGCGCTCAAGGCCGCCTTGCCGGACGAAAAACTTCCTGACTTCAGCGCCGTCTCCTCAACCGACGTGGAAATCCTTCGCGCCTCCGATGTGGTTGCTCTCGAACACAACACTCTTGGCACAATCCAGCACGTCATGCCACTCACCGATTCGCAGCGCACCGCGATCGAAAAAAATCTCCGTGCCATCGATCAAGCCGCCATCGAATCCATGATCGCCGATAGCAGCGGTAGCGCCTACGCCGGTTCCCTGATCGACAACGGCTGGATTGACCCAAAACCCGTCAGCCTGCTCGGTGAGGACTACTCCGGACTCTCGATCGAACTCACCAACTATCGCCTGAGCGTCACCACGCGCGGCGGACAGGAAGTCGCTATTGACCGCGACCCCAAAGCCGTCGCCCAAGCCCGCCGTGCCATCGCCGAACGGCAGCTCCACGTGGAGCGCAATCTCGCCAAAGCTCACGCCGCCGCCCGCCGTTACTTCGAGGCCAGCCCTGACGAATACTCGGTGTCGTTCGACGATCTCGCGAAGAAAGAACTGAAGCCCGAACTGGTCTCCATCATCGGCGAAAATTATTCCGAACTCAGCTTCTCGCGCGACAGCACCTCTACTTCGATTTCCCACCCGCGTTTCGGCCGTATCACGTATACACAGCCGCCCGCTCCTGAAATCATCGCTTCCCTGCGTACTCGTTTGCAAAAACTGGAACGCGCAGCCGCGGACTATTTTGCCAAAAATCCCAAGGCCGAACTCGTGGTCGGCGGCGAAATCTACGAAGAACCCGCTCCTTCGCCCCAAGATGAGATCGCCGCAATCGAAAGCGGGACTCCTTTGCCAGGCACCACTCCAGATCTCACCGCACTGGTCATCCGTCGCGACTACGAGACGATCAAATCGTCTTTGGAAACCGGTTACGAAGTCTCGGTCCCGCGCACAAAAGCCAAACGCTGAGCGAATCTTCACGCCCTCCGCTCGACGCAAAAAAAAGCCACGCCCCGGCACGGCGTGGCTTTTTCATTTTCACAAACGCCCTTAGCTACGGTTTTTCAGGGCCGTCGCGATTTCTTGATCGAGCACAGCCGCCCGCTTTTCGGCGATAGCGATCTGCTCAGGCGACTTCTTCTGCAATTGGGTGCGGAGACGGTTTTCGATTTCCTCCCGCTGAACGCCGTACTTCTTGGCCACAAGCACCCAGGCAAACGCCTCGGTGTAATCACGCGGCGCACCCCGGCCGTTGGCCAAAAAAGCACCGACATTAAACATCGCGATCGGCGATCCACCGAGCGCCGCCTGCCGGTACAGCGTGAGTGCCTTCGCGTCATCCTTCACCTGATGCACGCCAGTCACACAGATTTCCGCCAATTGATAGGCCGCGTCCGGTGAACCCGCCGCCGCACCTCGTTCCAACAACTGCACCGCGCGCTGCGGATCGGCGGGAACCAGCTTTCCCGCCAGCAGCACCTGTCCAAGATCAGACAACGCATTCGGCTGCTTCTGCTCCGCCGCACGCTCCAGTGCTGAAAGGCTGCTCCATTCGATGGGACGGCCGATCGGCGAAATCAATTTCACCGGAGGACCGGACTCCGGCGCTGGTTCCGGAGTGGATTTTGGCGCAGGCGGCATCCCGGGCATCGACAAACCGCCCAGCGCCGGAGGTGCTATTTGGATACGTCCGGGCGCGGGGGTCTCGCCCAGCTTCACCTTGCCATCAGGACGGGTTGCGACCGGCGCCGTGGACATGCCGGCCGGGCCTCCCGGGTTCGCTCCATTCGCAGCGGCGGCTTTCGCCTCGCCGGTTTCCTTCAAAAGTACTGCCGCGCGCTTTTCGGCGTCTGCGATGGCCGTCGTGCGCTTTTGCTTGGTGAGATAATCGCGCAGCTGTTTTTCTCCATCTGCATCCGCGCCACTTTTAGTCGCGACAATGAGCCACGCGAGTCCCTCCACTTGATCGCGTTTCACTCCACGCCCACTCGCGTACATCGCGCCCAGATTATACTGTGCCTCGGCCACGCCCGCATTTGCCGCCGCTTGATAGCGCACAAACGCCTGCGGCAGGTTCTTCGGAATCACTTCGCCGTCGGCATTTAGTTTGCCGAGCCGGAAGGAGGCGTTGGCGTGGCCGGCATCCGCAGCGCGTTCGAGCAACGCCACGGCTTTCGCGGCATCAACCGGCACCTGCACGCCGTTGAGGTACATCTCGCCCAGCTGATAGCCGGCCTCCGGATTTCCCGCGTCAGCCGCCTTCTGCATCTCCTCGACAGTACTCCAGCTATCGCCGCCCTTGCCGCCCGTAGTCGACAACAGTTCCGGCGTCGCATCATCACTCGCAGGTTTATTGGCTGCAGAAACGACCGGCGTAAAAATGGCGCTCGAGAGAACAAATGACGAAACCAACAAGGCGCACAAAGAACGGTGGGGAGAAAAGTAGGCGGACATGATGGGTGATTGGACCAAAAAAACGGCAGAGAGTATCGCTGCTTGTCATCCGTGAATACGTTTCGACTCCCAATGCGAGAATCATCTTCGCCTACGCAGCTCTTTCAAAAAAAGACCGGCTCTCGTTAAGAGAGCCGGTCTGATGAGGAATGGCGCAAAACCTTTGGCGTCCCGGCTATTCGAGGAGCGTTTTGAACTCGGGTGATTTTGCGATTTTCTGCAGCAGGTTTTGCACGGTCGGCAGGAATGCCTCGGCGGTCTGCTTGCAGGCGGTATCGGCGATAAAGCCGCTCTTAAACTCATAGTACTCGCGCATCGTCATCGATTTTCCGTTCGAAGAATCCAGCTTCAATTCGATCTCCCACGAACCGCCGGTAAGCCCGCGGCTGGACGAGAAATCGAGCTTCGTGATCACGCCATTGAGTGTGATGCGCGGAGCTTCCGCTGTGTAGATGCCCGCCACCTTGAGCTCATCTTCGAGAGCCTTCTTGATGTACGCGGTGTGCGTAAGCCCATCCGTTGTTCCCAGAGGTCCGGCGCCACGGCACATGGTGTCAAACTGCGGCGGCGCAAGGATGCTGCCGACCGTGACATTCTTGGCCGTTAGCGTTTTGAACGCTAGGTTGGTATCTGCCGACATGGCGTAACGCGGGGTCACGAAGGTCGAACAGCCGGAGAACAACAGAACAAGCAAAGCCAGCGGGAGCAGCTTTGCGATGACTACTGGGTATTTTTTCATGGATGGGGGAAACTGGAAACTCATCCGGAAGCTTATTCTTCCGCCTCGCCCGTGACGGTCGCACCACCGGTGACACTTACCTTCGCGAGCACAGCCTCGGTGATCTTCTGGGCGACGTCCGGCTTGTCCTTCAACGTTTGCTTCGCGGCATCGCGGCCCTGGCCGATGAGCTCACCGTTGTAGGCGATCCACGCGCCTTTCTTTTCGAGGATCTTATGCTCGAGCGCGAGATCGAGGAGCGAGCCGGTCTTGGAGATGCCTTCATCGTACATGATGTCGAACTCGACCTCGGTGAAGGGTGGGGCGACTTTGTTTTTCACGACTTTGATCTTCGTGCGATTGCCCACGACTTTCCCGTCGGGGAGCTTGATCTGGTCCTTGCGGCGGATGTCGATACGGACAGACGCAAAGAACTTCAGCGCGCGTCCGCCGGAGGTTGTTTCCGGGCTGCCGAACATGACGCCAATCTTTTCACGGATCTGATTGGTGAAAATACACACGCAGTTCGTCTTGCTGACGACCGCCGTGAGACGGCGCATCGCTTGAGACATGAGGCGAGCCTGGCTGCCCATGGTCAAATCGCCCATCTGGCCGTCGAGTTCGGCTTTCGTGATCAATGCCGCGACGGAATCGAGCACGATGACGTCGATGCTGTTGGAGCGGATGAGCGTCTCCATGATGTTGAGCGCGTCCTCGCCGGAGTCGGGCTGCGAAACGAGCAAGTCATCGAGATTCACGCCAACGACACGCGCATATTTAGGATCGAGTGCGTGCTCGACGTCGATGAACGCCGCGAGGCCGCCCTTTTTCTGCGCCTCGGCAATCACGCTCAAACAGAAGGTCGTCTTACCCGAGGATTCGGGTCCATAGATCTCGATGATGCGGCCCTTGGGCAGGCCGCCAACACCGAGCGCGAGATCCAAGGCGAGCGAGCCGGTCGAGAGGGTTTCGACCTTCATCTTGGCATTGCTGCCGAGACGCATGATCGAGCCTTCGCCGAATTGTTTGGTGATCGAGGAGAGCGCGAGATCGATATTCTTGTCGCGCGCGGCAGCGGCGGTAACGACGGCGGAGGACTTGGATTCAGCTTTGGCGGGAGCGGCTTTGGACATGATGCGTAGGCAATGAGTTATTGTTTGAGAAAGAGGAACGTTGAACCGGATGCGGACCGAAGTTCAAGGGATATGTTCAGGCGAACAGTAGGCGCAACAAGGTCACAGGCAATCCCGATTCCCACCCACCGTGAAAAAACCTGAAGCGCGTCACCGCGCAGAAGCAAGGCCATCATCAGCGCCTGCCCGGATCCTCGCGTCCAAGCCATCGCGTCAGTGCCCGCCCGGAGCACCGCCACCCGGCTTGAAGGCCGTCGCAAAATACACCGCGAGCACGATCAGTCCAAAGCTCACCGCATAGTTCCACGTGAGTTTTTCCTTCAAGACCAGCGTCGCGAACACAGTGAAAACACCGAGCGTGATCACCTCCTGGATGATCTTGAGCTGATAGCCGGTGAACGTGCCGCTCATGTAGCCGGCGCGATTGGCCGGGACCATCAGGCAATACTCGAAGAATGCGATGCCCCACGACACGAGGATCACCGTGAGAATGGTTTTCCCCTCGAGAAACTTCCATTTCAAGTGCCCATACCAAGCGAGCGTCATGAAGATGTTGGAGGCGACCAGCAGCAGGATCGTTTTCATGAAAACTGATAAATGCGCGGCTCAGTAGCCGTGGTAACGCTTAAACCACGTCACAAACTCCCGCAGTCCGTCCTCCAGCGCGACCTGCGGCGTGAAACCGATCGCCACCTTCGCCCGTTCGATGCTCGCGCCGGTCTCCGGCAAATCGCCCGGCTGCGCAGGTAACAGCTCCACTGTCGCTTTTTTGCCCAGCAACGATTCCAGCATCTCCACGAAGAGCCGCACTTCGACCGGACGATTATGCCCGAGATTAAAAACGCGGTAGGGCGGGGTGGGGCGCTCCGCCGGCGGATAAAGCAACAGCTTCACCACGCCATCGACGATGTCGTCTATATAAGTGAAGTCGCGCAACGAGCGGCCGTGATTGAACAACTTCAGCGTCATCCCTTCGCAAATCGCCTTGGAAAAGAGCGACGGCGCCATGTCCGGCCGACCCCACGGCCCATAGACGGTAAAAAATCGCAGTCCCGTGATCATGAGCCCGTGGAGATGCGCGTAGCTGTACGCCATCAGCTCATTGCTCTTCTTGGTCGCACCGTAAAACGACAGCGGCTGGTCCGTGATCTGGTCCTCCGAAAACGGCAGTTTCGCGCCCGCACCATAGATGCTGCTCGAGGATGCGAACACGAGGTGCTTCGGCGGACGCGCCCGGCAGGCCTCGAGCACGTTCAGAAAACCCGTGAGATTTGCCTGCACATACGCCGCGGGATTTTCCGTGCTGTACCGCACGCCGGCCTGGGCACCGAGGTGCACCACATAGTCCGGCTTGAAGTGCTGATAGATCCCGCTGAACGCCTTCGCGTCGCTGAAATCGCTCTGGATAAACCGGAATTTCTCCAGCGGCTCCAACTCCTTCAGCCGCGCGCGCTTCAACTCGACCGGATAATAATCGTTGAGATTGTCGATACCCAGCACCTCGCAACGCTTCGTCTCTGCGAGGCGGCGGCAGACATGGTAACCAATGAACCCGGCCGCGCCGGTCACGAGGACTTTCATGAGAAACGGCGTTGTTAAAGCAGGCTCCGAAACGCTGCTAGCGTAAAAAAGCGGATCCGTGCCGCATCGCCCCATGAAAAAATTTCCAAACTTACTATTGATTGGCGAAAAACCCGCCCTTTAAGTTGCACCGTTTTTGTCCTGAGCAACCGTTCCAGCATGACGATCAAAGCCTATCTCAAGCCCAGTTGTGGGTGGTCCAATGGTGTACGCGCCATCATGCGTAAGCATAACCTCGCGTACGAAGACATCGATATCATCAACAACCGCGCCAACTACGCGGAGATGGTTCAAAAGTCCGGCCAGCCCCTCTCGCCGTGCGTCGAAATTGACGGCGTGATGCTTGCGGACGTTTCCGGCGAAGAAGTGGAGAACTACATGCTCTCCAACGATCTCATCAAACACACCGAAACCGCCGCAGACGCGCCGACCAACGCCGGCTGCTCCGACGAAGAGCACGCCAAAATGGCCACTAAAACTATCCGCTTCTTTTAACAAAAAGAGAGCTCCCAAATCTCGAATCTCCTCTGGGCCGGCTCTCGCAAACGCGTGACCGGCCCTTTTCTTGCTCTAAGCCACTTCGTCCAAAACCACCGCCAGCCCGCGTCGCCGCATCTCCGTCGCACGTTCGCACCAAGTCCGCTCCCGTTCGCATCACACCTCTGATTCTCCCTTTCCATGGCCACCGTGATCCCGTCCCCCCTGTATAACGCCGATCAAGAACACGACGCATGCGGCGTCGGCTTCATCGCGAAGTTGAATGGCGAACGCTCTGCCGACGTCGTCAACCGCGCGGTCACGGCCCTCAAATCGCTCGCCCACCGCGGCGCCATCGATGCCGACGCCATCACCGGCGACGGCGCGGGCATCCTCACGCAGATCCCCGTCGAGCTCCTCCGCGAGCATCTCGAAAAGAAAAAGAAGCCACTCTTCCGCGACCAGGACCTCGGCGTCGGCATGATCTTCCTCCCGAAGGACGACGAATACGCCCAGTCCCACTGCAAGAAGCTCGTCGAACAAGCCATCAAGGCCGAAGGCCTCGTCTGGCTCTGCTGGCGCGACGTCCCCGTCGATGCCTCCTGCCTCGGCCGCAAGGCGCTTGAGACCCAGCCGGTCATCGTTCAGGCCCTCGTCGCCCGCAAGGACGAGCTCAGCGACGACGAATTTGAACGTAAGCTTTTCCTCGCGCAAAACACCATCGAGCGAAAGGTCATCGAGGCCAAGATCTCGGGCTTCTACATCTGTTCGTTCTCGTCGCGCACAATCATCTACAAGGGCCTGCTCACGCCTGCCCAGATCCGGAAGTTTTTCCCCGACCTGAAGTCGCCGAAATTCACCAGCGCGTTCGCTGTGTTTCACCAGCGCTACTCGACGAACACCTTCCCAACCTGGCACCTCGCGCATCCGTTCCGCATGCTCGCCCACAACGGCGAGATCAACACGATCCGCGGCAACCGGAACCTCATGCGCGCCCGCGAAAACTCCACCGCGTACGGCGTGTGGGGCGACCGCTTCAACGATTTGAAGCCGCTCATCCAGCCGAACATGAGCGACTCGGCCACCTTTGATAACGCCCTCCAGCTCCTCACGCTCGGCGGACGCAACCCGCTGCACGCCGCCATGATCATGGCCCCGATGGCGTGGGAAAAAGACAAGGATCTCTCGCCCGAGACCCGCGCGTTTTATCGCTACCACTCCTGCATGGTCGAGCCATGGGACGGCCCCGCCGCGCTCGTCTTCACCGACGGCAAAGTCATCGGCGCGTCCCTTGACCGCAACGGTCTGCGCCCCGCGCGCTTCAAGATCTTCGACGACGGTTACGTGATCCTCGCCTCCGAAGCGGGCCTCGTGCACGACTTCCCCGGCAAGGTCATCCAGTCCGGCCGCCTCGGGCCCGGCCGCATGATCGCGGTCGATCTCATCGAGAAAAAGTTCTTCACCGACGAAGAGCTCAAGGCGCGTTTCACCAAGGATCCTCACTACAAGGAATGGTGCGAAGCCCACCTGACGAACCTCCACAAGTTCGCCGCCGGTGCCGCCGCCAACACACCCGCCACCGACCTCACGACTTCGCTGCCGCAGCAGGTCGCGTTCGGTTACGACCTCGACGAACAGGAGCTCATCCTCACGCCGCTCGCCGAAGGCATCGAGCCCACCGGCTCCATGGGCGACGACACACCGCTCGCCGTCCTCTCGCGCCGCCCGCGTCTGCTCTACACATACTTCAAGCAGCTCTTCGCACAGGTGACCAACCCGCCGATCGATTCGATCCGCGAAAAGTCGGTCATGTCGCTGACGATGTATCTCGGTGGACGCCTCGGACTCTTCGAGGAATTCCCAAAAACTTCCGGCTACGTCGAACTCGATTCGCCCGTTCTCCAGAACCACGAAGTCGCCGCGCTCTTCGACGTTCCCGTTGTTAAGAACCGCGTCGTCCGCCTCGGCGCCACCTTCGATGCGAAGGCCGGTCCTGGCGCGCTCGAAGCCGCCGTGAAGGATCTCGCCCAGCGCGCGCAAGCCGCAGTCGAGACCAACAACGCCAAGGTCATCATCATCTCCGACAAGAACGTCACCGCCGATCAGGCAGGCATCCCGATGCTCCTCGCCGCCGGTGCCGTTCACCAGCAGCTCGTCCGCGCCGGTCTGCGCCTCAAGTGCGACCTCGTCGCCGAGACTGGTGAAGCCCGTGACGTTCACCACATCGCCAGCCTGCTCGGCTTCGGCGTCAACGCCGTCAACCCGTACCTCGCGCTCGACCTCGTCGCTGCACTCGCCGCGGCTGGCAAGACCGCGAAGCCCGTATCGGCCGATCAAGCACGCAAGAACTACAAGGACACCATCGACGCCGGTCTCTTGAAGATCATGGCAAAGATGGGCATCTCCACGCTCGCGAGCTATCGCGGCGCGCAAATCTTCGAAGCCCTCGGCATCTCGCACAAGGTCATCGAAGAGTGCTTCACCGGCACCGCCTCGCCGATCGGCGGCATCGACTACGCCCAGATCGCCGAAGAATCCCTGCGCCGTCACTCCGTCGGCTTCCCTGCCGCCGCAGAAACCACCGCTGCCCTTGGCAACGAAGGTTACTACCGCGTCAACAAGAAGGGCGACGGCGAGTTCCACGGCTGGAATCCGAAGTTCGTCGCATCGATGAACAAGTTTTTCCGCAGCAACACCGCTGAGGATTACGCCGGCGTTCGCACGCAAGGCGACGAACACGCCCCGCAAGCGATCAAGGATTTGCTCAAGCTCCGCTTCGGTACCCGTCCCGCCGTCCCGCTCGAAGAGGTCGAAGCCATCGACGAAATCCGCAAGCGTTTCACCACGGCCGGTATGTCGCTCGGCGCGCTTTCTCCTGAAGCGCACGAAGCCCTCGCCATCGCGATGAACCGCATCGGCGGCAAATCCAACTCCGGCGAAGGCGGCGAAGACCCGGATCGTTTCAACGTCCGCGAGAACGGCGACAACGCCAACTCCGCGATCAAGCAGGTCGCGTCCGGCCGTTTCGGCGTCACGCCCGCATATCTTTCGTCCGCGAAGGAAATCGAAATCAAGATGGCCCAGGGCGCGAAGCCCGGTGAAGGCGGCCAGCTCCCCGGAGCCAAGGTCACGCCGCTCATCGCGCGCCTCCGTCACAGCGTGCCCGGCGTCACCCTGATTTCGCCGCCTCCGCACCACGACATCTACTCCATCGAAGACTTGGCCCAGCTCATCTTCGACCTGAAGGAAGTGAACCCGCGCGCCAAGGTCTGCGTGAAGCTCGTCTCGTCCTCCGGCGTCGGCACCGTCGCCGCCGGTGTCGCCAAGGCGTATGCTGACGTTGTCCTCGTCTCCGGACACGACGGTGGCACCGGCGCTTCGCCGATCGCCTCCATCAAGAACGCCGGCTCCGCGTGGGAAATCGGCGTCGCCGAAGCCCACCAGGTCCTGATGATGAATAATCTCCGCGGCCGCATCGTCCTCCGTACCGACGGCGGCATGAAGACCGGCCGTGACATCGTCATCGCCGCGATCCTCGGCGCGGAAGAATTCAACTTCGGCACCGCCGCCCTCATCGCGGCCGGCTGCGCGATGTTCCGTGTCTGCCATCTGAATACATGCCCGGTCGGCGTCGCCACGCAGCGCGACGACCTCCGCGCCAAGTTCCGCGGCAAGCCCGAGAACGTCATCAACTACTTCAACGCCGTCGCCGAAGACGTCCGCCAGTACCTCGGCAAGCTCGGCGCGCGCACGCTCAACGAGATCATCGGCCGCACCGAACTCCTCGAGCAGATCGACGACCCGTCGAACCCGAAGACCAAGCTCCTCAACCTCTCCGGCCTGCTCCACAACCCGGATCCGTCCGGCGAGCTCGACCGCTATCACACGCGCGAGCGCAACGAGCGTTTCGGCGGCGAAGGTTCGCTCGACGAAGTCATCCTCCAGGAAGCCCGCGACGTCATCCTCGGCGAATCTGCGCGCCTCGTGGCCCGCTACAAGATCACCAACGTCAACCGCGACGTCGGCACGCAGCTCTCCGGCCAGATCGCCTACCAGCGCGGCAACGAAGGCCTCCCCGCCGGCACGATCGACCTCACGTTCAACGGCTCCGCTGGCCAGTCCTTCGGCGCGTTCCTCGTCAACGGCCTGCGTCTCACGCTCGTCGGTGAAGCCAACGACTACGTCGGCAAAGGCATCAACGGCGGCGAAGTCATTATCCGTCCGTTCAAGAACGTCGGTTACGCGTGGCACGAAAACTCCCTCGTCGGTAACACCTGTCTGTACGGTGCGACGGGCGGCAACATCTTCGTCGCCGGCCGCGCCGGTGAACGTTTCGCCGTCCGCAACTCTGGCGCCACCGCCGTTGTTGAAGGCGTTGGCGATCACGGTTGCGAATACATGACCGGCGGTCTCGTCGTCATCCTCGGCCGCACCGGCAAGAACTTCGGCGCCGGCATGAGCGGCGGTCTCGCCTTCGTGTACGATGAAAAGAACGAGTTCGAAAGCCACATCAACCCGGCCATGATCGGCCTCGAGCGCCTCAACAACCAGGAAGAGACCGACAGCTTGAAGAAGCTGATCTCGGTGCACGCGAAGCTCACCACGAGCCCGCACGCCAAGTCTCTCCTGGAAAACTGGGACGCCTCCGTCGGCAAGTTCTGGAAAGTCGTGCCTCACCCTCCGACCCCGGACTTCCCGAAGTCCGTTTACTCGTTCGACGCCGCGAAGGTACCTGTCACGGTTTGATCCCGGCCCTTGGCTAGGACGATCCTTTCGAAGCCGCGCACAACACGTGCGCGGCTTTTTATTTCCCCCCGGTCCGCCGGCTCCACGGGTAGATTCATCGCTGCCTTGCCCCGTCAGAAACTTGATTCACGGCAGGCTATTTTTTGGCGCCGAGAAATTTTTCTCCCTCGAAGGTGAAGAGTGAAACCACGTAGCCGCCTTCGTATTTTTGATCGACCTTGAAGGTGCCGACCAAATCGACGGGCACGTCTTGCAGCGGAGTGATGCCGGCACCTTTCATCGTGACTACGACATAGTCGTTCATGTTGGGCACGCTGCCGAAGCAGCAGGTGTTCACGTCTTTCATGATCACGAATTTTTTGGTCAGGCCTTTCTCGATCTGTAGAGGCATGAGGTAGCCGGTGATCATGACACGCTGGTCGTGATAAACGCGGATCGCGGGAGGAACCTGATCTTTGGTCATCGCGGCTTTGATTTCCTCGGCACTCGCACCGGTACCTGCATCGACGATCGTGTATGGGAAAGAAGAAAGTTTATCGAAGCCGACGGCGTAGATCTCGGCGCCTTCGAAGGAGATCTTGCGCGGAGTCATGTCGACGGTAGCGGGCGCCTGCGCGAAAGCGGTGAGACCAAGGAGCGAGACAGCCACCAGCCACGCGACGGCGGACGACTGGAAGTTAAGGTGAGCTTTCATAACACGAGGGACTTAAGAAATGGGCGTGAGATAAGTAGCGACATCGGTGCGGTAAGCTTTGATCGCTGGAAAAATTCCGCAGAGAGAGGCCAGACCGACAATGCCCGCGGGGGCGGAGAGCATGATCGGATAGAAGGCGAGCGGATCGATGACGACGCCGGTTTGTGCACGGATTATCTGTGAGGCCACAACAACGATCACCGCATAAACGGCGAAGGCCAGGAGCATGCCGAGTGCGGCGATAGCGGCCGATTCGACTACGATCACGCCGAAGAGGGTGAAACGGTGGGCGCCGATCGCGCGGAGGATGGCAATCTCGCGGCGACGCTCGTTCATCGAGTTATAGATGCTCGCGAGGATCGAGGCGGAGGCGACGAAGACGACGAGATAGGAAACGAAAGCGAGCACGCGGTCGAACCAGGCGATCCTGTCGAAAAGTTTCGCGAGGATGGCGCTGATCGGCCACGCAAACGTGAGTTTGTTGCCTCGCTTGTTGTAGACCATGTCGAGCTGGAAGCCACTCATGGGATTTTCGGTCTTCAGCTTGATAAGCACGGCACTCAAATCGGTGGCGGTGCGTGCGTCGTGACCGCTCATACGCTGGAGTCCGGAGAGCGGGATCCAGATGACGCGGTCAGCGGGCGTGCTGGTAGGCGAAAGAATGCCGGTGACGACAAATGTTTCCGCGTGCTGCTTGGTCTCGTCGTAGTTGAGCCCGTGAAAGGGATGAAACGTGTCGCCGATCTTCAGGCTGAGCGTCTGTGCGGCGAAGCTGCCCACGACGGCCTCCTTTTGATCCTCGGAGAAAGCGCGACCGGGCGACTCGATCGTGTAACGCCGGCCCGGGGAAAACTCCACGCGATCGAAAAGATCGGCGGTGGTGCCAACGAGACGGTAGCCTTTGAAGTTATCTCCAACGGCGATGGGTAGCGCGACCTCGACGTTGGGGTTTTGTTTGAGGAGTTCAAAGTCGGCTGCGGCGATGTTGCCGGGGCTTTCCTCGAGGTGAAAAATGGCGTTGAGCACAAGCTGCAGCTTCGAACTGCGCGCACCAAGAACGGCATCAAAGCCTCCGGTAACGCTCGTGAAACTGCGATTGGCTTCCTGACGCATGACCCACACGGCCATGAGCAGACCGCCCGCAAGAGCGATGGCGGTCGCGGAGACGAGGGTCGAAACGAGGTGCTGACGCAGGCTCTTGTAGACGATCTGGAGAATGAGCATGGGGCGTCAGATCGAGGAAACTGCGAAGGCCTGGTTGAGCCGTTTGAAATCAGTGACGTCGGTAAACCGTGCAAGGATCTCGCGGTCGTGACTGACGAGGAGAAGCGCAGCACCTTGCTCTGCACAGGTGGCGCAAAGGAGATCCAAGGTTTCTGCAGCACGGTCAGAATCGAGATTGCCGGTGGGCTCATCGGCGAGAAGCAGCTTGGGGCGATTGGCGAGAGCGCGTGCGACGGCAACGCGTTGTTGCTGACCAACGGAAAGCTGGCGCGGATAGTAATCGAGGCGCTGGGAAAGGCCGACGCGGTTGAGGAGTTGTTTTGCGAAGCTGCAGTCACGGCCTGCTCCGAACGACATCGCGATGAGCACATTTTCCAGGCAGGTGTAGCCTTGGAGCAAATTGAAGCTCTGGTACACGCAGCCGAGCGTGGTGGCGCGGAGGCGATCCCGCTTTGACTCACTGAGCGAGGGAACGTCCACGCCATCGAGCAGGATGGAGCCCGCATCTGGTTTCACGATACCGGCAATCAAGTTTAGAAACGTGGTTTTGCCGCTGCCGCTTTCACCCTTGAGCCCGACCTGACAGCCTGCGGCCATCGCGAAGCTGGCGATAGAGACCACTGTCTTCGTTTCGCCGTCGGGAGTGCGGTAAGCCTTCGTCAAGTCACTGATTTCAAGGACGTGCATGACCCGTCACGAGGAGCAGTGGAGATGCCATGTGCCGGACTGCATCGGATTTCTCGGAGCTGAAGCCCAAGGCTGGCATTTGATCAGGCGTTGTGAGCAGAAAATTTCATAGCCACTGGATTTCCAGAGAAGCTCTCTGCGATGCCTGACCCGCAGAGAGATCATCACCCACGCAGAAAAAATCCGGATGCTTTCGCCAACCGAACTCAGTGCCAGCCTTCCGGAACGTCGGCGGGCTTAAACCAATAGCTCTCCGGCTTGTAGTCCTTGAAGATGCTTTTCGGAATCATGCCGTGGATGCCCTTGGTGCCATCCACCACCTGCGTGGTCTCGTAGTCGACAGCCACACTGGCAAGCGCCAGCGAGTCGAAGAAATCGAGCTTCCGCCACTCCTGCAGGAAGGTGATGGTCTCCGCGATCGCAGTATGCATCGCCTTGTCGAGATCGGGATCCACGCCAATCGCGATGAAGTGGGTCGGCGTTTCCATGCGGGGATACTTTAACTTCATATCCTTTCGCAGGAAAAACTGCATGACCACGGTGTCGCTGCTCTCAATGGCGCTGCCGCTAACCTCACCATTCCCTTGTGCCGCGTGCGGATCGCCGGTTTGAAAAAGCGCCCCTTCCACTTGAACAGGGAAGAAAAACGTCGTGCCGGTGGTCGCGTATTTATTGTCATAATTTCCGCCGGTCTCCTGATACGGAGGGCTGGTGTGCAGCTTCCCTTTCTCGAGCACCGGAGAAACGCCCACTTTGCCCATGAACTGACGGAGCGGCACCTCGATCGTATCGGAGAACAGTCCCACGTTTCGCTTCAGATCCAGCTTGATGACTTTCGAGTACGGTCGCGGCACAAGATCGGGAACTCCACCGCCACCCGGTCTTCCGGAATTAACGCCATACGGCAGGCGCGACTTGATCGCCAGTATGCGGACCTCAAGCACGTCGCCCGGCATCGCGCCCTCAATAAAAATTGGCCCGGTTAAGTTCACCGCCTGTCCTTTCGAGGCTGGATCAGCGACAATCGCTTTCTTGATCGCAATGAGCTCCTTCACGACGGGCAAATCGGGAGAAATTCCCTGATCGATGAAAAATTTTTCAGGATTGTCGTCCGTGAATCCGCCGAGACTGACCGTATCAATTTCGACCACCTCCCCGCTTTTGATGCGCAAAGCGGGTTTTGCCCCGGCCCACCAGTGACCATTCACTGTCTCGGGAGTGGAAGGAAGATGATGATCGATTTTAAACGGAGCGGCAAATGCCTGTTCGGGCAGCCCAAGACAGAAAGCCGCGGACAATGCGGCCACGACGCATAGCGAGGCGGAGACCTTCATAAGATAAGCGGAAGCGGTGAATGAAAAACCCCGCGGCTTTTTGAAGCAGCGGGCATGAGTGATTAGCGCCGCCGCGAGAGCTTAGAGCATGCCCGTGCCACCGACGCGTCCCAGGCAGTTATACGTTTCATCGAGACCGTCGCCAAACGCCGGACCGAGCTGGCGCAGAATGCAAAGACCGGCGAGGATGATTGAAGAGGGGCACGTGGGGCTTAAGCAGGGCCTACAGCGTTGTGTTAAGGGAGTATCGGCTTGAAGCAAAATGGCGGCGCGGCGATTTATCGCGGCAATGAACCCCCGGCTGTGGAGAGTCGCCCCCGTTGTTGCGTTGTCATTGCTCGCGCTTCCGGCGCTGGCGAAAAAAAAGGAGGACCCTCTCGACCGGATGGTTCCGGTACCGGCGGATCAGCCAATTCCGGTCATCGATTTTTTCCGGCCGCCGCTGTTCAGCAATCCCGAGCTGAATCCCGCGGGAACACACTTCGCGGCGATTGTCTCGAGCGAAAGCGACCGGCTGGATCTCATCGCATTCGATCTGGCTACCAAGAAAGCGGAGAGACTCACAGGTGGCGGAAACTATGACATCAACACTTACGAGTGGCTGAACGACAAGCGGCTGCTTTTCAACCTCACGCAGGACAAGTTGTACTCGACCGGCTTGTTCGCGGTGGAACTCGGCCGTTTCTCACAATCCTACGTGTTGCAGCGATACAATGTGATCGTGCCGGTTGGCTTTCCCAAGAGCAACCCACTGGAGGCGATCATCTGGATCAAAAACAGTGCGATGGACCAGGGAGCCGACGGCGGCGTAATCAAAATAGACACACGACGCAGCTTCGACTCCAAGGACGGCCTCTTATTCATGAACGGTGATGACGGCATTCGCGCCGACATCGTCGAAACGTATCCCAGTCCCAAAGGCGGCGTTCCGCTGGGATATCTCGCGGACCGGAAGGGCGAGATGGCCTATGCAGTCACGACGAAAGACGGCGTGCCGGCGTTTCACCGTTACGTGGATAAAAAGTGGGAGCCGTCAGCGGTGGATTTCAATGAAACCCCTGTTTTAGGCATCGGCGACGAGCCCGGAGAATTGCTGACACTGGGACCAAGAAAAGCGGGCACACCTCGAGGACTCTATCGCCTGGATGCAGTCACCGGAAAGCGGGGCGAACTGCTGGTTCAGGACGACAAATACGATTTCGTCGGGGGACGCTTCTACCGGCACCCGGTGGACAATCGTCTCCTGGGTGTGCAGTACCAACGCAAGGGACCGCAAAGCGTGTGGTTCGACCCGGCCTATCAGCGGATTCAAGCGGCGATGGAGAATGCTTTTCCCGGTGAGGCCGTTCGCATCCTGGGAAGCGACCGCGAGGAAAAGCAGTTTTTCGTCAGTGTGTCGTCCGATGTGCATCCGGCCTCTTATTTTCACGTGAAGGTGGCGACGAAGACTTTTGTGCCGATCGCCAACATTGCCCCGTGGATAGACCCCAAGCGGATGCGGCCGATGCAGACGGTGACCTACAAGGCGCGCGACGGACGGGAGATCGAGGGCTATGTGACACTGCCGGACGGTGCGTCGAAGGAGAACAAGGTGCCGCTGGTGGTCCTGCCGCACGGCGGACCCTGGGTGCGCGACAACTGGGGCTGGGATGCACAGGTGCAATTTCTGGCAAGTCGCGGCTATGCGGTGTTTCAACCGAACTATCGTGGATCCACGGGCTATGCCTGGAAATTCCCGGAGGCCGACATCTGGGATTTCCGGAAAATGCACGACGACGTGACGGACGGCGTGAAGACAGTTTTGAAAACGCGGCTCATCGATCCGGATCGCATCGCGATCATGGGCGGCTCGTTTGGTGGTTATCTGGCGTTAAGCGGAGCGGCCTACGAAAAGGATCTCTATCGCTGCGCGATCACAATCGCGGGCGTGTTCGACTGGGAACGCGTGATGAAAGACGCACGCGGCAGCGAGTACCTTCGCGGGACCTATGGCTCTCTTCGACGGCATCTGGGCGATCCGGCCAAGCGAAAGGAGAAGTTCGAGGAGATTTCCCCGATCAAGCATGTCGATCAGGTGAAGATTCCGGTGTTCGTAGCCCACGGCACCGAGGACCACGTGGCCGAAGTGACACAATCGAAAGCGTTGATCGCGGAGTTAAAAAAGTACGGCGTGCCCTACGAGAAACAATTCGAGAGCGGCGAAGGTCACGGCTTTCACAAGCTGGACAATCAGGTCCAGCTCTACACGGCGATCGAGGCGTTTCTGGCGAAAAACATGGCGCCGCGGAAAGCAGCGGAGGTTGCAACGGCCCCAGCGTCAGCGGCCAAGGACGACGCCATGCCGTCTCCAGCCGCCCGGTAATACGCGCACACCAAAATCGAGACCTGCCACCGCACCGGATGTGTTGTGGCACCATCGTACCGTCTAGTCAGACGGAGCAGGGACTGTGTGAACGCAGCGGTCTTTCATATGAAATAGCCTTTTCGTTCGTGAACAGCGCACGAATTCATCGGAGCCGAACGCGCGCCTAACCGTCCGATTAGTGAAAAAGATCCGAGGGACGAAAAAAATTGACTGTGTGTTTTCATGAAAAAGAGAATGAACACCTCTCCTTATTTCAGCTGAAATAAGCCCCTAACCCTACCTGCCGCATAAACGCGCCGCAGGCACCCCAACCTAACCAGCCTAGTATGAACTCCCCTCGTTCCGGACGAGCCGGCAACGCCATGTCGGTTGCCTTCAACGTTCGAAAATTGACTGTATTGATGGCCGCTCTGGCCGTTTCCACACAACTGACGGCCCCCCGCCTCAGTGCCCAGACCGCCGCCGCAGCCGCTGGCTCCGTACAAGGCCGCGTCTTGAATGGCACCAACGGCATGTATCTCAGCAACGCCAAGGTTTCCGTCGACGGCACCACGCTCGAAACGTTCACCAATCAGTTCGGCGAATACACGCTGAACAATGTACCCGCCGGCGCCGCCACGATCCGCGTCACGTACACAGGTCAGACGCCACAAGTCATCCCGGTGGTTGTCTCGGCCGGCGCGACAACGACCAAGGATGTCTCCTTCAATGCGGATCAATCCACCACGGGCGAAGACGGCACCTTGGTTCTCAATGAGTTTACCGTCGCCGCAAATCGCTTCCGCAACGCGCAGGAGCTCGCCGTCAACGAGCAGCGCAACGCGGTCAACATCAAGAACGTCGTCTCCGTCGATCAGTTCGGCGACATTCCCAGCGGCAACGTTGGCGAACTCGTCAAATTCCTCCCCGGCGTCCAACTCGACTACGGCGCGTTTGGCGGCAACAATCAGGGCTACTCCGACAACGAGGCCTCCGGTATTTCGGTGCGCGGCTTCGGCCCTGAAGACACCGCCATCCTGATCGACGGCATGCCGGTCTCCAACGCCACCCCCGGCAATCTCACCCGTCAGGTCGCCTTGGATCAGCTCTCCATCAACAACGCCTCCCGCGTCGAGCTGATCAAGGTGCCCACGCCCGACATGCCCTCCAACTCGGCGGGCGGTCAGGTAAACCTGATCACCAAGAGCGCCTTCGAGCAGTCCCGTCCTTCCTACACCGGCCGGCTTTATTTCAACATCAACTCGCTGAACGCCTCGCTCGAGAAAACTCCCGGCCCGGTTAAGGATGAAACCTACAAGATCACTCCCGGTATCGAAGCCACGGTGACGGTGCCCTTTGGCAGCAAGTTCGGTCTGTCCTTCACCGGATCGGCTTACAACGACGTCAACCAGACCTACCGCGCCGTCCCGGTCTGGGGAACCAGCGGAACCGGCACCAATGCCAAGGGAGCCATCTCCCTCAGCAATCCCATCCTGAATCGCTACCAGGCTTACGATAATTCCAGCTTCGTTGAGCATCGCTCCAGCAATCTTCGGCTGGACTGGAAGCCCGCACCCCACCATCTCGTTCGCACGAACGTTCAGTACAGCACGTACGACAGCGCAGAGGCCCAGCGCCGACTGGATTTCCGTCCGACAATCGCCGCGGGCGTGGATTGGGGCGCCACCTACACCACCGGCACCACGGCCAACAGCACGACCGACATGACCGTCACCACGCGCGACAAGGAGGGCGACACCCTGAGCGGCCAGATCCAGTATCAGTTCAAATCACGCGGCTGGGTGATCGATCTCGCCGGAAACACCTCTGTTTCCAACAGCGAATACAACGACCGCAAGAACGGCCACTACTCGGAACTCGCCCTCAAGCTGAATCCCGGACAGGTCACGTTCGGCAACATCACCGACGGCGGCCTCGTGAAGACACTCACCACGATGAACCGTACCGCCAACGGCGGCGGCGTGCGCGACTTCTCCCAACTGAGCAACTACGGCTTTGACGGTACCGTGGCGAAATCAGGTGAAGCCAAGACGAAGGTCACCAAAAACCTCGCCAAAGCCGACGTGGAGCGCGACCTCAGTTTCCTTCCCTTCCTCGGCAACAATGCCGTCAGCGTGAAAGCGGGCTATCGCTTCGACTCTGAGAAAAACGAAAAGAGCGGGCTGGGCACGGGCTATTCGGAAATCCTCCGCCCCGGAGCTTCTTACACAGTGTCGGACATTCTGGATACCTACTATCTCGGACAGGAGCTGGGCTTCGGCCAAGGACCGCAGCAATGGGGTTCCACGTACCGTCTCTTCGAACTCAATGCAGAGAAAAATCTCTTCTATGCACCCGACGGCCCTGAGGCCACCAAAACCCAGGTCAACAATTACAACAGCTGGGCCAACCAGCAGAAATCCATCACCGAAAATCGCGACGCCGTTTATCTCATGCTGAGCGGTCGTTTCTTTAGCAACCGCCTCTCTGTTGTGGGTGGCCTCCGTCAGGAGCGCGCCGAGCGCAAAGGCTACGCCGCCTTCACCGACAACAAGTGGAACTATCTTAAGCGTAACAATGGCACGGTCTGGAGCGACCCCACTTACACCACGGGAGTGCTGATCGACCAAGGCAACGGCACGATCGACGCGAATGGCAACTGGGTGCCTCCAACCTCGGGCACCTCCAATCGCCCGATTTTCGATTCCTCTTCTGCAGGCGTCGCACTTCGCGCCCAACTAGCTTCCGAAGGAATTGCCGTTCCCAAGCCGCTCTACAGCGCATCCGATACCTATCTCTCCTCGCGCGTTCTCCAGCTGCAGGCCAATCGCTACACGCACGCGGACTTCACCCTCGATCCTTCTTATAGCGTGAGCGCGGCCTACAAGCTGACCGACAAGATCGACCTGAAAGCGGCCATCTCGCGCACGTTCAGCATGCCCAAACTCGAAGACGCCGCCGTCGGTCTGGTTTCAGGCAACAATTCCTACACGGTCACGGATTACACCCCCAGTGAAAGCCTGGCCAACGGTGGCTACAGCGGCCAGATCAGCGTCGCCAATCCCTACCTGCTGCCCTCCATCTCCGATAACGTGGACCTCTCAGTGTCCTACTATCTGGAAAGCGGCGGTCAGTTCACCGTCACTTATTGGCGCAAGACGCTGACCAATCAGCCAATGACGTATATCAGCGATAGTCACAGCCCGGACTTCAACGAATTACTCACCTCAATGGGTTACTCGCCGGAGGTTTACAGCAACTATCGCGTTTCGTCCGCGACCAATAGTGAGGCGAAGCAAAAGCTGTCCGGCTGGGAATTCGAAGCCCGCCACGATTTCGGCTTCCTCGGCCGAATCGGTCGCAACTTCGCCGCATTCGCGAGCTTCGCGATCACCGATCTCGGCGCACCTGGATCTTCCACCTACAGCACAATCGCGCCAGATGGGACCGTGATTCAACGCACTGCCACCATCACACCTGTGTTGAAGCGCGCCACGCGCAACGGCGGCGCCGGTCTCCAATACTCGGGCAACCGCCTCTCCGCACAAATCCGCGGCGTGTATCGGAACGAGAACGAGGTCGAAGCCTCCAGAATCACGCTGCCCAACGGAAACTTCCTCCGTCGCTATCAACCCGAGGAGACCCGCATCGATGTCAGCGTGAATTACGTTCTGAACAAACATTTCAGCCTCTTCCTGAGCGGCCGCGATGTGTTCAACGCCTCACGCAAACTGGTCCTGAAGGACGATCAAGGCATCTATCCGTCCTACGCCGAGATGTTCGATTATCGCGAATTCGGCGTGGTCTGGTCTACGGGTGTGAACGCAAAGTTCTAAACAATCCGGCCGCTTAAAGCCGTTCGGAAAATCCAAGCCCGGTGCGACGCAAACGTCGCCCGGGCTTTTTGCTGCCCCAATGACAACCGACTTGGTGGTGACAATGGACACCACGGACTGGCATTGTCGTCCGTCATGGCTGTCTCCCGTGCAAAACGTCCGCGTATCTTGATCCTCAATGCCTCGCTGGCCGGTGACGCGGGAAACACCGCGGTGGCACTCGAGCGGATGCAGACGGCACTGGCACGGAAAGCGGAGGTGCGGGTTGCGACACTGAAGGACGCGGCATTCTCAGAGGTGCGACGGGAGCTGGACTGGGCCGGGGGCTTTGTCTTCGCGACCGGCACGCATTGGGATTCCTGGAGCAGCGTGCTGCAGAAATTTCTGGAGGACGCGACAGAGGCGGAGGGGACGAAACTATGGCTGGGAAAACCGGCAGCGTGCGTGGTGACCGAACACAGCGTGGGCGGAAAAGACGTGTTGTCCCGATTGCAAGGCGTGCTCGTGACGCTGGGCTGCGCGATTCCGCCGATGAGCGGTGTGATCCTCAGCAAGGTTGCGCAGATCGCACGCGAACATGCGCCGGAGGCGGCGGAGGATTTTTGGTGCGCGGATGATCTGAAGATCGCGGCGCACAATCTCGTCGAGACTGCAGCGGGCACGCGGAAGTGGAAGGCGTGGCCGGTGGATCGCACGGATTTCGCGGCGAAGTGGATTCGGTGATCCGCGAACGTTTTAGTTCACCGCGGAGACGCAGAGGGCGCGGAGTTTCCGGCCAGAATTAAAGGAAGGGACAGAAATGGAGGAGATACTCGTGATCACAGAAAGCGCGCTCGGAGTGCGCGCTCCACCTACACGACCGGGCGGTGGCGGTAGAGGAGCAGGCCGGGGGCGGCGAGGCCGACGGCGAGTGCGCTCACGATGAAGAAGGCGCGGAGTCCTTGATGAAGGAAGGTGGCGAAGAGTTCTGGCGTGAAACCGGTGCGGTCGATTTCAATGAGGGCGATGAGCGCGGTAAACGCTGCGGTACCGGGAATCATCGGTATCATCGCGGCGACAGTGAAAACCTTGGGATGCGCGCGCCAGGTCTGCGCCCAGCGAATGCCGACGAAACTGATAAGCGTTGCCGCGAGAAGCGTCGCCCACTCGATGGGCATGCCGGCGTAATGGGTGAGCGCGAAACGGAGGGAGTGACCAACAGCGCCACCGAGCGCGCAATAACCCAATGCGCCGCGGGGAACGTTGAACACCATCGCAAAACCGACGGCGGGAACCGCGGCGAAAAAGGCGTCCTGAAGAAGTGTCCAGAGCACATTCATAACCAGGTCCAGGCTTTCCAAACGTTCATGGCCAGAATGATTCCGACACAGCTCGCGAGCAGGAGCAGGATGGCGTGGGTGCCGCGGGAGATCCCGGTGTTAACGTAGCCTTTGACCATATCGGAGATCGCGTTGATGAGCGGGAAGCCAGGCACAAAGAGGAGTATGCACGAGGACATGGTGAGCTTCGGATTCGCGACCCAGTTGTGGATGGCGCCTTGAGCGGAGATCGAAGTGGCGACAAAGGCGGCGATGGCGAAGTTGACCAGCGGATTGACGTGGAGAAGCGCGACATACTGACGGACCTGCATCGCAACCGCGCTCGCGATAAACGTGAGGCCGCACGTGCCCCAGTCCATGGGTTTGTCGTTGGAGAGAAGGTTGAGGCGCGCGAAACAGGCGCAAGCGAGGCCGATCATCAATGAGACGAGCCAGCGCGGGTAACGCTTGGGTTCGATCGCTTTCAGGCGTGCGATGACGGCGGGGAGATCGAGTTTCTTTTCCTCGGCGAGGAGCATCGTGCGCTGCACCTCGGTGACCACGTGCATCTGAATGCCGCGATCCTGATTGCGCCGGACGGTGGTGAGGTGTCGATCGCCGACAACGGTCATGAGTGTGATGCCATTGGCCATGAGCGCGACCTCGATGGCATCGACGCCGAGCGCTTTGCCAAGGCGGCGGGCGACGGATTCGACAAGCGCGCTTTCAGCGCCGTGCTGAAGCAGCAGGAGTCCGGTGTCGGCGCAGACAGTGGTGATCGCTTGCTGAGTGGACTCTGAAATCGGCGCGGACATTACGGCGTCGGTTGTCATGGCGTGGATCAGGCGCGGTGGTGGCAGAGCGAAGCGGGTGCAGTGTGTGCAGTGTCGGCGTTTGTGCGAGCATTGAGGCGCTTTCTGTTCACGCTGACGAGTATATGGAGAGCGAAGAACGCGGGCTGGGCGTTTCTTGGCGAATGTTGCGCGAAGGCAGGTCGGAGGATGCGGGAATTTTTGGGACAGGATTTACGGGATGAACAGGATTGAAGGAAGTAACTGCCCGGAAGTAGCCGCGTCGGTTACGACGTGGATGACGGAGACCACGCTCTAAGGAGCGCGGCTACGGGGACGACGGGCTTGCGGAGAAGTGGGCGATTCAAACACTCATGCGTTTATGAGTCCTTATGAACGCGCCCGTGAATTGATCGATGAAGCCCACTCGGCGGATCCAACGCGGACGGCCGATGGGAAAGCGGCGGAGTTGGTTTATGCGGATCGCATGGAGGCGTGGGTGGTGAAGCTGGTTCCGAATGGGCCGGCGGTGTTGCGGCTGGGGGCGCGGTGCCAGCATCTGGAGCGGTGGTCGGTGCCTCGGGCGAGTTATCCGGAGGGGAAGGTCGGGTATTGATGGGCGGCGGTTTCTCTACACGAAACAGGCGGATCGCGCGCAGGAGCTGTTGCTCAAGGCGGGCGTGAGCGAGGCGGAGGCGGCCGAAGTGGCGACGTGGGTGTCGAAGAGCGGGCTGAAGGCGAATGCGGGGACGCAGGCGCTCGAGGACGCGGCGTGCCTGGTGTTTTTGGAAAACGAGATCGCGGATTTCGCGACGCAGCACGCGGACTACACGCGGGAGAAGTTCGTCGATATCATCCGCAAGACGTGGAAAAAGATGAGCGCGGACGGACAGCGTCTGGCGCTAACGATCCAGTTGCCGCCGGCGATCGCGGAGCTGGTGGGGGAAGCGGTGAAAGGGGCGTAGTCGTTTCGATCCCTCAGGGTGTTATTTCCGGGAAGTTCTGACGATATTTCTCCAGATCGCCTTCGCTTAGTGGAGGAGAGCCCGATAGCCAGATCTTGGTGAACTCCTCACCCCAATACTTGCTCGCCAATATGGTGGCGTACGGAATGCGTGGATGCGTCACGATGGGCACCAAACGGTGATGCAAATAGCCGCAAGGGAGTGCGCGGCGAAGAATACCAATCGACTGCAGCGAATAGCCCTGCTGCATGGCGATCTGTGCGGGCACAGGTACTCGGGCCTGCATCGCATAGTCATCGCGGATTGTCCGGGCGAAGTCCTCGATGTCATCAGTGGGTACCTTGAAATCTCGTAAAATCCTTATAGGTGCTGTTCGGATTTATCGTGTTTCCCTATTAACCTT
>JASGJB010000027.1:0-52833 GCA_049840895.1 Nibricoccus sp. | reverse complement strand
CTCACGCTCACCGCCGCCTCGGTTCCTGGACGTCTTCACGACATTTCGCTCGCGCTTCCATCCGGCACGCTTGCGGGCCTGATCGGCCCCAACGGCTCGGGGAAATCCACCCTCCTCCAAATCGCCGCCGGCATTCTCCCGGTTTCATCGCCCTCCCCGGATCCAGTCCGGTGGAACGACCGCCCGCTCCAGGAAATCAACTTCTCCGAACGCGGCCGCATCGCTACCTGGGTGCCGCAGGAGGCGCGTTTCGAATTCGGTTTCACCGTCCGCTCCGTCGTCGCGCAGGGCCGTTACGCCCACGGCGATGACGATCACGGCGTCGACGAGGCGCTTGCCCAGCTCGATCTCACTGCACTCGCCGAACGCCCCGTCAACCACCTCTCCGGCGGCGAACGCCAGCGCGTCCTCCTTGCCCGCGCGCTCGTCACCGCCGCCCCGCTCCAGCTGTGGGACGAACCACTCGCCCCGCTCGATCCGCGCCACGCCCTCGAGGTCCTTGCCCGCGCACATCATCTCACGCGCTCCGGCCATACGCTGTTCATTTCCCTTCACGATCTCCGCGCCGCCTACGCACTCGACCACGTCATTGTCCTTCAACAAGGCCGTCTGCGCGCCTCCGGAAAACCCGCCGAGGTCCTCACGCCAGAGTTGCTTCTCGACGTATTCGGTGTTCGGGCACGCCAGCTCCCCGGGCTCACCCTGGAACTTCCTTAAACTGTAGGCGCGGCTTTACGCCGCGATTCCTCCTTTCCCACCATGTCCACTCCCCGCCCACCCGCCGCCTCCGACGCAGAACACCGCGAGCAAATGCAGGCCCTCCAGTCCGAGATGCACGCCAGGATGCGGGCAGCCCGCGACCGCAAGGGTCTGCTCATCGTCCACACCGGTGACGGCAAAGGCAAAACCACCGCCGCCTTCGGCATGCTCGCCCGCATGCTCGCCTACGGGAAAAAATGCGCGGTCATCCAATTCATCAAAAGCGGCGCCGACCCGCTCGAAAAACTCTTCGCCGGCCCCAACCTTTCCTGGCACCGCGTCGGCGACGGCTTCACGTGGGACACCCAAAATCGCGCCGCCGACATCGCCAGCTGCCGCGAGGGTTGGACTCTCGCGCTCGGTTACATCGCCAATCCAGAGGTCGAGTTCATCCTCCTCGACGAACTCAACATCGTCCTCAGCTACGATTATCTCCCGAAAGACGAAG
Source organism: Nibricoccus sp. (assembly GCA_049840895.1). Taxonomy (GTDB): domain Bacteria; phylum Verrucomicrobiota; class Verrucomicrobiia; order Opitutales; family Opitutaceae; genus Nibricoccus. The sequence goes on along the minus strand of JASGJB010000027.1, from coordinate 51,626 downwards.
TCCTCGCAGCTCTCCGCATCAAGCGCGACAACCAGCACATCGTCATCACTGGCCGCGGCGCGTTGCCCGAGTTGATCGACCTCGCTGACCTCGTCACCGAGATGCGCGAGGTGAAACACCCCTTCAAAGCCGGCGTAAAAGCCCAGCGTGGCATAGATTTCTGATTCCTTCACGGTATCCGACTTCCGGACGCCGTTCCGAGCCTCTGCGCTTCCCCGCCCACCCAATCAGGCTCTCCCCTAGTCACAGGCGATTGACGCCTATTGCTAGTTTCTGTCTTCTCGCCGCCACTTATGTCGACGACCGAAAAACCTTACGAGATCAACGAGTTCGAGCGCCTCCTCCAGAAGCCCAACAGCGATCCCACCGGTCTCGCCGGATTTTTCAACGCCGGTGAAATCATCGTCGCCCGCGTTCCAGCCCGTCTCGACGTGATGGGCGGCATCGCCGACTACTCCGGCGCCAATGTCTGTGAAGGTGTCCTGGGCCGCGGCACGCTGATCGCGCTTCAGCCCCGCACCGACCGCACACTCCGCATCCGCACCGTCCAAAGCGGCAAACCCAGCCTCCCGGTCGAAACACGCATCCCGCTCGATTATTTCTATCAGGGCGAAGGCATCGCGCCCTACTCACAGGTCCGTGAAGTCTGCCACTCCAACCCCCTCGTGAACTGGGCCGCTTATGTCGGTGGCAGCATTTTCACCCTCATTAAAGAAGAGGGCATTCGCATGCCCTATGGTTTCAGCCTCCTCTTGATGAGCGCTGTCCCGATGAACGTCGGCATCGGTTCTTCCGCCGCCACCGAACTCGCCGTACTCTCCTGTGTCAGCGCCCACCTTGGACTCTCTCTCGGCGGCGACCGACTCGCCCAACTCGGCCAGATGGCGGAAAACCATGTCGTTGGCGCGCCTTGCGGCATCATGGACCAGATCGCTGTCGCACTCGGCCGCCAGGGCCGGCTCACGCACATTCTCTGCCGCCCTGGCGCGGTCATGGGCGAAGTCGCCATCCCGCCCGGCACCGCCTTCGTCGGCATCAACTCGCTCGTCCGTCACTCCGTCGCCGGTAACCCGTACGCCGATACACGCATTGGCGCATTCATGGGCAAGCGCATCATCAACGACCTCCGCGCCAAATCCGGCCGCGCCCCCATTGGCTATCTCGCAGAGCTCACACCCGACGAGTTCACCGCCGACTACAAAGCGCACCTCCCTGAATCCATCACCGGCGCCGACTTTCTCGCGAAGTACAAAACCCACGACGACCCCGTCACCAAAATCCAGACGGGCGCCACCTACCGTGTCGCGGGCCCGACCGCCCATCCCGTTTTCGAAAACGACCGCGTCCTCAAGTTCATGGACCGTCTTCGCGCCGCCTCCGCCGGAGACAAAAACGCCCTCATCGAGGCCGGCGAACTCATGTACGGCTGCCACGCGAGCTACTGCGATAACTGCGACCTCTCCGTCCCCGAAGTCGACTACCTCGTCGAACTCGTTCGCAAACGCGGTGTGAAAGCCGGGCTCTACGGCGCCAAGATCACCGGTGGCGGCACCGGCGGCACCGTCGCTGTCTTCGGCATGGTCGAAGCCATCAAGGAGCACGTCCCCGAAATCGCCCGCGAGTACTCGCAACGCATCGGCCGCATGCCCGACATCTTCGGAACCACTTCGCCCGGCGCAGTCGAATTCGGTCCCGCACCTACCGCTTCACCGCCAAAGGCTGGCAGCCCGCCTGAGTTCTAGAACACGAGCCACCACTCACTCGGCATTTATCTTTCCGACCGATTGCCGGGCGGCATGCCCGATATCGAGGCAGCAAGACTATGCCAGCGGCTCTTCTGCACAGTGGACGGAGTGCCAGAACACTTGCTGCCCCTTTCGAGAATCTTGATACAATTCCAGTGAACTCGCGAGAACAACTGGGTAGGCGATCATTACAACTATGGCATTATGTTCGGTGCCCATTTCCACGAGGTAACCGATAAGGGCCACTGGCTCGAAGTGATGGCATCTCTGCTCAAGCAGTCCCATTCCAGATACGACTTGCACGAGCTTAATAAATCGCCGCCCAAGCTGGCTTTGCAACAGTCTTCTCGCCTTCCGACCATTAATGGCCTTCAGTGTGCATAGTGGGTAAAAATCCATCTCGATCTCTCCCATGTCTTCCTCCGCCCGCATTCGCAAAGCCGTCATTCCCGCTGCTGGTCTCGGCACGCGCCACTTCCCCGGCTCGCACGCCGTGATGAAGGAGCTCTTCCCCGTTGTCGGCCAGGACGGCATCTGCCGCGCACTGCTTCACTATCATCTCATCGAACTCGCGAACGCAGGCATCGATGAAGTCTGCATCATCGTACAGCCCGGCGACGACATCACGATCCGCGATAGCTTCAAGGGCCCCGAGCGACACCTACCTCAAAGCGCCTCGAAAAATCTCCCCAAGCTCCTTGATCAGGCCCGCCTCATGAAAGCCTGGGCCGAGCATCTCACTTTCCGCGTGCAAACCACGCAGGAAGGCTTCGGTCATGCTGCTTTCCAGACCGCCGACTTCGCAGCAGGCGAACCTGTCTTCCTCTGTCTCGGTGATCACCTCTTCCGCGGTTCGCCGGAATCTCCCCATGCCCAGCTCACGCGTGTCGCCGCCGAAACTGGCGCGAAGAAAACGTCTCCGCCGTCAACCGCATCGCCCCCCACGAGCTCAAAGGCTACGGGACCATCGCAGGCCGCCGTCGCGCGGATCGGCCAGAGTTGATCGACGTCGATCTCATCATCGAAAAACCCGCGGTCGACATCGCCCGCGAAAAACTTCGCGTCGACGGACTCGGCAACGATGAATTCCTCGGCTGGTTCGGCATGCACGTCCTCGCCCCGTCGATCTACGACATCCTCGGCAAAATGATCCGCGACAACACCCGCGACGGCGGCGGATTTCAGCTCACCCGCGCCCAGGAACTCCAGCGCCAGGCCGAAGGCTACCTCGCCCTCGAAATCAAAGGAGGCAAACGCTTCGACTTCGGCATCCCCGACGACTTCGTCAGCGCTCTCCAGGAATTCCGCCACGGCGCTTAAGAATCACCGCGGAGACGCAGAGGACGCGGAGAAGATACTAAAACCATTCCGCGCCTCCGCCACTCCGTGCTTCAGCGATAAAAAGATCCGTCTCTTCCGTTACCTCCGCGTTCTCCGCGCCTCCGCGGTGAAACTTTTCCTCCTCCCATGAAAGCTCTCGGCGTCCTCGGCACCGCCTCCGGCGTCGGCAAGAGCTGGATCACCATCGCTCTCGTGCCTGGCTCCGCCAGCAAGGTGTTCGCGTCACACCTTTCAAGGCGCAGAACATGTCCAACAACGCCTGGGCCACACTCGACGGTCGCGAGATGGCCCGCGCACAAGCCGTGCAAGCCGAAGCCTGTGGCCTGCTCCCCTCAGTCGAGATGAACCCCATCCTCATCAAGCCGACCGCCGAGCACCGCTCTCAACTCATTCTTCGCGGTGTCGCCCAAGGTCATCTTGAAGCACAGGACTACTACCGCGATCACGAACGTCTCTGGAGCATCATTGCCGACACACTCGACGCCTGGCGCAACCGCGGCGACACCGACGTCCTCGTCCTCGAAGGCGCCGGCAGTCCCGTTGAACTCAACCTCATGGCGCGCGACGTCGTGAACCTCCGCCCGCTCCGTCACCTCGACGGCCGCTTCGTCCTCGTCGGCGATATCGATCGCGGTGGCATCTACGCTCAACTCGCAGGCACCTGGAATCTCCTCCCGCCCGAGGACCGCGCCCACAGTCTCGGCGCAATCGTCAACCGCTTCCGCGGAGATCTTTCCCTCTTCCCAAATCCATCTGAATGGCTCGCACCTCACGCTCCCGGCTTGCCCGTTCTCGGAACCGTTCCGCTCCGCCACGACCTTCAACCCGAGGAAGAAGACGGCCTCACGCCTGAAGACTCGATCGAGGCACAGGCGACACCATTGCATGGGTCCGTTTCCCACACACTGCCAATCTCACCGACTGCCAGCCGTGGTGGAGCGACACCGGCGTCCGCACGCGCTGGACTGCTGACGCCGCCGTCCTCGCCAGCGCAAAGGTCATCATTCTCCCCGGCTCGAAAAACACCCTCGCCGACCTCCGCTGGCTTCGCGCAAAAGGTCTCGACCAGGTAATCCGTTCCGCCGCCGCTCGCGGCACGCTCATCATCGGTCTCTGCGGTGGTTACCAAATGCTCGGTGAAAAACTCAGTGACCCCGCCGGACTTGCCGGTGATTCGGGTGAAGAACCCGGCCTCGGCCTCCTCCCCATCACGACCAAATTCGCCGCTGAAAAAATCGTCCGTCAGATCACCGCCGAATGCGATGGCCGCCGCTGGACCGCTTACGAAATTCATATGGGCCGCACCGAACCCACCGCTCCCACGGAGCCTCTCCACTACGTCTTCGACACTGCTTCCACCTCGCGCCGTCCGTCTACTCCACGCCCGGAAGGCACCCGCCGGGAAAACATCTGGGGCACCTATCTCCACGGCTGGTTCGAATCCCCCGAAGTCCGTCGCCTGATCGCCTGCGACGCCGCTATCACCAGCCACCGCGCAGCACCTACACTCTGGTCGGAACACCGCCAATCCATCTATCGAGGAATGGCCGCCCACCTCGCCGCTTCCATCGATCTGACATCGATCAAACGCTACCTCGCGCTGTAGGAGCGGCTTTATGCCGCGATTTCCATTCTCAATCGTGGCGCGAAGCCGCCCCGGCAATTTTAGCTGAAACTCATCCGCGAGTTCGTCTCCAGATAACTCGCGACCTCGGCGGCGAACGCCGCGCCGAACTCCGCCCGTTTCTTTTCGCCCATGCCGAAGATGCCATCCATCGCATTCTCGCTTACGGGATATTCCCGCGCCAGCTGACGCAGCGTGGCGTCGCCAAAGATAACGTAAGCAGGAACCTTCCGCTCGTCGGCCAGTTTCTTGCGGAGCGTGCGCAGCCGGCTGAACAAAATTTCGTCGCACTCGATGTCGCCTTCACGGCGCACGACTTTGCGCACCTTCGGCAGCGCCATCGGCTTTGTCAGCGTGATCGACTCGCGCGTTTTCAACACGCCGATCCCGTCGGTCGTCAGCTCCAGCGTCGCATACTCGCCTTCGCTCTGGGCGACAAAACCAAGCCGCATCAACTCCCGTCCCACCGCGGCCCACTGCGGGCGAGAAAACTCTTTCCCGATGCCATACGTCGTGAGTCTGTCGTGCCCCCAGCGTCGGATTTTTTCCGTGTCAGCGCCGGTAAGCACTTCGACAACGTGATTCAGCCCCGCACCGAAGCGGCTCGCCTGCCGGATGCGGGAAACGCACGAGAGAAATTTCTGAGCCGCCAGCGTTCCATCGTACGTCTCTCGCGGCTCGGAGCAGTTGTCGCACGCCGCACAATTATCGACCGTGAATTGCTCGCCAAAATAACCCAGCAGCTCCTCACGCCGGCAGCCCGCGCTCTCTCGGCGTAATGCATCATCTGCCGGAGCTGCGCGCGCGCCACGTTGCGCTCGTGCTCGTTGGTCATCTCATCGATGAAATGCGTCTGCTTTGCTGCATCGCCGCCGCTGAAGAGCAGCAGGCAATCACCCGGCAATCCATCGCGGCCCGCGCGTCCTGTTTCCTGGTAGTAGCCTTCGATGTTTTTCGGCAGGTCGTAATGAATCACCCAGCGCACGTTCGGCTTGTTGATGCCCATGCCGAACGCGATTGTCGCGCACACGATCTTCACTTCATCGCGCAAAAACAGCTCCTGGTTTCGCGCACGTTCCTCGCCATCGAGTCCGGCGTGATAAGCCTTCGCCGAAAATCCACGCCCTGCCAGCGCTTCGGCTACGCGTTCGGTCGTCGCTCGCGTTGAGCAGTACACGATGCCGCTCTCGTCTTCCCGTTTCTTCACGAACTCGATAATCTGCTTCAGCGGCTCGCTCCTTCGGCAGCACGCGATACGTGAGATTCGGCCGGTTGAAGCTCGCGACATAAATCTCCGGCGTGCGCCAGCTTCAGGTGTTTCACGATGTCCTCACGTACGCGCTCCGTCGCCGTAGCGGTCAACGCCATCACGGGCACATCAGGCAACACCTCCCGCAACTTCGCGATCTGGCGAAACTCAGGACGGAAATCGTGCCCCCACTCCGACACGCAATGCGCCTCGTCGATCGCAAGCGCCGTGACATTCCACTCCTTCAAATTCTTCGCCCAGCCGTCTAGCATCAGCCGCTCCGGCGCGACATAGAGCAATTTCCATTCGCCTCGGTGCAACCCCGCCAGACGCGAGCGCGCTTCCGCCGAATCGAGCGAGGAGTTCAAGTAAGTCGCCGCCACGCCCGCCGCCTGAAGTTGATCGACCTGATCTTTCATCAACGCGATCAACGGCGACACCACCACCGTCAGCCCGGGGCGAACGAGCGCGGGGATCTGAAAGCATAGCGATTTGCCACCACCGGTCGGCAGCAGCGCAAAGACATCTTTTCCCGCAAGCGACGCCTCCATGATCTCGCGCTGCAACGGCCGGAATGCCGGATAGCCGAAGGTCGTTTGAAGGGTGAGAAGAAGTTCGTCAGTCGCCACGGAAACGGAAAAGAGCCCGCGACAATGCGAGCGCCTCCCGACGGCACAATGGAGAAAACCGTTCGCTTTAGTCCAGCCATTGAGCGGATTTTGCCGAAGGCTCCGCGGCACTTGGCAAAACGCCCGTCCCTCGTTGACTCCACGCTCTTACCGGCGGCAAGTGGCAGGCATGGACACCACCTGGCTCCACCCTCGCGACGAACTCGTCGAAACCATGGCGCGCATCTACCGGTACAAGATGACGACCACCTCGGGCGGCAACCTGTCGATCCTCGACCCGAACGGCGACATCTGGATCACGCCTTCCCGTGTCGACAAAGGACGCCTCCAGCCGACCGACATCGTCTGCGTCCATCCCGACGGCAAACGCACCGGTCTGCATCCGCCGTCCTCTGAATTTCCGTTTCACCGCGAAATCTACCGTCGTCGTCCGGACATCAAGGCCATCGTCCATGCGCATCCCGGCGCGCTGGTTGCCTTCAGCATCTGCCGCAAACTTCCCGATACCCGCGTGCAGTCGGTCGCACACACCATCTGCGGCAAAGTCGCGTATGCGCCTTATGCCTGCCCGGGCAGCGAAGAGCTGGGCAAAAACATCGCCGATACATTCGGCGCCGGCGCGGACTGCGTGATGCTGGAAAACCATGGCGTCGTCATCGGCGGCACCGATTTGCACGACGCCTTCCAACGCTTCGAAACACTCGAGTTCGTCGCGCAGACACTCGTGAAGGCCGCGACACTGGGCGACATCAAGACGCTTGATCCGGCGAGCCTGCCCGAACGCACTGTACCTGACTTCAGCGAACTTCCTTCGCGTCCTCCAAGCAATCGCGAGAAGGAACTGCGCACACAAATCTGCGATTTCGTCCACCGCGCCTATCAGCAACGCCTGCTCATCAGCACCGCCGGCTCATTCTCCGCGAGACTCGAAGCGGAACGTTTTCTCATCACGCCACGCCGGCGCGACCGCTTGCAACTGGAACCCGGCGCCCTCGTCGTCGCTACGCGCCGCGCCTGCGAAGCAGGCAAGCGCCCGAGCCGCACCGCCCTGCTGCACGCGTTGATCTATGAGCGAAATCCCGACGTCGGCGCGATCATCAATGCCCAGCCCGCTCACGCGAGCGCCTTCTGCATGACAGCGGCCGCACTCAGCACGCACACGATTCCCGAGAGCTACATCGTACTCAACGACGCGCCGAAAATTCCGAACGCCTGTCTCGTCGCCGACGCCGAGCGCATCGCCACCGAGGTCTCGCTATCCAAACGTCCGGTCATCCTGATCGAAAACGAAGGCGCGCTCGTCGTAGGCAAAAACGTGCTCGATGCCTTCGACCGCCTCGAAGTGCTCGAAGCCACCACCGAGGCGCTTTTTCTCAGTCGGCCACTCGGCGCACTCGTGCCAATGCCGGATGCCGCCATCGACGAGCTGCGCAGAGTTTTCGGTGTCAGCTAAGCTCTGAATTCTGAAAAAGAAAAAGCCGGACTCCCCCGAGTCCGGCTTTCCCTAACCAAGGCATATATACGAATACTAACGGGAAGGTGATCAGGCGTACGCGATCGCGTGGCAGCCGTGGGCCGTGCGGCCGTTCTCGAAGAATTCAGAGGCTTCAGTTTCGGCGGTGAATTCAGGCGCGGCTTCCGAGAGAAGTTTGCGGAGATTTTCACGGGCGCGGGCAATGCGGCTCTTGACCGTGCCGACATTGATGCCGAGGGCGCGGGCGATTTCCTCGTAGGGCTGGTTGAGAATATTGCGCATCGTGAGGATTTCACGATGCCGGGCATCGAGACGTTCCATGCACAGTGCGATGAGATCCGTGAACTCCTGCGTCACGGTCTGCTGCACGGGAGTCTGCGCATCAGCCGCAATGAGATCGGCAAACGTGGCGTCGGATTCGTCGGTCAGGTTGCGCTCGAGCGCAACCTGACCGACGTATTCGACGCCACGTTTGCCGATCTCATTGCGGCTGATGCGCAGACTCCCGTGCAGCAGACCGTGACGCAGGAGTTCACGGATCTCATCGCACTGTGCATGGAACGTCTCGATGCCCGGCATCGTGAAATCCTCACGATGCGCAATATTCTCAACCAGCCCTACGAGGAAATCGCCCGCGCCCTCGGCATCAATGTCGGCACGGTCAAGAGCCGCATTGCCCGCGCCCGTGAAAATCTCCGCAAACTTCTCTCGGAAGCCGCGCCTGAATTCACCGCCGAAACTGAAGCCTCTGAATTCTTCGAGAACGGCCGCACGGCCCACGGCTGCCACGCGATCGCGTACGCCTGATCACCTTCCCGTTAGTATTCGTATATATGCCTTGGTTAGGGAAAGCCGGACTCGGGGGAGTCCGGCTTTTTCTTTTTCAGAATTCAGAACTTAGCTGACACCGAAAACTCTGCGCAGCTCGTCGATGGCGGCATCCGGCATTGGCACGAGTGCGCCGAGTGGCCGACTGAGAAAAAGCGCCTCGGTGGTGGCTTCGAGCACTTCGAGGCGGTCGAAGGCATCGAGCACGTTTTTGCCTACGACGAGCGCGCCTTCGTTTTCGATCAGGATGACCGGACGTTTGGATAGCGAGACCTCGGTGGCGATGCGCTCGGCGTCGGCGACGAGACAGGCGTTCGGAATTTTCGGCGCGTCGTTGAGTACGATGTAGCTCTCGGGAATCGTGTGCGTGCTGAGTGCGGCCGCTGTCATGCAGAAGGCGCTCGCGTGAGCGGGCTGGGCATTGATGATCGCGCCGACGTCGGGATTTCGCTCATAGATCAACGCGTGCAGCAGGGCGGTGCGGCTCGGGCGCTTGCCTGCTTCGCAGGCGCGGCGCGTAGCGACGACGAGGGCGCCGGGTTCCAGTTGCAAGCGGTCGCGCCGGCGTGGCGTGATGAGAAAACGTTCCGCTTCGAGTCTCGCGGAGAATGAGCCGGCGGTGCTGATGAGCAGGCGTTGCTGATAGGCGCGGTGGACGAAATCGCAGATTTGTGTGCGCAGTTCCTTCTCGCGATTGCTTGGAGGACGCGAAGGAAGTTCGCTGAAGTCAGGTACAGTGCGTTCGGGCAGGCTCGCCGGATCAAGCGTCTTGATGTCGCCCAGTGTCGCGGCCTTCACGAGTGTCTGCGCGACGAACTCGAGTGTTTCGAAGCGTTGGAAGGCGTCGTGCAAATCGGTGCCGCCGATGACGACGCCATGGTTTTCCAGCATCACGCAGTCCGCGCCGGCGCCGAATGTATCGGCGATGTTTTTGCCCAGCTCTTCGCTGCCCGGGCAGGCATAAGGCGCATACGCGACTTTGCCGCAGATGGTGTGTGCGACCGACTGCACGCGGGTATCGGGAATTTTGCGGCAGATGCTGAAGGCAACCAGCGCGCCGGGATGCGCATGGACGATGGCCTTGATGTCCGGACGACGACGGTAGATTTCGCGGTGAAACGGAAATTCAGAGGACGGCGGATGCAGACCGGTGCGTTTGCCGTCGGGATGGACGCAGACGATGTCGGTCGGCTGGAGGCGTCCTTTGTCGACACGGGAAGGCGTGATCCAGATGTCGCCGTTCGGGTCGAGGATCGACAGGTTGCCGCCCGAGGTGGTCGTCATCTTGTACCGGTAGATGCGCGCCATGGTTTCGACGAGTTCGTCGCGAGGGTGGAGCCAGGTGGTGTCCATGCCTGCCACTTGCCGCCGGTAAGAGCGTGGAGTCAACGAGGGGACGGGCGTTTTGCCAAAGTGCCGCGGAGCCTTCGGCAAAATCCGCTCAATGGCTGGACTAAAGCGAACGGTTCTCTCCATTGTGCCGTCGGGAGGCGCTCGCATTGTCGCGGGCTCTTTTCCGTTTCCGTGGCGACTGACGAACTTCTTCTCACCCTTCAAACGACCTTCGGCTATCCGGCATTCCGGCCGTTGCAGCGCGAGATCATGGAGGCGTCGCTTGCGGGAAAAGATGTCTTTGCGCTGCTGCCGACCGGTGGTGGCAAATCGCTATGCTTTCAGATCCCCGCGCTCGTTCGCCCCGGGCTGACGGTGGTGGTGTCGCCGTTGATCGCGTTGATGAAAGATCAGGTCGATCAACTTCAGGCGGCGGGCGTGGCGGCGACTTACTTGAACTCCTCGCTCGATTCGGCGGAAGCGCGCTCGCGTCTGGCGGGGTTGCACCGAGGCGAATGGAAATTGCTCTATGTCGCGCCGGAGCGGCTGATGCTAGACGGCTGGGCGAAGAATTTGAAGGAGTGGAATGTCACGGCGCTTGCGATCGACGAGGCGCATTGCGTGTCGGAGTGGGGGCACGATTTCCGTCCTGAGTTTCGCCAGATCGCGAAGTTGCGGGAGGTGTTGCCTGATGTGCCCGTGATGGCGTTGACCGCTACGGCGACGGAGCGCGTACGTGAGGACATCGTGAAACACCTGAAGCTGCGCACGCCGGAGATTTATGTCGCGAGCTTCAACCGGCCGAATCTCACGTATCGCGTGCTGCCGAAGGACGAGCCGCTGAAGCAGATTATCGAGTTCGTGAAGAAACGGGAAGACGAGAGCGGCATCGTGTACTGCTCAACGCGAGCGACGACCGAACGCGTAGCCGAAGCGCTGGCAGGGCGTGGATTTTCGGCGAAGGCTTATCACGCCGGACTCGATGGCGAGGAACGTGCGCGAAACCAGGAGCTGTTTTTGCGCGATGAAGTGAAGATCGTGTGCGCGACAATCGCGTTCGGCATGGGCATCAACAAGCCGAACGTGCGCTGGGTGATTCATTACGACCTGCCGAAAAACATCGAAGGCTACTACCAGGAAACAGGACGCGCGGGCCGCGATGGATTGCCGGGTGATTGCCTGCTGCTCTTCAGCGGCGGCGATGCAGCAAAGCAGACGCATTTCATCGATGAGATGACCAACGAGCACGAGCGCAACGTGGCGCGCGCGCAGCTCCGGCAGATGATGCATTACGCCGAGAGCGCGGGCTGCCGGCGTGAGGAGCTGCTGGGTTATTTTGGCGAGCAATTCACGGTCGATAATTGTGCGGCGTGCGACAACTGCTCCGAGCCGCGAGAGACGTACGATGGAACGCTGGCGGCTCAGAAATTTCTCTCGTGCATTTACCGCATCCGGCAGGCGAGCCGCTTCGGTGCGGGGCTGAATCACGTTGTCGAAGTGCTTACCGGCGCTGACACGGAAAAAATCCGACGCTGGGGGCACGACAGACTCACGACGTATGGCATCGGGAAAGAGTTTTCTCGCCCGCAGTGGGCCGCGGTGGGACGGGAGTTGATGCGGCTTGGTTTTGTCGCCCAGAGCGAAGGCGAGTATGCGACGCTGGAGCTGACGACCGACGGGATCGGCGTGTTGAAAACGCGCGAGTCGATCACGCTGACAAAGCCGATGGCGCTGCCGAAGGTGCGCAAAGTCGTGCGCCGTGAAGGCGACATCGAGTGCGACGAAATTTTGTTCAGCCGGCTGCGCACGCTCCGCAAGAAACTGGCCGACGAGCGGAAGGTTCCTGCTTACGTTATCTTTGGCGACGCCACGCTGCGTCAGCTGGCGCGGGAATATCCCGTAAGCGAGAATGCGATGGATGGCATCTTCGGCATGGGCGAAAAGAAACGGGCGGAGTTCGGCGCGGCGTTCGCCGCCGAGGTCGCGAGTTATCTGGAGACGAACTCGCGGATGAGTTTCAGCTAAAATTGCCGGGGCGGCTTCGCGCCACGATTGAGAATGGAAATCGCGGCATAAAGCCGCTCCTACAGCGCGAGGTAGCGTTTGATCGATGTCAGATCGATGGAAGCGGCGAGGTGGGCGGCCATTCCTCGATAGATGGATTGGCGGTGTTCCGACCAGAGTGTAGGTGCTGCGCGGTGGCTGGTGATAGCGGCGTCGCAGGCGATCAGGCGACGGACTTCGGGGGATTCGAACCAGCCGTGGAGATAGGTGCCCCAGATGTTTTCCCGGCGGGTGCCTTCCGGGCGTGGAGTAGACGGACGGCGCGAGGTGGAAGCAGTGTCGAAGACGTAGTGGAGAGGCTCCGTGGGAGCGGTGGGTTCGGTGCGGCCCATATGAATTTCGTAAGCGGTCCAGCGGCGGCCATCGCATTCGGCGGTGATCTGACGGACGATTTTTTCAGCGGCGAATTTGGTCGTGATGGGGAGGAGGCCGAGGCCGGGTTCTTCACCCGAATCACCGGCAAGTCCGGCGGGGTCACTGAGTTTTTCACCGAGCATTTGGTAACCACCGCAGAGACCGATGATGAGCGTGCCGCGAGCGGCGGCGGAACGGATTACCTGGTCGAGACCTTTTGCGCGAAGCCAGCGGAGGTCGGCGAGGGTGTTTTTCGAGCCGGGGAGAATGATGACCTTTGCGCTGGCGAGGACGGCGGCGTCAGCAGTCCAGCGCGTGCGGACGCCGGTGTCGCTCCACCACGGCTGGCAGTCGGTGAGATTGGCAGTGTGTGGGAAACGGACCCATGCAATGGTGTCGCCTGTGCCTCGATCGAAGTCTTCAGGCGTGAGGCCGTCTTCTTCCTCGGGTTGAAGGTCGTGGCGGAGCGGAACGGTTCCGAGAACGGGCAAGCCGGGAGCGTGAGGTGCGAGCCATTCAGATGGATTTGGGAAGAGGGAAAGATCTCCGCGGAAGCGGTTGACGATTGCGCCGAGACTGTGGGCGCGGTCCTCGGGCGGGAGGAGATTCCAGGTGCCTGCGAGTTGAGCGTAGATGCCACCGCGATCGATATCGCCGACGAGGACGAAGCGGCCGTCGAGGTGACGGAGCGGGCGGAGGTTCACGACGTCGCGCGCCATGAGGTTGAGTTCAACGGGACTGCCGGCGCCTTCGAGGACGAGGACGTCGGTGTCGCCGCGGTTGCGCCAGGCGTCGAGTGTGTCGGCAATGATGCTCCAGAGACGTTCGTGATCGCGGTAGTAGTCCTGTGCTTCAAGATGACCTTGGGCGACACCGCGAAGAATGAGTTGAGAGCGGTGCTCGGCGGTCGGCTTGATGAGGATGGGGTTCATCTCGACTGAGGGGAGCAGGCCACAGGCTTCGGCTTGCACGGCTTGTGCGCGGGCCATCTCGCGACCGTCGAGTGTGGCCCAGGCGTTGTTGGACATGTTCTGCGCCTTGAAAGGTGTGACGCGAACACCTTGCTGGCGGAGCCAGGCACAGAGAGCGATGGTGATCCAGCTCTTGCCGACGCCGGAGGCGGTGCCGAGGACGCCGAGAGCTTTCATGGGAGGAGGAAAAGTTTCACCGCGGAGGCGCGGAGAACGCGGAGGTAACGGAAGAGACGGATCTTTTTATCGCTGAAGCACGGAGTGGCGGAGGCGCGGAATGGTTTTAGTATTTCTCCGCGTCCTCTGCGTCTCCGCGGTGATTCTTAAGCGCCGTGGCGGAATTCCTGGAGAGCGCTGACGAAGTCGTCGGGGATGCCGAAGTCGAAGCGTTTGCCTCCTTTGATTTCGAGGGCGAGGTAGCCTTCGGCCTGGCGCTGGAGTTCCTGGGCGCGGGTGAGCTGAAATTCGCCGCCGTCGCGGGTGTTGTCGCGGATCATTTTGCCGAGGATGTCGTAGATCGACGGGGCGAGGACGTGCATGCCGAACCAGCCGAGGAATTCGTCGTTGCCGAGTCCGTCGACGCGGAGTTTTTCGCGGGCGATGTCGACCGCGGGTTTTTCGATGATGAGATCGACGTCGATCAACTCTGGCCGATCCGCGCGACGGCGGCCTGCGATGGTCCCGTAGCCTTTGAGCTCGTGCGGGGCGATGCGGTTGACGGCGGAGACGGTTTTCTTCGCGCCAGTTTCGGCGGCGACGCGCGTGAGCTGGGCATGGGGAGATTCCGGCGAACCGCGGAAGAGGTGATCGCCGAGACAGAGGAGGACAGGTTCGCCTGCTGCGAAGTCGGCGGTCTGGAAGACAGCGTGACCGAAGCCTTCCTGCGTGGTTTGCACGCGGAAAGTGAGATGCTCGGCCCAGGCTTTCATGAGGCGGGCCTCATCAAGGAGCTTGGGATATTTTTCGAGGCGCTTGAGGTAGGTGTCGCTCGGGCCCTTGAAGTAATCGCGGATCGTGATGTCGTCGCCGGGCTGTACGATGATGCAGACTTCATCGATGCCTGCGTTGGCGAGTTCGATGAGATGATAGTGAAGCAGTGCGCGGCAGATGCCGTCCTGGCCGACAACGGGGAAGAGCTCCTTCATCACGGCGTGCGAGCCGGGGAAGTGGCGCGTGCCGAGACCGGCGGCGGGAATGACGGCTTTGCGAATGCGGGCGGAGGAAGACATGGGAGAGATGGAGACGGATTTTTAACCACTGATGCACACTGAAGGCCATTAATGGTCGGAAGGCAGAGAAGACTGTTTAGAAGCCAGCTTGGGCGGCGATTTCTTGAGCTTCGTGCAAGTCGTATCTGGAGTGATCGGATTGCTTGAGCAGAGATGCCATCACTTCGAGCCAGTGGCCCTTATCGGTTACCTCGTGGAAATGGGCACCGAACATAATGCCATAGTTGTAATGATCGCCTACCCAGTTGTTCTTCGCGAGTTCACTGAATGTTGTCGCGAGAATTTCTTTCGAAAGGGGCAGCAAGTGTTCTGGCACTCCGTCCACTGTGCAGAAGAGCCGCTGGCATAGTCTTGCTGCCTCGATATAGGGCATGCCGCCCGGCAATCGGTCGGAAAGATAAATGCCGAGTGGAGTCATCCTAGTGTTTCTAGAACTCAGGCGGGCTGCCAGCCTTTGGCGGTGAAGCGGTAGGTGCGGGAGCCGAATTCGACTGCGCCGGGCGAAGTGCCTTCGAAGATGTCGGGCATGCGGCCGATGCGTTGCGAGTACTCGCGGGCGATTTCGGGGACGTGCTCCTTGATGGCTTCGACAGTGCCGAAGACAGCGACGGTGCCGCCGGTGCCGCCACCGGTGATCTTGGCGCCGTAGAGCCCGGCTTTCACACCGCGTTTGCGAACGAGTTCGACGAGGTAGTCGACTTCGGGGACGGAGAGGTCGCAGTTATCGCAGTAGCTCGCGTGGCAGCCGTACATGAGTTCGCCGGCCTCGATGAGGGCGTTTTTGTCTCCGGCGGAGGCGGCGCGAAGACGGTCCATGAACTTGAGGACGCGGTCGTTTTCGAAAACGGGATGGGCGGTCGGGCCCGCGACACGGTAGGTGGCGCCCGTCTGGATTTTGGTGACGGGGTCGTCGTGGGTTTTGTACTTCGCGAGAAAGTCGGCGCCGGTGATGGATTCAGGGAGGTGCGCTTTGTAGTCGGCGGTGAACTCGTCGGGTGTGAGCTCTGCGAGATAGCCAATGGGGGCGCGGCCGGATTTGGCGCGGAGGTCGTTGATGATGCGCTTGCCCATGAATGCGCCAATGCGTGTATCGGCGTACGGGTTACCGGCGACGGAGTGACGGACGAGCGAGTTGATGCCGACGAAGGCGGTGCCGGGCGGGATGGCGACTTCGCCCATGACCGCGCCAGGGCGGCAGAGAATGTGCGTGAGCCGGCCCTGGCGGCCGAGTGCGACAGCGATCTGGTCCATGATGCCGCAAGGCGCGCCAACGACATGGTTTTCCGCCATCTGGCCGAGTTGGGCGAGTCGGTCGCCGCCGAGAGAGAGTCCAAGGTGGGCGCTGACACAGGAGAGTACGGCGAGTTCGGTGGCGGCGGAAGAACCGATGCCGACGTTCATCGGGACAGCGCTCATCAAGAGGAGGCTGAAACCATAGGGCATGCGAATGCCCTCTTCTTTAATGAGGGTGAAAATGCTGCCACCGACATAAGCGGCCCAGTTCACGAGGGGGTTGGAGTGGCAGACTTCACGGACCTGTGAGTAGGGCGCGATGCCTTCGCCCTGATAGAAATAATCGAGCGGGATGCGTGTTTCGACCGGGAGGCTGGGTTTGCCGCTTTGGACGGTGCGGATGCGGAGTGTGCGGTCGGTGCGGGGCTGAAGCGCGATCAGCGTGCCGCGGCCCAGGACACCTTCACAGACATTGGCGCCGGAGTAGTCGGCGATGCCGCCCATCACGTCGAGACGGGCTGGAACGCGGGCGACGATGATTTCACCGGCGTTGAAAAATCCGGCGAGACCGGTGGGATCGCTGTTGGGCTTCTGGAGGAGGCGCTCGAACTCGTTGATCTCGTAAGGTTTTTCGGTCGTCGACATAAGTGGCGGCGAGAAGACAGAAACTAGCAATAGGCGTCAATCGCCTGTGACTAGGGGAGAGCCTGATTGGGTGGGCGGGGAAGCGCAGAGGCTCGGAACGGCGTCCGGAAGTCGGATACCGTGAAGGAATCAGAAATCTATGCCACGCTGGGCTTTTACGCCGGCTTTGAAGGGGTGTTTCACCTCGCGCATCTCGGTGACGAGGTCAGCGAGGTCGATCAACTCGGGCAACGCGCCGCGGCCAGTGATGACGATGTGCTGGTTGTCGCGCTTGATGCGGAGAGCTGCGAGGACTTCGTCTTTCGGGAGATAATCGTAGCTGAGGACGATGTTGAGTTCGTCGAGGAGGATGAACTCGACCTCTGGATTGGCGATGTAACCGAGCGCGAGAGTCCAACCCTCGCGGCAGCTGGCGATGTCGGCGGCGCGATTTTGGGTGTCCCACGTGAAGCCGTCGCCGACGCGGTGCCAGGAAAGGTTGGGGCCGGCGAAGAGTTTTTCGAGCGGGTCGGCGCCGCTTTTGATGAATTGGATGACCGCGCATTTTTTCCCGTAGGCGAGCATGCGGGCGAGCATGCCGAAGGCGGCGGTGGTTTTGCCTTTGCCGTCACCGGTGTGGACGATGAGCAGACCCTTGCGGTCGCGGGCTGCCCGCATCCTGGCGTGCATCTCGGACTGGAGGGCCTGCATTTGCTCGCGGTGTTCTGCGTCGGAGGCGGCGGGTGGGCGGGGAGTGGACATGGTGGGAAAGGAGGAATCGCGGCGTAAAGCCGCGCCTACAGTTTAAGGAAGTTCCAGGGTGAGCCCGGGGAGCTGGCGTGCCCGAACACCGAATACGTCGAGAAGCAACTCTGGCGTGAGGACCTCGGCGGGTTTTCCGGAGGCGCGCAGACGGCCTTGTTGAAGGACAATGACGTGGTCGAGTGCGTAGGCGGCGCGGAGATCGTGAAGGGAAATGAACAGCGTATGGCCGGAGCGCGTGAGATGATGTGCGCGGGCAAGGACCTCGAGGGCGTGGCGCGGATCGAGCGGGGCGAGTGGTTCGTCCCACAGCTGGAGCGGGGCGGCGGTGACGAGCGCGCGGGCAAGGAGGACGCGCTGGCGTTCGCCGCCGGAGAGGTGGTTGACGGGGCGTTCGGCGAGTGCAGTGAGATCGAGCTGGGCAAGCGCCTCGTCGACGCCGTGATCGTCATCGCCGTGGGCGTAACGGCCCTGCGCGACGACGGAGCGGACGGTGAAACCGAATTCGAAACGCGCCTCCTGCGGCACCCAGGTAGCGATGCGGCCGCGTTCGGAGAAGTTGATTTCCTGGAGCGGGCGGTCGTTCCACCGGACTGGATCCGGGGAGGGCGATGAAACCGGGAGAATGCCGGCGGCGATTTGGAGGAGGGTGGATTTCCCCGAGCCGTTGGGGCCGATCAGGCCCGCAAGCGTGCCGGATGGAAGCGCGAGCGAAATGTCGTGAAGACGTCCAGGAACCGAGGCGGCGGTGAGCGTGAGGGCGTTCATGCGCGTTTTCTGAGGAGCCAGAGAAAGAAAGGACCGCCGATCAGGGAGGTGACGATGCCGACACGGAGTCCGCCGGCGAAACGTCCGATCAAGTCACAGGCGATCATGAAGGCGGCGCCGCCGACGAGTGAAAGTGGAATGAGGCGGCGATGTTCGGCGCCGAAGAGCAGTCGCAAGATATGGGGCACGATGAGCCCGACAAAGCCGATGGTGCCGGAAACGGCGGTTGAGAGGGCGGTGAGAAGCGTTGAGAGAACAAGGAGTGTGCCGCGTATGCGGCGCACATCGACGCCGAGGCTTTGGGCCTCGCGTTCGCCGAGACTGAGGAGATCCATCGGACGGCCGAGCGGCAGCAGAAACAGGGATGCGAGTGCGATGGGGGCGGCCATGAGCACGTGCTCCCAGGAGCGGTCTTCGAGTCCGCCGATCATCCAGAAAATGATCTGGGCGTTGCGCTCGTAACTGAGCGTGAAGTTGGAGAGCACGTAGCTCACGATGGCGCCGAGCAGGGCGTTGAGCGCGATGCCGGCGAGGAGGAGTCGTTCCGTGCTGGCGCCCTGTCGCGCGAGGACGACAACAGCGTAGGTGGCGACGAACGCGCCGACGATCGATGCGACAGGAAGGACAATGAGCGATGACGCAGCCCAACCGAGCCCGATCGCGACGACGGCTCCGGCGGCTCCGCCCGTACTGACGCCGAGGAGGCCGGGGCTGGCGAGGCTGTTTCGAAAATAGGCCTGCATCACGAGGCCGCTCGCGCTCAGGGCTGCGCCGACCAGCGCGGCGACGCAGAGACGCGGAAGCCGGATGTGGTACAGGATGGTGGCGGCGAGTTCGTCGTGATAAGTCAGGCCGGCCCAGATGCGCGTGGGCGAAAGCGGAAGATCTCCGATGGAGAGGGAGCCGAACGCAGCCATGCCGAGTGCAAGCACGGCGATGGGAAGCGCTGAACGTTGGAAGCGGACGGGCATGCGTTATTTAAAAAGCTCCGGATGAAGTTCGCGGGCGAGCTGTTCGTAGGCGGCGACGCGATGATGGGTGACCGAGCTGAGGTGCCACATTCTAATGAGCGCTGCGCGGCGTTCGCGGACTGCGGACATGAATTGGTAAGGAGGCAGTTTCAGAAAAGGTGCGAGGGCGGAGTCGAGGTCGTCGCCTGAGACGACGACGCGATCGATGGGCCAGGTGAGCATCTGTTCGTTGGGCGGTGGGACGTGGCCGGTGAGTTTGCCGAGGGTGGCGGCGAGATTTTCTGCGCCGGCATGATCGCAGAGATCCTGGAAGGTCGTGCCGGCGCCGCCGATGACACCATAGGTCGAGGGTGCGATGACGCGGACGGGGCGGACATTTTTGAGTTTTTCGGCGAGAGCTGCGACGCGGCGTTCGCTGTCGGCGATGATGGTCTCGGCTTTTTTTTCCGCCGAGGGGCCGAGTTCGCGGGCGAGGGCGCGGAGGTTGGCGTAGGCATCGGCGAGCGATTCGTATTTTTCGACGACGAAGACTTTCACGCCGGCGCGACGGACCTGGGAGACGAGTTCGGCGCGGCTGTAGTTGGCGACGAGGACGAGCGTTGGTGAAAACTTGAGCGCGTTCTCGGCGTCGCCGTTTTTGGCGAGTTGAGGGTAGGCGGCGGCCTGGTCGGCGACGGCGCAGAACTGCGATTCGCGGGCGAGCGGACTGAGCGCGGCGATTTGGGAGGGTTCGGCGAGGGCGAGGAGCAATTCATCCGTGCCGACCGTCTGCGACACGACCCGCACGGTTCCCGGTTCGGCGCCGCGGGCTATGGCAATGACGAACGAAACGAGCGCGAGCAGGAGCGTGGGCAGACGGGGCATTTTTTTAGACAGGATTACAGGATGAACAGGATTTCGGAGGAGCCTCTTAGAATTTCCACTCGAGGGAGGTGTAGACGGCGCGGGGGGCGGAGGGGTAGCCGGCGACTTCCCAGTATTCTTCGTCCAGCGCGTTTTCGATGCGGAATTTCACGGTGACGGCTTCGTTGATGACGTAGCTCGTGTAGATGCGGGTGGTCGTGAAGTCTTCGAGGCGCGTGGTGGTGTTGAGTACGCGGTCGGCTTCGAAGTGGACGCCGGCGCCGACGAGCCAGGCGTTGGTGATCTGGTACTGGCCGTCGACGTCGCCGATGTGGCGAGGGCGGCGCGGGAGTCGGGCGTTGGGCGTGACGCCGGTGTCGAAAGCGTTGGTGTATGTGTAGGCGGCGCGTATCGTGAGCGGGTCGATGGGACGGGCGGTGAGCGCGATCTCGGTACCGTCGGCGCGGGCGCGTCGGACGTTTTCGGCGACGTACTTGAAGGTGGCCATCGAGAAGTTGCTCACGATGAGATCGCGGAAGTCGTTTCGGAAGTAGGTGACGCTGGCGGTGAGTTTGTCGCCGAGGATTTCCTGATCGATGCCGGCGTCCCAGCCTTTGGATTTTTCCGGGCCGATGTTTGGGCTAGGGCCATACCAGGGCTCGGAGCCGTAGCGGTTGACGACGGTGGGGGCTTTGAAACCGGTACCGTAGGTGGCGCGGAGCTTGGTGCCCGATTGTTCGATACGGTAGGCGACGCCTGTGCGCCAGGTGTCGGCGCGTTCGGTGAGATCGTAGTCGTCGGTGCGGACGCCGGCGTCGATCGTGAGATTTTTCACGGGCTCGACGGAGGCGGAGAGGTAAATGCTCTTGAGATCGTCATCGAGGTCTTTGCCGCCGGAGGAGTAAGCGGATTTCTCGGCATTTACACCGGCGATGAGACGGAGCCAGTTGGTGGCGTCCCAGGTGTTCTGCCAGTCGAGGATTTCGCGGGTGTTGCGAGAGTAGAAGTTCGAAGACGGACCGTATTGTTTGTCGGTCCAGATGTACTCGTTCTGGTGCCAGCCGAAGGTGAGGCGGGAGGCGAACTCGCTGTTCGGCGACCACTGAGCGTAGGTTGTGAGGAGGTTGTTGCGATTTTCGGCGCGACCGCGACCGCCGAAAACGGTGGAGCCGACCTCGTCGTAGAAGGCATCCTGGCCGCGCACGGTTGCGCCGAGGAGGATTTGGGATGTGGGTGAACCTTCGACGCGGGTGGAGTAGAAGGTCGATTTGAAGCCGTTGTCTGGGCGGTAATTGTCCGACTCGTCGTAGCCAAGCGAGGCGCTGTAGCGGACAGGGCCAGCACTGCCGTGGGCGGAGGCGGCGGCGCCGAATGTATCGAATGACCCGGCACGGGCCTGGAGGACGCCCTGGGCTTCTCCCTCGTCCGTGGCGGAGGTTTCCAAGAGGATTACGCCGCCGATGGCGGAGCTGCCATAGAGGGTGCTTTGCGGACCGCGGAGAACTTCAATGCGGTCGAGCCCACCGAGGTCGGCAGCGCCGAGGAAGCCGGCGTAACCGGCCTGAGCACTGTTCATGCGGACACCGTCCACGAAGAAGAGGACGTGGTCGGCTTCGGAGCCGCGGATGTAGACGGAGGTCTGGGAGCCGCGGCCGCCGTTATTGACGACGCTCACGCCGGGGGTGCGATCGAGGACGTCCTGCAGCGTGGTGACTTGGGCGGATTTTAAATAGCCGAGATCGTAGCTCGTGACGCTACTGGGCGTGGAGGCGAGGCTCTGTGAGGAGCGCGTTGCGGAGACGACGATGGTGTCGAGTTTTTCCACCGGGCTGCGTGGAGCGAGATGGGCGACCTGGCGCGGGGCGTCGGGCGATGCTGTTTGAGCGGGCGCGAGCGGAGAGACCGCGAGAGCGCCGACGATTACGAAGGAGAGCCGGCCCGTGATGCGGGACAGCGAGGAGGGTTGCATGTGTGTGGTCTGTCTTACTGGGCAAGAGCAGACGACACGACCGCTGGTGACGGGCGCGCAGGCGCTGCTCTCACGCTTCATTTTTGCGATGAAGATTTCGCGAACGACGCGCGCAAAAGTTTCGCGCCGACGCGTGAGTGCCTGAGGTGTGGATGTTCGGACTCCGCATTTCGTGGCGGCGTGTTTTCACGCGCGCCTGCCTCCGCTCCGCCTTCACCGGGTGCGACCCCGATTGGCTTGGCCGTGCGATGTGAACCGCGCGGGAGAGCTTTGGACTGATGCGTTACCGCAGCGCAACTGTGGCCGGATTTCACGGCCTTCCCCGTTGCCTCAAACAGTGATCCAAAGAACGAGCTGACGTCGGCGGTGAGCATTTTGCGGAGTCTGCTGCGAGCAACGCCGTTGTTTTGGCGTTTCTTGCGAAGTCATCCGCATCGGCTGCACTTGCTCCGTGGAAAACGGAGGCCAGCGTTAGCGGTAGCCAGAAAAGACAGATCACGTCGCGCTTGCCAAGAACATATCTTTGAATCTTGATACGACGATACATTGATTAATCCTATGTCTGGAAAACTTCCTGAATCCCAGTCCTTCGCTGAGTTGCGTGCTTTGTTCGCGAACCGGATCGCCGTGCTCGATGGCGCGATGGGATCGATGGTGCAGACGTACAATCTGACGGAAGCGGATTTTCGCGGCGAGCGGTTCAAGGCGTTTCCGCATGATCTGAAAGGCAATAATGACCTGCTTTGCCTGACGAAGCCGGAGGTCATCGAAGAAATTCATTTCAACTATTTCGCGGCTGGGGCGGACATGGTGGAGACGAACACGTTTAGCACGACGACGATCGGGCAGGCGGATTATCATCTCGAAGAAATCGTGACGGAGCTGAACCTGGCGGCTGTGGCGTGTGCGAAGCGCGCGGCGAAACGCGCCGAGGCGGCGACGCCGGGGCGGCGGTGTTTTGTGGCGGGGGCGATCGGGCCGCTGAACCGGACGCTGTCGATGTCGCCTGACGTGAACCGGCCGGACTATCGCGCCGTGAGCTGGAAGCAGGTCGTTGAGGCGTACACGCAGCAGATCCACGCGCTGATTGAAGGCGGTGTGGATGCGCTTTTGATTGAGACGATTTTTGACACGCTCAATTCGAAGGCGGCGCTGTTTGCGGCGGAGAGCGTTTTCGAGGAAATCGGGAAGCGGCTGCCGGTGATGATCAGTGTGACGATCACGGATGCGTCGGGGCGCACGTTGTCGGGGCAGACGACGGAGGCATTTTATAATTCGATCCGTCATGCGAAGCCGTTTTCGGTGGGAATCAACTGTGCGCTCGGTGGACGCGCGATGCGGCCGTACATCGAAGAGCTGGCGCGCGTGGCTGACTGCTATGTGACGTGTTATCCGAACGCTGGGTTGCCGAATGCGTTTGGCGGCTACGACGAAACGCCGGCGGACATGGCAGTGGTGCTGCGCGAATTCGCCGAGGCCGGGCTGGTCAACATGGTCGGCGGCTGCTGCGGGTCGACGCCTCCGCATATCGGTGCGATCGCGAAAGCGGTGCGCGGGCTGCCGACGCGGAAGCTGCCGGAGATTCCGGTGGCGATGCGGTTGAGTGGGCTGGAGCCGTTGCTAGTCGGTTGAGCGGACGGTTAACACGAAGGACGCAAAGAGCGCTAAGTGTGAGCATACCTGACAAAATTTCCGACATTGTGATTTTTTCGACCCCGTTTGCGTCAGTGACGCGACGGGGGCGACATGTCGTGGCGGCTTTAAGCGAACCGGCGCGGGTGTTGAGCACGTGCGCACGGAATGGCGGTCTGCGGACGGATGTGCGATGGCTGGTGAATCACCAGAGCTGTGAAGGGGCGAAGCACCAGGAGCGGGCGGATTTCATCCTCGGGCTTGGGCAGAAGGAATATCAGCGGCATGTGTGCGAGGAACTCGGGCTCGACCACGCGGCGACCGCAGTGATGGGCACGGCGGCGAACATGCAGTATCTCGGCGTGGCGACGCGGACGTGGGCGGATTTGTCGGTGACGGCGATCGTGACCGCAGGTGTGAGCGGCAATGCGGGGAGCGCGGGCGACCCGGCGCATTATGATGAAGTGAATGGCGCGTGGCTGAAGACGTCGGAGAAGGCGGAGACGTGTGAGTTGCGGCGCGAAGCGGAAGAACGGAAGCCCGCAGGCGTGGCGCATGGGACGATCAATACGCTGCTGTTGTTTTCTTCGCCGCTGGATGAGACGGCGCTGGCGCGTGCGGTTGTCACGATGACCGAGGCGAAGACGAGTGCGTTGCTGGAGCTGGCTATTGGGAGCAAGTATTCGACGCGGTTGGCGACCGGCACGGGAACGGATCAGTACGCGGTCGCGGCGCCGGTGAGCGGCGCGACGATTCGCACGTGGACGGGACAGCACACCAAGGCCGGGGAGTTAATCGGCGACGCGGTGCGTGCGGCGACGCTGGAGGCGTTGCGCTGGCAGAATGGGCTGGAGGCGAGCTACACGCGGTCGGTGTTTCATGCGCTGGGACGCTTTGGTGTGAAGGAGGACGCGCTGAAACGTGAGGTGGGAAAGATTTTCTCTGAGGATGAGTGCGCGTTGTTCTTGGCCAACTGGCAGGCGGTGATTCATGAGCCGCAGGTTTCGGCGGCGGCTTATGCGGTCGCGGCTGTGCTGGATCGTGTGCAGTTTGGGACGCTCGGCGCGTCGGTTGCGCATGAGGCATTGTTGAATCAGGCGGCGTTACTCGCGGCGGGGCTCGCGGCGAAGACGGAGAATTTCGCTGAAGTGCGGGCGGAGCTGGCGAGGGAAGAGGTTTTCTCGCGAAGGGGCGAAGGGCGCGAAGGTGCGGAGGTGTGGAGTGGGAAGGCGCTGGAGATTGTTGCGGTGGCCCTGGTGGCGGGGTGGAGGTTGAAGTGGAGGGAGGTGGGCGATGCGTTGACGCGGAATGATGTGGATGAGCGGGCGGCGTCGAACCGGCGCGTTAGGGACAACGCGCCCTACCTCGGAGGGAGAGGATGAGTTTGGTTTTGCAGACGCTCGATGTGGTCACCGGATTTTTTGAGCCGCGGTTTTTGCTGTGGGCGGCGATCGGGCTTGGGCTGGATGCGCTGATTGGCGATCCGGTGTTTCGACTGCATCCGATTCGGTTGCTCGGTAATTTGCTGAGCGCGTTTGAGCGGGTGTTGTTTCGCGTCGGAGCGAATGGCTACGCGGGTGGCGTGATTTTGTTTTTGCTGCTGGTGGCGACGGTGGTGCCGGTGTGCGTGGTGTTTCTCGCTGGAGCGGCGGTGGTGCATCCGTGGGGGATGGATGTTGCGGCGGGTGTGGTGTTGTGGGCGTGTTTTGCGTTGCGGGATTTGATCGCACATGGGGAGCGCGTGGCTCGGGCGGTGAAGCGTGGTGATGATGCTGAGGCGCGCGTGGCGATTTCCCAACTTGTCGGGCGTGACACGGACAGGATGGATGCGCGGGCGTGCGGGCGCGCGGCGGTGGAGAGCTTGAGCGAGAATCTCGTCGATGGCGTGTTGTCGCCGCTCGTTTACGCGGTGGCGTTTGGGCCGCTGGGCGCGGTGGTGTTTAAGATCATCAGCACGATGGACAGCATGGTCGGTTATAAGACGGAGCGTTATCTGCGCTTCGGGTGGTGCGGGGCGCGATTCGATGATGTGGCGAATTTTCCGGTGGCGCGTTGGAGCGCGGTTTTGATCAGCGGGCTCGGCGCGGTGGTGCCGGGTTGTTCGGGCGCGGAAGGCTTGGCGCGCAGCGCTGGCGGGACATGCGCTGGTGCCGGGGCCGAATAGTGGCTGGCCGGAGGCGGCGACGGCGGGGGCGATTCAGCGGCGGCTTATCGGACCGATTTATAAGAACGGCGCGCTCGTGGCCGATGTGTGGCTCGGCGATCCCGCCGATCCGGAAGGCGCGGACGCTAGCGATCTGCGGCGCACTTATGTGTTGGTTGTGCTGGCGACGCTCGTCACGTTTACGGCGAGCGCGGTCGTCTCGCGAGTTTTTCACCCGAATTTTTCTCACTGTGAACAAAGCATCCGGCTCAAACTTTCTCGTCGTTGGCGAGCGTACCAACATCACGGGCTCTCCGAAATTCGCCAAGGCGCTTAAGGCGGGCGACTGGGCGGCGTGCCTGGAGATCGCGCGTCAGCAGGTCGAGAGCGGCGCGAACGTGATCGATATCAATGTCGATGAGGCGCTGATCGAGGGCGAGACGACGATGGTGAAGTTTTTGAATCTCATCGCGGCTGAGCCGGATATCACGCGTGTGCCGGTGATGATCGATTCGTCGAAGTGGTCGGTGCTCGAGGCGGGTCTGCAATGCCTGCAGGGCAAGGGCATCGTGAACTCGATTTCGCTGAAGGACGGCGAAGCGGAGTTTTTGCGGCGCGCGAAGCTCATCATGCGCTACGGCGCGGCGGCGGTCGTGATGGCGTTTGACGAGCAGGGTCAGGCGGCGACGCGCGATGACAAGGTGCGCATCTGCACGCGCGCGTACAAACTGCTGACGGAGCAGATCGGGTTTGCCGCCGGAGGATATTATTTTCGATCCGAACATCCTCACGGTCGCGACCGGCATCGAGGAGCATAACAACTACGCGGTCGATTTCTTCGAGGCGACGCGGATCATCAAGCAGACGCTGCCGCACGCGAAGGTGTCGGGCGGCGTGTCGAACGTGTCGTTTTCGTTTCGCGGCAACAATCCGGTGCGCGAGGCGATTCACACGGCGTTTCTCTACCATGCGATCCGCGAGGGCATGGACATGGGGATCGTCAACGCGGGCATGCTTGGGAACTACGATGAGATTGAGCCGGTACTGCGCGATTATGTGGAAGACGTGCTGCTCAACAAGCGGCCGGACGCGACGGATCGGTTGGTGAAGTTTGCCGACGAGCTGAAGGCGAAGCAGGGCGGCGCGGCGAAGACGGAGGTGAAGGAAGATCTCGCGTGGCGGAATCAATCAGTCGAGGAGCGCATGAAGCACGCGCTCGTGAAAGGGCTCGATGCGTTTGTCGATCAGGACACGGAGGAGTGCCGTCAGAAATATCCGCGACCGCTCGATATCATCGAAGGGCCGTTGATGGACGGTATGCGCGTGGTCGGTGATTTGTTTGGCGCGGGGAAGATGTTTCTGCCGCAGGTCGTGAAGTCGGCGCGCGTGATGAAAAAGGCGGTGGCTTATCCCACGCCGTTCATGGAAGAGGAGAAGAAGCGTGCGGCGGCGGCCGGGCAGGCGACGCGCGCGCAGGGGAAGTTTCTCATCGCGACGGTGAAGGGCGACGTGCACGACATCGGCAAGAACATCGTCGGCGTGGTGCTCGCGTGTAACAATTACGAGGTCGTCGATCTCGGCGTGATGGTGCCGTGCGACAAGATTCTGGCGAAGGCGAAGGAGATCGGCGCGGATGTGATCGGGCTTTCGGGGCTGATCACGCCGTCGCTCGATGAGATGGTGCACGTGGCGAAGGAGATGAAGCGCGAAGGCTTCACCGTTCCGTTGCTGGTCGGCGGTGCGACGACGAGTCCGGCGCACACGGCGGTGAAAGTGGCGCCGGAATATGAGCACGGCGTCGTGCATGTGCTCGATGCGTCGCGCGTGGTGAATGTGGTGAGTTCGCTGCTTTCGCCAGAGCAGAAACCGGCGTTTCTGGCGGAGGTCGTTACGAAGCAGAACCGGCAGCGCGAGGAGTTCGCGGCTCGGCGGGCGCGGAAGCCGTTGCTGTCACTCGCGACGGCGCGGGAGCGGAAGCAGACGTTTGACTGGGCGACGGTGGATATTCCGCGTCCGGAGTTTTTAGGGACGAAGATTTTCAATCCGGTGCCGCTGGAGGAAATCGTGCCGTTTATCGACTGGGGTCCGTTCTTCAGTGCGTGGGAACTGCACGGACGGTTTCCGCAGATTCTCGAGGACGAAGTCGTCGGTGCGGAGGCGAAGAAGCTGTTTGCCGACGGGCAGAAGCTGCTCGCGCAGATCGTGCGGGAGAAACGGTTCACGGCGAAAGCGGTGATCGGTTACTGGCCGTGCAACGCGGTCGGTGACGACATTGAGATTTATTCGGACGAGCAGCGGACGAGCGTGGTGACGCGCTTCCATCAGCTGCGTCAGCAACTCGAGAAACCAGCGGATCAGTTTAATCACTGTCTGGCGGACTACGTCGCGCCGAAGGACAGCGGGCGCATCGACTACATGGGCGGTTTCGCGGTGACGGCGGGGCACGGCGTCGAGGATTTCGCAGCGGAGTTTCGCACGAAGACGGACGACTACAACGCGATCATGGCGCAGGCGCTCGGCGATCGTCTCGCGGAGGCGATGGCAGAGATGTTTCACAAGCGTGCGCGCGAGGCGGTGGGTTTCGGCAAGACCGAGAATCTGAGCTACGAAGAACTCATCCGGGAAAAGTATCGCGGGGTGCGCCCGGCTCCGGGTTATCCGGCGTGTCCGGATCACACGGAGAAGCCGATCCTGTTTGAGCTGCTCGGCGTCGAGAAGGCGACGGGTATCAAGCTCACGGAGAGTTGCGCGATGTACCCGGCGAGCAGCGTGAGCGGCTGGTATTTCAATCATCCGGACTCGAAGTATTTCGGCGTCGGCAAGATCGCGAAGGACCAGATCGACGAGTACGCGAAGCGCAAAGGGCAGAGCGTGGCCGAGACCGGAGAAGTGGCTCGGACCGTATCTGGATTATGATGTGGGTTGAAATCAACTGGTTCGCGCGACAGTCCTCGATGACATGAATGTTTTCAGAGGACTGTTTTGTCTTTTGCTCTGTGTGGGTCTCGCGGGTTGTTTGGAGATGAAGGTGACGGTGAAAGAACACGCAGCCTTTCCAAGTCCGGACGGAAAACTGGTCGCCAGATTGGTTATCGTGGATGCCGGTGCCACAACGAGTCGCGGTCAGATGGTTCTGATCACGCCGCCAGGAATTAAGATCGATGAAACGACGGAGTTGAGTCCTTATCGGGCTGCTTCGATAGATCGATGTGCTGACAAAGATATTTCTGTGAAGTGGGACGGCAGCTCAGCAGTTCGGATTAACTTCTCCCAGTTTAGTCCTAGTTGGATTGGTTATGTCCCGGAAATTCAGGGTGTGAAAATTCGCTTAGAGGACGCGAATGCTTCCGCAAAGTAGGGAGTGGCCGAGACTGAGGGTGGCTCTGGCCGTATCTGGATATGAAGCAGGGTGAAAAAATCTAACGAACAACAGGGTATGCAAAATCCGTCCTTAAACTTGATTGTTCTGCGCGTGCCCGATTTAGGGCGTGCGGCGGAATTTTATTCGGCGTTTGGGATTACCTTTGAAAAGCACGCGCACGGAAAAGGCCCCGAGCATCTTGCTGCTGAACTTGGGCCGATTGTTTTCGAACTTTATCCTCAGGCAACTGACGACGGATCGACGAAGAACACGCGCATTGGCTTTCAGGTGATTGATCCCGACAAATTGTTGATCCGACTAGAAAGCAATGGAGCAAAGATCGTTTCAGCGCTGAAGGATTCACCATGGGGACGCCGGGCCGTCATCGATGATCCGTTTGGTCATCGCATCGAAATCACCGAGAAGAAAAACGCCTAGGCAGGCTTTGCAGGCGCGATCAGCTGTTGTCGCCGTCCAGCATGCGGCCGAGGCCGCCGAGGACGGAGCCTTCCTCGCGGCCGCCTCGGCCCGTTTGCGGAGCGGCGGCGACGATGCGGCCGGCGAGGCGGGAGAATGGGAGCGATTGCAGCCAGACTTTTCCGGGGCCACGCAATGTGGCGAAGAAGAGGCCTTCGCCGCCGAAGAACGCGGTTTTAATGCCGCCGACCATCTGTATGTCGTAGTCGACCGAGGGCTGGAAGCCGACGATGCAGCCGGTGTCGACGCGGAGGGTTTCACCGGGTTGCAGCGTGCGTTCGTAGAGGGTGCCGCCGGCGTGGACGAAGGCCCAGCCGTCGCCCTGGAGGCGTTGCATGATGAAGCCCTCGCCGCCGAAGAGGCCGGCGCCGAGGCGTTTTTGGAAGGCGATGCCGATGCTCACGCCCTTGGCGGCGCAGAGGAACGAGTCTTTTTGCGTGATGAGTTCGCCGCCGAGTTCGGCGAGGTGGAGCGGGATGATTTTACCGGGGTAGGGCGCGCCGAAGGCGACGCGGCGTTTGCCGGAGCCCTGGTTTTGAAAGACGGTCATGAAGAGCGACTCGCCGGTGAGGAGGCGTTTGCCAGCGCCGAGGAGGGAGTTGAAGAAGCCGCGGTTTTGCTGGGAGCCGTCGCCAAAGATCGTCTCCATGGCGATGCCGTCGTCCATGAACATCATGCCACCGGCCTCGGCGACCACGGCCTCACTCGGATCGAGTTCGATTTCGACGAACTGCATATCGTCGCCGTGGATCTTGTAGTCGATTTCGTGCATATTGTTCATGGGAGAAGATCGTTCGTGGTTGTGTTCAAAACTGAACACACGACGCGCCGCAAAGTTGCAAGCAGCTGCCTTATTCATGTGCGGAAGATGCGCACTCCTTGACATCGAGGATGCGCATTTCACGGTTTCTCGACGGTTATGAAGACTGACACCGTGATGTTTCTTCGCTTTCGCGCATTAGGTTGTGCCGCTGCGTTGTCCCTCAGTTTGAGCGCCTTTGCACAAACGCAACCAGCGCCCGCCACGGTCCCCGGTTCTCCCGCTCCCGCCAAGATCGCGCCGACGGCGATCGAACTTGGCCAGCCGGAATTACTGAAGGCGTACCTCCAATTGAAGGACGAACTCCACGCCACGCAGCTTGAGGTGGCGAATACGAAGCTCGAGGCGGAGAGCGCGGCGCGTGCGCAGGCGAAGGCGTTGATGGAAAAAATCGATGCGATGAAGGTGTCGTTCGAGACCGAGCGCGATCGTCAGCGCATGGAGTGGCAGCAGACCGAGGCGGAACGTTCGTGGCAGCGGGCGGAGGCGGAAGAATTTAACCGGCTGGTTTTCTGGATCGGCGGCGTTTTTGGATGCGTGGGATTGCTCGCCGTGCTGGCGACGCCGTTTCTCCAATGGCGGTCGCTGAATCGATTCATCAAGGTGAACGGTCCTCGCCTGCACCTGACCGGACCGTCGGAGAGCGGCGGTCTGATGTTGCCGGACGGAGCTTCCGCGGCGGATCAGGCGGTGGAGTCTTCGAACCAGCGGCTGCTGTCGGTAGTGGAACGCATGGAGCGGCGGATTCTGGAGTTGGAGGGAACGTCGACGGCATCGCTACCGGCACCGGTGGCGCCGCTTGCCAACGCCGCGGCGAATTCTCCAACGGTCTCCTTACCGCAGCCCGCGCTTCCCGTTTCTGCGGCGCCGGCAGGTGCGGTGGAGTCGCCTAGCAAGCCTCCGGCGGGAAAGTCGGTGCGGGCCAATGCTGACCAAGGAAATCCGGTGGCCGTGCTGCTGGGCAAAGGACTGCTTTTGCTCGAACTGAACCGGGCGCGTGAAGCGCTCGCGTGTTATGACGAGATCCTGCGGACCGAGCCGGCCAATGCCGAGGCGCTGGTGCGCAAAGGCTCGGCCCTGGAGCAGCTGCGCCGCGACGAAGAAGCCTTGGAGTGTTACGACGCGGCGATCCGCGCGGATCGCAGGAAGACGCTCGCGTATCTCTACAAGGGAGCGGTGTGCAACCGGCTCGAGCGTTTCGCGGAGTCGGTGGAAAGCTACGAGCAGGCGCTGAAGGTCGAGAAGGCGAGTGCCGCGTAGAGGCGTTGCCTGACGCGGCTGAGGGCGTTCGCGGTTGGCGACGTGACTCAACACGGAGCCCGTGCGAGCACGCTGGCCTACGGCTTAGTTGGACTCGAAACGGCTGCGCTCGAGTTGCTGGCGGGCGAGCGTGATGCGGGCGCCCAGAAGGTGGCGGTTCTCCTCGCCTTTGTTGGCGAGTTTTTGCTCCAGCTCGGCGATGCGATCCTCGTAAGCCTGAATGCGCTGCTGAAGCGGGGCGTGCAGTTGCTCGAGGCGCTGTTCGAGCTGTTCCATCTCGGCCTGGGCCTTTTGCTGGGCGGCCAGAAGCTCGGTGCGATGACGGAAAAGAGTGCCGACGAATTTCTCCTTCATCCAGGCAAGGACGCCTGAGCGGAGGGCATCGCTGGCGCGATCGGCCCGGGCCTCGGCGAGGCGCGCGCGTTCCTTCCACGCCTGATTTCCGGTGTCGTCGATCACGACAAGATCGGACTGCGTACGACGGCGGCTGGATTTCGGCCGGTGCGTAGTTCCTTTGCGGGCACGTTCGAGCCAGAGAATCGCGGCAAACGTTGTGGGAATCCCCAGTGCGACGAACAAAACCCAGCGTGGGACGACGGCCTCTGGCTCGGGCTCACGGGTGCTGATCGGAATGGGTTGCGGATTGGGAATGGAGGGCGGCTGGATAACCGGGCGGGCGGTTTCAATGGCGGGTGCCGCTGGCTTTTCCTGAGCTACAGCAGGAGGATTGATCGTCTGCTGAACGACAGGCGGATTGCTGCGCGAAAGGGACGATTCCGTCCGGGCCGTGCTGGCTGCGGCAGCGTCCTGGCTCGCGCGGATTCGCAGGGCGGCGGTTGCGATGGGGTCGAGCTGGGTATTCGGCCGGATGAAGGACGCGGCGAAACGGGCGAGATCCGATTGTGCAGCGGGGAAACTGTTTTCCACGAGCTGGCGCGCGTAGGACAGGCTGACGGTCTTGCTTTGGGAGATGATCAAACCCGGGCCCTCGAGATCGCGCACGCCCAGCGGCATGGCGAGGGATTTGACCGGGATCAGGCGGAGGGATTTGTCGGGGGGAAGCGGCGTGGCGCCCTTGTTCTCGAGGATGATATTGGCCATCGCCTGGCGGACAGGCTGGGCGAGCGTGAGAATGAATGTTTCTTCGCTCTGGCCGCTAACCCAGAGCGACGTCAGCTGATCGAACGGAAAACGGCCGGACGAGCTGCGGACGGCTTCGGCGACGGCGCGCAGATAGGCGGGCGATCCGATATCGGCCTCGGTCGGTTTTCGTCCGAGCAATTGCTCCTGAAAGCAGCGGAGAAAGGTGTAGCGTGCGGTGAGGATCGTGGCGCGCAGCGAGACTTCCGCTTCGTCGGGTCCCTTGGGGTTGAAGCGGACCACGAAGGGAATGTCATCGGGCGCGGGCGCGTCGATTTTTTGCGTGGTCGAAGCTGCGGGGCCGGCAGGCAGAAGCGACGGCAGGCTGGTTGCCAGCAAGAGAGCCGCGAGAGATGCGCGGGAGTTGACCATGTAACGTTTTCGCCGGGCGGGAGCGCAACAAGGACGGACTTGTGGTGCTCCGGGCTGTGGCGAGTCTGTGCGCGCCGCCTCTGCACGGGCAAGCGTGGAGTCGGAGGCTGCCGCCGTGAAATTATTTCAGGCGGCGCGAGCGGCTTCGGGGGCGCGCGGTCATGGGCGGTGCGTTTGTCGACGCACCACGTGTGGCTATAACTCTCAGGCGCCGACGAGAGTCTTGAAGCCGCCGTAGAGCATGCGGGCGCAGTCGAAGGGCATTTTTTTCGGATCCATGTCGGGCGGACAAAGCTCCGGGTCTTTCATGACCTTGGCGTTGATGCGGTCGCGGTCCTTGCGCGACTTGTAGGTGATGAAGGCGAAGACGACAGTTTCGCCGGGTTTGGATTTGATGCCCTTTGGGAATGTGAGGCAGAAGCCGGGGTCCTTCCGGTCTTCGAGCACGCATTCGCGGTAGTCGAGCGCGCCGTGTTTAAGCCAGACCTTCGAGGCGGTCTTCGCCATCTTTTGGTACTGGGCGATTTTCGTTTTTCGAATTGGGAGAACGAAGCCATCTACGTAGTGAGCCATGGGAGTTTTTTGTTTCAGGATTGAGCGACAGTGAACGAACCCAACGAAGCCGGGACGGGTCCGCTTGCTATTTCAACGAATGAGAAGATGCCCGCAGGACAAGGTGCGCTGCGTTAATGTGCTATCGTGTCTCGCGGCGTGTTTTCAGTCACTTATCCGACCAAACGCCGAGTTCGTTACCGGACGGGTCTCGATAGTGAAAGCGCCGGCCGCCGGGAAAGGAGAAGATCTCCTTCGATATCTTCCCGCCGGCACGGATGATTTTATCGCGTGTCGCTTCCAAGTCAGAAGAAAAGATGACCACCAACGGCAGGCTGGTGCGGTGCGTTGAATCGGCATTGATGCCGGAACCGACTCCGCTGCTTTTTGTGTCTGCGTAGTCGTCACCCCAATCCTGAAAGTGCCAGCCGAATGCTTCGGAGTAGAACTTCTTCGTCTCGTTGAGCGCGACTTTGGATGGGGCTGGAAATTCGACGTAGTCGATCTGACCTTGGTGCGCGGATTTTTTCATGGCTGAATTGTGCGACGCTCAAGACGGGGTATGCCGGCGCGCAGTCCCAGCGCTGGCTCCCGTAGACGCTTCGATCTCTTTTGAGGTGATCATGGATCTGGCCTTTTCGATACGGAAAAAAGAAGCTCCGATCACGAAGAGGCAAAGCAAGGGCCAGCAGAGAACCGCCGGCCAGAATCCGAAATTATTGTAGAGCACGGCCACGGGAGCCCAAACGCTCACCGACTCCTCTGCGCCCGTTTCAACGGCGGTGAGATCGTGGTAAGTCCAGTAGCTCAACACGGGGCCGAGGGTCGCCATCATCCAGATTATTCGCTTGGATGCGGTGATCTGTTCCGCAGGCGGCTGCTTTGAGATATCATAAAAAACGGCATCTTCGGGCGTTTGTTTGAACCGGTACCCATGGTAACAAGCGAACGATAGCAGAATGCCGCCTAAGATGGCTGCTCCGGTGAGCGCTCCTTGAGAGCCATGCGAAGACACAATCAAGATCAGAGGCGCAATGATAGCGCCTGCGCCATACAGGATCGCTTGAAGCCGGTGCAGTTTCTTTGGGGTAGTCATTTTCGCCGACCATTCTCTGCTCAGCCACGGATAGGAGCAGCGCTCCCCGGAGTTATCTGTTCCGTCTGGCCGGCCCCTTTTCTGAAACCGTCCGCAAATTGGAGGAGCTGATCGAGATTCCGTTCACTGATGCCTTCTTCTCCGTTGAAGAACTCATCGCTGCTCGTGAGGGAAATCCAATACCGCTGCGTAGAGTAAGGGACGATCATCCCAAGGATCCACACGCGCTCCCGATCGATCAGCTTCGATTTTTCGCCAACACTGCGGCTGATCTCGGGAACTTCGATCAGGTGGAATACCACCGCGGTGCCCTTCCACTCGCCGGAATGTGTTCCAACAAGTCTTCCGTCCTGAAGTGCGCGTGAAGGTGATTTTCCGAACTGCCGCAGATCCTCCAATACCGAGCCTTTCTCATGGGCTGGTCCAGCTCTGACCACAAATACCCGGCCCCTCCCCATGCCGGGGCCGAAGTCTTCGTAGGCCACCAATCCGTCGTCGTCCGTCTGTACGCGGAGCAGCGAAACAGGGACGGTATACTCAAAAGATGCGCAGCGCAGCACCTCGCCTTTTTCCGTTTTTCTTCCGGACGATCCTGCGTAGTGCGAGACCACGGAGCAGCCGGTGGCGCCGAAAACTATCAACGATGCAAGGACGAGGAGTTTCATCTCTTGGCCAATGTTTTCTTATCAATCGCGACGGGCTGGCGAATCGAAAATCGCAACGGATCCAGTCGAGGCGCTAGCTGTAACGCTGGTCTGGCTCTTTCATTTTGGTGGAGCGGAGAAAGCCGATATGCTGATCGGATTGATCAGGTGTATATTGCCGCAATTCTTGCACGTAAGGGGAATTGCTGGAACTGCACTCTTCGCTTTCGGCTCTTCGAACTGAGCTGGGAGTAAAACGAAATTCGAAATCGCCCAGTCTTTTTCTCCACACGCAAAGCATACCATCCTCGGCATTCTTGTTCGGATGTGTTCTTTGACCGCCTCGATCAGCTCGTGAGACAAGTTCATCTTTTTGCCTATGTTTACTGCTCGGCGATGCTGAACTGGCGACTCGAAATTCGAAACGGATCTGGTCGAAAGGGAGCGCTGCAACGTCTGGTCCGTCCTCTTTTTATTGGATGCGAACCGGCCCCTCTTCCCGGGATCGTTCGCCAGCTGCGCGGCCCGGCAGCCGCTTCTCGACGAAGTAATAGTGGTTCCCGCCCTCGTCCTCTGCTTCGGCCACCCACGTCAGGCCGGCATCGCGCAGCAGCCGTTCATAGGTTTGCGCTCCCAGCGACTGCGACTGACGACCGGTCATGGCATCCGACCATTCGAGGGGTTCTTTAGGGGCCGTGAAGAGAAAACGCCCTCCGGGATTGAGCGCGCGAGCCACCTTCTCGATGACAAGCGCCTGAGCTGCTGGCTTGAGCAAAAACAGGAGTCCCCAAGCGAGCACGCCATCGAAGGTCCGGTCGAAGAACCCAGACGCTTCGACCGTGTTTTGCTCGATTGGCACGCCCGGGAAGCGTTCGCGAAATGCAGCAACCATCGCCGGTGATGCATCGACCGCACAGGTCGCGAGACCCGTCTCCTGCAGGATCCGCGTGCTCGGCTCACCGGGGCCGGAGCCGAGGTCGAGGACTGTTGCTCGCGAGGGGAAGGTTTGTGCCCATGTCCGGACAGTGGCCGCGCCGATCGCATCGCCAACTCGGGGACGGGTGCCACGACCGGTAACGTAGATGCTCGCGATCCCCTCATATCCGTTGGAAGCATCCTCACTCATTAGCATCAATCCGAGTGTCGACGAAAGTTGGGGTGCTGCCGAACGTTCTCTGATCAGCCACCCCGAGCAGCTGGCGACTCGAAACTCAAAACGGGCCCTATCGAGGCGTTGCGCTGTAACGGCTGGTCAGGCTTTTTCATTTTGGAATGGCGGTGGCGAAGAAGTCTTCTCCCTGGCTTACGGATGCACGCTGGGGTGGATTGTTCTTCAATAAGTGCCGGAATTTTCCAAGCCGACGAATTTTGAAAGACATGCCCTTCTTGCTTTCGACTTCATCGGGACGAAGCGCTGTAAACTCGACGCCATACATTCCTGCGACCTCAGCAGGACTCAGGACGCGATAGAGCACCGCGCTCGCTTCTTCGTTGGGCTCGATCGACGGCAACGAACCGACCACCTCCACTTCCACATCAAAGGTCTTAAAGTCCTCCCCGCACCCGCAGAGTAGAACGGCCGCGATAAACAAAAGCAGCGTCTTCATTGTTCTGCCGAACGTTCGAGGTCGGCCCCGGAGTTGTCTGTGCCGTTTGGTTGGGATCTCTTCTTCTTCAGCTCTGCTCGATCAGCCGCCATCCGGAGCAACCGAAAAAAATCCTCCGGACCCGAGGTAGGCATCCAGACTAACTCGTCGTCCCCGCGATAGCGTCCCGCTCGGGTATGATAGAATGGAGCCAGATGCCAGTGGCCGGCTTCCTGAAGCGACACGCCAACAATCCGGTGGTCACGCAAGATCTGGAGCCACTTCTTTTTTGAAAACGAACCGACTTCCGAGTCCGGTATTCCGGTCCGGTCTGCGAATTGGATGAAGGAATCCCGTATCTTCCCCACAGCCTGTCGCTCAAATTCTGCAGTCGTGAATGTCTCCTCGCTTCCGAATGGCAGGTCGCCGCGATAGAGGCCGTCCGAATCGATCGTCGTAGCCCTGTGAATCAGGAGGACGCGGTCTTCATCGCGGTGAATGCAGACATCAACAGAGGGGATGCGAGAGATCGGCATTGGCTTCGTCCAGCGATCACTGGTCAGCCACGCCGAGCTGGCGACTGGAAATTCGAAACGGACCCCGTCGAGGCGTTGCGCTGTAGCGGCTGGTTGGGCTTTTTCATCGGTCGCGAAGAGCAAGCGTGCTCTTACCCAGTTTCAAGACTGCGCCCAGCGGCGCATCAGGTATCTTTCGCCACCGTGTGCGCTTCTTCTTCGCTTGATGCACAGCGATTCGATTCTCAACCGAATCATCGGCGAGCAGATCCTCGGAGACCAGCGCGGCGGGTAAAACTTGCTTCGCAACTCTTCGATCGCCCTGGCGATCTTCTTTCTTTCGGAGCGGAATCGACTTTCGCGACGCCTTCGAATTCTCGCGGTAAACATTACGACGATCATGCGCGTAGCTAAGCCGCTTCTTCTCTTGAGGTGTGAGAAAGCTCATTGGCTCTGGCGTATGGTTAGCCTTCTTCTTCATCGAACGGGATACGCACGAAGTATCGCACTGAGCTGCGCGAGCAACCCCGCAAAGTATGACTGGTCCAAGCCTCCGCTGAAATGATGCCGCTCACTGATGTGGTCACCGCCGAGATCGATCTCCACTGAAAACTGTCCTAGCGTGGTCCCTTGGTCTGCGATCTTCACTTTGAGCGTAGGCTCAATCGTTGGAAGCTCCACTGAGCCTTTGAGCGTGCGCGCCAGCACCGAAATATCTTCCTTCCACTTCTTCAGCTCGCCGAGGTGAATAAAGGGATCGGTGACTTGGACGCGAGAGCCGGCGCCTTCGCAGCGGGCCGTAACCGACAACCAATTCCCGTCCCAGTAGTCATGAGCGTCGGGAAATTGACGCCCGTGAACCCAGATCTTCAGCGGCCCGACAGCGATAGACGGCTCATCCTCCATATTTCTGGCTAACGATCTCTGGTCAGCCACGCCTGGCTGGCGACTCGAAATTCGAAGCGGACCCCGTCGAGGCGTTGCGCTGTAACGGCTGGTTAGCCCTCTGTTTCATGGCCTCTTGATCTTCCTTAAAATAACGAATTCTCGGCCATCGTTCCCCTTCTTAAAATCTGTGGGTCTCGGCCCTTGAGGGAAATTCACACACAAGTGAAGCTCATCTCCGTCAACCCTCATAATAGCCACACGAGACCATGCTTTATAGCGATCACCAGCAATGAGGTCGTAGGCAAATGGTGAAATTTCTGCCTTCGGTACGATTGTGCGGCTTACTCGAACCCAGTTCGTCTTTCCCTGCGCGTTTTCGCCCCAAGTCTCGATCCATGAAATCTGGTCTTCGCTGATGATTACAGATTTGCCGATCATATCGGCAAAAACATGTCCGCCGCTTTTTTTATTGGTCGTTGAAGACTCAATCGCCCATTCGCCAATAAACTCTTGAGGGACGTGCCATGTGCTTGTGGATGTCTGCGCGGTCGAAGTCAGCGCCAGCATCGTTAACAGGACAGAGATTAGGAAGCGCATGGTCTGGCGAACGATCTCTGGTCAGCCACGCCAGGCTGGCGACTGGAAATTGGAAACGGGCCCCGTCGAGGTGTTGCGCTGTGGCGGCTGGTTGGACTTTTCTTTCATCTTCCGAGTGTTGGATCTTCCGCGTGCGGAATAGGTGTTGGGTGTGCCATGCACCAATCAACTACCTTCTCGCTGATGAAGTAGTAAGGCGATCGGTCTCCATCCAGATTCGGGCATTCTTGGTCGCGAATAATCTCTTCAATCTTTTCTTTGATTTGGAGCCGCTCGCTTTCAGAAAAAATGCGGTCGCTAGATATCTGATCACCGATGAAGCGCCACATGCGCTCATGGTCCGCATCCCAATTGATGTTTCCGTTTCGAAATGCTTGGTCTGTCAGCTTCCCCGCGATGCGAATCAACTCTCCTTGAAGCGTGTCTGCCTGTCCTTCGGTCGGCACGAGCTCACTCCAGAGTCTCGTGTGTTCCTTCTTCCACGAATACGCCTTCTTTTTTCGGAATGGCCACATGGTGTATTGCCCAACGTTCTCTGGTCAGCCACGCCGAGTTGGCGACTCTAAATTCGAAACGGACCCGGGCGAGGCGTTGCGCTGTAGCGACTGGTTCGGCTCTTCTTTCATTGGTCTGAAATCGCGCGCAAGAACATGCCTGCCTCTTCCGAGTCCGGATTTGCTTTGGTGAAAGCGCGCACCGCTTCCACGACCTCTTTCTCTTCTCTTGAACCTCGAGCAAACGATCGGGCTCCGGGAAGTGTCGGATAACCAGCGCCGACAAACACGACGCGATCTTTCTTTGTCTTTGGAATGCGCCCATCGACGCCTAGATCCAGTTCGCTTCCGTCGTCGAGGATGACTCTGCACGCAACTGTGCCGCCATCCGCTGCGATGGCACCTGAAGTAAAGCGGGCGATCTTCATCTTTTGCCGAACGATCTCTGGTCAGCCACGCCGGGCTGGCGACTTCAAATTCGAAACGCCCCCGTCGAGGCGTTGCGCTGTAGCGGCTGGTTCGGCTGTCTGCTTATCCTTCTATCCGGCAGGCAAGGTTCCATACGTGTCCCTGTGGATCGACGATTCGGCCAACACGATCGCCCCAAGACTGATCCTGAGGAGGCATTAGCACCTTCGCGCCCGCTGCGACCGCTCTCTCGATCACAGGGTCGACT
Source organism: Nibricoccus sp. (assembly GCA_049840895.1). Taxonomy (GTDB): domain Bacteria; phylum Verrucomicrobiota; class Verrucomicrobiia; order Opitutales; family Opitutaceae; genus Nibricoccus. The sequence goes on along the minus strand of JASGJB010000027.1, from coordinate 11,363 downwards.
TCTTCTCCATATAGATAGATGACAACCGATGAACTACCGTCCAGCTCCGGAGCACGGCTCGAGAGGTGCGACGAAACGTCATGAACCATGATCAGCGATCCATTCACCATCAGCGTCGCGTGAAGGACGGTGCCATCGCTTCCGTTTCGCCGCGATAGCTCTTCGGCTCCGAATGCCGCCTTGCAGAAGGCCACCTCATCGCCGGCGTCACGGCAAACGAGCATAGGGACGACCATTTTGGGCTTCATGGGATTTTGACTGTCTTGCCGAACGTTCACTGGTCAGTCACGGATGGAAATGGCGCGAGATGTGCGCCAGCACGGCTCGTGACAGTTTCCCGGAGTTGGCTGTAGCGGCTGGTTCGCCCTTTTCTTCACGTGAATCGCTCCCATAGCTGGGGATAAAGCGTCTCAAGCTCATCTTCATCCCAAGATTTCCCGGCCGGCTCTTTCGGAAACGGCACATCAGATTTCGGCGGATAACTTCCAGTCTTAGCTTTGTAGGCCTGCGCCGCCACATACAGCATGTCCTCACACTCGTTCGCATCCGGCTCGGCGTCATCGGCGGCACGAACCGGATCAGCAAGCGCCGCTTCGTAGTAGCTTCTTCCCTTGGCAATGAGCCAACCCCGGAAGTATTCGAAGCCGTCGTCGGAACAGCCTCCATTTGCGATATAAGCGATCGCCCAAAGGTCCCACCGATAACTCTCTGCCTGCCGCTTCGTGAGCTCTCGTTCGAAGCCAAGGACTTCGTCGGTGCTGAGGCTTTTAAGAATAGATCCAACGGCGACGGCCACCGACTCGGGCTCAGGGTCTTCAGCTCGTGCGTCTTCGATGATCTTCCAGAACTGGTCAGTGGTCATAGAATTTTTTCGGCGAACGATCTCTGGTCAGCCGCGCCGGGCTGGCGACTCGAAATTCGAAACGGACCCTGTCGAGGCGTTGCACTGTAACGGCTGGTAGGGCTTCTTCTTCATGCGGTGATGCGGACGAACGTTTCGCGAGATTCGAAACTCAAGCCACGCTTCGCCAGCAGGGCCTCAATCTCTTCTGTGTGGTCGATAGTCACTGGCGGCACCAGCGGACCTCGCTGCTTCTGTTCTGTTTTCTCAACGTCGATGTACTCGACCGTGGAAAGCGCGAGCGGACCACTCTTTGAGGTCTCGAGATAGGCCGGTGACGGTGAGAATAACGGCCAGCTCCAATCATACATTGAGCCGCTTCTGTGTTTAAGACGCACGCGTGTGCGAATACCGCGCAAATCCTCCACCAACTGAGCTGCGACTTCGGGAGTCATTCTTTCTTCCGCCCAACGTTTAAGGTCAGCCCCGGAGTTGTCTGTGCCGTCTGGTTGGGCTCTATTCTTCTGCCCTTTGTGCCATCCGTTGTAGTCGAAGAACGGATGCCCGGCGTGAAGGCTCTTCGATCTGATCTCGTCGATAGACCAGAGGTGATCGGAATAGTCGTCCATCGCCCAACCACTGAACTCGCCGAGGATCTGCGAACAAAACGAGAGCACTTCTTCGTCGCCTGGAATCCTTCCGGAAATGTCAGCCATCACGGCGACGATCGCTTTTCTTTCTGAAAGGCTGCGAACGCTTCCAAGCAGCTCAGGCTCAAACTCCACTTCGGCATCGTCGTAAAAACCAATGTAGACCGACTCTCCGGAAATCCAGCTGCGGCCATTCCGGGCAAACTTGGCGTCGAAACTTCGCGCGACTTCAGCGCGTGATGCTTCTTTGAAAAGTATGAAGACGGAACGCATTTCTTCTGCCCAACGATCTCTGATCAGCCACGCCGGGCTGGCGACTGGAAATTCGAAACGGACCCTTTCGAGGCGTTGCGCCGTAGCGGCTGGTTCGGCTCTTTTTTCATGCGGCGGAGGCAGTGGCGCTGGTCCAATATGACTGCGCCTTCTTCTTCACTGTAGTCCACGAAATCCACAACACAACAGCCCACCAGATACCCCGGAACACGGCTGCATGAATGGCGATCTCGCGCGCGAGATCGAAAATCGCGGTCGCTACCGAAATGCCGCCGAGGGCAAGCCAGAGGAACCAGCCCGCGCGCTTGCGCTTTAGCATCAAGACGCCCGCCAATACCGATAGGCACGAATGAAGCCGGGTGACCGCGATCGGAACACGGAACTCTTCTTCCGCGGCTTCCATCATGTCAGGGACGAACTTCTGACCATCGAATTGACTCAACACCCGCGTAGCGTCCCAGCGCAGATACGGCATCACTGCAAAAGTAAGCGCAGCGAAAACCACCCCGCTCACAATGGCCCACCAGGAGAGCGTCTTCATTTTGCCGAACGATCACTGGTCAGCCACGCCGAGCTGGCGACTCGAAATTTGAAACGGGCCCCGTCGAGGCGTTGCGCTGTAATGGCTGGTTAGGCTTCTTCATTTCTTAAACGTGAAAAGCAGGAAGTCCGTTTGGAGGTAAAGCGCGCATAGTAAGAGCAGAAGTCCAAGCCACGTGAACTTTCTGCGCACGGAGAAGTAGCTGATCCCGAGCGCTGTGGTGAGCGAGAGACATGAAACTATCTGCGAGAGCGGATCGTGCGAAGAGAGTGAGAGCGAAAATCCGAGAAGAAGTGCGGCCAGTACATTCAACGGCCAAAGCCGCTTCTTCTTTGAGATAGTGCTCGCTACGTCGTTAATTGTTTCCGTCGAGAGGCTCATTTTCTTCTGCCGAACGATCTCTGGTCAGCCACGCCGAGCTGGCGATTCGAAATTCGAAACGGCCCTGGTCGAGGCGTTGCGCTGTAACGGCTGGTTAGGCTCTTTCTTCATTTCGTCGGGTCGAGAATGATAACGACCGGACTTCCACTGCCGACCGGAACGTGTCCACTGGGCTTAAATCCTTCTTTAGTCACGCTCACTCATTCAACCTTCTGAATGACGCGAGGCAGTGATGCCTTCCCTTTCTCGTCAGTGGTCAGCTTCGCGTAGTTTATGCTCAAACTAATCGGCTCAACGATGGCGCCGGAGACAGGCCGATTTAAGGTGTCGATAACTACGACTCGCTGGGTCGCGCAGCCGCTGAGAATAGCAGCAAAAAGAACCAATGAAAAAAGGCAGATGCTCTTCATGAGTTTCTGCCGAACGATCAGTGATGAGCCATGGCGGTGCGCAGCACCGCCATTGGCTCTGGCGCATGGTTCGGCTCTTTCTTCATATCCAATAACACACAATGCTCAGGGCGATCAGCACGAACGCCCAGTACTCAAATGCTAAGTAATAGAGGGCGTGTCGTTGAACTGCATAGATCTTCTTTCCTTTAGCGTCCTTACCGATGCAAAACTTCTTGTTTCGGATAAAGCGGCCGAGGAACCAGACAATAACTGCAGAAACCAGAAGCGCTGCGACCTTTGGCCAGTAGTGAACGCTGCAGTAGGAATCGTTCTTCATGTACGCGTCCACCGCATAGACGACCGCGATGAAGACCGCTCCCACTATCATCGGGATAATCAAACCAAGGCCGTGCCAGATCAGGATCATGTTTTTGCCGAACGTTTGAGGTCAGCCACGGAGGGCAGCGTCAGCTGCCCGGAGTTGGCTGTAGTGTCTGGTTGGCCTCTTCATTCTGCTGCTGAAATGCGCGCTGACATCGCCTCTATAGGAAATGCGGTTGCTGGATGCACGGCGAATGAATCGGCGAGGCACTCGAAGCTCTCGTCATGAGCGGTCACGATGAAGTGCTTGCGGCTGGGCATGTCGTAGTTCGGAAAAGATACTCGATTCTGCGCTCGGACCTCCTCCATCCACGGTGACGGAGTGATCTCAAAAAAGTCGTAGTCTCGCAATCCATGCTTGTAGAGCGGGTGTCCTGACAACGCCTCATCATTGGGATATCCGAAGCGACTCGCCATACAACCTTCGAACACTGCAACGGCCCTTTCTTCTTCTGCACCACGCTTGCGTCGGCCCGTAAAATAGAGAAATGCCTTGCGGCCATCGTGGACCAAGGCGAGCCGCGGGTAGTTCACGGTCGGCTTGAACTCAGCAGGAATGGGTTTGACCGAGATGCTCATATTTTCGGGCCAACGATCTCTGGTCAGCCACGCCGAGCTGGCGACTCGAAATTCGAAACGGACCCCGTCGAGGCGTTGCGCTGTAACGGCTGGTTCGGCTCTGTTTTCATTTCTTCTCTTCCAGACGCTCAATCCGATCCTCTAGAGCCCAACGCTTCATTAACTCTGAAAGCGCAAATCCGAGGTAGGTAAAGCCGACGGCGAAAGCGATTGGGTTGAGCTTTGTGGCAAGCGACCAGATGGCGAACGTGACAAGCGGTATCGCCAGTCCAACCAAATCTCCGAGGCGAGACCTGAACTTCTTTTTCTTCTGAACGTGAATCTCTGTGCGACGAGATTCGAAGTCATCGTATATCTGGTCGGGAGTTTTGTTCATATTCATTCTTTGCCGAACAGTGTTATTGGCCTGAACTGAGTTGATGTTTGCACGGGCAGGCAAACGACGGGGGAAACGACTTGGGGGAGTTCATGACCGCTTGATGAGTTGAGGGTTAAAGGAACTTTGGTGTCTGAAAGCGATGGCATTTTGAGTGGCTTCAGACCGTGCAAACATCAACTGCGAGTATGGGTTTGCACGGCGGATAATTTTTGAGAGTGTGGATGGACCGATCGTGGTGACAGGGGGATTCTGTTGAGGGCTGCGCTCCAGTGACTGATTTCGAGACTTCGGCGATTGGGCGTGCTCGTCTATGGTTTGGAAGTGGGGGAGATCCTGGCACTGCGTTCGAAGCGGCTGGCGGATTGCACGGATGGGGGTGGAATGATTTTGGGAAGACAGGATTTACGGGATTAACTGGATTGGCGGAGCGCGGGAGTGGCTGACGAAAGAGGAACGACAACGATGGGAGGTGGTGTGCTGGTTGTGCGGGAAAATTTTCTTTGCGCCGGGCGGGAGATTGCGCGGTCATTTTCGTCCTCATCCATGGATCGCATCGCCAACGCTTTTGCCAAAGCCCGCTCTGAAAACCGCGCAGCATTTGTCGCCTATCTTTGCGCGGGCGATCCGGATTTGGAGACGTCGGTCGCGGCGTGCCGCGCGGTGATCGAAGCCGGGACTGACGTGCTGGAGCTAGGCGTGCCGTTTTCCGATCCGTTGGCGGACGGGCTCACGAATCAACTCGCGGCGCAGCGTGCGCTGGCGGGCGGCATGACGGGGGCGAAGGTTTTCGAACTGGTGCGCCGGATCCGGGAGTTCAGCCAGGTGCCGCTGATTTTCTACACGTACTACAATCTGGTTTTTGCCAATGGCGTGGACGCGTATGTGAAGGCGGCGAAGGAAGCGGGCGTCGATGGGATGCTGACGCTCGATCTGCCGCCAGAGGAGGCGGGCGACGTGGCGGCGGCGTGTGCGAAGCAGGGTATGAAGACGGTGTTCATCGTGGCGCCGACGACGCCGGAGGCGCGCATGGGCGTGATCGGCAAGGCGGCGACGGGGTTCATTTATTATGTTTCGCGCGAAGGCGTGACGGGCGTGCGCAACGAAGTCGCGGCGAACACGGCGGAGGCGGTGGCGACGATCAAGAAGCACACGGCGCTGCCGGTGGTGGTGGGCTTTGGGATTTCGAAGCGCGAGCACGTGAAGGAAATCGCGGCGTATGCGGACGGCGTCGTCGTCGGCAGCGCCTTGGTGAACTGCATCAAAGATAATCTGACGGAGCGCGCGAAGATCGCGCCGACGCTCAAGGCACGGGCGGGCGATCTGGTCGCGGGGCTTGGACGCTGAACGACTGCGAGGGCGAGCAGTAAACGGGAGACGCGATGAAGAAGGTGCTATTAATCGACGATGACCGGTTGCAACACCGGCTCGTGCAGGCGCACTTCGAGCGCTTTGGCCCGGGAAAGTATGCGCTCGAATGGGCGCAGACATATGAGGACGGGCTGACGAAGTTGCTCGAAGGCGATTATGCGGCGTGCCTGCTGGATTTTCAGCTCGGTGAGCGCGACGGACTGACGTTGATCAAGGAGGCCGGGGAGAAGGGCTGTCATGTGCCGATTATTTTCCTGACGGCGGAGACGAGTGAAGGCGTGGACATCCAGGCGATGGACGCGGGAGCGCTCGATTATCTGGTGAAGGGGGAGATCAACACGCGATCGCTGGAGCGGTCGCTTCGCTACGCGCTTAAGCTCGGCGAGACATTGGGCAAACTGCACCGGCTGGCGACGCGCGACGAGTTGACGGGGTTATTGAATCGCCGGGAATTTGACCGCGTGCTGGGTGAAGAGGAGGAGCGTGCGCGCCGATTCGGGCGGTCGTTCGGCTTGTTGCTGGTGGATCTCGATCATTTCAAGAAAGTGAACGACACGCACGGGCATCCGGCGGGAGACGCGGTGATCAAGGCGGCGGCGGCGAGGATCGCGTCGTGTGTACGCACGGTGGATCGCGTGGCGCGTTACGGCGGCGAGGAGTTTGCGGTGATGCTGGCTGAGGTGGATGCGCGCGTGACGCTGGAGGCGGCGCAGCGGATCGTGAAGGCAATGTCGGCGGAGCCCGTGATGCTGCCGGATGGGTTTCTTTTGAAAGTGACGCTCAGCGCCGGTGCCGCGTGTTTCCCGAATGATGGTGAGAGCGCGAAGCGCCTGGTGTTTGTCGCAGATCAGGCGCTGTACCGTGCGAAAGGCGAGGGGCGGAATCGCGCTCGCGCGGCTGGCGCGAGCGAATGACCAGTGACGCAGTGACCAATGACCAATGGTCGGAGGGGCGGATAGTGGAGGTGAAAGGGCCGACGGGACGTCGGCGGACGACACGGAGGTCGTCCCTCCAGGGATGAACGATTTTGTGGTGTCAGGTGACGGCGACGTCGATGCGGGGTGAGGGCACCGCGCCTCCAACGGACGCGGACGGGAGTGGGGAGACTTCGGGGACGTTGTCGGCGGGTTCGGCGAGTTCGGTGGCTTCGTCGTCGAGCGGGTAGAGGAGACGGAAGTGGGCGAAGTCGATGACCTCAAACTTGCCGTCGTAGTGTTCGACGATGCCGGTGAGCGATTCGACCCAGTCGCCGGAATTGAGGTAGTGAATGTCACCGATCATGCGGTCGGCGACGGTGTGGATGTGGCCGCACATGACGCCGACGCAGCCGCGGCTGCGGGCGAGCTCGGCGATGTGATCTTCGAAGTTGGAGACGTGGCTGACCGCCTTTTTGACGCGGGCTTTGATCGCTTTGCTGAGCGAGTAGTACTCTTTGCCGCGCCAGGAGCGCCACCGGTTGTACAGGCGGTTGAGGCGCATGAGCGCGCGGTAGCCCCAGTCGCCGGCGTAGGCGAGAAAGACGAAGTTCTTGGTGATGGTGTCGAAGACATCGCCGTGGAGAACGAGGTATTTTCCGCGCGGCGTTTCGTGAATGAAGTCCTCGACGATCTTCAGGTTTTCGAAGGCGATGGGAAGAAACTTGGCCAGGACGTCGTCGTGGTTGCCGCGGAGATAGATGACCTCGGTATCTTTCTTTTCCAGTTTCTTGAGAACGAGCCGGACGAAACGCGTGTGGGACTTCGGCCAGTAGCCGGTTTTTTTCAGGCGCCAGCCATCGATGATGTCGCCGTTGAGGATGAGTCGTTCACAGCGCGTGTACTTCAGGAAATGATTTACTTCCCTGATCTTGCAGTCGTCCGTCCCGAGGTGGACGTCGGAAATAATGACCGTGCGGACTTTGAGCGGTTTGAGCTCCATCGGTCGTGAGTCTAACAAATGGCGCGTGCGGGGAACAGGGGTGTCGCTGAAACGTGACGTGTGTCACATGAACGTAACGCGGGGTGGCGGGAAATGGACGACACGGAGGTCGTCCCTCCAAGGGAGGAGGACTTGCTAGGCGGCGGCGGCTTCGTGGTGGGGGACCATGATGCGCAGGCTGCGCGGACGGACGGTGACTTCGATGAGAGCGTCGGTCTCATGCGTTTCGCCGTCGGTGTGGAGAAGTCCGGGCGTGGGACGTTCGATGGTGAAGCGCGGGCCGAGAAGGCGTTGGACGCTGGCGGAGCCGTCGATCGATTTGGTGAAGAGACGGACGGCGATGGGCAGGGCGTTGAAGAAGTGGATGGACTTCATCACCGTGATGTTGAGCCGGCCATCGTCGACGGAGGCGCCGGGGGCGATGAAGCAGTCGTTGCCGTACTGATCGGAGTTGGCGACGGAGATTATGAACGCCTCGGTGGTGATGCTCATGTCGCCGCTGCGGATGACATATTGCTGCGGGCGGAAGCGGAAGAGCGTGCCGAACGTCGTGTGAACGTAGGCGGGGAGGCCGCGGCTGGTGAGGCGGTTGAAGCGGTGGCTGATCTCGGCGTCGAAGCCGACGCCCATGGCGTTGAAAAACGGGATGCCGTTGGCGAGGCCGGTGTCGATCGTGCGGATGTCGCCGTTGAGCAGATTGCGGAAGGCGCCCTTGCCGGGGCCGGGGATGCCGAGGTGGCGGCCGAGGCCGTTGCCGGAGCCGCACGGAATGAGGCCGAGGGCGGCGGGGGAGTCGATGAGGGCGGCGGCGGTTTCGTTCATCGTGCCATCGCCGCCGATGGCGACAACGAGTTCGCAACCCTCATCGACGGCGCGGCGGGCGAGTTCGGTGGCGTGGCGCGGGCGCTCGGTGTGGACGATCTCGGCGTCGAGTTTCTGTTTCTCGATGAATTGGCGTGCACGCTCCAGCAGGTGCGGGTTCTTGGCGTTGTGGCCGGATTTGGGATTGTAGATGAAGCGCGTTTTCACCGGGCAGCTGGATTCACCTTAATCGGAACGGACGCGGAGGAAATGATGGAATTGTTTTTATGGTTCCGGAGGACGTCGGCGAAATCGCGCTCCAAGTGATCGAGGACGAAGTCCCAGGAGATGCCCTCGGCGGTCTTGCGCGCGGCGGGGCTGAGGCGGGCGCGGAGTTCCTGGGAGCGGGCGACGTTGACGGCGGAATTGATGAAGGCGGCGCGGTCGCCGAAGGGGACGAGCCAGCCGTTTTCTCCCTTTCGTTGTGGCGGATGAAGCGGGCGGCAGCCGCGTAGTTGAACGCAACAACAGGGAGGCCGCTGGCCATGGACTCGGTGGTGACGTTGCCGAACGTCTCGGTGAGGCTCGGATAGAGAAAAAGATCGGCGGCGGCGTAGTGAGCGGCGAGGAGATCGCGCGACAGAAAGCCGGTGAATCGGACGGAGGGATTTTGACGGGCGAGTTTTTTGCGAAGCGGGCCGTCCGCTTACCACGACGAGTCTGGCGTCGGGGCGGACGGCGCGGATGAGCGGCGTAGGACCGAAGAGAAGCGGATAGTTTTTCTCCGCGGCGAGGCGGCTGACGTGGACAATAAGAAGGTCGGAAGGCGCGGCGCCGAGCTGGGTGCGGAGAGTTTCGCTGCGAAGCGCAGGGGGTGAAGACGCGGGTGTTCGCCGCGCGACATGAGGCGCATGTCGCGGAAGCCGTCGCGGGTAAGCTCGTCGTTGAGCTCGACGGTGCGCGAGAGCGTGATGCGCGTGCGGTTGTGGAAATGGCGGAGGTAGGCGAGCGCTGGGCGGGTGAGCAACGCGAAGCCGTAGTGGCGGCTGTAGCTGTGGAAATTGGTGTGGAAACTCGAGGTGACGGGGAGAACGAGTTTGCGGGCGGCGAGGAGTGCGGAGTAACCGACCAGGACCCTCGGTCGCGATGTGGACGAGGTCGGGGCGCTCTGCGCGCCAGAGGCGGATGAGTTTTCCGCGCGCAGGAAGGCCGAGGCGGAGGAAGTTATAGCCCGGGATCGGGAGCGAAGCGAAGAGGTGTTCGCGGATGAGACCGTCGATGCGCTCGTGATCGGAGTTACCCTGGCGTGGACGGAGGACGGTGACGGCATGTCCGCGGTGCGCGAGTTAGCTTCGACGAGATGGCTCAGCGTCATGGCGACGCCGTTGATCTCTGGCGGGAAGGTTTCGGTGACGAGAGCGAGTTTCGAACGGGAGCGGGTGGCTGCGTGGTTCGCGTTGAAGGGAGGACGTGAGCTACCCGGGCGGAAGGGGCAAAGGGAAAGTGCTGGAGGACCGGAGATGTTTCGCGGCTGTAACAGAAAGCGAGCGACTGCGGAATTTTAGACAGGATTGCAGGATTAGCAGGATGCCAAGGACGCGGGGTGAGAGCCTCTGTCTACATCTGAAAAGCGTGCTCGGAGTGCGCGCTCCACCTTGGCTTAGTCTATGCGGAAGTTTTTGATTTCGATTTTGGATTTTACGGTGCGGAAGCCGAACCAGCCTTCGGTGAGGGGTGCGGGGTCGCGGTAGGTGAAGATGACTTCGCCATCGCGGAGGAATTCGACGACGCCGTCGCGGGCGCGGAGTTCGATGCGGTAGGTGCGGCCGGGCTCCAGGAGGAATTTTTTCGTCGGAGAGATCGTGCTCGGGGAGAAGCGGCCGGCACCGGAGCCGTCGTAGCGGCGGAAGCGGGTTGTGGTGTTGGTGTTGCCACCGTAACCGACGTAGTAGGTCCGGAGGGAATCGTAGGTGGCGAAGGCGCCGGTGCGTTTGTGGCCTGAAAAAGAGGGTCGTCGGGATGTGCGGAGTCGGAAGCCATCCAGAAGCAGTTGAGATCGGAGACGCGGGCGTCGAGCTCATCGTTGCCTCGTAGCGGATGGTGACGGGGCGCGCGGAGTTTTTCGCGGAACCAGACGGTGCAGCCGGCTTCGTCATCGATGATGAGCATGCCGTTTTCCGCGGTGACGCGGCCGCCGGGGCGTTGTTCGACGACCCAGTTTTTCAGGCCGGAGCGGAAGTCGTCGGTGTGGCGCGGGGCGGTGTCGGCGGTGCAGGCCGAGAGTGATAACGTGGAGAAAAGCAGGACGAGCTTGGCCGGGCGGGGAATCATGGGCAGAGTGTTGCGCTCCCAGCATGAGTTTGCGCGCAGAAAGCTTCTTCACGTCATCACCGGGCCGACGGCCGTCGGGAAAACCGAGCTGTCGCTGCGCTGGGCGGAGTTCAACGATGCGGAGATCGTTTCGTGCGACTCGCTGCTTTTTTACCGCGGATTGGATATCGGCACGGCGAAGCCGACGAAGGTGGAGCTGGCGCGCGTGCGGCATCATCCTGATCGACGTGTGCGATGTGTCGGAGCGGATGGATGTGACCGTGTACGTGAAGCAGGCGCGGGCTGCGGTTGAGGATATCGTCGGGCGCGGGAAGCGTGTGCTCGTGGCTGGCGGAAGCGGATTTATCTGAAGGCATTTTTCGGGCCGGTGGCGGACGACGTGACGGTGGCGGAGAAAATGCGTGCGGAGATCGCCGGGCAACTGGAGCGGAGTGGATTGAACGCGCTGGTCGCGGAGCTGTGGGCGTTGAATCCGGGCGGGTTGGGGAATCTGGATACGGCGAATCCGCGGCGGGTGACGCGGGCGTTG
>JASGJB010000026.1:0-32090 GCA_049840895.1 Nibricoccus sp. | reverse complement strand
TTTTACGTATTCATTAAGTTCCGTATTGCTAAGGTTAATGGGAAACGCGATAAATGCAACGGCACGCCGAGAGCACAATCATCCAGCCTTCGCTTCCCCACGCAGTGGCTCAGAAAAGCCGCCGCCAGCGGCGCCGGCGTCATCGTCGCTAAATCCAATGGCGCGCCGCCACCGGCGCCAGCGAACGCGCCGCACCCGCATTCATTCCCACAACCACAAAGACCACCAGAATACGCCGGAAGAAACGCATCCGTCCCCAGAAAAAGTCGCCGCGCGCCCACACCACAAAATTCCCGTCGGTCACAAGCCCACGGTAAACCACCGCCGCCAGAGTGGGCGATTTGCGCGTCCTCACGCGGCCGGGAAAAAAACACCGGTTACCCTGCCAGCGAACCGCCGTCAAGGAACGGCGGCGTCCACCCCAGCCAACTCACTGTCCATGCACCTGGAAAATGCGCCCACACGCCCACCGCCGAGCACGATCGACACGACGAAGTTCGACGACGATCCACCAGCCACGCCAGTCGATAAAGCGGCAGTCGTTTCACCTTCAACCCGGCTTTCGACTGTGCTCCGATGGTCGCCCTCCTGGAGTGTCGTGCAGCAGACTCCATAGGGTGGTAGCCTTTTGCATCAGACCATCGTGTCAACCTGCGCGCACACGCGCTGTCCGATGCTGCATTACCCCACGCCGCCACCCGGCAACCATCTCCACGTCCGTCACTTCGCGGCCGCTGGTGGCATCGTTTTGGGCAACGAGACCATCACCACCTTGGTGGAAACTCCACGCCGGAAGCGGAGCCTTGCTCTCGGGCGGCTAGGACATCGCGGCCATCACCGCCTAACCCAGCACATAGAGATCCTACCGGCGGATGCGATCTTCATTTCCGCACTTACACGGCCCCAAGCGCGGCCGACACAGGCATTGGCCGCGACCGGATTGCCGCCTTCGGCTGGCACACCCGAGCACGGGAACTCAAAGGGTCGATATCTTGGAGATGAGTAGCCAGCTGTTCGTCGATAGTTGGGCAGCCTTCACCCCAGATCCTGGGCCAGGGCGACCCTTCGCCGGCCAGTCCGAGGGTACGCTGTGTCTGCTGCTCCGGCGTGGCTGCGCCCGTTGCCGCGGCCAGCGAGAAGGTCGCGGGCTCGCTTCCGAGTTCCCATGCCAGCCGGTGCCATCGGCAATCGCCAGCGTCACCCGCACTTGATAGTCACCGGCGACAGCTTCACCATTTCAGACGAAGCAAACAGCGCACAGGCCTTCCGCGGCTGGCCGTACCCAGAGTATCGCCAGGACACCGCTTCATCAGCAACGCCGACACGCCTTGCTTGAAGAAGGATCTTCTCGGACGATCCAGCAGCCGAGAGTTAAACCTTGATCGCATCACTCCATGCGCCGCTCGCCGAGCGAGGGTGAGTATTTCCGAGTTCACCGAAGACGTTCACACGTATCCAACAGAGAGCGGCCGGTCATTCGCCAGCCGTCCAGGACTACGACCGCGCAGGCGCAAAAAAGAATATCCGGCGCCGCGTTGAGCGGCTCACGGCAATGGAGCTGCCGCGGGCTTCGGCTTCGGTTTGGGCTTCGGCACGGCTTGGACACGGGCTGTGCGACTGCCACCGGTGGCGCGGGCTTGGGTCTCGTCTTCGCGGGGCGGGTAGTGCCACAGGCGGCGGCTCCGATTTTCGTCTCGAGCAACCTGCAACCATCAGCGGAGCGCTGCGGACAGGATCGTGACGAAAGGGACGGCGCACGTTCAGCTTGAGTTTGATGCTTCGTCGGCGGGATCGCGTCGAATTCGGGACGAGATGGAGGAGAAACAGTTTCCACGGCCGCCCACGGCGTCACCGAAGCGTGGCTGTGGCGCCGTTGATCGGCGGCATTACCGGCCGTGCCCTTGGCGTTGGTGCACACGGTGATCTCCGCCTGCTTCGCCCAGGACGGATCACATCAAACGTGTTCGACTTGCCGTTCGCCTGATAGGCCGTGGCAAAAGTAATAGCGCATCACGTCAGGTTTCGTCGCCTGGAACTCGGTGCCGCGCGGCTTGCCGACGAAAAAGCACCAGTTGCACCAATATTCCGCCGCACTGCGATACCAGTCTTTGTCGCCCGACGCAGACTCGGCGACGTACTGGTTAAACACCGCCTGCTGATCCTCGGCCACACTCGCGCCGTTGTCCTCCCAGAGATAGAAGACGGGGCAGACCATGGCCTACGAGGGCTTCATCGAAAAAGCGCGGCTTGCCCGTGGAGTTCTGGGGGTTGTCGGCAGATTGAAATTCGGCCCACCGAATATCCATGAGCTGCTCGCCGTGATGATCGACGCCGATGGCGTGCAACAGTTCGTGCGCCACTGCCGCCGCGTAGAGCTGGTTCACGGAAAGATGCGTCAAGGCCGTAGAGCGTGCGACTCGTCGCTGAGAAAATGCCGTACTTCGCATCCGGAGGAACGACGTAGCAATAGGACGTATCGCGCGGCCGGGAAGCCTTGGTCTGATCCGCATTCGCCACCGGCACCTGCACGCCGCCTCGGCTGGCCTTATAATTGGTCATATCGACGCTATTGGAGAGGATCACCCCGTGCTGCTCGACGCGGTGAGGGCCGGCGCGATGGTTGCCGTTCATCAATCGCGCCGTCGTATTCATCTCCTTGTCTTCCCGCAGCCGGCCATGCACGCGCAGCTTGGCAATCCGCTCGAGCAGGCTGAGGCCCTCGCGCGAGGCCACATCCGCCAGATTCAAAACGAAAAGATCCTTCTTCTTCGGATCGCCCTCGATGTGCACGCCGTTCTCCACGAAGCCGCGGTACTCTTCATACAACGTGAATCCATCGCCTTTGTAGTCCTGGCCCTCTACTTTCTCGTCGTCGTCATTGTCCGCGAGGTCCGTCACGCCTTTTTTCTTGAGCCACGATTCTGCCACCCAGCCAGGGCCGTTGGTCTTGGGCAGGCGCACGATATCCTGGCCGCCCTGCGCGTCTTTGATCAAGCCGATGACCTCGCGACCGTCTTCCAGTTCACAGGTCACGCGCAACTCCGCCGCCCGCCGAAATCGTAGCTGTCCACCCGAACGTCCGCATACGGCTGCTCCTGCTCGTCCTTGCGCACGGTCTTCACGATGAGCTTCTGGTCCTCGTCCGAAAGCTTGGTCGTCCGGCATGACCTCCGCCAGCCGCAGATCAAAATCATCGTCCTTCGCATTCAGCGGCCAGTTCATGCAGACGCCGGGTTCGCGCGAGGTGTCTTTCAGTTCAAAAATGAACCGTCTCACCGGCGGAGATCGTCCGCCGGCTTTCCGTCCGTCTTGTTCTTCAACGTCGCCCGCGCCGTCAGGCTGTTCCCGAGTTTCTTCGTGTCGGCGATCGTTCCCTTCGGCCGCCACACATCGTAGCCATCGATCGTCACCTCGACCTCGAGATTGTCGTAGACGGGAAACATCAGCACGCGTGAGCGCTGGCGCATCGATTTCCCGTCATAATACAGCTCACTACCCGTCCTGAAATTATACGCGAACCCCGGGGTCGTCGTTATTATTAAACTCCAGCACCGTTGATCCGCTAAACACCACCGCGCGATCCTGCGCCTTCGCCTCATCGTTTCCAAAAGTCCCTTTGAGAAGCCAGGTACTCACCCACGCCACCGGATTCTCATCTATCTTCACCTCCCTCACCGGCTCTGTCTGATGATCCTGAATCAGGTAACGCCCCGTGATCTTGGATCGTGGCAGTGTCTTCTTGAATCGGTAGTGCCACTATGAAGGGAGACGAGCCTGGGATCTCCCGCCGAACCATACTTCAAACTCAATATTCTTCATAATCCTGGTGCCTTGGTAGGAAGCCTCCCACTCCTCCCGGTTGATCACATAAGAGTATTTATCCAGATAGTAGCTGGCCCTTGCGGTGCCGACAGCTTCGCCGTCACCACGCCAGGAGAGTATGCCTCGACGCGGATTCCAGTCGCGCTGGTAACGCTTCAGCAGGAATGAACCATGAGTTTTTTCTTCGGAATAAGCCTCAAAATCACCGGCCTTCTCCTCCCGTGGGTCCGGCCCTGCTGCCGCTACGGCTCCTTTCCCAGACACCCTGCCACTCCTTCACCGCCGATAACTTCTGCCGCAACTCCCGCATCTCCGGCGCCACTTCATCCTTCGGTCCGTCGTCCTCGTCTTCATCCGCAGCCTTCGCGACACCCGCCGCACAGACGAGCGCCGCCATCAGGCCCAGCAGCCACAGACGCTTTCCCGATAAAAGATATTCCGTCACGCGAGGCGCTTCGACCGGGATTTCGAGATTCATGCGACGCATCGCGGTCTGCCCGTTCCATTTCCAAGGTCAACGATTTCGCCGCCGGCCCCTTCACCTGCCATTAAGTCATCCGCGCCCAAAGCAGCTTCAGGTAACGGCTCTCCAGACAGTTTGAATACACCGGATGGTCGACCCCGGGGCCGGTGCGGTCGAAGATTTGCAGGCGGCGGTTGAGGCGGTGCACGCCCTTGATCACGCAACCCTCAAAATCCTCGAGCGAAACCAAGCCGGAGCACGACGCCGTGACGAACAACCCGCCGGGCTTCACGAGGCTCGCAGCAATCGTGTTCAGGTCGGCGTATTTCCGCATGCCTTCGGCGGCGAAGGCCGGATCGCGCGTCATCACGAACTTCGGCGGATCGCAAAGCACCGCGTCAAACTGCTCGCCGTTTTTCTGCATCTGGCGCGCATAAGCGAACGCGTCGGTATGAACCCATTTCAGCTTGTTCGGGGAAATCTGGTTGAGGTTCGCGTTGCGGCGGCCCTGCGCGATCACCTTTTCGTCGAGATCGACCGCCGTGATTTCGTCGGCCCCACCGAGCGCGGCATTGATCGAGAACCCGCCGGTGTAACTGCAAAGGTCGAGCACGCGCATGCCCTTCACGAGCGTGCCGAAGCGTTTGCGATTATCGCGCTGGTCGCAGAAGAACCCGGTCTTGTGCCCCTCGGCGAAGTCGACCTCGTACTTCACGCCGCCCTCACGGATCTTCACCTTGTCGGGCGCCGAAGCCGTGAGCTCCTTCATCTGCGACGGCTTGATTCCCTCAAGACTGCCGAGGTCGTGATCGACGTGAACGCGCACGTGTTTCGTGCCCAGCAATTCGTGCAGCAGCGGAATCCACTTTGGCAGGCGCTGAAAAATACCCAGGGAGTAAACGTCGCAATAAAGCGTGTCACCGTAGCGATCGATCGTCAGACCGCTCACGCCATCGCCGTCCGAGTTGAGCACGCGATAAGCGTCGGTCGTCGCATCCAGCTTGAACCAATCCTTGCGCAAGGCCACGGCGCGACGGATCGCCGTCTCGAAGTACTCCTCGCCGAGGATCTGACTCGTATGCGTCACCACGCGCAGAGGCATCTTTGCGCGCGGGTTGAAGAGACCGATGCCCACGCGTTCGCCAAACTTGTCGTAAACGGAAACCAGGTCTCCCGGCTTCGCATCGCGCGAAACCTCGCCGAGCATGCGCGGGAAGATCGCCGGCTGGAACGAGACAAACTTCAACTGCGCCCACGGCTTCGCCCACTGCGAACGGTCGATCGCCACAGGCGGCTGCTTCTCATTTTTCTCGGGACGCTGGTCGTCGTCGGACATGCCTGCCACCATCCCGGCATTCCCCGCCACGGGCAATTTTCATTTTTCTGAATCAAATCCTGCGTCAACCAGCCCGCTTTGATTGCCCGAACGGGCTGTTCGAAACCGTTGTGAGTTTTCTCCACTCACGCCATCCGCGACGCCAGATGCGTCCGCCAAGGTCACGTAACTTGCCGACCCGGGCAGTAACCCTTTTGCGGGTCCGCGCCACCACCCGGCCGGCCGCGTGACGCAGCACGTAACGCCGTTCCGTCCATCCCGCCGTCGGTCCGAGAATAAACTCCACTCCCGACGCACCGATCTTCCAGCCCGCAATTCCTTCCGGCGGAGGCGGCACTCTCAAAAATGCCCAGGATTTCTTCCACGCTCCGAAATGATAAAACGCAAACGGCTCCGCGCTCTCCTGATGGATCAACTTTCCTTCGCACCAGACCGCATCGCCATGCTTGAGCGGCCCGAGTACGCGACCGGTTTCCTGCAACTCCAGCCGGTTCGCCCATTCCGTCCACTCCTCGCTGTTCACGTCGTGTGTCTGAAACTGCCTGCGCAGCACGTGCAGCGTTCCCTCACGCTCACGCGCCAGCGCCAGATTGTTCATCACGCGTTCGTCGAGCAGATGGATTCCATCATCCTGCAACTGCGTGCGCAGATGCGGTGCTGAACAGATCAAATCCGTAACGCCCGGCACATTTTTCAAAATCGTCAGCTGCCCCACCACGCAACACCGGCATGACGTCACCAAGTCATAGTCACGCAGATGCTCGTCAGTGATAAATTTCCGGATATCCCCCCAGAACACATCTTCGTCGCAGTATCCCCAGTGCGAGTAATCCACGAGGTGATCAGCGAAAAGAAGTCCATACAGCGGTTTGAAATCGCACAGCTTGTACGCACTGGGAATGCACACATGAAATCCCAGCACCGCACTCGCCCGCTGTGAGACATCCCGCAACGTCATCGGAATCATCCGTACATTTGCGGGCAACGAGGCCAGCGGCTTCTGGTCGGTGAAAATCAAAAAATCCACCCGCGGATTCTTTGCGCAGGAGTGCAGGAAAAGATGAATCCACGGACGCCACTTGCCCGACCACGCAAGCACAAGCGCAAGAGAGACGTGCTCTCCGCACTTTTTTTCATCTTTGAATTCGCAGGACGGCATGAGCGGACCGCCCGACCACCATCGGTCGGAATGGTTCGCAGATTTCTCAAGCCGCTCAAAATCCCGCTAATTACCGGAGACGCCCATCGGGAATTTCCCCATGTGCGCCGCATCTCTTCAGTGGATGCAAACCGCGAGAGGGCGGCTCACTGACCGAGCAAACGGGCAAGCTCGGCTTCCAACTCGGCTCCGCGCAGATTTTTTCCAACGATGCGTCCGTCGCCGTCGATCAACACCGTGAATGGAATGCTCGTCACTCCATACTGCCCGGCGAGTTTGGAATCCCAGAACTTACCGTCGAAATATTGCGGCCACGTCATCTGTTTTTCCGTGATGAATTTTTTGAGTGTCGCCTCGTCGCGATCCAGGCTCACACCGATGATCTCCAGGCCGCGTGAGTGATATTTTTTATAGAGCGCGATCACGTTAGGCATCTCCTCGACGCACGGTCCGCACCACGTCGCCCAAAAATCCACCAGCACCACGTTGCCCTTGAACTTCCCGACCGAGAGAGGATTTCCGTCGAGATCCTTTTCTGCAAAATCCGGAAAAGGCGCGCCCGGTTTCAGCGCCTCTTGTGCCCGCACCGCCGCTTGCTGAATCGAGATGGCCTTCAAGACATCGTCCACGGCCTTCGCCTGGGAAGAATCGGGAAAGTCTGTCTTAAGCTGGCGAAATGTAGCCGCCGCCTTGTCGAAATCAGCGATCACTTGAAGATAGAGCGCGCCTTTCATCACCAGCACCTGCGCCACATCATCGGTCTTCTCCGCCTTGTGCGCTGCGAGCAACTGGTCGAGCGCCTTCAACTCCTCCGCCAGTGCCGCCTCCGTCACCAACCCCGCCTGCGCCTTCGCCTGAACTTTCTGAATGATCGCGCCGAGTTCGGCCTGCACCGATAATTTCGCCGTCTCCGCCGGCGCCGCTTTGGCCTCGTCAGCCGCCTGCATTTGAAAAACCGCCACGCCCAGCAAAACGAAAAGCGAACCGAGGAGCTTCAATTTCATAGGCCGCCAAATTGACGACCAGTCGCGAGGAGCGCAATCACCGTGGCGCAGCGTATTTGTCAGCGACTTTTGAAAAAGACCCACGTCCGCCACCCAGAGACCCTATCAGCCCTGAGGAAAGCGTTTCGCGATCAGTCCTTCGATCCGCTGCTTCGATTCCTTCACGGATTCGACGGATATACGCGGACCAAACTCCAGCGTCAGCAGGTGGTGCGGTTTCCAAAACGAGCTCACCATCTCAAAATCGATCTGCCCTGAGCCCACGGGTTGATGATCCTTTCCTGCCGCACTCACGTCGTGCAGGTGAAAACCGATCAGGCGTGACGCGTTTTTTTCCAGATGCTCACGATGATTCAGCAGTGCCAGCTGCTCTTTGATATGCGCATGCCCGGTATCGTGCCAGTAGCCCGCCGTGTTCGGCTGGGTCATGCCGGAAAGTAATTCCTCGAATTCACCATCGATCGGAAGCTCCGCCACGTCTTCGCGATTCTCGCAGCCCAATGCGATGCCGCGTTCCGCGGCATAGGGGCGAATTTCCTCAAGGCTGGCCTTCACTTGATTCCAGTACGGAATTTTTTTGGCCTGCATCTTCTTCATGGCCTTGTCACGCAGCTCTACATAGCGCGCATCGTCGGCCAGTTTCACACCCGGATGTTTCTCAAAGTAAGCCTCGAGCTTCTTCAACGGGTTGAACCACGAAAACTTCACGCTGCCCAGATGCAGCACGAGCACGCGCGCCTTCACCTGCTGGCCGAAGTCGAGCGAACGCTTCGTCTGCCGCAGCCATTGGTCATGCTCCTGATGTTCCGAACTCGACGGCTCGAAAAGATTCGGCGCCGCCTGCACGATCCCCGTGGGAAGCGGGCAAAAATTATGCGTCGAGCTGACCTTGATAAAGCCCTCGTCCAAGGCCTTCAGAATGCCCGGGACGAGCGTAATGCGGATACCGTGACTCAACTCGACATGCGAAAACCCCAGATTCGCCATCTCCCGAAGCATCGCATAACCGTCGGTATGACGGGAGGAGCACCAACTGGTCGAAAGCGCTAGGATCGGTTTCATGTCATGAATGGTACGTGCGCGTGAGCAAAAAAACTGCCGCCCGTTCGCAGAAAACTTGAAAACAAAACGACCGCACCCCGAAACAGGTCGGAGGGCGGTCGTTGAAAGGGAAATATCACGCGTCTAGCGTGCAGGGTTAGCTGGCGTGACGGCGGCGAAGCATCGCGGTGAAGGCCATGACCTTCTCCTTGCGGCGGCGCTTTTCGCAGGGCTTCTCGCAGTAACGCTTGGCGCGGACACCCTTGATGATGTTTTCGCGCTCGAGCTTCTTCTTCATGCGACGGAGCGCACGGTCGATGGGCTCGTTTTTGCGGATTTTGATTTCGATAGACATGTGAACAGACGGTTTGGAAACGGGAAAAAGTCGATGACTACGGCAATTGGCGTCCGGTACGTCAACGGCTATTTTCAATCCGCCAAACGGACTATTTCGCACGGAAAACTCATCCGAAACCGCTTCCGCGCTTGCGAGCCTTAAACACGTCCGTTGCCTACCCAGACCGTGTCGTCCGCCGATCAGAACTTCGTCCATCTCCACGTCCACACCGACTACAGCCTGCTCGACGGAGCCTGCCGCATCGACCGCCTGATGGACCGCGCCGTCGGCCTCGGCATGAAGGCCATGGCCCTCACCGACCACGGCAATCTTTTCGGAGCCATCGAATTCTATAACGCCGCCAAGGCCAAAAGTATAAAGCCCCTCATCGGCTGCGAAATCTACCTCACCGAATCGTCCCGTTTGGAGAAAAACGGCCGCTCCGAAGACGGCAAAAGCTACTACCACCTCGGCCTCCTCGCTAAGAACCTCACCGGCTACCAAAACCTCCTCAAGCTCGTCTCCGACGCCCACCTCAAAGGCTTCTACTACAAGCCCCGCGCCGACTGGGAAACCTTGGCCAAATACGCCAACGGCCTCATCGGCTTCACCGGCTGCCTCGCCGCCATCGTCCCGCAACACCTCCTCCACGACCGCGAGGACGACGCCCGCAAAGCCTGCGCCCGCTTCGTCGAGATCTTTGGCCGCGAAAACTACTTCGTCGAAATCCAGGACCACGGCATCCCCGAGCAGCTCAAAATCATCCCCGGCCTCCTGAAACTCGCCGAGGAGTTCAACCTCAAGGTCATCGCGACCAACGACGTTCACTATGTCCGCGCCGAGGACGCCGGCCCGCACGACGCCATGCTCTGCATCCAGACAGGCGCGAAGATCGAGGAAGAGAACCGCATGAAATTCTCCGGGACTCAGTTCTACCTGAAGTCCCGCGACGAGATGGCGAAGCTCTTCGCCGAGGTCCCCGACTCCATCACCAACACGCAACTCGTCGCCGAAATGTGCGACCTCGCAATCCCGTTCCCCAAAGGCTCCGAGCGCTACCCGCGTTACCCGCTGCCCGTTGAGATCAAAGAAAAACTCTCGCCCGCCGCCTACCTCAAACAGCTCTGCATCGAGGGCCTGAAAAAACGCTACGAGGTCGATCACGATACCGTCGCGAAACACGAAGTCGTCGCCGAAGCGCCTCGCCAAGCTCACCCATCTCCCGCCCGGCCAAAAGCCGCAGCCGCCCGACTACAACAATCTCGCGCCCGACGAACTCCTCGTCGTCCGCATGGACTATGAGCTGTCGATCATCACCGTCACCGGCTTCATCGACTACTTCCTCGTCGTCTGGGATTTCATCAACTGGGCCAAGGTCCACAACATCCCCGTGGGCCCCGGCCGCGGCTCCGGCGCCGGTTGTATGGTCGCGTACCTGCTCGGCATCACCAACATCGACCCGATCCGCTTCGGCCTCCTCTTCGAACGCTTCCTAAATCCCGAGCGCGTCTCGCCGCCCGACTTCGACATCGATTTCTGCATGCGCCGCCGCGAGGAAGTCATCAACTACGTGCGCGACAAATACGGACGCGACTGCGTGGCCAACATCATTACCTACGGCACGCTCGGCGCCAAGATGGTCATCCGCGACGTCTCGCGCGTCCACAATTTGCCCTACGCCGACGCCGACCGCCTCGCGAAGATGATCCCCGACGAGCTCAACATCTCGCTCGAGGACTCGATCACCAAGTCCGCCGAACTCCGCACCGAGATCGACCGCAATCCCGTCGCCAAGAAAATCGTCAACCAGGCCCTCGTATTGGAAGGCATGGTACGCAACACCGGCAAACACGCCGCCGGGATCATCATCACCGACAAGCCGCTCGACGAATTCGTCCCGCTCACGCTCGCAGGAAGAAGACGTCACCGTTCAGTACGACATGAACGCCGTCGGCAAACTCGGCCTGCTCAAGATGGACTTCCTCGGCCTCAAGACGCTCACCGTCATCGACGACGCCGTCGCCAACGTCCGCCGCACCGCCAATCCCACGTTCGACATCGAGGCCATCGCGCTCGACGACGCCAAAACCTACGAACTCCTCAACGTCGGCAAAACCGTCGGCGTCTTCCAGCTCGAGTCCGGCGGCATGCAGAACGCGTCCAAGCTCGTCGGCATCTCCAACATCGACGACATCAACGCCATCTCCGCCCTCTACCGCCCCGGCCCGATGGCGTTCATCCCCGACTACGCCCGCGGCAAAAAAGATCCCGGCGCCATCTCCTACCCGCACCACCTCCTCGAGCCCGTCCTCAAAGAAACCTACGGCATCATCGTTTACCAGGAGCAGGTCATGGAGTGCGCCCGCGTCATCGGCGGCTACACCCTCGGCGGCGCCGACATGCTCCGCCGCGCCATGGGTAAGAAGGACGTCGAAGGCATGGCCAAAGAGCGCATCAAGTTCGTCGAAGGCGCCAACCGCCTCCACAAAATCTCCGAAAAACAGGCCAACGAAATCTTCGATCTGTTGAACAAGTTCGCCCAGTACGGCTTCAACAAATCCCACTCCGCCGCCTACGCCGTCATCAGCCTACCAGACCGCGTACCTGAAAGCCAACTACCCGGTCCAGTTCATGGCCGCCGTGCTCACCGCCGAGCTCGGCAACTCCGAAAAAGTCGCCCACTTCATCGCCGAATGCACCGCCATGGGCCTCACCGTCCTCGGCCCCGATATTAACGAGTCCCGCGAAAACTTCACGCCGCATCGGCGACAAGATCCGCTTCGGTCTCGCCGGGATCAAAGGTGTCGGTGAACAAGCCGCCCAAAAGATCATCGAAGAGCGCGACAAGAACGGCCCGTACACCGACTTCGACGAACTCGTGAAACGAATCGACGGCCGCGCCATCAACAAACGCGTCCTCGAACACCTCACGAAAACCGGCGCCTTCGACTACAGCGGCGCCTCGCGCAAAAAACTCTTCGACAGCATCGACTCCGCCTTAGCCGGAGCCGCCGCCCACGCCAAAGACCGCGCCGCCGGCCAGCACAACATGTTCGACATGCTCAGCCGAACCCGCCCCCACAAAAAAGAAAGGTGTAGGCGGGGTGCCCCCACCCCGCGGCCAAAACACCGAGCCCGCCGTCGACGACTTCACCTCCTCCGAACGCCTCCAGTTCGAAAAAGAACTCCTCGGCTTCTACGTCTCTGGCCACCCCATGAACGCCTACGCCGGGCTCACCGAAGCGATCGACACCTTCCACGTCAGTGAACTCCTCAACCAGGACGACCGCACCGAATTCCGCCTCTGCGGCATCGCCGGCAGCATCGCGAAACGCCTCTCGAAAAAGACAACCGCCCCTGGGCCTCCTTCACGCTCGCGACCAAGACCGCCTCCATCGCGCTCAACATGTTCGCCGACGCCTTCGCCAACTACGGCAGCATGCTGGCGGAAAACGCGCTCATCCAAGTCCGCGGAAACATCATCGTCGGTCAGGACGGCGCGCGCATCAACGTGAAGGAATGCTCCCCTCTCGATTACGCCGTCCTCAACGACATCAGCCGCGTCACCTGGCTGGTTCACCCCGAGCACAAGGAACTGCCGGGCTTCCTCCAGCTCCTCCGCGAAACGCTGAACAAACAAGTCGGCAGCACGAAAACCTCCATCGCCTTCGTCTTCGAAAACCGAGTCGCCTTGAACAGCGACGCGTCCAACGCCCTCGGCTGGAAACTAAATCCCGCCCGGTTCCAAGAACTCCGCGCCCACCCCGCCGTCGCCGGAGTCGAAATCGAAACCAAGCGCCTCGAACTCAAACAAGAAAAACGCTGGGGCCCCAAACGCGGCTAAGTTCAGTGTAGCCGCGTTCGTTAGAACGTGGCCGTGCGCCATCGCGCACGGGTCCGAACTAGGGCGGGTTATCCCTAACCCGCCGCTTCGACTCTGACACCACCTAACGCCCATCTCCGCTCCCTCCGTCATTCGGGTCCATTGGCGTCCATTCTCGGTTAAAACAAATCATCCTGCTGCAACGCCGCGCGTTTCGCCGGATTCGCCGTGCTCGTCTGCAGCAACCACGGCACCGTCATCCGCGAAAAATCCGGCTGGCGACCCAACGCCAGCAGCAACAACGCCGCCGCCAGCGCATCGTACAGCGCCGCGTGGTATTTACGCCGGTCCTTGGAACAATGCTCCGCGGCCAGCGCATCGAGTTCAGCTTGCAACCCAAACATCGCCACCAGCTCCGCAAGCTTCCCGGTCTTCAATTGAGGAAACAGCTCCGCGTAAATCCGGCCCTGTATCGATCCACGGCCCCCAGTCCGCGATCGATTTCCCCTGATCCACTCGCGAAAAATCAGGAGACACCCGCGGGTAAGGCCACACCGACTTGATCAGCGAATTCTAGCGTGCGCATAATGCGCCGCCAGCGGTCCGCTCGCGCGCAATGTCCCAAACCGCGAAAACTCGTCCGCAAACGGCGCCGTCTTCGACACTGCTTCGGCGCTGATACCGTGAACGGCTTCATCCTCCGCACGCACCTTGCCCGTTGCCCGACACAGGCGCGTCTGCGTCTCGACCACCAGCCCGCCGTGCAAAGTCACCACGCCGTACTCAAGGATTCCGGACGCAACGCTCCCTTCGAAATCCACAAAGTGAATGGGCACGTTGATCCAGCGCATGGGAGTAGTACGACAGGTTTCTCCGAATACCTTCAAAGACACGGAAAAAACACCCGGGAAAACTCCTCAGCCCCAGGCAGCATGCAACTGACTCGTCCGCCTGCGCCCTCGTCCAATCCTGTTCATCCCGTCAATCCTGTCCAAAACTCCGTCTCCTTCCGCCCCACCTTTCTCCGTGATTTCCCGCGATCTGTGTGTTTCGTCATCCCCATGCCGGATCTCGCGCCCTACCGCACTTTCCTGATCGAACTCGCTGAACGCTCCGGCGACTTCATCCGCCCCTACTTCGCCAGCGCCGACCTAGCGGTGGAGATCAAATCCGACGACTCCCCCGTCACCGCCGCCGATCGCGGCGCCGAGAAACTTATCCGCGATCTCATCGCCAAAAAATTCCCGTCCCACGGCATCATCGGCGAAGAATTCGGCAACGACCGCCCCGACGCCGAATTCGTCTGGGTCCTCGATCCGATCGATGGAACGAAAGCCTTCATGACCGCCGTTCCGCTGTTTGGCACGCTCATCGCGCTCATGCACAACGGCCAGCCCGTCCTCGGCGCGATCCACCAGCCGATCCTTCGCCAGCTCATGATCGGCGACGGCACCACCACGACTCTCAACAACCGCCCCGTCCGCGTCCGCCCCACCGCCCGGCTCGAAGACGCCACGCTGCTCACAAGCGATCCGCTCAATCCCGCCAAGTATCAAAACGGCACCGCGTACTCCGCGCTCGAGAAACGCGTCCGCCTCTCCCGCACTTGGGGCGATTGTTACGGCTACCTTCTTCTTTCCGCCGGCTGGGCCGATCTCTCACTCGACCCCATCATGAACCCATGGGACATCCAGGCGCTCATCCCCATCGTGCGCGGCGCGGGCGGCGTGATCACGGACTGGCAGGGCGGAGATCCCGTCAAAGCCGCCTCCATCGTCGCGGCCAATCCGATACTCCACCCGCAGGTCATCGCTGCGCTCAACACGAGCGCATAAAAAAGCCGCGCAGATAAACTGCGCGGCTCGCTGACTATTCCGCCTCAGGTCTGAGCATCACTTGCCTGCAGCAGGAGCCGAGTTCGACGTCGCTGGCGCTGCAGACGATGCCGCCGCTTTCGTTTGATCCGCCTGCGCCTGGATCTTCGCCTTCTGCTGTTCACTGAATTCTTTCCCGATCTGCCCCATCTTGGGCATCGCCGCCATGATGCGCGGCATCATCAACTCCTGGATGCGTCCCTGGATCGCCGGCTGCTTCTCGATCATCGCCTTGCCCGCTGGCGTGGAATTAAATGCCGCCATCGCCGATAGCTCCTCCTTGGTGAAATTCTCCGCATAGAGCTTCACCATGTCATTTTTCATCTGCTCGGGATTTATGGCCTCGATCATGGCATCCGCCATTTTCTTCTGGAACGCAGCCTTGTCGCTTTCGTCGATCTTGCCGCCCAGTTGTTTTTCCATCCCGGAAGTGATCATCTTGTTTTGAGCAGCCAGCTGCTTCTCCAGCACCTTGCTCAACATGTCCTCCATCTGCATCGACGCGAAGACCGCCTCGGCGTCCGCCAGCGTCGCCTTCGTTCCAGCCACCGTCTTCGCGCTTCCGTCGAATTTACCGTCGGCCAGAGCCACGGTGTACGTTTTACCGTCCTTCCCAAGCGTCAGTGTTTTCGAAGCGGCGTCATAGCTTTTCAGCGTGTAGCCATCGAACTCGTCGCCGAGCTTGACCCAGCCCGTGCGGGTCGCGCCTTCGTTCACAAGGCCGAAGTGCTGGGCGTTGCTCAAGGTCAGCACGCCATTGAAGGTCAACGGCGCGGATTCAGCGGCAAACGCCGCGGTAGTCGAAGTCGCGACGATCGCCGCGAGCAGCAGGGATTTTAGTTTCATAGGGCAAAATCGAAATGAGTGCTCAGTTAGTCGCACGCAAGGGGCGGATCATTACACGGAAACTCGATGTTTAGAGTCGGAGGGACCACGTGTTCTCCGCGCGACGGATTAGGTCGGTACGCAGATAAGTTTTCCGCGCACAGAAAAAATACAGCAGACTCGTAGCCACAAAAATCGCGCCGACAACCAGCCAGCCCTCGGAGGAAAAAATAAACTCCACGTACGCTGTCGTTATCGCCGGCAAAGTCAGAAACAGTGCAGCGAGCAGGAGTGCCGACAATAGCTGGCTCTGTGTTTCACCAGTGAATGCTCCTCGCATTCTGATCAATAGACTCACGGGAAGAAGAGCCGCCAACAGAAGCGGCAGCGCGAAGACCGGTGTAGGCGAAAAATCAAACGGCTGGCCCGCCAGCCGGCAGGCCAGCCATCCGATGCCGAGGGTGAACAGCACCGTCACAACCGTCAGGGTCAGCCACTGTCTTCCGGCAACCGCCAGGGTTAGTTTCAGCTGCCGTTTTCGCGAAAGCGGGAATAGCAACGAGGGCCTCAGAGCACTCAGCTTGGGCAGACAGATGAACAACGGGCACATCGCCACACCCAATCGCGCAACCTTTCCGCCTTCGCCCCACAACACGCGCCGCAATCCTTCCATCGTCTCCTCCAGGTTGAAGCCACCCGCCTTGTGAAAAGGCGTGAACGCCGCGCTCGCGATGACCAAAAGAACCAGCGTATCGAACATGACGGTGTAACGCCGCGACATCGCCACACTCGGTCCGACGTGCATCACTACGCGCACCCAATCCCGCAGCGATCCCGTCAACAGTGCACGCAGCCACCGGCGTGATCGTCCGTTTCTCCAGGTCTTCGTCCCGCAATAATAATCCTTCGTCCACCACCAGTGCGGATCCGTGTAAGGAGTCGTCGCCAGAAGCCGGCGGCGTTTCTTCGAGAACCGTGTGATAAAACTCGCCACGGCGATGGCCGCGCCAGCCACGCCAAATAACCACGGCCATTGCCGCATCCACGATTCCAACGCTTCCGCCTGCCAGAAAATCACCGCAATCGGCAGCGGCGCCCAAAACACGATGGTATCCACTTCTCCACAGCGGAAGGGACGAAGCAGGATCACCACCGACATGGCCGCAACGATCACCCCCGCCGCGGCCATGATCGGCACTGTTGGAACACGATAGGCCGCGTACACCGTGACCAACACCGCACAGACCAGAAACGCCCCCAGATGCATTTTGAAAAAGCTGCGGCTCGCGCCCGGCAGAAATGCAAAGAAAGGCCGGCGGGCAGGTTCCTCGGTCAGATGCTTCAACATCTCCCCAACCGCCAGCGGCAGCATAAAAACGCACCCGACAAAAGGCGCCCAATCCAGCACCGCTCGCTCCCGCAACAGGAGCAGCCAGATCTGCAGGAAAAAAATAATCCAGACGATCAGCGACAGCGGTCGGATTGCCTGGAAATATGCGCGCGCATTCATCACGCCGCTCCTTTCACCCGCCGTTTCAGCAACAGCGGAAACAATTCATCGAGAGAAAGGTGCCTGCTTTTCACCTCGGCCCGATGCGAAGCGGCAAAGGCATCGACCAGCGCTCCGCAATTTTCCGCACACACACGCACTCGCGCCTGCCGGTCGTTTCCTTCGCGCGACAGCACATACTTTTCGGGGAATGCAGCGGGCAAACCTCCCGACGGAGCTGTCACGGTCCATTCCGCATAACTTTCCTGCAGTTCATCCAGCGGAGCTGACACGCAAAGTTCACCCGCATCCAGGCACACAACCCAGTCGATGACCTTTTCCACATCCGCCAGCTGATGCGATGAGACCACGACCGTGCAGCCGTCTTCGCGCAATCGCTCGATCAACATCTCCAGAAACCGCGCACGAATGATCGGATCGAGCGCGCTCATCGGCTCATCGAGCAGCAGCAGCGCCGGGCGGTGACAAACCCCGAGCATGATCGCGAGCTTCTGTCGGTCTCCTGGACTAAGCTGGGCGATTTTTCTGCCGGCATCCAACTCCAGTTCCTTCAACAACCGCCGCTCCAGTTCTTCGTCCCACGACGAATAAAACGATGCGTTGAAATCCAACTGCTGACCAACCGTCTTCCACTCCACAAAACGATCATCCTGTCGCACCACGCCCAGTCGCGCGAGTTCCATATCCTCGAGCTCACCGGCTGATCGCTGGAGTGTGCGAATCTCGCCGCTCGTCGGCAGCAGCAGCCCGCACGCAAGATCCAGGAGCGTGGTCTTGCCGGCGCCGTTGCGCCCGAGCAGCCCGATAATGCGTCCTTGGGGAAGCTCCAGACTCACATCGCGAAGGGCGGCACGTTTCCCAAACTGCTTGGTCAGATTCTTAACGACAAGTGGCTCGGATGAGGCGACGGCAGATGCAGTTTTCATTTGGACGAAGAATCGAGGGTTTCGCGGAAAAGTTTGAGAGCCTGCGCGGGCGTCACCCCAAGCTGGCGCGCCATCGTGGCTGCGGCCGCGAGATGCTGCCGGAGTGGATCGAGCTTCTGCTCGTGAAGATCGTCCGCATGCTGTTCGCGCACTGTGAGCGTCTGCCCCCGGCGCCGCTCCAGCACGCCATCACGCTCCAGCAGTCCATACGCCTTGCTGATCGTCATCGGATTGAGCGACAGCTCGGCCGACAACGCCCGCGTCGAAGGCAGTTCCGCCCCCGGAGCCAGAACGCCCGACGCCACTTGGAACTTCACCTGTTCCATGATCTGCCGGTAGGCCGGAATGCCATTGTGATGATCGATGACGAGAAGCATGACGCAGCGTATGATTAGTGAATTAGTTCACTGATACACCATGTCAAGTCTGCTCCGTTTTTGAGCACGAAAAAGCCGCGTCATAAGCGACGCGGCTTTGAAAAATCCTTCAGCTAAAACGCTCTCAGCGTTTCTTAACGCCTTTTGCCGACCACTCCGCCGTGACGACCGACGTAAACCCTCCGCGGGCTTTCCATTTCGAGATGATCGTGAGGCTGCGCGGCTTCAGCGCCTTGCCGAGATCGTCACATATCTTGTTGGTCACCGCTTCGAAAGAAAATGCCCTGCGTTGCGAAACGCGTGGAAATACAGCTTCAGCGACTTCAGCTCGACGCAGGTCTTGTCTGCGCACGTAACGCACCGTGATGTCCGCGAAAGTCCGGGTGCCCCGTGATCGGGCACACCGACGTGAACTCATGATGCGTATGATCGATCAAAAAATCCCGATGCGGCGCGGGATTGGGAAATGTTTCGAGGATCTTAGCGATCGGACATTATGCGGAAAAGAAGAAAGTAGCGAATAGCCAAGTAGCAAGTTCGAAGACCGGCCGCTCGCATCGGCCTACTTCCGACTCGATTCTTACCACTTGCGACGCTGCCCGTCCGTACGTCGCCGTCTCGGTGAATCGCGATTCGCGGATTACCGTGATCTTGATCGTGCTCGGGTACTGGAGCTCAGCCTCGATACGCTTGCGAAGTGTCCTTGGCGATTCGCGGGCGCGCTCGTCGGTTACATCGTTGCGGCGAAACGACCACGCGGATCTCACGACCCGCCTGAATCGCGAAAGCCTGCTGCACGCCTTCGATGCGAAAGCGCCAGTTTCTCCAGGCGGCCGAGCCGCTGGATATAACTCGTCATCGACTCCGCGCGCGCACCGGGCCGGACGGCGGAAATCGTGTCGGCCAGGATCGACGAGACCGGCATAAACGGTCTCCGGCTTCACTTCCTCATGGTGCGCGGCGACGGCGTTCACCACGATCGGCGTTTCGCCGAACGCTTGATGAACTCCGCACCGATCACCGCGTGGCTTCCCTCGAACTCGCCGTCAACGGCCTTTGCCGATGTCGTGCAGCAGGCCGGCGCGCTTCGCCACGTTCGGATCGAGGCCGACCTCGCTCGCGATCATCGAGGCAGAGGAACGCCATCTCGACCGAGTGATCGAGGACGTTCTGGTTGTAGGAGAACCGGTACTTGAGGCGGCCGAGCAGCTTGATGATCTCCGGATGCAGGCCGTTGATGTTGAGTCGCTGAACCGCGTCTTCGCCGGACTGCGTCGTCACGAGATCGATGTCTTCCTGAGCCCGTTTCACGAATTCCTCGATGCGATGCCGGATGAATGCGGCCGTCCTTCACCAGACCCTCGAGTGCCGGTACGCGCAATTTCGCGACGCACAGGGTCGAACGACGAAATGAGCACCATCTGCGGCGACTCATCGATGAGGAGCGTTACACCGGTCGCCGCTTCGAAAGACTTTGATGTTGCGACCTTCGCGGCCGATGATGCGGCCCTTCATCTCCTCGGTCGGGAGATGAACGATCGTCGCCGTGAGGTCTGTTATTCGGCTTGCTCGAGATCCGCTGCATCGACGGCGATCAGGATGCGTCGCGCCTCGTTCTGCAGATCCTGCTCCGACTTCTCGAGCGTCGACGACGCAGCGCACGGAGCTCATCCTGGCACTCGAGCAGCACTTCCTCGCGAAGTTGCTTGCGGATCTCATCGGCATCGAGCTGCGAAACGCCCTCGAGCCGCTTGCGCACGCTCTTCGAAAGTGCGCGGATCGCATCGCGCGCCTGTTTCACGGCGGCGTTTTCACGGTTGAGCCGCTCCTGCTTCTGCTCAAGCTGGTAATCGAGCAGCGCCAGCGATTCCTCGTGCGCGCGGATCTCGCGAAGCTCGCACATCGGTCTCGATCTCACGGCGGTCGAACTCGCGGTTGAGCTCTGCGCGCTTTCCTGGATTTCCGCCTCGGCCTTTTGTTTCAGCTTCTCGACTCGCCACGGCCGCCTCGCGTCGGCCACTTCCATCAATCTGTGGCCTGCTCATTAGCCACACGACGCGTGTGCCGGGTAAACAACCACACGATGAGGCAGCCGTGCCGCTACCGACGACGACAAAGCGACCGCAAGCGGCCAGTCGTAAAAGGGTCGCTCTCGGCCATCAGAAACGCGAAGTCGGCTGCTGCGCTGGCTGATTTCAAGGCGGGCGAACGTAGGAACGGTTTTACAAAATTCAACCTTTCTTAACCCGTCGCTCTCCGGATCCGCCCGAACCGCCTATTCCTCTCACCGGTCTGTCCTGCCCACCCCGCCATGCCCCGCTTCAAGCGCATCGCCCTATTTCTGCAGGCCGTCGCTGCTTTGGCCGTCCTCCCGGCTGCAACGGCTCAAATCACCCGCATCGCCAACACCACCCTGGCGATGCCGCAAACGCCCCAGACCTTCGGCTACCGCACCGAAAACGCCTTCAACACCCTCACCTTCGACCAGCCCGTCGCCATCGTCACCCCGCCAGGCGAGACCGCCCGCATCTTTATCGTCGAAAAAACCGCCCGCATCCAGGTCGTCACCAACCTCGACGCCACCACGCCTACCAAGCAGCTCTTCTTCGACCTGACCTCGCGCATTTCGATGGGCGCCAACACCGAGGAAGGCCTCCTCGGCCTCGCATTTCATCCTCAGTTCGCGACCAACGGTTATTTCTACGTCTTCTACACGGTTAGTACCACGACTTCTGCCGGCTCAGGCCGCCACGACCGCATCTCCCGTTTCACCGCGCTCCCGTCACCGTCAACCAACGCCGACATCCTCGCCACCGAGGTCCCGCTGATTTCCCAACGCGACGAAGCCTCCAATCACAACGGCGGCGACCTCCACTTCGGCAACGACGGCTACCTCTACATCGCCCTCGGCGACGAAGGCGGCGGCAACGATCAGTACAACAACAGCCAGCGCATCGCTCAGGATTTCTTCTCCGGTCTCCTCCGCATCGACGTCGATCAACGCCCCGAAAATCTCCTCCCCAACGCCCACGCTTCCGTCCACGCAGGCACCTACCGCATCCCCGCCGACAACCCCTTCGTCGGCGCCACGTCCTTCAACGGCTCCCCCGTCACGGCCTCCGCCGTCCGCACCGAATTCTGGGCCGTTGGCCTGCGCAACCCCTGGCGCTTCTCCTTCGACCGCCCCACCGGCCGCCTCTTCGTCGGCGATGTGGGCCAGAGCGCCCGCGAAGAAATCGATCTCATCACTCGTGGAGGAAACTACGGCTGGAGCTACCGCGAAGGAAAAATCGCCGGCCCCCGCGCCAGCCCTCCTGGCGGCGTTTCCTTCATCGACCCGATCTGGGACGTCGACCGCAACACCGCCAGCTCCATCACCGGCGGCGTCGTTTACCGCGGCACTCGCTTCGCCCAGCTTTTCGGCAGCTACGTATTCGGCGATTATGGACAAAATCGCATCTTCGCCATGACCTTCCCTGAGGGCGGCGGCGATCCGCAGGTGACGCAAATCACCACCGCCAGCGGTCCCGTCGGCTTCGGCGCCGACCCGCGCAACGGCGACGTCCTCATTGCCAACATCAACAACGGCACCGTCACCCGCCTCCTCTACAACTCCACTCCCACCGGCACGCCGATTCCCACCACACTCACCGCCACCGGCGCCTTCTCTGACCTCGCCACACTCACCCCCGCCGCCGGCATCGTCCCCTACGAACCCAACGTCGCCTTCTGGTCCGACCACGCGAAAAAACGGCGCTGGTTCAGCGTCCCCGCCATCGCCGACAAGATCACGTTCTCCGCCGACGGAAACTACACCTTCCCCGCCGGCACCGTCTGGGTGAAACACTTCGACCTCGAACTCACTCGAGGAAATCCCTCCACCTCCCGCCGCCTCGAAACCCGCCTCCTCGTCAAAACGAGCACGGGCCTCTACGGCGTCACCTACCGCTGGAACGCCCAGCAAACCGAAGCCTCCCTCGTCGCCGAGGCCGGTGAAAACGAAGTCATCACCGTCACCGAAAACGGCACGCCCCGTCCGCAAACCTGGCGCTACCCCAGCCGATCCGAATGCCTCCAGTGCCACACACCCGCCGGCGGCCACGCGCTCAGTTTCAACACCGCCCAGCTCAACCGCTCCGCCACCTACAACGGCACGCCCGCCAACCAGCTCACCGCCCTCGCTGCCGCCGGCTATTTCACCACCGCCACCGTTCCGTCGCCCGCCACGCTTCCCACACTCGCCCCCGCCGATGACGCTACGGCCTCTCTCGAAAAACGCACCCGCTCCTACCTCGCCGCTAACTGCGTCCAATGCCACCAGCCCGGCGGCGCCGCACAGGGCCTCTGGGACGCCCGCTTCTCCACGTCCACCGCCAGCGCCGGTCTCATCAACGGCGCTCTCGTGAACAATTTCTCCGACTCCGCCAACCGCGTCATCGCCCCCGCCAACACCGCGCACTCGATGCTCCTCACCCGCATTTCCACGCGCGGCGCCCACCAGATGCCCCCGCTCGCAAGCAACGAACTCGACACCTCCGCCATCAATCTGCTCACCGCCTGGATCGCCGAACTCGGCCTCGCGACCATCAACACGCAGCCGACGAGCACCACCGTCGCCGAAAACGCCCCCGCGAGTTTCACCCTCTCCGCCACCTCGCCCCTCACGATCTCCTACCAATGGCGCAAAAACGGCCAGCCCATCCCCGGCGCCACCACCGCCACACTTTTCTTCACCAACGCAACCCCCGCCGACACCGCCTCCTACGACGTCGTCCTCACCACAACTTCCGGCTCCGTCACGAGCACTGCCGTCACGCTCACGGTCGCCCAATCCTTCACGAACTGGGCAACCTCCGCCGCGCTTCCTTCCAATCAAAACACACCCACCGACGACCCCGACCGCGATGGCGCATCCAACCTCCTCGAGTACGCTTTGGGTCTGAACCCCACCTCGCCTTCCGCCACCGCGCTCCCCTCCGCACAAAACGAAAACGGCCAGGTCATCTTCCGCTTCACCCGCTCTCGCAGCGCGACCGGTGTCACGCTCCAAACCTTCATCTCCGCCGATCTCGTCAACTGGACACCTGGCCCCTCTCCCATCGTCGAAAGCACCACCGCCGCGACCGAAACCTGCACCGTAGCCCTCCCCTCCAGCCAAGCCCGCCACTTCCTCCGCCTCGAAGCTACAGGGCCATGATCCTTGGAGGGACGGTCTCCGCCACGGCGCGCCGTCGTCCCCCGGCTCTCCGACAATCCCGTAAATCCCGTTAATCCTGTCTCAACTCCGTCTCCGATTCCGCTTCCGCCCGCGCTTCACGCCAGACACTCCCCGCGACCTCCTCGATCCGCCCCCAAGCCGCCGCTTCGCCGTCCATCGAAAGCGTCTGCGCCACCACATACGCCCAGCGATCCGCCCGCCCATGCCGCAGCCGGTCCATCGCTCCGCGCAAAAGCATCCCGCGATGCGTCGCCACCACCGCATCGCTTCCGGCAAACCAATAGACAAAAAACGCCGACACGACTGTCCGCTTTCCATCCGCCGCCACCGCCTCGTGTTCGATTCGCAGTAACGTCACTGTAATTCGCTCCTTCGCCTCCACGCCGCTCCCCGCCAGTCGCAGTTCCCGCTGCTCGCTCCCGCGAATCGTCCATCCCTGCCCCACGAGACAAAGCTCCGGCCGGTGAATCGACGTCCGGTCGCGTCCGCTGAGCACGATCGACAAAAACACCTGCTCCTGTGCGCGCCCCAACCGCGCGTACAGCTTCCGCGAATAGCCCGTGTCCGGCGGCAGCATCTCACGCTCCACCGCTGTCACCGCTTCCACACGCCCGCCCCAGCGCCCTTCCACGAAGTCCGGTAGCTCCACCGGATTCACGCCCGACGCCTCCAGTTTCACTCCCGCCGAATTCCTCACCGGCAACCGGTCCAGCCGCGTCGTCAACGCCACGACTCCACCCGCCACGACAACCACCACGCCACTCGCGACCCACCCCGGCAAACTCCGTCCGATTTCCTCCGAACTTTCACCCTTCACCCTTCCCTCTTCGCTCTTCCCCCACCGCTTCATCAAAACCACAAGCCCAAGCAACAATCCCAGCACCACCACGAACACCACGAATCCCGACCACGCATGCAGCCGCTCCCCCGCCGCATGCCCTCGCCACTCGCCCACCAACACCACCAGCCCAACACGTACCACGTTTCCCAAAAACACCGCCGGTAAACTCGCTGCCACGACCAACGTCCTCGCCCACACGGATCGGAAATTCAAATACCCCACCAGTAGCGCCAACGCCACAATCGCCATGAGCGAGCGGATCCCCGAGCACGCCGCCGCCACGTCATACTGATACCGTCCATCCGGGGCAAAAAGCTGCGTCCCATTTCGGATCACTTCCACCCACATCGCATTCGCAATTTGGTAAACGCTCTCCGTCACGCCCAGCCTCAGATAAAATCCCACGCCCAGCGCGTCTAAAAATCCCGCCGGCACGGCCAGCAATAAAAACCCTGACGGAAACACCGCCGCCCGCGCCCATTTTCTTCCGCCCACCAGCGCCAGCACGCCCCACACAAAAATCAGCAGCGCCACGACCGACACCCGCGTCTGCTGCACCGCATACCCTGCCAGATGCAACGCTAGCGCTCCGCACATCGCCCCCACCGCCGCTCCTCCCTGGAGGGACGACCTCCGTGTCGTCCATTCCGACTTCGCGCCATTCGTCCCATCGCGAGACACATTCCGCCAAAACAACCACACCGCCACAATCACCACCAACGGCGCATGCTCCAACTCCGATGCCGGATCGAACCACTGCGTCCCCCACCACACGAAGACCGACGCCGTATCGATGTACCCACGCGTCGCGTTTCCAAAAAATTGAAACACCACAAACCCCACCAGCGCGCACACCACCACCGGCCACCAGCCGCTCAGCGATTTTTTCAAGGGAGTACTCATGCGCGCGAAAACGCCCGCCCACCCTGCGCCATCGCCGTCGCGCGACAATCACGGATTAAAACACCCGCCGTCTCCGCCCGCCCCGACTCTTGTGGCCAAAGCACCCTCTCAGACCTTCGAATTAACGGGAGACACCGGTCATCCCCGCGTCAGATTCTCCCCCGCTTGCCAATGGCTCCGCGTCGGCATGAAATCCGCATCCTCCGTTTTCCGATGTCCGATCCAGTCCCAGTTCCCGGCTCGTCCCGGTTCACCACTCTCCGCAACGCCTTCCTCTCCGGCCTGCTGCTGCTCACGCCCATCACGATCACCTGGATCGTGTTTTCGGCCCTCTTCGAAAGGGTCGGCGGCGGTTTCCGGGACTACTTTTTCTTTTTCGTCCCCGCCGACCTTCGCGACCACGACAGCCTGCGCATCGTATGGAACGTCATCGCCACGTTCATCATCATCATCCTGATCACGTTGCTCGGCTACATCTCGCGCTACGTCCTCGGCCAGTATTTCGGCAGCCTCGCCGAACGCTTCGTCCAGAGTATTCCCGGCGTCAACGGCGTCTACAACACCGTCAAACAGATCGTCGACACCTTCGGCACCCAGAATCGCAATCTCTTCAACAAGGTCGTCCTCGTCGAATTTCCCCGTCCCGGCGTCCGCACCATCGGCTTCCTCACCAACAAAACCCAGGGTGAACCCAGCGCGCGCACCGGCATCGAATTCCTCACCGTCTTCGTTCCCACCACGCCCAACCCGACCGGCGGCTATCTCCTGCTCTTCCCGAAAAACGAAGTCATCGAACTCGATATGACCGTCGGCGAAGGCATGAAGATGATCATTTCCGGCGGTGCCGTCATCCCTCCCTGGCCCCCCGCCACCAAAACGCCGCCCGCGCTCCCCTGATCTAACCGCCTTCCTCACCGGCGGATTCCCCATTGGTCATAGATCAGTGGCGATTGGTCATCCTTCTTTCACTCCTCACCCTTCGCTCTTCAGTTCTTCCGCAATGCCCGGCCAGCCGCTCACGACCGACGCCTTCGTCCTGCTCAAGCGTCCGCCCGCCGACACGTTTCAAACGCTCACGATTTTTTCGCCCACACACGGAACGCTGACCGCCCTCCAGCGCCTTCCCAAAAAACACGCCGCCACCACGGTCACCCTCGATCTCTTCGACGAGGCCTCGCTTTTCCTCGAGACCGCCAACCAAGGCCAGACGTGGTTCATCAAGGAGCCGCGCCTGATCACCCGCCACACCGGACTGGGTCGCGACTACGAAACGCTCCGCCACGCGTCCGCGCTCGCCACCTTCATCGCGCGCAACCCCGTCCCCGAGGAAAGCCGTGCGCGCATCCATCAACTCCTGCGCGACGCCCTCGCCGCCTTCGCCACCAGTCCGCGCCCCGACATCGTGTATTTCAAAAGCCTCTACCGCCTCGCCCGCGACGAAGGCCACCCGGTGAAACAGCAATGGTTCCCCACGCTCCCCGCTCCCGACCGCGAACTCGTTGTCACGCTTCTCAACCAACCCGTCGCGGTCCAAACCACCGAACCTGCCACCGTCGAGCGTCTCCAAAAACGCCTCGCCGACTACCTCCGCGAACACACTGAAATCCTGCCCTGACCGCCCTCGGATCATCCTCGATCTCTCCTCAATTTGACTGATGGAAACTTTCGAGAACGAGTAGGAGTAAGAAAACAGGATCCAAGCCTAGACCGATCCCAAGCCACTCCCAATCCTGTTCATCCTGTAAATCCTGTCCATAAATTCTGCCTCCGCCCCCTCTCCACCCACCACTCTCCGTTCCCTTCGTTCCCTCCTGTAAAACTTCCGGACTTCTCCGTTTTTCTCGCCGCTCGCTTGCCACATGGAATTCGACCTCGATCAACGCACCGCCCGCCTGAGCGTTGGTGAGTTCTCCGATTTCACCCTCGGCCCGCGCGATTCCGTCGGCGGCCCTTCCGGACTCTGGCGCGCCCAACTCGGCACCCACTGGCACAACCAGCTCCGCGCGCAGACCACCGCCGAACGCAGCGACGCCCTTTTCGAAATCCCCATCACCGGCCGCGTCGTCCATCACGGCTGGACCCTCACGCTCACCGGTCGCATCGACCAACTCATCCCCGCCGATCGCGGTGTCATCCTGCGCGAAATCAAAACCGTCACCCGCGAACTTCCCGCCGACGAATCCGAACTCCGCTCCGAATACCCCGAATATTTCATCCAGCTCGCCACCTACGCCGCTCTCGCCCGCTTCGATCCCCAGGCCCTTCAACTTTCATCCATCAACCTTCAACCGGCGGCCACCCTGGCCGCACCCGAACTCCACTTCGTCGAGGTCGCCAGCGGACTCGCGCAAACCGTCACGCTCACCTCCAGCGACGACGTTCTCTTCCGCGCCCAACTCGAGCGCGTCTGCGAGTTCCTCAATCTCCGCCTCCGCGCACGCGAACGCCTCCGCAATCTCCGTTTCCTCCCCCCCTTCACCGAACTCCGCGCAGGCCAGGAAACGACTCAGACCGATCTCGCCGCCGCTCTCGAAAAACACCCCGTCGTCCTCTTCGAAGCCCCCACCGGCTTCGGCAAAACCGGCGCACTCCTCGAACTCGCCCTCACCCAGCTCCGCTCCGGCCGATGCGAGCGCGTCGTCTACCTCACGAGCAAAGCCACCGGCCAGCTCCAGGTCATGCGCACCTTGGGCCACATGACCGAACCCGCCACAACCACGCCTGCGTCCGACTCCGTCCTTCACCCTTCACCCTTCACCTCTCACTCTTCCGCCGGCGCGTCCGCGCCGGTCACGGCCTGGCTAGTCCGCCCCAAGCACGAACACTGCGTCAACACCGTCTTCCACTGCTCACGCGACGTCTGCGCCTTTCTCAACGGCGCCGAAGCCCGCTGGCCGAAAAGCGGCCTCTCCCGGTTTTATCTCTTCGAAAACGAACCGCGCGACATCGCCACGCTCCGCGCCGCCGGCCGCGCCGCGCAAATCTGCCCCTACGAAATCACCCGCTCCGCCCTCGCGTTTAACGACGTGTGGATAGGCGACTACAATTACGTTTTCTCCCCTTCGACCCGCAGCCTCTTCTACGAACAACCCGGTTTCGATCCCGCACGCACGCTGCTTGTCATTGACGAGGCGCACAACCTTCCGTCGCGCGTCGCCGACGTCTATTCGCACACTTTCTCCGCCGCCGACGCCTCCGCCCTCGTCGAAGCGCTCCATCAACTCCGCGCTCCGCAAAAACTTCTCGGTGCCGCCGGACACTGGGCCCACTTTCTCCAACAACTCACAGCCCGTGATGCCATCCCTCTCGCCGACGAAGACGACGCCCGCGAACTCCTCGCCTCCCTCGCCGGCCTTCTCACCACCACTCCGCTCGACACACAGGAACTCCTTCAGCCCATCGCCGAGCTTCTCTGGCAAATTTCCTCCTGCCACGAAACTCTGAATACCGTCGACGTTCCCCGCCTCTGGTGGAGTCCACGCGCCAGCGAACTCGTCATCACCTGCCTCGATGCCGCCGCCGCCATCGGCCCCACACTCCGCTCGTTCAACGCCGCCATCCTCGCGTCCGCCACGCTCACACCCACCGACACCTTCGCCGCCGCCATCGGTCTCGATTCCCCGCCGCCGTCCGCCCTTCAACCCTCAACTCCCGGCCTTCAACTTCCCTCCGAACGCCTCGGCACGCTCAACAAACGCGACACCAAAAAACTCTTCAAGCAACTCACCTCCGCCGCCGACCTGCTCAAAGTCGAGGAAACCCGCGAACTCGCCGCACCCGCGCTCGTCCGCGCTCACGCCCCCTGGCGGGACCGCGCTTTCGACGTCGCCATCGATACGCGCGTCGACACGTCCTACCAGCAACGAGCCCGCCACACTGCCGCCACCGCTGCGACCATCGCCACTCTCCGCCACGCTTCGGCCACGCCCGTCGCCGCCTTCTTCCCGAGCTACGCCTACGCCGAGTCCATTCAGCGCGAACTCTTCTCAACGTATCCGCAACTCCGGGTCGCACTCCAGCCTCGCCTTCCCGATCTGGCCGCACAAACCGCCTGGGTCGAACAAGCCCTCACCGCGAGCGACATTCTTTTTCTCGTCCTCGGCAGCAGCTTCGCGGAAGGCATCGATCTCCTAGGCGGTCGCATCAGTCACGCCATCGTCGTCGGCCCGGCGCTCCCCGAAGTAAACGCCGTCCAGCGCGCCCGCCTCGCCGCCTTTTCATCGCTCGGCCGCGACGCCGCCGCTCAGCGCGTCTATCAAATCCCCGGCATTCAGAAAGTGAACCAGGCGCTCGGCCGCCTCGTGCGCGCTCCCGGCCAGAGCGCCAGAATCCTCCTCCACTGCCGCCGCTTCTCCGAGGAAAGCTATCTCCGGCTTCTCGCTCCTGAATATCGCTCGACGCACCTCATCGAGCACGACTCCGACCTCACCGACTGGCTGTAGGAGCGGCTTCACGCCGCGATTCCGCCCAGCTAAATCCTGTCGTTCCTGTAATCCTGTCCAAAACTCCGATCGCTCTCAGCGCCGCATCACCTGCGCCAGCCGCGTCTCAAATTCCCCCAGCACACGGCTCCGGCGAAACTGATCCACCCACGCACGGCCTTTCCGCGCCCACTCAGCTTTCTGCTCAACCGACGCTCCGATAATTTTCTCCGCCGCCACTCGCAGCCCGGCCACATCGCCCGGTTCAACGACCAGCCCAAACCCGCCTTCGCGCGTCGCGCGCGCCAGCTCGCTCGCTTCGTCAGCCACCGCGAGCACCGGCCGGCCATATTGCAAAATCGAGAGCAGCTTGCTCGGGAAGAAAAACTGCCCCGTGCCCTTTTGCTGCGTGATCAAGCTCACGTCCGCCTCCCGCAGCAACGCGCGGTAACGATCGTCCGGCTGAAGCGGATACAGCCGCGCGCCCGACTGCGGATCCGCCGCGATCGCCGCCTCGAGGGCCGGCTTGGCCGCACCTTCACCGCAAATCGCCCAATGCGCCGCACCACCACGCGCCGCCTCAACCACGACTTCGAGCCCTTGCTTCATTCCAACATTGCCCGAGTAAGCTATGAGCGGCGTTTCTACCGCGATGCCATATTCGCGCCGGAAGGATGCCGGCGAAGAAACACGCTCGGCTTCAGCCGTTCCGTTCGCGGAGCCATCCGCCGGCGGTGCATCCGGGATCCAGTTGGGAAACAAATAGATTTTCGCCTCCGGCACGCCCTTGCGCCGGTAAGCCTCGATCATCCCGCCTGAAATCCCTGAAACGACCGCAGCCCGCGCATAGCTCCATTTTCTCCAGCGCGTAGAGCAGCTTGACGGACAGTCCGGGCTTGATCATTCCCAAGCCGAGCGCCGCGTCCGGCTGCAAATCCTGCACGTGAAAGACAAACGGCCGCCGCTTCAGCCGGCTCGCCACAAACGCCCCTATTCCCAGAAAACAGCGACGGACTCACCACCACGTAAACATCCGGCTTGGGTGTCCAAAGCGCCCGCCAGGTCGAGGTCGTCACAAAACTAAACTCGTGCAGCAACCGCTTCACCGTGGACGGCTTCTCCGGCACGTAATGCCAGCAGCGGTGCAAGCTTACGCCCTTTATCACCGAATGCTCATGTAGCTTACCCTTATCCTCCGGCCGCTTCTTCCACCATGGGTAATACGCAAAGGTGGAAAGCATCGTCACCGCGTGTCCGCGCGACACCAGCCAGACGCACAAGTCCGTGTTGAAAGGGCCGATACCGGTCGGCTCCGGGTCGTAGTTAATGCCCCAGACAGTGATTTTCACGTGACGCGTTGCTAAGCGCCTGCGGCCATTTGGCTAGCCGAAAGGCACAATCAGGGATTTCCCGGCCGGGTTTGGTGTTGAACTCAGGCCCTTCCGCCGATTTCAAACTAGCCCCTTTCCGCCCGTAATTTTCATGTGCGGAAAAGGATTCAATCCTGTCGTACTACGTTCCCAGCCCAAGCACCGGATCAAACCCCTCTCGATTCGCCCACTACTTCTCGTCAACCTGTCACTTCTCGCCCTGCTCTGGCTGCTGCTTTTCATTCGCATCCATACCGAGTGGATCGTGAACGATCTCTATGCCTACGGTTGGGCCGTGCCCTTCCTCGCCGCGTATCTTTTTGCCGAGCGCTGGCGCGACCGCCCCGCCCCCGCCGCCGACCGCCCCCCTGATCTTCTGGCTCTCGCCCCCACGCTGCTGCTCCTCCTGTATCTGCCTCTGCGCGTGATCAACGAGGCCAACCCCGACTGGGTAAAAGTAAACGTCTACCTCACCTGCCTCACCGCA
Organism: Nibricoccus sp.; assembly: GCA_049840895.1. Lineage (GTDB taxonomy): Bacteria > Verrucomicrobiota > Verrucomicrobiia > Opitutales > Opitutaceae > Nibricoccus. Next base: position 353 of record JASGJB010000026.1, on the reverse strand, counting down.
GGCTTCTCGCTTTCCGCGCTCTACGCCATGGGACGTCTGCGCTACGTCTGGCATTTCGCCTTCCCGATTTTCTTCGTCTTCACCGCACTGCCCTGGCCCGTCCAGATCGAGGAAAACATCGTCCAGACCCTCACCCGCTGGAACACGCTGGTCAGCGCCGACACGCTCACGCTCTGCGGCATCCCCGCCACTACCGTGAACCTCATCCAGATTGGCGAAACCCTGGGCCAACGTCGCCGAGGCCTGCAGCGGTATCCGCTCCCTTCAGACATCGTTCATGATGTCCCTCTTCCTCGGCGAATCTACCGCCTCAAGGTGCTGTTCGGATTCTATCGTGTTTCCCTATTAACCTT
>JASGJB010000025.1:0-37614 GCA_049840895.1 Nibricoccus sp. | reverse complement strand
TACAGTGAAAATTCAACAATATGAAATTAAAAAATCTGAAGAAAAACTTGTTTTTGAGCAAACTTATAATGACAATTTAACCCGAGAAATATGGATTTACGGATTGGAAGATGATGACACGTATGAGGTTTCAGGAAACGGAAAGTCTAAAATAAATATTAGATTAATTGGCGGTTATAACCATGATGTTTACAAAGTTTCCAATGGTAGAAATGTGAAAATTTATGATTTTAAGTCTCAGAAGAATACATATGAAACTGATGCTAAAACCTCAAAATTTGTAACAGACGATTATGAGTTGAACAGCTACCAGTTCAAACGCCCGAAATACAATTACATGGCAGGTTATCCTAATTTTAATTACAATCCGGATGATGGTCTTGCGATAGGTTTTCTCGTAAATTATGTGGTTAATAACTATGTTAGAGATCCGTTTTTCTCAAAAACATACGCTTAAAACAGAATACTATCTCTGCAACTAATGGCGTGAGTGTCGATTATTCGGGGGTGTTCAAAAAAAGTGTTGAAAGGTTGGGATTTAGAGCTTCATGGTTTATATACAACACCTCATTTTACACAGAATTTTTTCGGATTGAGTAACGAGAGCGATTTTCATAAAGAAAAACTCGAAAATGATTATTACAGAGCCAGAATTTCGCAAGTGAAAGCCTCGGTTGTTGTTTCAAAAGTGAATTGGCTTAGCTTTAAAAATAGTTTTGAATTTGGCTACGAAAATAACAAGATTGAGAAAAATATAGGTCGTTTTGTGACTGAATTCTTCAGATGTAAACCCTGAAGTTTTTAAAAATCAGCAGTTTGCAAATGCTCATTATACTTTTGGTTATGAAAATTACGATAACAAGGCTTTTCCTGCTTTAGGAATGAAACTTCAGGCAAGTGCTTTATGGAAATTTAATATTTCGGAGTTCAATCAAAATTTTCTTATGCTTTCTGCACTTTTAAATATAGACCATAGAATAGACAAGCAAGGTAAATTGGTTTTTGCCAATTCTTTGAACGGAACGTGGATTAGCAATGAGAATTTTGAATTTTATCAATCTGCAAACATCGGTGGAAATACTGGTTTAAGAGCTTACAGAAATCAAAGATTCTCGGGGAAATCTTCTTTGGTGAACAGTTCGGAAATAAGATGGAATCTTTCTAAAGTTAAAAACAACTTAGGACCTACAGATTTTGGTTTGGCTTTGGGATATGATTTCGGCAGAGTCTGGAATAATAACGAAACCTCTCAAAAATGGCATCAATCTGTAGGAGGCGGTATTTGGATTCGTTTTCTTGAAACACTTTCTGTAAGAGTTAATTATTTTACAGGAACTGATAACGGAAGAATCTCTGCAAACCTTGGAATGACGTTTTAGAGCAATTTAGAAACTAAAACGATATAAATTTCCGCTGCCTTTTCCGTTTTTTTCGTCTGCTATTAAGACAGAATGATTATCTGTGAAAACTACAGCTTTTTTTCTTTTTGAGAATCGTGTCCGAAAGGGAGCTTTTTAATTTGGGGATTTTTAAAATTTGTCTTGAAAAAAATCGGAAACCAAATACAAATTTTTATGAGTAAGCAATGCGATTTGATTTTTAGAAATTGATAGATGCCGAAGTGATGGCTGCATCATTATAACCACCTTCTAATTGTAAAGTTGCAATTTTTTTGGCTTCGAAATTACCTTCCTCCGTTTGGAATCCGGAAAACATAGAAGGTGCCGTCAAAACCCTTGCTTCTGTTTTTGGTAAAAAGATAAAAGTAACCGTCTTTTTCTACAAAAGCTTCACAATCGTATAACCAATGAGATTTTTTTGGAGGGAATTCTGTCTGTCCTTCGTAATAAAAAGCAGTGGTTTGTATCACTTTTGTGGTTTCCTGCTTTTGATCTTTCAAATCTATTTTTAGAATTTTTAAATTCTGGCGGTCATTATTATTATTGCCAAAATCGCCTATGTAAATATTATTTTGTGAGTCTTTTATAAGGTCTTCCCAATCAATATTCTGAGTGTTTACTACCACCGTTTGGGAGGTGAGTTTTCCGTCTTGTCCCGAAAGCATAAATTGCGTTTTTATTGCCTTGGTCTTCAATTCCCCAAATGGTTTTTTGGTCTTCAGAAATTACCATTCCCGAAACTTCTTTTAATTTTTTCGGAAGCTTGGTTACCACTTCAAAATTTTGATTTTCAGAAGTGCTTTCAGATTTCGGATAGCAACTCAAAATTGCTAAAATAGCCAAAGGATATACAGGATATTTCATATAGCGAATTTATAAAAAATTTGAGGATAGAACTAAATTACAAAAAAATGCAATACAAAAGTAGGGTATCTCGTAGTTTTGTTGTAATGAACTCATATATGGAAATATTATAGATAAAATTATTTATAAAAATAAAATTTAGCGATTTTTTTTGTTGTTTTATTCAAATTTAATAGATTTTTAATCTTTTAATTTGGAATTTATTGTATATTTGCATTGTTAAATTGATGAATAACAGATGAAATTCGTTACAGAAGTTACAAGCGATGAACATTTCGGCTATGCAGAAGAGATTGTAGAAGAAATGGAATCCTCTGCAAAAGTAAGAGGGACAGGTATCGCTAAAAGAACTCCGGAATATATCAGAGGAAAAATGAAATCAGGAAGTGCAATTATTGCGCTTACTGAAGATGGAGTGTGGGCAGGTTTCTGCTATATAGAGACATGGTCTGATGGAGCTTATGCTTCTAATTCGGGGCTAATTGTTTCGCCCAAATTCAGAAATATGGGCTTGGCAAGTATGATTAAAGAAGCAATTTTTAATCTTACAGTTACGAAATATCCTAAAGCTAAACTTTTTGGGATAACAACAGGGTTGGCAGTGATGAAGATTAACTCTAGGTTAGGGTATTATCCTGTTACTTTTGCAGAGCTTACTCATGATGATGAGTTTTGGAACAGCTGCCAGAGTTGTGTTAATTATCCTATTCTTCAAAGTAAAGGAAGGAAAAACTGTTTATGTACGGCAATGCTGTACATTCCGCCAAAGAAAAAAGAAGAGAAGTAAGTACAAGTTACAAAGTGATAGTAAATGGGAATGAAGACGAATGTTGTTTATTGTCGCAGAATAAAAAAATAAAAATATATAGTTGTAAAAACATGAAAAAAGTAGTTTTAGCATTTAGTGGTGGTTTAGATACTTCTTTTTGCGCAGTTTATTTGCAGCAGGATCTTGGTTACGAAGTTCATGCTGTTACGGTAAATACAGGTGGTTTTAATGAAAATGAAGTAGAGAAGTTGAGGGAAAAGGCTTTATTACTAGGTGCTAAAACCTTTACATGTTTAGACGTAGTGAAAGAATATTATGATTCTTGCATTCAATATCTGGTTTTTGGTAATGTGCTGAAAAATAATACCTATCCTCTTTCTGTAAGTGCAGAACGTACGATTCAAGCAAAATCTTTAGCAGAATATGCACTTAAAATAGGAGCAACTGCTATTGCACATGGGAGTACGGGTGCAGGAAACGACCAAGTTCGTTTTGATGGGATTTTCAATATCGTTTGTCCACAAATGGAGATAATTACCCCAATTCGTGATTTGAGACTTTCCAGAGAAGCGGAAATTCAGTATTTAACAGATAAAGGGTTTTCGGGAGATTATACCAAATCAGTTTATTCTATTAATCAGGGGCTTTGGGGAACTTCTGTTGGAGGTAAAGAAACGCTTACATCTCACAGTTCACTTCCGGAAGAGGCTTATCCTTCTCAGTTAAAGAAGCAAAATTCGGAGAAATTGACCTTAGAATTTGAAAAAGGACATTTAATTAAGATTAATGATAAAACATATTCTCACTCCTTCTGAAGCTATTGTTAAACTTAATGAAATAGCTTCGGAATTTGCTATTGGCAGAGATACTCACGTTGGTGATACTATTATCGGGATTAAGAGGTAGCAGTAGGTTTTGAAGCCGCAGGTGCAATTTTAACTCTCAAAGCGCATCATTTGCTAGAAAAACATGTACTTTCTAAATATCAATTGATGATAAAATCTCAGCTGGCAGATTGGTACGGAACCTGCCTTCACCGAAAAGCACTTCTCTTAGACCCTGTAATGAGAGACATCGAGAAATTAATGGAAAACTCTCAGAAAAAATGTTACTGGTAAAGTATTTATTACGCTACATCCTTATCGTTTTGAATTAAACGGAGTTGAGTCTAAATACGATTTAATGACTTCTAAATTCGGAAGCTATGGAGAAATGAATAAAACTTGGAGCGGCGAAGATGTGAAAGGTTTCTCTAAAATCTACACCAATTATCTGTCTATTTATCATCAAGTAAATGCAGAAAACAATGATTAAGGCAGGAATAATTGGCGGAACTGGTTACACAGGTGGTGAACTTATCAGATTGCTGCTCAATCACCCAAATGCAGAACTTGCATTCGTTACAAGTTATTCTAACGTGGGTAAAAAAGTAACAGATTTGCATCAAGATTTAATCGGTGAAATAGATTTAGAATTTATTGATAATTCTACTGATGCAGATGTTGCTTTTTTCTGGCTTTACCACACAAAGAAAGTAAAATCTGGCTCGAAACTAATAACGTCGGAAATGCTGTTGTAATAGATTTAGGAAACGATTTCAGAATTGGAGATACCCCATCAAGGAAATACCTTTATATATGGACTTCCGGAGCTAAATTCAGCTCAATTAAAAAGTGCAAAATTTATCGCCAATCCTGGTTGTTTTGCTACTGCTATTCAGTTAGGAATTATCCCGATTCTTCAAAATCAGGAAATTTCTGAAATTTATACCACAGGAATTACAGGTGCAACAAGTAGGAAAATCACTTTCTGAAACTACACATTTTAGTTGGAGGCAAAATAATATTTCTGCATATAAAACCCTTACGCATCAACATTTAGGCGAAATTAATTTTCAACTAAAAGATTTGAGTAAAGTGCCTTTTTCAGTGCAATTTGTTCCTTGGAGAGGTGATTTTGCAAGAGGAATTTTTGTGAGCTCTACTTTTAAAACTTCACTTTCTTTAGAAGAATTGTTTGAAGTTTATGAAAAGTTTTACGAAGGACAAATTTTCACCACTGTTTATAAAAAAGAAATCAATTTGAAACAAGTGATTAATACCAATAGATGCCTTATTAATATTGAAAAGAACGGAGATTTTGCAGTAGTGCATTCAGCGATTGATAATCTCTTGAAAGGCGCTTCAGGACAAGCAATTCACAATATGAATATATCTTTCGGGTTTCCTGAAAACGCTGGTTTGAAACTCAAATCTATCGCTTTTTAAAAGAAGTAAATATTTCTGTCAAACATTAAAGCGTTGGCAAATTTTTTAAATTATAAATCAAAAATCGAAAATAAATGAAACTTTTTGATGTGTATCCGTTAATAGATGTTACTCCTGCAAAAGCAGAAGGAAGTTATTTTTGGGACGAAAACGGAACGGAATATCTGGATTTATACGGAGGTCATGCCGTAATTTCTATAGGGCATTCTCATCCAACTTATGTAAAATATATTACAGAACAATTAAACAATATCGGTTTTTACTCCAATTATGTAAAAATCCCAATTCAGAATGAAGTAGCAGAAAAGCTAACCAAGTTTTGGCTATTCAGATTATACACTTTTCCTTTTGCAATTCCGGCGCTGAAGCTACTGGCCGGTGGTCAGATATTCGCGCATTTCCGCCTCGTTGACCGAGGAGAAGTTGCGGGCGTACTGCTCCAGCTGGCGGTCGTAGGCCTCCCGGTTCACCGGGGACGAGCTGTGAAAGTTCACGGCGCGGATCGGCGGGTGCCCCTTGAACGCTTTTTCGAGCTCGTCGAGCCGTTGCGTGAAGGTGGGTTCGGTGCTCATGCGGCACCTCCTTTGACGGTGTTGAAGTCGCGCTCCGCCAGGACCTGGATCAGGTGGGCGACATCGCCCTCCTTCGCATCCGGGTGCAATTTCAGCCAGCCATCGCCGTAGCGGCGCAAGTCCGCCGCGATCTGCGCGCTGAAGGCGTTTGCGGGCACTGCCGGCTTGCCGTCTCGTTCGGCTACCAGGTCCACGCAGGCGAGGAACACGGGGACTCCCACCTCGGAGTCTTCGCGCGGTGCTCCCATGCGAGCCAGGTCGTCACGCAGGGCAGCGTCGTCGTCCGGCTTCGGCGCATCGGCAACCGGCTTGGTCGAATCGCCTTTCGCGCAGCCGCTGAGCACGGCGTACGACAACGCCGTACCGCCGGCGGCAGCCAGCTTCAGGAGGATTGTGCGTCGATCGATCACGGAACACCTCGTTCTAGAAGTTGTCGCGCGGGACCGGCGCCCCGCTCCCACCCACCAGGAAATCCAGATCCGCGCCTTCGTTCGCCTGCAGCACGTGATCCACGTAGAGCTTCACATAGCCACGCGGGACGGGCGCGGCCGGCGGCGGGCTCGACGCACGGCGGCGCGCGAGCTCCTCATCGCTCACCTGGAGTGTGAGGCTGCGGGCGCTCACGTCGAGCGAGATGAGATCGCCGTTTCTTACCAGTGACAACGGTCCGCCGACGGCGGCCTCCGGCGCACAGTGCAGGACGACGGTGCCATAAGCGGTGCCGGACATTCGCGCATCGGAGATGCGCACCATGTCGGTGATGCCTTTTTTCAGAAGCTTGGGTGGCAGCGGCAGATTGCCGACCTCTGCCATGCCGGGATAACCCTTCGGCCCGCAGTTCTTCAGGACCATCACGCAGGTCTCGTCGATGTCCAGCGCGTCATCGTTGATCCGCGCGCGCAGGTCCTCGATCGATTCGAACACCACGGCGCGGCCCGTGTGCTTCATCAGCGCCGGCGAAGCCGCCGACGGTTTGAGCACCGCGCCGTCGGGCGCGAGATTCCCCTTCAGGACGACGATGCCGCCCTCTTTCTTGAAGGGAGCCTCGTACGCGTGAATGACATCCGGGTTCCAGTTGGGCGCCGTTTCGTTGTTCTCCCACAGCGAATGGCCGTTCACGGTCAGCGCGTTCTTGTGCAGACGATCGTGTTTGCCGAGCTCGCGAATGACCGCCGGCAACCCGCCCGCCTCGAAGAAATCCTCCATGAGGAATTTTCCGGACGGCATGATGTTGAGCAGGCACGGAATGCCTTGTCCCAGCTCGTCCCAGTCATCGAGATCGAGCGGCACGTTGAGCCGGCGGGCGAGCGCGATGAGGTGGATGACGGCGTTCGTGGAGCCGCCGATCGCCGCGTTGACGCGCACGGCATTCTCGAGCGCCTCGCGCGTCACGATGCGCGACATCGGAATGTCCTGTTTCACCATCTCGACGATGCGCCGGCCCGACTCGCGCGACAGCAGGTTGCGGCGTGCATCGACGGCGGGAATTGCCGCGTTGCCCGGCAGCGCCATGCCCAGCGCCTCGACGAGGCAGGCCATGGTCGACGCGGTGCCCATCGTCATGCACGTGCCGTGCGAGCGATGCATGCAGGCTTCGGCCTCGTGGTACTGCGCGAGCGTGATCTTGCCCGAGCGCAACTCTTCACTCATCGAAATCGTGTTGGTGCCGGAGCCGATGTGCCGGCCCTGGTACGCGCCGCGCAGCATCGGTCCGGCGGAGATGCCGATGCTCGGCACGTCGACGCTGGCGGCGCCCATCAGCAGCGCGGGCGTCGTCTTGTCGCAGCCCATCAGCAACACCACGCCGTCGAGCGGATGGGAGCGGATGGATTCCTCGACGTCCATGGACGCGAGATTCCGGTACAGCATCGCCGTCGGGCGCATCAGCGTCTCGCCCAACGAGAGCACCGGGAATTCGAGCGGGAATCCGCCCGCTTCGAGGATGCCCCAGCGCACGTGATCCGCGAGGGTCTTGAAGTGCGTGTTGCAGGGAGTGAGCTCGGACCAGGTGTTGCAGATGCCGATCACCGGCCGGCCATCGAACTGGTCCTGCGGAATGCCGCGGTTCTTGAGCCATGAGCGGTAGTAGAACCCGTTCTTGTCCTGGCGCGAGAACCAGGCGCTGCTGCGCAGCGGCTTGCGGTCACTCATGGGCGACGACGCGCTGGTGCTGGACACCCAAACCTTCGATGCCCAACTCCATCGTGTCTCCCGTTTTCAGAAACACCGGCGGCTTTTGCCCCATGCCGACGCCGGGTGGCGTGCCGGTCGTGATGATGTCGCCCGGATGGAGCGTCATGAACCGCGATAGATAGGCGATCACCTGGCGTACACCGAACACCATCGTCGCCGTCGTGCCGTTCTGGTAGCGATGGCCGTTGACCGTCAACCAGAGAGGCAATCGTTGCGGATCCGGAATTTCATCGGTCGTGACGAGCCAGGGGCCGATCGGTCCGAACGTGTCGTGGGACTTGCCCTTGGTCCACTGCCCCTGGTGTTCCATCTGGAAGGCGCGTTCCGACACGTCGTTGACGACGCAGTATCCGGCGACGTGATCGAGTGCCTGCGCTTCGCTCACGTACTTCGCCGGCTTGCCGATCACCACGCCGAGCTCTACTTCCCAGTCGAGCTTGGCGCCGCCGCGCGGCATCTCGATGTCGTCGTCCGGTCCGCAGATGGCGGACGTGGCCTTCATGAAGATGATGGGCTCGGGCGGCACCGTCAGGTTGGCTTCGGCCGCGTGATCCGAATAGTTGAGGCCGATGCAGATGAACTTGCCCGTGCCGGCCACGCAGGGTCCGATTCGCGGGGTACCAACCACCGGCGGGAGCGACTTCGCATCGAGCGCGCGCAGGCGCGCGAGCGAATCGGGCAACAGCGCGTCACCGCCGACATCCTTCACGTGCGCCGAGAGATCGCGCAATACACCGTCGACGAGCAGACCGGGACGCTCGGCGCCCCGCGATCCATACCGAACCAGCTTCATTGGCGCGATCCCCAGGCGTGCGGATTGACGGCATCGCGCGGGACGCGGCCTTCGAGGGCCTGCAGCGCATTGCGCGCGGCACGCACGGCGGCGCCCGTCTTGCCGCCCAGCGTGAGACCCGCCTGGTGCGGCGTCAGCACGACATTGTCGAGATCGAACAGGGACTCTTGAACAAGGGTTCTTCCTCGAAGACATCGATGCCCGCGCCGGCGATCCGGCCGTCGCGCAGCGCGGCGACGAGCGCGGCCTCGTCCACCAATTCGCCCCGCGCGATGTTCAATAGATAGGCCGAGGGCTTCATCAGCGCGAGCTCGGGCGCACCGATCATGTGGCGGCTCGAGTTGTCGAGCGAAGCGAACAGGCCGACGACGTCGGATTGCTTCAACACGTCGGCGAGCGAAACGAACTCGACGCCGAATTCCTGCGCGAAGACCGGATCCGGTGTGCGCGTGTGGACCAGCAGGCGCATTCCGAACGCTCTCGCACGGCGGACGAAGGCCTTTGCGATCTGCCCGAAGCCGATCACGCCCATGGTGGCGCCGAAGAGATCCATGCTCGACTGGGTGCGGGATGCCCAGAGTCCTGCACGAATCGCCCGATCGCCGGTGACGATCTTGCGCACCACGGCGATCATCAGCCCCATCGCGAACTCCGCGCATTGCTCGGCGTTCACGCCCTTGACGTTGGTCACCAGCACGCCGCGGCGGCTCGCTGCCGCGATGTCCACGTTGTCGCAACCCGAGGTGTGCAACGCGACGATGCGCAGGTTCGGCGCCAGCTCCAGCGCCTGGGCATCGATGCCGAGCACGCGTCCCATGACCACGGCACGGCATTCGGCGAGAGCGCGCCGATGCTCGTCGCCCAACTGGTTCCACGGCGTCAGCGCGGGAACGTAGGTCACGCGATGGCCCGAGGAATCGAGGGCTTCGATCGCCGGCGGAAGATCCCGCAGGCTGTCGGAAATGACGACGATGCGGCAGGGTTCGATCTTGCTCATGACGCACTCACGATCAGGCTCAGCGCCGAGGCGCGCGCGGCGAGCCGCAAACTCGCCGGCTCACCGGCCGACAGGCCCACGGTGTCCCAGGAGTCGAGCATCGTCCCCGACAAGCCGTTCGCCTCGACGGTGACGGCGCGCGTGCGCGTCGAGCGCACGTGGACGAGAGTTTCGGACATCGCCGAGTGCGACGCCGACGCGAGCTCGGTCGCCTGTTCACTGGCCTCGGCGTACCACAGCTGCAGGCGCAATCTCTGCGCATACGCTTCCGGATCCAGCAGCAGTTGCGAACCCTTGCCGCTGCGACGCGGGACCGTGGAGAAAACCGCGGGCGCTCTCGCTTCCGTCGGCAACGCCCGGACGTACGCGACGTCGGCGCCGCTGCGCGGCGTGAGCGAATACTCGGCATGCGGCGGCAGGTAGGCCGCACACGCGACGGAGCCGGGTTTGCCCGCGGCCTCGAGCGTGAAACGCTGCTCGTTGGACGACCAATGTTCGCTGCGCATCTGCAGTTCGATCTCGCCCTGGAGCACGACGATGAACACCTCGTCCTCTTCCGCGTGGCCATTGATCACGGCCGGCGGTTCGAAGTGATAGATGCGCAAGGTCTTGAGCGAAGCAAAGCCCGTCTGCGCCTGGTCGATGTCGACCGGGCGCGCCGCCGGGCCGACGCCGTCGAGTTCGATGCGGCGGCCGTGATCCGCCTTGAACAGCCGGGCCATCAGACGGACGCGAACTGCGGGAGGTGCGCCTTGTGTGCGGCGAGCAGGTCGCGCGCCAGGGCGACGGCCTTGTCGGGATCGCTCACGGAACCATCGGTGAGCAACGCTTCGACGAACAGATCGAAGCTGCCCTGCAGCGCCGCCTGCACCGTGACTTCGACCGCGGCGAGCTTCGACAACACCTTGGCAGCCAGTGCCGGCGGCAGTGCCGGTGACTGCAGCGCCGAGAATCCGGAGCCGCCCGCGGACGCGGGCAATTCGAGCACGGCATCGTGCGGCATGTCGGGGACGGCGCCGCCGGCCGGCATGTTGGCCGAGAACACGCGACGCCGATCTTCGAGGATCGAATAGATGATGGCGACGAGCTGCTCCGATTCGCCGGGCACGTTGTCGAAATAGGAATTGGGCAGCGGGTCCGCCGAGCGGGCGACGGCGAGCATTTCGTCGAACCAGGTATCGCCGAGGGCGATGCGGCCATCGATCGAGTACGCATCGACGCCGAGCGTGCGGCCGAAGTAGCGACCGTTCGGGAAACGCTCGGGGAAGAATTCGCTGACGTGCCGGTCCATCGCCACCGGGAACACGCCATAGCGATCGAAGATCGACCAGGAGAGCGGATCGTCCGAGTACCGGATGGCCCGGCCCGACACGCCGTTCGGCCATTCCTTCTTCTCGCGGATCTCCTTCTCGACCAGCGGTCGTTGCTCGTCGATCTTCGCGCGGATGAGCGGCTTCGCATCCACGCCATCGACCCGGATGTCGTTGAGGAAGGTCATGTGATTCAAGCCGACGCCGGAACTGCTGACGCTGCTCTCCGGAACGCCGAGGAACTTCGCCAGCAATCCTTCGACGTACGTGACGCCGTGGCAGAGGCCGACCACCGGCACGCCGGTCTTCAGGCGGATGGCACGGCAGATCGCGGTCATCGGGTTGCCGTAGTTGAAGAAGTGCGCGTTCGGGCACAGGCGCGCGATGTCTTCGGCGATCGCCACCATCTGCGGGATCATGCGCATCGCGCGTGAAATGCCGCCCGGCATCACCGAGTCGCCCACGGGCTGGAAGATCCCGTGCTTGCGCGGGATCTGGATGTCGGTCTCCCAGCCGCGTCGGCCACCGACCGCGATCGTGGTGACGACGAAGTCCGCGCCGGGCAGCACCTCGCGACGGTCCGTGGTCGACACGATCGGGAAATCGGCGTTCTTGAAGCGCAGCATCTTGCGGACCAGCAAGTCGACCGCCTTGATCGTCACGGGGTCGATGTCGACCAGCGCCAGCTCCCAGCGGTGGTACTCCCCGCTCAGGATCAAGTCAGCGACCAGGCGTTGCGTGAATACGGTGCTTCCCGCGCCGATCAGTACTAACTTCAATCGATCAGACATGTCGTTTCCCCGGTTTCCGGCGCATTGTGCCAGCCGATTTTTGGCGATCGCGTTTTCATTATCTTTCATATACTCTCATATCAGTGTATTTTCGCCAAAACTAAAAGTTGAAGGCTTTCATTTTATTTTGAAACAGCCGGTCGGCGCAGGTTCGACCGGACTGTTCGAGGGGATCGACGCGCTCGATGCAAACACCGAATAGCGCCATAACGACGTTCGAGGATTTCGAGCGCGCGGGTGCTTCGCACACCGCACGCGAGATTGCGCAACAGCCCGGCGTCTGGCGCGAGCTGGGGCCGCGAACGCAGGTCGCACAACAGTTCCTCGCACCGCTCCTGGCCCGGCCGGACGTGCAGATCGTGCTGTGCGGTGCGGGGACGTCGGCTCACATCGGTGCTTGCCTCGCGCCGGCACTGACACGTCGATGGGGAGCTCGCGTCCGCGCGATCGCCACCACCGACCTGGTCGCGGACCCGCGGGGCTGCCTCAACGACGCGCCGTTGTTGCTCGTTTCGTTTGCGCGCTCGGGAAACAGCCCCGAGAGCGTGGCAGCGCTGAAAATCGCGGACCAGGTGTCGAGCGACTGTCATCACCTGATCATCACCTGCAATGCTGAGGGTGCGCTCAGTCGGGAAGGCGAGCGCTCGAGCCGCGCCTGCGTCATCCAGCTGCCTGCGCAAACCAACGATCGCGCGTTCGCGATGACGTCCAGCTTCTCGTGCATGTTGCTGGCTGCCGCGCTGGCATTCGAGCTCGTGAGCCCGCAGGGAGTCGATGACATCGCCCGCTGGGGCGATCAGATGCTCGCGGATCCGTCCGTCGAAGAACTGTCGCGCTCGAAGTATGAGCGCGTGGTCTATCTAGGCGACCGCGAACTGGGCGGTCTCGCGCGGGAAGCCGCGTTGAAACTGCTGGAGCTGACGGACGGGCGCGTGGTCGCGATATCGGAAACGCCGATGGCGTTCCGGCACGGACCGAAGTGTTTCATCAACGAACGAACACTGGTCATCGTGCTTCTCTCCAATGACTCGTATGCACGCGCCTACGAGGTCGACCTCCTCGAGGAACTGCGCAGGGACGGCATCGCGGCCCGGGTCGTTACGGTCGCAGCGGGTGACATCGCGCGATCCGGCGAGGTCACCGTTCCGGGCGCGCGCGCGGCGAGCGATCTGGCGCTGTGCTTCCCCTTCGCCGTGTTCGCTCAACGCCTGGCGATGTTTGCGTCGATGGCGTTGAATCTGAAGCCCGATTCACCCAACGCGCGCGGCGTCGTGAACCGGGTGGTTCAGGGCGTCACGGTGTATCCCTGGAAAGCGGGTCAGTGACACTGTTCCTCGGCATCGACGGCGGAGGCACGAAAACCGGATTTTCGTTGATCGATGCGACGGGCCGCGTGTTGGCAGAGCGCCGCGCCGGGCCCGCCTACCATGTCGAGATCGGCATGCAGGGCCTGCGGCAGATGTTGAAGGACACGGCGCTCGACATGCTCGCGTCGCAGTCGAAGAGCCCGGACGATCTCACCTTCGCTTTCGTCGGCCTGCCGGGATACGGCGAGAACAGCGAGCTGCTGCCGCAGCTCGATCAGATCCTCGATGGCCTGCTGCCGCGCGCGCGTTATCGGTGTGGCAACGACATCGTCTGCGGCTGGGCCGGCGCGCTCGCCGGCGCGCCGGGCATCGCGGTCGTCGCCGGCACCGGATCGATCGCCTATGGTGAACATGCCGGGCGCAGCGCCCGCTCAGGTGGATGGGGAGAACTGTTCGGTGACGAAGGTTCTGCCTACTGGCTCGCGCGTGAGGCGCTGACGTTGTTCGCCCGCATGGACGATCGCCGGGCACCCAAGGGTCCGTTGCACCAGCTGGTCTGCGATCACTTTGGCGTGACGCACGGACTGGATGTCTGCGCCAGGGTGTACGGACCGCCAACCTTGAGTCGCAGCGAGTTTGCCGCACTCGCGCCCCTGCTCACGCAGGCGGCGCAGGCTGGAGATGTACTGGCGCACGGCATTTTCGAGGCAGCAGCGCGCGAGATCGCGTCGCTCGTCCACGCCGTGCGCGACGCACTGCAGGTAGATAGCAATGTTCCCCTGGCCGTCTCCTATTGCGGCGGACTGATGCAGCCCGACAGTTTGCTGTTGCCTCTCTTCATTCGAGCGGTGAACGACAGCGGTCGAAACTACGACCTTCGCCCGCCACGCCTGTCACCTGCGCTGGGCGCCGCGGTGCTCGCCGCGTCGCTGGCGGAAGCGCCACTGAGTGACGTGGCCCTCGAGAGGCTGGCTCGATGAACGCTGCGATGTTGCCGGGCGATGCGAAGGCGCCGTCGGCGCTCTACCGTTGGACCGTGTTGCTGGTCGTCAGTCTGACCATGGGCTGCGGCACCTACTACATCTACGACAGCATCCACCCGCTCCAGCACATCTTCGTCGAGCAACTCGGCTTCACGGCGACTTCGTTCGGCATGTTGTATTCGGCCTACGCCGCCAGTGCCATCGTCACGCTGCTGATCGGCGGCGCGATCATCGATCGCGTGGGAACGCAGCGGGCCGTTCCGCTGTTCGCCGTGATCTGCTTCTTCGGTGCGACGCTCACCGCGGTGGGTGGAGACGTCGAGACGATGATCGCGGGTCGCGTATTGCTGGGTCTCGGTGGCGAGTCGCTGGTGGTCGCCGCCACGACGGTGATCGCGAAATGGTTTCGCGGCCGGGAGCTGGCGCTGGCTTTCGGCATCAAGGTCATGATCGCCCGCCTGGCCTCGGTCGCGGCGGACAATTCCGCCAGCTGGGCTCCCGGCGTGTTCTACCCGGAAGGCGTGCAGGCGGCGCCGAGCTGGCAAGGCCCGCTGTTCCTGGCCGTGGGTTCGGGACTGGTCGCCGTGCTGTGCGCGGGCCTCTACTGGATGCTCGAGCGAGGCGCGGGCCAACCTTTCACGCCCGTCGAAAAATCCGCGCAGCAAGGCAAGTTGTCATTTCGGGAATCGCTGCGGTTCAATCCGTCGTACTGGTATCTCGTCGGCGTGTGCCTGTGCTTCTACTCGGCCATCTTTCCGTTTCGCACGTTCGCCATCGACCTCTACACCAACCGCATCCTAGACACGCAGGGCGGACTCGAAGCGACGGAGGCGATGCGCATCCTGGCGCACCAGCAGGCCGGTCACTTCGCGGGCCTTCTGCCCCTATCTACACTGATCGCGACGCCGCTCCTCGGGTTCCTGTCGGACCGCATCGGCAAACGCGCGACGCTGTTGATGTCGGCCGCGTTGCTGTTCATGCCCGCGTTCGTGTTGATCGGCTACACGCAGGTCTCGCTTTGGATTCCCATCTGCATGATGGGCGTCGCACTGTCCGTGATCCCCGCCGTGTTGTGGCCCTCCGTGGCCTATCTGGTGAATCCGCTGCGGCTCGGCACCGCCTACGCGTTGATGACGCTCATCATGCAGATCGGCTTCTTCACGCTCAATCTGCTCATCGGCAGCGCCAACGATCACCAGCAGGCGGGGCTCGGAAATCTCGCGGGTTATCGGTTGGGGTTGCTGGTGTTGTCGGGCCTGGCCGTCTCCGGCTTCGTGTGTACGTTTCTGTTGCGCAGGCGGGAAAAAGGTCCCAACGGCTGTGGGCTGGAAACGATCACCACTGACAAGCCAGCCGCCGGGTGATTGCGCGCGTCGGAGTCAGACACCGATCGCCGGGTCAGTGAAGCCTGGCGCACCGGTCTCCAGGCGGCCAGCGAAGCGGTAGCGAACATCGCCATGGCTCGCCGTGAAGTCATACCAGCAGTGGCTCGCGACCAGTGAGAAAGTTCGAGTGACGGTGCGCCCGCGCTCGAGCCGCAGGATCCAGGGCCCGTCGTTTCGATACGCATTGAACTGGATCTCCAGGTCGGCGACGCGCGGGCCGGCGTTTCGTGCAACCAGTTCGATTTCCCGATCCGCAGCGCGATAGCGCAGCCCGATCTCGAGGCGGCTTGCGGCCCCGCGGCCAACGAACTCCCTGACAAAACCATTGGGTCCGTACACCCAGAGGTGATAGCGACCGTCGTCGGCGCCGAGCGACCACTGATCGTCGAGCGACTTGCCGGCTTCGACGGTATAGCGTCGCGGAATGCGGTCGAGATGCAGCTTGTCGTAGACATGGAACACGGCGCCCATCGCACCCGTGTTGCGAAACACCAGGGTGATCGCGTCGTCGTGCCGTTGAAAACGTGCCTCGACGTGCAGCTCATAAGGCGTGGCGCGTGACTGCCGCACACCTGGCTCCTGAAACAGGGCCTCGTGAACTTCGGGAGCATCGGGCTTGGGGCGCTGGGCCGCCGCGGCCAATGCGCCGGCCATGTCCACGATTTTCGGCATCGCCGGAAATGCCGCCTCGTTGGGATTCTCGAAATCGAACGCCGACGTCAGATCTCCGCACACGGCGCGATGCCATGGACTGATGGCCGGCACGGTGATGCCGAATCGCTTCTCGAGAAATCGCCCGACGGACGTGTGGTCGAAGACCTGCGAGTTGACCCACCCTCCCCGGCTCCAGGGTGAGATGACGTAGAGCGGGACGCGTGCACCCAGACCATAGGGACGAAGTGAACCGCTGATCTGGTCGTCGGGGTGCAGATATTTCCGCTCGGGATCGAAGAAGTATTGACCGCGCAGATCCAGCGTCGCTTTGCCGGCGAGCGAACCGTCGAGATTGTGAGAAGGCGGCGCAGGCGGCGGAACGTGATCGAACAAGCCGTCGTTCTCATCGAACGTGAGGAAGAGGACGGTCTCGCCCCAGACGTCGGGGTTGGCCGTGAGCGCATCGATGACTCGAGAGGTGAAATCGGCGCCCTGCAGCGAACTCGATGCCCACGGATGCTCGGAGGCGAGCTTGGTGGGGAGGATCCACGAAACAGAAGGCAACGAGCCTCGTTGCACGTCGGCGGCGAAAGCGTCCAACGACCACGGCGTCATTCCGTTGTCGTAGATCGACGAGCCGGGAGTGGCAGTCCGGAAGCTTTCGAAGGCCAGGCCACCATGCATCAGGCCGGTCCAGTTGTCGTTCGGGTCCTGGTAGATGCGCCAAGAGATGCCGGCCGCGCCAAGCAGCTCCGGGAGCGTGGGCCAGTTGAAGGCCGAACCCTGGTAGCTGTAACCGGGGTCCGGATGTTGGCCCTCGATCTGGCAACGAAGATTGTTGACCTCGGCGTCCGCATCCGTGCAGTTCTCGCCGCGCGCACGGTGGACCGGGTCGAAGTTGCTGCCGGACCAGAACACGATTCGATTCGGATCGGTGCCCGTCGTGACCGAACAATGATGTGCATCGCAGATCGTGAAGGCATCGGCCAGCGCGAACTGGAAAGGAATGTCTTCGCGACGGTAGTGGCCCATCGACACGGACTTCTTGAACTTGGGCCACTGCGACAGCGTCCCCTGCCCCCACGCGGCCTGTGCGTCGTCGAACGCGTGCGGCGTGCCGGGCGTGCGTAATGCGCTCGTCGTCCGCGTGTCGAGGCGAAACGGCGGGATGTCTTTCTCGCCATCCGACTGAAACCAGACGGGCTTGCTGCTCGCCAACGGAATCGGATGCCGGTCGCCAAAGCCGCGCACGCCACGCAAGGTGCCGAAGTAGTGATCGAACGACCGGTTCTCCTGCATCAGGATGATGACGTGCCGGACGTCCGCGAGGGTTCCGGCGCGCGTTGCGGCCGGGAGCGCGAGCGCCTTGCGGATGCTCGGCGGAAAAATCGAGAGCGCAGCGGACGCCGCCGCGGAGCGGGCGGCGAGCTGGAGGAAGCGGCGTCTGGAATGATCTGTGATTCGAGTCACCCGATCATTCTAGGGCTGGAGACGATCTCCCGTCGCGGTGAGCCCGAGATCGCGCAGCATCGGACCGATGTCCGGATCCTTGCCGTAGAACGCGCGGAACATCGGCGCGTAGTCTTCGGTGTGTCCTTTCGAGAGGATCAGTTCACGGAATCGCTGGCCATTGGTGCGCGTCAGTCCGCCATTCTGGTCGAACCACTCGGCCGAATCTGTCGCCAGCATCTTGGTCCACTGGTAGGCGTAGTAACCGGCCGAATAGCCGCTCGCCCAGATGTGCAGGAAGTAGTTTGACCGGTAGCGCGTCGGGACGTGCGCCGTGTCGAGGCCGGTGGCCGCGAGCGCGCGGGTCTCGAAAGCGTCGACGTCCTGAGTGGGCGCGTCGGCGGGCAACTTGTGCCAGCTCATGTCCAGCATCGCGGCCGCCGTCACCTGCCCGACGTCCCAGCCCGCGTTGAAGCCGGACGCGCGCCGGATGCGCTCGACCAGCTCCGGCGGGATCGGCTTCCCGGTCTGGTAATGCACCGCGTAGCGAGCCAGCAGCTTCGGATCGAGCACCCAGTGCTCGTTGAACTGCGACGGGAACTCGACGAAGTCGCGTGCCGTGTTGGTGCCCGACACGCTCGGATACACCTGGTTGGCGAACAGGCCGTGTAGCCCGTGCCCGAATTCGTGGAACATCGTGACGACGTCGTCGAAGCTGATCAGCGCCGGCTGCCCGGCCGCGGGCTTGGTGATGTTCTCGACATTGAAGATGACCGGCTTCGTGCCCAGCAGCTTCGACTGGTTCACGAGGTTGGACATCCACGCGCCGCCCTGCTTGTTGTCGCGTTTGAAGAAATCGAAATAGGCGATGCCCAGCGGCTGCCCGTTTTCTTCGAACACTTCGTAGACCTGGACGTCCGGGTGCCACACCGGGATGTCGGTGCGTCGCTTGAAGTTCAGCCCGTAGAGCTCATGGGCCGCGCCGAACACACCTTCGGTGAGTACGCGGTTCACTTCGAAGTACGGCTTCAGTTCGGCCTGGTCGAGATCGTAGCGCTGCTTGCGCAGCTTCTCGGCGTAGAACTGCCAGTCCCAGGGCTGCAGCGAGAAGTCCTGTCCGCCCGCCTTGATCAGGGCCTGCAGTTCACCGGCCTCGCGCCGCTGCTCGACGGCGAGCGCGGAGCCTAACTTCTCCAGAAAACCCGTCGCCGTCTGCGAGGTGCGAGCCATCTGGTCCTGGAGGACATAGTCTGCCCACGTCGGGAACCCCAACAACTTCGCCTTGCGCGCGCGCAGGCTCGCGATCCTGGCGAGCGTCGGCCCGGTGTCGTTCGCACCCTGGCGGGCACGCGAGAAGCCCGCCTGGAACAAGGCTTCTCGCGTCGCACGGTTGGTCAACGAGGCCAACGCGGGTTGCTCGGTCGTGTTCTGGATCGACAACACCCACTTGCCCTCGAGTCCGCGTGAGTGCGCGGCCTCGGCCGCTGCCGCGATCTCGGGCGCGGACAGGCCGTCGAGCTTCGACGCATCATCGATGACGAGCGCTGCGTCCTTGCCTGCCGCGAGGAGTTTCTGCTGGAAGGCGGTTTCGAGCGTCGAGAGCTCCCCGTTGTAGCCGCTCAGTGTCTTCTGGTCCGCCTTCGACAACAGCGCACCCTCGCGCACCAGGTCGTCGTAGGTCAGCGTCAACACCTGGCGCTGCTCGGCGCTGAGTGCGAGCGCATCGCGCCGGTTGTACAGAGACTTCACGCGCTTGAATAGTTTGGGGTTCAGATTGATCGCGTCGCGGTGCGCGGCGAACGCCGGCGCCAGCGCAGTCTCGGCGGCCTGCAGCGCGTCGTTCGTGTTGGCGCTGGTGACCGTGTTGAAAGCGAGCGAGGCGCGTTCCAGCAACCTGCCGGACCGCTCGAGCGCCGCGATCGTGTTGTCGAACGTCGGCTCTGCTGGGTCGCTCGCGATGCGCTCGACTTCCTTCAGTTGTTCGGCCATGCCAGCGCGGATCGCGGGCTCGTAGTCCGCATCGCGGATCTTGTCGAACGGCGCCACCTGGTACGGCAGCGTGCTCGGCTGCGCGAACGGATTGCTGGAGGGCAGGCTCGGCGCGGCGATGGCGACCGGGGCGAAGATGAGAGGCACGAAACGCAGTATCGCATTCATGAAGGAACCCCCGGACAGAAAAGTGGATTTAACTATCATCCCGAACGCGTCGATGAACAACATGAAGATTTCGCAAACATCGAGGGAGAACAGCCATGACGACCGGATCGAAGAGCGTCGCCCTGTTGGCGGCAACCGTGCTGGCGTCGTTCGCCGGCGTCGAGTCCAGTGCAATGCCTGAGCCGTCGCAACCGATGGTCCGCATCGCCGAGCTCGAAATCGATCCGGCGCAGCTCGAGGCTTTCAAGGTGCTCCTGACCGAAGAGCAAGAAGCTTCCGTGCGGCTGGAGCCGGGTGTCCTGATGCTTCATTCCGTCGCGCTGGCGGAGAGCCCGACGTCCATCCGGTTGCTCGAGGTGTACGCGGACCGGCGCGCATACGAGGCGCATCTCGCGTCAGCGCACTTCATCAAGTACAAGACATCCACCGCGCAGATGGTCAAGTCGCTGAGGCTCGTCGAAACGAAGCCGATACTGCTGTGCGCGAAGCCTGAAGGTCGGGGAACAGAGCGGGTGAGGTGCCGGTAGTTGGAACCAGTCGTGAGCGACGCAGACTAGGAGTTCTGACGCAGCGCCTGCGCCGCAACACACACGGCGCCGATCAGTCCCGCCCGATCGCCGAGCTGACTCGGTTCGATGGCGATGGGTTTCGAGTACAGGGCCGGAACGGCCTGTCGCACCCGCTCATACAACTCGGGACGCACGCCGATGCTGCCGCCAAACACGATGAGTTCCAGGTCGAGCACCGACTGCAACGTCACGACGGCCTGGGCCACGCAGCGCGCGGTGGTGTCGAGGACCGACGCCGCCACTTCGTCTCCCTTCTCCAGGCGTTCGAAAATGTCGCGAACCGTGGCGGCAGCGGTCCCACCCTCACGTCGATAGCGATCGACGATGGCGACCGAACCCACCTCGAGTTCGAATGCGCCCGTGGTAGATGGGAGCTGCGGTGTGGGATCGCGGGTAATCGGCAGATCCGCGATCTCCCCGGCCGCGCCGAGCGCTCCGCGAAAGAGTTCGCCGTTGAGCAGCAGACCGAGCCCCGCGCCCGTGCCGAGCGACAGGAACGCCGCGTGCTGAAGCCCGTTGGCGCAGCCGAGCGACTGCTCGCCGAGCATCGCGAGATTCACGTCGTTCTCGATCGCGACGTCCGGCCCGAAGCGTTCGCGCAGAAGCCTGAGGACGCCGCCCCCTTCGAAACCCGCGATGTTCGGAATCTGTGACACGTGGCCCGTGTGAGGATCGACGACGCCGGGCACGCCCACCATGACGTGACGCGTCCGCTTCGGTTCGACGCCGATGGACTGCGCCAGCTTGTCGGCGCAGGCGGCAATCTGCCCGGCGACGTGTGTGCCGCCGCGCGGATCCGTGGGCTCGGTCAACTGCGCGACGATGCGACCTTGCGCATCGGCCAGCGCCGCCGCGAGCTTCGTGCCTCCCAGGTCAGCGCCGTAACAGTAGTCAGTGTCGTGCGTCATTGACGCAGTTCGGGCGGCGGGGGCAACGGCAGTGCCGCCGCCAGTTCCGCGACCCCGAACACATCATCGTGAAGATGCCGCAAGGCGACCGACAAGGCGCCCACGACGCCCGCGCGCTTGCCCAATGTGCTGGTCCGGATTTCCACGGGCCGCGGTGTGAGCTGCGCCAACACGCGCGCGACCTTGTCCGCGAAGTCGGGACGCGCGCCGACGGCGCCACCGAGCACGAGCACGTGTGGATCCACGGTTGCAAAGACCGTGGCCGCCGCGATCCCCGTCAGCCTCGCCGTTTCGTCGACGACGCCCGCGGCCAGCGCATCTCCCGCCTGCGCACGCTCGAAGACCTGGATGGCCGACTCGACCTCGGACCCGCCGGCCTCGCGATATCGCCGCACGACACCCGCGGCCCCGACCTGGTACTCGAGGCAGCCCTGCGCACGCGACTCGGCCTGCAGCGGATCTCCACCGATTGGTAGATAGCCGATCTCGCCCGCAGCGCCATTCTCGCCGCGAACCAGCTGGCCGTTGATGAACAGTCCGAGCCCGACGCCGCTGCCGAGCGCGAGGAACGCCACGTTGGCGACGTTTTGCGCGCAGCCGTGCCAGATCTCCCCGAGCAGCGCGAGATTGATGTCGTTCTCGAAGATGACCGGGCTGCCGAGTTTTTCACCCAACAATCCGACGACGTTGAGATGACCCAGGCCGGCGATGTTCGGCGCCATCTCGATGGCGCCGCTCTTCGGGTTCACCACGCCAGGCGTCGCCAGCACGATGGAGCGAAGACGGCTGGGATGAGTGTCGTTGTCGCGCGCCAGGCGATCCGACAATCGCGCGATCTGGTCGAGTGCCCACGCGCCACCGCGGCTGTCGGTGGGTTCGTCGACCTCGGCGAGAACCCTGCCGGCGATATCGGCCAGCGCGACGGTGAGCCGACGAGCACCCAGATCGATGCCGAGCACGTGACCGCCTTTCCGACTCAACTCATATAGAACCGCGGTCCGCCCGACGCTGCCGCTCGTTCGTCCGATCGGATGAACCAGCCCCTGCTGCTCGAAGGCGTCGATGACTTCCGAGGTCGTCTGCTTGGAGAGGCCGGTCACCTTGGCGAGGTCCGCCCGCGAAATGGGGCTGCGATGCAGAAGCGCCTCGAACACGCTGCGCCGGGTCAGCTGGCGCGGCACGTTGTTCACCGCCCGGGGGGCCGTTGTCGTCTTCATTTGATTCGTCGCATCTCCGAACTATTACAGCCGCGTAATGTACCAAACGGCGCGTTCTTGACGTGTAACGCTATTCGATGCACGATTGATTCGTCAATGGCCCGAATTAATAGAGGCTATCACTCAGATGCCAGCGGATATCGCTCATCGAAGACCGGGGATGCTGCCACACGCGTTCGGCGCGTCGAGAGCTCCAGGCACCCCGCACTCACCCAGACACATTTAGAAGGAAGAGGCCGTGCCAAACCTGTATCGCAAGCACCCCGTGTCGATTGCCGTCTCCATGGCATTGCTGGCAGCCGCGGCATCCGCCGCCCGGGCCGCTGAGCCGGACGCCGCGGAGAACGGTCCGACGAAAGATCCCGCGCAGGCCGAAGCGTCGGAGGTCGATACCGTCACCGTCTACGGCGTCCGCCAGTCGCAGATCCGCTCCATCGACGTGAAGCGCAAGGCCGCGAGCATCCAGGACAGCATCTCGGCGGAGAGCATCGGCTCGCTGCCCGACGTGACCATCACGGATGCTCTACAGCGCATCACCGGCGTGCAGATCAATCGCGAGGCCGGCGTGGGTACGTCTGTGGACGTGCGCGGCCTGCCGCAGGTCGGCACGATGCTGAACGGCGAAGTGTTCATCTCGCCGGATCAGATCGACTCGCAGCAGCCCGACTTCGCGACGCTGCCCGCCACGCTCTTCAACCAGGTCGACGTCATCAAGTCACCCACGGCTTCGCAGACCGAGACCGGCATCAGCGGCGCGCTCAATCTCCACACCTATCGGCCCTGGGATCTGCCGAGCGGCTTCACTTACAGCTACTCCGCCAACGTGGAGCGCGGGTCTTCGCTGCGCAAGAACGGACCGGAAGCGAGCGGTTTGGTGTCGTTCAACGCCGATGGTCGCTGGGGTGTGCAGGTCTCCGCGGATTTCTCCGATACCACTCGGACCAACTCGAACGCGGGCCTCGACCAGTACGGCGTCATTTTCGATGGCGAAAACGCGGCCAGCGCGGGCGCCTACAACGGCTTCCTGGGCGCATGGAACGGCGCGGAAATTCCGTCGCAGATCGTGCAGAACGACGACGGCAGCGTCGATGTGAACGGCGACGGACTCTCCAACGGCGTGTTCATGGGTAGTCAGAACATCGGCCTGTACGACACCAGCACGCAGCGCAAGCGCCAGGCGGCGAACGTCTCGTTCCAGATGGACCTGGGCAGCGGTTTCACGCTGACCAGC
This sequence comes from Nibricoccus sp., assembly GCA_049840895.1. Lineage (GTDB taxonomy): Bacteria > Verrucomicrobiota > Verrucomicrobiia > Opitutales > Opitutaceae > Nibricoccus. The sequence continues at coordinate 13,798 of JASGJB010000025.1, read as the reverse complement.
GACTATTTCTACGCGCACCAGATCCAGCAGGACCGGAACGTCGGTCTCCAGTTCAACTCCACCAACTGGCAAGGCGCGAGCTTCATCCCGACGCGGTTCAGGGACACCGGCGCTACCGCACTGAGCCAGTACAACACGCCGCCGGTCGACGACGACGAAGCCGCGGCCTGGGGCGGTTCGCACATCTACACCACGCAGGTGTACGAAAAATGGCCAGGCGACGTCGAGTCCTACTCGCAGGGCATTCGAACGAAGTCCACCGCGCAGAACATCAACGTCCAGCTCGATTTCAACAACGGCGGCCCCTTCTCGGCGAGCGTGCGCGGCATCCGCGAAACTGCGAAACAGGCGTGGATCGAAGCCGACACCAACATTTCGGATTCCGATGGTTGCCTGTGGGCCGACCCGGACTCCGCGTTGCCCTGCGGAACCTATGTCTATCCGGCGGAACTCGGTGGCAACCGCGTCTTCAATGCAAACGGAATCGCGCAGAACACCCTGCCCATCACGGCGACTTTCGGCGGCCGCGATCTCAAGATCACGATGCCGGCCGCGATGGCCAGCGCGTTCGCCGATCCCAATGGCTGGACGATGAAGACGCTGGAGTCCAGCGACGACTACAACCGCCGGACCGGCATCACCGCGTTGCGCTTCGACGGCAAATACAGCTTCAACGATTCGTTCCACCTGAACTTCGGCGTGCGCAACAGCATCCGCAATGCCAACAACGACGGGTACACGCTCGTGGCGCGCGTGTATGCCGGCATGGGTGCCAGCGATCCGAACGGATGCCTGGTGCGTTACGTCGCCGCCGACGTGATCCTGAGCGGCAACGAAGATGGCACGTGGTGTACCGCGGGCAACGAAGACGGGTTCTTCCGCGCCGGGCCGCTGTCGGCGCAACAGATACCGAACACGCCGGCGCCGTTGTCCGGCAACTGGCGGCAGTACAACAACCTGCTCGGGTCCGGCATCAGCTTCTGGGGAATCAATCCCAGGGCCATCGATGATCCGATGAAGTTCTGGAAATCGTTGTATCCCGGCACGGAGACCCAGGCAGCGCCCGGAATCACCTGGGCCGTGCGACTGAAGGAAACGACCGCCTTCCTGCAAACAGACTTCGGCGGCGAGCTGGGCAGCATGTCGTACAGCGCCAATGTAGGCGCCCGCGTGATTCACACCGAACGCCGGGTCACGCAGGACCTGGGCGGCGATCCGGGCCCGAACCTCACGAACCCGGCCGAGGTCGGCACCGCGGTCACCGAGCGCGATTACAACGACGTGCTGCCGGCCGCCAACTTCGCGCTCAACATGACCGACAAGCTGACGATGCGCCTGTCGGCTTCGAAGAACATGATGCCGCTCAACCTGAGCGAATGGGGCGGCGGCCTGCAGCTGGGCTACTCGCTGCAGGAAACGCCGGACGGTCCGATATTCCAGGTCTCGCAAGGTAGTTCGTCGGGCAACCCGAATCTCAACCCCTGGCGCTCCACCAACTACGGTGCTTCGTTCGAGTACTACATCGACTCGACCAGCATGGTCAGCCTCGAGTTGTTCCACATCGACGTGCGCAGCTTCATCAAGAACGGCAGCGTGACCGATTGCACCCTGCCGGACGAGGACGGCGTGGTCCGCGGACATTGCGTCCCGATCGTCGAGCCGATCCAGGGCACGGGCAACAGCATCCAGGGCGCGGAGTTCGACTATCGCCAGGGGTTCACATTCCTGCCGGGGCTGCTGTCCAATACGGGCATGGAGTTCAACGTGACGTACGCGCCCAGCAACACGGGAGAGAGAGATCTCGCCGGGCGCAAGGTCCCGTTCCAGGACAACTCGACCGAGTCGGGGAATTTCATCCTGTGGTACCAGGACAAGAAGTTCCAGGCGCGCGTCGCGTACAACTACCGTTCGCGGCGCGCCGTGGCGGATAGCGTGGGCGGAATCGACGGCATGGAGATGTACCAGGCGCCGCAGCAGTACGTCGACGCGTCCGTCGCCTACAAGGTGAACCCGTATGCCGAGCTGTTCCTGAACGCCACCAACCTCACCAACGAGTACCAGCGCTACTACCTCGTGTGGAGCGACCAGCCGGCGCACAACAACTACTCCGAACGGATGCTCTCGGTCGGCATGCGCGGGCAGTGGTGATGGGAGCGCGGGCGATCCGGGCGGTAGCGGCGCTGACGGCGCTGGCGGGCACGTCGCTCGCCGGCGCCGAAGCCCCTTATGCCCCCACCCGGGTAGATAGCGGCGCCGGGTCCACGGCGATCGCCCACTGGCAGATTCAAACCAGCGCCAAGGCGCAGCAGGGCGGCGCCGAGATTTCATCCGCCGGCCTTTCGACCGCCGAGTGGTACCCGGCCAGCGGCCGTGCGACCGTGATGGCCGCGCTGCTCGAGAACGGCAAGTTCGAGAACGTGTTCTACGGCGACAACCTGCGTACGGTGTCGGAACCCGATTCCTCCGGCCACACGTTCGTCGTTCCCTGGTGGTACCGAACCGAGTTCACTGTCGACGCGGGAGCAGCGGCTTCACGCACCTTGCTGCGTATCAACGGCATCAACTCGAGCGCCGACGTGTGGTTGAACGGCCAGCGCGTCGCCGACGAGACGGCCATCGCGGGCGCCTATCCAGTCCACGAGCTGGATGTGACCCGCTGGGTGCACGCCGGCACCAATGTCCTCGCATTGCGCGTGCGCCCTGCCGACGCGCGATCGAGCCTGTCGATCGGCTGGGTCGACTGGAACCCGACGCCACCCGACAACAACCTGGGCCCGTGGCGCGGTGTGGATGTCGTGCGGACCGGACCGGTGCAGCTGCGCTTTCCGCAGGTGACATCGACGCTGCCGCTTCCCGATCTCTCTCGCGCCGCGCTCACCGTGGAAGTGGAAGCCCGAAACCTGGATGCGTCCGCCCACGATGCGACGATCACGGGCGTCGTGGCCGGCGTTCCGCTGCGGCAGACGATCCATCTCGCACCCGGCCAGACGCAGATCGTTTCGTTTACGCCGAAGAGCGACCCGGCCCTCGAACTAAAGCAACCGAAGATCTGGTGGCCGGTGGGAATGGGCGCGCATCCGCTCTACGACCTGCAGATGTCTGCCGATGTCGACGGCGCGACTTCGGATCGGACCAGCGCGACATTCGGCATTCGCAGCGTCACCTCGCATCTCACCAAGCAGGGCTACCACCAGTTCGTCGTCAACGGCAAACCGGTGCTGATCCGCGGTGCGGGCTGGGCGCCGGACATGTTCCTGCGCGACGACCCCAAGCGCATGGAGGCCGAGTTCAGCTACGTGGTGAACCTCGGGCTCAACACGATCCGCAGCGAAGGAAAGCTCGAGGATTCCCGCTTCTACGATCTCGCTGACCGCGAGGGCATCATGATCCTCGCCGGCTGGGAGTGCTGCGACAAGTGGGAATCGTGGGCCAACACGGGCGGCGAGCCTTGGGACGCGGCGGACGAGAAGATAGCCGCGAACTCGATGGCCAGCGAAGCGCGCCTGCTGCGGAACCATCCCTCCGTGATCGGTTTCATGATCGGCAGCGACAACGCGCCGCCACCGGCGATCTCGAAGCTCTACGTCGACACCCTGCATGCCGCGGACTGGCCGTTGCCGATCATCGCGGCGGCCGTGCCCAAGTCGACGCCCGAGACCGGACCGTCCGGCATGAAGATGGACGGCCCCTACTCGTGGATCCCTCCTTCTTATTGGTACGCCGACAAACTCGGCGGCGCCTATGGCTTCGACTCCGAAGTCAGCGCAGGCGCTTCCATTCCGCGGCTCGACGATCTGACCCGCATGCTCTCGCCGCCCGAGCGGGAGGCCTTGTGGAAGGATCCCCAGGCGCGGCAGTTTCACGCGTCGGCGGCGTGGTCCGTATTCGCCACGCTCGAACCCTTCAGCCTCGCTCTCGCCAAACGCTACGGCGAACCCAGGAGTCTCGAGGACTACGTTGCGAAGTCGCAGCTCGAGAACTACGACAACGCGCGTGCGCAATTCGAAGCGTTCAACGCGCACCGGGATGCGGCCAATCCTTCGACCGGCGTCATCTACTGGATGCTCAACAACGCGTGGCCCTCGCTGCACTGGCACCTGTACGACTATTTCCTGAATCCGGCCGGCGCCTACTTCGGCGCGCGGATGGCCAACGAGCCGGTGCACATCCAGTACTCGTACGACACACGCGCGGTCATGCTGGTGAACCAGACCTTGACGAATGAGCGCGGACTGAAGGCGAGGATCCGCGTACGCAATCTGGATGGAAGCGTGCAGTACGACAAGCAACTGAAGGGCATCGATCTCGCCGGCAACGGCACGAAGCCATTGTTGGTGCTGCCGGCGCTGACCGGCCTGTCGCGCGTCTACTTCGTCGAGCTCGATTTCGCTTCGGGCAAGGGCTCGCCCATCAGCCACAACGTCTATTGGCTCTCCACGCAGACCGATGAGCTCGATTGGGAGAATTCGAACTGGTACCTGACGCCGCTCAAGCAGTACGCGGACTTCACGCCGTTGCAGACCTTGTCGACCGTGGCCAGCGACGTCGAGGCGACGCTCCGGCACGAAGGAGCCCAGGACGTCGCCACCATCACCCTGACGGTGCCCGCCTCCGCCAAGGGCATGGCGCTGTTCCAGCACCTGTCGATCAAGCAGTCCGCGAACGGCGAGCCGATGACGCCGATCCTGTGGAGCGACAATGACGTTACCCTGTGGCCCGGTGAATCGATTACCTTGAGCGCGCGTTTCGCGGCGTCGCCGGCGGCAACACCCGTCGTCGAGGTGAGCGGCTGGAACGTTCCGACTCGAAGCATTCCGCTGGCCATCGGGGACACTCATTGAATCCATCCGCCCGCAAGTTCCACTTCATCTCCGGACTGCCGCGCGCCGGCAGCACACTGCTCGCCGCCATCCTCAACCAGAACCCGCGGTTCCGCGCGGGCATGACCAGCCCGCTCGCCGACATCATGGGTGTGGTCATGGCCGAGGCGAGCAGCAAGAACGATTTCTCGTTCGACGTCTCCGATGAACAGCGCGTCGCGATCCTGCGCGGCCTGGTCGAGAACTTCTACGCGGGGCAAGCCGATGCCGGCGTCGTGTTCGACACCAGCCGGCTGTGGTGCAGCCGCATGCAGTTGTTGGGCACGCTGTTCCCGGAGGCGAAGGTCATCGCGTGCGTGCGCCAGCTGCCCTGGGTGCTGGACAGCATGGAGCGCATCGTGCGCAAGCAGCCGGTCAGTGTCAGCAAGGTGTTCCGCTTCGACACCAACACGACGGTGTACTCGCGGGTCGAGGCGCTGACCGATCCGCGCGGCATGGTGGGGTTCGCCTTCCAGGCCGTGAAGGATGCGTTCTACGGCCAATACGCGCCGGGCCACCTGCTGTTGCTGACCTACGAGAGCCTGGTGCGCAATCCGTCGGCCGCCATGCGTGCGGTCTACCAGTTCATCGGCGAGCCGTGGTTCGAACACGACTTCGACAAGGTTGCCTACAACGCCGACGAGTTCGACGCCCGCATCGGCATGCCCGGCATGCACACCGTGCGCGCGAAGGTCGAGCCGATCGAACGCACGCCCGTCCTGCCGCGCGAGATCTTCGCCCGCTTCGCGAACGAAGCGTTCTGGATGGACCCGAAGAACAACATCAGCCAGGTACCGGTCATCTGATGAAAACCCGCGTTCTCGTGATGTGCTACATCATGTTGGTCTGGTTCGTGATCTCGTTCGTCACCAACCTGATCGGGCCGTTGATGCCGATCATCATCGGCGACTTCCACCTGAGTCTCGGGCTCGCCGGGTTTTTACCGTTCTCGTTTTTTCTCGCGTACGGGCTGATTTCCATCCCGGCCGGTGCGCTGGTCGAGGCGCGCGGGATCCGGACGACGCTGCTCGCCGCCTTCGGCCTGAACCTGCTGGGCAGCCTGCTCATCGCGGTCTTGCCGTCGTACCTGGTCGTCATCTGCGGTCTGTTCGTGATCGGACTCGGCATGGCCATGCTGCAAGTCGTCATCAACCCGCTGACCCGCGCGACCGGCGGTGAAGGCCACTTCGCCTTTTTCTCGGTAATGGGACAGTTGGTGTTCGGGCTCGCGTCGTACGTCAGCCCGATGGTGTTCTCGATGCTGATGGAACGGCCGGGAGCCGCACAGCAGGCGCTGGTCTGGGTGCAGTTCTACTGGTGGTTCCTGTTCGTCTTCGTCGCCTTGATTGCGTTGACCGCCTTGATGCGGCTGCCCTCCGTGGAGCTCGCCGAGAGCGAGCGCGCGGGCGGACTGGCGAGCTACAAGGAACTGCTTCGCGACCGGCACGTGCGTCTGTTCTTCATCGGCATCATCGCCTACGTCGGCACCGAACAGAGTCTCGCCAACTGGATGTCGCAGTTCCTGAGCACCTACCACCAGTTCGATCCCGCCAAGGAGGGTGCGCATGCGGTCGGGTTGTTCTGGGGATTGATGTCCGTGGGCTGCGTGCTTGGGCTGGTGCTGCTGAAGTTGCTGGATGCGAAGGTGGTGTTGGCCGCCTTCACGTTGCTGGCATTCGCGTCCGTGGGCCTCGCCTTGTTTGGACCGGCGCAGACTGCACTCCTCGCCTTTCCGATGTCGGGATTTTTCCTCTCCGTGATGTATTCGATCATCTTCTCGTTCGGGCTGAACTCCGTAACCCGATATCACGGTGCGATGTCCGGCATTCTGTGTACCGGAATCCTCGGCGGCGCGATCGTGCCGCTGCTGGTCGGTCTGCTCGGAGACTGGTTTGGTCTGCGGATGGCGATGCTGACGGTGTTTGTGACGCTCACGTACATCTTGAGCGTGTGCTGGTGGGCAAGGCCGCTGGTGCGGAATGAGACGATTCTGTCGCGCAAGAAAGTGGGCGTTGAGTCGGCATGAGGGCGATGCCCGGCTCCCGCCGGCATTTTCCCTTTCGTGATCGCAGCGCACACCGCCGAACTTTTGCCAGAACTGCGGCATCTCGTCTTCCGTCTGCGCGCTCCCGGGTGTACAACGCCTTCAGAAGAAGCATGGAGAAGCACCATGACTGCAGGGAAGGCAGAAGATAGAGCACTGCTGGCGGAATACGGACAGGTCGCGCAGCAGTTCCGCAAACTCACCGATATCCGCTTCAAGCTGCTTTCGTTGCTGCCACTCAGTACGATTGGCAGCCTCGTAATCCTCGAAAAGGTGAAGGATACCGAGCTGATCGCCACGCCGATCGCCCTATTCGGCTTCTTCACGACGATCGCGATCTTCATCTACAACCTGCGGAACGACCAGCACTACGACGAACTGGTCGGCCGTGCCGCGCACATCGAGCGGCAGCTGCAGTTGTTCGACGGCAGCTTTGCGCAACGCCCAGAAAGGTGGCACAGACTCCTTCCTGGAATCCGGGTGGAACATCGCTGGCCGATCTCACTCATCTATTCGGGCAGCGCCGCACTCTGGCTATGGATGGTGCTGCAACCGCTCTGCGAGAGCCCAACTGCCAAAGAAGTTTGCGCGCTCGTCGCCATCCTCTTTGCGGGTTCGACAATGGGTTACCTCGCCAAGTCCAGGAGCTCTTCAGACAAACGATGCAGGCGTGCCGTCGACTCGGCAATGCAAGTGCTGGTGAATACCTCCGCGCAGGGGAAGGCACTCCGTTGTGCAAAGGCGCTCGTCGAGAATCTCGATGGCCTTGGGGCAGGCCATCGCGGCTATGCCAAACAGGTGCAGCGCTACGAGAGGCGGCTGGAGTTCTACCTTGACCCCGGGAAGGCAGAGCAATTCATGCCGGCGGTCCCGGAAGGCGAGCTCGACGAATCAACGGCTTCCTACGTTCTTGCACTCACGATCGATCTTCCGGCGCGATGGATCCGGGATGTGCATTCCGGGAGACGATAGGCGCGACCGCCAACATCACGGACGCGGTGGCCTGACCTGAGATTCCCGGTCGCCTCCGAACAAACCGCCGACTAACTACCAGTGGCCGGGCCTCTGCACGTCGCGAACGTCTCTGCCGGCCCGCTCATCCGGAACTCTCGTGCGCCTTTGCGCACGTATCGGCGCAATGCCACAGCCATCAACACCGCTCCATCGCAGGCGCGGACTTGCGTAGCTCCTCCTAACAATAGAGAGAAAGCCTTTGAATTGCGTCGAACTCTATAGCCGACCCTTCGCGGAGCGTTCAGGTGCCCGATTACTCGATCTTTACACGTACTAGCTTCGATTACGGTCTCAGCCAAGTCCTCAGCTCAGAGTGGAAATCAACGAGCTCCAAATCAGGTGGCCGAACCGCGGCTAGTCGACGCGAAAGAAGTGCTGCACCCCGCCATCCGGGAAAACCAATTGCATCGCTAACCGGCCGTTCAACTCGCCCAGCTGCCATTGAAAGACCGTTGTCTCCTTCGCCATGTTCTGCCGATAGCCGTTGGAGTTTGTAATCACGCCACATTTGCGGTTCACGACCAGTTCATCTCCGGTCAGACGAAATGTCCCCTCTTCAGACATCTCCGTGCTCATCGTCCACGCGTTTCCCAACCTGCCGACGTAAACGTACGTACCGTCGGACTCGAACGTGTAGGCAAAATTGCTGCTCTGCCACGTTCCTTTGATCGATTCGATTGCTGGATCAGAGAGTGCTTTGGATTTCCTTGGCATTGACGTGTCCTCCTGACAAATTTGAGCAGATGTTCCTTCCAATACGAGGTGGTTGAAGTCGGGGGCCTGGGCGCACAGTAGATTCAAAGCGCGTGCGGCGCCCGTGAATCGAAGTCTACATCGTAGAACCGGGCCAGCACCGAGTTAGACTGCTAACTATCGCGTTAGGCCGTCTATCTGTCTCATTTAGAACAGACTAACTGAGGAAGGCACTGACAGTATGACGGCCGGACCTCATGCTGCGCTGCGCGAGACTGGGAAGTGATGTGGAGTGAACAAGATCGCCCTGCGAAGCGCGAAGGGCTCTGTACTTGTGAATTCGCCCCTTGTCGTCGCAGGGAGAATTCGGGTCGATGGTGCATGCGCGGTGTACGACTCACCCAGCAAACGCGCGCCATCGAGCGCGTGCGTGGCGAGCTCGTGCCGACAGCACTTGCATGCTGAGAACGGTGCGGAGGCAATCAGCTGCACTCCGTGCTGTATTGCCCACAGCTATGGCGCCACTTGACACTTGGCCAAGCGCAGTACATCGCGCCGGCGAAAGCTCGGTTAGTTGCCCGCCACTACATGGATTGACCGGTTGATCGCCGCGTCCACCATGCTGATAAAAGCCTCACGAAGGTTTGCAGAGCTTTTCTGGCGACTCTCGCAGCACTCGGGCCACTCTATTTGCGCGTCGTCTCGCGGCTGAGGGGAAGTGGGTCAGATCGACGCAACCAGGTTCGGCGAGTTATTGGCGCAAAGGAACATTCTGCTGCGCTTGCACCACCGCTCCATGTTCTTTCGGTGTACCGGTCGCGATCACCAGAAATCGCGATCTACCGGCAGATGACGAGTTGTACTGATCGATGGCGTGTGAGGACGGGATTGCCTCCCCCGAACTTCGATCAACCTCGTCGATTCATCTTAGAAAAATCGCACGCCGTCACGTGGAGAGTGGACGCTATACGGGCTCGTAGGCGATTCTGAAAGCAGGTGGTCGTGATTGGACCGGGCACTTTCCCAAGCATCAGGTCTCCACAGCATCCCTGAATGTGTAAGGCTCCATCTCCAGATTTGCTCTACACGTGAAGGGGATTCCTGAATGAATTCACTGCGTATCGGTCGGTTCGCGGCGCTCGTCTTGTCAGCAGCCGCCGTCTCGGGCGCTGAAGAAAATCCTGTCTCGGCCGAGCGTGCCTACGTGAATGGACAGGTCTTTACCTCGGATCGAGCCGGCACCGTGACCCAAGCCATCGCCATCCGGGGAGGTCGGATCGTTTACGTCGGCAGTGACGACGGAGTGAAGGCGTACATCGGCCCTGAAACCACAAAAGTGGATCTGAAAGGTCGGACATTGCTGCCCGGACTGATCGATGCACACATGCATCCGCTAGGCGCAGGTTCCCAACTCCTGAAATGCAGTCTCAACTATGAATCGCTGACGGTGGTCGAGTTCCAAAAACGGGTGCAGACCTGTGTGGATCAGGCGCCACCCGGTGGGCCGGACGACTGGCTCGAGATCGTCGGCTGGTTTCAGGAGAGCATGCGGCCGTCTGGCGTCAAGACCAGTCGAGCGACACTGGATGCGCTGAAGACGACGCGACCGATCCTCGTGCGCTCCACCTTCGGTCATACCGTGCTCGCCAATACACGCGCACTGGCGCTCGCCAAGATGACGAAAGCCACACCGGATCCCATCGGCGGAAAGATCTGGCGTGACGCTTCGGGTGAGCCCACCGGCTTGCTCGAGGATTCAGCGTTCACGGTGTTCGATTCGCTCGTTCCAAAGCCCACCGTCGAGCAAGACGTGCAGGCGGCATCGGCCGCATTGAAGGCCATGAATCAGCAGGGCGTCACGTCGTTTCTCGATGCATGGGCAAGGCCCGATGCCATGACGGCCTTTTCGATCCTCCGCAAGACGGGGCGGCTCACGGCACGCGCGCACTTTGCGCCGCCTATCGAGCCTGAAGAAAACAAGGAAATCAGCGCGGCCGTCGACCGGATCGTTTCATTCCGCAAGTCATTTGATGAGGGCCCGATAGGCACCGAACCCGGGATCACCATTCGCAACTGCAAGCTATTCCTCGACGGCGTGATCTCGGCGCCGGCTTTCACCGGCGCAATGCTGGAACCTTATCGGCGCAATGCCGGTACCGCGCAGCATCCCCGTTGGGTCGCCGGTACGAGCCGTGGACCCGATGTCTATTTTTCGCCCCGGGACCTTTCGAAGATTCTGATCGAACTGGGTCGCGCTGGCATCGATCCTCATCTCCACGCGGATGGTGACGGCGCCGTTCGCGCCGCACTCGACGCGATCGAATCGCTTCGCAAGACGTTACCCGACTCCGATATCCGTCCAGCGATTGCGCACGATGAGATCGTTGCGCTGGAAGATTTTCCGCGCTTCAAGGCGCTCGATGTCACTGCCGTGCTGTCGTTTCAGTGGGGAAAACCGGCCGGCGACACGCTCGGGGTGACTGATTACTTCGGTCCGCAGCGGATGAAGCTTCTGGAACCTTATGGGCGGCTTGCGCAAGCCGGTGCGCGGATTTCATATGGCAGTGACTGGCCCGTCGATGCGCTCGATGAATGGTTTGCACTCAAAGTCGGCGTCACTCGGACCAATTCGCCGGATGTACCGGACGAGTATCGCGGCAGGCTTGGTGACGATCCTGGTCTGTCGCGCGACCAGGTTCTACGAGCCATCACCATCAATGCGGCGTATCAACTGCATCAGGATGATCAGATCGGCTCGCTTGAAGTCGGCAAGCTTGCGGATCTCATCGTCCTGGATCGGAATTTCACGAAGATTCCCGCCGAGGAAATCGCTCGGATCAAAGTGGTCGAGACGGTGGTCGGTGGCAAGGTCGTTTACGCAAACGAACATTGATGGCTGGTGTGCTTACGGTCACGCGAGAAGATCACGCTGACCCACTATGAAAACTGGCGGAGAGTGGGATTGCTCCAGACTGACGACAGCCGTTCTCGCGTCGCTCGGGGCGGCACTCCAGGCGTCCAACATTGCTCCGCAAATTCGTTGAGCGTGCGCAGTGGCTGATGGGAGAGAGGGATTGCTCGCAGCGGGGGACCGCTGCTCACCCCTCGCTATCGCTCGGGGCCGCACTACGTGCGTCCAACTTTGCTCCGCAAAGTTGTCGAACCCGGCTTTCTTATCTTCGAGGGTTCGACAGCTTCGCGGAGCGAAGCTGGACACACGAGGCTTTGCGAGTGTGGTCCCGAGTCTGCGAGGGACGAGCACCTGTCCCCAGGTGCGAGCAATCCCGGCGACGGAGTGTAAGGTTGGCGGAGAGAGAGAGGAAGCAATAGGGTTCGCGTAACTCCTCGGTCCCACGCAGGTTATTTCGGCCGACGACTGCTCATACCATCAAGCTGAACTATCCAAAGCCTCTCAGGAATAGACCAGAATATCGACGAAACTCAGCACTTCACACGCCTCATGTCAGGGACTCGACTCAAGTGCAGGCACCGATTCCAGCCATTTCGGATGCACGCGTTACGGTCACCCACGCCGTCACGCAACGGAAACTGAACCCGACAAAACAAAGTCTTTTCGCAACGGCCAAGGCGCGCTCTCACACTGCGTCATGATCTGTCGCATCTGGCACGGCCGTACTGCTCGCGAGAAGGCCGCGGACTACGCAACGTTCCTCGAAGCGCGCGCGATTTCGGACTATCGCTCCGTGGCCGGAAACCTCGGCGTGAAGATCCTGCGGCGTGACGACGGTGACGTCACACACTTCCTCACCGTCACGTTCTGGGAGTCGGAGGCGGCGATTCGGGGCTTTGCCGGCGACGAACTGCTGACCGCGAAGTATTACCCCGAGGATCTCGACTTCCTGTTGGAGTTCGAACCCCAGGTGCAGCATTTCGTCGTCACCGCGGTCGCCGGACCGTAACGACGGAGGAACCCGGGAGCGGCCTCCTCCGCCGCCGTGCATCAGCGTGCGGCCACTTTTGAATCCACGCCGGCCTTTTCGGCGAGCAATGTTTCGATCTGGCGCGTGAACTCCTGTTTCAACTGTTCGTGGAACGGCCCACTGGCTTGCGACGCGAAGCCGGCGTGAACGGAGCGCACCGTGCCATCACGCCCGACAAACACCGTCGCCGGCCAGGTGTTGAGGTTCGTCAGCTGCGGCACCTTCTCCCACATCTCTTCCGGCGCGCCGGCGATGAGATACGGATACTTCACGCCGTATTGCTTCACGAACGCCTTCACGCGTTGCAGCGACGCCTGCTGCTCCGCCTCTTCGAAGTTCAGTGCGACGATCTGCAGTCCCTGGTCACGGTACTTCCTGTCGAGCTGGATCAGGTACTGGGCCTCGTCGTGGCAGTTCGGGCACCAGGTGCCGGTGACGATGGCGACGACGACCTTGCCGGCGTAGTCCTCGCTCGAGACGACCTTGCCATTCACGTCGGGGAACGCGAATTTGAACTTCTCGTTCGAATCGCGCACCGAGGTGTGCGTCAGGTAGTTGGCCGGCTCGGGAAATCCCTTCGCACGCGCGATCTCGGGCTTGTAGGCGGTATAGTGAGGCGTGAGATCGCCGTATTTCTCCTCACGATATCCATCGCTGTCGTTGCCCTGAAGCGCGCGGATGATCGCCTCGTTGTGCGCGACCACGCCGAGCGTGCCGTCGTCGCGCGCGGTCACCTCGATGACGCCGGGGCGGCTGCCGTCGAAATGGCTCAGCACCCACTTACCGTCCCTGAAAGTGCCGCTGTACGACCCGGTATCGCCGTCGACGCGCAGGATCGACGCTTCGGCTTCCGCGCCCTTCTGTTCGACGATGAGTCGATAGGCCTTCTCGCCTTTCGACGACTGCTTGTCGAGAGGGATCACCCAGTTCCCGGCGATCGCCGGGATTTTCCCGACGGGAGCGGCGACGGGCGCATGCCGCACGGCCTTGAAGTCGAACTTCGCGTAGTAGCCGGGGCCCTGCAGTTTGGTCTCGCCGACCAGCGCGTCGTTCTCGAACTTCGCGGTGATCGTCGTCAGGTAGTGTTCGGCCTGCAGCACCAGCTGCCCGTTCTCGAAACTCGCCGACGTCGTGTGTTCGTACGCGCGCGAGCCGTCGTACAAGGTCGCCTTCAACGTCGGACCCGAGCCCGAGATGTCGAGCCGGAACGGGATGTCTGGGCCATTGTTGAGCAACGCGGCATCCCA
>JASGJB010000024.1:0-47593 GCA_049840895.1 Nibricoccus sp. | reverse complement strand
TGTGACCGCTTCGACTTTTCAGTTACGTACTGCTAAGGTTAATAGGGAAACACGATAGAATCCGAACAGCACCTTTGCTTTCGCCTGCGGTGTGGTGCTCTGGACCCTTTTCGGCCAGCTCAATCACTACCTGTCCGACTGGCACATCAGCCTCTTCGTCGGCGGCCTGCTCGTCACGTTTCCCGCACTGCGGCTGCCTTACCGTGACGGATGGAAAATCGTCGTGCTTCTCGGCTTCTGGTGCGACGCCAGCGCGCCCATCCGCTTCGGTTTGCACGCGGTCCTCTTTCTCGTCGCCTACACATTCATTTTCAATCTGCGCGGCCGCTTCCCTCGTGAAGAAGTCTCTTCGGCACTTTCGTCGCGCTCATCACCAACGCCGCGATTTTTCTGCTCCTCACCGTGGCGTTGATCGTTCGCCATCCGACGCCTTTCGGTGCGCTGCCTGCCATTCTCCTGGATCTGTTTATGTCCGAACTGTTCGTCGCTCTCGCCGCCGGTTGGTTCTTCACACTTCAGGAACACGCGCTCGAAATCGCAGGCCTCAGCTTGCGCCGCGAGCAACGCGGATTGCTGTAACAGCAAAAGCATCTCCGATGGCCGACCGCTCCTCAGATCGCCCCAACAGTCTCGTCGAATCCCACAAGGGCTACGACCTGCGCATCCTGTTTTTCTATCCCGCCATCACCGCCCTGCTTCTCATCCTGATCGGCGGCCTCGCCTATCAGCAGCTCATCAAGACCGACGAATATCACGAGCGGGAGAAACAACAAAACCAGCGCCGCATCCTCACACCCGGACCGCGTGGAAACATCTACGATCGCGACGGGCGCCTCCTCGTCAAAAACCGCGCCCGCTTCTACGCCGCGGTCAACCTCGACGAGCTCCGCAGGGAGTTCAACGACGAGGTCCGCCGCATCCGCAAAAACTACCTCGCAAACGACGACAAGGATCTGCCGTCCTACTCTCACCTGCGTCTCATCGCCCGCTACAGCGTCATCCAAAAATACATGGATGTGGTGAACAAGATCACCGGTCGCAGCGCCAAAGTCGACGCCGACAGCTTGAACCGGCATTTCTCCAGCCAGCTGCTGCTTCCCTACATCATCGCTGACGAACTGACACCCGAGGAGTACGCCCGTCTCTCCGAGCAGCTCCCGCCTCTCAACAACCCGGTTCAAATTTACGCCGCCAGCACGCGGGAATATCCGTACAAGACTTCCGCTGCCCACACGCTCGGTTACGTGCTCGCACATGACGAACTCAACGAAGGCGATTTCCCCGGCGAAGACCTCTCCACGATCAAAATGCGCGGTACCATCGGAAAGGACGGTCTTGAAGCGCGTTTCAACGACCAGCTCCAAGGCACCCCGGGAGGCGCCATTTATCGCGTCGATCCCTCCGGCTACCGCATCGACCCGCCGCTCACCCGTCGCCTGCCTGTGCAGGGAAAAAACATCACAACGAGCATCGATATCGATATCCAGCAGGCCGCGGAGGAGGCCGTCCTGCTCGCCGAGGACAAAGACTCCGGTGAAAAACTCGCCGGAGCCGTCGTTGCCATCGATATCGCGACTGGCGAGGTCATCGCCCTCGCGAGCATGCCCAATTACGACCTGAACAATTTCACTCCGCGACTCAGCGCCGCCGCCGCCGGCGAGATGACTGAATCGGGCGCGTGGATGAACCGGGCCATCCAAGGACTCTATCCGCCAGGCTCCACCTTCAAAATAATGACCGCTTTGGCCGCATTCGAAAGCGGCGCGTTAAAGGCACGCGACACTGTGACCTGTAACGGAGCACTCATGGTCGGGAAACGCTCGTTCCCCTGCCACGGTGGCGCCGTGCATGGAGACATCGACCTCCCTCACGCGATCGCCCTGAGCTGCAACGTGTTTTTCATGACAGAGGGTCTCGCCACCGGCCCCCAAAAGATCGCCGACGAATCGCTGCGTTTTCACTTCGGACAACCCACCGGCGTTGAATTGCTCTACGAAAAACGCGGCATCGTTCCCCCGCCCGAATGGAAGGAACGCACCCAAGGCCAAAAATGGTTTCCGGGCGACACCGCCAACACGTCCATCGGGCAGGGCTACGTGCTCGTCACGCCCCTCCAGGTCGCCTGCTTCGCAGCATCACTGGCGCGAGGCGAAACGTATACGCCGGCCACCCTCATTCATCAGGACAACCGGCCACGCCTGCGCACCGAATCCATCGGCATCGCCCCACAGCAATACAACACGATCATGGAAGGCATGAAACTCTGCGTGGAAAGCGGCACCGCGCGGCGCCTGACCCAGGTCTTGAAACTCGGCCACCTGAAGATCGCAGGTAAAACCGGCACGGCTCAGAAAGCGGTGTACGAAAACGGAGCCTTCAAGGGTAACATTAACTACGCCTGGTTCATGGGTTTCGCTCCCTACGACGATCCACAGATCGCCGTGGTCGTCATGCTCGAAGGCAATGTCCCTGGCGAAGAATACGGCGGCGGCGCCATGTCCGCCCCCGTAGCCGGCGCGGTCTTCAAAAAATATTTCGAGAAGAAAGCCGAAAAAACCGCACAGCCCGCGCCCGGCGTCAAAACGGCGTCCATTCCGTAGTTCGTTAAACGTCTCAGAGGTGGAGCGCGCACTCCGAGCGCGCTGTTGAGGCTCGCCCGTGATTTCATCCCGATTCACCTGATGATCTTTAGCAGCGCGCTCGGAGTGCGCGCTCCACCTTCAAACCCATTGGTTCTTCACAAAAAAAGCGCGCCCCTTTCGGAGCGCGCCTTGAAGTTGTTTCGGAGCGGTTGATCAACCGCGGCCAGACTTAGTAGTCCATGCCGCCGCCGGGAGGATGTGCAGGAGCCGCTTCCTTCTTCTCCGGAGCGTCGGTGATGATCGCTTCGGTCGTGAGGAGGAGGCCTGCGATCGACGCAGCGTTCTGGAGCGCGGTGCGCGTGACCTTCGTGGGATCGACGACGCCGGCTTTGACCAGGTCAACGTACTCGCCCGTGGCGACGTTGTAACCGTTGTTGCCCTTGCTCGCGAGAACCTGCTGCACAACGACAGCGCCTTCGACGCCGGCATTGAAGCAGAGCTGCTTGAGAGGAGACTCGACAGCGCGACGGATGATCTGGGCGCCGAGCTTCTCGTCGCCTTCGAGGGACGCGATCACGGCATCGACGGACTTCGCGGTGCGGAGGAGAGCAACGCCACCGCCGGAGACGATACCTTCTTCAACGGCCGCGCGGGTCGCATGGAGGGCGTCTTCGACGCGCTGCTTCTTTTCCTTCATCTCGGACTCGGTCGCGGCGCCGACATTGATGACGGCAACGCCACCGGCGAGCTTCGCGAGACGCTCCTGGAGCTTCTCCTTGTCGTAGTCGGAAGTGGTTTCTTCGATCTGACGGCGGATCTGCTTAACGCGACCCTGGATGTCGGACGACTTGCCCGAACCTTCGACGATCGTGGTGTTTTCCTTGTCGACCACGATGCGCTTGGCGCGGCCGAGATCGGCAACCGTGACGTTCTCGAGCTTGATGCCGAGGTCTTCGGAGAGGAGCTTGCCGCCGGTGAGGACAGCGATGTCTTCGAGGATGGCCTTGCGGCGATCACCGAAACCAGGGGCCTTGACGGCAACGACGTTGAGCGTGCCGCGGATCTTGTTCACCACGAGAGCAGCGAGGGCTTCGCCTTCGACTTCTTCAGCGATGATGAGGAGCGGCTTGCCGGTCTTGGCGCTGGCCTGGAGGATCGGGAGGAACTCCTGGAGGTTGGAGATCTTCTTCTCGTGGATGAGGACGTAAGCGTCTTCGAGGATGGCTTCCTGGCTCTCCGCGTTGGTCGCGAAGTAAGGCGAGAGATAGCCCTTGTCGAACTGCATGCCTTCGACGACATCGAGGGTGGTCTCGATGGACTTGGCTTCTTCAACGGTGACGGTGCCGTCCTTGCCGACCTTGTCGAGGGCCTCGGCAATGATGTTGCCGATCTCGGCGTCCCAGTTGGCGGAGACGGTGGCGACCTGGCGGATTTCCTCGGAGGCATTCACCTTCTTGGAGATCTTCGCGAGCTCGGAGACAGCGGCTTCAACAGCCTTGTCGATACCGCGCTTCAAGTAGATCGGGTTCGCGCCGGCGGTGACGTGCTTGAGGCCTTCCTTGTAGACGGCTTCAGCGAGGACCGTGGCGGTCGTGGTGCCGTCACCGGCGGAGTCGTTCGTCTTGGAAGCGACTTCCTTCACGAGCTGCGCGCCGATGTTTTCGTAGGCGTCGGCGAGCTCGATTTCCTTGGCGACGGTCACGCCGTCCTTGGTGACGGTCGGTGAGCCGAATTTCTTGTCGATGACGACATTGCGGCCCTTCGGTCCGAGGGTGACTTTGACGGCGCGAGCGAGGAGCTCGACGCCGCGGAGGACTTTCTGGCGGGCTGCTTCGTCGAAGAGAATTTGTTTAGCGGGCATGTTATTTAAGAATGAGTTTTAAGTTGTAGGGAGATTCCGGGCACGCGACTTAGCCGATGACGCCGAGGATGTCGTCTTCGCGGACGATCGTGTACTTTACGTCTTCGATCTTCACTTCGGTGCCGCCGTACTTGCTGATGAGAACCTTGTCGCCGACTTTGACTTCGAACGCGACGGCCTTGCCGCTCTCGTCCTTCTTGCCGGTGCCGACAGCGATGACTTCAGCCTCCTGCGGCTTTTCCTTGGCGGAGTCCGGGATGATGATGCCTCCGCGGATTTGCTCTTTGTTGTCTTCGAGATGTTTCACGAGGACGCGATCGCCGATGGGCTTGATTTTAACTTTGGCCATATGGTTGTGGATTTGGGTTTGAGGAAATGGATGGGAGTTTTTGAGAGACAAACACGCGCCGTCGGACAAGCCGTACGGCGCGTGGAAATGTCTGGGAATTACTTCTTCTTTTCGTCGTCGACGACCTCGAAGTCCGCGTCAACGACGTCGGCTTTCTTCTCGGTCTTCTTCGCGCCGCTCTCAGGAGCGGGACCGGCGTCAGCTCCGGGCTGGGCACCGGCTGCGCCTGCGGCCTGCTGGGCTTCGGCGTAGAGCTCGGCTCCGAGCTTCTGGAGATTTTCGGACGCGGCCTTGATCTTGTCGGCGTCGTTGGACTCGAGGTCCTTCTTCGCGTCGGCGATCGCAGCTTCGATCTTGGACTTTTTGTCGGCGGGGAGTTTGTCACCCGCGTCCTTGATGGCCTTCTCGAGCTGGTAGATCGAGCTATCGAGCTGGTTCTTTGCTTCGACGGCGTCGCGGCGCTTCTTGTCTTCCGCGGCGTGGAGCTCGGCTTCCTTGGTCATCTTCTCGACTTCTTCCTTCGAAAGACCGGAGGAGTTCGAGATGGTGATTTTCTGGTCCTTGCCAGTGCCGAGATCTTCGCGGAGACGTGGAGAATACCGTTCGCGTCGATATCGAAGGTGACTTCGATCTGCGGCGTGCCGCGCGGCGCGGGCGGGATGCCATCGAGTTTGAAGTTGCCGATGGTTTTGTTGTCGCGGGACATCGGGCGCTCGCCCTGAAGAACCACGATTTCAACGCCCGGCTGGTTGTCCGAGTACGTGGAGAAAACCTGCGTCTTCTTCGACGGGATCGTCGTGTTGCGCGGGATCATCGGCGTGGCGACATTGCCAGCGGTCTCGATGCCGAGCGTGAGCGGGGTCACGTCGAGGAGGAGAACGTCACGGACTTCGCCCTTGAGCACGCCACCCTGGACGGCCGCGCCGATGGCGACGACTTCATCAGGATTCACGCCTTGATGCGGCGGTTTGCCGCCAAGATTTTTCGCGATCTCAACGACCTTCGGCATGCGCGTCATACCGCCGACGAGCACGAGTTCGTCGATCTTCGAGGAATCGAGCCCGGCGTCCTTCAAGCAGCTCTTGAACGGAGGCAGGCAGCGGTCGAAGAGCGATTCACAGATCTGCTCCATCTTAGCGCGAGTGAGCGAAATATTGAGATGCTTCGGGCCAGACGCGTCTGCCGTGATGAACGGGAGATTGATGTCCACCGACTGCGTCGAGGAGAGCGCGATCTTGGCTTTCTCGGCCTCTTCCTTGAGACGCTGGAGCGCCATCGGGTCCTTGCGGAGATCGATGCCGTTTTCCTTTTTGAAGCTGTCGACGAGCCACGTGATGAGCGCTTCGTCCCAGTTGTCACCACCGAGGTGAGTGTCGCCGTTGGTCGCCTTCACTTCGAAGACACCGTCGCCGATTTCGAGGACCGAAACGTCGAACGTACCGCCACCCAAGTCGAAGACGGCGATCTTCTCGTCCTTCTTCTTATCGAGACCGTAGGCCAGCGAGGCGGCCGTCGGCTCGTTGATGATGCGCATCACTTCGAGACCGGCGATCTTGCCAGCGTCCTTGGTGGCCTGACGCTGCGCGTCGTTAAAGTAAGCGGGGACCGTGATGACGGCCTGCGTGATTTTTTCGCCGAGATACGCTTCGGCATCAGCTTTCAGCTTCGCGAGGACGAACGACGCGATCTGCTGCGGAGCGAATTGCTCGGTCTTATCGCCGACCTGCGCTTCGATGTAAGCGTCGCCGCCTTTGCCTTCGACGACCTTGAACGGGAAGCTCGCGATCTCCTTCTGCACTTCGGAGAATTTGCGGCCGATCAGGCGCTTCGCGGAGAAAATGGTGTTGCGGGGATTGGTCACCGCCTGACGTTTCGCGGCCTGGCCAACGAGACGTTCACCGGTCTTGGTGAAAGCGACGACCGACGGGGTTGTACGTGCACCTTCGGCGTTCGGGATGACGACGGGCTCGCCGCCCTCCATGACCGACATACACGAGTTGGTGGTACCTAAATCGATTCCTAAAATACGGCTCATGCCCGCACTTTAGCAATGCATGTGCCCCAGTTAACCGACCTCAATTTAGCTTCAGTTGATCAACGTTTTAAAAATTCATAGCCACCTTTTCTTCACGTTGAATCCCACTCGATTCGAGCCAGCCTGTCACACTCGTGGCACGCCTCACCAAACAGGTGCCCAATCGTGTCACGCCCCCTTCAACACCCGCTCATGCGAAAAGCTGGACCACATTTGTTGAATTCCCGTTTCTCGCGCCTAACGTCTCAACCAATGGAAATGGAAATCACGCTTCCGGGTCACATCTCAGTGATGACACTGCCCAACGTCGCATTTTTCCCGCAAGCGTTGATGCCCCTCCATATCTTCGAGCCACGTTATCGTCAGATGCTCAAAGAATCGCTGGCCACCCACCGGCTGTTCGCCGTGGCCGGGATCGACCCCAAACGCGCCGAAGACGCCACACAGTTTGAGCCCGCCCACCGTATCGCAACCGTCGGTATCGTCCGCGCCTGCCAGAAAGCCGAAAACGGCACGTCCAATCTCCTGCTCCAAGGCCTCGCCCGCATCGAGTTTACCGAAATCATCCGCGAACACCCCTATCGGATCGCCCGCATGCACGCACTGACCAGCGAACCCGGCGCGCCCGATCCTGAAAACCTCCGTCTGCGCACCGACCTCGCGAAGCTCATCGTCACCAAGCAACGCCTCGGCGGAACCGTACCGCCTGACTTCGCGAAATTCCTCAAAACCATCGAAGATCCAGAAACCTTCGTGGATCTGGCCGCTTTCAGCCTCTGCGAAGATCCCTCGTTGAAGCAGCAGTTGCTCGAAACGCTGGACGTGCATCACCGGCTGCAGCTGTTCACACGGCAAATGCGGACTGAAATCGAAACGATCAAGCTGCGCCGCAAACTCCAAGGCCACCTCGCCGACGACCATATCAGCGACAACTGACCGGATGCCGACAAACAAAAACCCGGCTCGAAAACTCGTGCCGGGTTTTGTGAAAACTGGAGCCGAAGGCCGGGATTGAACCGGCGACCAGCGGTTTACGATACCGCTGCTCTACCACTGAGCTACTTCGGCGTCTGGTGGGAACAGCGGAAGAAACTCGCCCTATCGCTCGGAGCAAGCCTCAAATCCGCGTCTCCTTGCCGAGACTTCCGCGCTAAACGACCGTCCACAACGTGCCTCTCTCCACCGCTCTCTTCGACTACGAGCTGCCCCCGCATCTCATCGCGCAAACACCCGCCGCCCGCCGCGACGCCTCACGCCTGCTCGTTGTCGACCGCGCCACTCGCACGATTGCCCACCATCACTTCGTCGACCTGCCGAATTTTCTCCGCGCCAGCGACACCCTCTTCCGCAACAACGCTGCCGTCCTTCCCGCTCGTCCTTTCGCGCAGCGCCCGACCGGTGGCGCCGTCGAATGCTTCCTCACACGCCCCGAGCCTGCACGTGGTGAAAACGTCTGGTGGTGCCTCGTCCGCCCCGGAAAAAAATTGCCCGTTGGCGCCACCTTCGCGCACGAAAACGATTTCACCGGCGAGGTTCTGGAGAAAAACGCCGAGGGCGGAGCGCTGATCCGCTTCACAATTCCCTCGGGCGAATCCGTCACCGCTCTCGCCAATCGTCTCGGTGAAGTTCCTCTGCCACCATACATCACCCGCGAAGATCCCGCCGCCCGCCGCGAGCAAGACTTGGATCGCTACCAGACCGTTTACGCCAATCGCGATCGACAGGTAGCCGTAGCGGCCCCCACCGCCGGGCTGCACTTCACGCCAGAGCTTCTGGCCCAACTTTCCGCGGCCGGCGTTTCATCGGCGGATGTCACGCTTCACGTCGGCCTCGGTACGTTCAAACCGATCATGACCGAAACCGTCGAGGAGCACGCGATTCACCGTGAGCTCTACGAGCTTCCCGTCGCCACCCAACAGGCGCTTTTCTCGCCAACCGGCCGCCGCGTGGCAGTCGGTACCACGAGCGTGCGCACGCTCGAAGATTTTCTGAGCCGCCACTCTGCACCGCTTGCCCAGCCATTCCTGGCCGAGGCAGACATCTTCATCTATCCGCCGCGCACCTTTCGCGGCGTGGACGCGCTCATCACCAATTTCCACCAACCGCGATCCACGCTGCTCTGTCTCGTCTCGGCATTTCTAACACCGGGTTCGACCGACGGCATCGCTTGGCTGAAAGAAATCTACGCCGAAGCCATCGCACACGAATACCGGTTCTTCAGCTACGGCGACGCGATGCTGATTGTGTGATCTTCCGATGGAGGCGTGGCGCCGCCATCGAACAAATACCTCAGAAGAGGAAATACCGCTGCGCCATCGGCAATACTTTCGCCGGCTCGCAGGTAAGATGCACGCCGTCAGCCTTCACCGTGTAGGTCTCGGGATCGACTTCGATCCTGGGCATCGCGTCGTTGTGAAGCATGTGGCGTTTGCCGATCTTGCGGCAGCTCTTCACAGCTTCGAGACGACGCTTGAGTCCGAGTTCTTTCACCCGGCCTTTCTTAAGCGATGCCTCGCTGACAAACGTGATGCTCGTCGATGCGATTGCACGCGCCGTCGCTCCAAACTGCGGACGGTAGAATGTCGGCTGCGGCGTGGGAATCGAGGCGTTTGGATCGCCCATGTTGGCCCACGCGATGAAGCCACCCTTGAGAACCGTCTCGGGTTTCACGCCAAAGAGCGCGGGCTTGAAGATCACGATGTCCGCGAGTTTGCCGACTTCGATCGAGCCGATGATGTGGCTCACGCCGTGCGCGATCGCGGGATTGATGGTGTATTTCGCGATGTAGCGGAGCGCGCGGAAATTATCGGCGGCTGGATGGGCGGGCGACGTCAGCGGACCAAACTGCTGCTTCATCTTATGCGCAGTCTGCCACGTGCGCAGAATCACTTCGCCTATGCGCCCCATTGCCTGCGAGTCGGACGACATCATCGAAATGGCGCCGATGTCATGGAGACGGTCTTCGGCCGCGATCGTCTCAGGACGAATGCGCGACTCCGCGAAGGAAACGTCCTCGGGAATTTTCGAGTCGAGGTGGTGACAGACCATGAGCATGTCGAGATGCTCATCAATGGTGTTCACCGTAAAGGGCCGCGTTGGGTTCGTGGACGACGGCAGCACGTTGGCCTCGCCGCACACGCGAATGATGTCCGGGGCGTGACCACCGCCGGCGCCTTCCGAGTGGAAGGTGTGAATCGTGCGGCCCTTGAACGCCTTCAGCGTCTCTTCGACGAAACCGGCTTCGTTGAGGGTGTCGGTGTGAATCGCGACCTGGACGTCGAGTTCATCGGCGACACCGAGACATGTATCAATTGCTGCGGGAGTAGTCCCCCAGTCTTCGTGAAGTTTCAGGCCGATGGCCCCGGCGACGATCTGCTCGCGGAGCGGTTGGGGCGTCGCGCAGTTTCCTTTGCCGAGGAAACCGAGATTCATCGGGTACGACTCAGCCGCCTCGAGCATGCGGTGGATGTTCCACTCGCCGGGCGTGCAGGTCGTCGCGTAAGTGCCGTGCGCCGGACCCGTACCGCCGCCGAGCATCGTGGTGATGCCGGAGCTGATCGCTTCGTCGATTTGCTGCGGGCAGATGAAATGGATGTGGGTGTCGATGCCGCCCGCGGTGACGATGCAGCCCTCGCCTGCGATCACTTCAGTTCCCGCGCCGACGATCATCGGGTTTTTCTTCTTCGTGCGCGGATCGGCGTAGATCGAGCCGAGTCCGCTCTGAATACCGGGATTTCCACCGTGTCCGATGCCAACGATCAACCCATGCTTGATACCGATGTCGGCTTTGATGACGCCGAGAACGGGATCGATGATCAGTGCATTGGTGATGATCAGATCGAGCGATTCCTTATCGAGTGCCGTGGACGACTGCCCCATGCCATCGCGGATGACTTTGCCGCCGCCGAATTTCACTTCGTTGCCATAACCACCGCCCTCGGCGATCAGGTCACGCTCGACCTGGACGAACAAATCAGTGTCGGCGAGGCGCACACGGTCGCCGACGGTCGGTCCAAACATCTCGGCATACTGACGGCGGGAAAGTTTGAGGCTCATCGGCGTTATCGACGTTTTTGGGATTTGGATTTCGTGGCCACTTTCTTGGCGGCCGAAGTTTTCCTGAGCTTGGTAACCGGCTTCTTTGCGCTGGCTTTCTTGATTTTCCCTTCGAGCAGGCCGTTCACCTTCGCATTCAGCCCCCAGACTTCACGAACTCCAGCGAGGGCGACGAGTTCGACGATTTTCTTGTCCCCCGCCTCGAAGCGCACCGCTGTTCCCGCCGGAATGTTCAGACGGAATCCGCGGCTCGCAGTCCGGTCGAAGATGAGCGCCTCATTCGTCTCAAAAAAATGGAAGTGCGAGCCGACCTGAATCGGGCGGTCACCTATGTTGGAAACGTTGATGGTTTTGGTTTCTAACCCGACATCGGCGTCGAGTTTGGCCGCGTCTTCCGCGGTGATGATTTCTCCGGGAATCATGACGTTTAGCGAATCGGGTTGTGAACGGTGACGAGTTTCGTGCCGTCGGGGAAAGTCGCTTCGACCTGCACATCGTGGATCATTTCGGGAATACCCTCCATGACATCTTCGCGTTTCAGCAACGTCGCGCCATAGCTCATCAGCTCGGCGACAGACTTACCGTCACGCGCGCCCTCCATGATTTCATAGGTGATGATCGCGATCGTCTCGGGATAGTTGAGCTTCAATCCTCTCGCCTGACGACGGCGGGCGAGATCGGCGGCGGTGACGACAAGGAGCTTTTCGCGTTCGCGGGGCGTGAGGTGCATGCGAGGAAATTAATAATGAAGAATTATGAATGCAGAAACAGAAAGACGGGCAAACACCTTAAGCTCCGTTTTGATAATTCCTGATTCTGCATTCTTAATTTTTCAGACCTGCAAATGCTTCTTCACGACTTCGTCCGTCAGAGAGGCAATCTCGCCACTGACCACAACTACGCCGCGATCCATCGCATAGAATCGGTCGGAAACCTCACGGCAGAAATCGACGTACTGTTCGACGAGAAGAATCGCGAGGCGTCCTTCTTTTTTGATCGTCTTGATGGCATTCTCGACGGCGACATCGTCGTCAGGAATCCCCTCCTTTTTGAGCTTCTTCAGCGTGTCGCCGATGTGATCGATGATAGACGGTTGGATGCCTTCCGTGGGTTCATCGAGGATGAGAAGCTTCGGATCGGTGAGCAACGCACGGCCAATAGCCAGCTGCTGCTGTTGCCCGCCAGAGAGCACGCCACCCTTGCGCGAAAGCATTTCCTTCAGAACAGGGAAAAGCGTGTACACATAATCGAGCGCGTTTTTCGCCTCCTTGCCTTTGCGCCCGTGGACGACGAGCCCGACATGAAGGTTTTCCTCAACCGTGAGGTGCGGGAAAATGTCGCGACCTTGCGGAACGGAGCCGATGCCGGAGCGGGCGCGGGCGTCGGCCGTCATCTTGTCAAGGCGCTGACCATCGAACGTGATCGAGCCCGAGCGGATCGACAGCATGCCGGTGATCGATTTGAGCGTGGTCGTCTTGCCGACACCATTGCGGCCCATCAGCGCGACAACCTCGCCGGCGTTAATCTCAAGGTCGACGCCGCGCAGGATGCGCGAGCCACCGATATACGTTTCAACCTGGGAAAGCTGGAGAAGAGCAGACATGAGCGATCAGTGTTTTCCGCGGCCGAGATAGACCTCGCGGACCTTCGGGTTATTTTGAACTTCGTCGAACTTTCCGTCGCAAAGGACACTTCCCTGATGGAGCACCGTGACTTTGCCGTCGCGCGCGATCTGGCGGACGAAGCCCATGTCGTGCTCAACAACGATCAGGCTGTGTTTACCTGCGAGCGACAGCAGCAATTCGCCTGTGCGATGGGTCTCGTCGTCGGTCATGCCGGCGGCGGGTTCATCGATGAGCAATAGCTTCGGTTCGGAGGCGAGCAGCATGCCGATCTCGAGCCATTGCTTTTCGCCGTGAGCCAGCTGACCGGCCTTCCACGTACGTTTTTCGCCGAGACGAATCAGTTTAAGCAAATCGTCCAGACGGTCGCGATCGGCGGAGTTTAGACGCTTGAACAACGAGGAGAAAACGCCGCGCGGACCTTTCAGCGAGAGGACGAGATTATCCCACACCGTGTGCTCGGAATAGACGCTGGGAGTCTGGAATTTCCGGCCTACGCCGAGGCGGTTGATTTCGTATTCGTTTCGCTGTGTCACGTCGATATCACCAAACGTGATCTTGCCGCCGTGATTCGGTTTCGCACGTCCGCTGATGAGATCGAAGAACGTGGATTTGCCCGCGCCGTTGGGGCCGATGACCGTGCGCAACTCCCCTTCGTCGAGATAGAAGTTGAGGTTGGTGATGGCCTTGAAGCCATCGTAGGTCTTGGAAACGTCTTCGACGCTAAGAATGGGACTGGGCATGGCTCAGGCTTTCTTCCCGAAACGGGCTTTGTAGAACGCGGTGATTTTTCCCGGAATGCTCACGAGCCCGCCGGGCAGCAGGAGAACGGTGACGATCACGAGGCCGCCGAGAATCAGGAGCCAGGCGTCGGGAAATGCGCGCGTTGCCCAGCTCTTCAGCGCGTTGATGCCGATTGCGCCAAGAATAGGTCCGATCAACGTGCCACGCCCGCCGAACGCGACCCACACCACGGCTTCAATGGATTTTTCCGGCATCATTTCCGAGGGATTGATGATGCCGACTTGAGGCACATAGAGCGCACCGCCGATGGACGCGATGATCGCAGCCAAAACAAACACGAAAAGTTTATAGTCCGCGGCTGCGTAGCCGCTGAAAAGCACGCGGTTTTCACCGTCGCGGATCGCTTGCTGGACCAAGCCGAACTTCGTCCGGCTCAACACGCGGCAGCCGATATAGACGAGGACCAGGATGATCGCGGTGGCAATGTAGAGCCAGCGATACGTCGCCGGATCGGAAAAGCTGTGACTAAAGATCCGCTTGAAATCGGTGAACCCGTTGTTCCCGCCCATGAGCGTATCGTTCTGAAAAAATCTCAGAGCTGCGCAGTACGTCAGGGCCTGCGTGAGGATGGAAAAGTAGACGCCTTTCACGCGTGAACGAAACGCGAGGAATCCGAAGATGTAGGCAACCGTGCCGGGAATCAGCACCACCATCAACAACGCGACCCCAAACGAATAGAACGGTTTCCAGAAGCCCGGCAACTCGGTGTGCCCCAGGAAAATCATGAAGTCGGGAATCAGGTTCGGATTTTTTCCCGCCTGTGCATACACACCCAGATCACCGATCATCAGCATGAGGTGCATGCCGATCATGTAGCCACCGAGGCTGAAAAACATCGCCTGCCCGAGACTGAGCAAACCGGTGTAACCCCAGAGCAAATCGACAGAGATCGCCAGGAGCGCGTAGCAGAGATATTTCCCCCAGAGATTAACCGTGAAGTTGCTGACCATGCCGTTGGCATTGAGCAGCGGGAAAATCACGATGAGGAAAACTGCGATCACGGCGACGACGCCGATTTCGACTTTAAGCCGTTTGGAAAAAGCGGACTGGGCAAAAGAAGGAGTCATGCGCGGCGAAGTGCTGGATTATTCGTCGAGGCTGCGGCTGCGGGTCACGAAAATGCCCGCCGGTCGCCACTGAAGGAAAAGGATGATGGCGATGAGCACGCAGATTTTTCCGAGCACAGGATTGAGGAGGATTTGCTGGAGCGATTGGTCCGCGAGGCCGATGCCGATCGCGCTGATCACCGTGCCGGCAATATTGCCGACGCCGCCAACAACCACCGTCATGAAGCAATCGACGATGTAGCTCTGACCAAGTGAAGGGCCGACGTTGCCGATCTGGCTGAGAAACGCGCCCGCGAGGCCGGCGAGCCCGCTGCCGAGGCCGAACGTCATCATGTTCACGCGCTCCGTGCGCACACCCATGCAGGAGGCCATGCCGCGGTTCTGCATCACGGCGCGGATCAACAGACCCAGCGGCGTTTTCGTGAGCACCATCCAGACGCCGACAACGATCACGATCGCGAAGCCGATCACGAAGAGACGATTCCACCCAAAGATGATGTCGAAATACGTCCAGTTGCCACTGAGATAACTCGGGCTGGAGACCTGCACGTTATTCGCACCGAAGGTCAGACGGAAG
Organism: Nibricoccus sp.; assembly: GCA_049840895.1. GTDB lineage: Bacteria > Verrucomicrobiota > Verrucomicrobiia > Opitutales > Opitutaceae > Nibricoccus. Next base: position 32,640 of record JASGJB010000024.1, on the reverse strand, counting down.
ATCTGCTGCAGAACGAGTGACACGCCCCACGTCGCGAGAAGACTTTCCAGCGGGCGCCGGTAGAGAAATTGAATGACGGTGCGCTCAAGCGCGATGCCGACGAGCGCGGCCGTGAGAAAGCTCAGCGGAAGCGCGAAGAGAAAATAGCTTTCGTAGGTCCAGCCGCTCGCGTTGATCCCGGGAATACTTATCGAAAACCCGAAGGGCGACAGCGCCAGTCCGGAGCCAAAGATATTTTGTACAATGTACGTCGTGTACGCGCCCACCGCGATCATCTCGCCGTGCGCCATATTGATGACGCGCATGAGGCCGAAGGTGATCGCAAGACCGAGCGCGACCACGAGGAGAATACTACCGAGACTGAGACCTCGGAAAATCGTGCCGAAAAAATTAACCGCCGTGCGGTGATTCTCGACCGCTCCGAGCGCGAGACGCGCAGCCTCGGCGAGTTCGGACTTCTTGGCGGCTTCCGCTTCTTTCTGCGCGGCTTTGAGAAAATCGGTGCTTGCGAGCGTGTGGAGTTCGCGAAGCTCCTTGAGCGCAGCGAGCTTCACGGCGTCATCGGGGGATTTGAGTTGGATCAGCGCGATCGCCTCCCGGATCGCCGCTTTCACTTTTTCGTCTTCTTCGATTGAAAGGCGCTTCTGGAGCGGCGCGAGTTTTTCGATGTCCTGCGCGAAACCGAGCGTCTGCACCGCCTGCAGGCGCTTCGATGGATTCGGCGCGGCGAGATCGAGCAGATCCACGACCGCTTTCATCGAGCGACGAAGCATCGCATTGTGTTCGACGGCCGTCATCTCACCCGCTGCGAGGCGAAGCGGTTTGCCGTCGGCGGACTTGAGCGACTGACCGTTGTCCACCCGCAGCGCCTCCTGTTTCCCATCGCTGTCCTTCTCTCCCACCAATTGCACGGGCGTCTTCACGCCGTCGGCCGATTCGTAGACGAAAAGCGAATCCTCGCGCCACGCGGCGAACAACGCGGCAACGGTTTCGTCGCCCTGCCCGGCCAGTGAATTGATCACCTCGCGACGGGCCCCGGCGTTTTCCGCGAGGATCGCCTTGGCGACAGTCTCACGGGGAGTTTCGGCAAAGGCCGCGCAGGTTGCGCAAACGGCGCCAACGAGCGCGAAAAGGAAACGGCGGAAACGACAAACCCTCATGAGCTGGGACATGAATTATTTCGATACACCTGGAAAACAGACCGGAGGGGCAGGTTCGCTGACTTGGGGAACCCACCCCTCCGGAGAACCAAACTACAGTTTAACTTTCTGCAGCGGATGGCCGTGCCACCCGCGAATGAAGCAAAGCGCGGGCGGTTTACTTCTTGTACTTACCCTTGAGCCACGGAAGGCCTTCCACGTTGCTGAAGCTCTTGATGATCTTGAACTGACCATCGGCCTTGGTTTCGCCGATGTAGACGTTCTTGGTCAGGTGCATGTTTTTCTGCGTGGTGACCTTGCCGCCAGGACCGTCGAAGGAGAGACCGGCCTGAAGCGCCTTGCGCACGGCGTCGACATCGAAGGTGCCGGCTTTTTCAACAGCGGCTTTCCAGAGATAAACGCCGTCGTAGCTGAGAACCATTGGAGAGCAGGTCACGCGGCCTTCTTTGACGATGCCGGGGACCGTGGACTTCGCGAGCCAGGCCTGGAAGTTGGCGATGAACTTCTTGTTGGCGGCGGAATCGATCGACTGGAAGTAGGTCCAGCAACCGAGCTGACCGACGAGCTGCTTGGCGGGGAGACCGCGGAATTCGTCTTCAGAGATCGAGAACGAAACGACCGGGCACGTATCGGCGGTAAGACCGGCCGCGGCGTATTCCTTGAAGAAAGGAACGTTGGTGTCGCCGTTGAGCGTGCTGATCACGGCAGCGCCGCCACCGGCTGCGAACTGCTTAATTTCAGCAACGATCTGCTGGTAATCGGTATGACCGAACGGAGTGTATTTGCCGGCGGAGATCACTTTGCCGCCTTCGCTCTTCAGACCGCCGCCGATGTTTTCGATCGGCACGCCTTTGCTGAGAAGATATTCCAGCAGCACGAGGTTGGTGGTCTGCGGATACACGTAGTCGGAACCCAGCAGGTAGAATTTCTTGTAGCCCTGCTCGAGCAAGTAGTCGACCGCGGGCGTGGCCTGCTGGTTGACGGCTTCGGCCGTGTAGAAAACGTTCTGCGACTCTTCTTCGCCTTCGTACTGCACGGGATAGAAGAGGAGACCGTTGTACTTCTCGTACTTGGGCAGAACGGATTTGCGGCTGACGGACGTCCAGCAGCCGAAGGTCACGGCGACTTTGTCCTGAGCGAGAAGTTGCTCTGCTTTCTCGGCGAAAAGAGGCCAGTTCGAGGCGCCGTCGACGACGACTGGCTCGATCTTGTAGGTGTCGGCACCAACCTTGATGCCGCCTTTGCCGTTGATTTCGTCGAAGGTGAACAAGAGCACGTCGCGCAGGGACGTTTCAGAAATCGCCATCGTACCGGAAAGCGAGTGAAGCACACCGACTTTGACGGTTTTGTCGGCGGCTTGGGTGGAAGCGAGCGCGGCACCCAGAGCGAGGGCGCCGGCCGCGAGGAATTTCGAAGCGTTTGTGATCATAGGGAGCAATTGAACAGGGGTGGGGATGAAACGGCGGTGCGCTGGAACAGCCGCAGCCGCCAAAAGCTGTGTGCGTTTCTTTCGAAAACACGCGGACGGCGGGAATACGTCGCGACCGCGTGGAAGAAGAGGGCTGATGATCGCAATGGCACCATCAGCCCGGGAACAAGAGGCTGTTCCGATTAGAACTTGAAGCGGGCCTGAAGGCCGCCGAAGAGACCGTCGTCGTAGCCGGTGCCGTCGAAGGTCGTGTAGCTGATTTCACCGACGATCTCGAGATTGGGCGTGATCGTCCAGGCGGGAGCGACGGTGAGCTTCAGGTATTCGTCATCCGTCGGCTTGCTCTCGGCAACGCCACCTGCAACACGGCCGGAGAGGGCGAACTTGTCAGAGAAGGCATGCCGGGCGAAGAGCTGCCAGAAGTAGCTGGCGGTGGTATCACCGATTTTGGGCTCCAGATTGGCGTAGCTGCCTTCCACTGCGAAGGTGTTGGCACCGTCTACATACTGGATCCACAGGTTGCCGCTGTACGTCGCGAGATCAGCCCAGTCATCCTTGTCATAAGCAGCGCCAAGGAAGGTCGTGAACTTTCCGCTCGTGAACTTGGCGTAGGCCTCAAAGCCCGCACCATGATCAAGGTGGCCGTCGCCCTTATAATAAGGCGTCAGGTAATTGTTGGAGTCGAGGACTGCGAAACCCGCGGAATAGCCTTCGCTGGTGGTCTCGACTTTCAATCCGCTGTGGTAGGCGGGAATGCCGATGACGCTCATGCCGCCGGGAACCGTGTTCCAAGCGTAGGTGATCTGCGTCATGTTGATCGGATCAAACGCTTCATAACCGAGCCAGCTGAGGAATTTGCCGCCCGTGATAGTGACGCCATTGCCGGCATCATAGGTGGCGTACGCGTCGAGAAACACTGGATCATCGCTGGAGCCAGAGAACAGGCTCAACGTTCCGCTGACTTTCTCGAACTTGGCAGTCGAAACGAGCTTCATCGCGTCGACGTCCATCGTGCTGTTCGTGGTCGCCTTATCGAGGTCGGTCAGCGTCGCGGAACCGACGATATAACCGGCAACGGCAAAGTTGTCGTTAACCTTGATTTCTGCGGAGGCGCTGGAGGCTAGAATCACAGCGGCGGCCGTGATGCCACCGAGTGGGATGACATGTTTTGTCATGGTTGTGTGTGTTGTTGTTTGATGTTGGGTCGGTTCATCGCGCACAGGGGTTGAGCCGGGGCGAGGTATGAAGCCGGTGCATTTCAGCAGGTTGCTTGCCAGCGACCTTAACCGTGAAAAATTCTCAAAAAATCCTGCCTGCTCGCCGCGTTATCGAGTGTTACTTTCAACAAGTAACGTAATACCGCTCAGTTTTGACCAACACCGCGCAAGAATGCGCAACTCCAGACTGACAGAGCTGAAATCACCATCGATCTCCCCTGCCCTCCGGGGCCGTTTCACCTCCTGAATTCACCCAGGCGACGCCCCGCTTCGTCACTCGCCAGGCAATTCAATGTCAGGTGGAGCCCGTCGCCCGCGATGTTACGCGAGCACAGAAAGGTGTGCATTCGCTGCCGAAAATAGATCACCCACGCCGCCGATTCTCTTCAACCGATTTGCTTCATCAATTGAGCCGCTCTCAACGTCCCCTCCTCCCGCCAGACCGGCTTCGTCAGCATCAATGAACCGCCTTGTCGTGAAGCTCCTTTTCCAGCTCCGCGAAATTCCCCTTCTCCGCCGCTCGCACAAAACCTTCGGTCACGCTCTTCAGTTCCTCCCATCGCGCCCGGATGTTCTTGGCCTCGTCCTTCGTCACCTTCTGGTCAGCCGCTGCAAGCGCTATGACCTGAAGCATGTCGGCAAACTCCTGGACAATGTCATTGGTCGCCGGGATCAGCGAATAGGGATGCGGCTTGGCATCGGGATTCGTGATGAAAAAACCGCCTGCGCGTTCACAAACCCATTGGGCGACGCGGTGGTCTTTGCTGGTGCGCAGAAGCTGCTCGATGCGGTCGAGGGGATTGTTGGCGCCGCTGCCACTGTCATCAGCGGGCGGCTCCGCCCATTTGTAGATCAATGAGAGCGACAGCCCCATGTCGGCGGCGATTTGTTTGGCGCTCGTTTTCTTGAGAACTTCCTTCAGCAGCTCGTGCGATTGCATGCGCGGGGGACGCTGGGCGGTGCATTAGTTAAACGCAATCTTGCATCAGCTTCTTTACCGTCCGCGGCCAGACCCGCTTTTAGGCGTGCCTACTCGGGGCGCATTATGGCAAACCGGTCGTCAGCCATGAACATTCACGAGTACCAGGCCAAAGCACTGTTCGAGAAGTTCGGTATCGCTGTCCCCAAGGGCGTGCCGGCCAAATCCGCGGCGGAGTTCGACTCCGCCCTCGCCCAGCTTCCGGAGGGTCCAACCATGGTGAAATCCCAAATACACGCGGGCGGCCGCGGCAAGGGCACCTTCACCGACGGCTACAAGGGCGGCGTGAAATTTAACAAGACCAAGGCCGACGCCAAGGAAGTCGCCGGCAAGATGCTCAACAACACCCTCGTCACGATCCAGACCGGCCCCGCCGGCCGCAAGGTCCAGACGGTCTACTTCACCGTCGCGAGCGACATCAAAAAGGAATACTACCTCGCCATCCTCCTCGACCGCGCCACGTCGAAACCGGTCATCGTCGCATCCACGGAAGGTGGCGTCGAAATCGAAAAAGTTGCCCACGATACTCCCGAGAAGATCACCAAGATCCTGATCGACCCGGCCTACGGCGTCGCTGACTTCCAGGTACGCCAGGTCATCAGCGCCCTCCAGCTCACCGGTAACGAAGCCAAGAACGCCGCCAAGCTCCTCAAGAATCTCTACACGATGTTCTGGGAAACCGACGCCGCCATGGTCGAGGTCAACCCGCTCATCACCACGCCGACCGGCGACGTCCTCGCCCTCGACGCCAAGGTCTCCTTCGACAGCAACGCCCTCTACCGTCACCCCGAGATCGTCGCCCTCCGCGACCTCAACGAGGAAGACCCCAAGGAAATCGAGGCATCCAAGTACGACCTCGCCTACATCGCCCTCGACGGAAACATCGCATGCCTCGTCAACGGCGCCGGCCTCGCGATGTCCACGATGGACATCATCAAACACTACGGTGGCAACCCCGCCAACTTCCTCGACGTCGGCGGCGGTGCCTCGAAAGAAAAGGTCGTCGCAGCCTTCAAGATCATCCTCGGAGACGCCAACGTGAAGGGGATCTTCGTTAACATTTTCGGCGGCATCATGGACTGCAACGTCATCGCCGAGGGCATCGTCGAAGCCGTGAAGGAAGTCGGCCTGAAGCTCCCGCTCGTCGTCCGCCTCGAAGGCAACAACGTCGCCAAGGGCAAGGAAACGCTCGCCAAGTCCGGCCTCGCACTCGTCTCGGGCGATACCATGGCCGATGCCGCCCAGAAGATCGTCAAACTCGTCGCCTAACAGGACACGGAACCAAAACGAAAAATCCAAAAGCGGAAATTACCATGTCCATTCTCATCACTCCCCAGACCAAGATCCTCGTCCAAGGCATCACCGGTGCCTTCGGCGCCAAACACGCCCAGCTCTCCATCGAGTACGGCACGCAAGTCGTCGCGGGCGTCACTCCCGGCAAGGGCGGCCAGTTCTTCGAACACGCCGGCCAGAAGGTGCCGATCTTCAACTCCGTCCACGAAGCCGCCGCCGCCACGGGCGCCACGGTCTCCGTCATCTTCGTTCCACCGCCATTCGCGGGCGACGCCATCCTCGAGTGCGTTGACGCCGGTCTCGACCTCGCCGTCTGCATCACCGAGGGCATTCCGATCAAGGACATGATCCGCGTGAAGCGCGCGATCGCCGGCAAGAAGACGCGCCTCATCGGCCCCAACTGCCCCGGCCTCGTCACGCCCGGCACCGGCGAAGGCTCCAAAGGCGGCTGCCGCATCGGCATCGCTCCCGGCTACATTCATAAGAAAGGTCACGTCGGCATCGTCTCCCGCTCCGGCACGCTCACCTACGAAGCCGTTTTCCAGATCACCTCGAAGGGCCTCGGCCAGTCCACGTCCGTCGGTATCGGCGGCGACCCGGTCAACGGCACGAGCCACCTCGACGTCATCAAGCTCTTCAACGAAGACCCCGACACGAAGGGCATCATTCTCATCGGTGAAATCGGCGGCAGCGCCGAGGTCGAGGCCGCCCGCTGGATCAAAGCCAACTGCAAAAAACCCGTCGCCGGTTTCATCGCCGGAGCCACCGCTCCGGCCGGCCGCCGCATGGGCCACGCTGGTGCCATCGTCGGCGGAGCCGAGGACACCGCCGCCGCCAAGATCGCCGTCTTCAAGGAATGTGGTATCGAGGTCGCCGCGACGCCCACCGACATGGCCGACGCCCTCCTCCGCGCCGCGAAGGCCAAGGGCGTTTCACTGAGCTAAACACGCTCGCTACTCCTCACTCCTCAAAGCCGCGAGCAACCCTCGCGGCTTTTTCATGCCCACTGTAGGAGCGGCTTTACGCCGCGATGTTCGACCTCATGCCACCGCAGCAGTCCCGCCCGCCAGTGCCTCATATTTGAGCACTGTCGCGTGCATTTCGGACAACACCCTCTCGTTCAAATCCACCGCGCGCATGATTTCATTGTTCTGCAATGCCCGCGCAAACACCGCCCACAGCTCCATCACCCGCTCCAGCTGCATGCTGATCTCCACCGTATTCAAACGACTCTTCCGCAGCTTCTCCAACGCCGTCTCAAACTCTCCGGCCCATTTGTGTCGTTCCGCACCGGCCTTCGGATCCGCGCCCGTGGCCTCGATCAGGAAGAGCTTCATCACCTTCTGCGAAATCATTCGCTGACGCCCCGCCAGGTTGATCGTTTGCGTCAGCAAACGCACCTCACTCAAGATTCCATTGAGCTCCAGGATGCCATTGCTCGACGCCGTGCTCAGCCGCTGAATTTCCGACGCCACCACCTTGATCGCCGCCGAAGTCTCCTCGCGCCCATCGGCCCCCCGATCTGCCAGAAACGCCGCGTTCATCGAAATGATCTTCGACGTGCGCGCCGAATCCGACAGCCGCTCGATCACCGCCTGCAACTTTTTGTCCAGCGTCTCCATTCAAGACATGAAGCAGCCGACATGCCCATGCCTCTGCGGCCCTTATGAAGATTATTCCCTAAAGTTTCCGCAATCGCTCCGTCCGCCGTTTCGCTCCTCTCATTCCATTTCCGCTACACGTCCGATCAACCGATAAACGCCGCTCCGGCCCCGTCACCCCAGTCAGCCGTCCTTCCCTCCTCCAACGCTCTTCTCAAAAACCGGCGCGCGTTTTTCACACCGGTCTCCAGCAGCCGCCCCTTTGCCAGTTCCATTGCGATTGCCGCCGACAGCACGCAGCCCGTTCCGTGGGTATTCCGCGTCGCAATCCGGCTTCCCTCGAAGGCAGTCACCCCGTCCATCGTCACTAAAATATCGCGACACCGTCTGCCCGGCGCATGACCGCCTTTGATCAGCACCGCCCCGCACCCACTCTGCAAAATATCCCGCCCCGCCGCCTCCGCATCCGAAAAACTCCCCAGCGTCCGTCCGCTCAACGCCGCCGCCTCCGGCCAGTTGGGCGTGACCAAAATCGCCAGCGGCAACAATTCGCGTTTCAACACCCTCACCCCTGCCTCGCTCAAAAATCGCGTCCCGCTCGTCGAGCCAATCACAGGATCAATCACCAGCGGCACACGTGGAAATTTCTCCATTGCTCGAGCCACCGCCCGCACCGCCGCCGCGCCCGGCAGCAATCCCGTCTTGATCGCCGCCACTGGAAAATCCACGAGCACCGCCTCCATCTGCGCTCGCAACAAATCAACCGGCACAGCCCGCCACGCCTTCACACCGCGCGTGTTCTGCGCCGTCACCGCTGTGATCGCCATCAACGCATAGCCTCCGAGCGCGTGGATCGTTCGCGCATCCGCCTGCACTCCCGCACCCGCTCCGCAGTCGGAACCAGCAATCGTCAGCACGCACAGCGGCTTGCCCGCCTGTTTCCGGCCACTCATTGCGTTACCACAACCTCAGCACTCAACCGCGCCCGCCCGTCGTACGTCGCATCCCAATCCTTCCAGACCGGCTCGTAGTTCTGTCTGCGCAACATCGCCGCCACCTCAGCTGGAGTCCGCGCGTCGTCGATTTCAAACTGCTCCAGCGACTCGGGCGCACTCGCGTAACCGCCGGGATTCGTCTTCGACCCTGCGCTCATCGTCGTGAAACCGAGACGGAACGCCTGGTCGCGAAATGCCGCGCATTCCCGTGTCGAGAGGGACAACTCCACTTCCTGGCTGAACAGCCGGAACGCACACACCGTCTGCACCAGATCGCGTTCGTCGAACGGCGTCACTGCAATGTCTCCACCTTCGTGAGGCCTCAGCCGCGGAAAAGAAATGCTGTACCTCGTTTTCCAGTACGCCTTCTCCAGATAACGCAAATGCAGGCCGGTGAACCACGCGTCCGCCCTCCAGTCGCTCAGCCCAAATAACGCGCCCAGTCCTATTTTCTTCACTCCGGCGCGCCCCAGCCGGTCCGGCGTTTCGAGCCGGTAAGCCATGTCTGCTTTGGGTCCGCTCAAATGATGCTTCGGATAAACCAACGGGTCATAGGTCTCCTGATAAACCAGCACCGTGCTCAATCCTTCCTCCACGAGCGCGGCATAATCATCCTGATCCTGTGGCTGTACTTCAATCGACAGACTGGAAAATCGCTCACGCAAAATTCTCAGCGCATTCGCCAGATAGGTTCGCCCCACGCGTCCCGATTCGCCCGTCACAAGCAGCACGTGATCGAATCCATGCGCCTTCAGCACATCCGCGTCCGCAATCATCTCCGCATCGTTGAGCACTTTTCGGGGGATTCGATTCTGCGCGCTAAACCCGCAGTACGAACACACGTTCGCGCACACGTTCGAAAGATACATCGGGGCAAAAAGCTGCATCGTCCGCCCAAACCGTTCGATCGTCAGTTGATGACTCAGCTGCGCCATCTCCTCCAAAAATGGCCGTGCCGCCGGTGACAGCAGCGCCTGCAGATCGTCCAATGTAAGTGCGCGGCCCGAGTGCACGCGCCCAAGCGCATGCTTCACGTCGGCTTCTCTCTTCGCGAAAATCGCCTCCGCCGTTTCGGCAAAATCATGCCTTCTCCAAGTCTCCAAAAAACTGCTCATGTCGGCGTTTTCTTTATAAGTCCTATAGATCCTATAAGTCCCATGGGACCTATTCTCCGATCTCCGCCAAAAATGCCGTGAGTGGCGAGGTCGCCTGCGCACGCAATTCCGAACCACGCGAAGCCAGCCCCGCTTCATAACCCAGCCGGCCGGCCTCCACCGCAAGTTTGAACGCCCGCCCCATGGCCACCGGATCGGATGCCGCCGCAATCGCCGTGTTCACGAGCACCGCATCCGCACCTATCTCAAGCGCCGCCGCCGCATGTGAAGGCGCGCCGAGTCCTGCATCGATCACCACCGGCACGCGTGCTTGCGCAATGATGATCTCCAAAAACGCCCGCGATTCCAAACCGCGATTGCTCCCGATCGGCGCGCCCAACGGCATCACCGCCGCAGCACCGGCTTCCTCGAGTTGCTTGCACAGCACCGGATCGGCGTGGACATAGGGCAGCACCACAAAGCCGCGCTTCACGAGTTCGCGCGTCGCCAGCAGCGTCTCCACCGGATCGGGCATCAGGTATTTCGGATCCGGATGAATTTCCAGTTTCACCCAGTCCGTCTCCATCGCTTCACGTGCCAGCTCCGCCGCCAGCACCGCCTCCTTGGCGTCGCGCACACCCGAAGTGTTCGGCAGCAAACGGCATTGGTCGCGGTCGATGTGGGCGAGGATGTCGTCCGCATTCCCATCCGTCCTCACGCGTCGCAGCGCAACCGTGACGAGTTGCGAACCCGAGGCGGCGACGCTGCGATACATCGCTTCACCCGAGCTATACTTGCCCGTGCCGAGAAAAAGCCGGGAGGAAAATTCCACGCCGGCGATCACCAGCGGTTGGGTTGTGAGAGTCGTCATGTTTTCAAAGCCTGCTGCCAGGCGCCGGTGAAGCGCTGGAAATTTTCCACGATGCGCTCGTCCGCATAAAGCGCCGACGACACTGCCGCTCCCGCCGCACCACAGGCACGCACGTCCGGCAGATCCGCCAGTGTGATACCGCCGATTGCCCAGGCGGGAATCCCATCGAGATGAGCCACGAGCGACGCCACGCCCTCGCTCCCGAGCACCGGTGAAAGATTCTCCTTGGTCGTAGTGAAACGCCACGGGCCGATGCCAACATAGTCGAGACAGTTGGCGCGGATCGCACGGCGGGCGTCGTCCTCATTGTTGATCGTCCCTCCGAGAATCATGTCACGCCCCATCACCGAGCGAGCCTCCCTCCAGTAACCGTCAGTCTTTCCGAGATGCACGCCATGCGCGTTAGCCGCGATGGCCACATCCACGTCGTCGTTGATGATGCAGATCGCTCCGTACTGACGGCAGAGCGACGCGATCATGCCGGCCGTTTTCAAACGCTCCTGCGGGTTCGCGCGTTTCATACGCACCTGGATCCAGCGCGCGCCCGCAATCAGCAGCAACGATGCCTGCTCCAGATGCGAGGCCGGCAGGCCATCCTGCGTCAGGCACATCAACGGGTGGCGATGGGCGGGATCAAGTGGCATGATAATCGATTGCTGACTGGATTTCGCTAAATGCCCGCAGCGGATCGGCCGACTGCCAGATCGCGCCGAGCGTGGCCACGCCATCGAAGCCGAAGTTGCGGCAGCGTGGAGCCGTCGCCGCGGTGAGGCCGCCCAGCGCAATGACCTCCGTGTGTTTCTGATACGAGGTCCGATGCCGCAGCATTTGATAAAGCTCATTCAGGCTCAGCGTCCCGCTCGGCTTGTAACCCAGTTTGGAAATGGAGGGAAAGACCGGTCCAAACAGGATTGAATCGTAGCGCCCGAGCAGAGAACGCAGGGTCTCAAGATCGTGACACGAGCGGCTCGCCCAAACGCCAGGGGAAGAACGATCCATTCCTTTGAAGGGCGCCACGGATATCGCCGGCGGCTCAAGCAACGCCGTACCGTCGTCGCGCCAGTGACGGCCGCACAGTTTAAACTCGTCCACCAAGTCATGGTGCTGATGCAGCACCAGCTTCCCACGCCAGCGCTCGGGCAGCGATTGCAGCCACTCCGCCAGCATATCACGCGACCACGATGGCTTCCGCACGTGATACCGCTCCAGCCCCGCCGCCAGCATCGCGGTGAGTACCGGCACCTCCCGCACATCCTCTCCCTCCGGAGAAATCACGATCAATTTCATGGTGAAGTTATTTTTCTGCGCCCGCGCGCGAGTTTCCGTTCAACCACCCTGCGTCGCTTGAATGACAATCACGCGATCGCCCGCGGTCAACCGGCGCGTTTGCCAATCTCGACGCGGCACCACCGCACCGTTCAACGCCGCCGCGATGCCTTTGCGCTCTGCAAGTCCGAGTTCACCCAGCAAATTCGCCAGCAAAGTATCAGACGCGAGTGGCCGCGCCTGGTCGTTGACGAAAATCGTCATCGATGCGGCGGAGCCCGCCGCGGTAGCGGACTCATTCATCGCGAGCCCTCCGCAGCATACAATTCACCGCCTGCTTCGCGAAACTCGCTGGCCTTGGTCTCAAGCCCGGCCTGCAACGCCGCCGCGCCATCAACGCCATGCTCTTCCGCATAGCGGCGGACGTCCTCAGTGATTTTCATCGAGCAAAACTGCGGGCCGCACATGGAGCAAAAGTGCGCCGTCTTCGCGCTTTCCTGCGGCAAAGTCGCGTCGTGAAACTCACGCGCTTTTTCCGGATCGAGCGAGAGATTGAACTGATCCTCCCACCGGAACTCGAAGCGCGCCTTCGACAGCGCGTTATCGCGATACTGCGACGCCGGATGTCCTTTCGCGAGATCGGCCGCGTGTGCGGCGAGTTTGTAGGCAATCACGCCCGCACGCACGTCGTCCTTGTCGGGCAGACCAAGATGCTCCTTCGGCGTCACGTAACAAAGCATCGCCGTGCCATGCCATCCGATCATCGCCGCGCCGATCGCACTCGTGATGTGATCATAACCCGGCGCGATGTCCGTCGTCAGCGGCCCGAGCGTGTAGAACGGCGCCTCACGGCACCACGCGAGCTGCTTCTCCATGTTTTCCGGAATCATGTGCATGGGCACGTGACCGGGCCCTTCGTTCATGACTTGCACGCCGCGCTGCCAGGCGCGCTCCGTGAGTTCACCCTGTGTGCGAAGCTCTCCGAATTGCGCGTCGTCATTCGCATCCGCAATCGATCCCGGCCGCAGTCCGTCGCCGATCGAGAAGGAGACATCGTACGCCGCCATGATGTCGCAGATGTCGTCCCAGTGCGTGTAGAGAAAGTTTTCCCGGTGATGCGACAGACACCACTTCGCCATGATCGAACCGCCGCGCGAAACAATGCCCGTCATGCGCCGCGCCGTGAGCGGAATGTAGCGCAACAACACGCCCGCATGGATCGTGAAATAATCCACGCCTTGCTCCGCCTGCTCGATGAGTGTGTCGCGGAAAATTTCCCACGTCAGCGCCTCCGGCCTTCCGCCGACTTTTTCCAGCGCCTGATAGATCGGCACCGTGCCGACCGGCACCGGACAATTCCGCATGATCCATTCGCGCGTCTGGTGAATATTTTTTCCCGTCGAGAGGTCCATCAACGTGTCGCCGCCCCATTTCACCGACCAGCGCATCTTTTCAACTTCCTCGTCGATCGACGAAGCCACGGCGGAGTTGCCGATGTTCGTGTTGATCTTCACGAGAAAATTCCGGCCGATGATCATCGGCTCCAGTTCGGGATGATTGATGTTTGCAGGAATGATCGCACGTCCTCGCGCCACCTCGTCCCGCACAAACTCCGGCGTGATCTCGCGCGGGATCGATGCACCCAGCGGGCTACCCGCATGCTGCCGCCAAAGTGAATTGCGCGGCCCTTCCGCGGTCATTTCTAGAAGATCACGCGCCCGCTGCAGCTTCATGTTTTCGCGGATCGCGATGAACTCCATTTCCGGCGTGATCACGCCGGCACGCGCATAACCGAGCTGCGTCACCACACGGCCGGCTTTCGCCTTCAGCACCGGCCGCTGCGACCGGTCGAAGAACTTGATCGGATTGCGCCGCCCTTCCGCCTCCGCCTGCACGCGATGTTTTTCCGACAAGTAACCATCGTCGATCGGCTGCACCGCCCGGCCCGCGACTTCCTCCACGTCATCGCGCTCGCGAATCCACTTCGCGCGCAATGCCGGCAGCCCAAACGTAGCATCCGCATGAAATGCCGCGTCACCCCACGGGCCTGATGTGTCGTACACGCGTATCGGCTCGTTGGGCACTTCCGTGCCGTTGGGCAGTTTTGTCGGCGAGAGCGCAATCTCGCGCATCGGCACGAGCAGATCGGAACGTGAGCCAGGAACGTACACGCGGCGCGATGCCGGGAAGAGCCGGTGCGTCGACGAGAAGCCCGGCGGAACATAATCGGAAGTGGTTCTGGTGGCAGATGACATTGGAGGGAGCTTTTGTGGGTTCCACGCCCAACGCCTCCATAAGTCTGCAAGCTCCGGTCGCGTGTGATCGCGCCCGGCTCCTGTTTTCCCTACGGCGGTGTTAAACGCATCAGGTTCGAAGGCTTTAAGAGCGGATCGTGCTCTAATCTCACCCTGGCGCCCCAGGGTCTCCTAAACAAAGTGAGCCGGAAGGAGGCTCCGCTTCAGAAAATTTTCAACTGAAAATTTCTCTGAACGCTTAACAAGTGCTCATTCAACAACCGCGCATGGGAGCAGAGCCGCGTCCTGCATGCCGTGAATAATTTTTTTATCCGGCGGGCAAAACGTCGCGAGCGCGCCGCTCAACACAGCTTTTCCACCCAGGTTAAAATAGTACGGACACAGCCGCAGACGTCCGTCGACTTCTCGCACTTGTTGCTCGCGGTCATACACGCGGTGCTTCACGCGCCGCGGTTTTTTGTACTCTTGCAGGATGTGCAGATTCGACGGCGCATCCTTGATCGCGATCTCAACGCCTTGCTGCCATTCTTCGCGCGAACAATCGCTGCCGAGCACAACGCTCCGCGCGCCCCACGCCGTCTCGTGATAGCCGCTGATCTTGATGATGAGATCGCGCTCCTTCTGCGACGCCCCGGCCAGCTGCGACCAGCTCGTCAGCGGACGCCCGCCCGCCTTCGGCCCATCGAGCAACGCGCCTGGCGGCAGCGGAGCCGGATCGATAATCCACGACGGCGGGATGATCTGCTTCAGCAGTTTCAGCGAGCGGCCGCTGAGCGCCTCCACCCAATAATCGGCGAGCAGGTGGTGATGAAAGAGCGCGAGCCCCAGCTTCTCCTCCTGGAAAGGCCGCATCGGCGGCGCAATGACAACTTCACCCGCCTGCCAGGCTTCGAAGAAAAAACTGGCCGTGCGGATGTTCGCCAGGTCGAACAGCTCGAAGAAACGATAGATGATATCGATCTTCTCCGGATTCCCCTCGACATCGAAGCACAACGAACTGCCGAGCGGAAAAACATCCTCGGGATCGAGGCAGAACACCCGCTTCCCCTGCCGCTGCAATTGCTCTGCCAGCCAGTGCATTTCCGGCCGGTAGGTCGCGGCCTCGTCGCTCACGACCAGCGCGATCAGCGGATTGCGCACGTCCGACCGCAGCGACGCGAGCGAATCATAGAAACCGCGGATCATCGCATCGCCAGCGCCGAGTATCGAAGGATCCGTGACGTCTTTCACACCGCCGTACAAACGATTCAGAAACGCCGTCAGGCCAATGCCGCCCGGCACCGAATCGAGCTCCGTCATCACAAAGCCTTCGTCGGTCAGCAGCAAATCGGGCCGCAACACCGTCGGCACCACGCCCCGGTTTTTCGGATCACGCGCATGAGCGACAAGCGCGGCGGGCTTTCCTCGATCCAGATAGTCGGCAACCCAGGGCGCGAGCAGGGGTTTGTTGCGCAACAGATTTTTCCCCGCAACTGAGCGCAGATAAAGCGCCTCCAGCGCCTGATGATACTCGAGACACGCCACACCGATGGCCTCGAGCTCGGCGATCTGCTCCTTTGTCAGCGGCCACGCGGACGGCGAGAGTTGCCAGGTTTTATCCTCGAAGAGGGATTGCGAGGCGAGTGAGGCGCGGATCGTTTCGTAGGCGAGATCAGGCATGGACCGGGAAAAGCCCATACAGCTGACCTAATGCGGGATTTCCGCAACCCCGGCGTGCGAAACGTTTTCGCCGCACGCCGCCTGCCATCAAAACGCGCCCTACTCCACGCGGAGGATATACCCGCGCAGGTATTCGCTCTCCGGCATTGTCACGAGCACCGGATGATCGGGCGGCTGGTGGCAAAATTGCATCACCTGCACGCGGCGCTTCGCATCCGCCGCGGCTTCCGCGAGCACTTCACGCAACTGCGCGTCCTGCATGTGATGGGAGCACGTATACGTCGCAAGGATGCCACCGGGCGTGAGCCGCTGCATCGCGCGTAGGTTGATCTCTTTGTAGCCGCGCAACGCACCTTCGAGCGCGCTCTTCGACTTCGCAAATGGCGGCGGATCCAGCACGATCAGGTCCCACGTCTCGTCACCGCGTTCAGGCGCGTTGAAAAAATCAAAAACGTTCGCGACGGCGAAATCCGCCTTCACGCCCGCGCGCTCGGCATTCCGTTTCGCCTGGGCAATCGCATCCTCCGCGCTATCGAGCCCGAGTACGCTGGCAGCGCCCGCTTTCGCGCAGTGCAGCGCAAACGGCCCTTGATTACAGAACGCATCAAGCACCCGCCGGCCCGCGGCGTAACGCGCCACCACCGCATGCTGCGTACGCTGATCGAGATAAAATCCGGTCTTCTGCCCATTCTGCAGATCGAGCCAGTACTCGAAACCATCGATCTTCACCCAGCGCGGCTCCCACGGCTTGCCGCTGAGCGTCGAGACTTCCTGACCAAGCCCCTCGAGCCTGCGGATCGTCGCGTCATTGCGAAAAATAATCTCCGCCGGTTTCACCAACTCGCTCAACACGCGGCCGATAACCTCAGCCCGCTTGTCCATCGCGAGCGTCTGGATCTGCACCACCAACGCATCACCAAATTGATCCACCACGACGCCCGGCAAATCATCCGATTCCGACCATACCAGACGCCGCGTCGCCGCACCCGTTCCGCGCCGCGCCAGTGCCCTTCCGATTGCACCGCGTAAATACGCTTCGTCCAACTCGACGGCCTCCCGGCTCAACCGTCGCCAGCAAATCTGGGAGCGGCTGTTATAAATCCCGCTGCCAAGAAAACGCCCCCCGCGATCCCGGCATTCGACTACTTCGCCATCATGTTCGGGCGGCAGCAGTCCCTCGACTTCATTGGCGAACACCCACGGATGTCCCGCGAGTACACGTGCTTTGACGTTGGGTTTGAGCTTAAGCGAAGCGGGCATCGCTTCGCATCATCACGCTATGCGCGAACCGGAGAAGCAAATTCTCTCAGTGGTGAGCAGCCGCATCCACATCGGGCAGATGGTGCAGGTCGCCATTCTCATCCTCAAACCACTCAGGCTTTTGGGAGAGGGAGGAGACGAGTAGATACACGCCGGTGAAGTAGAAAGCCGCAAAAACTGCAATCGCGATGACCATAAGGGGGTGGGTAACTGCGAAATTATGTAGCATAGATGTTCCCAAAAATCTACGGATGTTTCAGGGAAAACCTTACATTTTTTCGCGCATAAATTGCACTAAGGACCATACCCTAGCTTCACGGGGAAGGTTTCTTCATTCCGCCCTGAGAGCACCCGGACCGGCAAAAGGCCGAAATGCCTGTCGTGGGAAGCTTCCAAGCGTGACTCAACTTCAGGTCCCCTGCAGTCTGCAGCGCTGTCCAGCATCGACTACCCCATGACACGCATCTGCTCGGTTTGTGAGATTCAATTCCTACCCACCCCAAATGTGGAGGGAGAGACCCTGTGCCATCACTGTCGCCCGGCCCCGCCGACCGTGGTCAGCCAGATCCCGACGAAATCACACAGACGGAGCAGTAGCCGGCGAAGCTCTCGCACCTATTCGCATTCGCGGCACGAAGGCATTGCCAACATGCAGCGCGGTGGCGGCGTTTTGGTTCTGGGGTCGGTGATAACGATCGCGACCTACACATTCGCGAGGGAAACGGGCGGCTTTTTTGTCGTCGCCTGGGGCGCGATTCTTTTCGGCGCGATTCGATTTATCATGGGACTCGTGCAGTTCTGTCGTGAATAGTCCCCTACTAACGGCGCGATCAGCGTAGCCGGGGGCGAATTCCACACATCCGTTATCCTGTCTGAATCTCCGCGCCATCGCGACTCAGCGGTGAATCATCTCCGCAACCCGGACCACGTATCAGATCCGGCTTTGCCGCCAGCGATCGCTTCGAGCCGGTTCTTATAACCAGCACTCCATCAGATTCGGTTCGTGTTTTCGAATCGCTAGCAGTTCGCCACCAGCCAGTGATCGCGAACCCCAAAATGTCCGCATTCATCTACAAGGAAGATCGTGAACTTCCCCTCGACCAGTTGATCGCACTCTACCGCTCGAACGATTGGTCCTCCGCCGAAAAGGGTGTGCTTCTCCAAAGCGCATTGCTCGCCTCTCACTCACTGATCACTGCATGGGACGGCCCGCGTCTCATCGGACTCGGCAACGCGATCTCCGACGGTTTCCTCGTCGTGTACTACCCGCACCTCCTCGTTCTTCCCGACTATCAGGGTCAGGGAGTTGGCAGCGAAATCGTCCGACGGCTCAAGGAAAAGTACGCGACCTTCCACATGCACATGCTCGTCGCCGACGGCAAAGCCATCGACTTCTACAAAAAGTGCGGTTTCTCCCGCGCCGGTAAAACCGAGCCCATGTGGATCTACGCGGGACACGATCACTGAGATCAAATATCCGAACGTGCGCCACGGGACTTGAAGCCACAGGCAACTCATCGCATAACCACAAACGATTTGGCGGGCCCCGACGCATGGATGCCGTCAGTCCCTTTCCATATCTATCACCTCGATTTCACAGAACGAGTTCGCACATTTTCTCCAGCAAGATCACCTCAGGTCATGACCCCCAACAAAACCCATACGACCGCCCCAAGCCCACGCGTCGCTTTCCGCCTCGCCCGTTTCGTGGCGCTGTTCGCAGCAGCAACTGTCTTCGCAGCAGACACCGGCACTCAAAATCAAGCGAAGTCCATGGACGATGCTTTGAACAAATGCATAAAGGTCCTGCGTTTTGGCGACACCATCGGCAATAGAGAACCCACCAAGGTCGATGCCGTGCATGCGCTGGGCCTTTTGGGCGATGAAAGAGCGGTGCCTGTTTTGGTGGAGCATCTCGAGAATGAACCGAATCATCACCTAAGAACGGAAATCGCCCGCGCGCTCGGCTGGATCGGCAGTCCGTCTGCGGTACCCGCACTGGAAAAGACATTGGCGGACAAATACCCGCACCTCAGACAGCAATCAGCCGTAGCCCTGAAAAAGATCACCGGCAAAGATTACGACTACGACAAGACCGGTTTACCCACGCGCGAGAGCCTCATGAAAGATATCGAGAAACGCCGGCAGGAAAGAGAGACCGCTTCGGGCGCGGCGCCCACCTCCTGACGTTCTTTCCCACTCACCACTCCATCTTCGGCGGCGGTGGTTTCAGCGGCAGCTCATCCAGTTTCCCCATTTCGGAAACGACTTCGTACGCCGTGCGGAAGTGCAGCTTCGCAAACTCGCCCAGCGACTTCGCGCCAAACTTCTCGATGATCCCGCGCGCCTGATCCTTCACGAGCGGTCCCGCGCCTTTCTGAAGATTCGCGCCAAATTTCCGCGAGAGCTTCACCATCTGCCGCACGTACTCCGCGCGTGCGCACACTGACGCCGCCGCCACGACCGGATCTTCTTCCGCCTTCGTGCGCATCTTCAGCTCGAAGTTCTTCAGCTCCTTTTTCGCAAGTTCCTTCTGCACGAGCGGCTGCTCGGTGAACTGGTCGAGCAATCCCCACGGCACCGCTTTCCGGTCGAGCGCCGCCAAAAGTCCCTTCGCATGCTGCCACGCCAGCAGCCGGTTCAGATTCGCGCCCGGCCGCGACATCAGCTCGTTGTACTTCGTCATGTACTCCCAGGAAAACGTCTCCACGACCACGCCGCGCGTGTTGCGGATGACTTCCTCGAGTTTGAAAATCTGCCCTTCGGAAATCTTCTTCGAATCCTTCACGCCCGCCGCCAGCCACGCCTCCACCGCGTCGCGATCCGCGATCACCGTCGCCGTCGTCACCGGCCCGAAGAAATCGCCCTTGCCGCTCTCATCGAGCCCCGCGTGCGACTCAAACCAATCCGGGTGATTCACTTCGTCGTAACCCAGCTTCGCCGCGCCCGTCACCTCCGGTTCGATCGTATCGCGCACGAAATCCTCCGTACCTTTGCCCGCGATCACGACTTTGCCGCTCGTGTAAGCTGACACGTTCACCTTCGCCTGCTCCGATTTGAACGCGAACCGCGTGTACGCGACCGTCATCGGCTCCCAATGCCGCGCCGCGCAGATCGCGCGCAATGTCTCCATCTGCGCATCGTCGAGTTTGACGGTGTACGAGGAGAGCTTCTTCGGTTGGTCGGATTCCGGATCCGTCTTCTTGGGCATCGCGCCACTGGCCACATTTTCCCCGAAAAGACACGCGTGATTTTCTGATTCGCAAAGATGCGAAGCCGCAAAGTCCCGAGCCAAGAAACCCGTCTTTCGCTGGTTTCACACAATCCCTACCCCACGCCTTCATCCAATCCTGTTAATCCCGTAAATCCTGTCTCAAAAATTTCCGTCTTCCATCCTCCGTGCCCTCTGTGCCTCTGTGGTTCAAAACACTTCCGAGTCCGTGCCCAGCCCCGCCGCCAACGCCAAATCCCTCATCGCCGCCCGCGACGCCTTCCAGCGCGCCCTCCTCGACTGGTACCGCGTGCACCACCGCAAGCTACCCTGGCGCGACAACCCCTCCGTCTACAAGACCGTCGTCTCCGAGCTCATGCTCCAGCAGACGCAGGTGAAAACCGTCCTCCCTTACTTCGCCCGCTGGACAACCGAGCTCCCCGATTTCGCCGCCCTCGCCGCCGCCCCCGAAGCCCGCGTCCTTAAACTCTGGGAAGGCCTCGGCTACTACTCCCGCGCTCGCAACCTCCACAAGCTCGCCAAAGCCATCGCCGCGCTCCCCGCTGTCCCGCACACGCCCGCCGAATGGCGCGAACTCCCCGGCGTCGGCCCCTACACCGCCGCCGCCGTCACGAGCATTTCCTTCGGCGCCCACGCCGCCGTCGTCGACGGCAACGTCGTCCGCATCCTCACGCGCCTCACGGCCGACGCCACGGAGTTCAAGGACAACACCACCGCCGTCAAAACCGTCACCCCGCTCGCCGACGCCCTGCTCAACCCCGCCCACCCCGGTGACCACAACCAGGCCATGATGGAGCTCGGCGCCACCATCTGCCAGCGCCACAACCCGCTCTGCACTGTCTGCCCCGTCCTCGCCTTCTGCGCCGGACAAAAATCGGGCGACCCCGAAAACTTCCCGCGCCTCGCCCAGAAAAAGATCGAGCAACTCGCCGTCACCCGCGCCTGGATACTCCACGACGGCAAACTCCTCCTCCACCGCGCGGCCGAAGGCGCGAAACGCTTCGCCAACATGCACGAACTCCCCTCGCCCGCCGACCTCGGCCTCGACGAGACCACTGTGCTCGCCGGCCCGCTCCTCGCCCGCAAAAAACGCGGCATCACCCGCTACCAGATCAGCGAATCCATCCACGCCTTCACGCCCGACGCCGCTCAACGCCGTCGCTGGGAAAAATCCCCTTCGCTCCACTGGGTCCCTGTGAACGACCTCGACTCCATCACCCTCTCCGGACCCCACCGCCGCTGGGTGACTGAACTCGTCGCGAAACTCGCGCGATAAACGCGATAAAACTCGCCCACCTTTCCTAGGACGTCGCCCTAGGCTCTGGCTGAGGCGCCCATTCAGGGCTCTC
Organism: Nibricoccus sp.; assembly: GCA_049840895.1. Lineage (GTDB taxonomy): Bacteria > Verrucomicrobiota > Verrucomicrobiia > Opitutales > Opitutaceae > Nibricoccus. The sequence goes on along the minus strand of JASGJB010000024.1, from coordinate 10,980 downwards.
GATCATCGGGTGCTTTCAATCAACCCAGGGCGTTGCCCAGGGCTCTGCCTATGCCGCCCCGTTGGAGCATTCAGGCCCTCATTCCTCCGATCGCGCAAACAACGCGTCCTGCTCCTCAAGTCGCGCCAGCTACTCGCGCCCCAACACCACGTAGACCGGTGCCACGGAGCGCCAAAGGCGCGCCCCACGCCCCCAGCCTAGGGCAACGCCCTGGGTACCGTATGCGTTACATCCAGAGCCCTGAAGGGGCGGCTCAGCTCCGTGCTTGAAGATACGCACGGGCCTCGCCACGCATTCTACCGGGAGGTTGCGAGAAAACTTAAAAATGCTTGGCGGCGTACAGACTCGCATCTCCCTCCTGCCACCCCATGCCCCAATCGCTCGCACGCCTGCATATCCACCTCGTCTTCAGCACCAAAAATCGCGCGCCCCTCATTCACGACCGCGTCCGCGATCCCCTTCACCGTTACATGGCCGTCGTTCTGAAAAACCTCGATTGCCCCTCCACCCTCATCAACTCGGTCGACGACCATGTGCACATCCTCTTTGAACTCGCCCGCACCGTCGCCCTCAGCACGGCCGTCGAAGGCCTCAAAAAATTCTCCTCCAAGTGGATCAAAACCCAAGGCCCCGAACTCACCGGTTTCGCCTGGCAGGCGGGTTACGGCGCCTTCTCCGTTTCCGCATCAAGCGTGAACGCCGTGCGCGATTACATCGCCGGGCAACAGGAGCATCACCGGAAGAAATCTTTTCAGGACGAATATCGTGCTTTCCTAGAAAAACACTCCACCGCCTTCGACCAACGCTACATCTGGGACTGATTAACGCGCCCTTTTATGGCTCGCGATCACGGCTCCCGCCTCACTTCTTCGCCGGCGGCTTCACCGGGGCCGCGATCTCCGGCGATTCGCCCGGTGGATTGTCGATCAGCGATTTGTCCAGCGGTCGCGGGCTATAACTCCACTGCTTCACCGCCCCGGCATCGCCACCCGTGCCATCGCGTTCGGTCGGCTGGCTGTGCGCGAGCAGCAGATGCGTTTCGTTGTTTCCGGAAAAATACTTCAGCTCGAAGGTGTAGGTCACCGTCTCCAATTTCCAGTCAGAGACCTTCACGCGCGCGCCCCACTCGGTCGTCCGGCCGCTCGCCGCCTTGGCCCACCAGCCACCGCGGCCTCGCGCTGGCGTAAACGTCAGCTGTTTGCCGCGCGCCACCCAGGTGCCGGTCTCCCACGCGAAGAGAATGTCGTGCTGGAACACGCTCCAGTTTTTGACGCGGAAAACATAGGTGCCGTCCGGATTCAGCAGGTACTCCCGTCGAAAGTATCCGGCCGTGAGCATTGGCATGCCGTTGGAAAAATAGCCGCTTGTCTCGACGTTGTAATAGACCCACAACCCGGGAAGGCCGACGGACACCGGCGCCGTGGCCGGACTTTTGGCCGCCGCATTGGCAGCAGGCGCATTCACGACCGGCGCCGCCAACTCGAGCGACTGGATAAACGCCATGAATGCCTCCTGAAATTGCTGCGTATTCGTCATGAGGACCGCCGACGTGGTTTTCCCATGGCCGCTGGCCGAGATGAGCACCGCCAGCCCGGAGCGGCCGCCATCGGTGTAACTCGCGCTGCCCGTTAACAAATCCCAGCCATTGCTCTGCGCCGGCTCGGTCATCGTGGCACGGCCGGCACTGGGCATCGGTCCTTGGACCAGCGTGGCCCACTGGCGCTGAAAATTTTCCGCCGCAGGTGCCGTAGTCACCGTCGCCCGCGTGATCACCGCCACCGCATAGCCGCCCGTCTTGGGATCGGTGATGGAAAACTGGACGCCTCCCTCGCTCTGCTGTTTCTGCCAGCCTTTGGGCATGACATAGGAGACCACGTCGAAGGTTTCTTTTTGGGCGAAAGCCGCGCTTCCGAGTAACAACCACAGCGCAATCCAGACGATCCGTTTCATCGCCCAGCGATCTACATACGCGCCAAACCCCACGCGAACCATTTTCCGCCCGCCGCCCCTCCGCCCCATCCCCCGTCTCCACCCTTGGCGCCTCCTCCACATCTTTGCCGAACTTCGGTGTAATAAAACACCCGCGCGGCTACACTAATGCAGCCATACCGATGAATCCCCGAAACACGCATCGCTTCACCGTCCGGGCGCCCAACTGCCGTCGCGAAAGTTAACCCCATGCACAACAGTGAACGAGACCGCATCTTCGGCGAGTGGCTGGCCGCCCACAAAGGGATCCTCTTCAAGGTGGTCCACGCCTACGCCTTCGAACACGCCGACCGCCAGGATCTCTTCCAAGAGGTCGCCGTGCAGGTCTGGCGTTCCGTCGATGCGTTTCGTGGCGAATCCGCCGTGTCCACGTGGATGTACCGCGTCGCCCTGAACACGGCCATGACCTGGACGCGCAAACAGAGCAGACATCAACGCCGGGAACAGTCGTTGGATGAAGCGGGTGATTTGCTCATCACGATGCCCGCCGAGGGCCGCGACCCGCGCGTCGAGTGGCTGTACCAGCAGATCGCACAGCTCAAGGACATCGATCGCTCCGTCGCCCTGCTTCTCCTCGATGGATTCAGCTACAAGGAAATCGCCGCCGTCACCGGCCTCACCGAGAGCAACATCGGCGTTAAAATCAACCGCATCAAATCGGCCCTCGCCGGAAAAAATCTGGAGGAAACAACGTCATGAATCTCGACGAATTGACCACGGTCTGGAAATCGCAGGACGCCGCTCCGCTGCACGACATGAACAAAACCCTGCTTCACCTGGCGCTGCGGCAGGATGAGGCGAAGCTGCAGAAACAGCGGCGGCTGGGCCGATGGATGATCTACGTCTTTTGCGGGGCAGCCGTCGTCGGCATGGGACTTTTCCTGTCCGTCATAAGCTATCACCTGCTCCACCGGCCGGATGGGAATGGGCTGACCGTCTGGGATCTCGCCCTCCCCATTGTCGGTGCGGCTGCCGCCGTGATCAGCGTGCGCGCGCTTTATGCGAACCAGCGGACGCAGTCGCTGCGGGAGCAACACTTCGGCGAGTCACTGCGCGATCAACTCGACCGGAGCATCGCGCGGCTCGACAACGACGAGTCGACTGCCCGCCGAACGAGCGTGCTGGTCCTTGCGCTGGCGGGAGGTATCTGCCCGGCGGCCATTCTCCTCCTCATCTGGCGGATCAACCAAAAGTCCATCAGCGAAGACGGCTACATGCTCGTCACCCTGCTCCTTCTCTGCGCTTGGGCGGTGTGGAGCGGCCTCGGAAACCTCCGCCGTGCAGTGCAAGAGGACACCCTGCCGCGCAAACGACGTCTGGAAGCGTTGCTGAAAGAACTCGATAGCCAGCCATAACCCGCCCTCGGTTTGAATCGCGAAGACGCCAAACCGCAAAGCTCAGAGCCAGCAAGCAGCCTGCCCCTCTCCGACCTCCTCAGCTTCTAAAATCCTGTCATCCTGCAATCCTGTCCAAATTCCGCGCCTCCGCCCTTCCGTGCTTCCGCGATAAAAACCTCCGCCCTTTGCTCCCCCCTTAGCGCCTTCGCCGATTCAACAAACCGCCCGGCTCCCCCGCTCTCCGCGCCCTCCGTGTCTCCGCGGTGAAATCATTCCTCACCCACGCAAAATCTTCTCCATCGCCCTCCCCTTCGCCAGCTCATCGACCAGCTTGTCCAGGTAACGGATCTCCCGCATCAACGGCTCCTCGATCTCCTCAATCCGCACACCGCAGATCACGCCCGTGACTAGCTTTCGCGCCGGATTCAGCTTCGGCGCCTTCGCAAAAAACGTTTCGAAGTCCGTCTCCGCTTTAAGCTGTTTCTCCAACTGCTTCGGCGTGTAGCCCGTCAGCCAGCCAATGATCTCGTCGACCTCCGCCCGCGTCCGCCCCTTCTTCTCCACCTTCGTGACATAGAGCGGATAAACGTTCGCGAACGGCATAGTGTAGATGCGGTGTTTCGTTTTCATGGTAAGCGCGAGCCCGAGGCTTGGGACGCGTCGCTAACAGCGCCAGCCCGTATCGGCGCGCGCAGGTTCTCATCCATGAAATCCAAAAACACTGCCCAATCCAACGGCACCGTCCCATGCCCGCCATCGTGCATGTAGTACGATAACGTCCCGCCCACACGTCGCCCCGGCGGCGGCATCTGCTCGCCCGTTACTCCCGTCGCACCCAGCAACGCATACACCGCCGTCGCTGACCGCGCCGCGAGAAATTCGCCCTTCGGATCCGACCAGATATCCGTGTCGCCCGTCTGCAGCAGCAACGGACGCGGCGCGATGAGCGACACGAGCAAATTGCCCTCGACCGGTGACTCCGCCGCCCGGCCCGCCCACTGCGCGTAGTTCGCCGCGAACTGATACGGGTAACGCCCCGGCGCCGTCAGATGCGCCACGGTCTCGCCATAGTTCCGCCGGCTCACCGCCGCGCCGCCCTCGCCCGAGCAGCTAGCGATGATCAGCGCAAAGCGCGGATCACGCGCGCCCGTCCACAACACCGTCTTCCCGAGCCGCGACACGCCGAACAACGCCACCCGATTCGCATCCACCTGCGCGTCGGTCTCGAGGTAATCCAGCACGCGGCTCAGCCCCCAGCTCCACGCGGAGATCGTGCCCCACTCGTCCGGCCCCGGCTCCGTGTGCCCGTCCTTCAAATACGCCTGCCGCACGCCATGCGCGATCGCACCCAGCGTGTCCGGTTCGAAGTCGCCGTAGTTCACCGTGGCGATGCCGTAGCCGCGCTCAATCGTGTCTCGCACGTTCAATCGTCCGAAACGCCGCCCCTCCGTCGCCGGCACGCGCTGCTTCTGTTTCGCGTCCCAGACTCGCCCGATCTTCACGCCGGGTTCGTCCACCGTCAGGTTGTTCGCCGTGAAACTCGCGCTGAGCACCAGTGGCACTTTCCCTTTCGCCGCAGCCGGCAGATAAAGCAGCACGTCCGCATGCGGCCCGGTCTTGTCGGCCGTGAAATAAAGCGTGACCTGCCGTCGCACCGCCCGGCCGTCGAGCACGGGCGTGCCCGCCTCCGTCACTTCCCAATGCAGACCCGCCGGCCGCTCCGGCACGCGGCCGAATTGCTGCTCGGCAAACAGCTTCACCAGCTCAGTCCGGCGTTTATCCCACCAGTCATGGGGACCTCGCACCAGCGTCCCATCGCGGGCCTTCAACGGATCCGGCAGCACCGGATCCCCCGCCAGCGCCTCCGTGTAATTCGCCGCAATGCCCGCGACATTGCCATCGGCCGCATCCGCCACGCGATTCACCGGCCGCGTCAGAATCCGCACCGGCCCGATCAAGCCCGACTCCGGCAACGCCGGTTCCACCGTGCGCCGCGCCCCTGGCGGCACCACAGATGCATCGCCCAAAAACCTGCGCTCCGCCGGCACCGCCCGGTCGCCGATCAATCGGTTGGTCCACTGATTGGTGACTTTGATCTCCAAAACATTTTCGCCCACCACGAGTCCGCCCGTCACGTCCACTTCATGCGGCGGATGCCACGACAGGCCCGTCGCCTTCCCATTCACGAACACCTCCGCGATGTCGCCCACACGCCCCAGATCCAGAAACACGCCCGTCCCCGCACGCAGCGCTTCCGCCGGCACCGTGACTCGTTTCGTGTAAGTCGCCGTCCCGGAAAAATACTTCACGCCTTCATCCGCATGCGCCGACCACGGCACCAGTTTCTCCATCCGCACCTCCGCCGGAGCCCCACCGCCTTCCGGAAACCGCACCGCCCAATCCGCATCCAGCGTCGCCACCACCTCAGTCTCCTTCGCCAGCTCCGCCGCCCCCGCTTTCACCGCCGCCTGCGCATCGCCCACCACCCGCTCGGTTTCCTTCGTCGCCTTCCGGAAAACCACAAACACCGACTCCCGTGCCGCCAGCCGCAGCGGCACCGTCGTGCGTTCGCCCGCGATGCGATAGCCAGCCGCTTCGATCCGCCCGGTCTCGGGCCGCCACAGTTCGGCTTCTTTTCCTGCCACGCGAAACCGCGCCGCAAACTCCCGCGGCTCGTCCGTATGATTGACCACGAAGTAAACATCCGCCGTCGCCGTCCGCCGGTGCAGCCACACGACTTCCGCGTCGAGCCCGCGCTCGTACTCGAAATCCTTCGCCACGCCCGCCATTGCCATCACTTCGCTCAGCGGACGTCCCCACACCACGCGCCCTTTGCCAAAAAAACGCACCGTGCGGCTCACTCCATCGAGATCGCCCCACAGCTCCGCCGCGATCGCCTGCAGTTCGCGATCCGCCTCCGGAAACCGCATCAGGCTCGGCGAACTCACCGGCCGCGCGCCCACGATCGTCGCCCCGCCCGCCACCAGTTCACGCAGTTTCGCCGCCAGCTCCGGCCGCATGCGCTGCGTCTCCGGCAGCACCAGCACGCGGTAGCTCATGCCGTCCGGCAGCACGAGCCGTCCGTCTTCCGCTACCGTCATCCGGTTCAGCAGCACGTCCGCATTGATGAAATCGTAGTCGTGCCCCTCCGGCGGCGTCGGGCTGCGTCCCCGCTCCCCAGATCGGCGGCGTCGACGGCGCGCCTTCGTTCAAGAGATACGCGAGATCCGCCACGAACTTCCCTTGCTGCAGCACGTGGCTCACGCGCGCGAAGTACGTCATCAGCGGCGCCGCCTGCTCCGCCCACGTGATGTTCCGGTGAAAATGCGTGCCGACCATCGTGTTGCCGGGCGCGGTATCGAGCGGCTGGTGCGCCGAGGTGTGCACCACGAGTCGGTTCACGCCCTGCGCGAACCAGTAGTCCGCCACGCGCTTGAGCGTCGCCGGCGATTCGTAGCCGCCACCGGTAAATGCCTCCGCCGCGACGAGCGGTTTGCCGTACACATGCGCCGCCGACGCCGCCCCGCGCACGTCCTGGAAATACATCAGGCGCGGATGCAGGTCGCGCACCCAGAACTCGCCCATCGGGATCTCGACCTTGCTCTTGTTGAGCAGCGTGTCCTCCGGCATCTCGAGCGACACCCCCGCCGCCTCCGCATAGATGCCGATGCCATCCGCCCGCAGCTTGTCCGCCATCGTGCCATAGTGCGCCTCCGCCCACAGGTCCGCGAGCGTGCGGCGAAAATCCCACAGGAAACGATCGCTCCGCTCCGCATCGCCCACCACCCGCCCCGTGAGCGCCGGCAGCCACGGCGTCGCCTCGTAACCGCGACGCGCGCGAAACTCCTCCGCCATCTCGTCGGTCCAGTTGTTCGTCCCCGCCTCCCAGCTGTCCATCATCACATAGCGCAGGCTCTTTCCGAACAACGGCCCGAGCGCGCGCCGCAACGGATCGAAGTATCCGTGATAGTACGACTCCATGTGCTTCCGGCTGAGCTTGTCCGCCTCCCAGCCCGAGCCCGCCGGCGTCGCCGGACGGTTCTTCGCGCCCGTCAGCGAATACCCGAGCCGCAACACCGTCCACTCGCCCGCCGGCACTTCCCATTCGAGCGTGCCATCGGGCTTCATCTTCGCCCGGTCAGGTCCACCACGTCCGCCGCGCGCCACGCTTTCCTCGACCGGCACCGCCGGCGAAGCCACCGGCTCATAGTCGAACAGGAAACTGAAACCCGCCTTCTCCTCCCAGCGCTGCAACCGCGCGCCCCGCTATGCAGCGCCGCCTCGCTCGAGACATACTGCGTCGCAGGCTGAGCCGGCGCCTCGCTCATCGTCGCCGCCGGACCGATCGGCGCCGCCCGTCAACTCGAGCCGGTAGTAATTTCGCCGCGATCACGGGAAACGCATACGTGCGCACCATCCCCTGCCGGTAGAGCTGCGTGCCCGGCAGCGTCACCAGCGTCTGAAAAACTTTCCCGTCCTCGCTCGCCAGCACCCGCCCGACCGGGATCCCGTTCGCACTCCCGCCCTTGCCGCCCAGCGTGATCGCGCGCACGCGAAACGGCTCTGCGGAAACTCATACTGTATCCACGCCGCCCCGCCATCCGCCGGCGCCGGCAGGTCACCTGCGTCGTGAGATCATCGTCCAGCAGCGCCTGCCCGTTCACCGCGCCCGTTGCTGCTCGTCACCACCGGCCTCGCCGCCGCCGGCGTGCCCTCGCCCGCCGGTGTGCGATAAGCGACGACCTTGCTGTCCGCATAGAAACGGTTTCACCGCGAATCGGATGCGTAGTAGCTCTGCGCCCGTGTTGCGGATCTGGCCGATGTTCGCCGGGCGGAGCCGCCAGCTGCCCGGAGAATTGCGCGGGCCCGCCCACCCGCGTTTCGCTCCACACCAGTTTCTTCATCGCCTGCTCCGGTTTCACCCACGGCCCGCCCGTCTCGCTCCAGCCCGGCGAACTGAAAATCGACATCTCCAACCCCAGCCGGTCCGCCTCGGCCGCCGCATGCCGCACCGCCGCGAACCACTCCGCCGTGCCAAACGGCGTCTTCGGATCCACGACCTGCCCGCGCCCATAGTTGACGTCCGCCAGCATGAACCCACCGAGCCCGGAGCGCTGCATCCACTCCAGGTCCTTCGTGATGCCCGCCTTGCGGAAACATTGCTCATCGTCCAATGCCACCACGTCCGCGGCCGCGCCGCCTCCGGCGGCGAACGAAACCCGCTCTCCAACGCATCCCCCGGCCCCTGCGCGCGCACCCCGGCCACCGCGAACAAAACACAAGAAGACCACACCACGCGCAGACTCGATCGAGGGGAGAAAATCATGACCGGGAAAAACAAAGATTCCGCGACAGCCAGCCCGGCCACGCGGTGTTGAGGGGCGCCATCTTTCGTGACGGTCGTTCCCCGTGCTCACAAGCGCCGGCCAGAGTTGACCGTCAATGGAGCCTTTCCGCTCTCCGTGCCGTAACGTGAAGCTCGACGTTTTACGCGGCTATCTATTTAGAGAGGTATTGGCGGAACGGTTAAATGGACACTGACCTTCTCAACAAGGCGTTAACGGCCACCAAAGAAAGCCGGTCCATCGAATTTAAAGAGCAATTCGATCCCGACTCACGTCCCCAGTGGCTTGAGATCATCAAGGATATCGTGGCCATAGCGAATTCGGGCGGTGGTGTTCTCCTCTTTGGAATAAATGACGATGGCGATCTCTCTGGTGCCGACCTTTCTAAGGTGGCAAAACTGGATCCCGCAGTAATCGCGGACAAGGTCTCGGCTGTCACAGGAAGAACCGATCTCGTGGCAGAGGTTCACCTGCTAAAGAAATCCAACGTTCAGTTGGTGGCGTTCTCTATTCAGCCGGCTTTGGTACCATTTGTTTTCGAAAAAGCCGGAGCATACGACCCCGCGAAGGGAGAGAAAGCGCAGGCCTTCGCGAAAGGGACACTGTATTTCCGACACGGCGCCAAAAGTGAACCGGCATCAGCGGCAGACATAACTAGTGCCTTCGAAAAGTACATTCGCCGCGAGAAGCGATTCTGGATGTCCAATCTTAGGAAGGTAACTACAGCCCCAGCTGGCTCCGTTATGATCGCCGTCCCTGCGTCGGAAGCAGCCAGCGCTATCAAAGACGAAGCAACTGTGCGTCCGACGAATAACCCCAAAGCCCCCGAGGTTATCCTGACCCGCGATAAAACGAAAACGCGGGGGACCTTCCTTCACGAGAAAGTCACCGATACTCTGTTCGAAGACATCAACAACGTACTCGAGACGAACTTTCTTCTATCCAAAGACACTGCGAAAAAATGGGCGCTACCTCCCGCAAGTTTCTATGCAGTTTATGCTCGCAGGACTGAGGTCCCATATTCCCGGGAAACCTACCGAACCCTTCTCCAAGTCGCTTTTCTTGAATGCTATTCCCCCGGTCTCTACTGGGCGACCAAACTACCTGTTTCGGACTTCGCGGACACGTTAGCCAAGCTCTACTTGTTTCCGAGAACTCGCGACATCCACTCCCTCTTGCGAGTGGCAGTGCTACTCGGAGCCGAATTTGCGGACTGGTTATTCACCCTTTGGACCTCTCAATGGAAAAACCGCATTCAAAAACCCTCCTATTACCAAGCGTTACAGGAGATGAAAAAGAAGCTGGAACGAAAGAGCTCGATAGCAGTTGCCGCACAATTCAGCCCTGCGTGGTACAAGATGATCAAAGGCCAATCTTCGATTCCTGTATCTGACCTGTTGAAGAACAATCCCCTATGCCAAAACGTTCTTACTTCGAGCTGTCGTGAGGTCGCAACAAATGGCAGCGACTTATCTAAATACCGACAACTCGCCCGCCAATTCGACTATATGTCTTACGGCGAAGAAATCTTGAGCCGAAACACCGAATTGATTGCGGCAATAAAGAAAGCGTTGAGCGGCAAAAAAAGTGGGGAGCTGGACGCGACAACAGACAAACCCGAAGAAGATATTCTTTAAGTGATCAGATTTAGCCTATGAACGACCTTCCTGAAGGCTGGACCGATGACATGCGCATGCCCATCACCCCGGCGCAATCAGAGGCTATGGTGGACTATGTCTTCGAAGCATTACTCGCATTTCGATCAATTGAAGATGCCAGCCGGGAATTGGTGACGCGATTTTCTCTCACATCGGACGACGCGCTCCTAGCTCTTGATCGAGTACCCGGAGGTGTCGTTCGTGCTCTCACCGCTAATCCCGCAAATTGTCCGAATCGCGAGAAAGATCCTCTCGCGTATCTGGCATTTCAACGCGTGTGGGCAGAACTTCCGCGCAAGCATTTCTTCTCAAGGCAAAAGAAGGCGGGCGGACGTTGGATCAAATGGTTTGAAGACCGAAGGAAACTCGAAAACGGAAAATGAGGCCTGCACCAACCTTCGGCCTGCGCCAGTTCATCGCAGCATTGCTTCTTCTCTCACTCTCACTGCCGCTGATAGGCGCGATGACGGCCACAGAATACACTGCCAAATACGCGGAGAAGTTAAAGAAGCTGTACCCGGCGCTGCAGATTTCGATCGCTGGCGACTTGGAGCTGACGATCAAAGACGGGAAGGCTTACGACGCGAAACACTGGCTCGACAACAGCTTCGCCGAGTATCGATCCACACCGGAAAATTTCGACGAGATTGT
>JASGJB010000023.1:0-236039 GCA_049840895.1 Nibricoccus sp. | reverse complement strand
GCTCACGCGTCCTGCGCGCCGAAACCGCCGCCACTGCAGCCGTCGCCATCATCAAAGCCCGTCTCGGACTGATGTAGCCGGGAATCGTAGCCGTGCCCCTTAGGGCGTGGCCTCCGCACGCTCTGCCTCGACGCGCGCTGTCTTCCGAAAAAAAACACACCGTCGGCTGCCGCGCGCCTTTTCCCAATCGCTTCACACAGGCCCACCCCGCCGGCTCCAACGTGATTTCTCCCGGCATCTCGAACACGATCACGGGGTCCGCTTTTTCGGCCAGGATCTCCGTCAGCCGCGCGAACAACGGCTCTGCCACTTCGCCAATGATTTCGTACGGCGGATCAACAAAAACCAAATCCGGCGCCTCCGCTCCCGCCGGTAATCGCCAGCTCAACACATCCGCCTGCGCGACGCTCAACGTCTGCACATCGTGACCCGCACTTTTGCACACAGCCGTGAGGTTTTTCGAAATGCACGCAGCCGCCTTCGCATTCTTCTCCACAAAAAATCCGCCAGCAGCCCCACGACTCACCGCTTCCAGCCCATACGCGCCGCTGCCCGCGAATAAATCCAGAAACCACGCGCCCGGCACACGCGAGGCGATGCTCGAAAAAACAGCCTGCCGCACGCCATCCGTAGCCGGACGCGTCGCATCGCCTTTCGGCGTGACCAGCGTGATTCCGCGCGCCGCGCCGCCGCTTATGCGCATACTGTGCCTCCGTGCTGTGGTGCTCCGCGGCTTTCGGTATTCATGGCGCGAAACAGCCGCGCTGATCGCATCGAAGCAAGGTCAAGTTACCAACCACGCTTCTCAAGCGTCGCGCAATTTTTCATGACCCACTTGCGGGTAACCTCACCACACCTTCTCTTTCCGGCCGTGCAGCTCTCTTCGTTTTTCACACTCCTCAGTCGGTCACCCTGTCGATGAGTCGTTTTCCCGTCAGCGATCACTGTGATGGAACCCGCTTCTTCACACCCGGCGCGCCTCCCCTTCCACATTTCGGCAAAGTCCTCCGCTGGCGTTTCACCCGCCGCGTCCCCAATTGGGCTCCGCACACGATCATCCCGCAGTCCGCGCCAGCCGCGTTGCCCGGCCCTGCCCAGGAAATCGTCGCAACCTGGATCAATCACTCCAGCTTCCTCCTTCAGACCGTCGGACTTTCGCTGCTCACCGATCCTGTCTTTAGCGAGCGCATCGGACTTTTTGGCCGCATCGGTCCACGCCGCGTCCACGCTCCCGGTATCCGCTTCGAAACGCTGCCCAAAATCGACGCCGTCCTGCTTAGCCACGACCACTATGATCATTGCGATCTGCCCACGCTGCGTCGCCTCGCCCGCTTCTGCGACCCGCTGGTCATCGCCCCACTCGGTTTCAAACAATTGCTCCACCGGGCCGGACTGGCACGCGTCGTCGAACTCGATTGGTGGCAGTCGCACACGCTAGCGGCAGCAACCACTATAACGCTTACACCCGCCCAGCACTGGAGCAACCGCCTCACCGGTCCGCGCTGTGGACGTCTTTGGGGAGGATTTTTCATAACGACCCCTGCCCGCCGGCTTTTTTTCGCGGGCGACACCGGCTACCACTCACAATTCTTCAAAGAGATCGGTACCCGCCTCGGCTCTCCCGACTTGGCGCTGCTCCCGATAGGAGCCTATGAACCGCAGTGGTTTATGCGCGATCAGCACGTCAATCCCGCCGAAGCCGTTCAAATCCATCACGATCTCGGCTCCCGCCTAAGCCTCGGCATGCATTGGGGCACCTTTCAGCTCACCGACGAAACGCGCCTCGATCCGATCGATGCACTTCGCAACTCCTTGGCAGCCGCGAACGTTAGTGAAGATTTTTTCCGAGTCATGGAACCCGGCCAAAGCCTCACCGTCTGAAAATTGCCCAAGCCGGCCTGATTCCGTTTTACTGACGCCCGCGCCCAAAGCGATAGCCGCCGTCCTCAAACCCGGTGCACCGGACAAGTGGTTATCCGTTCATTTAAAAAATTGCTACAAGCCGGCCGACCCTTTTGGTTAGGCCCCTAACGATCATCGCTTCTGGCCCGGTTGCCGACTCACCCGTGTCACGCGATGCGGATGATCGCGTCCTTTTTCTGACTACCAAACACCCACGTTCCACCCGCTTCACCGCGATGCTCGGCCTCAGCGCCGCGCTCGCGGCTGCCGCACACGCAGAGGAACGCAACGTGTGGCCGCTTTGGGTCGCCCAGGTCAAAGACAGCGCCACTCAGGAAAATAAAACCACACCGGCCGTCTCCGGCTCTGCCGCATCATCGCCCGCTTCAACCGTCGCACCCGGCTCCATCGAATCCTGGACCAGCGCCGGTCCTCTCCTTTTCAGCCAGCCCGTAATTCCCTCACTGGCTCCGTCGCGCACCGACCGCGCCGTTCGCGTTAGCGGTCTCCGGCCCTTCTACGTCCAAAAAACCGACGCCGATGGGCGCGTCACCGACGCCTACATCCTCCCACCATTTTTCGAATATAACGCATCGGACTTTGGGAGCCGCTGGAAAATATTCTCTCTGATCCAGCGCGAAACTCCCGCCGCAGTCCACGTCTCCGGCCCCACGTCGAAAGATCCCGCTGCTTTCGATGTCTGGCCTTTCTATTTTTCCCGGCAGACCGGCAATCCCGAGACGTCCTACCGGGCCCTGTTTCCCATCTACGGCTCTGTTCCCTACCGCTTCGGGCTCGACCGCTGGACGTGGGTGGGCTTCCCGCTTTACGCCCGCTTCGAGAAAAACGGAGTCACCACCACGACCGCACCATGGCCGTTCGTCAAAGTCATGCGCGGCGAGGGCAACCGCGGCTTCGAACTTTGGCCACTCTTCGGCAGCCGCGAAAAAGCCGGTGAGTACCGCGAGCAATTCTACCTCTGGCCCTTCTTCTACAAGAACGAGAAAAAACTCTCCGAGCCCCAGCCGGATATCAGCTTCGGCGTGCTGCCTTTCTACACCAGCACCATCGACGCGAACTCACAGAGCAAAACCTACCTCTGGCCGTTCTTCGGCTGGTTCGACCGCACTGCGCCGCTCCGTTACCACGAGACACACTACTTCTGGCCGCTCTTCGTCCAAGGCCGCGGCGAGGCTCGTTATGTCAATCGCTGGGCGCCGTTCTACACGCACTCGATAGCCAAGGGCGTCGACAAGACCTGGATACTCTGGCCGCTCTGGCGCCAGCGCGTGTCCGACGAAGGCCCGCTCATTCAGACCAAGCAGCAGGTCCTCTACTTCGTCTACAATTCCACACGTCAGCGCAGCGCCACCAACCCGGCCGCCGCGCCCGCCCACAAGACCCACCTCTGGCCTCTTTTCACCGCGTGGGACAACGGCGCCGGGCGCCGTCAGGTGCAGGTTTTCAGTCCGCTCGAAGTTTTTGTCCCGCTCAACGAAACCATCCGCGTCGTGTACAGTCCGCTCTTCGCAGTGTACCGTTACGATCGCTCCTCGCCGGAAAGTTCCCGCCACTCGCTCCTATGGAATTTCATCACGTGGAAACGCACCCCGCAGGAACGCGAGTTCCACTTGGGGCCGATCCTCGGAGTCGAAAAATATTCCGGGCAGAAACGCGTCACGTTGCTCGCCGGCGTGATCGGCGCGGATCGCACCGCCGCACGCGGCTGGCGCCCCTTTCTTTTTAAGTTCAAACGTTCCGCACCTGCGGTCGCCTCCGGCGTCCCAACCGCCGCCCATCCATGAACAAGCTCAACAACCTGCTCGACGCCTTCGGCAGTGCGCTGCTTCTCACCGGCCGCGCGTTCGCCTCGCTGCCCAGCGCGCCGCGCATCATCAAGCGCGTCGTCGAACAGGCTTTCCTCGGCGGCTACGCCTCGCTCGGCATCGTCTCGATCCTGAGCTTCTTCATCGGCGCGGTGCTCGCGCTTCAAGCCGGCCTCACGTTGAAAGACTTCGGCGCGAAACAACTCATCGGCACACTCGTCGGCGAATCCCTCGTCCGTGAACTCGGTCCCGTGATGGTCGCCATCCTCCTCGCCGGTCGCGTCGGCTCCGCCATCACCGCCGAACTCGCATCGATGAAGGTCTACCAGGAGATCGACGCGCTCGTGACGATGAACATTCCGCCCGAGCGCTTCCTCGTTCTCCCGCGCCTGATCGCCGTGATTCTCTACATGCCGTTGCTCACCATGATCGGCGTCGTCGTCGGCTGGTTCGGCGGGGCGGTGATCTGCAAATACGTCGGCGTCATCGGCGTGGAGCCGTCGCAATATTTCCAAAGCCTTCGCGCCTACCTGACCATGAGCAAAGTCATGGACGGCCTCATCAAGGCCGAGATTTTCGGCTTCGTGATCATCCTGATCGCCTGCAACACCGGCCTTCGCACCACCGGCGGTCCGCGCGAAATCGGGCACGCCGTTACGCGCTCCGTCGTCTTCTCCCTCGTGGCGATTCTCGTCCTCGACTACTTCATCACCAAAGCCCTCGCCTGATGAAAAAAGCCATCATCCAGGAACGCAGCAGCCATAACGTTGGCGCCTCCCGCCCGCCCGTCGGCGTCGAGGTCACCGGACTGTCGAAAAACTTTGGCACCCAGCAGGTGCTCAAAAACATCAGCCTCACGATCAAGCCCGGTGAGATCTTCACCATCATGGGCCCGAGCGGTTCAGGCAAAAGCGTGCTCCTCCGTCAGATCGCCGGACTCGACCAGCCCACCCGCGGCACCGCCCGCGTCAACGGCCTCGATCCCGCTGATCCCGACACGCGTGACCGTTTCGCCCTCGCCCTCGTTTTCCAGGCAGGCGCGCTCTTCAACTCCATTTCCGTTTACGAAAACCTCGCCCTCTATCCACTCGAGCACCGGCTCTGTCCCAAGAAGGAAATCCGCGATCGCGTCATGCGCGCGCTCAAGATCCTTTCGCTCGAAAACGCCGCGAAAAAATTTCCCTCAGAGCTTTCCGGCGGCATGAAAAAACGCGTCGCCATCGCCCGCGCCCTCGTGATGGAGCCGCAGCTCCTGCTCTACGACGAGCCCACATCCGAGCTCGATCCCGTCATGTCCGCCACGATAACCGAGATCATCGCGACGCTGAAAACTGAGTTCAACGTCACCAGCATCGTCGTCTCACACGACCGCGATCTCGCCCTCACCATTTCCGACCGCGTCGCCCTCCTCATGAAAGGCGAGCTCCGCGCCCTCTGCACGCCGGCCGAACTTCGCAAAGTCGAAGACCCCGCCGTGAAAGATTTTTTGAATCCGACCATCGACCTTAAGAAACCGCGCTACCTGCAATTGGAGGCATCATGAACCAGAACCAAATGACGGCCCGAGTGGGCCTCTTCTTCATCATCGGGCTGGCCCTTATCTGGGTCACCTTCGAAGCGCTTCACAACGGCCGCTTCTCGACCAAGGAGGGCTACACTGTCACCGCCGCGTTCTCCTCCCTCAAGGAACTCAAGGCGGGTAACGACGTCCGCATGGCCGGCGTGCAAATTGGCACGGTGGAAAAAACCCGCCTCACCGGCGGCCGCGCGGAGGCTGTGCTGCGCATCAACGGCGACGTGAAAATTGCCCAGGATGCCACCGCCACCATCGCGATGGCCGGCCTCCTCGGATCCAACTACATTTCCCTGGACCTCGGACGTCCCGACGCAGGCACCGTCTCTGCGGGCGGCGCACTGCGCACCAAGGACGTCGCCGATCTCAACCAGATCATGAACGACCTCGGCAGCCTCGGTCAGGAAATCAAAGGCACCCTCGGTCAGATCAGTGGCTCGATGGGCTCCGGCGCAGACGGACAGGGCGGTCTCTTCCAGAAACTCGACCGCCTCGTCACCGAAAACAGCGCCAAGATCACCGCCACCACCACCAATCTCGAACAGATCACCAATCAGATCCGCTCGGGCCAGGGCACGGTCGGCAAACTCGTTTACGATCAGGGCGCCTACGACCAGCTCCTCGCCGCCATCACCGAGATCAAGGGCGCCGCGACCGATACCCGCGCTTTCATGACCGAGACCCAGAGCATCGTCGCTCAAGTGAAGAGCGGCCAGGGCACGCTCGGTGTCCTCCTCTATGATCAGGCTTCCGCTGACAATCTTCGCGTGACCGTGAAAAATATCCGCGACGTTTCCGACAAGCTCAATGATCCCAAGAGCACCTTCGGCCAGCTGATCACCACCGACAACCTTGCCAAAGACGTGCAGAGCACGCTCCGCAAAGTCGACCGCGCGATGGACGGTTTCAGCGATCAAGGCCCGATCACCGCCGTCGGCGTCGCCGCCAGCTTCCTCTTCTAAAGAGAAGGCCTGTTAACACGCCGCTCGCATCACCCGACGCTCTTCTTTTCGGCCTTCCGTCTCTCAATAGGTCCTATAGGTCCCATAAGACCTATAGGACCTATTTTTTAGTCCCGCACACAATGCCCGCCCCGACGCCGCAGCCGCCGACTCCCCGCCGCACTCCCTGGCCATTGCTCGCCGCCGCTATTCTCGGCCTCGCCCTGCTTGCCACCTACGCGAACTCTTTCCGCGTACCCTTCCTCTTCGACGACGACTCTTCGATCGCTGAAAATCTCACGCTCCGCAGCTGGCGCACCGTCTTTGCGCCACCTGGTGACAGCGGCGTCACCGTCAGCGGACGCCCTCTCCTCAACGCCACCCTCGCGTTCAACTACGCCTTCAGTGGCAAAAACATTTTCGGCTACCACGCCACCAATCTCATCATCCACTTTCTGGCCGCACTCACCCTCTTCGGCCTGACCCGGCGGTCCCTTCGCCTCCCTTCGCTGCGCGAAAAATTCGACACCCACGCAGATTTGCTCGCCCTGGCAGTATCCGCGCTCTGGGCACTTCATCCGCTTCAGACCGAGTCTGTGACTTATATTGTCCAGCGCGCCGAGTCCCTCGTCGGCCTTTTCTACCTGCTCGTTCTCTATTGCTTCGTCCGCTCCATCGACACGCCGGCATCCGCCCGCCGCTGGAAGATAACAGCCTTCTTCTCCTGCGTCGCTGGCATGGCGTCCAAGGAAGTCATGGTCTCCGCGCCACTTATCGTCCTTCTGTTCGATCGCACGTTTGTCAGCGGCTCCTTTGCGCAAGCCTTGCGCTCACGCCGATTGTTCCACCTCGCACTCGCGTCCACGTGGCTCCTCCTCGCCTTCTGCATCTTTTCCACCGGCAACCGCGGCGGCACCGTTGGCGCAAACGAAACAATCGGCACCTGGAGCTACTTCCTGACGCAGTGCCAGGCCATCCCGCACTACTTGCGGCTGGTCGTATGGCCGCATCCGCTCGTGCTCGACTACGGCAGCAATGTCGTGAGCGGTTTTCAGGAAGTTGCCGGTCGCTTCGTGCTCCTGCTCGTCATCGGTCTCGCTACACTTGTCGCCCTCTGGAAACGCCCCGCCCTCGGCTTTCTCGGCACCGTCTTCTTCGCCGTGCTCGCGCCCACCTCCAGTTTCGTTCCCGTCCTCACACAGACGATGGCCGAGCACCGCATGTACCTCGCACTCGCGCCGCTCGTACTCGGCATCGTTCTGGTGCTTCATCGGGCCTCCCACCGCGCCGGAATCGTCTGCGCTCTCCTTCTGGCCGTCGCGGCCGGCGCCGTCGCTTTCAATCGCAACCACGACTACCGCGACCTCTTCACTCTCTGGGAAAACACCCGGGATCGCGCCCCGCTCAATTCCCGGCCGCTCAACAACCTCGGCGGCCTATATGTGAAACAAAATGACTACCCGCGTGCCCTCGGCTTCTTCAACCGCGCCGCGGAAGTCTCTCCCGACGATCTCGGCGCGCGCATCGGCATCGCCAGCTGCCTCGGCGAGCTGGGCCGTCCCGAGGAAGCCATCTCGATTCTTCAACGCGTCATCGCAATCAAACCCGATCTCCACGACGCGTACTATAATCTCGGCAAAATCCTCGCCGCACAAAACGACTTTTCCGGTGCCATCGCGCAGTTCACGCGCGCCATCGAAATCAAACCGTCCTCGGTCGATGCGCACTACAATCTCGGCAACGCGCTGCTCGCCGATCGCCGGCCAGCCGACGCCGCGGACCATTTCCGGCAGGCGCTCGTCATGGATCCCGCCGCAATCGATGCACGCAACAATCTCGGCAACGCCCTCGTCGCCTCCGGCCATCTCGACGAAGCCATTCGGGAATACCGCGTCGTGTTGGAAAAATCCCCCGGCCAGCCACGGGCACTCCTCAACCTGGGCCGCGCGCTCTCGATGCTGGGGCATGCGGACGAAGGCTTCCGCTATTTCGAACAGGCTGCCGCCGCCGGCCCCGACATTCCTGAAACCCGCGCCAATCTCGCGATTGCATTGCTGGGCCAGTCTCGTCCCGCCGAGGCCATCCCCCATTTCGAAGCGGCCCTGCGTCTCGGCTTAAACGATCCCACGTTGCGCCTGAATTATGGCAACGCCCTCCTGTCCACCGGACGCGGCGAAGACGCACTCGTGCAATATCGCGCCGTCGTCTCCGCAGCACCCAGCTTCATCGAAGCCCGCACCCGCCTCGCCGTCACACTGCTGCATGCCGGACGGCCCGACGAGGCCGTTCCGCACTACGAAGCGCTGATCAAGCTCACTCCCGATTCTCACGACGCCTACAACAACCTCGGCATCGCCTATGCCCAACTCGGCCGGATGCGTGAAGCCCGCGCATGCTTCGAATATGCCGTCCGCCTGAAGCCCGACTTCACTCAGGCCCGAGAAAATCTCGAGCGCGCGAGCCGATAAAAAAAGAGCGCGCATGATCTGCGCGCTCCGGGAAGACATGTGCGGGTTCCGCCGGCGGCCAGAACCACCGAACTTTACTTCGGCTCGATGATTTTAATCACCGGCTTCTTCGGCAGCGGCGCCGACTCATCCAGATAGAAGCTCGGATGCGGCGGTTGGTTGTATGCGACGTTCTGCCAGGCAATCGCCAGCCGGTACTGCGGATCCTGCATGAGCGAGACTATGCGGTGCTTCGTCGGAATGGTGCTCGTGTAGATGCGGAGCTCTTTGTTGTCGCGCGTGCGCCAGATCACTTCTTCGCGCCAGTCGCCCCACAAATCCGCGCTGAGCGCCGGAGTCGCCTTCGTGCCGTTGTTCGACTGGCACGCCTGCGCCACGAGTAAAACGTCGAGCTGCTGCGTCTCCCAGTTCCACTTCGTGATAACATTCTGGTCGAGCAGCTCGCGCAGCAGATCGCCATCCCACCAGACCGCGAAATTACAGGGAAATCCGCGCGGCCGTTTCTCGAGAAATTTTTCTCCCTTCGCATTGTAGATGCCGTCCATACCCGCGCCCGCAGCCCAGCATTCCGCTCCGGGAAACCGCGGATCGATATTAAACGCCACGCCGCGCCCGGGGCCTTCTCCTTTGTCGCCACCCGATTCAGCCGCCTTCACCGAGGGCACGGTGAACAGCGGACGCCCGGTCTTCGCATCGCGCAGGCTCATGCCTTCCTTATCGAAGCGTTCCTGAATATCAAAAATCTCCAGCCCAGGATTCTCGGGAACGAGATCGCTCACGTGCAGCGTATCGCCATGCCCCCAGCCCGTTGAGTAGAGCCCTTTGCCGTCATCATCGATCACGGCAGCGCCATAGACGATTTCATCACGTCCGTCGCCATCGACATCGGCGATGCTCAGCTGGTGATTTCCCTGCCCGCGGTATTTTTTATTTTCGTCCGACGAATCGCTGTCGAACACCCAGCGTTGCGTCAGCTTTCCGTCCCGCCAGTCCCAAGCAGCGATAACGGCGCGTGTGTAGTAACCGCGGCACATCACGATGCTGGGCCGCTCGCCGTCGAGGTAGGCGACACCCGCCAGAAACCGGTCGATGCGATTTCCATAACCATCACCCCAGATTTCATTCATCTGCGCGGGCGTGGGATTATCTGTGCCGGGATAACGCTGCGGCACGTAAGGCGCCGTCGCGAGTTCGGCCCCCGTGCGACCGTCGAACACCGTGAGAAACTCCGGTCCTTTCAAAATGTAGCCCGCGCGGCTGCTGCCCTCCGGACGGCGTTGTCCGGGCGGCGGTGGTGGCTGGTTGGGATCCTCCTGCGTCGCCCAGACTGCGTTGGCGTCCCCAATGACCTTGCCCTTGCCGTCCATCGTGCCGTCGGCGGTTTTGCACACGAATTCCGCCCGGCCATCGCCATCGAAGTCATACACGAGGAACTGCGTGTAATGCGCACCTTCGCGGATATTTTTCCCAAGGTTGATCGTCCACAGCAACGTACCGTCGAGTTTGTACGCCTGAAAAACCGGTGCGTCCGTCATGCCTGGCTGGGAGTTGTCTTTACCCATGCCAGTCTGGTGCAGCACGATCTCATACTGGCCGTCACCATCGAGGTCTCCCACGGAAACGTCACCGGGTACATACCCCGCCGGTGTCTGCAGCGGGATCGAGTGATAAGGCAGCGGCGGAGCACCCGCGGGCAGTGAGAACGGCGCGCTCGGCTCGCCTTCCTTGCCGTCGATCACCGCACGCACCGTGTACTGGGTCGCGCGCGCGAGCGTGGCCCGTGAATCGATCGCCCATGTCCCTGCGGTGAGCGGAGCGTCATTGATCTTCACTGTGCCTCCACCCGCATCCTGCCGGGAGGAAAAGGAGCCAAAATCCGCCCGCTCGCTCTCACGCGCCGTGGTCGTGCGATAGACATTGAACGCCACGCCCTCGGGATCGGTCGCCAGCAGGCGCCAGCCCACAAACACTTTTCCGTCGGACTGATGGACCGCGACGACGCCGCGATCGAGCTTCTCCATCTGTCGTTGTGCATACGCCGACGTCGCGACGCCGAGGAAGCCGGCGACCACGAGGGACAATAAACGTTGGGTGCGTTTCATAAAATTCGGGAAGGTGGAAATCAGCGGGCAACGTCGAGTTCGATCGAAGCCATCGGGAGGCCAGACGCAGCCGCCGACAAAACGATGCGCCCGGATGATGCGGAAGCTTTCACATAGACCACGCATCGCCCGCCCGCCGCCGTGCGCCGCGGAGCCTGAAACGACTCGTGACTGGCGTTGTCGCCATTATCCACCGCCGCGATCACGCCGGGACCTGTGACGGAAAATTGCACGAGCGGATTCGCCGAGGGGACGCGGACGCCCTGCGCATCAATCACCTCGATTTCAACACGCACCACATCGTCCCATGCATTCTTTACGCGCAAACGATCCGGCGTCAGCCGAAGCCCCGCCGCCTCGCCCGCTGTGCGCAGCTCGTGCGTCGCCACGACCGTGCCGGCATTTTTTCCAACGGCGCGGATCACGCCTGGCTCATAGGATACTTTCCACACGCGAGGCCGCGCGTTCTCCAGAATCGGCAGCGAGCCCAGCGAACGATCATTCAAGAAAAGCTCCACGTCCGTGCAGTTGCTGAAAACCTCCACAATTTCCTCGTGCGGCTTCGGATCTTTCGGCGTCCAGTCAGAGCACATCTCCGGCTCTTTTTGCTGGGCGGCCTGCACTGCGATTTGTGCCGCGGTCTCGTAACCGGGATCGATCGGTGGTGGCGCACGCTCACTCATGCTCCGCGTGAGATGCACCATCGGTTTCTCCGACCACCAGCTCATACGCTCATAACTCCGCGGCCGCATAGTGCCGTCGCGCATGACAATTCCATAGTCCGTCGCGATCAGCGGCCATTTGCGCGACTCGCCGAGATAGTCGACGCCTGTCCAGATGAACTGCCCCGCGTAGGGTGCGTTATCGCGCAATGCCGTCCACACATGGCTCAGGTGGCCGTTTTCCGTGCCGATGATTTTCCGCGCCGTGTTGGCCTTGTGCGCGTCGATCAGCTCACGCTCGCGATAATTCTGCCCGATCACGTCGAGCATGTCGGCAAAGCCGTTCTTGTAATCGCCCGTCGCATTGGGCCGGAAAATCGCCTGCGTCACCGGCCGCGTCGGATCCTCGCGGTGATAAACCTCGATCAGCGACGCGAGTGTCTTCTTCGCCGACTCCGGCTCCCGCGTGTCATGGATTTCATTGCCCGCGCTGTAGAGAATGATGCTCGGATGGTTCCGATCCCGCCGCACCGTGTCGCGCACGTCGATCAAACCCCACTCGGCAAAAAACGTGCTCCCGTCCGCTTTCCGCTTCCCCTTCGTCCAGGCATCGAGCACCTCGTGCATCACGAGAAATCCCATGCGGTCGCACAGTGTCAGAAATTCGGGGGCCGGCGGATTGTGAGCGGTGCGAATCGCATTCACGCCGAGCGCCTTCATCTGCTCCAGCCGCTGCTCCCACACACGCAAGGGCACCGCCGCTCCAAACGCTCCGCCGTCGTGATGCAGGCACACGCCCTTGATTTTCAAATTTCGTCCGTTGAGCCAGAAACCCGTCGTCGCATCGAAATGAAACTCACGGATGCCAAACGCGACTATCTGTGAATCGAGCATGTCACCTCGCACAGCGTCGTCGTTGGCGAGCGCAACCCCATAGGGGTTCTCTGAACCGTTCTTCCGCGGCTCCTTCCCGTCGTACAATCCCGCGGTCGCCACATAACGCCGCGGCGTCTCCACATCCCAGCGGCGCGGATTCTTCACTACGATGTCGCCACCCAGTTCCGCCGCTTCGCCTGGCGCGAGCGTCTTCGCTGGTATCTCCAACTCGCCAGCAGGTCTTCCGTCGGGATCTCTCAAAAATACCCGCACCCTGACAACTCGCTGCGCCTTGCTTTCATTCACAACGGTCGTCTTTACGGCCACGGTTGCCTCCGATTCACCAATTTTCGGAGTAGTCACAAACGTGCCCCAATGCTCGAAGCGCACATCGTACTTTTCCAGTAGTCGCACATGCCGGTAAATGCCGGCCCCGGTGTACCAGCGCGACGCGGGCTGCGCACTCGTGTCGGTTTTTACCGCCAGCACGTTGTCGCCCGCGCGCAGATGCGGCGTCAGATCATATCGAAAACTCACATAGCCGTTCGGCCGCTTCCCAAGCAGCTGCCCGTTCAGCCACACCTCGCTGTTCGCCATCACACCGTCGAACTCGATGAACAAACGCCGGCCGTCCTTCAGCTGCGCGCCGATATGTCTGCGATACCAGCTCACGCCCGAGGGCAAAAACCCTCCGTCGCCGCGCGTCGCCGCGTTCTCGTCAAAGGGTCCTTCAATACTCCAGTCGTGAGGCACCAACACCGTGCGCCAGCCACTATCGTCAAACGCTGCTTGCTCCGCACCAGCCGCCTCTCCTTTAAAAAATCGCCAGCCGTCATCGAGCGGCCGCGTCCGGCCCCACCGGTCCACGCCGGCCATGAACGCCGAGGCGACCGAGGTCATGAGTGCAAAACACAGGGCGAATCCGAATTTCATCGAGAAGGAGAAAGAGAAGCCTGTTCAGTCCTGAACTGCGCTGCCGGCAGGCCTGCAGCGTTGTAGAGATGTCCGCCGTCGGGGAAATTCACCCACGCATAGCGCGCAGCCACAGGCGCGACAACTTCCGCACTGCGCACGACGACCGTAACACCGTCAATCGTCGCATCGGCCTTCACGTACTTGCCGTCCGCCCCGGCGACCTCGAACCACTTCAGTTCGCCGCCTCGAGCGACGAGTCCGCCCTTCGCGTGGGAAAATCTCAACCGGATCGAATCTCCTTCGACCGACATCGATTCATAGCGTGGTCCGGAAAACTCGATCGCTTTTTCGTATACGTTCGCGAGAGCGATGCGTGCCAGCCGGTCGCCGACATCCTGTTTGTTGTATGGATGCACATTCTTCTCTTCGCCGATGTCGGTCGCCACTGCCATGCCCGTGTTTTTCAACGCGAGCACTGTCGCCTGCGCCTCGCGCACTTCCGGGCTGTTACTCGGTTTGTCCTGCCCCGCCAGTTGGACGATATAGAACGGAAAATCGCCCTGCTTCCACAACGCGCGCCAGTCGTTGATAAGCGTCTCCTGCACGTGTGGATAAAGTGCGATCCCGTCTTTTCCACCCGCAATCGATTCACCCTGATACCAGAGTACTCCGCGAATCGCGTAGGGAATCACGGGAGCGATCATGCCATTAAACATCACTGTCGCGTTGTGCTGATCCTGGACAGGATCGCGTGGCGCTTTTGCCGCGGGCTTCGGCGCAGCGGCGTTCACGTCCTGCGAACGCTCCTCGCTTGGCGCGGACGGAGGCGGAAGCGTGCGGAACGATTTCACTGCCTCATCGAATTTTTCTAACATTGGCCGTAGCTTCGGATCGGCAGCGAGCGTTTCGCGCCGAATCCATGCCTCGGCGCAGCTCGCGCCATACGACAAGGCGACAATGCCCACCGGCACGTGAAGCTCACGCTGAAGATCACGCGCAAAAAAATAACCGACGGCGGAAAACGCTGGCGCCGTTTCCGAGGTGCAGACAAGCCACTCGCCCTTCACGTGGCGTTGCGGCTCATAGGCCTTGGTGCCTTCGCCCGTGAACATGCGGATAAGCGGATAATTCGCCGCCTCGATCTCCTTCGCCTCGTTGGTCACACCCGCCCACTTGTAGACCGACTTCGAGAGAGTGAAAACCATGTTCGACTGCCCCGAGCACAGCCACACTTCACCCACCACCACATCGTCGAGCACGATCGACTCACCGCTCTTGGATCCGCTGACACGAAACACGCGGCCCTCGCTCGACGCGGAAAGCGGATCGAGATCGACGCGCCAGTTTCCCGCCGCATCGGTGGCGACCGTTTTCTTCTGGGCCGCGAATTCAACCGTGACATTTTCGCCCTCCTCCGCCGTTCCCCACACAGGAACCGGCTGGTCGCGTTGCAGCACCATGTGCGCTGTGAACGGACTCGCCAGCTCCACGGCCGCATGGACCGGGACACATAACGCCGCAAAACAGAACGGGAGCGATTTCAGAAATTGCAGATTCATGAGCGGAATAGTCAGGGGAAAACAAATGGACGCACGATGCGCAACGTCTCGCCAGTGTCCTCCATTTCAAAAAGACGGGCGCGCTCGGTGTCCTTGTTCGGCGCGTGCAAAGTCATCATCAACTGGCCGTCGAAACGTTTGAAAAGAAACGGATGCCCGCCGTCGGCGCTAAAAACCGGCTCGGCCTGCTGACGCCATGGCCCGGCGAGCTTTCCAGAGTCTGAAATAGCAATGCCTGTCGTATAACCGCCTTCACCACCACTCGACCAGAGCATGAAAAGCTTTCCGGACTTCGAGCGATAGAGCGAGGGACCGTCGGTAACGTGGCATCCGTAGAGATCAGATTTCTTGCTCCAGGCGGCGTTACTCCCGTGAAAAAGCCGCTTGGGTTCGCCGTCGGTCGCGGAGAGATCGTCTTTTAGTTTCACGTACTCGACCGTGCCATCCTTGATCTGCACCCATTCGTGGCAAAAGACCATGTAGGGCACTCCGTCCTCCACCCAGAGCGTGCCATCCAGCGTCATCATGTCGGGCGGCAGCGTGGAATGAGCGGCAAAGGATTTGAAAGGGCCGAAGGGCGAATCGCTCACCAGAACCTGGGAGCCGCGTGTCACCCGCGGAAGCCAGTCACGCCATTGCTCGGGGAACTCGTGCTTCGTGTCGAAGGTGAGGAAGAGATAATATTTTCCCCGGTAGAAATGCATCTCGGGCGCCCACACGCTCGTGACGTCAATGTCGCCCCAGAATTTTGGCCCCGCCTGAAAAATGAGCTGCGGCCCTTCCCACGTTTTCAGGTCTTTGCTCGTATAGGCCCGCACACCGGCACCGCGTGCCGAGGCGATGATGATATACTGCTGCGAAGCTTCGTCCGTCAGGACGCACGCATCGCGCATGCGCACGTCCTCGAGCGCTACGTTTTTCGAAAACGGCGGAAGCGCCGGTCGCGTGGACGATGGTTGTGCCGACAACACGGCGGCGCCAGCCAGTCCGCAACCGAGCACTATCATCACAAACCAGAATTTCGTCTTCATAGGGGCAGACATCAGAACTTCTCCGAATCAACGCGCGCACGCGTCATGTCCGCCATGCCGTGGCTGTCGCGAATCTCGAGCGCAGCGACATCACGCAACGAGAAACCAGGAACACCTTCGGTGCGCTGCGCGCGGAATCCGTCGAATCTCGCACCATCCACGTCGTGGAGCACAACGGCCGGGCGCGCGTCAGGCTGCGCGAAGCCGACTTCGACGTTGTATACGCGCAGATTTTTCGCGTGGCGGACAAACAGACCGTACGCAGGAATTTTTCCGAACATGCTCGGCTCGGGATAAGCCGCGTCTTTCTCCGGAGGCTCGATGGCGGCGTCCTCGGCAGTGCCGCCACCGCGATAGAGGATGCGAATATTACTGAGCGTCACGTCCTCCACCAGATGCCCGGCCATGCCCGCGACAATCGACGCATAGCGAGGATCCGCCTCGGAAGCAACAAGGTTGCTGATATTCACGCGCCTGATCGTGCCAACTGGCGTCCCCTCGGGGCCGCGTGCGCGATTACCCAGTCTGATGAAAATCGGCGCGGTCGTGACATCGCGCATGGTGATATTCGTAATGGTGACGTCCTCGATCACTCCGCCGTCCACCGTCTCGATCGCCAGTCCGCGACTGCGATCGAACACACAGTTCGCGATGGTGATATTCTTAAAGCCTCCACTGGACTCGGTGCCAAATTTGATGCGCCCGGTAGGTCCGTCACGATCGGGCGCAAGTTGCTGGGTGCGCTTGAAGGTCCCGTCGAGAAAGGTGCCGAGATCGTAGCCGGTGACCTGACAATTGCTGATCGTGATGTTTTCGCAGTCGCGCACAAAGCCGAGGGCATAGGAGCTCTTCAGACAGATGGCGTCGTCGTTGGGCGAGTTGACGGAGCAATTGGAGACGCGGACATTGCGACAGGCGTCGATGTCGAAGCCGTCGCGATTGGTGTCCACACGGAGATTATCGATCGTGAGATTGTCCACACCCGTTGCGAGCAGACCAAAATGCCCGCAGGCGCGCATCGAGAAATCGCGAAGCGTGACATTGCGGCAAAGTTTGAGCGCGATGGCCTTGTTGCCCTGCCCCTCCATGGAAAATCGCGGACGCCCGCTCGCATCCGGCGCCGCCGACGGAGAAGCCGCGGATGGCGCAGCGCCGGGATTTTCTGCACGCGCTGCGCGCATGGCTTCGGGCAAATCTCCCACGCTGCCCGGAACGGCACCGCGCGGTCCAGGCCCGCGGCGGGTAAGGCCATCGGTGCCGTCGATTCGCCCCGGCCCGATGATGGAAACATTCTCCAAATTCTCGCCCCAGATAAGACTGTTCTGCCAGTGACTGTGCCCGAAGTCCTGGTACGCGCCGAACTCCGTCGGCTCCGCGGCGTCGTAACGTCCGCCATGCTTCGCCGGATCAGCCGCCCGGATGGTTGCACCTGCGCCGAGATGAAGCGTGAGGTTGCTTTTGAGCCGGATGGAAAAACTCAGGTAGGTTCCTGCCGGAAAATAAACCGTTCCGCCACCCGCTGCGTGGGCCGCTTCGATGGCGCGATTGATGGCGTCGGTATCCAGCGCCTGTCCGTCACCAACGGCGCCAAAGGCGCGCACGTCATACAGGAGCGGCGCGGCGACTGTCTGTGCTGGAGACGCTGGTTCGTTCGCGACGAGCGGCGCGGCGGCTAAAAACCCGAGAAGAAAGACCGTTCGATTCATGTCAGTCTCCGCGCGGCTTCAAAGCGGAACGTCCCGGACTGGGCGAAAGCGTGAAACTCTCCACAGGATCGGGTTTCGCCGGGTCGAAAAGCGGCACGTCATCCGCGAGCGATCCAGCAAGCGGGAGTTTCGCGGCGCGGATGCCGGTGACGACGCACTTCGCGAGTTCGTAGGCACCGTAGTTATTGTGATGCGTGGCGTCCTTGCCGTTGTTGCTGAATGCCAGCGGGGATTTTTCCGGTCCGAGCGTTTCGTAGAGTTGCGCGCTCATAGCGTGGAGATCGACCAACGCGACGTTTTCCTCGCGTGCAACCTGGCGCACCGCTTCTGGATAGTCGCCGTGGGTGTTTTTAATTTTACCGTGATCATCGAACACACGCCGGTGCATCGAGGTGACAAGCACAGGCGTGGCACCGCGACGGCGGGCCTCGGCGACGAACACCTTCAGGTATGCTTTGTAGGTAGTGAAAGCTTCAACGTAGGTCTGCGGCCACTGGATTTTCGAATCGTTGTGACCAAACTGGATGAAGAGATAGTCGCCCGGCTTCATCGCACTGAGCAATTTGTCGAAACGATGCGCAGTCAGAAACGATTTCATTGTTTCGCCCGACTCGGCGTGATTGGCCACGGCGACGTTGTCCTTGAAAAATCGCGGCAGCATCTGGCCCCAGCTCGCGCCCGGTTCCCGCGGTTGATCCGTGACGGTGGAATCGCCTGCGAGAAAAACCGTGATCGCGTCGGCGACAGGTTCGATGTCGAGCGTGCACACCGCCGGACGTGGTCCGTTAAACTCCAGCGTGAGTTTGTCGTCCCAGTGGAGCACACCTTGCTCGCGATCGTTGAGGTCCACGTGCGTTCCGCCGGGCGCATTCACCGGCGGCGGCGTCAGTGATGCATTGCGCACATTGACGACAAACGTGCGCGTCACGAATTCACCCCGCTTCGTCTTCGCACTCTCCACCATCAACCGCCGCGACTCCGCCTTGATGGTCGTGTCGGTTTCCCCTTCGGGATCTCCGAGGACAACCGTCACACGATAGTTTCCTTCCGGCACAGCCACAGAAAAGAACCACGGCTGCCCGGATGTGCAAAAGCCATCGTGTGAGGCATCGCTGTCGGCGCGAGTTGTCGTCGTCACCTGCCCTACGGTTTCAAGATCAAAGCCATACCCCGTCTCCATGGAAAAGCGGTTGGCTGAAGTCGCCTTCACCCTCGTTCCCGCAGCGCCGCCGAAATCGAAATGCCAGCGACTCGACGCGACCGAGTCCCTCGCCGTGACAAAACCCTGCGCCAAGAGCGTCAGAAAAAGGGCGGCGGAAAACAGGGATTGGGATTTCATGGGGCTAAAGCGCTAGACGGGACAGGCGGCCCAAAGGTGCGGGATTTCCCACGCCTCCCTACATCACCTCTTTCAGACAGTTTGAGCTTTCAAGCCCCTTGCGCCTCAACGCCGCGATCTCCGACATCGGCCAGGCAAAACATCCCAACCCCTTGGCTGGTTAATGATTATTAGAAAAGCATGCCTGCATTTTTCACTAAGGAATTTGGTGCGCCGTCCGAATCTGGTTCTCAACTACACAATCGCGTGAGGACTTCCCCTGCTTCCCCCAAAGCCTCGGCCGGGCAACCGCGGCCAAAAATCCGTCGCAAGCTGAGCATCAAGCAGCGTCTCATGCTGCTGGCGCTTGTTCCCATGTTGGGACTGATCTCGGTCGGCGGCGTTTTCTTCAGCGTCACCTTCAATCGCTACGCGCGCGCCGCGCGCGATCTGCGGACGATGGACGGCTTCCGCGCCGAGATCGGACATTTCACGCGCCTCACTCAGGCGCTTCAGGGAGAACGCGACGCCGCCCTCGCCCTCTGCACCTCGCCAGGCAATCCGGCGTTGCTCGAAGCGTTCACGAAAGCCACCCGGGAAACCGACCGGGGACTTGAATCATTCGAACTCCATTTGAAGGCGGTCGAGGCCTGCCAGGACAAAGCTGTATTGGCGGAAAAGGTGCCACTCGTCCGCGAAGCCATTGCCAAAAATCTCCCTGCCGCTCGCGAAAGCGCGCGCGGAGCAAAACCCAACGACCAAAGCATTTCCTCGGCGCACATCCGGATCACGTTCTCCGCGTTTCAGCTCTTGGAGTGCTACCGTCAGCTCCTGCAAAACCAGGAATCGTTCAACTATTACGACGGCATTCTCACCTTCTGCAAAATGGCTGAGCAGGAAAACATCATCCTCAGCCTTTTTGTGAACGGCGTGGACCGCGGCCTTTCTCGCGACGCCCTCGCCGCTTATCGGAAACAATTCTACGCGCACACCGAGAGTGAATATTACCTGCGGAAATTTTTCCCGCCGCTCCGCGCGCAATACGAGACCGTCCTGCGCGGCGACGCCACCCAGGCCGCCTTCTACAAGCATCTCACCGCCACCGCGGTCAACCAGCACGAGGATCAGCGCTTCCCCGGATTCACCCAGGCGGAAAAAGGCTTTGCACAGGTCGTGCAGGCGCGCCGCGCCGGCTACGCGCAACTCCAGGGCGCGGGCTTCAATCTTGTGCGCGACGTCCTCGTCCAGATCGGCCGCGACCACAAAAACAACGCGATCTATCTCGCCGGCGGCATCGCCTTCGTGACGATTTTTAGTCTCGGCCTGAGCGTGCTGCTTTCACGCGGCGTCCATCAGCAAATCGAGGAAGTTTCCCGCCGCATCTCGGAGACATCCAACGAGGTCCGCGCCGCGGCGAACCAGTTCTCAGCCGCCAGTGGCAGTATCTCGCACAACTCCTCCAGCCACGCCGCGTCGCTTGAGCAAACCAGCGCGGCACTGCGCGAGCTCCTCGCCGTCGCCGAATCGAGCAAAACGCTCGTCGAAACCGTGTCTTCATCCGTCAGTCAGACCCGCGAATCCGTCGGCACCGGAGTCGACGCCGTATCGCGCCTCGACTCCGCCATGGGCTCGGTTGACAAATCCGCACGCGAGATCACGCGCATCATCGGCGAGATCGACGCCATCTCCTTTCAAACCAATCTGCTCGCACTCAACGCCTCCGTCGAAGCTGCGCGAGCGGGCGAAGCCGGAGCCGGTTTCGCCGTCGTGGCGAGCGAAGTCCGCAATCTCGCCCAGCGTTGCGCACAGGCGGCGAAGGACACTTCCGAACTCGTCGGCCGGTCGAATCAAGACAACCAGAATGCCCTCGCGGAATCACGTCAGGTCAGCGCCTGTTTCGCGGCGATCACCACCAAAGTCAAAGAGGTCAGTCAGGCGATGGGCGAAGTCAGCGGGCACCTCGACCAGCAGGCGGACCACGTTGGACAGATCAACTCTTCGATCGGCCATCAGGAAGACTCCGCACAAAGCACGGCGTCCGTGGCGGAAGAAACTGCGGCCGCTGCAGCCGCGCTCGCACAGCTCACCGAGACGCTTGATCAAGGCGCCGTCTATCTCGAACAGCTGCTTGGCACACGCTTCAAAAAAGCTGCGGCTTCCGCATAAGCGGGAGGGAGTCACGTCAGGGAATAATCATCAGGAGTCCGGACGATTCGCCCGGATTGCTCCTGATGGATGAAGCATGCGATGGCGCCCGAAAGGCGCGCACATTTACCAAACAATTCTCAACCCGAAGGCGCACCACTGAACGATGCGCGGCGAGAAAACCAATCAGCCACCCGCAGGATAGAGGCACTCGATCTCGATACGGTCGCCGCAAGCGCACGTGACAATGAGACGGGTGACCTTGTCGCCCTGTTTCACGCACTCGACGGTAGGGCCAGTCGCAGACGAACCTTGCGCATGGTCCTTGTGAACTCCCCCCATCGATTTCGCGACGAAGCCAGGAGAACTTCCTGCAGGAGCCTGGAGCGAATCAGAAGCAGCACGTGAGCGTCCCGAGAGAAAGGATTTCATGAGGAGAAAAGTGAAAGCGGTTAGTGACCGCCGGCGATACCGGGCGCAGGCGTAGAACCTGTTTTCGTTTTAGCAGCAGCAGAGGGTTTCGCAACACCGGCCGCAGAGCTGTCGGTCTCCTCTGTGTTTCTAGCTTTGGGGCGGCCGACTGTGAGACTCAAGGTCACGCGCTGATTGCTTTCAGACGACGCCGGCTGATCCGGAAGCGGCATGGTGGAAGCAAAGCCGGTGACGCGGTCGATTTGTTTATCATCCACGGCATAGTGGGTGAGCGCGCGACGGGAGGCGTTGGCACGATCGGCCGAGAGTTCCCACGGCGTGTAATCGGGTTTCGGCAGGTCGAGCCCCGGCTTTGTATGGCCCTCAATGACGACATGAAAGCGGTTGCGATCAATCATCCACGCGAGGCTCTGCATGCAAAAGCGGCCCCATTCGGTGAACTCCGCGGTGTTCTTCTGGAAAAGAGGCTGGCGCGCGCGGTCGAAGAGATTCACGCGAAGTCCGTCGCTGGTGACTTGGATGTCGATCGGTTTGTCGGCGAGATCCTCGTCGAGCTGCATCATACGGAAGAAGTCTTTCGCGATGGAGTTCAGGAACTGCAAATTGACGGTGCTGGTGGAGTCCTCCTTTTCGCCTTTGCCGGAGCCATCGGACGACGACTTTTGGCTGTCTAAAGGCATGACGCCGGAGGAGGACTTCATCGGCGAGTTGAAGGGGTTCTGGAAATACTGGGACGTCGCGATGAGGACTTCTTTGTCCTGCGAGCAGATCCACAAGACCATGAAAAGCGCCATCATCGCGGTGACGAAGTCCGCGTAAGCTACTTTCCAGGCTCCACCTTTTCCGGCCATGATTCGTAAGTGTCAGCAGACGGTTACTTGCCCGGGGCGGGCATGGACTTGAGCGTGGTCTCCAGCTCGTCAGAGCCGGGCTGGACAGTGCCGTCGAGCGAACGGCGGGCGACTTCCACTGCGGTGAGCGGAGCGAGGCCTTTGGCGAAACCGGCGACGGCGGAGAGGATGCAACGCAGGTACTGCGAGTCGCACTGGTTCATGAAATGGATGCGCGCGGCGAGCGGAGCCACGAAGCCGTAGGAAATGAAAATGCCCAGGAGCGTTCCCGTGAGCGCGGCGGCTACTTTTTCACCGACGGCTTCCGGACCTTCGGCGATGGCAGACATCGTATTGATGATGCCGAGCACGGCGGCGACGATGCCGATGGCAGGCATGGAGTCGGCCACCATCTGGAGGGTGTGAACGGGATGCTCAGCCTCAGCGGCCTTCGCCTCCAGTTCGGTGAGCATCAGATCTTCGAGCTGGTCGGGCTTAATCTTGCCGTCGATGACGGGCTTCATGCCGTTAAGAAGAAATTGCATCCGCTCGTGGTTGCCGGTGATGCCGGGATACTTGGCGAAAATGGAACTGCCCTTGGGATTGGTGACGTGTTCTTCGAGGGCGATCAGACCATTGCGGCGGCCGACCATGAAGATCTCGTAGAGCATTTTCAGGAGATCGAAATACTCGGTCTTGCCTGCGGATTTGCCGAACATCGCGTCCTTCGTCTTGTGGACGATTTCTTTGAGAATGTGTGCGGGGCTGGCGATGACGACGACGCCGATGCCGACACCGAGAATGACCACGAATTCGGAGACGTGCAAAAGCACGGCAGGATTGCCGCCGGCGATCATGAACCCGCCGAGGGTCGATCCTAAAACGATAAGAGCTCCGATGATGATGAGCATGGTGTGTGTCTGGGCGTTTCCCCCTAACGGCTCATCGGGCGCAAGGCTTTAGGCCCGCTTTGTAAAATGCCCGCAACACTGGCCGCGCGGCATTTTTTTCCTCCCGTGAATGATCACGGTCCAAGCAGCGGCACGTTAGTGGCAACGCGCGCTTTCTATTTTTCAAACCCGACTCCGCTGTCGTTCAGCGGTTGCGCATGCGATTGATATAGGCGCGGAGACTGAGGACAGTTTGAGCGTGGATCTGGCAGATGCGGGACTCGGTGAGATCGAAGACTGCGGCGATTTCAGCGAGGCGCATGTTTTCAAAGTAGTACATGGCGAGGATCTTCTTGGGAACCTCGGGGAGCTCGGCGATGCGATCGACCATGAGCTTCAGGAGTTCTTCCTTCTCCATGCGGTCGCGGACAGAGACATCGGCTTCGTCGGCAATGAGTTCGTGAAGCGAGGCGCCGTCGGAATCTTCGTTATCGGCGGTCTGGTCGATCGCGATGAAGCACACGGGCTTGGCCTCTTCCATCCACTTGGCGTATTCCTTCGGGGTGAGACCGAGGTGCTTGCGAACTTCTTCTTCGGAAGCGGCGCGGCCGAGCTTCTGTTCGAGCTCGTTGATCGACTCCTTGAGTTTCTTGGCCTTGGCGCGGGCGCGGCGAGGGCACCAGTCGAGGCGGCGGAGCTCGTCGAGAATCGCGCCGCGAATGCGGGTGGTGGCGTAACCGGCGAAAGTGTGGCCCTGCTCAGGATCGTACTTGCGGACGGCGGCGATAAGACCGGTGACACCGACACTGTAAAGATCATCGACGTCGACGTGAGGGGGGAGATTCAACTTGATGCGGTCCACGACATTGCGGACGAGGGGAAGGTAACGTTCGATCAGCTCTTTTTCGTCGATCTTCTCATTTTGAGCACCTTGGTAAACGCGCCAGGCGGCGGCAGGGGAGGACTGGGTGGACTCAGGAGCGTGGGCGACGGCGGCAGAGGAAGCGTTTTTCATAAGAGCGATGGTCAGAAGCGATTGAGGCGATGAGGTGGTGATGCCGGGGCGAAACCGAGGACCCTTAACGGAGGTGAACCGTGAGAGTGATTTCGGTGATGCGAGAGCGGTGAATCATGTAACTGCCGACACTTTTGCAGGGCTGATGCCAAGCGATTCATCAATTGCTTAAGACAATATAAACCAGTGTCTTAAAAATCTTTTTTTCGTGCGATAAGCTGGCACGAACTCCCGATCAAAACGGAAAAAACACCTCCGGCAAAAATTGCCTTAAAGAAACGGCGATGCCGCTCCCGCCTTGTCGTGCGCGCCACCTCTCACAGATGAGAGCAATCGCGTGAAAACGACCAAGTATGCCTTCCTCCATCGACACAAGAGAGGCCGACTGAAGGGCAGAATGCGCTGCAATAAGTGCCGAGCAGATCGCCAAAAGGAGAGCACCCCCAGGCGAGGCCAGGAATGCACAAACAACGGCCGGACAATATCATGGGCCGGATATTCCGGCGCGCATGGGCGGGAGAACCGCGGCGCTGCGGACCAATTAGCGAGCTTTGGCGGCTCCAACTGGCTTCGCGGAGGCCGCAGCTTCCGCTTCGGCGGCGGCTTTAGCGACGGCGCGTTTAGCTTCCACCATGTGCACAATAGCTTTTACCCACATTCCCCAGAACCACCGAAACAGCAGAGCGCAGCCAAGCGCTCCCAAGGCGGCATCACGTAGCACGAGGTCGACCGAGCGGTCGCAGAGCCAGCCGGTCACGGCAACGAGCGTAAAACCGAGGAAACCACCGAGGAGAAAAATAGAGCGCATGACGGGAAATTTTTAAGAGCGGATGAACACAAAGGTTACGGGAAAAGTTTTAGGCGCCGGGTAGTGTCCGGCGAAGAACGGCATTAACGGCGTCTTCTTCGAGATCGCCCGTGAGGCTGGAGCCTGTCGCGAGGAAAAGCGGGGTTAGTTCTCCATCGAGAAGGTAATCCCAGAGCTTTCCCCAGTGATCGAGTTCGTCGAGGTGCGTGAAAACCAAATGCGTAGCGCCGAGATCGCGACCCGCGGCATAACAGCGACGGAGCATGGCGTGATCGTAAGCGGCGTTGAGCACCAGGACCCGTCCGGCGAATTTTTCCTGATCGAGAAATCGGGAGAGTGCAGCGTTTTCAGCGGGATTGCGGAGCGAGAGCCCGGGAAGATCGGCGTAGAGGAAACCACCTTCGGGTTCGGGCTGGAGCGTGGGCACTTTGGATGGCGCGGACTTATCGTCTTCCGATGCAGGGGCGTGATACTCGAGCGCAAGACCTAGCGCTTCACAGAAAACGGCGAGGCCTTCGGCGGGATTGGGGCGGTCAAACTCGGCTTTTACCACCCGGCCGGTGCGGCCCTTGGTGAACACATCGCGGGCGAGCCATTTGCAGAGGGCCGTGGTACGACCGACGCCCGGCGTGCCCAGAAAAGCAGTACGCGCAGGCAAGGCACGTGCGGGACGTTTCGCAGCGGTCTGGCGGAGCGTGCGGCCGACTTCGACCAGCGCTTGGTGAAGCGGGCGTTCTTCGTTTCCGGCAAAGGCGGGGGAAGCCTGCAGGCGCGTGACCAACGACTCGGAAAAACCAGCTTTGCGCAGCAGCTCGGGAAGGCGGGTGCCCGAAGGAGCTGCGGTTTTTGCGGAGGGGCCGCGGCCGCTTGCAGGAAGTGTCGCCGTGAGGACGGAAGGTGCGGGGGATTCGAGGAGTCCGGAGGGAGTGGCGGCTTCGTCGGAGCGGAAGAGCGCAGGGCTCGAGAGCGAAGTGTCGGCAGACGCTGCAGTGGCAGACGCAGCGACAGAGGACGCGGGAGCTTCGGCGATCTGGGCGACGACCTCGAGTTTCGGTTTGCTGAAAAGTCCCGAACCCACCTGCCGGACCGAAAGCACTTTGGCGTGTTCACCCAGCTGCTCACGAATGGTACGGACGGCTTCATCGGCCGAACGGACGGTGAACTTGTAGGTGGCGCCGGGCTTGAGGTCGGGGACAGGCATCGAGGAGAAGTGAATGACGAAGAATGAAAAGGGAAAGCGCGTTCAGGACGAAAGCGCCCTCCCCTGCTTAGGCGGCCATTTTGGTTTCGGCGAGGCGGTTGGCGAGGTGCGGCGGCAGCTGGATGAAGCCGGCATTTTCGACTTCGCTCGACGCCGGCAGTTCCTGGAAGGCCAGCACGACGAGGCGTGGCAGCGACGGTTCGAAGAAACGTTTGAGCGGGAGACGGATTTCCGTGGAGACAACCAGCACGGCGGGAAGCCCCTGCTGAACGAGCTCGTTGCAGCGCTGGCTGAGATCGTTGAGCAGATGGTGGCCGGTGGCGGGATCGAGCGAGAGACCGACGTCGCTAGCGGAACGATGGATCTTGCCCGTGAGGATCTGCTCGAGACGCGGATCGAGGGTGAATGCCTTGACGAATCCCGGCTTCGACTCGTACTCGGGAACGAAATACAGGCCGAGGCGGCGGCGGACGAGTTCGCTAAGATCGTCGGGATTCTTGGTGAGCGAGGCGTAGTCGCCGATACCTTCGAGAACGAGAGGCAGATTAAGGATCGAAATGTTTTCCCGGAGGAGATTCTGCAGCACGCGCTGAATAACGCCGAGGTTGACGAGGTCGGGCAGCAATTCGGCGACGAGCGCGGGATGCGTTTCCTTGATGTGATCGATGAGAGTTTGTACGTCCTGACGGCCGAGGAGCAGGTGCGCGACCGACTTCAAGGTTTCGGAAAGATGCGTGATCATCACCGACGACGGATCGACGACCGTGTAGCCGTTGAGTTCGGCGGTCTTCTTTTCGGCTTCGTCGATCCAGGTGGCGTCGAGGTTGAAGACGGGTTCGCGAGTAGGAACGCCACGCAGTCGGACGGACGAGCCGGAGACGTTCATGGCCATCCAGCGGCCGGGGAGAACGGAGCCGCGGGCGATCGTCTTGCCGCGAAGCATGAAGCGATAGTCGTTGGCCTCGAGTTCGAGATTATCGCGGACAGAAACAGGCGGCACAATGATGCCCTTTTCGCGAGCGAGCGTCTTGCGGACGCCGGTGACACGAGAGAGCAAGTCGCCGCCCTTGGTGGCGTCGGCGATCGGAAGGAGACCGTAGCCGATCTCGATTGCGAAGACATCGAGGTCGATGAGTTTGCGGAGATCGTCGCCACCGGCCTTGACGGATGCCGGCGGCGTTGGCGGCGGCTTCCTTGCCCGTGGTGGGTGCCGGCGCCTTTGGCACCGGCTTTGGCATCTTTGCCTGCGACAGGGGCGAGGACTTCGACGTCTGCGTCTTCCTGCTGTTTCTTCAGCGTGTAGGCGAGGTAGCCGGCCATGCCGGCGAGCAGAACGAACGGGATGAGTGGCATGCCGGGCATGAGGCCGAAGACGCCAAGCATGACGGCGGCAATGCCGATGGCGCGTGGATAACGGACAAGCTGGCCGGCGATCTGCGTGCCGAGATTGTTATTTTCCGAAGCGCGGGTGACGAGCAAACCGGCGGCGACAGAAACGATCAGCGCGGGAATCTGGGAGACAAGGCCATCACCGATCGAGAGCAGCGTGAATTTCGAGAGCGCCTCGGACGAGCGAGAGATGCCCATCTGGAAAACACCGATGGCGAAACCACCGACGATGTTGACGAAGGTGATGAGGATGCCGGCGACGGCATCACCGCGCACGAACTTGGAAGCACCGTCCATCGCGCCGTAGAAGTCGGCTTCCTTCTGGACCTTCTGGCGGCGGGCGGTGGCGGAGGCTTCGTCGATGATGCCAGCGTTGAGCTCGGCATCGATGGCCATCTGTTTACCGGGCGAGCGCGTCGAGAGTGAAACGGGCGCTGACTTCAGCGATACGGCCGGCACCCTTCGTGATGACCACGAAGTTGATGACGATCGAGGATGATGAACACCACGAAGCCGACGATGTAGTTGCCCTGAATGACGAAGTGACCGAACGACTCGATCATACTCGCCGGCGTAGCCTTTGGCGAGAATCTGGCGCGTGGACAAATGTTGAGCGCCAGGCGGAAAAGGGTCAACGCAAGGAGAATCGTCGGAAAGCACGGAGAACTCCGGCGGATCCTTCACGTAGACGATCACCAGCAGCACGAGCAGCGACAGGCCGATGTTGAGGGCCAGCAGCAAATCGAGCAGGAACGGCGGCACCGGCATGATCAGCAGCATCACGGTGCCGAAGAGAGCGACGGTGAAGATGAAGATCGGCGCGTTGCGGAAGCCGGCGGGAGCGGGAAGCGTGGAGGCTGGAGCGGCGGCGGGCATGGAGGAAAAAATCTGGTGGACGGATCGGCAGGCGGCGGCGCGTCCTTCAGGCGGTTGTGGAAGTAGTAGCGATGCGTGCGGTAAACGAAGGCGAGGATCTCGGCCACCGCCTGGTAGAGATCGCGCGGGAATCGCCTCGCCCACCTTGCCGAGCGAATAGAGCATACGGGCGACGGGCTTGTTCTCGACCGATCGGCACGCCGTGCTCGGCGGCGAGGGCCTTGATGCGGAGCGCGAAACGATTCTCACCCTTGGCGAGGATGACCGGCGCCTGGTCGACGCCGCGCTCATACTTCGAGTGCGACGGCGTAGTGGGTCGGATTGGTCACGATGACGTCGGCGGTCGGAACGGCCGCGAGCATCTGTTTCTGGAGAAGACGGCGGGCCATGCGGCGCATGGCGCCTTTGGTCTTCGCGTCACCTTCGGCCTGCTTGCGCCTCTTCCTTCACCTCCTCGCGCGTCATCATGAGGTCCTTCTTGGCTTTGTTCAGCTCGTACCAGTAGCTGATCGCCGCGACGACGCTCAGGAGAGAATGAGCCGGGAGAGAAATTCGAAGCTGGCGCGCTTCAAGAAATGGCCGAGGTAGACAGATTCGACGGGGAGCGGGAAAAGAGCGGGTCCTCGAAGAAGCCTTTTGCCGCGACCCATAGCACGAGACCTATGGCCACGAGTTTCAGGAGATCGATACCGGCATGAACCAAGGCACCTTTGGAAAAGATGCGTTGAAAGCCCGGGAGTGGATTAAGTCTTTCGGGTTTAAAACCAATAACATCGGGCGTGAGATTGAAACCGCTCTGGAGCCCACCAGAGAGCATGGCCGCGAGCGCGCAAGAGCCGAGGATGGGCAGCAGAACTTTGCCGATCAAAACGAGTGTTTCACCCAGCTGCAGGGGAACTGTGTCGAGCTGAAGCTGAATGGTCGAAAGCTGGCTGAACGTGTTGCGAGCCATCGCCGAGATGTCCTGCGCGGCGGTGCCCACGGTCATCGAAAGTCCCCCTAGAGCAGCCACTCAGCAGGAAAACGACAGCAATCTCAGGTGAGCGCG
Organism: Nibricoccus sp.; assembly: GCA_049840895.1. Taxonomy (GTDB): domain Bacteria; phylum Verrucomicrobiota; class Verrucomicrobiia; order Opitutales; family Opitutaceae; genus Nibricoccus. The sequence continues at coordinate 206,526 of JASGJB010000023.1, read as the reverse complement.
CGAACTGCCCCTTGGCGTGCGCCTCACTGAGGCGTTTTCCAGACGCTTCTTCTGTTTTTGAGTCTTTATCTTCGTCAGCCATGCCGGGTGAACCGCCTGTATTGCAAAGGCGATGCCAGCACCGGACATTGCGTTACTAACATCTATATTCCAATGAGTTAAATCTTTATTAGTCGCAGCATTTTCTTGCGGAATCCCGGAAACTATCTGGGGTGGATACCTTGGGGTAAATTTTGCCGGGACTTGGTGAATGCCATCCATCTGCTTCGGGAGAGAAATCAGAAACGCGTACTGGTCTGACCAACCGGCCAATAAATACAAAAAGACCAGTCCCCCCGGAGGAGACTGGTCTTGAGACACCAAGAACGAGACTTCTAACAGCTTAGGCCGGGAAATTAGAGGAGCCGCGGACGCCGATGTTATAGTAGGGCTCGCCGAACTGGTAATGATTACGGGCGAGGCGGTACTGGGAGTGGTTTTCGGTGTACCCCTTGAGGTAGTCATCGCGTCCTGCGCCGAGCATGTTCTGAACGGCGAAGTAGACCTTGTAGCGTGAGGAAAACGCGTACTCGACCTTGAGATCGGTGCGAACGACGTCGGACTTCAACGACACCATGCGGGTATCGAGGTCTGGCGTGGCGCCCTTGGTTCCAAGGATCCATTCGCTGCAACCAACCCGCTGGCGACGGTGTCGTCAGTCCAGTTGGTCGAAGAGGTGATGGACCATTTTCCAATGCGATAACCGAGGACAAAGTTGAAGGTCTTCGAGGCTGCACCGCGCTGTTGCGCCCAAAGGACGTCGTTGTCGTCGCCGTCTGCATCGCTAAGCGTGAAGTTGGTCTGCACACTCAGCTTGTCGAACGGTGCCGGCAGGAACGTGAGGTTCTGGCTGTAGCCCAAGTTCCAAACCTTGGACACTCGAATCGAGACCGTTGTCCTTGAGCGTCGCGGAGCCGAATTGGGTGGCAGGGACACCAGTCTTCCGCCGCGATCGCTGCGACCTGCTCTGCGGTCATGCCACGGTCCACGATGTAGTTCTTCACGTCCTTTCGGAAAAGAGAGACGCTGATACATCCGAGTTCTATAGTACTCGGCGGAGAAGATCGTAGTTATTCGTGAAGTACGGCTTGAGAGCAGGATTTGGACTTCGATGATCACGCCATTGGTAGCGGTCGGGCCGCTCCGCCAGAGTGACCGTACCGATGAGGTCGGCGTAATCAGGATGTCCCACCGGTCTTGCTGAAGCCACCACGCAGCACGAGAGACTTCTCCACGAGGGCGTGTACTTCGCGCTGATAGAGGGATAAACCTCGTCGTACTTCAGATCGGTTGTCGCCACCTGCGAGCGAGGAAGCGCGCGATCATAGGCGATGCCGTCAATCTCACGCTGCTCCCAACGGAAACCGGCGACGATGAGGAGATCGTTATGCGCTTTGATGTCGAAGCGCAGATACCCGGCGGAATTCGTTTCCTCGAACTCGCGATAAAGATCCTGGAAAGTAGGTCGTGAACGTATTGCTGTACGCAGAATAGAACTTGTAGGGATCGACCGTCTGATAGGAGCCGAAGCCGTAACCGACATCCTTGGTGAAGCCTTCATCGAGATAGGGCATGATCGCACTGCCGGTGATGGAGGTGAAGTTGCTGCGCAAGGTGATGCGGGTGATATCGCGGTCGGTCTTGTCGAGTGCGAAACCGGCCTGGACCTTGGTGGGCAGACTCTTGATCGGCAGATCGATCGTGGTAGTTTCCGTTGAGACCGGTCTTGGTCTCATTGGTCGTCCACGGACGAGCCTGCGCAGTGGAACCGGAGGCCAGGGTGTAGTTGGACAACGAACGGAGATAATCGAGCGAGACGGGAGTCGCACCGTTATACAGGGAGATGACGGGAACCGTGGCCGTGTTCGTGTTTGTAAGATCGAGACGGGTCACGGCGCCGGCGGTGTTCAACCGCGACTGGGTGCCGACGAAGCCCTTGTTGCTGTCGCGATATTGTCCGTCCGCATGTGACCAATAGGCGGTCAGCGACGCCTTCGACGCATTGGCAAACTCATGGCTCAACGTGCTGTTGAAATGCCAGGTGGTGCCGTACTTGTTGCGGTAGGTGACGTCGTTGAGAACGACAGGAGCCGTGGACGAATAGACCGGATTGTTCGCGTCGCCCGAGCGGGTATTGACGGTGGTGGTGCCGAGCTGGATCTGCGGTCCGCGCTGATGGAAAAGCAGGTCGTACCAGTTCCACTGGCCGGACACCGTGAACTTGGTCTCGTCGCTGATGTGGTAGTCAACCTTGGTCGCAAACGCTTCACGATGGGTCAGCTTTTGCTCGGTGCGGATGTTATACTGCTGGAGACGCGGCGTCGTGAACATCGTGGCCTCGGGCACCCAGGTGATCTCCGTGCGTGGTGAATCGTCATAGCGCTCGGAGAAGCGGTAGTTGAAGTTAACGCCGAGTTTCTCGTTGATGCGCCGGGCGTAGTTCAGGTCGAGGTTTGGACGCATGACGAACTCCTTGCTGTTGCCCCAGACGCCGGCCTCCTTCGTGAACGAAAGGTTGGTGCTCGGGACCACGAGATTGAAGTCGTAGCTGAGGACACTCGCATCCTGGCGGTCGAAGGCGCTCTTCGTGACGAAATTCACAAAGCCACCGGTCGCGCTGGCGGGAATATCGGGCGTCACCGTTTTGAAGAGCTCAGTAGTCTCGACGTTGTTCATCGCGATCTGCTCGAACTCAAAGCGGCGCGTATCGGCCACAGACGAACTGGCGGCCATCGGCGTGCCGTCGACGGCAACAACCGTGAAGGACGTGTTCGAGGCCGCGAAGACTGACGCCGCGGGCATCGTTCGCGTTGTAGTCGACGCTCAGACCCGGGAGGAATTTCAGGTACTCGCCGACGTTACCTTCCGCGATGGGTCCGAACTGGTCGGCAGCGGCCACCAGCTTCGCCTGGAAGGAGACTTTCTGGAGCGCGACGGCTTGGGACATGCCTTCCTTGGCGCCTTGCACGCGGAACTCCGTGAGATTGACGATTTCGCCTTCGCTCAGGCCAACCTTTACCTCGGCAGTCTGGCCGGCGGCGACCACGACCTGCTCGGTCTTGGTGTCGAGTCCGGTGTAATTGACGACGAGCGTGTAGGTGCCGGCGGGAACGTTTTTCAACGTAAAGGAGCCGGAACGCTCGGTGACAGCGGTGAATCCCGTGCCTTGCAAGGAGACTTCCGCGCCTTCGAGGTATTTGCCGCCGTTGTTGTCGAGCACGCTGCCGCGGATGGTGCCAGCGCCTTCCTGAGAAGACGAGGCCGCGGGAGTCGCCTGCGCGAACAGACTGGGGCTTTGTGTGGATGCAGCGGTCAGAAGCGTGAGAGCCAGAAGACCGCGGGTGTAGTTCACGGAACGGCGGGACGGCCGTGCCAGGGGTGTTTGGTGTTTCATATCAGGGACAAGTGACGCCGAAGCGGGAAACTTCGGCCGCAAAGCTCAGGTGAAAACCGTGCGGCCGAAGGGTGAGAACCCGCTTGCCTCGCTGGCGCGATAAAGACCGGCCAGCCAGGCGACGTGTTATGCTTTCAGGGGTGAGAAAACCATGCGCCGGAAAGCGCGGAACATGTACAGGGGGTGTTTGGGGTGAAGCAATATCAGGTTCATTAGTGAACTTGACATCCGCAAATGAACGCAGCGACTTTCTCGGGTCAAGCGGCAATTGGGCTCTTTCCCCTAATTTCCGACAGTCAATCCGCTGTGCGCTTTACCCCCTCTGATCGAGCGCGCATGTTACCCCTTCCAGTTCCGCTCCATGGAAAAATATGTCATCCCAAATCTGCGCAATGCCTGCCAGCTGCTGAAAGCCGTCGCCCAAGGCGATGGCCACGCGCGCATCGCCGATCTCGCCCGCGACCTTGAAATCCCTGCCACCAGCGCACTCCGCATCGTCCGCACACTGGAGCTCGAGGGATTCGTCCGCCGCGACCAGAACTCCATCAAGCTCGGCCCTTCGCTCATCTATCTCGGCACCGCCGCGCTTGGCGAAACCGAGATCAGCCGTGAAGCGATGCCCGTGCTGCAGGCGCTCGCCAAGGACACCGACGAAACCGCCCACGTGGCCGTTCCGTGCGACAACCGCTCGCTGATTGTCGCCGTGTGCGACAGCCCCCACCCGCTCCGCGCCGCATCGCGCCCCGGCGCGATCACCGATCTGCATTGTTCGTCCACCGGGAAAATTTTCCTGACCTATATTTTCCAAGACCGGCTCGGAGAAATCGCAGCCGCACGTCCCCTCACCCGCCGCACGCCCAACACCATCACCACTCTTCCAGCGCTCCGGAAGGAAATCGCCGTCATCCGCGGCCAGGGCTACAGCATCGACAACGAAGAAATTCATCCCGGGGTCCGCTGTGTCGCCGCGCCAGTCACCGGACCAGGCGAATCCGTGATCGCAGCAATCGGCATCACCGCGTCAGCCGCGCGTTTCTCGCCTAAAAAGAATGCCGCCCTCGCCGCCCGTGTGATCGAGGCTGCGGCAGAATTATCGCGCCGCCTCGGACATTTCTAGGAGCGCCGGCCACCGGCCACGAGCTCAAGCAATTCGAAGGGCAGATTGTCGAACTCCGGCCGGAGATAACGGGCGATCAACGCGCCCGCGCTCGCCAGCAGCGAACAGCCCACGATGAAGCGCAAGGGATAGCTGAGCACGAAGACGCCCATCTTCGGAACCGCGCGCCCGAGCACCGAAAACGCGAGCGTGATCAGAAAATTCATCGCAATAAAGGGCGCGGCGATTCGAAAACCCAGCTCGATGACGCTGGCCGTGCCGCGGAGCAGGTACTCGACCGCCGCAGGGCTGAAAGCGGGCGCGCCGGCGGCGGCAAAATCGAAACTGCGCGCGAATGCGTTCAACGCTCCGAGATGCCCGCCCAGCAGGAAAAACAACACGCCCGCGAACGCCGATAGAAATGCCGCGAGTGGCTCGGTGGCCGGCGCAGGCGCGTCGATGCCCGGCGCGGCCGAGAGACCTATTTCCTGCGTGATCATGCGTCCGGCCATATCGACAGATGCGAAAATCAGGCGGCCGACAAAACCCATCACAAGACCGAGAATGACCTCACCCATGCTCGCGATGATGAGGTTGAAGTTGCCGGTCGGCAGAGCAGCCGCCCGAGGAACAAGGCCGTAGAGCAGAGTCGCCAGCAACGCCGAGATCGCCACACGCGTCATCGCCGGCAGCGGACGCGAGCCCAGCGTGGGCAGGAGCAGGATCAGGCCGATCCCGCGTAGAAAAACCATCATCCACGCAAAGAGGAGATCGGCGGACATGGCGGTGCGGCGGAAAAACGATTAATGCCCGAGCGTTCCCAGCAAGCTGAGTGTGCGGACGGTGAACTCACTCAACGAGCGAAGCAGCCACGGACCAATCGCGATGCAAAGCAGCGCAAAGGCGATCAGCTTGGGAGCAAAGACCAGGGTCTGCTCCTGAATACTGGTGACCGATTGAAGCAGGCTCGTGATCAATCCCATGACCAGCATCACACCGAGGAACGGTGACACGATATAGAGCGCGAAAAGAATCACGTTCTTAAAAATATCGACGGCCATTTCAGGATTCATGCGGGCGGATTGGTTAAAAATTTTCGGTCGACCGGCTACAGACGGAAGCTTTCGACGAGATTTTTCACGACGAGGTGCCAGCCGTCCACGAGGACGAAGAGCAGCAGCTTAAACGGAAGCGCCACGACCGTGGGCGGCATCATCATCATGCCGAGCGCCATCAGCACGGACGACACCAGGAAGTCGATCACGAGGAACGGCAGGAAGAGCAAAAAACCCATCTGAAATGCCGTCTGGAGTTCGCTGATCACGAACGCAGGGATGATCACGCGCATCGGCAGGTCGGCGACAGGCGTCGGACCAAAGCGGCCGAGCTCGAGGAAGAACTCGAGATCGCGGGTGCGCGTTTGCTTCAGCATGAAATCTTTCAGCGGCACGGCGGCTTTGTCGAAAGCCTCGCCCGACGGCATCTGACCGGCGAGATACGGCTGGAGCGCCTCATTATTCACGCGATCGAAGATCGGGCCCATCAGGAAAAACGTGAGGAAGAGCGAGAGGCCGACGATGATCTGGTTGGAAGGCGCGGATGGGACGCCGAGCGCGGTACGGACGAAGCCGAGAACAATCACGATGCGCGTGAAGCTGGTCATCAGCATGACCATCGATGGCGCGAGCGTAAGCAGCGTCATCACGATCACGATCTGGATCGCGACGCCGACATCGCCGGGCTTGTTCGCGCCTTCGAGGCCGATGTTCAGACGGAAAGGTTGCGACGGGGCGGCGGCGGGAGTCGTGGCCGGCGGCGGCGACGTGGGGGCTTGGGCGCTGGCAGCGGGGGCGAAGAAGAAGAAAAGCGCCAGCAATACCGGCGTGAATACGCCCAGCACGCGGGTCGCGAGAAAGCGTCGCGGAAGGCAGAGGGCGTTCATGACTTTTTCTCCTCGGAACCGGCCGTTTCCTCGCCGAGCGGCGTGAGCAAATTGATTTTGCCCGGAGTGACACCGAGCAGGAATTTTTTCCGTCGTAGTTCGCGACGATGAGATACTGGCGTCCACCGAGCGCACGCGTCTCCTCGATCTGGAGTTTGCGCTGGCCGCGGACAGAAAGAAGTCCGGTCTTGCGACGCTGGACCAAAACCCAAACTCCGCCGGCGGCGAGAGCAAGGGCAGCCATCAAGCTAAGCATATTACTGATGGAAGAGGCTTTTTCCGAAGACAAACCCGTGGAATTCGAACGGCTTCCACCTGGGTTCAAAATCTGGTTCGGCGCCGGAGGCAGATCGGGCGAAGGCGAGGCGGGCTTTTCAGCTCCGGATTTTTCCACCGGTTTTTCCGGGGAAGACGAGGCAGCTTCGGGAGCTGCACTCATCGGCTGCGCCATCGCCAAAACGGCGCAGCCGACTACCACTAGCAGCCAGCGGGTGACGCTGGTAATTGACGCCGTGCGCTGGAAGCGCGCGGCAAAAGTGTTAAGGCCAAAGGTCCAAGTGCCAGAAATCAGCGAGGGCATTTTTCGTTGGAGGCAGGGTTGGTCTTTGGTCTGTAGATTTCTTTGGTGTTTGGAACTCTGGAGTTTGGAAATTTTCCGGCGCGGAGGCGACGGCCGTTATGCTTTCGAACCGACGAGTTCGGTGATCTTGATGCCGAAGCTGTCCTCGACGACCACGACTTCCCCGTAGGCGATGAGCTTGTCGTTCACGTAGAGGCCGACGGGATCGCTCGCGTGCTGGCTCAGCTGAATGACGGCGCCGGGCGCGAGTTCTAGGACTTCGCGCATGGGCAGCTGGCAGGAGCCGAGCTGGACGGTGACTTTGACTTTAACGTCAAGGACGAGATCGAGAGTCTTATCTTCCATGGGGAGGAGCTTTTGGTTTCGGACTTTCGTCCGAGGTAATTTTCTTGGTGAGCTTCACGGCGACGCGGTCGCTTTCGAGGCCGACGGTGCCCATGAACTTGGGCGTGCCGTTGAGCGTGACGCGGGTCTGGTCGACGATGTTGGCAGGCATCTCGATGACGTCGCCGACGCGGAGGTTGGTGATTTCGCGGAGGGAAAGTTCAAAGGCATCCCACTCGGCCCTGGCCGGGATGGTGATGTGTTCGTAGATTGGCTTCCACTCGGCCTTCAGGGCGATGCCGCCGGGAGCGGAGTCTTTCTGGCGGCGGGCCTGCATGGTTTTCACCATGGGCTCGATCGTGTAATAAGGGACGCCGATCTGGATCTGTTCGGAGCAATCGCCGAAGTTGGCCTCGAGCGTGAGGCCGAGCATGATCGCGTCCTTGGGGGAAGTCTGGAGGAAACGGCCGTTGTTTTCGTGGCCGATGACCTGCGGGTGGAGCTCCTTCTCGTGTTTCCACTGATGGCACCACTCTTCGAGGATGATCATGATGATGTCCTCGAGGAGGGCGATTTCGATCTCGGTGAGATAACGTTCGAGCTTAACCGAGTGGCCTCGGCCGCCGAGCATGCGATCAACGAGCGTCAGCGCCAGGCGCGGGTTGATGTCGAGGATGCCGACACCGAGGAGCGGCTCGGCCTTGAAAAGGCAGAGATGCGTCGGGTTGGGCAGGCTGTCTGTGAACTTCTGATACGTGAGCGTGGTGAGTTTCGCCATCTTGAGGGCGAACTCCATGCGCAGGAAAAGGGAAAGGCGGGCCGTGAGATAGCGGATGAAATCCTCCTGAAGCAGACGGAGGCGGCGCAGTTCGACTTCCGTGAGGAAGACGGGGTTGCGGAAGTCGTAGGTCTCGATCTTGGGCAGGTTCGCACCGTCGATCTTGCGGCCATCGGCGCGAAAAATCTGCTGCTTCGGCGCGGCAACGGCCTCGGAGAGCAGTTTATCGATTTCGCTCTGATCGAGGACTTCGCTGAAGTTCGGTGTTTGATCGTCGGCCATGGGGATCGGTTACGAGATAAAAGAAAGAGGCGGGGATGTCCGTTTATTGGACAACGAAATCGGAGAAGTAAATCTGCTCTGCGACACGACGTCCGAGCGCCTGATTATAGGCGAGGATGAGTTTCTCGCGAATGATGTTTTTGGCGCCGGCTTCTTCAAGATCGGCGAGGGAGAGCGAGGAGAGGACGTTGAGCGTGATGTCCACGATCTGGGGTTTGTTGCTCTCAAAGGTGGAGCGCAGATTTTTGTCCGCACCTTTGACCATGAAAGCGACCTTCAGGTAGCGGGTACCCATCGTGCCGGCGAGGTTTACGACGATGTTTTCCATCTCGTACGTGTTACCTGGGCCGGCAGCGGCGGCAGCTTCGCCCTTTTTGCCATGACCTCCCTTGGCAGCTTCGGCGGGAGCGGCTTCCGCCGCGTGGGCATCGGCACCAGCAGCCGGCTCTTCAGCGGCGGGCAGGTTGACGATTTGCTTTTTGAGCTGGGGAATCAGCACAAATTGCCCGACGGCGAAACTAAGCACCGGCGCGAGGACAACGACGGCAACCACCGGAAGGAGTGCGGCCATCGGCTTCGCGGCTGGCTTGGCTGCGGCATCGGCGCCGGGCGCGGCGTCTTTCGCGGCGTCTTTGGCGGCGTCTTTGGCCGGGGCGGCTTCTGGTTTTGCGGCTGCCATTGTTCGAAGGGGAGGAAGTGAAGAGTGAGGAGTGAAGAACCCGCCGGCCGGGCCGGCGGACCAAGGATCAGCGCTTCAGGTTGACGATTTCCTCGAGCACCTGGTCGGAGACCGTCACGAGACGGGAGCTGGCCTGGAAGGAACGCTGGGTGGTGATCATGTTGGCGAATTCTTCGGTGAGGTCGACGTTCGCGAGTTCGAGCGTGCCCGCCTGAATGGAGCCGAGCCCGTTGCCGCCGGGAGCGTTGCCCGCCGCGGTCGGAGGATTGGCGCCGATAACGCCGGCGGCGCTGAAGCCGGTGAAAAGATTGTCGCCCGATTTGATGAGAGCGCTCGGGTCACTGTAGGCCTGAAGGAGGACTTGATTGGTGGTGACAGAGGTACCGTCGGAATAGAATTCCGTGAGATTACCGGCAGGGCTCACGCTGAACGAGGTGAGTTCTGTGCCGGTCGGCGGCGTGCCGAGGCGGATGTCGCCGAACGCAGACGGCGCGGCGCTGCTCGTGCCGCCGGTGGCACCTTGAACGCGGTAGCCCTGGTAAGTGACGAGATAGCCGTTGTCATCCATGCGGAAGTTACCGGCGCGGGTGGCGAAGATCTGGCCGTCGGCTGGATTGGAAACGAGGAAGAAGCCGTTGCCGGAGACGCCGAGGTCCGTATTCAGGCCGGTCGTACTGAGCGCGCCCTGCGTGAACCGGGTGCCGATTTGCGAGAGACGAACGCCCGTACCGACCTGCGTGGCCGACTGATTGGACGAGGAACCGGAGGACGGGGCGGAAGAGCGGAGCGTGTTGGAGAAACTGTCGGCAAAGCTGACGGTGGAACCTTTGAAGCCGACGGTGTTCACGTTCGAGACGTTGTTGCCGATGACTTCGAGGGCCTTGGTAAAACTGCGCATGGCGCTGACGCCGGAGGTGAGTGTGCCGATGAGTGACATAAGAGTAAGAGCGGTTGGGTGGAGGCTGAGCGGTTTAGTTAGTTAAAAGAGGTATCAGGCGGCGGGAACTTCCGCGGCAGGGACGGGAGCGGGTTTGACGCTGGTGACAGACGAGAAGGGGTATTTCTGGCCGCCGACATTGACGTAAACGCTGGTGGCGTCGGCCGAGACGGAATCAACGACGCCGGAGATATCGCCTTCACTGGTGGCAACGGTGACTTCGCGGCCGAGCATGTTGTTCGCGGCCTGCATCTGGGTGTCGGCGCGGAGATAACCCATTTCCTTTGCGAGGACGTTCTGGGCTTCGAGCGCGGAGAAATTGGCCATCTGCGCGATGAAGGCGGTGTCTTCCATGGGTTTCATCGGGTCCTGCTTCGCGAGCTGGACGGTGATGAGTTTCAGGAAGTCGTCCTGACCGAGTTGTTTTTTCGTGGCGCGGGCCGCGGTATTGGCGGCGTCAGCGGCGGTATAGCCGGTGCCTACTGTATTGACAGTGCTGCTCATGATGGACGATCAGGCGAACGCGTGGAGGTGGAGGGCCGTGTCGGGCCGGGAAGAAACGGTCACCGGAGCGGCGGCGACGGAAGACGAGGGCAGGCCGCGGCCGGAGGTCGTGGCGAAAGTGTGGGAAGTATTGCCGGACTGCTCGGCCTGGCGTTGCTGGCGGGATGCATCGCCGCCGAGCGAGAAGCCGCGCGCATCAGCGGGCGGGGTGTTAAAGACGGGGTCAGCCACGCGGTACGGGCGGGCGTCGGAAGCGGCGGCGACCTGAGTCTGCCATTCGCGAGCGATGGTGTCGCGCAATTCGTGCGAATCGGTGCGGAAAGTGGTCTGAACAACGCCGTCGCGATATTCGACCTTCACCGAGAGACGTTCGGTCGGGCTGTAGTTAAAGCGGACCTCGACGGAATTACGCTCCACAGCCCAGAGGCCGTCGGCGATATCCCGGATCTCGCTAACGATTTGGGCTGCCTGCGTGGCAGAGGCGGCCGGTTTCGATGTTTCGGCTGAACGATCCATCGTCGCTGCGCCAGCTGACGACGTGGCCGGGAGCGAGAAAGCTCCGTCGATCACGCGGGCGGCAAACGGGGTGGAACGAGCATCAGAATTCATGGAATCCCCCCAGTTTGCAGCGCTCGTGCCAACTGAAGCATGTTCAGATGTTACTTCTTTATTTTCAACGTTTAGAAAATTATTTTTCCCCTGATGAATTGAGGTCTTCACCCCAGAAGCCATTAAGGACTCCCGGGAGTCAGCGGCAGCGGCAATTTTTTCCGAGCCGGTCTTTGAGGTGTTTTTCGGGGCAGAGAAACGGCGGCTGGTGGCTTCGACAGGCTGGGCGTTGGAAGCGGACGCCTGCTGCGCGGCAGCCGAGGCTTGAGCGAGGGTATCGTCGGATGAAAGTGCGGCTTTGGACGCTTCCGGAGTGGTGACGGCAGCGGCGGCTTGGTCGGCTGCAGCAAACTCCGAAGGGGCGACAGTAGCGACTTCGTCACCAACGGCTGGCTGGAGCTGATATTCGATTACCTCGACCCCCTGCTTGAGGAGATCGCGGGCGTTGAGGCCGGCGGAGGCAGCTGAGTCTGTTGCGAGAGCGAAAGCCGGCTCGACAGTTGTTTCCTGAATGCTATCTGCGTCTGCAGCTAGCGGGCCCTTGTCTTTGCCAGCGGCAAACTGAGGCGCGGAAAAATCTGCCCCACCCTCAATAGCTACGTCGCCGGAGTCCGAAACGCATGCATCGCCGGTCAGCGCAAGGTCGGTGGAGAGTGCGGGCGGCGGTGGCTGTTGCGTTGCGACGGGGGCACCCATGAGTGCGAGCATGGCTGCGAGCTCTTCAGCGCTGAGCAGCGACGGCGCGGTGTCGGAAAAGATGTGTCCTCGGACTCTGGAGTCCTCGGAGGTTTTTTCCGCCTTTTCGTTTTTGGCGGACTTTGCTGTTTCCGCAGAGCCTCGTGAAGAGCCTGTGACGGAGGTCTTCAGGCCGGCGCATTTACCGGACGACGGCGCAGCCTTGTTCAGGACGGAATCAAACGATTTACCCGGCTCGCCTGAAGGGAGATCGGACGCGGGAGTCGAAGGTGCGGCCGCTGGAGCGGGCGCTGGCAGGAAAGAAATAGAAGATGGCATCGAGCATAACCCGTCCTTGGGCTGAGGTGTTTGCTCGCTCCATCCTTGGGGCGAGAGAGTGACTGTGAGTTGAAAGAGAAAATCAGGGCGTACCGGCCGTCTTGGTGGACTGGTAGAGACGGAGCTTTTCCGAGAGCTGGGCGGCGCGTTTGGCGAAGGCGGGATCGCTGACGCCTTGCTTGCCCATTTCCTCGAAGAGCGGGCCGCGGACGTCGGTGCTCATGAGGGCGAGGAGTTTCACGATCATAGCGTCATCCATCTGCTTGAAAATCGTGAGCGTGGCCTTCGGCGAAAGGGAGCTGTAAGTGGTGACGAGCGACTTCATGTTCTTCATCTCGTCCTCCTTGATGGAGACCATCGTATTCGCAATCTCGGCACGCAGGGCCTCGAGCTGCTGGCGCTGCTTGGCGAGTTCCAGGCGCTCGGCCGTGAAGCGGCCTTCGCGGGCGATGATCTCGTCTTCGCGCTTCTTCAGGCCGGCCTTGGCGTCCTTCAGCTCGGCGGCGAGATTCTCGATTTCGATGGTCCAGAAATCCCAGGGAGCCTCTGGCTTCACGACGGCGTGTTCGGGCTTGGCGCGGGTTAGCTTCGCGGCGGCAACGAGCGGGGCGGCTGCCTGCATGAACATGAACAGCGAGGTGCCGACGCCGAGGAAAAGTCCCAGCGCAACGAGGATGATCGGATTGGTCAGCTTCTTCATGTCAGATTAAAGGACGCGCGCGCGACCATGGCGCCGGTGCGGTCGTCCATGGCGGCCTGGTTTTCGCGCTCCATCTCCTGTTGGTGCGCGGCACGGGCTTTTTGCTCGAGGTTTTCGATGACGCGGACATCGCGGCGGGACTCGAGCCACGCCTGGCGGGCGGATTCCATTTCGCGACGTGCGGAGTTAAGTTCGGCAGTGATCTTGGTGACAATGGACGTCTCGTCCTTGAACGCGGCCATGAATGTCGACTGATCGGCGGGGCGGAAACGCGAGAGGCGGCCGGAACGGATGATAGTTTCGAGCTCGGCAACGCGCTCGCGCTGGGCGACGAGACGCTTCTCGGTGGCGACGCAGGCCTGGACACAGCGGGAGAATTGTTCGCGGGCGCGCAGTTCAATCATGTTGCGGACCGTGGCGACCGACCGGAGGGGGAATCGGAACTTTTTCATGGGACGATTTTGAGGCTGGAGAACGTCGCGTCGCGTTTGACGCGTTCATGGATGGACTGGCGGAGGAAATTCTTGAGCGGCTCGTGCAGTGTGACGGCCTGGTCGAGCGCGGCATTCGAGCCCTTCTGGTAGGCGCCGATGGTGATCAGGTCTTCGTTCTTCCGATACGCAGCGAGGTGTTCGCGGGCGCGGCCGACATTGGCGACCTCCTCGGGCGTGCAGACATCGCGGGTGAGACGGCTGATGCTCTCGAGAACATCGATGGCGGGATAATGATTCGCGTGGGCCAGTGCGCGGGAAAGGACGATGTGGCCGTCGAGAATACCGCGGACGGCGTCGGCGACGGGTTCGTTCATGTCGTCACCTTCGACGAGCACGGTGTAGAGGGCGGTGATGGCGCCGCTCTCCCCTGCTCCGGAGCGTTCGAGGAGACGCGGAAGAAGCGCGAAGACGGAAGGCGTGTAACCACGGGTCGCCGGGCGGTTCACCGATGGCGAGACCGATTTCGCGTTGGGCCATCGCAAAGCGCGTGACCGAGTCCATGAGGAGGAGAACGTTTTTGCCCTGATCGCGGTAGGCCTCTGCAATCGATGTCGCGGTATAGGCGGCGCGGAGACGGAGCGGTGCGGGCGTATCGGAGGTGGCAACGACGACGACGGAGCGGGCGAGACCTTCCGGGCCGAGATCTTTTTCGATGAATTCGCGTACTTCGCGACCACGTTCACCCACGAGCGCGATCACGACAACGTCGGCATCAGCACCGCGGGCGATCATGCCCATGAGCGTGGATTTACCGACGCCGGAACCGGCGAAGAGACCGAGACGCTGACCCTGACCGAAAGGAATGAAGGCATCGATCGCACGCACACCAGTGACGAAAGGCGACTTGATGCGCTGACGGCGGAGAGGATGCGGCGGTTTGCCAGCAGCGGCGTTGACACGGCTGGTCGGGATCATGCCGAGGCCGTCGTAAGGCTTGCCGAGCGCATCGAGCACGCGGCCCATGAGGCGCGGTCCGATCTCCGGCATTGGCGGACGATCACAGGCGGCGACTTCGCAGCCAGCGTGAAGACCGGACGTGTCGCCAAGCGGCATGAGGAGAACTTTTTCACCGCGGAATCCGACGACTTCGGCGAGGCAGGAGAAATTATCGCGCTCGGAGCTGAGCTGGCAGAGCTCGCCGAGGCCGACATTGGGGCCTTCCGACTCGATGATCAGGCCGGTGACGCTCGTAACGTGCCCCAGGCGGCGCGCGGCGGGCAGGCTCCGCACTTGCGAGCGGAGGGCGTCGATCATGGGAATGACGGAGTTCACGGGATTAGTCGGCAAAGGGATCAGGCGCTGAGGAGTTCGCGGGAGAGAGCTTCGAGCTTCGACTGACGGCGGGCGTCGGTGAGACCGAAGCGGCTACGGACCTGGCAGTCGCCGGTTTCGAGCATGGCGTCTGCAGTGAGTTTCAAACCGGGATAGCGGCTCTTCCAGTCGGCCGGGAGCGTATCGAGGAGCGCGGCGTCGCGGGGCGAGACGAAGAGCTCGAGATTCTCGTGCTCGGGATAAAGCTGCTTCAGTGTTTCTTCGCAGAGATGCAGCACTTGTTCGGCAGGTGGCTCGTAGTCGGCGAGGAGACGGCGGGAAATTTCAACGGCGAGCAGCGGCAACGCATCGCGAAGCTGTGCGGTGATATCCGAGTCGATCGTGGAAAGCCGGCGGAAAAGACCCTCCTGCAAAAGCTGAACCTCGGTGCGAAACTCGACGAGCTGCTGGCTGGCAAATGAGCGCCCAGCGTCGGAGCCTTCCTGATACGCCTGTGTGCGGATCGCCGCGACCTCGGACTCCGTGTAGAGACGGGCCGAGCGGCCCGGAATCGTGGCGGACGCGAGCGGGCGGTCGAAGGCGACGAGTTTGTGGTGAACAGCCATGAGGGGAAAATTATTTCGTTTAAGCAACCACGGCGCCTTCGCCGTCGCCGCCGAGGGAGATGGATCCTTCTTCTTCGAGACGGCGGACAACCTGGATGATCGCATCCTGGGCGACTTCGACGTCCTTAAGGCGAACCGGTCCGAGCATGCTGATTTCGTCGCGAAGACTTTCGGCGGCGCGCTTGGAGATGGAGCCGAAGATCTTTTCCTTGATGGGTTCGCTGGCGGATTTCATCGAAACCGCGAGGTTCGCCGAATCGACTTCGCGCAACACGCGCTGCAGGTCCGCTGCCGCGAGGCGGCCCAGATCTTCGAAGCTGAACATCTTCTTGCGGATGGCGGCGCCGAGGTGCGCGTTGCGCTCTTCGAGACGGGCGAGAAGGTTTTTGGACATTTCCTTGTCGATGCCGTTGAGCAAATCGGCCACGGCGCGCACGCCGCCGGAGCGGTGATACGTGGGGCGGACCTTGTTGTCGAAATGCTTGCCGAGATTGCGGACGATCTTGCTGACGAGATCGAGCGACGTGGAGTCGATCGTGCCGAGACGTTCGACGACTTCTTCACGGAGGTCAGGGCTGAGGAGGGCAAAAATTTCCGCGGACTTCGCTCCGTCGAGGTAGGAAAGGACGAAGGAGATCGTCTGAGGCTGCTCGTTCTTCACGAGATTGTAGATCTGGCGGCCTTCCATCTCGGAAATGTCTTTGATGACTTCAACGGCGGTGCCGGCGGGTCCGAGGCGGCCGATGATGGAACCGGCTTTGTAGTCACCGCGGGCGATTTCGAGCGCGCGGCGGGCGTAGTCGAGGCCGCCCATGGTTGCCGCGATGCTCTCGCCGATGAGCGGGAAAATTCTTCGAGAACCTTCGAGCGCAGGGCGTCGGAGATCATCGTGTATTGGGACATCTCGCGGCAGACGAGTTCGATGTCGGTATCGTCGAGATGGCGCATGATCTCGGCAGCCGGCTCAGGTCCGAGCACGATCAGGAAGATCGCGAGCTTTTGCTGGCGGGAGAGTTTGGCGAAATCGGGATCAGTGGCCATGGCGGGGGATGGACGGATGCGTTAGGTGATCAGGATTTCTTCACGGCAACCCAGTCGCGGAGAGCGGTGCCGATGTTGGCGGGTTTCTGGCGGATAAGCTCGGTCAGGAGTTCGGGCGTGAGAACGCCGTTGTTCTGGAGAGCGCGCTGAGCCGCGTCGGGCGGAGCGGAGAGCAGCTCCATCGGGACGACCTCGAGTTTTTGTTTCTTGAGGGTCTTCCAGAAGATGAAGAGCACGACGGCGGCGATCAGGACAGCGACGTAACGGCTGGCGGTTTCGATCCAGCCCTGGACGCGGGTCTCGGTCTGGATCTGCTGGATCTGCTGGGCGATCGGCTCGGTCTGGAAGGCGATTTCCTGAAGGCTGACGAGCGAATCGACGGATACGCCGGGCGAAGCCTTGAGGCCGAGAGCGTTGATAACGATCTGGCGAAGCGCCTGAAGTTCCTCTGGCGTGCGCTTCATCGGCTTGCCGTCGGCGGCGACGCCGCGTTCGGCGATGAAGACGGAAGCGGTGAGATTGCGGACCGTGCCGGGCTGACGAGTGACATTGGTCACGCTGCGGCCGATCTCGAAGGTGGTGCTGCGGTTCTTGCGATTGGTCTCGGAGACTGCGGTGGGACGTGCTTCAGCGGGAGCGGCGGATTTGTCGGGTGTATTGGCGCTGATACCGACGGTGCCGCCATTGCGTGCTTCCGTGGAATTGGTGAGATCTTCCGTGACAGTCTGCGAGCGGACAACCTGGCCCTCGGGATCATATTTTTCCTGCATCACGGTGCTGGCTTCGGAGTCGATCTCGGCGGAGACGCGGACGATGGCGTTGTTGGAACCGAGAACGGGGACGAGCATGCTTTCGACCTTCTTGGCGAAGTACTCTTCGACCTGCTGGCGGTAGCGCATCTGGCTCGAAGCGGTGCCGAGCGTGGGGTCCTGCTTGAGGTCTTCGGAAAGAACGCGGCCACGGTGATCGACGACGGCGACCTGATCGGGCTGGAGGCCCTGGACGGCGTTGGCCACCAGGTGACGGATGGAGTTTACCGCATCGACTTCGAGACGGCTGGAAGCGAGTTCCACGAAGACCGACGCGGTGGGCTTGATATTCTGGTCCGTGAGGAGCAGGCGGTTTTCCGGCTGCACGATCATGACGCGAGCGGCGCGGACACCCTCGAGTTGGGAAATGGTGCGGGCGAGTTCACCCTGCAGCGCGCGGACGTAGTTGGTACGCTGAACGAAGTCGGAGAGACCGAACTGACCCTTGTCGAAAATCTCAAAGCCCACGCCGTCGCCGGAGGGAACGCCCTTGGCGGCGAGTTCCATGCGCAGGCGGTAGACCTGATCGGCGGGAACGTAAACGGTGGCGCCACCATTGGTGACTTTGTGGGGAATATTCTGCGCCTGAAGCTGGCTCACGATGGCGGCGGCATCTTTTTCCGACAGGCGTCCATAGAGGAGCTGGAGGTCCGGCCGGCGCGACCACATGACGAGGGCGACGAGGCCGATCGTGACCACCAAGGCGGAGATGATGATCGAAACGCGTTGGTTGAGGCCGAGTTCCTTCCAGAGGCTCAGGAGGGATTGTGTGAAGTTTTTCATCGGATACTAAGCGCGGGGCGGGAGAAAGATTTAGAGAAAGAGAAAAGAGAAAGATTTCAGGCGCGCGGCTTAGACCGGCATGCGCATCAGTTCCTGGTAGGACTCGACCACCTTGTTGCGAACCTCGACCATCAGCTGGAAGGCGACGCCGGCTTCCTGCATGGCGATCATCGACTGGTGCAGGTTGTCGCTTTTGCCGAGGAGCACGTCGCGGGTGATCGATTGCGCTTCCTTCTGCTTGTCGTCCACCGAGGAGACCAGCTGCTCGAAAACCTTGCCGAAGCCACCGGGCTGCGTGGCGGTGGTATCGCCAGCCGGCATCGCGATGCCAGGCAGCTTGACCGGGCCGGCGGGCGCGTCGTTCGGCGTGATTCCTGGCAGCTTGGTGAGCAGCGGATTCTGGACGGTGTTGATGGAGCCGATGAGCGACATGACGGGGAAAATTCGTTAGCGACGCAGCGCGAAGGAGAGCCGCGGATTATTTGCCGATCTCCAGGGCCTTCATGGCCATCTGGCGGGCATTTTTGACGACGGAGAGATTGGCTTCGTAGGCACGGGAGGCGGACATGAGATCAACCATTTCGAAGGCCATGTTGACGTTGGGCATGCTGACGTAGCCGTCCGCGCCGGCGTCGGCGTGCTGTGGGTCGTAAATACGGGCGCCGGGCGTGGTGTCGTTTGAAATTTTCCCGACGTGCACGCTCTGAAGAGCAGCGCCGCCGGCATTCGTGCTGCGAAGAAGCTCGGTCTCGAACGAAACGGTTTTGCGCTGGTAAGGCTGTCCATCGAGGCCGCGGGTGGTCTGGGCGTTGGCGATGTTTTGCGCGACAATGTCGAGGCGGGTTTTCTGCGCGTTGAGGGCGCCTGCGGTGACGTCGATGCCGGAAATGATGTTCATGAAAACGCGGGGTTAAAAGTGGAGGCGATCAGACCATGCGGCCGCTGATGGCCATTTTCATCTGCTTGATGTTCCGGCTCACGAGTTCGGTGAGGAAGTCGTGCTCAACGGTGTTGCGGTTCATCTCGAGGAGCTCTTTTTCGATTTCGACGGTGTTGCCGTCGGGTCGAAGGGTGCGTGCGTGCGGATCCTCGATGAGCGAGGGGGCAAGCGAGTCCTTGCCCTGCGCAAGGGTACCGGATTCGAGCTTGGCGCGGAGCTGGCTCGCAAAGTCAGTGGCGACGTCGAGGCGGCGGTAGCCCGGGGTCTCGGCGTTGGCGATGTTCGAGGCGATGGCCTCCTGACGCAGGACGGATGCATCCAGGAGCTTCCGCGCGAGCAGGTAGTTATCGGACTGGAAAATCGGATCGATCATTGCCCCGACATTTAGCAACGGCGGTGCCAGCCGTGATTTTTGACTTATATAACGTTGATTATAAGAATTTTAAAAAATTCTGGGAGTTTCACCCTAGTCTACCCGGGCGAACACCCCAGATGCCGCTGAGGGATTCCGGCAAAATTTGCCCGCCCTTTGGTGGCACACACGCCGTGTCGGTGAGCGCCGCCGCCATTTTCACCGTAAAGGCATCTACATTCCCATCTGAACGCGCCGATAGGTTTCTTCATCCAACACCGCCGCATGATGAGGGACAGCGATTACGATTTTATCCGCGACCTGGTTTACAGCCACAGCCGAATCAACCTTGGCCCCGACAAACGCGAGCTCGTCTCCGCACGACTCGGCAAGCGCCTGCGCGCAACCAATATCACTTCGATCAGCGACTACTGCCGCTTTCTCCAACAAAAGGAGAGCGGAGATGAACTCGCGCACTTGATCGATGCTATTTCCACCAATCACACGTTCTTCTTCCGCGAGCCGCAGCACTTCGACTTCCTGACCAAAACATTGATTCCCGAAATGGAAGCGCGGCGCTCTTCCGCGGGCTGGCCGTCATTCAATGTGTGGAGCGCCGCCTCATCCTCCGGCGAAGAGCCCTACTCCATCGCCATCGCCTTGCTCGAACACTTCGGTAATCGCTCCACCTGGCCCTGGCGTATCGAAGCCACCGATATTTCCCACAAGATCCTTCAGAAAGCGCGCGTCGGTGTTTATCGCGAAGACTCCGTGTCGAAAGTCGCGCAGTCCGTAATTCGCACGCACTTTCAGAAGGGCTTCGGTCCGCAGGATGGAAACTACCGCGTGAAACCGCATGTGCAGGAGTGCGTGACTTTCCGCCAGCTCAACCTGCTCGAAGGCGCCTTTCCTTTCACCGAACCCTTTCAACTCATCTTCTGCCGGAACGTGATGATCTACTTCGATCGTCCGACGCAGGAAGAGCTCGTTGCCCGGCTCACACGCCAGCTTGTGCCTGGCGGCTACCTTTTCGTGGGACACTCGGAAAGTCTCAGCGGAGTGAAACACGGCTTGGAAACGGTCAAACCTGCGATCTACCGCCGGCCGATCAAATCCTGAGCCGCCCCACCCCAATACTCATGAGCCTGCGCAAAATCCGCGTCCTCATCATCGACGACTCTGCCGTCATTCGCAAAGTCGTCAGCGAGGCGCTGGCCAACGATCCTGAAATCGAGGTCGTCGGCACCGCGATCGATCCCTACATCGCGCGCGACAAGATCGTGCAGCTTAAACCCGACGTGCTCACGCTCGACATCGAGATGCCGCGCATGGACGGCCTGACTTTCCTGAAGATCATCATGGAGGAGCGCCCGCTCCCGGTGATCATCATGAGTTCGCTCTCAAAGGCCGGATCTCACCACGCGATGGAAGCACTCCGCATCGGTGCCGTCGACGTGCTCGGAAAACCGGGCGGCTCCTACTCCTTCGGCGATCTCGGCCCGCAGCTCATTTCCAAAATCAAGGCCGCCGCCTCCGCGCGCCTGCGCAAGCCCGCCCCAACGCGCACACCTTTCAAGAAACCGTCGCCCACCCCACCGGCTGCCGACGCACCTGCCGCACCCAAACCAGCCCCGGCATCCGGCGCTCCAGTACAGACACGCCCTCCCATACCGGTGGCGAAGCCGGCCGTCGCCACCCGAGTCGTGCCTCGCCCGATTCCGGCCAGTCGCGTGCCTGTGCGCGCACCCGTCCCGGCCGGGCTTCATCATCCGCGCCGTCTCATTTTGCTCGGAGCCTCCACCGGCGGCACCGAAGCCTTGCGCGAAGTACTGACCGCCCTGCCCGGAGATCTTCCCGGCATCGCGATCGTGCAACACATCCCGGCTCATTTTTCCAAAGCCTTCGCCGACCGCCTTAACACCATCTGCGCCCTTGAAGTGCGCGAAGCGGTCGATGGCGACAAACTTGTCCCAGGCCTCGCGCTGGTAGCCCCCGGCAATTACCACATGATGCTCCAATGGTCGGGCGACAGTTATCGCGTCCGCCTTTCCGACGGCCCGATGGTCTGGCACCAACGCCCCGCCGTGGACCTGCTTTTCAAATCCGCTGCCGATCTGGCCGGACCACACGCCATCGCCGGCGTGCTTACGGGCATGGGCAAAGATGGCGCGGAAGGTCTCCTGCGTCTGCGCGAAAAGGGAGCCACCACCTTCGCCCAGGATGAAGCGACCAGCGTCGTCTATGGAATGCCCAAAGTCGCTTGGGAAAACGGCGGCGCCCAGCGCCAGCTCCCGCTCGATCACGTCGCCGACTTTATCATGCAGGCCGTTGCCAACGCTCCCGTCGCGACGAACGGCGGCTCCCAGCCCGCCCAAGCTTCGGCGTGATACGCCTGCCGCAACCCGCATGACGGGCATTGCGGCTGCGAACACGGGTTGACCTGCGCCGCGCGTGCGGCCTTGCTGGGTCGCGCCCTCGCCGCGGCCTTCTCCCTCTCGACTCCCCATGACGCCAAACAGCGCCGCCACCGCTCCCACGCCGTCCCTGCTCATCGTCGACGACGAACCCATCGTGCTCGGCGCATTGAAGGAGACGCTTGAACGCGAAAAATACCAGGTGGTCGCCACGACCAGCGCGCGCAAGGCCCTCGAAATTCTGCGCGAACGCGAGTTCGCCGTGATCATCTCGGACCAGCGAATGCCCGAAATGATGGGGCTCGATTTTCTCATCGAGAGCAAAAAGATCCGCCCGCTCTGCTCGCGCATCCTCATCACCGCAGTGCTTTCACTGCCGACCATCGTCGATGCGATCAACAAGGGTGAAATTTTCCGCTTCGTCGCCAAGCCGTGGTTACGCGAAGAGCTCACCACGACGGTCAAGAATGCGATCAATCGTTACGAACTGATCGTTCAAAATGAACGGCTCACCGCCGAAAGCCAGCGCCTCAACCAGCAGCTCACGATCGCCAATGCCGCCCTCGCCGAGCAGGTAAAAACGCTCGAGGCGCAAAAACACGATCTCGACAAAGCGAACCGCGATCTCGCCACCAGCTACGAGCACTCCCTTGACCTCTGCTTCCGTATTCTCGCCACCTACGATCCACTGCTCAGCGGCCAGGCGAAGACGCTCGTCGAGATCACCAGGAAGATGTGCGAGACCGAGCACTTCACTGACGACGAGAAACACGTTCTCCGCTCCGCAGCCTGGCTCAGCGATCTCGGACTCATCGGTGTTCCACGCGAACTTCTGCGGACCTTCCGCCAGAACCCGGACAAGCTCAATGAGCGCGATCTCAACACGCTCCACAGCCATCCCATCTACAGTCAGACGCTCGCCTCGCACATCGACAGCCGTCCAGCCGTCGGCGAGACGATCCGCGCTCACCACGAACGTTGGGACGGCAAGGGTTATCCCGATGGTCTCAGTGGACTGAACATCCCTTGGACTGCACGTTGCCTTGCAGTCGCCGTGTGGTTCATCGAATGCGGCCTGCCCAAAGATCAGGCCATTGAAGCAATCATGACCGAGTCGGGCCGCGCGCTCGATCCGGAGGCAGTAAGACTTTTCCTCAAAGTCACACACTTGATCCAGCTCCCACGTCAGG
Source organism: Nibricoccus sp. (assembly GCA_049840895.1). Lineage (GTDB taxonomy): Bacteria > Verrucomicrobiota > Verrucomicrobiia > Opitutales > Opitutaceae > Nibricoccus. Next base: position 183,748 of record JASGJB010000023.1, on the reverse strand, counting down.
TGAAGGAAATCCTTCTCGACGAACTGCAGGCCGGAATGACCCTCGCCAACGGCCTCTATAGTCCGCACGGCATGCTTTTGATCAGCGAAGGCCAGACACTCAGTCCTGCAATGATCACCAAGATCCAGAATCACAATCTGGTCGATCCGATCAGCCAGCGCCTGTTGGTTTATTCGTAAGCGCGCTTCCGGCAAAGCTGCTCAAAGGCCCCGCGAATCAGGTCCCGCACAGCCCTCAAGAGGCGGCCCTGTCTGCAAGCGTCAGCCTTCAGTCGAGATTTCACCTGCGCTTGGACCGCTGGCGCCGGGCAACCGTCTCCGACTAGGTGATTTTCCGCTGAGAATTCAGCACGTCCCCATCTCAAGTTTGTTTTCGGGGAGCCGTATTTAAAGGCAGCCGCCCCCTGACCAGCGGCGTTCTCCATGCGTCACCTCAATTTCCAACGTCGCGAAAATCTTCGCGGCGGCCCCGACCAGCGTTAACACCATGGCCGGCGCACCCACTGTTTCGGCTCTTTTTGCACAACGCGTCGTCATTGGCGTCGGCGACATGGCCGTTTCCAATAACGACATGGTCACGCTTTCAACCTACGCACTGGGTTCCTGTGTCGGTGTCATCGCCTACGATCCCGTCGCGCATGCCGGTGGCATCCTGCACCTCATGTTGCCCGACTCGTCGATCTCAGCCGACAAGGCCGCCAAGCAACCTGCGATGTTCGCCAACACGGGACTGCCGCTGCTGTTCAAATCGCTGCTCGGCGTGCGCGCCGAAATGAGCCGCCTCCGCATCTTCCTCGCCGGTGGAGCCAGCGTGCTCAACGGCGCCGACCCTTTCAAAATCGGAGCGCGCAACTGTGGTGCGGTTCTCCAAAGCTTAAAAACCTCCGGATTTCCCATCGCCGGGCAGGATCTGGGCGGAAACGTGAATCGCACGGTTCACCTTCAAATTTCGACAGGCCAGGTAACATCTCAAGCTCCCCGATCGCAGCGAACAATTTTCGCTCTGAGCCCCCTCTTTCATCGCGAGCGTTTTGCTCGCGTAATCTAAAAACAAAAAAGCGACGCTTTGCGCGTCGCTTTTTGTTTTGGTGAGAATTGATCAGACGTGCGCGGGCTCAGGCTCCTGCGTTTCTGCCGGAACGTTCCCTGATTTGGCACCGTTCGAGGCTTTCGCATCGCGACTGCCGTTGACCAGTTGCTGGAGGCTGCCGAGCAATTCGCGCAACTGTCCGGCTTGTGCACGCAGCACCTGGACAGCTGCATCGTGGTGATCCTGAGAGCGTGAGCCATCGAGCGAATTTACTGCAGTGCTGATCCGCTGGATGTCCGTCGCCTGTGTGGCGGACGCCTGATTGATCTCTTCGACGAGGCGATCCATCTCGCCCACTTTCGCAGCGATTTCCGCGAGGTTCGACTCGACCTTGGAGGACTCGGCAAGAACGGCCTGGACGCCAGAGAACACGCGTTCGCTGCTTTCCGCACCGCGCTTGGTAACAGCGAGAGAGGTGGCGATCATCTCGGCAGTTTCCTTCGCGGATTCAGTGCTACGACCGGCAAGACTGCGCACTTCATTCGCGACGACAGCAAAACCAAGACCCGCTTCACCAGCGCGCGCCGCTTCCACGGCCGCGTTAAGTGCGAGGAGGTTTGTCTGAAATGCGATCTCGTCGATTGTCTTGATGATCGTGGAAATGGCCTGACTGGATTTCTGCTGTTCGCTCATCGCGCGGCGCAGATCTTCGGCGGCGCCATGAACGCCGCGCAGCGTTGTCTGGGTCGTCGCCATGCTGGCCACGCCCTGCTGGGCGGCCTCGAGGGTCGCTCGTGAGACTTTTTTCGCGGTCTCCACGTTTTCACCGTTTCGCTGTGCAGCGCCGGCGACTTCATCGAGCGAAAGACTCGCCTCTTGAAGCGACTCGGCCATCTCGGCCGAGACGGCGGCAACGCTTTCGGAGGAATCCGTGAGCCCTTGCACTGCATCACGCACCGGACGCGTCACCGAGCGACGGGTGATCAACCAGACTGCGCCGAATCCAAGGATGATCACGACGGCACACACGGCGGCGTTCATGAAACGCTGACGACGGGTGGCTTCTGAAACGTCGTTGAGCGACGTGTTCAAATTGGTCGCGCTGATCTCCGCAGTCTGCGCAAGAAGAGCGCGCGTGCGGGTCGTGAGTTCAGAAAATTTCTGCGCCTGAGCCTGCACCTTTTCACGAGTCTCATCAGTCTGGGTGCTGAACGCGCGGTAGGTTTCGTTGCCGAGCACGCGATGGGCGGCGACTTCCCTGGCTGCGGCGGCGAAGGCATTTTCGCCTTCGGTCTGGAGAGCGGCCAAGCGGTTGAGTTGCGACACGGCCTGATCGCTTTTCTTGGAAGCGAGCCCGAGCACCTCCTCGTCACCAGTCATGGTAGCGTCGGTGTAGAGCTTGGCGGCTTCATCAAACGTGAAGAGCGCGGCCCGGCTTTCCATCGCGAGCGGAAACTGCGCGGTGGAGACGTGTTTTAGGCGGGCCTCGGCGCGCATGCCGGCGACGAAACTGACGCCGATGGAAGCCAGATAGCCGGCGACGAGAATCGTGACGCCGAGGAGGATTTTCTTTTCGATACTGAGGGAGCGAACCATGACGAGCGGCCTGTTGCGGGATACCGGCTCGCGAAAGCCGGAAGGCGCGGCGGCAGGCAAACGCCGCCGCGCACGGGCGTTTATTTGATCGCGATGACTTTCACTTTATCGCTGGCGCTTTCCTTGGCGACATAGCCAAAGGAGCCCGGGTTTTTAGAGACGTAATCGATCACTTCGGCATCGGTCTTCGCCGTGGCGGGCGGCATGCCCTTGCCGGTGAAAACGAGTTTCTTCCAGTACTTGTCGAACTGGTCGGCAGAGCGCTGCGTGTGATCGCGGATGACCTTATCGTTGAGTGCGCCCTCGGTGAGGACGACGAGTTTGATGACGCCGCCACCATCCCACTTGGTCTTGTTGCCAAGAAGGATGGCTTTCACGTCGTCAGCGCTGAGCGATGCATCAGCCGAAGCAGCGTTGGTAATGAACACAGCATCCTGCGCGTGAGCAGCGAGCGTCAGGCCGATGAGAGCGGCCGCGAGTAAGAGAAGGCGTTTCATGGAGAAAGTTCTTTTTCTTAAGTCAGGTGACTGCTCAGAAGCTAAACGTGGCCTTCACCACAAAGTAATTCCAGCTGGCATCGGTGGCGCCTTTGTTATGGTCGCCCGCGATGTTCAGCTTGCCGAGACCGTCGAGCGCGTGGGCTTCGACTTTGAAAAGCCAGTTACTGGTGAGCGCGTAGCTCGCGGCGGCGGCAAGATCGTTGATCGAGGTGAATTTGTCGTCAGAGGCGTTCTTGTTATCCGGATCGAAATCGCTCTGCGCATAGTAAACACCCAGACCGATCTTGTCGGTGGCCTGATAGGTCGTCTGCACATACCAATGCTCTTCTGAGGAAGAGACCGATGCGTTGACCGTGCGAAACGGAGGAGCGGCCAAAAGGCTGGTGGTACCACTGTTCTTCATCGTCTTGTACTCGGCAGCGGCGATCCACTTTTCGTGCGTATACTCAGCGGAAAAAACCTGCACGGTGACATCAACCTCCGAGAGACCGGGCGATCCCGCAAAAAGTCCCGAATAATCCCAAGTGCCTGCACCGTATCCGGCGTCGATCATCGCTGCGACGGCCGCGTAGGAAGAACCCATCTCGGTCAACGCAGCGCGCGTCTGAACCTTCGAGGCGAGTTTGACACCTGGGAGATAGTTGTAGGTGTAAGCCAACTTCAAACCTTCGACGGGAAGATTCCAGATAAGGTTGCCACCGTAGACCTGATCGAGGTCCACGCTCTCAGGAACCGTGAGATCCGCCAGACCGCGGGTGTAGGGAGCGTCACCATCGATGTTATCCATCCAGCCGAAGAAGGCCTGGTACTCGAGGCTGCCGGCCTTCGCGAGAGACACCGTGCCGTAAAGACCGGCACCGTTGTAACCGGCGCTCAAGGAGCGAAGGGCACGCGGATAGAAATTGAGGGGAAGCGATGCGAACGTACGGATCTGGTCGAGATCCTGCACCTCGCCATAAAGACCCTGAGGAAGCTTGTTGCGGCCAGCGCGCACACCGAGGTGTTCGCTGAACGCATAGTCCAAGGTCGCGAAGTCGAGCGTAACGGCGCTATAGTCCGCCAGCTCGTATGCATAGACCTGAGCGGCCACGCGCAGGCCGTTTTCAAAGCGATAGGTGCCGTTGATCGTCACCTCTTGTGCGATCACATCGAAGTGATCCGCGGTTTCTCCGTAGTAGTCGTACTTGTCGGAGTAGGCGCCGGTGGCACTGAGCGAACCGTGAATGGCGATGCCGCTGGCATCAATTGCGGAAACCGTGCTGCTCACGGCCAGTGAGGCCAGCGCCAGCGCGGGAATGGAGCGAAGTCGTTTAGTCATAGTTTCGGACACATGCTTGAACGTCCCGCCAGCCGACAACTTGAAGTAAAACCTGACTTTATGAAGTTGGTATCTCAATACACCTCACAATGCAGCACGAATTCGGTGTTTAAATACATATCACGGCGCAGGTGAAATCCATTAGCAAAAAAGAGCCCGGCCGGCGCTTTCGCGCCCGGCCGGGCTGACCACAACACCTGAAATTCGCGGCTCAACGGTGGGGTTGTTCCGCGAGGGGCGACAGCATCACTTGTCGCTTTTGATCATACCATCGGCCCCAATGCACAAAACTCGAGAAAGAGTTCGAAAAAAGCGGCGACCACCAGACTCCCCAAAAAACAAAGGGGCGGCAACCGGTATCAACGGCCGCCGCCCCAGTAATCACACGAACCTACTCAGCTCATCGCTTCAAAAGCTGAGCGACCCGTGAGAAAGATTTTCGCGGAGCAATTTGCCCGCACGTTCGAGAATTTCAGGAATGGCCTGCTCCAGCATTTCGGGCGTAAAGCCCCACTCCACAAGCAGATCCGAGTTCAGCTGAAAAAGGAATCCGTCTTCGGCCACACCAGCGCCGATCGTAACGGCAAGGAACTTGGCTGCGTGGACGTGCACGAGCAACGGCAGTACGTCCGCGGGATCGCTCGCTTTGGGCGGATTGTGGACGCCGACGGCGACGAGCGACGGCGGGAATTGCCAGCGACGCAGCAGTTCCGCACCGACTTCCGCGTGGTCGAATCCGAGAATCTTCTTTTCGGCCTGCAGCCATGTGCAGCCGGAGGTCGATTGCTCAGTGCGAACCGCGGGAAATTGTTCAGCACAGGCGTGCGCGACGGCGAGTTTGCCGATCTCATGCACAAGTCCGGCGGTGTACGCATTCTTCGGATCAACACGGCCGGTTTCCTCGGCAAGGTACTCGGCTGCGACTGCGGTAACGAGGGAAAGGCGGCAGAAATCACCGGCCTCCCACCGATAACCTTCGACTTTTTGTGTCATCCAACGACTCGCGAGCGAGAGTGCAGCCAGACGGTAAACTTCTTTCTGCCCAAGACGCATCAGCGCCTCGCCCAGGTTCTCAACCTTGCTGCTGCCGGCGGCAAAATACGCGGAATTGGCCAGACGCAGCGTCGAACTGGCGAGGGCCGGATCGATCTGGATGACCTCCTGAAGCTCGTCGATGGACGCATCCTCGTTCTCAAGCACGGTGATAAGCCGCGGCAGGAGCGCCGGAGAACAGGGCAGCCGGAGCGCTTTCTCGCAAACTTCCGCAAAGGTGAGCTGGGCAGGCATGGGATTAATCGTGAGAGATCAGGCGGCAAACAGCGAAGTAGGATCAAGAATCAGCGCGATGCCGCCATCACCGAGGATCGCTCCGCCGGAAACACCCGCCAGATTTTGGAGGAATCCACCGAGGCTCTTAATGACAACTTCCTGCTTGCTGACCATGTCGTCGACCAACAGCGCCGAGGCGCGGCCGTTGTTTTCGACGATGACGATGATGCCGTCCCACGGATTTTCGACTGCGCCTGAGATCTGAAAGCGGCGGTGCAGGCGATGAATCGGGAGAATCTTGCCGCGGTGATCGAGGACTTCACCATGGCCATGCACAGTAGAGAGGGCTTCCTTCGAGGGACGAAGTGCCATCTGTACTGATGTGCTTGGCAGGATGAAACGATCTTCGCCGACGCGCACCACGAGCCCGTCGATGATGGCCATCGTCAGCGGAAGCTTGATACGGAAGGTCGAGCCCTTGCCCATTTCGGAGGTGATCTCGATCTTGCCGCGGAGCTTCTCGATGTTGCGCTTCACGACGTCCATGCCGACGCCACGGCCGGAAACGGCAGTGACTTTTTCAGCGGTGGAGAAACCGGGGAGGAAAATGAGGTGGAGAACCTCGTCCTTCGAGAGCTGGGCGTTTTCCGGGATGAGGTTTTGCTTACGTGCTTTGGCGAGAACTTTATCGGTATTGATACCGCGTCCGTCGTCGCTGAGCTCGATGACAATGTTACCACCCTCGTGATAGGCCTTGAGATGGACGTTACCCGCCTCGGACTTGCCGGCGGTGATGCGATCAGCCGTTGGTTCGAGACCGTGATCAAGAGAGTTGCGCACCATGTGCACGAGTGGATCGCCGATATCTTCGACGACCGTGCGGTCGAGTTCGGTATCTTCACCGCTGACATGAAAATTAACCTTCTTGCCGAAGTCGCGCGAGAGGTCGCGCACGAGACGCTCCATTTTCTGGAAGGTGGGCTTCACCGGGATCATGCGCAGCGACATCGAGGTGTGCTGGAGTTCCTTGGTGAGACGACCGAACTGCGTGATGTTGCGCTGGAGTGAAGCATCTTCAATTCCGAGCACGCGCGCGGATTCGGTGAGCTGGCTCTGCACGATCACGAGTTCGCCGACCACGTCCATGAGCGAGTCGAGCTTCTCGGTGTTAACGCGGACCGTGCTGGAGCTGGCGCTCTTGGCTTCACCCGTGGCAGCGGCCTTGGTTTCTTTTTGCTCAGCAGCTTTAGCAGGAGCTTCAACGGCGGGAGCAGGAGTAAAGGGAACGACAGGCGCAAGCGGCGCAGGCGCGGCAACGGCTGCTGCAGCAGGTACCTCGGCGGCTTTGGCAGGCGCGGCGGCTACAGGAGACGCATCACCGGCAGCGAGGCGTTTGACTGCGCGAATCAAGTGACTGACCGGAATGATTTCGGAAGGCAGCGTGCCCTGTTCAAGCGCGACGGTGATCTGATTCACCATGGTCTGCACGGCGTCGCGGCTCTTGAGGATCTCGGTGATGATCGTCGAATTCAGGCGCAGCTTGCGGTTTCGCGCCAGATCCAGGAGCGATTCCACTTCGTGCGTCAGCGTGTGCATCGGCGTGAGGTGAAGGAAACCGGACACACCCTTGATGGTGTGGAATGAACGGAAAATCGAGTTGAGCGCCTCGGGATCGTCGGGCGTCTCGTCGAGCGCGAGAAGCGCGGCTTCGATCTGCTGAAGGTGATCCAGCGCCTCGGCGTGAAACTCGGTAAGCAGTTCGCGATTTTCTTCGAGGTTGAGATCGAGCAGGAGATCGTTGGCCGCAAGCCCGTCATCGGCTGATGCAGTGGAAGCGGCAGGTTCGCGAGCTGACTCGACGGCTGCGGGAGCGGCGGCTTTACCAGAAACCGGAGGCAGCGGCTGACCAGCCTTGCTGGCCGTGGCGGCAGCCGGCAGCCATTTCACTACATTGCGAAGATGGGTGAGAGCGGCTTCGTCGAAGGGCTGGGCGCTATCGAGCAGGCGCTCAAGATCGACCTTCAGTGCGCTGAGCGGCTCGCGTAATTCGAGTTCGACGGAGCAAAGCTCAATCAGTTCTCCGAGAAGGCTGTAGGCAGGGATCAGGCCGTCATCACGACCGACCTGGGCGAGGATGGATTCACCCGCGAGCCGGTTACTGAGATCGTCGAGCGTGGCGTAAGAATCCGAGGAAATAGGCATGGGAAAGCGATGGGAAATCTTTCACTTCATTCGGCGCGGCGCGGCGGAACTTAACTGGTTTCGTCTGCAACAATCTCCGTGAAACACCCCAGAGGTATCCCGCTGGTTTTCGCTAAAGCAGAGAGGGGTAAAGCCGAATATGGAGCTACGCCGCGCCATGCTGGTGCGACTCATATCATTTCCACCTACATGAGCTCCCTCACCGCCGCCACGCACATCGCCACCCAGAATGCGGGCAAATACCTCACCGTCGCCTTGGATAACGAATCCTACGGCGTCGCAGTCCTGAAGGTTCGCGAAATCATCCGCATGCAGAAAATCACGCCCGTGCCACAGATGCCGGAGTTCGTGAAAGGCGTGATCAATCTCCGCGGCCGCGTCATCCCAATCATCGACCTCCGCGTAAAATTCGGCCTGAAGGCCGTTTTCGCCGAGCGCACATGCATCGTCGTTGTGCAGGTCAAGGTTTCCGCCACGCAAAACGTCCAAATGGGTCTGATCGTCGACGCCGTTGAAGAGGTCGTGAATCTCGCCGGTAGCGAAATCGAGCCAACGCCCGATTTCGGCACCCGCATCGACACCGGCTACATCCTCGGCATGGCCAAGATCAAGGGCACGGTGAAGACGCTCCTCGACATCGACCGCGTGGTCGCCGCCGAAACGGTCAAAGAGATCACGAGCAATCTCTAACCATCGCACCAATCTCCTTTCTCCACGCCGCCTTTTCGAGGGCGGCGTTTTTTTGTGACCGCAGGCCGGATGCTTGTCGCCTCGTGGAAACAAAGCTGACGCCTGGCGCCCGATCGCTTCAGAAGCCGGGTTTCGTTAAGCCCCGATCACACGAGGCTGCACGCGGGCAAACGCCGTCTCGAGGTCGTCTTTGCGCAATGGTTTCGTAATGTAATCGTCCATGCCAGCTTCGAGACATTTCTCTCGGTCTCCCTGCATGGCATTCGCCGTGAGTCCGATGATCCATGGCTGGCGGCCGGGCGGAAGTTCGCTGCGTATCACGGCGGTGGCTTCCAGACCGTTCATCTCGGGCATATGCCAGTCCATGAGCACGACATCGTACTCACCCGCTTTGACTTTCGCGATGCCCTCCACGCCATCGCTGGCAACGTCGGCGTCGAAGCCGATGCGTTTCAACATCGCGAGCGCCACCTTTTGGTTCACGACGTTATCCTCTACCAACAGCAGCTTCAATGCGCGCATCCCATCTGCCACGAGACGCGCAGCCGGATCGGCCACCGTATTCGTGGGCTTCTGAGCCTCCGGGGCCTGCGCTGGCGAGGCGAGGATTGTGAAATAAAAAGTCGAACCCGCACCCACGGTACTTTCCATCCAGGCGTCGCCCCCCATGAGCTCGGCGAGTCGTTTGCAGATGGCGAGTCCAAGGCCGGTGCCTCCAAACTTTCGTGACGTGGAAAGGTCGGCCTGGCTGAAAGGCTGGAAGAGCAGCACCTGCTTGTCAGGCGGTACACCCATGCCGGTATCGCGCACCGCGAACTGGATACAAACTTGTCCGACAGGAGGCGCCACGTGATCGCCTGTCGCGATCGAAACCTCAATGGCCACTTCGCCGTGACTTGTGAACTTCACCGCATTGCTGACCAGGTTGGAAAGAATCTGCCGCACGCGGGTGACGTCGCCATTGATCCAGGCTGGCACACCGGGACGCACGAGCCCGGACAGTTTCAAGTCCTTGGCCTGGGCGCGTCCCGAGAAGAGCGCAAGCGTCTCCTCCATATGTCGCGCAATCGAGAAATCTCCGTGCTCCAGCTCGAGTTTGCCCGATTCAATTTTTGAGAAGTCGAGGATGTCGTTAAGGATCACGAGGAGGCTGTTGCCGGAATTGCGGATGGTCTCCAGCCCGTCGCGTTGCTGATCGGGAATCGGTCCGTCGAGCATGAGCTCGGTCATGCCGATCACGCCATTGAGCGGCGTACGGATTTCGTGGCTCATCACCGCGAGAAAAGCACTCTTGGCCTGATTCGCGACTTCAGCGGAAAGGGCGAGTTCGTTGGCGCGCGCGATGGAGTTTTCAAGCTGGCTGTTGGCTGCTTCCAGCTCGGCCTTGGCGAGAAGAAGCGTCTCCTCGGTCTTGCGGCGTTCGCGAATCTCGCGAGCCATCTTGCCCTGCGTCTCCAGGAGCACTTGTCCACTCGACTGGAGCAGGGCCTCCGAACGACGCACGCGTTCGAGCTGCTGCTCGAGTTCGCGTTGCTGCTCCTTCGATCGAAGCCGGTTGCGCTCTTCTCCAAGGATATGCCGGCGGTTCAGCCATGACCAAAACCCGACCACGCTCGCTTGAAGCAACATGCCGGAGAAATGGAGCAACATCTTCAGTCCGCCGGCATCGCCGTGTGCAAAATAGACCTGCGTTTTACCGCCCTCCTCCACCGCCATGAAAATCACGTACAGGCAGAACGTCAGCGTTGTCGCCGGGACCAGCGCCCGCCAGTCGGCATACACGACCATCATCGTCATCGCCGTGAAATAGAAGAAGTGCGCCTCATCGAGCCCGCCGAGTTGATACACGTGAAGGCTCACCATCGCCTGCAAAGCCAGTCCGGCCACGCATCGCGTAAGAAACGACCCGGGAGCCAGCCGGATGCACACCATGAACGCGGCAAAGACCACTGGCGCGACGCAGGCGGTGACAACCCACGTATCGTGAATCCCCGCCAGTACCAGTGCCAGGACCGTGTGGCCCGCGACGAAAATTTTCATCCAACCGTCGCCCCGTGCGTACACCGGCGCGAGCAGTTGTCCGTCCGAAAGCACGCCAGCCCCCGACGTGATAAGCGATGAAGCCCCGGGCAGCAACGGGGACGGGACTGGCCGGAACACGCTCATGCTATCGTCCCTCCAGCGGCATCCCGATTTAACAGATGCGCGTTTTCCCTGGCTCGCAGTTGCAAGCAAAGCCGGCCGGCGACGGGGAAATGTCGGCTAAAAACGGGCATGGTTATTCTCCCTTGGCATCGGCTCTAATCGGCGGTTTTTGAGCGAAAATCCGCTCATTCTGCACTACCCCGGCTGCCTCAGGTCACGACTGGGATCTTGCGATCCAGCAGCTCGCGAAGACGAAACGCGAGATCCTCGAGGCTGTACGGCTTCGGAATAAAATCTTTTTGCCCCAGGCTGACCAGTTCCTGCCGCGTCTCGGGCGTGATGTTGCCGCTGATCACGATTACCTTCGCATCGGGGCGCAGTCGCTGGATGTTCCGGTAAACTTCGAGCCCGTTCATTCGTGGCAGGTTGAGATCGAGGAGAATCGCGTCGATCACGGATGGCTCGGACATGAGCATGTTCACCGCCTCAACGCCATCGGGAGCCATGAGCAACTTGTAGCCGCTCGGCACGAGCAGCGCCTTCAACAAATCACGCAAGCTCTGTTCGTCTTCAATAACGAGCACGGTCTCCGTTCCGTTCGGAATGCGCCGGGCCGTCCCTGAGGCCGCCACCACTGCCGCGGAGGGTTTCACCGCCTCCAATGGTAGATAAATCAGGAAGGTGCTGCCTTTGCCTTCCACACTTTCAACTTCGAGGAATCCCTTGTGATTCAAAATGATTCCATACACCACCGACAAGCCGAGGCCCGTGCCGCCGCTGTTCTGCTTGGTCGTGAAAAATGGCTCGAAAATGCGGGCGCGCACGTGCGCAGGCATGCCGCAGCCGGTATCGGCCACCTTGATGCATACGTAATCGCGCTCGCTGTCGGCACCCAGCCGCTGGAGCAACGAACCGCGCACGCGTTCGGTTGCCACATCGATGCGTCCACCGCCAAGCGGGACCATCGCATCGCGCGCATTCACGCAGAGATTCATGATCACCTGCTGGACCTGATTGGGATCGGCGGAGAACTCGGGGATGGTTTCATCCAGGGCAAATCCGAACGCGATTGTGCGAGGGAAAGTCTCCGAGCACATGCGGCCGAGATCCTTGATCTGCTGGTTGATCGAGACGGACTTGAACATCGTTTCCGTCTTGCGGCTGAAGGTGAGTATCTGCCGCACGAGACCGACCGCGCGCTGCGCTGCGTCCTGGATTTCGCGAAGGTGACGTGCCTGCGTCTCATTGGCCGGACCGCGGCTTATCGCGATCTCGGCGAAGCCGTTGATGATCGCGAGAACGTTGTTGAAGTCATGCGCGATGCCGCCTGCAAGCGTGCCGAGGCTCTCCATTTTTTGCGCCTGGCGCAGCTGGTCCTCGAGCTTCTTACGCTCGGTGATGTCCTCGCGCATCGAGAGCAGATGCGTCACCTCATCGGCGAAATTCCGGATCGGCGAAACCTGTACATGCTCCCAAAGTGCGGCGCCATCCTTGCGACGGGTGCAAAGATCGCCCGTCCATTTCCGTCCGGCGCGCAGAGTGTCCTGAAACTCCTGAAACGCCTCGTCGCTCGCGTGGCCGCCACGAAGCACCGGGATGTTTTTCTCGAAAATCTCCTCCAGGGTGAACCCCGTCGTCTGCGTATAGCGGGGATTCACATACTGCACGCGGCCATCCGGCGTGGTCATGACGATGGCGAAAGGCGATTGCTCCACCGCGCTGGCCAGTTTCTGAAAATGCTCCTCGGCGAGGCGGCGCTTCGTCACGTCGCGACCAATCGACCGGTACGCGATGATCACGCCATCGGCGTTGCGAACAGCACAGTCTTCCCACGAAAGCCAGCGCCAGCCTTGCGCCGTCTGCCAGCGATGCTCGTGCGAACCGCGATGCGGCGGCCGGTCGATGCGCGCCACGGCGGAACGCCAGCCGGCTACATCGTCGGGATGCAGCAATGACGACGCGTCGGCACCGGGCCACGATGCGCGAGGAACGCCGAATTTGCGGGCAAAGGCTTCATTCACACTGAGCACGCGTCCATCGGGTGCGCGCAGCACCGCGAGTTCCACGCTGGCCTGCCAGGGGCGCACCAGTTCGTCGTGTTCGCTGGTATGAAACTCCACCATGCGCAGTGTGACGATGATGGAGGAAGGCCTCCGGCTCTTGCGGTAGACCGGCTGCTCCCGCACGACGAGCTTGAGTTCCTCGGGCGTTCCTAGGCTTTCAAAAACAATACCGATCAACTGCTCCGGCGTTCGATCGAGCAGAGTCGCCGCGCGCGGCGTTACTTGCTGGATGCGGCGGCGGGAGTTGAGCACGAGCACGGCCTCTTCCGAAACCGCGGTGGCTGCGGCCGGTTGATTGGAGAGCTGTGCGGCAAGGGTCATCTGGAGGTGGCCCCGTGGTGCGGGCGGCAGATTTTCCGGGCGGTGGCGGCTCAGGTTAGACCAGGCCGCTCAGCACGGTGGGCAGGCGCTGGACACTGTTGGACAAAGCGGCCCGGGCGAGTCGCGTCTCGCGCTCTTCAGTGCCATATAAAATCTTCCAGCCCGGGAGCTCCAACCACGCATCCTCCGGAATCGCATCCACCTTTTCAAAGCCGCCGGGAATGCCTGCGAAGCGCACGAGTTGATCCGCCACCTGCACGGCAGCGGCATAAAATGAGTGATCGGGCGCGGCCGCGGGGTCGTTGTGATAATAAACCGCATCCGTGATTTCGGCTGAGAGCTGGTGACGTTGCAGATAATAACCACCGATACGCGCATGGTCCCAGCCGATGAGCTCGCGCTCCCGGGCACACACCTCGGCCGGCGTGCGAAACTGGGTTTCGAAGATCTTGGCGAACTCGTCAGGAAAGGCGGAGGCGAGCACAACTTTGCCCACATTATGAAGCAGGCCGATGATGTAATCGGTGTCGTCGTCGACGAGCAGCGTCGTGGTGGAAAGGATTTCGCGGGTCATGATCGCCGAGCCGATCGAGTGCTTCCAAAGATCCTTCCAAGGCAGGCGCAAAGGCGTGCGGTTGATTTTTTCCAGCTCCTCGATGACAGGCGTCGCCATCGAGAGCTCACGGATCTGGCGGAGACCAAGATAGAACACGGCTTCCTCGATGTTGTTCACCTTCGCGGTCAGACCGAAATAGACCGAGTTGACCATGCGCAGCAGACGGGCGGTCAGGGACGGATCCCGGCGGATGATTTCCGCGATTTGCGAGTTATAACTCTGCTCGGAGTTCACGAGCCCGGCCAGCGCGCGATTGATACTCTGAAGCGACGCCAGCTTCGGACACGCATCAATTCGACGCATGATCTCCGCATCGGTGTAGGTGCGGAACGGCGGCTTGGTTGAGGTGGTGGTCGAAAGTGGGCTGGTCGAAGGCATGAGGCGATGCGCGACGCGGCTGCTCCCGGGAGAACGGACACGACGTTTGTTGCCCCAATAATCGACGGCAAACGCCCGGAGTTTAGGGGCTTTCTGAGGAAACTATCCGGGGGGTTTCCCTCAAGTATCTCCGGGCAATGGTCGATATTGGGCTTCATCGCTTTATGTCACAGGCCCGGGCTAATGCCTTGCGCCAGCAGGCACTCGCGCATTCTCACACTGGACGCAGTCCGTTCACCGCCACCTTTCGCTGGCGGCAACCCCTCCCCGTGTCATGAACCCCGCGCAACTCCAACGCACCCTCCAGACCGCCCTCGCCCACCACCAGGCCGGCCGGCTCGATGAAGCGGGGAAGCTTTACCGCCAGGTTCGCACATCCGCACCCAAGCTTTTCGATGTGCTCCACCTTTCGGGCGTTCTCGCGTACCAACAAAACCGGCACGATGAAGCGGTTGATCTGCTTACGCGTGCGCACCACGCCAACCGCAAACACGCGCTCTGCCAGATGCGTCTCGGGCTCGCCTTGGCCGCACTCGGGCGGCAAACCGAAGCCGAATCACACTATCGAGGCTCCCTGAAACTGGATCCGCGCATCCCCGAGTCTTGGAACAATCTCGCTCTTACGCTCAAAGCTCTCGGCCAGTCGGCCGAGGCGGGCAACGCCTACCGCGAAGCCATCGCGCTCAAACCCGACTACCACGACGCACACGATCGCCTGGGTGCACTCGTCTCCGATACGCAAGGCCTGCCCGCCGGCATTCCCCATTTCCGGAAAGCACTCGAAATAAAACCCGACTACGCCCCCGCGTGGTGCAATCTCGGCCTCGCACTGATTTCCCAAGGCAAGTTCACCGAAGCACACGACTGCTTCAATCGCGCCCTCCAGCACGACCCCGCGCTCACACAGGCCCTCGTCGGTCGCAGCCTCGCCTTCCAGCAAAGCTATCGCCTGGAGGAAGCCGTCACCGGTTACGCCGAGGCCCTTGCTCGCGACCCGTCGCATCACGAAGCCCGCAGCGCCCGGCTGCTCACGCTCAACTATCTGGACGACCGCAGCCGCGCCGACGTTTTCGCCGATCACGTCGCCTTTGGTGCGGCTACCTCGCCGGCGAGCGGCGACACGAATCCCGTCGCTGCTCTCGACCCTCAAAAACAAAAGCTACGCCTCGCCTTCCTTTCGCCCGACCTGCGCGCTCATTCGGTCGCATATTTTCTCGAGCCCATTCTGCAACACCTCGATCGGAACCGCTTCGAAATCGTCCTCTACCACGATCACTTCCAAGTCGACGCCATGTCCGAACGCCTTCGCTCCCAAGCCAGCCTGTGGCGCAACTTTGTCGGCCTTCATCACTCAGCGGTCGAAAAACAGATACGCGCCGACGCCCCCGATATCCTCATCGATCTCGCCGGTCACACCGGCTTCAACCGTCTGCCTGTCTTCGCACGCCGCGTCGCTCCGGTGCAGGTTTCCTATCTGGGTTATCCCAATACCACCGGCCTGCCTTCGATGGACTTCCGCCTCGTCGACGCGATCACCGATCCCGATGAAGACGATCAACGTTTCCACACCGAGAAACTCATCCGCTTTGCCCCCACCGCCTGGTCCTACGCCCCGCCGGTCAACGCGCCCGAAGTCGCCCAGGACCGTCGCGCCGGTCAGCCCGTTACCTTCGGCTCCTTCAACAACTTCGCCAAGGTCTCCGATTCCACGCTCTCTCTCTGGTCGCGCATCCTCGCCGCCGTGCCCGGATCCCGGATACTTCTCAAGGGCCATGGTCTGGACGAAACCGAAATCGCCTCGTTCATCTCCACCCGTTTCGCACGCCACTCAATCGATCCCTCCCGCATCGAACTGCTCGGGCGCACGCCTAATCTCACCAGCCACCTGGCGCTGTATGAGCGCATGGACATCGCACTCGACTCGTTTCCCTACCACGGCACGACCACGACCTGCGAAGCGCTTTGGATGGGCGTCCCCGTGATAACCCTTGCTGGCGACCGCCACGCTTCCCGTGTCAGCGCCTCGCTCCTCACCGCCGCCGGTCACCCGGAATGGATCGCCCGCTCGGCCGACGAGTATGTTTCACTCGCCGCCAGACTCGCTTCCTCGGCCGAAACGCTTGCCATCGCCCGCCGCGGCCTCCGCGACGACCTCCGCCGCAGTCCGCTCCTCGATCACGCTGCCCAGGCCCGCCGCTTCGGCGACGCGCTTCTCGAATGCTGGCAGGCCCGCGCCACCGCCATCACGCGCTAAACAGCCCTGGCCCCGCATTTGACAACTTTCACCGCCGTCGTCATCCCCGCACCTCTCATGGAATCCGACATCGCCATGCTTTCCGAAGCATTCCCCTGGTTCCTCCCTTCGCTCGTCTTCATTTTCGGCACGCTCATCGGCAGCTTTCTTAACGTCTGCATCTACCGCATCCCGGCGAACAAGTCCGTCGTCTACCCCGGCTCCGCCTGTGCGTGCGGCCAGCCGATCAAGTGGTACGACAACATTCCAGTGCTCAGCTGGTTCATCCTGCGCGGCAAAGCCCGCTGCTGTGGCCGCCCCTATTCGTTTCGTTACGCCTTCGTCGAACTGCTGACCGGCGCACTTTTCGTCGCGTGCTGGCTGCTCTTCCCGCCCGCGAAGGCCGTCTGCGGCTGGTTCTTCGTGAGCTGCCTGCTTTGCGCGAGTTTCATTGATCTCGATCATTTCGAAATCCCCGATCGCTTCAGCATCGGACTGGGCATCGCCGGCGTGATCATTTCCCTTTTCGTACCATCGCTGCATGGCCAGGCGCACGAACTGCCCGTCGTCGCCGCACTCCGTTCAGTCGTCATCTCCCTGCAAGGCCTGCTCATCGGCTCCGCACTCGTCCTCTGGATCGCGATTCTTGCGGAGGCCATTTTGAAAAAAGAAGCCATGGGTTTCGGCGACGTGAAATTCGTCGGAGCGATTGGCGCGTTCTGCGGCTGGCAGGGTGCCATCACATCGATCTTCGGCGGCGCCATCATCGGATCACTCTGGTTCGCCGCCGCTCTCATCTGGCAGAAAGTATCCGGCAAACAGATGAAGCTGAAAACACCCGAACCCGGAGAAGAGCCCGCCAATCTCGCCATGGGTGCGCACGTTCCCTACGGTCCGATGCTCGCCCTCGGCGGTCTCGCCCATTTCCTCTTCCTGCACCGCTACGTCGACGCTTACTTCGCTGAGCTGCAGTCACTGCTCTGACGCCGCGCATAGACCCAGCCTGTTCATCCGCGCGTAATCGGTTGGCGCGTTCGTTTCCTTATCCTCGCACTGCGACCGCCTCCGCCCACCACGGTCCGTGCGCATCCGCCGCCTGCGCCGCCCACCACCAAGCCGAGACGTCCGTCCATTGACGCCCTCGCTCATCCCGCCACCGCTCCCGTACGCGCCAGAAATCGGCTCCGCGCTCAGCCTCGAATTCGCTCCATAAAGCTCCGCCTTCGTCCTTCACCAGTCGCTGCGCCGCCACTCGATATCCGCGTGCCCGAAAACAATCCGCCACCGGATGCACCGTCCGCGACGACGCGCGCAATCGCCGCAGCAACACCACCCGCCCGTTCTGCGTGAATACCCGCGTCTCTCCCGCCAGCCCGCCCACCATATCACCCAGCCGTTCGCGCTTTCCGACCGGCATTAACGGAGCGCCCTCAAAAAACTCCGGCCAGTTCCCATCCGCCTCGAGCGCGCTTTCCGCCGTAGCATCCGCCGCGTTTCCCCGCGCGCGACTCCCGAGCATACCGCCAGACACCAGCACCGCGAGTCCGGCTGACACCCACCCCATCCACCTCCACCCGCTCACGCGCAGCCTCTCCGTCCTCTGCGTTTCACCCTTCACCCTTCCCTCTTCACACTTCCCCTTCCCCGCCCAGACCCAAAGTCCCATCGCCACCGCGCCGAAGATGACCGCACCCACCGTCTCGTGCACCCACGGCGCATCCAGCCACACTCCGCTCTCCGTGAGAAACAGCACCGCCGCCCTCACCGCGTTTCCTGCCACTACGCCGCCCACGCCCAACGCCAGCAACCCGGCCGTCTTTCCAACACCCGACCGACGCCACGCCGCCAGGCCGCACGCGAGCGCCGCGCCGACCCACAGCATCCGTATGCCGCTGCAGGGTGCGTCTACGGCAACTTCCCCGCCCGTCCAGCTCAACAGGACTCCGCTGCGCTCCGTCGCCACACCCGCCAGCCATAACAGCGGCCTTCCCAGCTCCGCCGTCAGCACGCGCAGAGGATATCCCGCATAAAACTGCGCCGTTGCCATCACAGGCAACGACAACACCAGCAACCCCAGCCGCCCCAATTCGCCACCCCAGACGGATCGTGAGGGCGCCGGTCCTCCGATCACCACCGCCAGCGCCGTGACGACGATACCCGCTCGTACCAGCATCGGCAAAACCTGTCCGCTCAACAGAGCCGCTGCCGCCAACAACGCGACCGTGATCACCGCTGTATTGGTTAAGCGGGCACGCCAGACCGTGCGCGGCGAAAACACCAGCGCCGCCACCAGCGCCATCAAGCCCCACGGTTCGTCCCCGCCATCGCCCAACCGCGCCACATACCACCGCACCACCTGCCAGTTCATGACCAAAACCCCGACGCACAGCACCCATCGCGGCACACCCTTCCCCTCGTACATCACCCGCCCAGCCTCGGTTTGCTCGGCGCTTCCGCCCTTCCGCGGTTCCGCGATCATACCTTGTCCTTGCTCAACTTTTTCGCGCGCCCCTTCTCTCTCCAGACACCCCACGCCACCACCAGCGCCGCCATGACCATCAACGTCACCGTCGCCGGCTCCGGCGTGGTCGGCACGCCTTCACCCGAGCTCATCCCCTCCGGCAACGCCACCGGCTGGTTCACGTTTTCCGCCGCCCCGCCCGCCGCTTTGCGCACCAGCGTGTCCACCGCGACGAACGACGTGTACGGCGTCAGCAAATTATACTTCAGCCCCAGCGCCACGATCTCGCCCTTCCGCTTCTCCGGTTCGTCACCGACCGCATGTAGATCGCGCAACTGCTCCAGCCGCTCCCGCGCCCACAGCTGCGCAAGCACACCACGCCCGCCGAGATTCGTCGCACCAGCCACGTCAATCCTTCCCTCCCACAGACCATTTCCCGAAAAGCCCTTCACCTTGATTGCGCCCGCGGCTTCACCGCCAAATTTTCCGACGACAACAAGCGGCCGCTGCGCAAGTACGTCCGGCCACGCCTGCGGAAAAACGTCCCGCGTCGTGAAATTCTCAAACTCCGTCCTGACCTGCGTGAGTACGGGAGACTCGATCATCGAGCGAAACTTCGCCGCTTCTTCCACGGCTCGCGCATCGCCTTCGATCACCGCCGCCTCCGCCCGACCTGCCCGCGCCAGCCGCTCGATCAGCTCACGGTTCACCGAACTGCCGATGCCAAACGCAAACAGGTTCGCCTCGCCCAACCGCTCGCGCACCAGCGCATGCGCCTCCGCTTCCACCGTCACATATCCATCCGTCACCACCACGATGCTCCGTGCCACGCCCGGCCGCTTCGGCAGATCAAGCGCCTGCTTCAACGCCGGCAGCAGCTCCGTCCCGCCGCCGCCTTGCTGACGCCCCAGCATCGCCAGGGCCGTGGCAATATTCTCCGGCGTCGCCGCCACCGGTTCGCCCGCGAGCACGCGATTCCCTCCCGAAAACAGCAGCACGTTAAACGAGTCCACCTCGCGCAAGGACATCAGCAATTCGCTCATCAATTTCTTCGCCGTCTCCAGTGGAAACCCGTGCATCGAGCCCGACACATCGACGACGAAAACAAAATCCCTCGGCGGGACAAACGCCGGCGTCACCCGTGCGGGCGGCTGCAACGTCAGGAGAAAATAGCGTTCTCCATTCCACTCATCGACCATCAACCCGCTCGCGATCGCATCACCCGCCAGCCGGTACCGCAGGATAAAATCCCGGTTCATCTGCATCTCCTCGCTCGGCGGCAACGCCACCCGCGTCCGCCCGCCCTCCGTCCGCGTCTCCACCGTATGCGTCGCACAGGTCACTTCGCGCACCGGCACGCCCGCGACGATTTCCACGTTCAACGTAAACACCGGCTCCTCCGCCGCCGTCATTTTCCTCGCAGGTCTGCCACTCACCGGTCCTTCGCTTTCACCCTTCACTATTCCCTCTTCACTCTTCCGTCCCGCATACCTCGGTCCCACCACCGTCGGAAACACCCACTCATAACGCGCATCCACCGGCGACAGCATCTCGGTGTAACTCAGCTCCACCGTCACCACATCACCTGGCAGGATGTTACCCACGTTCATCTCAAACACATTGCTCCTCTGCGCCTCCAGCAGCGCCGCGGTCCGCCCCTCCGTCTTCGCCGCCTCGTACGTTTTGCGCGCCTCGCCCTTTTCCTTGATGACCGCATCGATCTTCCGGTCTCCCACGGTCATCGTCATCGCATGCACCGCCGCCCGCGTTGACCCAGGGAAGACATACCGCGCCTCCAAGGGCACCGTGCCGTCATTCGTGTAGACCTGCTTCACCCGCACTTCCGCAATCGACCCCGCCAGTATCGCCTCAACCTCCGTGCTCTTGAGCGGCAGTGCATCCACACCGGCCACCGCGCCTTTCACCTCAAAATAAGGGGAGCCCGCCTGCCCCGCGCCTGCCGCGCCCAACGCCAGCGCCAACATCGCCAGCCCGATCATCCACGCCAGCACCAGCCGCGCCCGCTCACGCGCCCGCCAGCCGTTTCGAAAATCAAAATCCCCACGAAAGAAAGCATCCATGCCCACACTCTGCCATCGTCACGTGAAGCCCATGTGAACACTGCATGAAGTCGCGATGAAATGCGCTGGAATCAAACCTGCCGGATGCTGATCCCGGATGCCTCCGCTCCCTTGTTCGGGCATTCAACGTCACTCAACCCGCCTCATCGCTGCACACTTCGCTTTAACCTCAGCTCCGCCCAAGCTCCGCCCTCAGCACGATTCCCGACCGCCGCCTCCCCCTCGTGCAGATGTGCGATCTCCCGCACGAGACTCAATCCCAGCCCCGTGCTCTTCACCCCCGAGCCTGGACGCGGCAGCGAATAAAACCGCTCGAACACCCGCCCCAATGCAAACTCCGGGATTCCCGTGCCTGAATCCTCGATACGCACGGCAACACCGTCGTCGCGACAGACCAGCACAACGTCCACCGCACCGTCCGGCGGCGTGAACTCCAGCGCATTCTGCAAAAACGCCGCCACCGCCTGCGCCAGCAATCCGCGATCCCCCCGCACAAAAAACCCTCCCGCCGCTCCTTCCTTTACCCGCAGCGTCACCACTCTTGCCTGCGCCATTGCCTGGGCCGCATCGACGACTTCACGCACCAGCATCACCAGGTCCACCTCAATGAATTCCGCCCGGGCCTTCCGCGCCTCCAACGCCGCCAGCTGCAACATCTGGTCAACGATTCGCTGGATTCTTCCCGTCTCCGCGCGAATATTTCCGATGAATTTTTCCCGTGCTTCTTCCGGCGGATTCTCCGCCAGAATCTCCGCCGCGCCGCGAATCGCCGACAACGGCGATTTGATCTCATGCGTCAGCGTCTGCACGTAGCGCTCCACATACGCCTTTCCGTCGAGGGCCGCCCGCATCTCATCAAAGGCCTGCTGCAACTCCCCGACTTCGCGTCCCGCCAGCCTCGGCAATTTTGCCGGGCGCCCGTCGCGCACCGCCCGTGCGTATTGCGTGAGCCGCGCTAGCGGCGTCGCGATCCAGATCGAAAACGCCACACCCAGAAACAACAGCAGCCCGCCTCCGATTGCACCGACGACCGCCAGCCGCTTTCTCGCCGCGCGCACCAGTTCATTCACGCTCGCCGTCGGTTTTCCGACCGACAATACGCCCACCATCTGCCCGTCCGCAGCCAGCACAGGAGCCGCGATATAGAGCACCAAGGCGTCGTCACTTGTCGGCACGATTCGCGTCGCCCGCGCGCCATATTCTCCACGCAACGTCTTCGAGACATCCAGCCAGCGCGAATAATCCTCCCCAACCGCATGACCATCCGCCGAATCGTAAATCACGCGGCCCTTTTGATCGGTCACATACACCCGCAAATCCACCTGAGTCTTCGTGATATTGTAAACCTGCGCGCTAAACCGCCGCTCAAACGCCCCGCCGACGGACGCCTTTACCTTCTCCGGATTTATCCGTCCGTCCTCCACCGCATTCACGCCCACGACCGTCGCCAGCAAGTGCGCCGCATCAACCAGCGATTCCTCCATCGACTCCAGGTAACGCGGCCGAAGTTCATCAATGCTTCGCGACACGAGATAATACACGCCGCCGCCCACCACGAGCAGGTACACGAGCAGGATGCGCGTCCGGAGTGTCATGATCGTTCGTTCTCTTTTTTGTTTCTCCTACTCGTTCTTCAAAAATCCGCCCCCTCGCGACGTCATCCGCGCAACGAATACCCCATTCCGCGATGCGTCTGAATCGGATCCAGTTCGCTGCCGTTCCCATTTCCTTCGGCGACGACGCCCGCAGCCAGTGCGGCCGCCTTCAATTTCGCCCGCAGCGTTTTGATATGCGCGTCCACCGTACGATCCAGACTCGCGCCGGGATCCTCCCACGCCTGCGTCATCAATTCATCGCGCGAATAAACCCGGCCGCGCCGCGTCAGCAGCGTCTTCAACAAGCGGTACTCATAACGCGTCAGTTCCAGTCGCTGCCCATGAAACTTCACTTCGCACCGCTCTTCATCGTGCGAAAACTCCGCCCCTTTCACCGTCGCCGCATTCACCTTGGGTGCAGCAACGCCCTCAGGCACATCCGCCGTCTTTGTCGTCCCGGGAACGGCAGCGCCCGTCGCGCCACCACGCCTTAAAATCACTTTTATCCGCGCGCAGACTTCCCGCGGCGAAAAAGGCTTCGTCACGTAGTCATCGCCTCCGATCTCCAGCCCGACGATCCGGTCGATCTCATCCGCCCGCGCCGTCAGAAACAAAACCGGCACCGTCCATCTGGCGCGGATGTTTTTGCACAGCTCGAACCCATTCACGTCCGGCAGCCCGACATCGAGGATGACCAGCGCCACGGTCCGCGCTCCGAGCACGTCCAATGCCTCGCCACCCGTCGCGCGCCACACCGGATCGAAGCCCTCCGTCTTCAGCGCATAGACCAGCGTGTCCGCGATGGTCGGCTCGTCTTCGACGATAAGGATGGTCTGGGGCATGGTCTGTATTCGCCGCAGGAAAAAACCCGCCGCGCAAGTTTCCTCTCAAGAACATTGCTGGCGCTGCTTCCGCCCGCCGCAAACCGCCTCGACTCGCCGGCAGCCCGCCGTTCCGCTTCCATCCAATACGCATGCCAGCCCCGCAGCCTTCTCACGCCCGGACTTCGTTCTGGGAAACTTGCACCGCCTTCACTCTGGGCAGCGCTGCACTTCTCGTCGCGCTCTTCGCTGCGTATGCAAACTCCCTTCGCGTCCCCTTTCTTTTCGATGACGCCGACGCCATCGCGAGCAATCCCACGATTACCCATCTTTCGACCGCCTGGCTCCCGCCTTCCGGGAGCGGCATCACCACGAGCGGCCGTCCGCTGCTAAACGTTTCTCTCGCGGTCAACTATGCCCTCCACGGCACCGATGTCGTCGGCTATCATGTGGGCAACCTCCTGATTCATGCGCTTGCCGCGCTCATGCTCTGGGCGGTGCTCCGTCGCACATTGCGTCAACCCGTGCTTGCGCCCCGCTTTTCGCATCACGCGACACCGCTTGCCTGGTGTGCCGCCATGCTCTGGGCGATCCACCCGCTCCAAACCGAGTCGGTGACCTATATAATCCAGCGTGCCGAATCGCTCGTCGGCCTTTTCTACCTGCTCACGCTCTATGGTTTCATTCGCAGCGTGGAGAAATCGTCCGACGGAAAACCCGTTTCACGCTTCTGGCCGGTGGCCACCGTTCTCACCTGTCTTGCCGGCATGGCCTCGAAGGAAGTCATGGCCTCCGCACCGCTGATCATTTTTCTCTACGACCGCACCTTCGTCAGCGGCTCCTTCGCCGAAGCTTGGCGCCGCCATCGCATGCTCCACCTGGCGCTCGCCGCCACCTGGCTTCTACTGCTCGCGTGCATTCTTCAAAGCGGTGGACGCGGCAACACCGTCGGCTACCGGCAAATCGCGTGGTGGGAGTACGCTCTCACCCAGGCTCCCGCAATCATCGGCTATCTCTGGCGTAGTCTCTGGCCCGCAGATCTGATCTTCGACTACGGCATCAGCGTCGAAAAAAATCCCGCCGTCGTCATTCCTGCGTGTGCGGCGATCGTCGTCATCTTCGCGCTCGCTATCTACACGCTGCGCCGTCACCCGGTCGCCGGCTTCGCCTTTGCCTGGTTCATTCTTATCCTCGCTCCGACTTCGAGCATCATCCCGGTGGCGACCCAGACAGCCGCCGAGCACCGCATGTATCTGCCGCTGGCCGCCGTTGTCGTCTCCTCCGCACTGCTGCTGTACCGTTGGAATTCCCGCGCCGCATTCCCGATCCTCGCCATTCTGCTCGCCGCCGCCGGCCTTCGCACGCATGCCCGCAATCACGACTACCGGAGCGAAATCGCACTCTGGGAAAACACGGTCGGCAAAAATCCGTCCAACGTCCGCGCCCTCACCAATCTCGGCGCCCTCCTTTCGCGCGAAGGCCACATCAGCGAGTCCATCGCCCGCTTCGAGGAAGCACTCGCACTCGCTCCTGGTTATGCGCGAGCCCGTCACAACCTCGGAAGCTCGCTCTTCACCCTTAAGCGCTACCCCGAGGCCATCGCTGCGTTTGAACGCGCACTCGCCGCGGAGCCCGACAATCCCGAATATCTCACCAGTCTCGGCAACGCGCTGGTCGAAACCGGTGAGATCGAAAAATCCCTGCTTCTTTACCGCATAGCCTACGCGCTTCATCCTGACGTAGCAGCCAACGCCCGCAATCTCGCCAACAGCCTGATGCGTCTCGGTCGCATGGAAGAAGCCGGTGCGCTTTTTCAATCCGCACTGACGCTCGCACCCGAGGATGCCGAGACCGTCAACGACTACTCCACCTGGTTGCGTCGCACCCGCCGGCCGCACGAAGCCATTCCCTTCCTGGAAAAAGCGCTTCTTTCACAACCGGACTCCGCGCGTCTCCACTCCAACCTCGGCACCACACTCATCATGACGGGCCGGACAGCCGACGGTATCCGTGAGCTGGAAACCGCTCTCCGTCTCGATCCCGATCTCGTGCAAACCCGCTATCAGCTCGGCTCCGCCTACGCCAGTGACGGCCGGCCGGACAAAGGCATTCCACACCTCGAAGCCCTCCTCAAACTCACCACGCCAGACGCCGACCTGCTGGATAATCTCGGCGCTCTGTACGCCCAAACCGGCCGCTATGCAGACGCCATCGCGACTTTCCAGCAAGCCCTGCAACTCGATCCGGCCCATGGCAACGCCCGCCAGAACCTCGAAGCCACACAGGCTTTTCTAAGGAAACACACCCCTCGCTAGGCCTCGAGCACGGCTGTCCGGTTTACCGCCGCAAACCGCCTCGACTCCCCGGCGGCCGGCCGTTCCGCTTCCGTCCTACGCATGCCCGCTCCGCACGCCCTTCACGCCCGCACATCGTTTTGGGAAACCCGCGCCGCCATGGTCCTGGGCATCGTCGTGCTTTTCACCGCGCTCCTCGCAGCCTACGCAAACTCCTTCCGCGTCCCCTTCCTGCTCGACGACGCTGACTCCATCTCCCTCAACCCGACCATCCGCTCGTTTTCCACCGCCTTTCTTCCGCCACCCGGCACCGGCAGCACGACCAGCGGACGCCCCGTGCTGAACGCGTCACTGGCAGTCAACTACGCCATTCACGGCAACTCCACGTTTGGCTATCACGCCGGCAATCTCCTTATCCACACGTTCGCAGCGCTCGCGCTGTGGGCAGTCGTCCGTCGCACGCTCCAACAACCTGCGCTCGCCAGCCGGTTCGGCGCTCACGCCACACTAATCTCGTGGTGCGCCGCCGCACTTTGGGCCCTCCATCCGCTCCAGACGGAATCGGTCACCTACATCATCCAGCGCGCCGAGTCCCTCGTCGGGCTGTTTTATTTTCTCACGCTCTACGGTTTCATTCGCAGCGTAGAAAAAACTTCCGGGGAAAAATCCTCTTCCCGCTTTTGGCCGGTGTTCACGTTTTTCGCCTGCCTCGCCGGCATGGCCTCGAAGGAGGTTATGGCCTCCGCTCCATTGATCGTTTTTCTCTACGACCGAACATTCGTCAGCGGATCCTTTGCGGAAAGCTGGCGTCGTCACCGGCGTCTCCACCTCGCACTGGCATCCACGTGGTTGTTGCTGCTGGCCTGCCTCGTTCAAAGCGGCGGACGCGGCAATACCGTCGGCTATACGCAAATCGCATGGTGGGAATACGCGATCACCCAGGCCCCGGCCATCGCTGGCTACCTTTGGCGCTCATTCTGGCCCGCCAATCTAATTTTCGACTACGGCGCCATCGTAGAAAAAAATCCCGCCGTCGTCATCCCGGCCTGCGCACTGATCCTGATCCTTCTTGCGCTCGCAATCTACACGTTGCGCCGGCGCCCGGTGGCTGGTTTCGCCTTCGCCTGGTTCTTTCTGATCCTGGCCCCCACTTCGAGCTTCATACCAGTCGCAACGCAGACAGCCGCCGAACATCGCATGTACCTCCCGCTCGCGGCGATCGTCGTGCCCGTTGCGCTTCTGCTCTATCGCTGGAGCTCACTCGCAATGTTCTCCGCTATCAGCCTCTTCCTGATCGTGGCCGCGGGTCTTCGCACGCATGCGCGCAACCACGATTACCGCAGCGAACTCGCGATCTGGGAAGACACGGTCGTCCGCGTCACCGACAATGTCCGCGCCTTGAACAATCTGGGATCGGAGCTTTTTCGCACCGGGCAAATCGAGAACTCCACCACCTATTTTCGAAAAGCCCTTCTGCATTCCCCTGACCACGCCGACGCCCTCCACAATCTGGGATGCGCACTGCTTAAACTCCATCATCTGCCCGACGCGGTCGAATCGCTCGAAAAAGCCGTCGCGCTCGATCCCGACAATCCAACATTCCTCACCAATCTGGGTAATGCGTACCTCGAAACGGGAGACTTTGAGAAAGGCCTCCTCACCTACCGGCAGGCGTATGCACTGAAACCGAGCGACGCCAGTTACGCATTCAATCTGGCGAACACATTGATGTCCCTCAACCGGATGGACGAAGCCGGAAGGTATTTTAACGAAGCGCTCGCGCTTTCCCCCAACGAAAGCGGACTGCTCAACAGCTACGCCACCTGGCTCCGGCTCAATAACCGCCCCGCCGACGCCATTCCTGTTCTCGAAAAGGCCCTGCTTAATTTCCCGCAGTCTCCGCGTCTCAATTCAAACCTGGGCACGTGCCTGCTGCTCACCGGCCGTACCACCGAGGGAATTCAGAAACTGGAACTGGCTCTTCAATTTGATCCGAACCTTCCTCAAACCCGCTACTATCTCGGCAATGCCTACGCCGAAAATGACCGGCCGGCCGATGCCATTGTGCAATTCGAAGCGCTTTTAAAAATCAACGCCCCCACCCCCGAGCTCCTCGACGATCTCGGCGTTCTCTATGCCCAGACCGGTCGCCTCAACAACGCGCTGACTGCTTTTCGGCAAGCCCTCGCGTTAGATCCGCAAAACGCAAGCGCCCGCGAAAACCTCGCCCGCACCGAATCCATCCTCCGTCAAAAAAACTCCCCTTGAGCGAACGTCAGGAGCTACAATCGACCCGTCCGGCCAAAGTCGCGCTCGCAATACCCTCTCCGCATTCAACGATCGCCCACCCTTCGCAATGACACGCCTTCGCCTCATCCGCCGCCTGCCCATTCTCGCCCTCTCGTTCTTGGCGGCACATCTGCACGCCGCCGACTTTCTGGTCACCGATTTTGGGGCCGTTCCCAACGACACCACGCTCGAAACCGAGGCGCTTCAGAAAGCCATCGATACCGCCCACGAAAAAGGCGGCGGTCGCGTGGTCCTCCCCAAAGGGGTTTTCCGCAGCGGCTCCCTCTTCCTGAAACAAGGCGTTGAACTCCACCTCGCCGAAGGCGCCGTGCTCCTCGGCTCGAATAACATCGCCGACTATCCGAAACGCGTCACCCGTATCGAGGGCCATTTCCCCGAATGGCGCATGGCGCTGATCAATGCCCAAAATCTCACCGGCGTCCGCATCACGGGAAAGGGAAAGGTCGATGGCAACGGCATCCTGTTCTGGGCGGCCTTCTGGCAGCGTCGGAAGGAAAACCGCAATCTCACCAATCTGGAGATCGAACGTCCGCGCATGTTCTTCATCGATCGCTGCAATGACGTCCGTCTCGAGGGCCTCACGTTGCGCGACTCAGGATTCTGGAACGTTCACCTGTACCGCTGCCGCGACGTCGTCATCGAAGGCCTCGACATCGCCACGCCCGGCCAGGGCAGCGTCGTCCGCGCGCCTTCGACCGACGGCATCGATATCGACAGCTGTCAGAACGTCACCGTCCGCCGGACGAAAATCTCCGTCGACGACGATTGTATTGCGCTCAAAGGCACCAAAGGCCCGCTCGCCCTTCAGGACGAAACGTCGCCGCCCGTTGAAAACATCCTCATCGAGGACTGCGAATTTGGCGAAGGCCACGGCGTCCTCACATGCGGCAGTGAAGCAACCATCGTTCGCAACGTCACTGTGCGTAACTGCAAAATCAGCGGCGAAAACAATGTCGTCCGTCTCAAAATGCGTCCCGACACACCACAGCTCTACGAGAACCTCACCTTCGAAAATCTCACCCTCGACAGCGACGGCGGCCGCCTCTTCGACGTGAAACCGTGGACGCAGTTCTTCGACCTCAAGGGCCACCCGCCGCAGCCGTCCATCGCGAAGAACATCACCGTCCGCAACGTCACCGGCCGCTACGGTTCACTCGGCATTCTGAATCCCAACTCGATCGACATGGTGGAGGGATTCACACTCGAGAACGTCAACCTCACGATAACCGAACCCAAATTCGAAATCGGTGAAGTGGTGAAATCCCTCGAGGCGAAAAACGTGACGATCAACGGCAAACCCTTCGAGAAACCAGCACCGGTGCCCTCCCGCAGAGGCGGCTGGTAAGCGACTAACCGTACTGTAGGAGCGGCTTTACGCCGCGATCCGTCCCGCCTCACCGTTCGCTCAATCGAGCGATCACCGCCGGCAGCAACGCATGCTCCGCCGCATGCACTTTTTCCGCGAGTGAATCGACTGTGTCTCCGGCTTCGATCCGCACAACCGCCTGATCGATGATCGGACCGCCATCCACCTCGGCCGTCACGTAGTGGACCGTGCAGCCCGTGACTTTCACGCCGCGGCGAAACGCCTGCCCAATGCCGTCCAAGCCCGGAAAACTCGGCAGCAGACTCGGGTGCAGATTGATGATCTTTCCGGCAAACGCATTCAGGAAGCCCGGCTTGATCACACGCATGAATCCCGCGAGCACGACCAGGTCCGGTTTCGCCGCGTTGATCGCCGCGATGTACCGCGCCTCGCCTTCGCCCTCGAGCTTCGTCTTGAACGGCGCCGCATCGAGAAACGCCGCCGGCACTCCGTATTTCGCACCCAGCGCGAGAATGCCCGCGTCTGGTTTGTCGGCGAAAATCTGCACGACCTTCGCCTTGCCCAGTTTTCCCTCGGACTGGGCTTTCAAGATCGCCCCGGCATTGCTGCCGCGGCCGGAGCCAAGAATCACAACGCGCATAAAGATCAGATTCCTCCCGCCGCCTTGATCTTCGCGATCAGGTTCGTGGTGCTGAAACCCGGCAGAAACGGCATAAAGTCGATCTTCGCCCCGACTTTCTCCAGCGCCCCGCGCTCGCCCGGATCCAGTTTCTCCAGCGTATAGTCGCCTGCCTTCGAGTAGACATCCGGCTTCAACGCGAGGATCTCATTCGTCAGCCGCTTCTCGCGAAACACGATGATGCCGTCGATAAACCAGGCCGCCGCCAGCGCATAGGCGCGCTCGATTTCGTTCTGCACCGGCCGCAGCGGTCCTTTGAGTTCGCGCACGCTCGCATCGGAGTTGAGCGCGATGAACAACGCGTCCCCAAGAGCCCGCGCCTTCTGCAAATAGTAGAGATGCCCCGTGTGCAGCAGATCGAACACACCATTCGTCAGTACAACCTTCTTGCCCGCCACGCGCAGTTTCTCACGCGCCGCCACTGCAGCATCGAGCGAGGTGAAGAGCTTGGGATTTTGCAGATCGGAGGGATTCATCGCGGAAGCACGGAAGAGCGGAAACGCGGAAAGCCAAAGGAACAAGACTTCCCTTCAGCGATTCTGCGTCTCAGTGCTTCCGCGATTTCCTCAGAAAAACTTCTTCGCCTTTTCAAAGAAGCTCTTCGCCATCGGCTCGTTGGCGTCGCCACTGAGCTGGGCAAACTCCTCGAGTTTCTTGCGCTGCTCCGGCGAGAGACTGGTCGGCACTTCGACGTGCACGCGGACGAGTTGATCGCCGTGACTGCCGCCGCGCAGGCTCGGCATGCCTTTGCCCTTGAGACGGAAGGTCGTGCCGCTCTGCGTACCGACCGGAATTTTCAACGACG
The DNA here is from genome assembly GCA_049840895.1 of Nibricoccus sp. Lineage (GTDB taxonomy): Bacteria > Verrucomicrobiota > Verrucomicrobiia > Opitutales > Opitutaceae > Nibricoccus. The sequence continues at coordinate 153,015 of JASGJB010000023.1, read as the reverse complement.
CTTTGCCTGAGAGCGTTGGGACCTCAATCGAGCCGCCAAGCGTCGCGAGCGTGAACTTGATCGGGATCTCGCAGAAGAGGTCGTCGTTCTGGCGCTCGAAAATCTCATGCTCAGCCACGCTGATCACAATGTAGAGATCGCCCGCCTGACCACCCGCCATGCCGGCCTCGCCATTGCCGACGGAGCGCAGCCGTGAGCCCGTGTCCACGCCCGGAGGGATGCGAACGTTAAGCTTGGTCGCCTTGGCCGTACGCCCCTCGCCTTTGCAGGCCGTGCAGGGCTTCTCGATTTTTGTCCCCGCGCCGCCGCAGGTCGGACAAGCCTGGGTGAACGTGATGATTCCGCCCGAACGGCGAATTTGGCCTGCGCCCCGGCAGGTCGGGCAGGTGACTTTCTTCGAACCGGGCTCGGCACCGGAGCCGTCGCAGCGCTCGCACGTGACGGCCTTGCGGAAGGAAATTTCCTTTTCGATCCCCTTGGCCGCCTCTTCGAGGGTGATTTCGAGATCGTAGCGCAGGTCGGAACCGTCGCGCCCGCCATCTCGGCCGCCACCGCCACCACCGAAAAACTCTTCGAAGATGCCGCCACCACCACCGCCGCCCTGCTGATTGAAGACTTCGCGGAAGATATCGAACGGATCGTGGAAGCCGCCACCGCCTCCACCACCGCGAGGGCCGGCGCCGCCGCCCTGCTGGAAGGCCGCGTGGCCATAGCGGTCGTACGCCGCGCGCTTCTGCGGATCCTTCAGGACCTCGTACGCCTCGGAGACTTTTTTGAACATCTCCTCAGCTTCCTTATTACCCTGATTTTTGTCGGGGTGATACTGGATGGCCTTCTTGCGATAGGCCTTTTTCAAATCTTCCTCGGAGGCCGTCTTCTCGACGCCGAGCAGTGTGTAATAATCTTCCTTGGTCGCCATGGTGGTGTGGTGCGCTGGATGAATCACGCGACGCCGTCGTCGCACTCGCGGCCGAGAATTGGCCGCGCCTGATCAGCTTTTACTTCGCCTCCTCCTTGGCCGGGCCGCTCGAAACGATGACCGACGCCGGCCGCAGCAAACGTCCGTTCAGACTGTAGCCAATGCGAACAACCTGGGCCACGCTGCCCTCGGCAATGTTCGCGCTCGGCTGAGCCGCGATGGATTCGTGCTGATTAGGATCGAAGGTCTGTCCGGCCGGATTGATCTCTTTCAGGCCGTGCTGATTCAGGACGTTTTTCAACTGGTCCTGCACCATGCCGATGCCGCCGACGAGGGTCTTGATGTCTGCGTTGGGCGCCTTGGCCGCAGTAAGTCCGAAGCCGAGATTGTCGAGGACCGAGATCAAATCTTCCAGAACGCGCCCAACGGCAAACTGCCGGATCTCGTCCTTTTCGCGGACGGTGCGGCGGCGAAGATTCTCCATGTCGGCCGCCAGACGCAGATAGCGGTCATGCGCCTCGGCCTGCTCTTTCTTAGCCTGCGCAACCAGTTCCTCAGCAGTGGGTCCGGCTTTGGCAGCGGCCTCTGGTGCGCCAGCCTCCCGGGCTTCTTTTTCAACCGCAGCAGCATCTGCGGGCGTTGGTTGTGTCTGGTTTTGCGGTTCAGCTTTATCCGATGCGGTCATATGAAGCCGCGGATCTAACTACGGCTTGTTCGTTTCTTCAAGCGTCTGCATGAAAGCACGGAACGGATCGCCGGTTTTTTTTGTGGCCTCCCGGAAAAGTTCGGTGCCCGAGCGGGTCGCTTCGCCGAGCGTTTTCGACATATCGCCCGGAATCAGTCCGGTAATCGCCGACCCCACCGCCGTGAAACCTTTCATAAACGGTCCAATCACAAATTGATCCGTGTTGATGACATTCTCGTAGGTGTGGGCAAAATTCAGCGTGTACTCGCGCGAGACCGGTTTCGTTCCAGTGTAGTCTTCGACGATCATCTTCTCAAAACGCACGACGAGACGTTTGATCAGGAATGTTTTTTCCGGAGTTTGGGGCGGCGCAGGCGGAGCAGCAGGAGCCGGTTTTGGTGGAGCGGGCGGTTTCGGCTGGCCCGGTTTCGCCGCGTTGGCGTCCTCCGGAGGCTTCGGCTTTCCCTTGGGTTTGCGCGCATTGAGCAGGCGCTCGCTGAAAAGCGCGGCGTTGATTGTGCCTTCGCTGTTGCGGATGAGGGAAACATTGGCGACGTCGATCTCGCCGTCGTCGATCACCAGGCGATCGGTGAAAAAGGTATCGAGCTGCGCGCGCGCGTGAAACGACCGAACTTCCACGAACTCCGGACGCGCAAACGAGGCCGGATTCGTGATCACCAGCCCTGAAAATTCCACCCGGTTACGGAAAGGATCGATCGCGAGCCTGTCCACTTTCACACTGAAACCTGTGCGTTTCTCCAGCGTACTCGTCAGGATCGGCGGCAGAAAAAAGATCCACGCGGAAATGACGATCGCGACAAAGATGATCAGGAAGACCACCAGCTTCAACAAGGCTCCGCCATGGCAGGGCCGAGAGAAACAAGAGCGGGAGTTCATGCGCTTCCGATCAACTGAAGTTTTCTGTGATGAGCAACAGCGCAGGTTCAACCGCCTCGAACACAAAACCGGCTGAATAAGGCAGCACGACATTGTCGCCACGATCGATTTTTTCGGCGCCGGAACCGGACCGGATCCGGCCCGAAACGACGCTGAGAATCCGTGCCTGTTCTCCTGCGGAAATGCTCAACTTTTCACCCGCCGCCAAAGGCACGCGCCGAATGCGAAACTCGCGCGCATCCGCGATCACCGCGGCCTTGTTTTCGGCACGTACCGGCGAGGGTTCGAAGTCGTCCCAGCGGATGGATTTTAATGATTCGTTGACGTGCATCTGCCGCGGCTTTCCGTCCAGTCCTACCCGCCCCCAATCGTACACGCGGTACGTCGTGTCGGAGTTTTGCTGGATCTCCAGAATAAGATTCCCCGCGTCGATCGCATGAATCTGCCCGCTGTGAACCAGAATGGAGTCTCCCGCCTTCACCGGAAACCGATGCACGCATTTCTCGAGGGTATTGTCGTGAATCGCCCGCTCGAATTGCTCCCGCGTTACCCCGCGCTTGAGCCCCACGATAAGACTCGAATCGGGCGCGCAGTCCGCGATGTACCAGTTCTCGGTCTTCGGCTCCCCTTTGAGTTCAGGCGCGACACTCGCCGGTGGATGCACCTGCAAGCTCAGCCGCTCCCGGCAATCGAGCCACTTCACTAGGATCGGGAACGGTCGCGACGCAGTCCACTTCGGCCCCATGATAGCCGCACCCTGTTTCTCGATAACCGCGCGAAGGCTGAGCCCGTCGAGTTCTCCCCCACTGATCACCGACTGTGCTTCAGGGCGATCCACGATCTCCCAGCTCTCGCCGATAGGGCGCGCCGGAGGCAGCACACGACCAAGTTTGGTCTCCAGAATTCGCCCGCCCCAAACGCGGTCCTGATAGAGGGATTTGAAGCGCAGGAATTGTTGCATGGCGTTGGCTAGTTTTTTGTTAAAGCGTACTTTAGGATTATTAAATTTGACCGGACTTCGGTGCGAAACGGGAATCCAAGGGTCAAGCCGGTCGCTTCACAAAACACATGGCCAAGTCAGCGAGTTCAAACTCTAACAACTCCTCTTCCTTCCAAGCGCCGCGCTATCAGCCACGCTGGGCGGTCTTCAGTCTCTGCCTGCTCTTCGGCCTCCTGCTGAGCGTCGCATTCATCTCCTACGATCCCGCGCAAAGCCCGGAGTTCACGACACATCCCACGGCTAAAAATCCCGTGGGCACGTTTGGTGTCTTTTCCGCTTACTGGTCGCTGCACTACGTGGGAATCGCCACGTGGTTGATTCCCCTGTTCCTGCTGTGGATGGCGTATGTAGCCATTCGCAACTCCCGCCGTCTCGCCGGCACGCGTGTGCTGGCAATGCTGATCTGCATCGTATGCGTCACCGGCCTGGCGGCCATGTGGGACAACAACAGCGCCTCGGATTATTTCTCCGGCGGACTCGGAGGAATCATCGGCGGGTTGATCTACCAATCACTGCTCAGGGACACCCTCGGCGTTTTCGGCACCGGCCTGCTTCTCGTAATGATCTACGCGCTCGGACTGATGTTCATCTTCACAAAAGACATCTCCGCCGAGTTTGAAAAATTCACTCACGGATTCTCCGCCTGGCGCGAAAGCCGCGCAAAAATCCGTGCAGAGCGCGCAGAAGTGAAACGCATGGCGAAGGAAGCCATGTCGCGCCCAAAGACCGCGCCAGTCGTGGTCGGTCCGCCTCCGGCAAAAAAGCTTTCCATCGCTTCTCGTAGCGGCAGCACCGCCCCGATGGGCACCCGCCCCCCCTTCGCACCAGAAGAGAAACCTGAAGGTTTCGCCGATGCCCCCGCAAAAAGGTCCGCCGCTACCAAAAAAGCCGACGCCGACGCTCCCCCCGAGCCCGCAACCAAACAGGCAGCCCTTCCCGCACCGGCGGCCTCAAAATCAGGCAAGGGCACGGTCAGTCCTTTCGCAGACAACGCCCCACTGGCAACCGACACCAAGGCGCTCGCGGTAAATGCCGGCGGTCGCATTGAGCTCAACATCGTGAAGCCCGAGGAACCGAAGAAAGCCGCCAAGGCCACGGTTCCGCAAAGCCTCGATGAGAACTACCAGTTCCCCCGCTCTCCCTCTTGCGGGAGCCGGTAAAATCCAACGCCAGCAACTCCGAAGACGAGCACCGCCGAAACGCCGAAAACCTTCTGCGCATCCTCAGCGAATTCGGTGTCGAGGTCACCCTCGGCGAAATCCACGTAGGCCCCGTCATCACACGTTACGAAGTGATCCCCGCCCCCGGCGTTCGCGTCGAAAAGATCGCCGGCCTCGACAAAAACATCGCCCTCGGCATGCGCGCCCAATCCGTGCGCATCCTCGCGCCGATCCCCGGCAAGGCCGCTGTCGGCGTCGAAGTCCCCAATGAAAATCCCACGCCCGTCGGCATGCGCGAGCTCCTCGAATCCGAGGACTGGGCTGACGCCCGCACCGAACTTCCCATCGCCCTCGGCAAAGACGTATCCGGAAAGCCCCTCGTCTCCGATCTCACGAAAATGCCCCACTTGCTCATCGCCGGCGCCACCGGCTCGGGCAAATCGGTGTGTATCAATTCGATCGTCGCCTCGATTCTCTACTCGAAGAGCCCGAAGGACGTCCGCCTCCTGATGGTCGACCCCAAGATCGTCGAGCTGAAGATCTTCAATACGCTTCCGCACATGCTCATCCCCGTGGTGACTGAGCCGAAGAAAGTGCCTGCCGCCTTGAAGTGGCTCCTCGCCGAGATGGAGCAGCGCTACCAAATCTTTGCCAAAGTCGGCGTCCGCAACATCACCGGTTTCAACGCCCGCAAGAAAACAGACAAGGCCGACCCAGAAACGCCACCCGCCGAAACCCAGGCCGGACTCGAAGGTGTTGCCCTTCCCGACGAGGAGCTCGAGATCCCGGCACGGCTGCCCTACATTGTCGCCATCATCGACGAACTCGCCGACCTCATGATGGTCGCCCCGGCCGAAATCGAAACGAGCATCGCCCGCCTTGCCCAGCTTGCGCGTGCAGCCGGCATCCACCTCATCATCGCCACCCAGCGCCCGTCGGTGAACGTCATCACCGGCATCATCAAGGCCAACCTTCCTTCGCGCATCGCCTTCCAAGTCGCCTCTCAAGTCGACTCCCGCACCATTCTCGACACCAAGGGCGCCGACACGCTCATCGGGCGCGGCGACATGCTCTTCTCGCCCCCAGGAACCTCCCGCCTCGTCCGCGCGCAAGGCGCCTTCGTCTCCGACGACGAAGTCCAGAGCCTCGTCGATTTCCTCAAGAAAAACGGCCCGCCCAAGTACGCGCAGGATGTTCAAGCCCAGATCGACCGCGATCCTGACGCCGAGGAAGGCGAAGACGGTGAAGGTGACGATGAAGACGGTGACAGCGACAGCGCCTTGCTCAAACAAGCCATCGGAGTTCTCAAATCGACCCGCCGCGCCTCGACCTCTATGCTCCAGCGCCGGCTGCGCATTGGCTACAACCGTGCCGCACGCCTCATGGAGGAAATGGAAGACAAAGGTATCGTCGGCCCCGAAAACGGCTCCAGCCCGCGCGACATCCTCGTCGATCTCGACACGCTCTAAGCAACGGCTTCCTCAACACCCTCCCCTGCCTCCAAGCGCGCGGACATCCGCGCGCTTTTTGTTTGGCCGCCAACCTTGATCGCATCACCGCATTCCAGCTCTGATTACCCTCCAAAAATCCCGCAGCGGCTCCTCCTGTTAGTCCTGTCCATATTCGAGTCTTCCAGTTTTCCTGAGTTCCAGATTCAAATCCTCCTTCCCCTCACCCCGGAATTTCCCTAACCACCCTCTTATGCAATCGATCGGTGAACGCCTGGAAGAAGCACGCAAACGCAAGGGCATCTCGATCCGCGAAGCGGCCGAGGCCACGAAAATTCGCGGTGACTACCTCCATAAATTCGAGAGCAACCAGTACGACATCAAGCTCCCGGAGATCTACGTGCGCGGCTTCCTCCGCACCTACGCCAACTACCTCAAGCTTCCTGGCGAAAAGATCATCAACGACTACAACGGTCTCGGCCTCAACGAATCCAAACAACGCTCGTTGAACCGCGAGGTCTACGGGCGCATGGACATCTCCCACTCCAGTGGCAAAGCGGACAAAGCCGCAAAAGAGCCCGGCGCCGATGCTCCTGCAGCTGAATCTTCAGCGTCCACTGAAGCCGCCAGCCGCAATCCCGCGACTTTCGTTCCTCAAGGCGGTGGCGGTGCGATCAGCATCGACAAAAAATTGCTGATCAAATTCGGCGCCATCGCCGGCGCAGCCCTTCTCGTCCTTATCATAGGCATCTGGGCCGTCTTCAGCCTCATGGGCCGCAGCAGCAGCCCGAAATCATCCGCCAACCCGGGCGAAGTCTGGGTGAAGCCCACAGAAGGCGAAGCCTCCTTCGCGCTGGTCGCCAAGGGCCCCGTCACCGTCACGGTCACCAGCATCAAGGACGGCACCACGTTGTACAAGGGCACCATCCCGCTCGGAGACACCCGCGCGATTCCGCGCAGAGGACACGCCCGCGTCACGGCATCGCCACCTCAAAATCTGGAGTTCAACTTCGGCGGCACGCCCTATCCGATGTCCGCCGGTGGCTCAGTCGACATCGACAAGCCGCCAACACCCGCCCGGTAACTCTCAAACCCGCGCCGCAAGCGCGGGTTTTTTATTTCCAGAGAAAATCCGCCACCCGTGGTCCAAACACCACCACTCCGATTCCCACCGCTACGAACGCCGCGATCAACACGGCAAACGCCGCCACATCTTTCGCGCGCTTGATGCCTTCACGACGCTCACGCGAAACTTCGTCCGCCAGAAACTCCAACGCCGTATTCAGCGCCTCGGTCAGCCACACCAGTCCGCACGCGAGCAGCACGAGTGCCCACTCGCCTGATGAGATCCGCCAGCCAACACCTGCTGCGACCACAGCCAGCGTGGCAGCCAGATGAATGCGCGCATTGGGCTGCGTCTTCAGCATCATCACGCCGCCACGCAACGCATGCCCAAAGCTCTTCAGCCGGGAGACAATCATTCGATCATTTCATCCCAACTGGCGTCCCGAGCACTTCGCGCAAAATCCAGGCGCGCCGTGCACCACCCGGCGCACGCAAATCGGCCAGCAGCTCCGCGCCGCCCGTTTTTCCCACCGGCGCTCCACGGTAGGCCATTGCAGCGGTAACAGGCGCCGCGATTTCCGCCGCCTGGCGTTTATGCTCCGCCCGGCGGGCCTCCAGCAGGCGCATCTGCTCTTCCATCGCTCGCTGCTGCTCCATCACTTCCTGGTCACGCGCAGCCTGCGCGGCTTGCGACGCTCTCGACGGAAGCGGTGGCGGAGCCGCCGGCACTTCAAACCGTCGCTTGATCACCTCGGGAATGGGCTGGGCGACAGGACGCGGCGCAACCAATGGCGGCACCGGCTGCTGCCCGCCCCGACGCTCGGCAATTTTGCGGCGAATTTCTTCCTGCACCCGGCGCGTCCGCTCCGCTTCGTCCATGTCCATCCGCGCAGGATCAAAGTCTCCTGGACGATTATCCGGAATTCCGTCGCCATCAAAATCAGCCGGCTCGCCGTTCCTCTCCTTCTTGCGATTATTGATGTACCCGGCGATCACCGCGGCGACCGCGATGAGGATCTGTATTAAATGTTCGCTGATCCAATCCATGGGAGGAGGGAGCCGCGCTTAAACGCGGCTCCTTTCAATTATTTCGTGTGGCCACCGTCTGGTTTCGCGATCGAAGACCGCATCGCCGTGTCGGCCTGCACGTTTTCCATCTTGTAGTAGTCCATCACTCCCAGTCGGCCGGAGCGAAACGCCTCGGCCATCGCCTTCGGCACTTCCGATTGGGCGCGCACCACTTCCGCCTGCATCTCCTGCACACGCGCTTTCATCTCTTGCTCGACGGCCACGGCCGCCGCACGACGAATTTCCGCCTGCGCCTGCGCGATGCTCTTGTTCGCCTCGGCCTGCGCTTCCTGCAATTTCGCGCCGACATTTTCGCCAACATCCACGTCGGCAATGTCGATCGAAAGAATCTCAAACGCCGATCCCACATCGAGACCGCGCGCGAGCACCGTTTTCGAAATCGCATCAGGCGACTCCAGCACCGACTTGTAGCTCTCCGAGGTACCGATGGTGGAAACGATGCCTTCGCCGACGCGCGCAATGATCGTGTCTTCCTTCGCACCACCGACGAAACGATCCAGATGGGTGCGCACGGTGACACGCGCCTTCACCTTCACCTGAATGCCGTCCTTGGCGACTCCATCGATCGTCGTGCGGCCGCTCTCTGGGTTGGGGCAATCGATTACCTTCGGATCAACCGAGGTACGCACCGCCTCGACGATGGATTTACCCGAGCCTTTTGTCGCAAGGTCGATCGCACAGGCGCGATCCCAGTCGAGCGAGATGCCTGCCTTTTTCGCCGCGATGATCGCCTGTACGGTGGGCACTACATTGCCACCTGCCTGATAATGCGAGGCGATCAAATCCGCGCTCAGCGGCACGCCCGCGCGCACCGCGGTGATGCGGGCGTCGACGATCAACCCGTAGGGAATGCCGGCAAACTTGAAGCCCACGAGCTTCCACATGTCGACGCTGGCGCCGTTGAAGAGCGCCTTCACATACGCGCCGACGAGGCTAAAAATGACCGCACCGATAACCAGTACGATCACCCCGGCGACAATCAATCCAATCAAGGTCCAGTTCATAATAAGATAACGATTCAGGTTTTGGTCACAATCAGACGAAAATTATCCAGGCCCACCACGCGCAGCCGCTCCCCCGCCGTCGCGTGCCCGCTTTGCGAATACGCTTCATAGCGCTTTCCACCGACCGACACATAGCCGCTCGGAGCGAGCACCGTTTGCGCCACCGCCTCGCGGCCGATCACGTCAGACTCGTTTGCGAGCGCCGTCTGGCTGGTGACGTCGGCGTTGGCCTCGGCGACCAGGCTTTTGACGAGCCGGGACTTCGGCAGCCACACGAACTCCAGATACAAAGTCGCTCCCAACGCCAGCAAGGCAACAATCGTGGCAATCGCACCACCTGCGCCGCCAAACGTGCCAAACGACACAAACACGCCTACCAGCATCGCAATGCCCCCGGCTATTCCGAGGATTGCTCCCGGCACCACGATTTCCAGTGCGAGCAAAACTATTCCGACGAGAAACCAGATGATCACTGCCGTCATGACACCACCTCCACGACGAGTCCGAAATCCGTGACCTGCGTCACCACGACCGCCGCACCGGCAGCCACCGAACCCACCGCAACGCGCGCCTCATAGCGCCGCCCGGCCACTTCAATCTGACCGCTCGGGAAAAGCGCGGTCACCGCGACACCACGCGCACCGAGCAATTCCGAAACCTTCGCCCCCCGTTCCGGGGAAATTCCCGCGAGTTGTGCAGAGCCCGTAATGGGCTCCGCCACCGCCAGACGGCTGAAAAACCAACCGGTCGGAATGAAACGCGCCAGCAACAATGCCAGCACCGCCGCGATCACCATTCCCATCAACAGATTCACCGCCGGCCACACGAATACATCGCCAGACCACGCGACGGACACCGGCTCGTTCGGCCACACATCGGCCATTGCCCAGACAAGCGAGCCCAGAATCAACACGACACCGCTCAACGCGACGACAACCACGCCGGGAAATAGAAAAACCTCGAGCGCGACCAGAGCCACGCCGACCGCGAAGGCAATCAACGGCTCATGTCCCGAAAGCCCCGCAACGTAACTGCTCAGGAAAACAATTCCCAGCAACACGCCACCTGCGATGCCGAAAAAACCAAAACCCGGCGTCTTCAACTCAATGAACACTGCCAGCAACCCAAGCGCCAAGAGGGTCATCTGCACTGGCCGCGTATTCAGATACTGCGCGAGCTGCTCCGACCACGTCACCTCCAGTTTTTTCACTGAGTAACCGTCCGCCCCAAATTTCCTGGCGAGCAGTTCGTCGACATTTTTGAAAATTCCCGAAGCCAGCAGCGTCTGCGGCGGTTCACCAAACTGCTCACTCGCTTCCTTCGCCGTGAGCGAAAGCAGCTCGTCCTTCTTTTTGAGCACACGTTCGCCGATCTTAAACTCCGAGGCCTCATCGATCATCGCCGAAATCACTTCGCCGCGATAGCCCTTCCCTTCCGAAATCGAACGGATGCGCGCCTTCATATAGCTAACGACCTTCGCTTTCATCGTCTTGTCGATGTCCTGGCCGCCACTGCTCACCGGAGCCGCGGCGCCTATCACGCCGTTGGGAGCAAAATAAATTTCATGCGTCGCCGCCGCGATAAACGCTCCTGCCGAGATCGCGTCTTTGTTCACAAACGTCACCGTCTGTCCGGGAAACTTCTCCAGCGCCTCCAGAATTTCAAAAGTCGTACCGAGGCTTCCACCCGGAGTGTCCATATCGAGCACCACCACATCCATTTTCTGTTCGATCGCTTCCTTCAGGCCCCGCCTCACGATATACAATACCGGCTCGTCGATCTCCTGTCTCACAGGAATGACCATCACGCTCTTCTTCTCCGTCCCCGCCTTGGACTTCAACTCCGTCGGAAAGCTGGCCGGCGGAGCCTCGCTTTGAGCAAAACACGAAGACGCCGCGAGACCGATCACGAACCCGAGTCTGAACAAAATGCGCAACATGGGGATTTGCCGCAAAACTGAGCATCGCATTTTGCACATGCAAGCGCGCCGGGCCGCAAACGCGTTACAACGCCGGTGAAACTTTCGACCGGGCGTTTGAAAAAAATTTTGCCTGCTCGCCCGCATAGGGCCACATCTGCGTGCATGGAAAAAGTCCCCTATCTCGGGCAGGAACTCACACGCTGGCAGGTCGGCAACTCGACCTTCCTCGCCATGCCGGAGCGTGGTGCGCGCCTCATGCACTGGCATCTCACGCTCGGCGACGGCTCCGTGCGCGACATCGTGTACTGGCCCGAGGTCAAAAACCTGGACGACTTCTTCAAGACCCGCGGCGGCAATCCCATCCTCTTCCCGTTCAACGCCCGCACCTACGACAACGGTGACATCCATTTCTGGCGCGGCCCCGACGGCGTCCGCCGCCCCATGCCCATGCACGGCATCGCCCGCCAAGGTACATTCAAGACCACCCGCTGCGACGCCCGGGGTTTTGCCGCCCAGTTCGTCCCGGACGCCGAAGCGAAGGCCGCTTATCCGTATGACTATGAATTCACGGTCACGTACCTTTTCGAGCCCCTCGGCCTTTCCTGCGAGTTCACCCTGAAAATCTCGGCACCCAGCCCATCCCGTGGAGCGCCGGCCACCATTTCTATTTCACCGTGCCGTGGAACGAAGGGCTGAAACGCTCCGACTACGCCATCCGTATCCCCGCCGGTAAGACGCTCCGGCAGGACCAGTCGAACGGAAAACTCTCCCCCGGCCCCGCCTTCGATGCCGAGGAAAACCTCGCCAACAAGGCCCTCATCGACCTCTTCCACACCAACCTCAAGTCCAACGCCGTCACCTTCGGCCCCAAGGGCCAGCCCGGTCAGGTCTCCGTCAGCATCGGCACGAACAAAGTCCCGCCGCCCGACGCCACCTTCGTCACCTGGACACTCGACGACACCGCTCCGTTCTACTGCGTCGAACCGTGGATGGGCCCCGCCAATTCCCCCGAGCACAAACTCGGCCTGTCGTGGGTCCCGCCCGGCCAGACTCAGAACTTCGTGGTGCAAGTGCAGGTGAAGTGAGGTGTGCGCGCCACCTGCGCAGCCTCGTTGATCTTACGTATCAACCGTTGTAACCTAAGAAACACACAACCGTCTGCCTCGGTCAGCCTGCCACAATACCTGTCCGGCTGAAACTTCCTTCGGTTAAACCGGTCCGACTCCTCGAATCTTCCTCCGTTTCCATGACCACGCCACATCACATTCTCGCCATTTTCGACGTCGGGGGCGGCGAGATGATCATGATTTTCCTGGTCATTCTGCTGCTTTTCGGCGGCCAGCGCATGCCCGAGCTCGCCAAGGGCCTCGGTAAATCCATTCGAGAATTCAAAAAGGCCACCAGCGGCGTGGAGGATCAAATCCGCCAGGCCATCGAAGACGCTCCCGAAAAACCGGCGCCGACACCGCGCAAAGCCATTGCCCCGGTGTCTCCCGTTTCCACGCCACCTCCGGCAGCCACCGACTTACCTGCGACGCAACCGCCCTCGGCGCCGCCGCCTTCAACGCCTCCCGATATAACGCCGTAACGTCCGACGCGCGTTGGCACCGCACCGAACTCGTCGTGAATCCCGCGCCCGACGACTCCGATCCAGTCCGCATTCCAATCACCGGCGAACTGGACCTTCATACCTTCGCGCCGCGCGAAACCGCGCAAGTCGTCGAGGCGTATCTTGAGGCCTGTCGCGAACGCGGGATCTTCACCGTTCGCATCATCCATGGCAAAGGAACCGGCACGCTCCGCGAAACGGTTCACGCGTTGCTGCGCCGCTCCCCGCTCGTTGCCAGTTTTCGCCTCGGCGACGAAACCACCGGTAACTGGGGCGCCACGTGGGTTACCCTCAAAAGATAGCGAAGCTTCGCCACCCGGTTCACACCAACTCCGACTCCGCTTCGAACTCGAACGCTTCCATTTCACCTCGCTCAACAGGCGCCGGAATAAATGCGCCCGGCTCGCCGATGAAAACATCCGCCGGCGCTCCTGGAGCGGGTGGCGGAGGCGGGGCGGGAATCCGCACATCTGTCGCCTCCATCTTCTCCAAACGCGCGCGCACCTCTGCGGGAAGCGCCTTCCGGTCTTCGGCAGTTTCCACCGGGCCATCGAAGAGAATATCCCCCTTCGCATTGCGCGCCGTCAGCCGCTTTTTCCCGTCCTTGAAATTCACCTCAAGCCGTCCTTGGCCGTCATCAAAAACCATCTGGGAATTTTTTCCCTCGAACCGCGATATCCGCATCTCCTTCGAATGAGAGACTCCTCCAAAGGAACCCGACGGACCCGGCCTCGCGATCCCGGGTCCCATAAAGGGCTCCGCCGTTTCGAATGACATCGCCTTGCGCGCCCGCACTTCGTGGCGTGCGGGCAGCGGCGGCATGGCCTTTTTCCCGAGCTTTACGCTCACGGTCTGCTTTTTTCCTGCGCGAAACAACGTCAGCTTCACCTCGTCGCCCTCCTTCTTGGAGCGCACCAGCACGCCGAGCTGGCGGGGTTCGATCAAGATCTGGTCATCAAAACGCGTGAGCAAATCGAGCTGCTTCAACACACCTGCCGCCGGGCTGTCGGGCATGATCTGCACAACCACCAGTCCGGTCTCGGGTGGAAGCTCCATCTGCGCCGCCAGCGCCGCGTCGACGCTATGCGTGCTGATCCCGAGAAAGGTTTCCTCCTTCAGCGCGGGTGGTTGCGGCACTTCAACAGGCACATCTGTCCGTACTGTTAGCGTCTTCGCCTGCTGCGCCGGTAGCAACACCGGCAGCAACATCGTCGTGAATATCAAAGCAGTCCCGCGGACCGCGCGTAAGTTCAGGGTCTTTGTTTTCATGAGAAAAAATCAATAAGTCGCCACCGGCAAAATCCGCAGCTCCTCCCGCGGAGCCGTCCAGGTGAGCGTGCGTCCGCCACCGCTCCAGCACAGCGTCTCCACATAGCGGAGACGCAAGCGTTGCGCCAGCGAGCCGTCGTCCAGCGTCATCAAACCTTCATCCTGCGCGGATTGCAGTGTCTCCTCAGCCACCACCGGCCGGAGTGCCGCGCCGCCCGGGACCGCAGCATCAGGAGAAAGCGCCGCCATCCACGCGACCACAGCCGCAAAGCCCGCAGCCGCAAAACCGCGCAGCATCGCACGGCCCGCGCTCCCGCGGTTTTCCAGAGCCGACTCCACCCGGACCTCGAGAAACTCCGAAGGCGCGCGCGGGCGGAGGCGGCTCAGTTCAAATTCCAGTTCTTCCAGTTCATTGTTCATGGCAGCGGACACTCGGTCGTAGTTAATCGTTTACGAAGTCCTTCAAGGGCGTAGCGGTAACGCGAAGCCACCGTATGCGGCGAAACCCCCAATTGCCCGCTAATCTGGTCGAACGTACGTCCACCCCAGATCTTGAGCGTGAGCACTTCACGCTGCTCCGCCGGCAGAGCGTGCAGGGCCGTTTCAATGGCAACGCGTCGCTCATCGTCCTCATCAAGTCGCTCGAAAAAGGCGTGGGGCTCGCTCCCGGCACCCAGGCCGTCGGTGTCTGCCCCGGCAGATTCTTCGCGCCGCAGTCGTCGTTCATTGCGACGGGCCAGATCACACGCCGCGCGGCGGATCGAGGTAAAGACCAGCCCGAGCGGGTCGCCGCCCAAGTCGCGCTGATTGCGCCAGAACCTGATGAACGCCTCCTGCAGCACGTCCTCTGCATCCGCCAGCGACCGAGTCGTCTGTCTCGCATAGAGGAGCAGGCGCGGCCCGTGCTGACGCAGCCAGTCTTTCCATGATTCATGATGCGGCTTGTCCTCCATTTTATTGGTCGGGCGGATGAACGTGTTTCCTTAAGAGCGCCGGCAAAATCGGGATTTGTCTAAGCCTCAGGGAAAAATCTGCGACGTCCTCCACATCGGGAAGTTTCTTCGTGTTCCCGCCATTGCACCGCTCCCAGCTGCCGTTCGCGAACCCGGTTAAGGCCGGGGATTTCTCTCTATTTTCGAGCCTGGGCTCAGCTGAACCACGAAAAAGGCGTCCAAATATCCGCTAACCCTGATGCTCACTGTAAGGGATTCCCTTAAATACCGTTATTGCATAATATCTACATTGAGGTCTTTCCCTCATGCACTTTGGTTGCACGGGTAAACAATATGCAACTTCCAGCCATCAACTCCAACCTCTGGCGCAGCCTTAAGGGCCTCGCACTGGGCGCCGCTCTCCTCGGCACCGCCCACGCGCAAATTATCCTCAACAGTACCGACCGCGGTCGCTACAGTGAGTTCGGCACGCATCTTCTGGCCGACTACGACAGCTTCCTCACAGGTCAGGTCGCCACGGTCGAATTCCGCAGCTTCCTGGTTTTCGACACCAGCGCAGTCACCACACCCGTCACGGCGGCCAAACTCCGCCTGTTTCTCCCGACCAATAGCTTCAGCAGCCCAAGCGCCACCGAGACATTCAAGATTTTCGACGTCTCGACGTCGATCCCGAGCCTCAGTGCGTTTCAGTTCGGAGCCACGTCTATTTTTAACGATCTCGGCAGCGGGGTGAATTTCGGCACCGCCACGCTAAGCGAGTCCAACGAAGGCTCTTTCATCGAAATCGCCCTCAACGCCAGCTTCCTCTCCTACATCAACGGCAGCGCGAACGATATCTTCGCCCTCGGCGGCGCACTCACGTCGCTGAGCGGCAGTCGCGATCAGTTCGCCTATTTCGGTTCCGGCACCGGTAACGCATCCGACGGTCGCACCCAGCTCCTGCTCTGGACCGGCAGCACGGGCCAGATCGATGGAATCTCGGCGGTTCCCGAGCCCTCGACCTACGGCCTGATCGGCACGGGCGTGCTTCTCGCCGCCGTCGCCCTGCGCCGCCGTTTCGCAGCTCGCAAAGCCTGAGCATACTTTCCCGGCTCCTCAAAGGCGGACCGCTTTGCCGGTCCGCTTTTTTTTGCCCATAAACCAGCCCGCTTGCCCCCCGCGCCCGGCGACGTACTGTGCCTCGATCCATGTCCGCCGCCGATACCAGTCCCGACACCAGCTCCACGACTTCACGCCGCTACGCGCGTCCCGAGGTGCTCTCGCCCGCTGGTGATTGGGAATGCGTCCGCGCCGCCGTCGAAAACGGAGCCGATGCCGTCTATTTCGGACTCGAGCGTTTCAACGCCCGCATGCGCGCGAAAAACTTCACGCAGGCTGACCTCCCCGCATTGATGGAGTTTCTCCACCGCCGGGGCGTGCGCGGCTACGTGACGTTCAACACGCTCGTTTTCACCAACGAACTCCCCGACGCAGAAAAATTTCTCCGCGCCATCATCAGCTCCGGTGTCGACGCCGCCATCGTCCAGGACATCGGCATCTGCCGCCTCATCCGCCAGCTCTCGCCCGATTTCCCCATTCACGGCTCCACTCAGATGACCGTGACCAACACCGCCGGCGTGAACTTCGCCCGCGATCTCGACGCGCAGCTCATCGTTCTCGCTCGCGAAAACTCAATCGCCGAAATCGAAAAAATCCAGGCGGCCCAAGCCGTCTCCGGTCAGCCTCCACTCCCACTCGAAGTCTTCGTACACGGCGCCCTCTGCGTCGCGTACTCCGGCCAGTGCCTCACCAGCGAATCCCTCGGAGGCCGCTCCGCCAATCGCGGCGAATGCGCCCAAGCCTGCCGGCTCCCCTACGATCTTTATTCCGATGGTGAAAAGGTCGACCTCGGCGACCGGCGCTATCTTCTCAGCCCGCAAGACCTCGCCGGTCTCGATGTCCTGCCCGATCTCGTTCGCGCCGGCGTCGCTTCGCTGAAAATCGAAGGCCGTCTCAAGGCCCCCGAGTACGTCGCCAGCATCACCCGCATCTACCGCCAGACCCTCGACAAGGTCATGGCTCAGCTCAACGGCCCCGGCTCCTCCGCCCCCTCAGCTTCCGCCGCCACGCCCGCACCGGTCGCTCCGGCCGACCGCTACGAACTCCAGATGGCGTTCTCCCGCGGCCAGTACACCGGCTGGTTCCGCGGCATCAACAATCAGGAACTCGCCCATGGCCGCTTCGGCACCAAACGCGGCGTTTTCCTCGGCGAAATCACTCGCGTCAGCGAGGAAGCCGTCACTCTACGTCCGCAAGCCGTGCTCAAACCAGGTGACGGCGTCGTCTTCGATGCGGGCAATCCCGAAGTCCGCGAACAAGGCGGCCGCATTTACCAAGTCGATACGCGAGGCCCTGAAGTCGACGCTCCGCTTCGGCCATGGCGACATCGATTTCCGCCGCGTCCGCACCGGCCAGCTCCTCTGGAAAACCAACGATCCCGCCCTCGACAAACAAGTCCGCCAGACCTTCGAAGGCGAAAAAATCCGCTTCCAGCGCCCGCTCCATTTCGAAGTCCACGGCCGTTCCGGCGGGCCGCTCACACTCATCGCCGCCGACGACGAAGGCCACAGCGCAAAACTCGATTCGCAGCTCCCGCTCGAGCCCGCCCAAAACCAGCCACTCACGCACGACCAAACTCATCGATCAACTCGGACGTCTCGGCGGCACGCCATTCAAACTCGGCCGCGTCGAATCTCATCTCGAAGGCGCACTGATCATTCCCGTCAGCGAACTCAACCGCCTCCGCCGCGATCTCGCCGCCGAAGTCGAGCGACTCCGCGGTTTACCCAAACGCTGGACGCTCAACGCCCCCTCGTCCCTTCAACCCTCAATCTTCAACCTTCAACGTCCGCCGTCGCCGCGACGGCGGAACTGATCCTCGTCGTCCGCACACTCGCCCAACTCGACGCCGCCCTCGACCTGTCCGGGCGTCACCACACTCTACTGTGAATTCGAGAACCCCAAAAAATATCGCGAAGCTGTCATTCGCTTCCGCACCTGGCAATCATCTCACCCTTCAGGGCTGACTGCTCACTCTTCCATCTGGGTCGCTCCACCGCGCATTACCAAACCCGGTGAAGAATGGATCTCTGCAACAAGTCCGCTCCTGCGAAGCCGACGGTTACCTCGTCCGCAACTACGATCACCTCGAGTTCTTCGCCGCCGACCGCAAGCGCGGCGATTTCTCCCTCAACGTCGCCAACCCGCTCACCGCCGATTATTTCATTTCCCGTTACGGACTTGAACGCGTCACCGCCAGCTACGATCTCAACATCTCCAGCTTGAGTCGTTCTTCGGCCGCCGCGCCCGGCCAATGGTTCGACCTCACAATCCACCAGCACATGCCCATGTTTCACATGGAGCACTGCGTCTTCTGCGCGTTCCTTTCCTCGGGCACCGATTACCATGACTGCGGCCGCCCCTGCGAAAAACACGAAGTCCGCTTGAAGCGACCGTACCGGCGCCGAATTTCCCCTCAAAGCGGACGCTGGCTGCCGTAACACTGTCTACAACAACCGGCCCAAACCGGCGCCGAATACCTCGACCGCCTCCTCGCCCTCGGCGCCCGCAGCTTCCGCGTCGAATTCGTCAACGAGTCCGCCGACGAAGTCATTCGAACGATCACGAATACCAGCGCCTTCTGCGCCGGCGAAATCTCCGGCGCCGATCTCTGGCGCGAGTTCAAACTCCTCAATCAACTCGGCGTCACCCGCGGCCAGATGGAAACCGCCCCGAGATTTATCCAGAAAAAGCAGTGAGTTTCAACGCCCCGCCACCGCCGCTTCGCTCACCGGAATGAGGAAGTGAAAATCACTGCCCTCGCCAACTTTGCTTGAGCAGCCGATCGCGCCGCCGTGTTCGACCACGATCTCACGTGCGATAGTCAGTCCCAGCCCCGCTCCTTTGCGCGTCTGTCCCGGCACGCGATAAAACTTCTCGAAGACATAGGGCTGGCTTTCCTCGGGAATTCCAGGACCGCGATCACGCACCCCGAAACGCACTACCCCTTCGCCGCCGGGCTGCGCATAGAGTGTGATCGCACTGCCTTCGGGTGAATACTTCGAGGCATTCGCCAGAAGATTGATAAACACGTGCCGCAGCCGGTCGGGATCGACGCTCACCGTCTCGCCCACGCCTTCAGCGATCTTGATTTCGATTTTCTGTCCCGCCGCATCCGTGATCGCCCTCATCTCTCGCGCCATGTCGTCCAGGAGCGCCGATACCGCCACCTCGCGACGGTTGAGTGAGGCGATGCCGCTTTCGATGCGCGAAAGATCAAGGATGTCGTTCAAGATCCGCAGCAACCGGTCCGCATCGTCGCGCGCTGTTTCCAGCAAATCCTTCTGCGCCGCCGTCAGCTTCCCGAAATTTTCCTCCAGCAACAAATACACCGCCATGCGCAGACTCGTGAGCGGCGTTTTCAGTTCATGGCTCACCGTTCCGACGAGATTCGTTTTGGCGTCATCAAGCAGTCGGAATTTCGTCACATCCTGCAAAATCATCGCCGCCCCGCCGAAGCCCGTGAGCGTGTCGCCGATCGATAGGATACGCGGCAGGTAGTGCCGCTCATCGCGCCCAATGTGCACCGTCACTACGTGATCGTAGCCAGTCGGCACATAATGAACGCCCGTCGAGAGCACCATGCGCAGCGGTTTCATCAACCATTCGGGAAACCCGTCTGCAAATTCCACCGATGCCGCGACCTCCTCCGCCGCCGGATTGCGCAACTCCGGCGTGCCATCGCGCGAAACCACGAAGAGTGGATCCGGCGTCGACGTCAGTGTCGCCTCCATCGTCCGTTGCGCGCGCACCACTTTCGCCGCGGTCGCGTCGCGATAGGTGCGCAGTTTCGCCGCCATCAAGTTAAACGTCCGCGCCAGTTCCCCCAGTTCGTCCTTCGAGGTTACCGGCACGTCCTTTTCCAGATTTCCATCACCCAGCGCAGCGGCCGACACCGTGAGCGCACGGATCGGCTTCAAGAGCGAGCGCGCCAATCCGTAGGACAGAATCAACGACATCACGATTCCGCCCACCATAGAAACCGAGACGAAATTGATGCTGAGCCGCGCGACGTCCGCCACGCGCTTCGCCTCTCTCTGCAATTCGCGATAGTCCGCGAACGTGAGCTCTTCGAGCGTGCGCAGCGTTTTGTACAGCGCCTGCTCGGTCTGGTAGTAGTTGCGCTGCGTCACCGCCGCTCCGCGTTCAAACATCGCGTCTCCAAAGCCGGTGAGCTCCTCGAACGCATCCGCGACTTTCCCCAACGCCTCCGTTCGCGCCGTACCAGCCGAGACAAACGACTGGTCCATGAGCGTTCGCTTAAAAATTCCTCGCTGGTTTTCGAACGCCGGACGGGCGTCCAGCATCCGTCCGTTCTGGGCTTCGTGAATCGCCCCGGTCATCGCGTAAGCCGCCTCGCGCATTTCGTGGCAGCCAATCATCACGCGATAACTCGCCACGAGCTTCGCCTCGATCGAGCGCCCGAGATCGCGGCAGATATACATCGCGGCCAGACCCACGCCGATGAAGAGCAACAACAGCGGCAGCAGTCCGAAATAAAGCCGGGTGCGAAGCATGACTTAGTTTCCGCGCGCCTTGCTCATGCCGTGATCAAATCAACCCGAGTTTCTGCCGCTTCCGGTAAAGCGTCGCCGGGTCGATCCCCAGCGTCTTCGCCGCCTCGTCGAGATTCTTCGCCGAAGCCAGCACGCGCCTGATGTGTTCTGTTTCCAGCGCGTCGAGCGTCACCCGGGCGCCCACGGCAATGCTCGAATCCGCCTGATGTGAAAACTCCTCGGGCAGATCGGCCGGCTCGATCGCATCGGTGCTCGCAAGAATCACCGCGCGCTCGATCACATTCCGCAGCTCGCGAAGATTTCCCGGCCAGGCGTAACGCACAAACGCCTCTTTCACCGCTGGCGAAAACGCCGTGATGCGCTTGCCCATGCGCTCGCTGAAAAACACCCGGTAATTCTCCGCCAGCCGCATCAAATCACCGGGCCGGTCCTTCAACCCCGGAAGCATCACGTTGATTACGTTGAGACGGTAATAAAGATCCTCGCGGAACCGCCCCGCCTTCACCTCGTCGACGAGATTGCGATTCGTCGCCGCAATCACGCGCACATTGGCTTTGCGTATCTTGGGTTCACCTACGCGCTCGTACTCACGCTCTTGAAGCAGCCGCAGCAGCTTTGGCTGGATCTCCAGCGGAAGCTCGCCGATTTCATCGAGAAACAGCGTTCCGCCATCCGCGGCGGCCACTTTGCCCATCGTGTCATTCACCGCGCCGGTGAACGATCCCTTCACATGGCCGAAGAGCTCGCTCTCGAGCAGCTCGCGCGAGAGGCTCGGGCAATTCACCGTGACGAACGCGTTTTCCTTCTGCGCGCTGCGCCGGTGAACCTCGCGCGCGAGCACGCTCTTGCCCGTGCCGCTCGGCCCAAGAATCAAAACCGTCGCCGGCGTCTCGGCGGCCTTGAACGCGATCTGCAGCAACTTCTGCATCGCCGGCTCCGCTGAAGTCAGATCGAGCCCGGGCGTTTCCTCCGTAATCTGTGATTCCAGCTGCCGGACTTTCTGCTCCAGCTTCCGCGTGCGCCCGACTTTATCGAGCACCTGACGGATTTGGTCCGGCGTGAATGGCTTCGGAATAAAATCAAACGCCCCGCGCCGCATCGCCTCCACCGCAGTCGCGATGCTCGCGTACGCGGTGAACATGATCACGACCAGTCCCGGTTGCGCTTTCAACAATTTCTCCAGCACCGCCAGTCCGTCCTCCGTCCCAAGATTCACATCCAGGAAACACGCGTCACAAGCCTCCTGCTCCAGTTCCTTCAGCGCCCGCGCTCCGTTCGGAGCGGAGACAACGTCGTGCCCCATGCTCTCCACGGCCAGGCCGGTGATTTTGCGGATGCTGGGTTCATCGTCGACAATCAATACGCGCATAGTGGGGGACAGGCGGAGCATTCGTGGACATCCGCAGGAATTCGCAAGGCTCGATCCTCGTCCGCCGGTATTTGCACCATGCTAAAAAAGCCAAGGCGGGGCCGCGTGAGCGACCCCGCCAGGTCCAGCTTCAACTAACAATCCCGGAAGTCGCACCTCCGGGAAGTGGGAAATTTTTCAGCGTCGAAAAGAACACTAGCATCAACCTGCCTTCGGATGACGCGTCCGATGCCAGAGATGGACCCCCAGCATCACCGCAGCCACCGCGGAGCAGCCACCGACAGCAATACGCGCCAGCAGACTTCCGATCTCGCCTCCAGTTCCGGCGAAAACGAAAAAACCCGCAACGGTCGCGAGAAGAAGTAATGTTATCACCCAGTTCAGCATGGCGCAAAAAATAGATAGGTTTTGATGCAGCATCGTTTCACTTTGTCTGCGGATGTTCCGGCCGATCCGCATTTGTCACCTGATGCCTGTTGCATTGCTTGGTAGCCGTCCTCCTTTGCCTCCCGCGTGCCATCGACGCTCAGGCTTGCTCATCTCTTTGCGAACAAACACCCTCGCTTAAAACCTCCTCCACGCAGCCCTTTTGGGTCAGCTCGCGAAACGTGCATCTTGCACACGCCGAACCCCTTTAAAACCGGCATATTGCAAGAAACATCTCCCGCGCAACTTCAAGGCACTTCCCACGTCATCCCTGTCATAGAAAATGAACGCGCATGGACATCACCGAAACGACGGCGCTGTCGGACCTTGTCCGGCAGGCGCAGCAAGGCCGCGAGGACGCGCAGCGCGCGCTCATCGTTGCCTATCAGAATCGTATCGCCGGTTTCATCTACTCGATCACCGGCCGCAGTGATGCCGTCGAAGATCTGGCCCAAATCGTCTTCATCAAAATGATCCGCGCGCTCCCACGTCTCGACCAGCCCGCCCAGTTCGAAGCCTGGCTCTTCCGCATGGCGCGCAATGCCTGCATCGATCACATCCGCCGCCAGCGCTGGCAGAAATTATTTTCACCCCTCGAACAAGAAGAACATTTCGAAATCCCCGAAACCCCGTCTTCCGTCGACAGCGAGGAACTCGACGCTCTCCGCCACGCTCTTTCCAAACTCAAACCCGCCGACCGCGCCCTCATCGCCCTTGCGCAAGAAGGCCGCAGCCAGCAGGAAATGGCCGACGCCACGGGCGTGAGTGTCGTCGCCCTCAAAGCCCGCCTTCACCGCGCCCGCGAACAACTTCGTCAACACTATGAACACGCCTCCTGAATCCCGCGCCTGGCACCAGCTCAACCAGCACGCCGCCGCGCAGCTTCCCGCGGATTTCCCCGACCGCGTGCTTCGCCACATCCGCCTCACCCGCGCCGAGCGCACCGGCCCGGCCCGCTTTTTCCTGCATCCATTCGCCGTGTCTGCCTACACCGCCGCTTTTTGCTTTGTGCTCGTGGTGATCATCCACTCGCGCAGCACCGCGAAGACCAATGAGCGCCACCTCGCCGAATGGCACGAAGTCGCCATGCAGACCGCCAGCCTCGATCCGCTATGAATAAAGGTTTCGTCGTCGCCCTCGCGACTTTGATCGGTTTCGCCGCCGGCACTTTCGCCGGCTCCTGGATGCAACGCACCCAGCCCGTTCCCGCGCCTCCGTCCGGCGGAGTCCTCGGCGAACTGCGCGACGCCCCGCTCAATTCCGCGCCCGAAAACCCAGACGCGCCCAAACCCTCCGGCCAGCCCCTGCCCGACGATGCCCTTCGTCAGATGAAGGAGGAGATCGATGCCTTCAAAAAGAAGGTCGAACCGATCAAACTCGAGTTCCGCACCCAGCTCGAAGCCCTCCTCACTCCCGTACAACGCGAACGCCTCAAGGCGATGAGCGAAAAACCGCCCGCGCCAAAACCCGACTCCAAAGAAAAGCCCGACCCGGCCAAGGACTGGCGCTACCGTATGTACGACGGCATGGATTCCACCATCACGCTCGTCGTCATTCCTTTCACCCTCGCCCGCTTGAACGAAGAACTCGGCCTCAGCTACGCCCAGCGCGAAGCCGTTCACCAACTGCTCATTCAACGCCGCGAAAAATTCCTCGCCCTCGTCGACAGCACCCCGCCCCCGAGCTTCAACCTCGGCAAACTCGCACCGCAGGCGACGGAGAAGAAGTAGTTACTCTTCCATCCAGCGATTGAGCGACAGGACCATGGCGGTACTGCGGTTCTGAATCGAACGGGGGTAAGCCCTTTTTCCCGCCGCACCGCATTTCTGATGTCGAATCCGGGCCATCCTTCGTTTTAGTCAGCCCCTTCGACACCCATGAACGCGTCCGCCAACACCACTCCCTCCGTCCCTCTTTCCTCGACTGGCACTCCAGCAGCGGCGCGTATTTCCGACCTCGAGATCAAAGACGCCCAGCTCATCTTCGACGCCGTCTGGCAGGACCTCGAAGCCGAATTTCGCCGTGAAGATCTCCGCTTCCCCAAGGAGTTCATCCTCCTCGGCGGCGCACCGGGCGCCGGTAAAGGCACCAATACCGCGTTCATTCTCAAGGCCCGCGGTCTCACCTGCCCGCCAATCGTCGTCAGCGCGCTGCTCGATACGCCGGAAGCAAAACGCATCAAAGACGCCGGCCACATGGTCGGTGATCGCGAGGTGATCGGAATCCTTCTCCGGCAGCTCCTCCGACCCGAGTTCCGCGACGGCGTCATCCTCGACGGCTTTCCCCGCACCAAGGTTCAGGTCGAGTGCCTGAAACTTCTCGTCAACAAGCTCCACCAGCTCCGCAGCGAATTCGTTCATACCCCGCTCGGCATCCATTTCCGCCAGCCCACCATTCACATCATGGTGCTCTTCGTGGACGAAAAGGAATCTGTCGCGCGCCAGCTCAAACGCGGCCGTGAAATCCGCGATCACAACGAGGAGGTCCGCCGCACCGGCATCGGTGAACTTCAGGAAGAACGCGCCACCGACTACGACGCCGCTCTCGCCCAGCGCCGCTACCGCGTCTTCAAGGAGCAAACGTGGTCAGCCCTCCAGTCGCTCAAGGAGATCTACCACTACCACTTCATCAACGCCCAAGGCTCCTTCGAGGAGGTCGAGCAGAACATCCTGCGCGAACTCAAATACCAGAGTTCCCTCGAACTCGACCCGCGCACCTACGACCGTCTCCGCAGTCTTCCTCTCGCAAGCGACATCATCGTCCACGCCCGCCAGGAAATGGTGAAGCGCCTCGACGCCTACGAATTCGAGCAGTCCGATCTTTTCGCACGCGTCGTCACGTTCGTGGAGAAGAAATTGATGCCCATCGTCCTCCGCCACGCCATCTCCGGCGTGGCATTGATCAATACCGAGGACCCCGTGCTGGATGACTCCCTCGCACTGGCCATGCTCATCGATATTTTCTCCGAACGCGGCTACCACGCCGTCGTCGACCTGCATCGCATCGAGGTCCCGGAGAAATTCGACCTCACCACCGGCCTGATCAAATGCCGCGTGAAAAAGGTCTTCCGCCTCCAGATCCGCTTCAGCGGCTCTGAAATCCGCCGCGGCTGATCTTTTGGCCCGTCGGAAACGTGCTGCTTTTTGGTCGAAGCGCGCGACGTCCATAATGCATTTCGCACCGCGGTGCGGACTCCCGGCTGTTTGGCCAGGAACTTTCCTCATATTTATTTTACACTGATTTAACCGGGTCTGAATTTGTCCGATAAACGTAGAGCACAGCCATGAACGTACCGGTCGCCCACAGCCTCCTCCCAACCACCGCTTCCCCGCCCGCTTCCCAGCCGGACTCTCGTTCACGCGCTCTGCGCTCGTGACCCTCCTCGCCGCCCAGCCCATGCCCGAAATCACGCCCTTCGCGGATCTCCCTCCCGTGATCGTGGCCATGCTGCGCGATGAAGCCACCTTGTCCGTTGCCATTAACGTCCTCGACGACAGCAGGCGCGACAACCTCACCCGCACCGAGGAAATCAACGCCCGCAAACCCTCTTTCGGCGGCCTTCTCGCCTCCAAAAAAGACCGCGAAGACTACCATGCCGCGTTGAAAAACGTGCAGCTCCAGCTCGCCTCGATCGACGCCCTCCTTTCCCGCGCCAGCGTCGCCCGCGAACGCATCCAGCCCATCCTTCGCGTCGCCCTCGTCCAGCATCTCGGCCAGACCGATCCCGCTTACCGGCAAGGCCTGCGCGCCTCCCGTTTTCACGAACACTGGCACCGTTGCCACGCCGTCCTTTGCGACCGGCTCAAAGGTTTTCTGCGCGATCTCCGCGAAGCCCAGGCCGCCTTCGCCGAAGACGCCCGCACCGCCAAAGCCCGCCCCTCCAGCAACGCCACCTGGCGGCTCACCACTGTCCGCACCGCAGCCGCCGAGGTCGAACGCGCGCTTCACGACATCAATTCCACCGCGACCGACCACGCCAACGCCGTTGCCAACACGCCTTTCGCCGCAAGCGGCCTTCCCGTCATCGAACCGTGGAACTGTATCGGCCGTATCGATGCGATCGGCGTCCGCCCCATGCCCGAAGCCGCGGCCGAGGCCGCAAAAATGATTGTCGAGTTTAGCGACGTCAAAAAACCCGCCCTCGAAGCCCTCGAAGGCCACTATCAGGCCGCCACCGTCGAGCACGCCCAGCTGGCCGAAACCTGCCTGCGCGCCCGCTGGAGCGAACTGCTCGTCTACGCCGAACAATACCTTGTGAGTGACGCCGAGCTCGAGCCGTCCTTGGCGGACATCGAACGCCGCCTCCTCGACGCCGAGACCGCCCGCCTCAACGCCCAGATCGACGGCCAGGCCTTCCGCAACATGCCCTGACGCATCCGCTCAGGACGTTGTCGCCACACTGAGTTTCTCCCGCGCACTCGCATTTCCTGATCAGCGCCGCGTCGCGCTTGCCCAACCTGCGCCAGCGTGGATGCTCCCGGCCGCGCATGACTGCCTCAGCCCTCGCCCGCCTCGCCTGGCTTCGCCGGCTCCGAGCCCGCGTTTTCCGACTCACTCATCTCACGCGTATCCGCCGCACGGGCACCGGCCAGCGCCTCGAACTCAACGACGCGCTTCTCCACCGCTGCGACATCGAGCTCTCCGGCTCAGGCCACACGCTCATCATTGAACCTGGTGCGCGTCTCTGGGAGGTCACCTTACGACTCATCGGCGAAAACCATACCGTCGTCATCGGTTCGGGCGCCCGCCTGCGTGGCGGCCATTTCCTCGTCGAAGACCGCGGCGGACGCCTCGAGATCGGCGGCAATACCACGATCTTCACCCCGATGATCATATGCAGCGAGGGTGGCACGGTCCGCATCGGCAGCGACTGCCTCGTCGCCTACGGACTCGACCTTCGCAACAGCGACGGCCACAGCGTCCTCGACGCCACCACCCGTCAGCGCGTCAATCCGGCAGCAGACACCACCATTGCCGACCACGTCTGGCTGGGTAACAACTGCCAGGTGCTCAAAGGCGTGACGATCGCTTCCCACAGCATCGCCGCAGCCCGCTCTGTTATCACCAAAGACGTCCCGCCACACACCCTTGTCGCCGGCATTCCCGCCAAGGTCATCCGGGAAAACATCGACTGGGATCCCCGCCGTTTATGAGCAGCTCATCTACATCTACTCCATCCGGTCCGGCCATACCTGAGAGGATGGATATCCTCACAAGGATGAATGAACTCGTCATTATTCGCCGCTGGCGTTCCTGGCACGTCGTCCCGCTGATATTTTTCGCCATCGCCTGGGACTCATTCCTTATTTTTTGGTACACGAACGCTTTAACAGGGAAAAACGTCCCGTGGCTGATGATCGTTTTTCCCATTGCCCACGTCGCTGTCGGCGTCGGCCTTACCTATTTCGTCGTCGCTTCCCTGCTCAATAAAACCGAACTTACGCTCTCCGCCGATCGCGTCAGCGTGAAAACATCCCCGCTGCCCTGGCTGCATAGTCAGACGCTCAGAGCCAGCGACATCCGCTCGGTCTGGGTCCAGCGCACCGGCAAAACGAACGGCCAGACCCGCTTCGAAGTGCGCTTCCGCAACCCCGAAAATCGAAGCAAGAAATTGATCACCGGTCTCGACGAAGAACAGGCCGACTTCATCGAGCACCACCTGAACGCCACCTTGGGCCTGTCTCAGTAGTCCCTCACTAAAGAGCTCTTCCCGGACAAAAATCTGGCCCCATCAACGCTTTCGCTCCTTCTTGGAGCCATGTCCGCCGTCCGCCGCCGCGCCTTTCAATCGCTTTCCACATCAGTCACCGCCCCTCACGGCCTGTCTTGTGTCGCGCCTGTGCGCGCCTGATCGATGGCCTCTCCGACCGTCAGCATTTGCATTCCCGCCTACAAGGCCGGGGCCTTTATCGGCGAAACCCTCGCCAGCTTGCGCGCCCAGACATTCCCCGACTGGGAGGTCATCATCGTCGAAGACGGTTCGCACGATAATACCGAGGAGATCGTCCACGATTTCGCCGAGGCCGTTTCGCAACCGGTCGCGTTCCAGCGCCACACCGTCAATCAAGGCCTGCCCGCCACGCGAAACACCGCCATCTCCGCCGCCCGTGGCGAATGGATCGCCCTCATCGACTCCGACGACATCTGGACGCCGCGCCACCTCGAACTCGCCGTTACCCGCGCGCAGGAGGGCGGCGCCGAACTCATTCACACCGGCGTGATCATGTTCGACAGCGACACGGGCAAGGACCTGGAACTCCGCGTCCCCACCGCCGCGACAACCGCCGCGCTGCCGCTCTCTCTTTTCAAGGGCGACTACATCATCCAGCCCTCCTCGACCCTTATCCGGCGTGACATGCTGAACAAGGTCGGCGGCTTCGACCCCAAATGCCGGTACGTCGAGGACCGCGAACTCTGGCTCCGCCTCGTCCGTGCCGGCGCACGTATCGGCTATGTCGATGCGCTCACCTGCCGCTACCGGCAGCATGCCAACGCCATGACCAAAAACGCCCCCGCCATGGCGGTCGGCGTGGCCGAGGTTTTCGAACGCAACACCGACTGGGCCGCGATTCCCGCCGAGTTGCGCCGCGAGCGCGCCTCGTCCTCCTGGCTCGACGCGGGCCGGCTCGTGCTGCGCGCCGATCCTCATCTCGCCCGCACCTATTTCGCCCGCGCGCGCCGGCACGCCAGTTCGCCGCGTATTCTCGCCTACAGCGCCGTCGCCACGCTTCTCGGCCTTTTCAAAGGGAAAAAATCCGCATGACCACCGCCATCTGCACGCTTTTCGAGGGCAACTATCACATCGGCGCCGCCGCCCTCATCAACTCGCTGCATGCATCCGGCTTTCGCGGACGTTTTCTTTGCGGACTGCGCGGCCCGTTCCCGCCGTGGGCCGAACCATCGCGCGAAGGCCCGGACGGCATTCGCATCTGCGATTTCGACGGCGTAGAAACCTGGCTCATCCCGCTCGCCACGCGCATCCATTTCACGAATTACAAATCCACCTTTCTCCTCGAGACGTGGGCCACGCATGCGGGCGATCCTGATCAATTCTATTACCTGGATCCCGACATCGTCGTAAAGTGCCCGTGGGAACCGATGGAGCGCTGGGCGCGGGGCGGGCTCGCCTTGTGCGAGGATGTGAATGCCTACCTGCCTCCGCGCCACCCGCTTCGTCTGGGCTGGATGGAATGGGCAGAGAAACAAAACCTCCCGATCCAGGCGCCGCAGAGAGATCGCTACTATTCCGGCGGCTTCATCGGCGTGCCCAAGGCACAACGGGAATTTCTCACGTTGTGGAACGACCTCATCGCCCGGATCGGCGCGGGCAGTGGCCAGCTTTCCGTGCTGAAACAAGGCGGCCCGACTTCGCTGTTTCACTCCACTGACCAGGACGCCCTGAATCTTTCACTCATGCTGACCGACGTTCCCGTCAACAGCACCGGTCCCGAGGGAATGGATTTTGCAGTCGGTGGACATTATCTTTCGCACGCCATTGGCACCCACAAGCCATGGCACGGCGGTTTCGTGAAACGTGCATTGCGCGGTTATCCGCCGTCCGCGGCGGCCAAGGCATTTTTCAGTCATGGGCAGACCGGCCCCATTCGATTCTTCAGTCCTTCCTCCGTGCGCAGCCAGCAGCGTTCGCTCGCCCTGGCCGCGCTGATCGGGCGTTTTTACCGACGCACATGATGAGCGTCTTTCAGCAAAACCCCGAGCAACGCTTTGCTGTGTCACCTGTCTGCGCGGCCATATGAATCTTCTGTTCGTATGCACTTCTCTCCAGCCGGGCCGCGATGGCGTCGGCGACTACACGCGTCTTCTTGCCAGCGCCTGCGCCGATGCCGGACACACCTGCGCACTGCTCGCGATCAACGATCAACATCTCGCTGAGCCCATCGTTAACGAAACACAGTCCGAACGCGGACACACGTTTCCGGTGCTTCGACTGTCGCCGGAAAAAACCTGGACCGCCCGTTACGAACACGCCCGGGACTTCGTGACCATCCACGCACCCGAGTGGGTGAGCTGGCAGATTGTGCCCTATGGCTTTCACCCCAAGGGCATCATCCCCGACTCCGCCTTCGAGTTCGCGCGCCTGGGCGAAGGAAGACTCAACCATCTCATGCTGCATGAGCTCTGGATCGGACTCTCCTTGGGCGAGCCATTCAAAAACCGGGTCTACGGATTTTTCCAGAAGCGTGCGCTCATGGCGTTTATTCAGTGCCTCACGCCTGCGCTTATCGACACCACCAATCCCGCCTATCGTGACGCGCTCATTCGCGAAGGCTGCACTCCGGGCGTGCTGCCGCTGTGCGGCAACATCCCCATCGAACCCATGCCATCTGCTCCTCGTGGCGCAGAATGGGTCGGAGGCATCTTCGGTACGGTGCATACGCAATTCGATCCGCGGTCGTGCATCTCGGCGCTCGCCCGAGGCGCCAAGGCAGCGAAACTTACTTTGCGCATCCTCGGCTTCGGACGACTCGGCACACATGGCGAAAAACTTTTTGCGCAGTTGCAGGACGAATACAAAAATCGCCACATCGTGCTGGAAAACCTGGGCGAGCGTCCGCAGGCGGAGATTTCCCGGCTGCTGCAATCGCTCGACTTCGGCATCGGCACGCACCCGTGGGCGCTCATTGGCAAAAGCGGCGCTGTCGCCGCCATGCTCGATCACGGCATTCCGGTGATCGTTCCACGTGATGACTGGTCTCTGCGCGTTCCACCCACACCACCGCCGCTGAAGGATTCGCTGGTCGTCCGCCTCTCCGACACGCCCTCCGAGCTGATGGCCGGCTGGCTCTCGCGCCGCAGACCGCCACAGTCGCGCCTGCCCGCGCTCGGCTCCGCTTTTCTCGCCCGTCTCAATCGCGTGATCGATCCCGCGCCCATCCAGCAGTGAATCTCCTTTTCTACGTCCCACAGATGGCCGCCTATGGCGGCATGGAACGCCATGTCTGCGTGCTCGCCCAAGAGGCCACCGCACGGGGCCACCACGTGCGATTGCTCACGACCAGCGACTCACTCAACGCCGCCGCCCGTTCCGCCCTCGTCGCCGCCGGCGTCGACTTCCGCGAACTTTCCCGCCCGCGCGGTGAAGCCTCCAAGCTTCAGAAATACTTCTGGCTCTGCCGTGAAACGTTTCGCGCCCGCTCCACTCGCTGGGACCTGATCTACACCAACGGTCAGAGCGCCCTCGCCGGTCTCGTCTGGAAAGCCGCCCGCGGACACACCCGCATCATTCATCACCATCACACTGCAGCCGATGCCGGTGAACAGGCCACGTGGGCATCCGGTTTTCGGAAGGTGCTCACGCAAGCATCCGAAGTTGTCGCGTGCAGTGAAGCCACCCGCGCCGGAATCGAACAGGCACTCAACCGGCATTCCGGCGTGCGGTTCCTGCCCTACTTTACCGCCTGCCCTGTCACCCGTGAACAGGTCTCCGAGCCCGGTCCGGCCACGGAGCGTCCACTGAACATCGGTTTTCTCGGCCGCCTGGTTTCCACCAAGGGCATCGACATCCTCTGTGCGCTGAGCCTTCGCGCGGAGCTTTCCGGCGTGATCTGGCACATTCACGGCGAGGGCGCCGAGTATCCGGAGTCCCACTTCGCGGCATTTCCCAATATTCGTTACCACGGGCCGTATCGCGATCTCGCCCGCCATGGTGAAATCCTCCGCTCGCTCGACGCCATCGCCCTTTTCTCGATCCACAACGAGGGCATGCCCCTCAGCCTGATCGAGTCGATGTCCGCCGGCCTGCCCTGGATCGCCACCGATCGCGGCGGCACCCGCGAACTCTCCCGCGCTCCCGCCAATTGCGTCGTCCTTGCTCACCCCTGCACCGTTGAGGGCGCACTCGCCGGTGTCGTGGAGCTTGTCCGCCGCCTCCGGACCGGCCAGACATCGCGCCTCGCCCAGCGCGCCGTGTACGACGAGCATTTCGCACCCGGGGTCGTCTCACGCCTGTGGTTTGATACTTTCGAAAATCCATCCACGTCCGCCGCCTCCACTGGTTCATGAATTTGAACGCACACGTCATCACGCCGCTTCGCCGGAGCGCACGCCGTCTCGACAAACTTCTTCGCAGCACGCGCATCTACAGCCTCGCCGGCCTGCGCGAACTCGCGTTCATCCGCACGCGCCTGCAGCTGCCGCGCAATCAGCTTTTCCCGCTGCACGCGTCTCAAGCCGACGGCGTTTCCGTGCGTCTTGTGGAGCCCGAGGAGACGTTCACACGACCGATCCCGCACATGCCGGGCGAATCCGTCCCGCATCCCAATTTCGTCAAACACAGTCAGGGCACCATCCCGTCCACGTACGTGGCGGAAATCGCCGGCGCGCGCATCTGGGGTTACTACGACTCCGCCATCCTCACGGCGGACGGACGCCTTATTCCCGAACTCTCCAAGGACATGTGGGGAGACCCCTCCATCCATCCGATTTTCGCCCGCGCGCGCTTTGCCCGTCCGCGTCAATTGCGCGGTCGCACACTGTCGCTGATCACTCCTGAAGCCGCCGGCAACTATCACCACTGGATGATCGACATGCTTCCGCGCGTGGGACTCGTCCAGCGCGCAGGCTGGGACCTCAACACGTTCGATCAAATCCTGATCAAGCACCGGAATTACCCCTTCCAAAAACAGGTCTTCGCACGCCTGGGCATCGACGAATCGAAAATCATCCGGGTAAACGACTCCGATCATTTTCAGGCGGAATCCCTCGTCGTGCCCTCCTTCCATCACGACAGCACCGTCGTCAACTCCGCGGACCTGAACTACGTCCGCAGTCTTTTTGCCCCCTCCGAGCCGGCCCCACCCCGCCGACGGCTGTATCTGGGCCGCCGTGACACCACTCACCGCCGCGTGCTGAACGACGCCGAACTCCAGCCCGTGCTTGCCCGGTACGGTTTCGAGGATGTTTCCCTTTCAGGCCTGACGGTCGAGGCGCAAGCCCGCTTGCTCTCCGACGCAGAGGCTGTGGTCGGCCCGAATGGCTCGGCGCTCGCCAATCTCATTTTTGCCCAGCCTTCCTGCCGCGTGATCGAGTTTTTTGCACCGGCATGGGTGGTTCCTTACAACTGGATGATCGCGTCCCACGTCGGCTGCGATTTCACCGCCCTGGTCGGAAACGGCCCCCGACCGGATCCGAAAAACGCCCCGCCCGGCATCAAGGACCACATCGAGCTCGACCCTGCATTGCTCGAAAAAGCCCTCGCAACACTCCCTCCGCTAAAGTCGTGAGCAGGACCGCCGATCACGACTAGGCCGGAATCGCCTGTAACGCGCCTCTGGCCCTTCGGATTTTCCACTGGTCAAATCCACCGCTTCCATACCGTGCTTCTCTTCACTCATCCCACCGGCAACGCCAACGTGCGCCACGCGGCCCTCGGTCTTCACCGCGCCGGATTGATCGGTGAATTCTGGACCTGCCTGAACTATACCGGCGCCAGCCCGCTTTCCCAACTGCTGCCCAAAAGCGTCCGCACACAACTGGCACGCCGCTCGTTCCCCGCCGAGCTTCAGAACGTGATCCACTCGCACCCGTGGCGCGAAGCCGCCCGGCTTTTCGCCCATCGTGCAAATTTCAATTCCCTCGTCCGCCACGAGACCGGAATGCTCAGTGTGGACGCCGTCTATCATTCCCTCGATCGCCAGGTGGCCCGCCGTCTCCGCCAGAGCGCTTTCACCGGTGTCTACGCCTACGAGGACGGCGCGGCCCTGAGTTTTCGCACAGCAAAAAAGCGCGGCCAGACAGCGCTCTACGATCTTCCCATCGGCTACTGGCGCGCCGCTCGCGAAGTCCTCGTGGAGGAAGCGCAGCGCGAACCCGGCTGGGCCTCCACGTTGATTGGCAACGACGACAGCCCCGCCAAGACCGCGCGCAAGGACGAGGAGCTCGCCCTCGCCGACCGCGTGTATGTGGCCAGCAGTTACACACTGAAAACCCTCGCCTCGGCGCCTGGTTTCACCGCTCCCGTCGAGGTCATTCCGTATGGCGCTCCGCTCCGCCCGGCTTCCGCGCCCAAGCGTGTCGCGCGCGACGGCACCGGGCCACTCCGGGTGATTTTCGTCGGATCGCTGGGCCAGCGCAAAGGCCTGTCCTATCTTTTCAATGCCTGCCGCTCCCTCGGCAGCGCAGTCGAGCTCACCATCATCGGCACGCTGCCCCTCCAGCCCTGCCCGGCCCTCGAAGCTGAACTGAAACGCGAGCGCGTCCGCTGGATTCCGTCCTGTCCCCATTCGCAGGTGCTCGCCGAGATGGCCGCACACGACGTCTTTGTTTTCCCGTCCCTTTTCGAGGGCTTCGGCCTCGTCCTTCTTGAGGCCATGGCCATGGGCCTGCCCATCATCGCCACGCCACATACCGCCGCCCCCGATTTGATCGACGACGGCCAGGAAGGGTTCCTCGTTCCCATCCGTTCCTCCGAGGCCATCGCCGAAAAGCTCACCCTTCTTCACAGCGACCGGGAGCGGATCAACGCCATGGGCGCCAAAGCCGCCGCCCGCGCCGCCACCTTTACGTGGGAAAACTACGGCACCCGCCTCGCCGCCAGCGTCTCCCGGGCTTGCCAAGCCCCGGCCGCTCACGGGTAATCCCGCCATGCCGAAGTCAGGCCGACCGACCGACACCA
The DNA here is from genome assembly GCA_049840895.1 of Nibricoccus sp. Classification (GTDB taxonomy): domain Bacteria; phylum Verrucomicrobiota; class Verrucomicrobiia; order Opitutales; family Opitutaceae; genus Nibricoccus. The sequence continues at coordinate 117,952 of JASGJB010000023.1, read as the reverse complement.
CACCATGACACGGTACATCAAATGGGGCATCTGGGCCTATCTGATCCTCCTCGTTTTTGAGGGAGCGCTTCGCAAGTGGGTGCTGCCCGGTGCGGCGGACCTGCTTCTGATCATCCGCGATCCCGTTGTGCTTGGCGTCTACATTCTTGCCCTGATGGACGGGAGCTTCCCGCGCAACGGTTTCGTCGGGTTCACCATCACCCTCGCCATCGGTTCAGCCGTCTTCTGTTTCATCGGCGGGCACGCCAACCCGTGGGTTACTCTCTACGGCATACGTACCAATTATTTTCATATCCCGTTCATCTGGGTCATGGGCGAAACGCTCGATCGCCAGGATGTCCGGCGCCTGGGCTATGCAATTCTGGCGCTCGCAATTCCGATGACCATCCTGATGGTCCTGCAAAACCGGTCCGGCACAGATGCCTGGGTCAACCGTGGCGTCGGCGGTAGCGAAGGCGGCCAGATTCACGGCGCCATGGGCCGCATCCGTCCGCCAGGATTCTTTTCTTTCATCACCGGTCCCATGGTGTTTTTCCCCGTGGCCACCGCGTTCTGTCTGGCGTTCGCCATCGAAAAGAAAAAAACCTTCGCCACTTGGTTCGTTATCGCCGCCGGCCTGTGTATCGCCCTTGCCCTGCCCATTTCCATCAGTCGCGGCGTGATGATCATCTGCGGCTGCGTCGCTGTCGTTTTTCTTGTCTGCATTATCATCAAAGGCGCATTCAGCGCCTCCTTTGCCCGGGCACTTGTCGGTGCCGTCATTGTCCTGATCGCCCTGCGTTTCATGCCGATCACGCAAGAGGCGTGGACCGTCTTCATGGACCGCTGGGACACCGCCGCCGCCGAAGTCGAGGGCGATGCGTGGGGCAGCCTCACCACACGTGTGGGCGCCGGCTTCATGACCCCCTTTCAGCTCATGATGGACGTGCCGTTGTTCGGCCGTGGCATCGGACTCGGCTCAAACGTCGCCTCCAAGCTGCTCTCAGGTGAAATGGGTTTCCTCCTGACTGAGGATGAATGGGGACGCGCCATGATGGAGCTCGGCCCGATCATCGGCCTCGGCTTCATCGGCCTGCGAGTCGCCATCTGGTGCCATTTGTTTTTCCGCTCGATCAGTGCCCTTCGCAGATATGGCGATTTCCTCCCAATGCTGGTGGTCGCAGCCGGCTTCGCCCCCATTGTTCTCCAGCAGTGGTCTCAAGCGACCCAGCTCGGTTTCGCCGTCTTCGACGGCGGCCTCGTTCTCGCGCTTCTGAACAATCCTCCCACACCTGAGGATGAAAACACGGAAAATGAAGATTCCGACGAGGATAAGACAGAAGACGACGGCAATCGTGCCGATGAGGAAGACGATGATACGTCTTCCGACCAAGCCGAACCTGAAGCCCTCACCGAACACGAAAAACGTCGTCGCCGCATGCGCGGTCTCGCGTGAATAAGCTCCAGAAGATCATCCTGGTCGGGAACTTCCTCCCGGATCGACAGGAAAGCATGCTGCGCTTCGAGCGCGCGCTGACCGCCGGCTTTACCGCCCAAGGGCTCGCCATCGAGACAGTCCGCCCCGAGCCATGCTTCGTGAAACTCGGACCGCGTTATCGCTACGGCGGTCTGCCCAAATACCTCGGCTATCTCGACAAATTCACGCTTTTCCCCCGCCGCCTGCGCCGCCTCGCCCGCGAGGCTTCGCCCGGCACCGTATTTCACATCGTCGATCATAGTAACGCGATCTACGCCCGGGATCTGCCTTCCCGCCGCCTGCTCGTCACGGTCAACGATCTGCTGCAGATCCGCTCCGCCCGCGGCGAATTTCCGCAAAATCGAATCGGCCGTTCCGGACAGCGTTACCAGGAGTGGATCCTCAAGAGCCTTTCAGAACTGCGTATGGCCGTCTGCATCTCGCAAAAGACCCGCGAAGATCTGCTCCGTTACGCCCAACTGCCTCCCTCAGCCGCCACGGTCATACCGATGGCGCTCAACTATCCCTATCGTCCGATGCCAGCGGACGAGGCCACCCGCTTGCTCGCGAATGCTTTCGCAAAACACCATGTTCGCTGGCCCGTCTCCGACGCCGGCAAGCCAGCCGAATTCCTCTTCGGTATCGGTGGTGCCCAATGGTACAAAAACCGCACCGGCCTGATCGCGATCTTCGCCGCCCTCCGCCGCCTTCCGGGCAACCACGCACGCACGCTGATCTACGTCGGCCCCGCTTTCGATCCCGAGCAGCAAGCCATCATTGACCAGCATTGCCTCCGCGACTCCGTCATCCGCCTACCGGGCGTGGACAATGAAGAACTGCGCGCCGCCTACTCGCTCGCCCAAGGCCTCATTTTCCCTTCCTGGGAAGAAGGTTTCGGCTGGCCGATCGCCGAAGCTCACGCCTGCGGCTGCCCGGTATTCACCTCCAACCGCGCGCCCATGACCGAGGTCGGCGGTGATGCCGCCTGCTACATCGATCCCGCCGATCCCGCCGCCGCGGCCACCCGCATCGCCGAAGCACTGGCAAATCCCGCCCCTCTTCGCGCCGCCGGTCTCGCAGATGCGGCGCGCTGGGAGCCGCAAGCGATGCTCGACGCCTACCGTCGTCTCTACACGATGTTGTTGGAAAGCAACGCCCGGGAGTCTGCATCCACCGCCGCATGAAAATCCTTCGCGTCATCGCCACCGTAGATCCGGCCACCGGCGGTCCCGTCGCGGGAATGCGGGCGATCACCCCCTTGCTCACGAAGCTCGGTCATCAAACGGATTTCCTCACGGTCGACGATCCGTTCGCCGGCTATCTCCAGAGCTGGGTCGGCCAGACTTTCGCGATGGGGCCCGCCAAGACCAGCTATGCTTACTCGCATCGCGTCCGTCCGTGGCTGGAAAAAAATCTCGGGCGCTACGATGCCGTGATCATGCACGGTCTCTGGCAATTCCTCGGCCTGGCGGTGCGTTCCGTCGCCCGTGAAAAAGGCGTCCCTTATTTCGTGATCCCTCACGGCATGCTCGATCCGTCGATCCGCGAGACCTACCCGATCAAGCACGTCAAAAAATGGCTCTACTGGCAGCTCATCGAGCGCCGTATCCTGCGCGATGCCCGCGCCGTGTTTTTCACCTGCCAGGAAGAACGCCGGCTCGCCCGCAAAACCTTCCCCTTCTACCGCTGCAACGAGCGCGTCATCGCCTACGGCGCCGCGCGGCCCGAAGGTTTCCCCGATAACTGGTCCGCCGCCTGGAGCACGCGCTGCCCCTCCGCCGACAGACGGCGCTACTTCCTTTTTCTCGGGCGCATTCACTCGAAAAAAGGCGTCGAACTCCTCATCCGCGCCTACGGCAAAATCACCCGCACGTACGCCGTGAGCCACGGCGGCACGCCGCCCGATCTCGTGATCGCCGGTCCCTGCGTCGACGAACGCTACCTCGCCACCCTGAAGACCCTCGCCCAAGCCGAGGGCGTCGGCGCTTCCGTTCACTGGCCCGGCATGCTCACCGGTGAAGCCAAATGGGGCGCGCTCGCCGGAGCCGAGGCGTTCGTTCTCCCCTCCTATCAGGAAAATTTCGGCATCGCCGTCGTCGAGGCGCTCGCTTGCGGCACGCCCGTGCTCATCTCCAACCGTGTGAATATCTGGAGCGAACTCGACGCCGATAACGTCGCCCTCGTCGAGCCGGCCACGCAGGACGGAATCACCCGTCTCCTCGAGCGCTGGCTGCTGCTCACCGCCGACGCTCGCGCCAAGATGGGCGAGGCCGCAAAGGCCTCCTTCGAAAAACGCTTTGAGATCGGCTACGCCGCCACCAATTTCGCCGAGCAACTTTCCGGCCTCATCAGTCAACGCCACACGCCCACGGGCTGAGGCCTCCCGATCGATTCCCGCCACGTGCGCATCACCATCGTCCAAGGTCCTTTTCTCCCAGTCCCCGCGATCCTCGGCGGCGCCGTCGAAAAAGTCTGGCACTCACTCGGGCAGGAATTCGTCCGCCAGGGCCACGAGGTCACCCACCTTTCCCGCGCCCACCCGAAGCTTCCCGCCCGTGAAGTCATCGGCGGCGTGCACCACCAGCGCTTCTCCGGCTTCACCTCGCCGTCGTCTTTCGGCCGGCGCCTGCTTTGCGATTTCTGGTACACCTTGCAGGTTCTCCGCCGGCTGCCTCCCGCGGATATTTTGGTCACAAACACTTTCTGGCTTCCCGCGCTGTCCCGCCGTCGCTCGCGTGGCATTCCTTACGTTCACGTCGCTCGTTATCCGAAGGGCCAGCTCAAGCTCTACCGCCACGCGATCCTGCAAACCGTCTCCGCACCGATCCGCGATGCCATTCTCACGGAGGAGCCTCGCGCCACGGACCGCACACGCGTCATCCCCTATCCGCTCGCCGACCGCTACCTGCTCCCGGAGATTTCCCCGGCCGAAAACACGCTGCTTTATGTCGGCCGGGTTCATCCAGAAAAAGGCGTCCGCCTGCTGATCGACGCCTTCGCCCAGCTTCCTGCGGAGCTTCGCACACAATGGCGCGTGAAAATCGTCGGCCCGTGGGAAACCGCTTACGGTGGCGGCGGCGAAAGCCATCTGGCGGAGTTGAAATCCGCGGCTGCTCCAGTCGCCGACCGCGTCGAATTCGTCGGCCGTGTTTTCGACGAGGCAAAACTCATCGAACACTACCGCACCGCCCGCGTCTTCGTTTACCCCTCGCTCGCCGAGAAAGGCGAAACCTTCGGCCTCGCCGCCCTCGAAGCCATGGCCGCCGGCTGCCTGCCTGTCGTCTCCAGCCTCGCCTGTTTTCAAGATTTCATCACGCCCGGCGAAAACGGCCTCGTCTTCAACCACCGCGCCCCTTCTCCCTCCGAGGCGTTGTCCCAGACGCTCTCGCGCATCCTGCCGGACACGGCATCGACCGCCCGGATACGACAGGCCGCCTGGACCACCGCCCGGGGCTACACCCTTCCGAGGATCGCCGGACTTTTTCTCGACGATTTTCAAAAGCTCTGCGCTGCTCAGCCCGTCCGGTAAACCGCCGTCATGAGCACGCCCGCCCAGCCCATCAAGACCCACGCGCAAGCCACGCCGTACGATTCGCCGTGGACCTTTCGCCAGCGTGTCGCCGCGCTGATCTGGGAATACGTCTGGGCCATTCTCTGCGCGTGGACGCCCAAACCGCTCAACCCGTGGCGCCTTTTTATCCTCCGAGTCTTCGGCGCGAAACTCACCGGCACGCCTTTCGTTCATCAACGCGCCCGCATCCAGCTTCCGTGGAATCTCACGATGCACCACCGCGCCTGCCTCGGCGACCGCGCCAACGCCTACACGCTCGCCCCGATCACCATCGGCGAAGGCGCAACCATCGCACAGGAGGCCTATCTCTGCTCCGGCACGCATGACTTCGCCTCAACCGCGCTTCCCCTTCAAACGAGTCCGATCACCATCGGCCGCGACGTTTTTGTCGGTGCACGGGCTTTCATTCTACCCGGGATTTCCATCGGCGATCGCGCCATCATCGGTGCCTGTGCGGTCGTGACGAAAAGTGTCGCTCCTTCGGCAATCGTCGCTGGCAATCCCGCCAAAGTCATCGGCACCCGTCCACCTTCAGCCTGAGATATCTCCGCCCGCGTGAATACCAAAGTCCCCGTCTCCATCCTCATTCCGATCAAAAACGAGGCCGGCAACCTGCCACGCTGCCTCGCCGCACTCGCATGGGCCGATGAGATTTTCGTGGTCGATTCCCACAGCACCGACGGCTCCCAGGCGATCTGCGAAAAAGCCGGCGCGAAAGTCGTGCAGTTCGACTTCAACGGCATCTGGCCGAAGAAGAAAAACTGGGCGCTCGAAAATCTTCCGTTCAAGCACGAGTGGGTTTTCATCGTGGACGCCGATGAGGTCCTTCCTCCGGAAACAGGGCCCGAGTTCGCCGCGCTCATCGCTGCCGACGGCCACGGCAAAACCGGCTACTGGATCAACCGCCGCTTCATGTTCATGGGCCAGTGGCTGAAACACGCCTATTACCCCAATTGGAATCTCCGCCTCTTCAAACATAAGCTGGGCCGCTACGAGCGTCTCGTCACCGGCGCCACCGGCAGCGGCGACAACGAGGTCCACGAACACATCGTCGTCCAAGGTGAAACCGGCCGTCTCAAATCCGAGATGGACCATTACGCGTTTCCCTCGGTCGACGTCTTCGTCGAGAAACACAACCGCTACTCGAACTGGGAGGCCGCGCTCGACGTCCAGGAAAGCGCCCACGCCGCGCAGCACCTCCAGATGGGCGGCACGAAATTCAAACGGAAGCTCAAGCAATTCGTCCGCCGCATGCCTTTCCGTCCGACGCTGCGCTTCTGCTACGTTTACTTTTTCCAGCTCGGCATCCTCGACGGCCGCGCCGGCTACTATTTCGCGAAGCTCCACGGCTTCTACGAATTCCTCTCCGTCGCCAAAGCTCACGAGCTGCGTCGGAAAAAAGCCGCCGGCTCCTGACCGTCCGCCGCTCTCGCGGCATTGCATCCACTAAGCGAACCGGCTCGTCCGCCGGCTCTTCTGCACTTGGACGTTTCCTGTGCAGGACAAGCCGGCTTTCGCTCATCTGTTTCCACAAAGATTCTTTCTGGAATCAGTGCATATCCTCCGCGCGCGTGCCGATGGTACCCATTTGTACCTGCATCGTTACGCTATGCGCCTATCTGCCGCTTCTTTCCTGCCACGCCGTCACAAACTCGTCACCAGCGCCTGTCTCTTCTTTTTGGGCATCGCACTTCAGGTAACCGCGTTCGCCGTGCTCACCGTGCCCGACGCGCCCACCGGAATCTCAGCTGTCGCGGGTGACACGCAGGCCACGATCTCGTTCACGCCTCCGGTTAATAACGGCGGCGCAGCCGTCACCAACTACACGGTAACTTCCAATCCCGACAATCGGACCGTCACCGGCCCGGCCTCGCCGCTTACCGTCACCGGCCTCGCCAACGATGTGAGCTACACGTTCACCGTCGTCGCAACAAACTCCGTCGGCAACAGCAGCGCTTCGGCCGCGAGCAACAACGTCACCCCTTACAACACGCCATCGCTCGCCAACGGCGGCAGCTCTCCAACCGCGCAAAACACAGGCGCCGCCACCATCGTGGACGGAGCTCTCACAGTCGGTGGCAGCTCGCTCATCTCCGGCGCACTTGTCTCTATCGACAACAAATCTGGAGGCGACGTCCTGGCCTTCAACGCCGCCGCCCTGCCTTCCGGCGTGACCGGTTCCTACAACTCCAGCATCGGCGTACTCACGTTCTCCGGCTCTGCAAACGCCGCAGCATGGCAGGCATTGCTGCGCACCGTCACCTTCGCCACTTCCTGGAGTTCCCCGCTCGGCTCACGCTCCATCACGTTCAGTCTCGGCAACGCATCGGTCTTCTGGACCAACGGCCACTACTACGAATTCGTCGCCAGCCAGGGTATCACCTGGACCGCCGCCAAAGCCGCCGCGGAATCCCGCAGGTTTTATGGAATGCAAGGCTACCTCGCGACCATCACGAGCGCAGCGGAAAACACATTCATCACCACCAAGCTCGTCGGGCAGGGCTGGATGGGCGCGAGCGACGCCGCCCAGGAAAGCATCTGGCGCTGGGTCACCGGCCCCGAAGGTCTCGAAGACTCCGGTCAGGGACGTCACTTCTTCACACAGACAAGCGCGCACGGCAGCAGCCCGAGTTTCTCGGGACTCTACGGCAGCCACGGCAACGGTGGCGGCAATCCCGTCGGTGGCTACTACAGCAACTGGTGGAACAGTGAACCCAACGACGCCACCCCTCAGCACGAAAACTACGCTCACTTCTACACCCAGGGCGCGTGGAATGATTATCCCAACAGCGCAGGCAATGGCATCTCCGGCTACGTCGTCGAGTATGGCGGCATGCCTGGCGATCCCAGCCCGACAATCGCCGTCACAACCACGCTCACCGTCGCCGACACCACCGCCCCGATCGTCTCGAACGTCGGGCTCCCGCCAACGGCACCTACATCACAGGCACCACACTCGATTTCACCGTCGTTTTCAGCGAAGGCGTCACCGTCAACACCAGCGGCGGCACTCCTTACGTGTCGCTCACGTTGAACACGGGGGGCACCGTCTCGGCCTCATATGTCAGCGGCTCCGGCGGTACCGATCTCGTTTTCCGCTACACCGTCGCCACCGGCAATTTCGACGCCGACGGCGTTTCCATCGGCTCCGCAGTCATCGCGAACGGCGGCACGCTCCGCGATCCCTCGGGCAACAACGCAGCCCTCACGTTAAACAACGTCGCCAGTACCACGGGCGTGAAAGTCGACGCCGTTTCTCCACAGCTGACGTCAATCCTGCGCAAGACACCGGCGACCCAGTTCAACTCATCGTCCACGGTCGTCTACGAAGTCACCTTCTCCGAGGCCGTGCAAAACCTGACGCCCAACATGTTCGCCGCCACAGCGGTGAACGGCAGCACGGTCGTCGGCTCGGTGACCTCCCTTTCCGGCGGCCCGTCCGTTTACGATGTGACAGTGACCGTGGCCTCCGGCACCGGCGACTTCCGACTCGATATCATCTCGGACACCAGCTCACAACTCGGGGCGAATTCACCCGCGACCAACTACCTCACCGGCTATAGCGTGCAGACACTGGCAATCGACAGCGCGGACGCACTCTATGTCCCCGACTACAACGTTATCTACAAGGCGATCGCTCCCGAAACAGCGACCAACTACGCGTGGGTTAACGGATACTTCACAGCCTCGGCCTTAGATAGCGCGGGTAACCTCTACCTCGTGGATCAATGGAGTTACGAGGTGATAAAAGTAGAGCCAAACGGGTCGTCCTACACCTACGCCTACGGCTTCAACTATCCACAAGACGTCGTCTGCGACGCTTCCGGCAATCTCTACGTCACGGATATGTACGACAACGACGTCAAGATTGTGAGCCCTGGCGGCAGTGTCAGCACCTTCGCCTACGGCTTCAATTCCCCTGCGGGCATCGCGATCGATTCCGACGGCAATCTCTTCGTCTCCAACACAGGTGACTACTCCGTGAGCAAGGTGACTCCCGCCGGCGTCGTCAGCACCTTCGCTTCCAATGTCGGTTATGGCTACGGCCTCACCTGCGACGCTGCCGGCAACGTCTACATGGCGGACAATGACACCCGGACGGTGATCCGTATTTCTGCCGACGGAAGCACCGTCACGACCATTTCCGGCTCCGGGCTGAGCAATCCCTATGACGTGGCAATCGATAGCACCGGACGTCTCTACGTCACCGACACCAACATGGGCGCGGTACTCCTCATCGATCTCGCCAAACTCAAGGACACTGCCGGCAACTTACTCACAGGACTGCCCTACACCAGCGGACAACTTTATACCCAAACAACCAATCCCTTCGTCACCGGCGTCTCCTCCTCGTCCGCGAATACCAACTACAAGATAGGCGACGTCGTTAATATCGAAGTCAGCTTCAGCGCTTCCGTAACCGTTAACACCACGGGTGGCACGCCCACGATCCTCCTCGAAACCGGCACCACCGACCGCACCGCCAGCTACGTCTCCGGCAGCGGTTCAGCCACTCTCACGTTCAACTACACCGTCCAAAGCGGCGATCTCAGCGCGGACCTCGACTACGCCAGCACCGCCGCGCTCTCGCTCAACGGCGGCACCATCAAGGGCACCACCGGTAGTCTCGATGCCTTGCTCACACTTCCCGACATCGGCAACGCCCAGTCGCTCGCGGCACAAAAAGCAATCGTTGTAAACGGAGTCCGCCCCACCGCGTCGATCGTCGTCTCCGACTCCGCGCTCAGCGTCGGCGAAACATCTCTGGTCACGATCACCTTCAGCCAGGCTGTCACGGGCTTCACCAACGCCGATCTCTCCGTCGTCAACGGCACACTCACCACGGTCGCCACTTCCGATAGCATCACCTGGACCGCCTCCTTCACGCCTGCCGCCGGCGTCGAGGATTCCTCCAACGCCATCACACTTGCCAGCACCGGTGTCACCAACGCCGCCGGCAATACCGGCACGGGCACGACCGACTCCAATAATTTCGCCATCGACACCCTGCCACCCAGCGCGCCGGGCGCCTTTGCCGCAGTCGCCAGCACCAACACGATTTCTCTCAATTGGACTAATCCCACCGCGGGCGACTTCGCATCGATTACCATCCGTCGCTCCACCACAGGCTATCCGACATCGGTTGCAGACGGAACCGCGGTCGCCTCCAACGTAACGAGCACGACCTTCCAGCAAACCGGTCTCGCCGACGGCACATACTACTACTCCGCTTTCGCCCGGGATAATTCGGGCAATACATCTTCCGCCGCCCACACGACTGCCACGGTTGATACGATTCCGCCCGTCGCGCCCTCAGCTCCCGATCTCGCCACCGCGAGCGACAGCGGTAGTTCCAACACCGACAACATCACCAACGTCACCACACCCACCTTTACCGGCACTGCTGAGGCTGACAGCACCATCGAACTTTTCCGCGGCGGCTCAACTTCGCTCGGCACCACGACGGCCAACAGCTCCGGCATCTGGTCGCTCACACTCGGCACCGCACTTGCGCAGGGCACTTACAGTATCACCGCCAAGGCCACCGATGCCGCTGGCAACACCGGCGTCGCATCCAATGCATTAAGTGTCACGATCGATACGACCGCCTCATCCGCGCCCGCGCTCGCCGCGATCACGAACGATACCGGCACCAGCAACACCGACCGCATCACCAGTGACACCACGCTGATTCTCTCCGGCACCGGCGCGGCCAACGAAACCGTCACAGTCTTCCGCAACACCGTCCAGATCGGCACCGCCGCAACCAACGTCAGCGGTATCTGGTCCTTCGACTACACCAGCACCACACTCGCGGCCGGCACGCATCCTTCACCGCGAACACCACCGACATCGCTGGCAACATCAGCGCCGTCTCCGCCTCCTTCCTCGTAGAAATCGATACGGCCACGCCCGCCGCTCCCGTCATCACCACGATGAGCAACGACACCGGCGCCAGCTCCACCGACGGAGTCACCAGCGACAACACGCTCGTCTTCGGCGGCACCGCGGAGGCCAACGCCACTGTCACGCTCTCGCGCAGCGGCCTCGGCGTGATCGGCACCACCACCGCCAGCAGCTCTGGCGTATGGATCTTCGAACTACAGCGCCACGACCATCCCTGACGGCACCTATCTCTTCACCGCCTTTGCCAGCGACACCGCCGGCAACAGCAGCACCGTCTCTGCCGACTTCCCTGTCACCATCGACACTGCCGCGCCTGCGATCAACACGCAGCCCACCGGCGGCACCTACGTTTATGGCAGCTCGTTCACGTTGAACGTCGTCGCGGCCGACGCGACTGCGCTCGCCTACCAATGGTCCCGCAACTCCGCCGCGCTCACTGATTCCGCCAGTCGCAGCGGCTCGACAACCGCGTCCCTCGCACACACGGCCATCACGATGACCGGTTTCGACGGCAGCTACTCCGTGCGCCTCACCGATCTCGCCGGTAACGTGACCACGAGCAACGTCGCCACCATCGTCGTCAACAAAGCGCCCGCCACCGTCACGCTCGGAGGCCTCGCACAGACCTACGACGGTGCCGTCAAACTCGCGACAGCCACCACGACACCCGCCGGCCTTACGGTTGCATTGACCTACGACGGCAGCGCGACCGCCCCGACCGCCGCCGGCAGCTACGCGGTTGTCGCAACCGTCAACGACACCAATTACACCGGCACCGCAAGCGGTACGCTGGTCATCGGCAAAGCCAGCCAGACAATCGCGTTCACGCCCGTCACTTCGGCTATCGTCAACACACCGGTCACGCTGACTGCGACCGCCTCCAGCGGCCTGTCCGTCACGTTCTCGGTCGTCAGCGGCAACGCCACGATCTCCGGGGCGTCCTTCACACCGCTCGACGCGAACCCGATCACACTGCGCGCCACGCAGTCAGGTAACGGCAACTACACCACCGTCACCGCCGATCAGACCGTCACCAACATCACCAAGCTCACGCAGACAATCACCTTCGCCGCGCTCGCCGACAAAACCCGTACCGCGCCAGCCTTTGCACTGAGTGCGACTGCAAGCAGCTCGCTGCCCGTCACCTTCACCGTGGCGAGCGGTCCGGCCACACTCTCCGGCAGCACGCTCACGCTCATCGGCATCCCCGGCGTTGTCACTGTTCGCGCTTCCCAAGCCGGCAACGCCGCCTACTCCGCCGCCACCGACGTAACGCGCAGTTTCACGGTCTCTGCCGATTATCCAGCACCAACACCTGACGGTTACGCCGCTTCCGTCACCGGCGGTGCTGGCTCCAGCTCGGTAGCAGTCACGGTTTCGACTGCAGCCGACTTCCGCACCTACGCCAATCATCCTCCTCAATGGTCATCACCGTTGTTGGCGGACTGAGCCTCGGCTCAACGCCGGTCGCGGTAAAATCCAAGAGACGATCCAAGGTGCTGACGCCAACTCCGGGCTTGGCGGCAATCTGCTGCTCGATACGGGCGTCGCAGAACGTCGTCATCCGCGGCCTGAATCTCTCTCCAACAGTGCTGACGCCATTACGATCAACGGCGCGCGCGACGTCTTCATCACGCACTGCACGTTCTTCGACACGGCGGATCATGCCATCAAGATCGTGAACGGTGCAGACAGGATCACCGTATCCTGGTGTGACTTCTCCTACATAAGTCAGCTTCTCGCCCATCGCTACAGCGTCCTCATCGGCAACTCTACGGGAGAAACAGCGCCTCTCCACGTCACACTCCACCACAACTTGTCGGATCCATCCGTCGACCAGCGCATGCCGCTCGGGACTTATGGCTACGTTCATCTCTACAACAACGTATTCAACACGCCTGGAAACACCGAGGGAACAGTCGCAAGCGACCAGTCACAGTTCCTCATGAACGTAACGCATATATCTCCGTCACCAATCCGCTCCTGCGTCGAAACGTAAACACGGCGCTTCCGATCGGCCCGTATTCTCGCTATCGGCAACACCTACACATCCGTCACCGGCACCGCCCCAGTCGACGGCGCAGACAGCGTGTTCACACCGGCCTATTCTTACGAAATGCTGCCAGCGTCCGACGTCTTTACCATCATCAACACCCACGCCGGCAACAACACCGGCGCCAACATCACCGACGCAGCGATTCCGGCTCTGGCCACCATCACCGGACCGACCTCGACACTCACCGCCGGCAACGCACTTACACTCACCGCGGTCCCGTCTGGCATCACGCCAGCATCGTATCAGTGGCGCCTAAACAACATTGCCATCGCCGGCGCCACCGCTGCGACCTACACGGTCTCGAGCGTTTCAGCAGACTCTAGGCCGGCACGTACCCGTCGCCATCGGCCTCGCCACCGGCGATCCGTCGTGAGCCGTCCTGCGTCAGTCGCAGTCGACCCGGCGCCAACCCCGCCTGCCGCACCCGCTTCGGGCGGCGGCGGCGGTGGCGGATCCCCATCGGGCTGGTTCCTCGCAGCGCTGGCATCGTTGACAGTGCTTCGCTTCGTCACGCGTCGCGATGGCAAGTAACCAAGCAATGGCCACGTGACTCCTATCGCTCAGGGGGGAATCGCGCCAGGCTGCCTGACGGCACCGAACCCCTCTTGATCACCACAGGCTCGACGGACACATTCACACAATCGGTGCCGTCGATCGGATTGCCCAGTCGCCAGAGCAATCGATCGACCGCGCGCGCACTCAGCGAATCGGTCCGCAGATCGATCATTGTTACATCCGTCTGCGTCCAACTCAGAAGCCTTGTCGCCCGCACGGTCAGCAGACTCACGTTTTGAGCCGCGTCAAAATCGGATCTCAAAATCTGCTCGAAAAAAAGCCGGGCGAGGCGATGAGACGGGATAAACAAAGCCGTGGATCTCCAACTCCTCGTCGATCTCTGAGAAAACCGCGCAAGACGTGCAACCGCGTCCGGGCCGCTCGCACTTTCATTTCAAGCCTTCGTGTCGACATGACTGACTTCGCCCCGCTTTTTTTGCGCGCCCGCAACAAATGACGTCCGCATCAACGCCGGATCGTAGAGTTCATTCCACGAATCAACAATCCGATCTGCCCCATGCCCTTTGCCGGCGAGATAGTCAGCCGCCAGAAACCCGGCACGCCGGATATCGGGCTCACAAAGATCTCCGCCGGTCGCCGCCGGTCGCGCGTTGACCCACACATGAGGGTATTTCCGGATACGCTCATACGTCTCCCGGATCCAATCGGAATCCCCCCTGTCAAAGACAGGGCTTATCAACACGAGGCCGTCCACGCGTCTCCGCGTGAGAAATGAGGCACAACAAAATCACGACCCACGCTTCCCACCACCAAGCTGCGCTCCTTCAACGCAAGCGCACGCTCGATTCCTTCGAGCATGCTCATGTCATGGGATCGCTCCGTCGCGTCGTCACCTTTGACAAGAGCGCGCCCGATGTCTCCACACCGCTGCCCCGGCCTGCGCTCGCTTTCCCTTCCCCTCGAATGCGCCTGATGAACATACCCGGTCTGAACCACCGCCTGCCTGACTTTTCGGATCAGTTCCTCACCGACACCCGGGTGAAGGTTCAACACGCGCGAAACTGTCCCGATTGCGACATCCGCTGCTTGCGCGACGTGACGCATGGTCGCCTTACCCTCTGTTCGCATAACACTCATGATCATTCTAATGTCCGCCGACCCTCTCCAGTCGCCGGCAAAAAGCTTCACGAGTTCGAATCTCGCGAAGCCTTCGCATGCGCCGCTTAGAGGGTGGCGGTTGCACCTAGCGACATGTAGATGCCGCGGTCGTGGTGGTATTCCACCTTGCATACTCGGGCATCATGCCCGTCACGGCATCCGACGTCCGGGAAGTTGTGCGTTCTTCCAGGATACGATCCATCGTCATGAACAACCGCATGTATTTCGTGAGCGTATAGTTAACCTGCAGATTGAGGGCGATCGGACGGCGGTTTTGTTGTAGAATTGAACACTCCGGTTGGTCACGCGGTCAGGCAGTGTCACCGTTTCGACCGCTTTCCGATCGCGTGATGCCACTTTCCGTAAAGGTGGCCCGTGCCTGAATGCTGAAACGTGACGCACTGTACGACAGACCTCCCGTCCACTTCGGGACGCACGGGCGTCGTCGCAATCCAACCAAGCGGCGGATTCGCGGCGGCCACTGCTGCCACCACTGGCCGGCGCGTGTAGGTGACGAATCCATCGAAGCGGCTGGGCAACCGGCCCAGAAATCCGAAGTTTTGCACCGCCTCAAGTTCGAAGCCCTCGCGGATGGCTTTATCGCCGGTGGCAGTCGACGTGGTGATCTTGGAAAGTTCTGATAATCGCTGCGATCCAATCCCATCGACGCCAAGCTTGTCGTACTCCGCATCGGTGTTGAAGACCTCTTCATCCACCCACTGGTTTTTCACCACCTTGTAGTAATACGAGGCGCTCAACCGTCCGCCTGACTTATCGTAGAAGTGAGTTTGACGTTGTAGGAATTATTCACCTCGGGCGTGTTCCTCATGTTCGAAGACTCGGATCGTGCCATCGCCGCCGAGGTTGGATGAGGGAATGGCCGCGGTGACAACGGAGAAGTCGGCACCGGCGTTGAGAATGCCGCCGCTGTTGGTCTCCAAGTCAGGGCTGCGTGTTTCACGGCTCCAGGCCGCTTGGAAGATGAGGTTATCGGTGATTTTGTACGCCACCTGAACCTGCGGCGTGTACGGCAGCGTCTGCTCTGCATCGACGTTGCGCGTGTATCTTCCGAGCGGCGCAAAGTGAATATCGTTTTCGCGCGTGCCATTGTTGACCCCGTTGGGAGCGAGTTCGAGCTTTGTCGGAGATACACTACGCCCGCCGCCTGCATGCGGGCACGCAGGGCTTGATCCGTAAGCACGACATCCCGGGCCCCGCCGGTATTGTTGCTGCCATCGTACTTCACGCCAGCAGTGTACACGGAGTCCCGATAACTGGTGCCGTCGGGCATCTTCACGTATTGGTACGTGCCGTCGTTGAACAGATTGTAGCCTTCGATGGCTCTGCGCGCCTGCCGGAATCCGGTGAGCACATCCAGTCGGTTCCGGAAGAAACTGGCCTTGATCATGCCATACCATTCGTCCGCAGTCTCCGTCACTCCTTTGCGCTGACCGACCACGGAGTTGTAGTTCGCGGCGGGCAGGTTGACGGTGCTCGACGTAGGGTCGATCCAGTTCTCGTTAAAGTACTCCGGATGCGCTTCGTAGATATCGTGGAGCTTGTAGGTATCCACCCAGTACTGCGGAGCCTGGTAGCCAAAGTCCGCATTGGTGGCGAAGTCCGTCTCAATCTGCTTGGCTGAAAGCGTCGGTCCCATATATTTCCACTGGTACTTGGATCCGCGGCCCCACTTGTGGATTTTCTTTTCGTCGCGGAAAAAGCCGGCTTTCAGGGTCACCGGGAACGGCAGGAAATCCAGTTCACGCGCCACATCGAGGGAGTACTGTTTGCGCAGATCGCGGTTGTAGCTTTCGCCCGACGCCACGGTGAGGTCGCTACCGACGCTCCAGCCATCCATCCGCGAGTAGTTGAAGGGATTGCCGGCAGTATCCCACGCACTGATCAAACTGGGCAGCCCCTTGTCGATGCCCGCGAACTCGAGCCGTCCCGGAACATAGACATTATCCAGCCCCGCATAGTGGCCCTTCTTGAGGTCATCGAGCGCACCATAGGATTCCGACGCGCTGGCCTTGGCATCGATCGTCCACGGTCCTTTCCGATAGTTTGCCTGAATATAGCCGGACGAGGTGAAGCCGTTGCGATCGCGGCTGGTGATCGTCATCTCCAATCTATGAGCGGGATTAAACGCGGTGATTCCAGGACCGGCCGCGCGCGCCTGATAACCTTTCACGAAGTCCGGACCCCAATCCTGAATCATGCCCATCGAGAACTGATTTCGACGGTCCACCACCGAGGTCGCGATGTTGGAGAACTGCCCGTTCACCTTCAACGTGAGCCCAGGGAAGGGACGCCAGTCCGCGCGGATGTTCGCCGTCTGCGTGTACTCCAACCACTGGTTGTCGTTCATCGTCGTCCGGTAGTTGACGGGATTATCGATGCGGATGTTTCCATTCGCGTTGCTCGTCACGGTATTCGACGCCCCGCCGATCGGCGTGAGGTTGATCGTCGTGCTCGCCCATAAGCGTGTCGGGAACGCGCTTTGCGTGAGCGTCGACCGGTTATCAGAGGCCACCGCCACGGAGAGGCCGAAGTTCTTGGTGAAAGGAATTGTCGCGCTCAGGCGAACAGTGGGAAGGGTGCGATAGGCGCTTCCTTCCACCGGCCCCGGTGTCTTCGAGAAGACCTTCGGCTGGTTGATGTTTCCATTCATCGCCACCGTCACGGAGTAGGTCGGCTTTGCGAGTTCGAAGGCGCCTCGCGTGACGAGATTGATGGCACCACCGGGCGCATCCTGCCGCATGTCAGGCGTTGCCACCTTGATGACTTCGACGCGCGTCGCGTTGTTGACCGAAACAGCATCCAACTGGACCGCACGCGTGAGGCCGCCCGTCGATGCGCTCGCGATAGGCATACCATCCACGAGAATGGACGTGGAATCCGCACCAAAGCCACGCACAGACACGCTCGTCGCGTCCGCCGGGTTGCTGTTGGAGGTGTAGTTACCGTAACCGATATCCACACCGGGCAAAAACTTCACAAACTCGCCGATGTTTCCGTTCGAGATATATCCGAGGGAATCAGTCGCGACGACGGTTTTGATATTCGTCGAGGTCTTCTCTTCGTTGAGCGCGATTTCCTGCGCGGTCTTGTAGCGCTTGGTTTCGACCACAAAAGCATCGAGCACAACCGAGCTGGCGTCTGCGGCTATCACGCCATCGGAAGCGTTGAAGACAAAATCCTTCTTCGTCGTCTGGTCTGACGACACGAGCACGGACGTCTCAATCGTCGTCTGGCCCGTGTAGGAAATCCGCAACTTCACTTCCCCGGCAGGGACGTTGCGGAGGAGATATTCACCGGCGTCGTTTGTGTACGCCTCGATGTTGGAATTCTCCACCGTCACGCGGGCGCGGTTCGGATACTGGCCGTTGGTGGCGTTCAGCACGCGGCCTTCAATCGTGCCGGTTGCGGACTGCTGGGCGTGCGCGGACGTGGCCGCGAGGGCGAGGACTGCACACGACATGGTCGCGGTCCGGATGGCTGCCGCTGTGGAAACGCACAGGGCGGGCAGCAAGGTTTTCAACTGCTTCGAACAACTCATGGGACTTTCGGGCTGGGGATGGTGTTGGTTGGGAGGACGGGATCGGACGAAACGGACAAGCCTCCGGCCCGTAGCCCCGGCGACGAAACCGGTGCTCAGGAGATGACCGCGACCACACGCGCGGACCGGCTTCACTCGTGCAGAGGAAAAACCGGCGCGAAAATGCGTTCACTGACGCAGGCACACGCGATCTGTTCGGGCATCAGCCTCGAACGGCCACGGGCGCGTTGCGGCGGGTCTTGGGGTAAAGTGCCGACCTTGGGTGCGAATCGGCAGCTTGGATAAGACGCGGGGAGGGGATTAGGGTTGGGACAAGAACTCTGAAGCCGTTACGTCGGATCCAGCCCGTGTAGACTACCAAATACCTTCCGGGACGTCTTGTAACCAGAACACGGGACACCAGACAGGCGTGCATGCGACGCACGAGTACTCTCAAAATCCGGCCGCGTTCGCTTTACCCCGTCCACCACCCCTCTTTTGTCATCCCCGCTTTGCTGTCCTTGAAACCGTTTTATTGGCCGGCCCTTCTGTACCTCGCGGTCCTGTCGCTTGCCTCCCCCCCTCTGCTATATGCCGAGAGCATTCTTCCTCCATTCAGCCTGCGCGCATGGACGCAACGCGATGGCCTGCCTAGCAACGAAATCATCAGCCTGAGCCAGGGTCGCGACGGGTTTTTGTACGTGGGCACCACCGAGGGCCTCGTGAGATTTGACGGGAAAAACTTCACCGCCGTGGTGAGCCAGGATGCAAATGCGCCGATCACGCAGGACCGGAGTTTCGTCGCGCTCACCAAAGCCCCTGCGGGCGACGGCTTGCTGATCGCCCCTAAATCGGGCGGCGTCATTCAACTGAGCGATGACACACTCACCCAGCAACCGCTGCCTCCAGGTCTCGCACGAAGTCCCGCCGAAACCCTCTTTCGTGAAAACGATCAGACTTTTTGGACGGGTTTTAAAGGCGGGATCGCACTTCGGCAGGAAGGCGAGAACTACAAAGTCTTTGACGAACGTGACGGCCTGAGCGCCTCCGACCGCGTGCAGTTTGCCCGCGACGGCAGCGGTCGTGTGTGGCTGGCCAGCGGCAGTTTTCTGGCCCGGTACGAAGAGGGGAAACTTGTGCGCGTCTCCGTAGGTCTCGGCCAGGAAAGACTGCGCATCACCTCCTCGAAGCAGGATGGGCCGTGGATCGCAGCCGATGAGCATCTTCTCAAATTCAAGGATGGCGCCGTCGTCCACATCGACAAAGTGAATACAAGTACCGGCGCGCATTTCCTGCAGGCCCTGCTTGAGGACTCCACCGGCGCACTCTGGCTCGGCACCCGTTCGCGCGGACTCCGCCGCTGGACCCCAAATGGGGAAACCACCCGCGTCATTCAGGTTCCTGAAGACATCTCCGCACTCATCGAGGACGACCAGGGCAACATATGGGCCGGGTCAAATGGCTCGGGACTCATCCGGGTCAGTCCCGGTGTGCTGGGGATCCTCAACCGCGGCATCGGCTTGATGGAAAACTACAGCCTTTCGGTCTGTCAGGATCCGGCCGGCCGCATCTGGTTCGCCAACCGGGACGGCGGCATCGCCAGCCTGAACGACAGCAATCGCGCAAACACGCTATCCCGGCCGCCCAAGTGGGAAAACTTCAGCGCGCTTTCCGTCGTTCCCGCAAAAGGCGGCCGCGTGTGGGTCAGCACTCCCTATGGGCTGCTTTTCATAGGCGGCACCGGGATCCAAAAGCAGATCGATTCCGAAAACTTCACCGGCGAAAACGCACCGCGCGTGATGTTCGCCGCCAGAAACGGCGATCTCTGGATCGCCTTCACCGCCGGTGGCATCGCGCGGGTGCGCGACGACGAATTGAAACTATTTGGCCCGGCCGAAGGCACCGGTTCCGCACGCGTGCGGACATTTGCCGAGGACACCTCCGGCTCGATCTGGATCGGCAGCGAGGACGGATCCCTCCACTCCCTCCAGGGTGAACGGTTCGTTCAACAACACCCCGGCCTCCTGCAGAACACCGGCGCCGTTCAAGCGATCTATTTTGATCACGCCGGTGTTTGCTGGATCGGCACCGAGCAAGGCGGCCTCGCACGCATCGATGAGCGGGGCACGCGACTACTCACCACGCGCGACGGCCTGCTTTCCGACAATATCGCCCAAATCACCTCCGACGACGCCGGCGAGCTCTGGATCGGCTCCGCCACCGGCATATCGCGGATCGCGAACTCAGAGATAACGCACTTCATCGAAGGACAACTGTTCCGTCTCGAACCCGCCGCGATCGGCATCGATCAAGGTCTGGCCGAGGCAACGTGCCTCAGCACCCATCAACCCGCACTGTGGAAAACCGGGGAAGGCTTGATTCTCTTCACCACGCGTCAGGGCATCGTCGCAATCGATCCCGCGAAAGAACGGGCCACCCGCACCTCCCTCCGCACCAAAACCCGCTCCCTTGTCGTCGACGGTCGTCGCGAGGAATCCCCGCGCATCGCCCGGATTCCTCCGCGCGCGCGCCAGGTGGAAATTCAATACTCCACCATCTGTCTCACGACACCCGAACGCGTGCACGCCCGCTACCGGCTGACCGGCCTCGACGATAACTGGACGCCGGCCACGAAGGACGGCGTCGCGAAATTCACGCGCCTGCCGCCAGGCCGGTATACGTTCGAGATTTCCGCTGTCATCGCCGGGCAACCGCTCAGCGTGTCCACCGACCATCTCGAGGTCGTGGTGGAGGCCGCGTGGTGGGAGAATGTCTGGTTCGCCATGGGACTCGTCGCTCTGGCGATTGTGATTCTCGTCGCAGCCGTCCGCCACTGGTCGCACCGCCGGCTTCACAGGAAGCTCGCCGTGCTCGAACGCGACGCGGCGCTCGAACAGGAACGCTCGCGTATCGCGAAAAATATCCACGACGATCTCGGCGCCGGCCTCACGCGCATCAGCCTGCTCACACAGTCCGCGCAGAAAAACGAGGGCGAGGCCCAGCTCGACAAAATCTACCGCACCGTCAGCGAGCTCACGCAGTCGATGGACGAAATCGTCTGGGCCGTGAACCCCAAGAACGACGATCTCGAAAGCGTCGCGAACTACATCGTCGAATTTGCCCAGGGCTATCTCTCCGACGCCGGCCTTCGCTGCCGCGTGCTTCTCCCGGAAATGCTTCCGCATCGCGTCCTCACCGCGCAGTTCCGGCATCACCTTTTCCTGACCTGCAAGGAAGCGCTCAACAACATCGTGAAACACGCCCGCGCCTCCGATGTCGTCATCGAGATCGACGTGCGTGGCGATGACCTGACTCTCACCATCACCGACAACGGCGTCGGCCTTCTCGTCACCACCGGAACCCCCTCCCACCGCAATGGCCTCAAGAACATGCAATCCCGCATGGAATCGATCGGCGGCCGGCTCGAAATCTCCGCCGCGGAACCACGCGGCACGGTCATAGCGCTCACCGCACCACTCTCCCAATCTCTTCACACACCATGAATCTCCGTGTCTCGATCGTCGATGACGACGAACCCACCCGCCAGATCCTCAAGGACCTCATCCAGCAGAGTGATCAACTCAAGTTCGTCAGCGAATACCCGGACACCGAATCCGCGCTGGAATCACTCCCGCAACAAAAGCCCGACGTGGTCCTCATGGATATCAACGTGCCCAAGCTGAACGGCATCGAGTGCGTGCGACTCCTCAAACCAGCGTTGCCCGAGACACAGTTCTTGATGCTCACCGTTTACGCCGATGCCGACCACATCTTCGCCGCCCTCTCCGCCGGCGCCACCGGCTATCTGCTGAAGGGCACCCGCCGCACACAGCTGCTCACGGCCATTAAACAAATCTCCCAAGGCGGTTCACCGATGAGCTGCGCCATCGCCCGAAAGGTCGTTCAATCGTTCACCAAAACCTCGGCCGCGCCCGAACGTTCCGATATCGAGGTGCTCTCGCCCCGTGAACGTACCGTGCTCGACCTCCTGGCCAAAGGCTACCTCTACAAAGAGATCGCCGAGTCCCTCAGCCTCAGCGTCATGACCGTCGATACCTACGTGCGCCGCGTCTACGAAAAGCTCCAGGTAAACTCCCGCTCCCAGGCGATCGCCAAATACCTCAAGCACTAAGACCGGCCATCGAGCCCGCTCATACCCGGCCTCACGCCGTCCGGCAGCCCCTGAAAAAAGCCGTGGACAACCCCTGCTTCTGCGCCTTTTTTTGCTCCATGTCTCTGTCCGAAAAGAAATCCGCCATCACTCCCGTCAGCCTTATCGTCGATGCGATCCTCGTTGGCGGCTTCTTCGTGTTGATGTTCACGCTGTTCAAGGCGCACGTCCCCTCGAACGACCCGAAGTTCATCATCCTCTTTGCCGGCCTCGCCTCCGCCTGCATCAGCGGCGTCTTCTGGCTCGCCGTGCAGATGTTCCGTGTCGTGCTGCGCGCCCAGCTCGCTGCAAAGAAATAAACTGACCGCCCGAGCCGGCGTTCAGTCTGCCCGCAGGCCCGGATTCCATTTTCCTCCGTGGCCCCGAAATCCCCCCGCCCCCAGCCTCCGCGCACCACCGCTGCGGTGGAGGACTATCTGGAACGCATACGGGAGCTTATTCAGAAGAAAGGCTACGCCCGTGTCGTCGACATCGCAGCCGAGCTGAAGATTTCCCAGGCCAGCGTCACGACCATGATCCAGCGCCTCGATGCCGAGGGCCTGGTGAAATACGAGAAGTACCGCGGCATGGTGCTCACCACCGTCGGCGAAGAAGTCGCGAAACGCATCGCCCACCGCCACGAACTGCTGACCAGCTTTCTCCGCCAGTTCGGCCTCGATGAAGCCGTCATCGCCCATGATGTCGAAGGCCTCGAGCACCACGTGAGCCCGGAAACGTTCAGCGCCATCGAGGCCCTGAGCCGCTATCTCTCCGCGAACCCGGCCGTCGTCGCGAAGATCAAAAAAGAACTCTGAGCCGGCAGGCCTGAGTTTGGGTTTAGTTTTCGTGCAGGGCCGGAACCCCGGCAGCACCACTCCCGGCCTCTCCACCTCAGGGGAATAACGCGCCCTAAAATAAAAGCCCGGCGCGTTCTCACACACGCCGGGCTCACCTGATACTAACCATTACCCGGCACCGTTAAGTGCCGAAGATCGGGGGCGAGCAGGACATGCTCACATCCAGTTAGACGCTGAGGACGGATTTTAGAGACAAACTTTCTTACGAAATTTCGCTCTTCGCTGAAATTCTTAGGGTGAAGCCACTGGCATCATCCCTGAAAACGCCCGCTCCGGCGCCCGGCAATTTCACCCGCGCTCTCATTATTGCACGCATGCCCTCCATCACCGCGCTCCGCGCTGATCGACCGCACAAAAAACCCGGCGTGTTCTCACGCACGCCGGGTTTCACCTGATAACTAACCAATGCCGGCACCCTGTCGGTGCCGAAGGAAATGGGGATATGATAATGCGGGGCGTGGACGCGCGCGGGGTGCGGGGCGAGGTACTGGCTTCCACCAAACCCAGCGCCCCGCACACAACAAATCTCTTTCCGCGCACATTGTTGACCGTCCGCATCTCCCCGCTCGACTTTTCGTACACGTGCACGCTCAGATGCGCGCCGTGCCCGCCAAAGCTACCCTGAATGACGTCGCCAAGCGCGCCGGCGTACACCGTTCCACCGTGTCGCTCGCCCTTCGCGATCACCCCCGCATTTCCGAGCCCGTCCGCCTTCGCATCCAGGGCATCGCGAAAAAAATCGGCTATCGCATCAACCCGCTCGTCGCCGCGCTCATGCAGGCCCGCCGCACGAAGCGCACCGAGAAACACGTCGTTCTCGCCTACGTCACCAACCACCCCACCCGCTTCGGCTGGCGCCCGCCGCATCACAACCGCCCCGACTATTTCCCCGGGGCGACCGCGCGCGCACGAGACTTCGGATACAAGCTCGAGCACTTCTGGCTCGCCGAGCCAGGCATGACATCCGAGCGCTTCGCGGGCATTCTCACCGCACGCGGCATCAACGGTGTCATCATCGGACGCCTGCCGCCCGGCTGCCACCAGCTGCAGCTTCCCTGGGAGAAATTTTCCTGCGTCGCGCTCGGTCTTACACTGTATTCGCCGCGGCTGCATCACGTGACAGAGAACCACTACGCGTCCGCCAAGCAGTCGATGATCAACTGCATCGCCCGTGGCTATCAACGCATCGGCTTCGTCTTCTCCGAGGCCAACGACAGCCCGCGCGTCGGCGAACGCTGGCTTGGCGCCTATCTGCACGAGCAGCTCCAGCTAGAGCCCGTCAATCGCATCACCCCGTTTTTCTTCCAGGACGACGCCGACAACGCCGCCATCTTTCGCGAATGGTTCCGCCACAACCAGCCCGACGCGCTTCTCGTCACCCACGCCCTTCCCGTGCTGGAATGGCTGAAACCCCTCGGTAAAACCGCCCCTCGCGACCTCGGCCTCGTCGCTCTCGTCAACGACCATCCGGAGCAAAACCACAGCGGTGTGTTCTTCGATCCCGACAAACTCGGCGCCCTCGGCATCGAAATGCTCATCGGTCTCCTCCATCGCGACGACACCGGCGTTCCCGTGGATCAACACGAAGTTCTCCTCACCGGCGAATGGCTTGAGGGCCGCACGCTTCGCCCTCCTGCCTGAGGCGCTTCAGTCAACAACGTGCGCAGCGGGTCGGTTGTCCGCTATTGCCACCCTCCGCACCGTGCACGACCCCTCACGGACGGTTTTTCAACCAGTCCGCGCCATCTCCTTATCTGCAGAGCCCCCGGTCTTCACCACGACGCCCAGCGTTTCAACATGCGCCCCCTTTCGTTTTTCCATCGTCATCTACCGCTTTTGATTTCGGGTCTCTGCCTAGCGCTCACTCTTCGCGCCGCTCCTGCCGGCACGTTTTTCAACATTCGGGACTACGGCGCCGTCGGTGATGGAAAAGCGCTCGAGACCGCCGCGTTCGCCAAGGCCGTCGACGCCTGTGTCGCTCAAGGCGGAGGCACCGTTTATGTTCCGCCCGGCCGCTATCTCACCGGCACCGTGCAGCTCAAAAGCCACGTGACGCTCCACGTGGAAGGCGGCGCCACGATTCTTGGCAGCAAGGATCCCGCCGACTATCCCGACACCAAAAGCGTCTGGGGCGACGACACGCTCATGATCGCCCCGCTCATCTACGCGACCGACGCCGAAAACGTCACCATCACCGGCCGCGGCACCATCGATGGTCAGGGCAAGATCTGGTGGAAACGCCTCGAGCTCGCGAGCCCCAACCCCAAACGCGGCTGGCCCGCTCCCTCGACTCCCGCCGAACACGCCGAGGTCGCCAAAATCTCCCGCGCCCGCCCGCGCCTCATCCGCCTGGTCCGCTGCCGCGACGTCCTCATCGAGCACGTCAACCTCTGCAACGCCGCTGACTGGACCGTGCATCCCATGCTCTGCGAATTCGTCCGCGTCGACGGCATCTCGATTCACGCCGATCCTGAATCGCACAACACCGACGGCATCAACCCCGAGGCCTGCTCCAACGTCCACATCGCCAACTGCCGCATCGATACCGGTGACGACTGCGTCACCCTGAAGTCCGGCATCAACGAACTCGGCCGCCGCATGGGTAAACCCACTGAAAACGTCACCATCACCAACTGCGTCATGTACCGCGGCCATGGCGGCGTCACCATCGGCAGCGAAATGTCCGGCGGCATCCGGAACATCGCGGTTACTAACTGCGTCTTCCAAGGCACCGACAACGGCATCCGCATCAAATCCCAGCGCGGCCGCGGCGGACTCATCGAAGGCCTCGTCGTGAGCAACATTGTCATGCACGACGTCCCCACGCCTTTCATCATCACGACCTTCTACGCCGGCAAAGACAAAGTCTCCGACGAACACCCGGTCGACGAAGGCACGCCCGCCTACCGCGATTTCCACTTCAACAACATCACCGTCCGCGGCGCCAAAATCGCCGGCGCTATCACCGGCCTCCGCGAAAAAGCCATCGAGAACATCACGTTCAACCAGGTGCAGATCCAGTCCGAGACCGGCTTCGCCATCACCAACGCCCGCGACGTCATCTTCACCGACACGCTGATCGTTCCCGCCAAAGGCCCCGCCGTTCTCCTCGACAACGCCACCGCGATCGACACCGCCGGCATTCGCACGCGCAACGGCACGCCCGTCCTCACCGGCCCCGCCAAGCCCTGATCGTCGCCCGCACACTTTCGCCCGCCAGCAACTCCAGCCGCCTTCTCACACTCACCCATGGCCAGCACCGACTACAGTATCCCCCGCCCAAAACATAATTTCCGCTGGGTCATCTGCGGCCTCCTCTTCTGCTCCGTCGCGGTCAACTACCTCGACCGCCTCGTTCTCAGCATTCTGAAGAAACCGCTCAGCGCCGAACTCGGATGGAGCGAGGCCGACTACGGTTTTATCACCTCCGCATTCTATCTGGCCTACGCTTTTGGCTACCTATTCGGCGGGCGGATCGTGGACCGGCTCGGCGTGAAACGCGGTCTCCCCATATTCGTTTTTCTGTGGAGCTGTGCAGCCGCCGGCCACGGACTTTGCAGTCTGCTTGGGGTGAAAGAAATATTCGCCATCAATCACACGTGGCTGCTTTGGGCCGAAAAAGGCTCGATCGTATTAACCCTCACACTGCCCATGACCGTCGCGGGTTTCGCACTCGCTCGCATGGCTCTCGGCCTCACGGAAGGCGGCAATTTTCCCGGTGCGATCAAGACCGTCGCCGAATGGTTCCCGATCAAGGAACGCGCCCTGGCCACCGGCTGGTTCAACGCTGGCACCAACGTCGGCGCGATCGTCTGCCCGATTCTAGTGCCGGCTCTGTACGCCAAATTCGGCTGGGCCTCGACCTTCTACATGACCGGCGCCACCGGTTTCATCTGGGTCGCGCTCTGGTGGTTTCTCTATGACTCACCGGAAAAACACCGCCGCCTGCATCCCGCCGAACTCGACTACATCAAACGCGGCCAGCCCGCCGTGCCGGAAAAACCTCCCGCGCGTGTTCCCTGGCTCGCTCTCCTCAAATACCGCGCGGTGTGGGCCTATCTCCTGGCCAGCCTTTTCGCCGGTCCCGCGTGGGGCTTCTACCAATCCTTCCTGCCCGACTTCCTCGACAAGCGGTTCCACCTCTCGCTTCAGGCCACCGGCTGGTGGACCGGCGCCTTTTACGCGCTCGCCGCGATCGGCGGCATCGGCGGCGGCTGGCTGACCTCCAAGCTTCTCACGCAGGGCTGGCAGCTCAATTCCGCCCGCAAAATCACACTGCTCATCTGCGCACTTTCCGTGGTCCCCGTCGCCCTCGCTCCGTTCACCAATCACATCTTCCTCGCCGTGCTGATCGTCGGCCTCGCCGGCTCCGCGCACCAAGGCTGGTCCGCCAATCTGTTCAGCGTCGTCTCCGACACCATGCCTCGCGAAACCGTCAGCTCGGTCGTCGGCCTGGGCGGTTTTCTCGCGTTCCTCATGAGCAGCGTGATGAGCGCCGTCACAGGACTCATCCTTCAAAAATCCGAGGGTAATTACACCCCCCTTTTCGTCTATCTGTCCGGAATGTACCTGCTCTCCCTGCTCTGCATCCAGCTGCTCATCCCGAAAATCGAACCCAAGGAATAATCGCCGGAAAAATCCGCGATCATCTCTACTCGACGCATCCATCCTCCTGCGAAATCGTCCCTCTTTGGATCCTTCATCCAAAGCCACTCGCATGAAAAAATTCACCGCCTTCATCGCCCTCTTTTCAGTCGTTCTCTCCGCCGCTCTTCGCGGAGCTAAAGACCGACATTCAGTATGGCGAAGCCGGCGGCGAAAAACTCCTCCTCGATGCCAACATTCCCGACGGCGACGGCCCTTTCCCCATCGCCATTCTGATTCACGGCGGAGGCTGGGGCGCCGGCGACAAGGGCGTCCCTAAAAACCCCAACGGCGCCGACATCTCCCCGTGGTTCGGTCCGCTCACGGAAGCGAAGTTCACCTGGTTCTCCATCAACTACCGCCTCGCCCCCGCGCACCGCTGGCCCGCGTGCTTCGACGACGTCCAGACCGCCATCCGCTGGGTCAAAGCCCACGCCTCCGAGTTCAAAGGCGACGCTTCCCGCATCGCTGTCTTCGGTCACTCCGCCGGCGGACACCTCGCCTTCCTCGCCGCCGTCCAGACCGATCCGTCCATCAAGGTCCAAGCCGCCGTCGGCTACGCGCCCGTCACTGATTTCGAACAAGAACTCCCCACGCGCGGCGGCATCAGTCCGGCCCTGAAAAATCTCCACAACATTCCCGCCGAGATCACGCCCGAAGCGCTCAAAATTCTCCGCGACACTGCGCCCATCAATTTCCTGCAGCCCAAGGCCGGCCACCCGCCCTTCCTGATTCTCCAGGGCGACATGGACAAAACCGTCCCGCTCCAGCAGTCGCTCAATTTCCAAGCCCGCGCCCGCGCCAACAACGTCGCGTGCGATCTCATCATCGTCCCCGGCGCCCAACACCGCCTCGACAACTGGACCAAGTACGATCCCGACGTCTACCCGAAGATGATCGCGTGGCTGCGCGAGAAACTGGGCGTCGCGTCTCCGCCAAACAAAAAGAACAACAACGAATCTCGAATCGGAGGGGAGCTACCCAAACCCACAAAGGCTCCGCTTTTCCTTTGTTACCATGCTCCTGCTTCTCACTGGAACGAAGCCCTCCCCATCGGCAATGGCCGCCTCGGCGCCATGGTCTTCGGCGGCCTCACCGAAGAACGTCTCCAGCTCAACGAAGACTCCCTCTGGTCCGGCAAACCGCACCAATACCAACACGAGGGCGCCGCCAAGTATCTCCCTGAACTCCGTCGCTTGCTCGCCGAAGGGAAACAAAAGGAAGCCGAAGATCTCGCCACGCGGGAATTCATGAGCGTCCCGCTCCGCCAGGAGATGTACCAGCCGCTCGGTGACCTGCTCCTCCACTTCCCCGCCAGCCACGCTGCGGCAACTGAGTACCGCCGCGAACTCGATCTCGACGGCGCTCTCTCAACCGTCACCTACCGCGTCGATGACGCGCGCTTCATGCGCACCGCATTTGTCAGCCATCCCGACCAAGCGATCATCCAGTCGCTCACCACTGACAAACCCGGCAACCTCAGTTTCGTAGTCCGCCTGCCCAGTCCCCACGCCGGCACCTACGGCCGCGTTCTCGACCCCAACACACTCCTAATCACGGGCTGGATCAAAGGTGATGGCACCCGCTTTAACGCGGTCGTCCGCGTCCTCGCCAGTGGCGGCAAAGTCAACGCCACCACCGCTGGAATCTATGTCGAAGGCGCCGACGCCGCCCGTGTGATGGTCACGGCAGCCACCAGTTTCAAAAACTTCCAGGACATTTCCGGCGACTCCGAGGCACCCGCCGTCGCTGCGATGAATGCCGCCTCCGCCAAGTCCTACAACGATCTTCTCGCCGCTCACCAAGCGGATCATCGCAGTCTCTTCCGCCGCGTGGCCTTGGACCTCAGCACTTCCTCCGCCGCCTCGCTCCCGACCGACGAGCGCATCCAAGCCATCAACAAGGCCAACGATCCTGCACTCATCGCCCTCGCCTTCCAATTCGGCCGCTACCTCCTGATCTCCTCCAGCCGTGAAGGTGATCAACCCGCCAATCTCCAAGGCATCTGGAACGATCTCACCACGCCGCCGTGGGGCTCCAAGTACACGGTGAACATCAACACCGAGATGAACTACTGGCCCGCCGAGGTCGCCAATCTCTCCGAGACCACTGCGCCACTCTTCTCGATGATCGACGACCTCGTCGTCAGCGGAAAAGAAACCGCCCGCGCTCATTACGGCGCCCGCGGCTGGGTTCTCCACCACAACACCGATCTCTGGCGCGGCACCGCCCCGATCAACGCCTCCAACCACGGCATCTGGCCCACCGGCGGCGCCTGGCTCACACAGCATCTCTGGGAGCACTACCAGTTCACCGGCGACAAAGACTTTCTCGCCAAGAGCGCCTACCCTGTCCTCAAGGAAGCATCGCTCTTCTTCGTCGATTATCTGGTGAAAGACGAAAAAACCGGCTGGCTCGTCAGCGGCCCGTCCAACTCCCCGGAAAACGGCGGCCTCGTGATGGGACCAACGATGGATCACCAGATCATCCGCGAGCTCTTCGCTAACACCGCTGCGGCGGCGAAAACCCTCGGCATCGATGCCGACTTTGCCGCACAACTCGACAAGACTCGCGCCCAGATCGCGCCCAACCAGATCGGTAAATACGGCCAGCTCCAGGAATGGCTCGAGGACAAAGACGATCCCAAGAGCAACCACCGCCACGTTTCCCATCTCTGGGGCGTCTTCCCCGGCCACGAGATCAACCCGCAGACGCCTGAGCTCTTCAAAGCCGCCCAGCAATCGCTCCGCTTCCGCGGCGACGACGGCACCGGCTGGTCCCTCGGCTGGAAGATCGCATTCTGGGCCCGCTTCCTCGATGGCGACCACGCATTGAAAATGATCTATCAGCAACTCCGCTTCGTTCCCGCGCGCGGATTCGAAAACAAGTCCGAAGGCGGCGGCGGCACCTATCCGAATCTTTTCGACGCACACCCTCCCTTCCAGATCGACGGGAATTTCGCCCTCACCGCCGGCGTCTGCGAAATGCTCCTCCAAAGCCAGTCCGGCGAGATCGCTCTGCTCCCCGCACTTCCTTCCGCCTGGAAAGACGGCTCCGTCTCCGGTCTTCGCGCCCGTGGTGGTTTCGAGCTGAGCTTCGCATGGAAAAACGGCAGGCTCGCCTCCGCCGAAATCCGTTCTCTCCTCGGCAATCCGCTCCGCGTCCGCGCTGGCGACAAATCCGCCGAGTTCACTCCCGCCGCCGGCGAAACACTCCGCCTCGACGCCAACCTGCGCGCCATCAAATGAAGCTCGTCACGCGCACAGCCTTCCTCTTCGCCGTCGTGGTATTCGGCGCTTCAGTTCTTCGTGCCGCCACGCCCGATGCCATCGTCGCCGCCGACGGTTCGGCCCAGTACAAGACGGTGCAGGCCGCGATCAACGCCGCCCCACAAACCACCACGCGCGAGCAGCCGTGGACGATTCTCGTCAAAGCCGGCACGTACAAGGAAGTCGTCTACATCCAGCGCGAAAAACGTTTCGTCCACCTCGTCGGTGAAGACGCCTCCAAAACCGTCATCACCTACAGCCTCAATGCCGGCGCCATCGGCCCCGACGGTGAAAAGATCGGCACCTTCCGCACGCCCACCGTTCAGATCGATGCCGACGATTTCACCGTGGAAAATCTCACGCTCGAAAACGCCGCAGGCGCCACCGGCCAGGCCCTCGCCGTCCGCGTCGATGGCGATCGCGTTATTTTCCGCGGCTGCCGCTTCCTCGGCTGGCAGGACACGATTCTGATCAATCGCGGCCGCCAGTATTTCGAAAACTGCTTCATCGCCGGTGCCACGGATTTCATTTTCGGCGGAGCGACCGCGTGGTTCGAAAATTGCGAGCTCCACATTGCCGGCAACGGCTTCATCACCGCCGCCTCCACGCCTCCCGACGCCAAGTTCGGTTACGTCTTCAACCGCTGCCGCATCACCGCCATCTCGCCCGAGGTAAAAACCTATCTCGGACGCCCGTGGCGTTCATACGCCTCGACCATTTTCCTGCGCACCGAAATGGCGCCGGTCGTCCGCACCGAAGGCTGGCAAAACTGGGGCAAACCCGAGCGCGAAAAAACCGTCCGCTACGCAGAGTATGCCAGCACCGGCGAAGGCGCTCCCGCCAGCGGCCGCGTCGCCTGGGCCAAGGCACTGACCGACGCAGAAGCCTCCGCAATCACCCTCGAGAACGTTCTCGGCGGTACCGACAACTGGCGTCCCGCAGCCGCTCACTGAGCTCCGCATTTCACTTCTTTTCCATGATCGAACTCAAACCTGCACGCGGACACGAGGCTTCGCAAAAATCTCCGGCCACCGGCGCATCTTCCGCACCGTGGACCGCCGATCTCGGCGACGGCACCTATCGCAATCCCGTGCTCTTCGCGGACTACTCCGATCCCGATGTCGTCCGCGTAGGCGACGACTACTGGATGACGTCGTCGAGTTTCTGCCACGTTCCCGGTCTGCCTATCCTCCACTCGCGCGACCTCGTCAATTGGACGCTCGTCAACCACGCGCTTCCGCGTCTCGTACCCGTCGATCACTTCCGGCAGCCCCGTCATGGCGAGGGTGTCTGGGCGCCTTCGATACGCCACCACGCGGGCAAATTCTGGATTTTCTATCCCGACCCCGACTTCGGCATCTACTTCCTCACCGCGACCGATCCACGAGGCCAGTGGTCTGAACCCTCGCTCATCAAAGGCGGCAAGGGCCTCATCGATCCCTGCCCGCTTTGGGACGACAATGGCGACGCCTACCTCGTTCACGGCTGGGCCAAAAGCCGCGCAGGCGTCTGCAACCGCCTCACCGTCCATCGGATCGATCCCGCGACTGCGCGTATCCTGGATGCGGGCATGATCGTCATCGACGGCGATCAAATGCCTGGATGGAAGACCATCGAGGGGCCGAAATTCTACAAGCGAAACGGCTGGTACTATATCTTCGCCCCCGCCGGCGGCGTCGCTGAAGGTTATCAGGCGGTCTTCCGCTCGCGCGACATCTTCGGTCCCTACGAAAGTCGCATCGTGCTCGAGCAAGGCGGCAGCTCCATCAACGGCCCTCACCAAGGCGCCTTGGTCGACACGCCGGGCGGCGAACACTGGTTCTTCCACTTCCAGGAAGTCCCTGCTTACGGCCGCATCGTCCATCTCCAACCCGTTACTTGGCGCGCCGACGACTGGCCCGCGATGGGCATCAACCGCGACGCCAGCGGCAAGGGCGAACCCACACTCACCCACAAGAAGCCTGCGCTGCCCCTGCAGTCCGTCACCGAACCTGCGACCTCGGACGAATTCACCGCACCCGCGCTCGGCCACCAATGGCAATGGCAGGGCAACCCGCAGCCACACTGGTACACGCTCACCGCAAAATCCGGAGCCCTTCGCCTCGCATGCGTGCCCGTTCTCAAATCCAGCTCCCACTGGCAGTCCGCGCATCTGCTGATGCAGAAATTCCCCGCGCCCGCCTTCACGGCGACCACTCGACTCACGTTTTCAGCGACTCAGGAAAATGACACCGCGGGCCTGATCGTCTTCGGCTACGACTATGCGTGGATCGGCCTGCGCAATACCGCCGCCGGCCTCAAACTGATCTTCTCCACCTGCATCAACGCACGCGACGGCGGCACTGAAAAAGAATCTGATTCCGACGCCCTCATCACCTCCGTCGGCCAAACGATCCATCTCCGCGTCCGCGTCGAAGCCGGCGCCCTCTGTCATTTCAGCCACAGTCTCGACGGGAAAACCTTCCTTCCCCTCGGCAAGCCCTTTCGCTCGACCTCCAGCAAATGGGTCGGCGCCAAGGTCGGCCTCTTCGCCTCATCGGCCGTTTCATCCGTTGAGAAAAACGCCGGACAACCTCCGGTGGGCCACGCCGACTTCACAGGCTTTCAGATCACTCCCTGACCCTCCCATCTATCGTCTTGTCATCAATTTTGATGACAAGACGCGCCCACGCCTTGTGGATAAGATGACGGTTCCCCAGCTCTCCTACCCCTAATTCACCGCTCGTCCGGCATCCCTTTGGTCGCAAGCGGTACTGTCGATGCCTCCCCGATTTCGGCCCCACGGAACCGTGTGCCGTCCCATCCCCATCTTCTTCAATAGTCGCGCCAAGCAGCGGCCACTTTCTCCTCCCCGCGAACCGCGCGCAACAATGCGCGCATCAGCGCAATTGAGGGCACAGCCACTTCTGCCGACACAAATAATGTAGAAGCCCCGTTTCCCCTTCCCCGCCCCACCCACCCCGCTTCGCCAGAGAGTAACTTTCTGGCAGCACGTGCTTTCCCCTAACCGCATGACCCAGACCCAAAAAAAACTACTCCGTCGTCTTCTCACGGCTCAAACCGCCGTGTTGATCGCGACATCCGCGTGGGCACAAACCACGCCGGCCGCAAATAACACACCAGCAAAAGCAACAACGCCTGCTTCCACCCCTGCCAAAAAAGCCGCGGCGTCGGACGAAAAGATTCCCGTTGAGACGTCCGCTACTGCGAGCAACGCGCTCGACGACGAGACTATCATCCTTTCTCCGTTCGAGGTTAAGAGCGACACCAAGGGCTACTACGCGGCCAACACAATGTCTGGCACCCGCTTCAACACGAGGATCGAAGATCTCGCGTCGTCCATGTCGGTCATGACCAAGGAGCAGATGAATGACCTGGCGATGCTCGATATCAACGACGTCTTCCTCTACACAGGTAACGCCGAAGGTACCGGCACCTACACGGACTACGTTGTCGATCGCAACGGTCAGGTCACGGACAACGTTCAACTCAATCCGAACGGCGCCAATCGCATCCGCGGCATCACGGCCGCCAACGCCTCCATCGCCAACTTTGAGTATTCCGGCATCATGCCCGTCGACCGCCTCTTGGTCGACGCCATCGAAGTCAGCCGCGGACCCAACGCCAACGTCTTCGGCTTGGGCAACACCGGCGGCACCGTGAATCAAGTCCTGGCCTCCGCCAATCTGCAGCGCAACAAGACCAGAATCGAAATGCAGGTCGACAGCTACGAGGGCTGGCGCGGCACTTTCGACCAGAACATCGTCCTCAAGAAAAACTTCCTGGCCATCCGCGTAAGCGGCTCGCAGCAGCACGAGGCGTTTCAGCGCAAGCCATCGGGCATGGATACACGCCGTCTGAACGCGTTCATCAAGTTCCAGCCGTTCAAGTATACAACGATCACCGCAGGCGCCATCGACTATCGTTCCCACGGCAATCGCCCCAACTTCACGCCACCCCGCGACAATATTTCCAATTGGATCGCGAAAGGCCGGCCCATGTGGAACGCAAGCAACTCGACCTATACCATCAACGGGGTAACCTACGGCATGCAAGGCGGCGTGGTGACCGCTGGCGGCACCGGTCCCATCACTAACGATGCGCTTCTGGGCGATCTCTTCCGTCCAAACTACATGTTCCAGCGGTCAAACGTCTATGTCGATCGCAATGGCATTGGTTACTGGACCGTCCCCAATTCAACGAGCTCTCAAACCCCGCTCGCCAATCCCTCACCCACCACCGGCACCAATGTCGCCGCCATCCGTCTGCAGCTTTCCGGTGCAGGCTTCGGTGTCGTCGGCAATACTTCGGGCGGTCTGAATCCTACGCAGCCTCTCTTCGCCACCCTCCCGGCCGTTTCTGACAAATCCATCTACGATTGGTCCGAATACAACATCTCATCCGTCAATCGCCTCAAGACCTCGACGGAAATGTACAACGTTCAGTTGGACCAAATCCTCCTGAACACACCCAATCAAAATCTCACGGTGCAGGCGGCGATGCTCACCGAGAATAACGAGCAGTACAGACGCACTCCGATCGGCAACTCCGGCAACTCCGGCGTCAGCGGACAGCTCTTCGTCGACGTTAACTCGACCAATCTTGATGGAACCCCCAATGCCTACGCCGGGCAAACCTTCATCGGTGTTTCCGAGCCTCGCACAGTCGAGACTCCGGTCAGCTGGCACACTTATCGCGGCCAGTTCTCCTATCGCCTCGATTTGAGCCGTGAGCAAAACGCATGGAAATGGCTCGGTACCAATCAGATTTCCGGATACCACGAATATAAGGAGAAAGTTGTCCGTAACTACGTCTATCGCGACGTCATGACCTCCAATCACGCTTGGACCGCAACGCTTCCAAGCAATCAGGCTCGCGCCAATCAGAGCGGTATCACAAACGGACCCCAAGCGGGCAATGCGCTGCTCCGTAACTTCACGCGTTACTACGTGGGTGATGCCAGCGGCAACAATGTCGACTACGCTCCTTCCACTTACGAATACGGCTCGTACGCCTATCACTACGGAACAACTCCCGTCACTGGAAACGCCCAGACTGGCTTCACGTCTGAAATGGCGACCATCTCAGAACTCGCCACGACGGATGG
Organism: Nibricoccus sp.; assembly: GCA_049840895.1. GTDB lineage: Bacteria > Verrucomicrobiota > Verrucomicrobiia > Opitutales > Opitutaceae > Nibricoccus. The sequence goes on along the minus strand of JASGJB010000023.1, from coordinate 81,723 downwards.
AACCGGCGGCACGGCGAACACCCTGCAAATCATCAAGACCGATGGTATCGTCGCGCAAAGCCAGCTGTTCAACGGTCAGCTTCGTCCTCAACGGCGGTCTCCGCCGCGACGAAGTGTCCTCGAAGTTCGGCCTTACTCCTCAGCTCCTGCTGAACAACAACACGAGCCACGATTACGAGACCGACAATGCAGTGGGCCACCGGTGACTACCGGGTCAACAGCGGCAAGACCCAGACCTACGGCGTGGTTGCGCGCCCCTTCCGTGAGATTCCCTTCCTCAAGAAAGCATCGGACTCCACCGGTTTCACGCGTCAGGTGGGCCAGTTCTTCCGCGGACTCGCCTTCGCCTACAACCGTGCCGACACGTTCCTGCCTCAAGCCCCCGCCTTCGACCTCCAGGCAATTCGTTGCCCAACACCACCGGCGAAGGCACGGACATGGGTCTTTGGATCAACATGTTCGACAACAAACTCGTCGTTCGCGTCAACAAGTACGAGAACAAGCAGCTCAACATCCGCAACGGCGATGCCAACACCCTCTGCCAGCGCATCCTCCGCGTGGATGTCGATTTCTCGAACGATAACTGGCAGCTCCACGACGTAGTCGAGACTTGGACACGTCAGGCCAATCCGACTTGGACCGACGATCAGGTAAACGCTGAAATCGCCCGCGTCACCAAGATCAGCACCGAGGAAGCACGCTTCCTCATCACCAACGCCAACAACGGCACGCTGCGCTGCGACCAACGATTTCATCGCCGACGGCACCGAAATCGAAATTAACGCACAATCCAAACAGGTACTGGACCGTCGCCGCATCCGCTGAAGAGAAGGAGTCGAAGAACGCCAACATCTCGAGCAGCCTGCAGCAGTATATTGACCGCCGCATGCCAGTCTGGACCACGATCGTTGACCCGCGCTATACCGCGAACGCCAACGGCGGCCTCTGGTGGACGACGCCGTACCAGATCACGACCAATACAGCGCTCGCTCCCGCTCCTGGCAGAATCGCGACAACCGGCACCGGCACTGCGGAAAATAACTACAAGGGCAACGTTCTCGCCGTCTACACGCTGATGAAGCAGCAGGAAGGCAAGTCGCTCCCCAACGTTCGCCAGTACTCGGCCCGCGCGAGCACGAGCTACCAGCTGGCCGGTCTCACGAGCCAGGCGATCCTGAAAAACATCAAGCTCATTGGCGCGGTGCGCTATGAAAGCAAAGGCGCAGTCGGTTATCTCGCCAAGCCACCGCCAACGAGCGGCCCCAACGCCGGCATCTACCAGGAGCTCGATGTGAATCAGCCGGTCTACGACGAAGCGCACACCTACTTCGACGCAGGTGTTAGCTACCGCACGAAGATGTTCAAGGACCGCGTATCCGCGACCTTCCAGCTCAACTGCCGCAACATCCAGGAATCCGGCCGCCTTCAGCCCATCGGCGTCCTTCCCGACGGCACACCGCACACCTATCGCATCGTGGATCCCCGCATCTTCATCCTGTCGGCATCGTTCGATCTGTAACCAGTCCGACAAAAAATCCCTGCAGAATCTCACGCCGGCCGCCTCCACGCGGCCGGCGTTTTGTTTTGTCGCGACGGACATCGCCCCCACTCTCAGCGCGCATCTTTTCATGAGCCGGACCACCGCTCACGCTTCACCTCCTTCGCGCGGCAGCCGCCTCCTGCCATTCGTGCTTCTTGCCGCGGTGCTTCTCGCCTACTGGCCGTCCCTGTCGGGTGGTTTCCTTTGGGACGACAACGGCCACGTCACGCGACCAGACCTTCAATCCTTCGAGGGACTTAAACGCATCTGGTTCGAACCCGCGTCCACGCAGCAGTACTATCCCCTGCTTCATTCCACCTTCTGGCTGGAGCATAAACTCTGGGGCGATTCCCCGCTCGGCTACCGTCTCGCCAATCTCCTCCTGCACGCGGCCTCCGCCTGCCTTTTCGCTGCGCTCCTGCGCCGGCTGCGTGTTCCCGGCGCCTGGCTCGCCGCGTTTCTTTTCGCGCTTCATCCTGTCTGCGTTGAATCCGTTGCCTGGATCACCGAGCAGAAAAACACGCTCTCGCTCGTCTTCTATTTGAGCGCCGCAATCGCCTACCTGCGCTTCGACGACACCCGCCGCCCCACCGCCTATGCCGTCGCCACGTCGCTTTTCGCCGCCGCCCTTCTTTCGAAAACTGTCACCGCCACACTGCCCGCCGCGCTTCTCGTTGTATTCGCATGGAAGCGCAGCCGCCTGGATCCGCGGCGTGACGTATTGCCGCTCATCCCATGGTTCGCACTCAGCGCCGCCGCCGGACTCATGACAATCTGGACCGAGCGCACCCAGATCGGAGCCGAAGGCGAAATCTTCTCTCTTTCAGTCATCGAGCGACTCCTGCTCGCCGGTCGTGTCATCTGGTTTTACCTCGGAAAACTTCTCTGGCCCGCCGACCTCGCCTTCATCTACCCGCGATGGACGATCGACGCCTCCCAGCTCTGGCAATGGCTTTTTCCCGCCGCCGCGATCAGTCTCACCGTCGCGTTCGCTCTCCGGAAAAAATTCCGGCCATTCCTCGCTCCCTGGCTCCTCTTCGTCGGCACGCTCTTTCCCGCGCTCGGCTTCTTCAACGTATATCCGTTCCTCTTCTCCTACGTCGCCGACCACTTCCAATACCACGCAACCCTCGCTCTCTTCGCCACCGCCGCCGCCTGCCTCTCTCACGCCTCCACCCGGATATCCAAGCCGGCCTTCGTCGCCGGATCGGCCGCACTCGTTCTCCTGCTCGGCGCTCTGGCGAACCGTCAAAGCACAGACTACCGGGGAGCGCGTGAGCTCTACGAAGCCACGCTCCAAAAAAACCCCGGTTGCTGGCTCGCCCACAACAACCTCGCGCAAATCCTCACGAACGAAGGCCGCCCCGATCTCGCCGTCGATCATCTCAACGCCGCCCTCGCATTGCGCCCCGCATTTCCCAATGCGGAAAACAATCTCGGGCTGGCCCTCTACTCACTCGGTCGTCCACGCGAGGCCATTCCTCACTTCGAACACGCCATCTCCCTGCAGCCAGTCTTCCCGGAGGCCCGCAACAATCTCGGTCTCGCCCTCGAAGCCATCGGCGAACGCGAGCGCGCCATCGCGTTCTTTCGCGAGGCCGTCGGCAGCCACCCGATGTATCCGGCCGCCCATGTCAACCTCGGCCGCGCGCTCGCGCAAAGCGGCCGCGTCGCCGAAGCCCTCCCGGAATTCGCCCGCGCCGCCACCCTCGATCCCGGTTACGCCGAAGCCGAGCGCAACTGGGCCATCGGACTCATGCTCACAGGAAAATTCCCCGAAGCCATCCCCCACTTCGAACGCGCCATCTCGCTCGCCCCCGACTCCGTGGAGAATCTCCACACCTACGCCCGCGCCCTCGCCGACAACGGCCGCCTCTCCGATGCCCTTCGCCGCTACGGCGAAGCCCTCGACATCGATCCGGGCAACGCCGGCCTGCATCTCGAGTTTGCGCAAATCCTCCGAAAATCCGGCCGGCTCGAAGAGGCCAATGCTCACTATCAGGAAGCGCAGCGCCTCAAATCCGCCCTCCCGCCTTCCCGCGGATTTTAATCCGCGCCGAGCGCCGCCAGCACCCCGCGCAACTGCGCTGCGTGCGTCTTCGCATCCACCTTTTCGACCACTCCCAGCACGGTGGCATCCTGCGCAAGAATGAACGCCGCCCGCGCCGGCCCGCGGTATTTCCTACCGTAAAGCTGCTTGTCGATCACCGCATCCGCCGCCGTCGCAAATAAATCCCCGGGATCGCTCACCAGCACCAGACTGTCCGGCAGCCCTTTTTTCGCTCCATAGCGCCCATGCGAGCCGCACGTGTCGCGACTGATCGCCACGAGATTGTAACCCAACCGGTCAAACTCGGCTGCATGCTCCGCCAGCTCGTCCACCTGCCGGTCGCACGACGGCGTATTATTGCGCATGTAGATGGAGATAATCGTCCTCCGCGTCAGCAATTGCGTAAATACCACCTCCCGCGCCCGGCCGCCTTGGACGACTTTCACGGGGAAATTCACCGATAATTTTTGCCCGACCACGATCATGTGCGCCGATAAACAGAAGTGCACCGCCGCGCGTCAACCCATGGCCATCAGGAGGGCCCCAACGTTACCCCTTCCCGCAGGACAGACCTTTGACGTCGCGGCGAAAATTTATCTAGTTCTGCCCTGAATGAAGCCGGTCAAGGTCCCAGCCCTCGAGTTATTCCTCCACGAGATGATCCCGCTCGCCAAGGCGATGGGCGTCGGCGTGGAAGTCAGTGACGACCGTGCACTCACGCTGACCGCCCCGAAGGAGCAGAATAAAAACTCCCTCAACACCGCGTTCGGCGGCAGCCTCGTCTCGCTCGCGACCCTGGCCGGTTACGGCGTCGTCTGGGAGTTGATGCGCACGGAAAAGAAATCCCCCGAGGAAAAAACCACCTGGCACATCGTGGTGAAAGAAAGCCGCGCCGCCTACCGCCGCCCTGTCCTCGGCGACCTCCGCGCCATCTGCGAACGCCCCGCCCAGGCCGCCATTTCCGAATTTAAAGAAGCCCTCGCCCGCTACGGCAAAGCCAAGCTCAAGCTCCGCGCCCGCGTCATCGAAGACGGCCAGACCGCCGTCGATGTGCACGCGGCGTTTGTCGTGTCGCGGTGAACGTCGAAACAAATCACACAACGATCCCGTAGCTGGATGAGCCTTTTCATCGCTATGATCGTTCTGGAACAGGCAGAGCTGCCGCTACCAGAATCTCTGACTGCTTTCGCTGGCGAATCACACATCTCAGAAATCCAGTCGCGCGATCGCGTCGTCACCTTCGTCCTTGATGAGGTTCAGATCAACTGCGGGTTGGTCGACGCCCCGATTCCAAACGGCGAACTAATGCCTTTGCTGAGCACTTCACCATACTGGGAGCGCGACGATGAAAAGATCGCAGGCCATAAAGCGCATCTGATTGTCGCAGCATCAGCTGAGATCGAGAAAAAGCTTCTGGCACTCGCCCTTACGCGGGCACTTTCCACAATTCTCAGGTCTACAGTGAACTCGATCGCAGTATACTGGGGCGCTGGCAGCATAGTGACCGCAAAAGATCCGTTTTGCAGATTTACCGCCTCATCGAATCTAGCGCAATTACCTCTCTATCTGTGGATCGACTTCCGCTGTTTTCCGATTGGAGAGGGCTATGCGCTCTTCACGCATGGCTTAAAAAGTTTGGGATTCATGGAGATCGAAGTCTCTCAATCCTATTTGTCTGCCGCTGAAACCGTGGGGTTTGTTTTTAACACCGCACATTACCTCTTAGATTTCGGCCCAATTCTTAAAGACGGTGATACGATAGGCCTGTCAGCGGACCAAAAAATCGGAATCACTCACGTGAAGAGCGCTCATCACCCTGACCAAAAGGTCTATCATCTCGAAATGCGGAGTTAGGCGTTCGCGACAAACTCCTATCTCACCGCGGATCCGTCCGATCCGTAGTCTTCGCCGCCGACTCACGCGGTGCGTTGCCATCGGTGATTTCAAAAAATCCTTCGAGCTTCATGTCTTCCGACGACGCGCCGATCCACACCGTGAAACGTCCCGGCTCCACCACCCACTCGTTCGCACGATTGTAGAGTGCGAGATCGGCCGGCGTGAGTGTGAATTTCACCGTCTTCGTTTCGCCCGGCGCGAGCGTCACGCGCTCGAACCCGCGCAGCACTTTCTCAAACGTGACAACGCTGCTGTAGTCATCGCGCACATAGAGCTGCACGACTTCATCGCCCGCGCGCGAGCCCGTGTTCGTCACGTCACAGCTCACCTCGATTCGCCCGCCCGGCCCTTGCTGCGCCGGCGCCACTTTCAGGTTTTTATACGCGAAGCTCGTGTAGCTCAGCCCGTGGCCAAACGGAAACAGCACGCCTGTCACCTGACCCGCGTCTTTGCCCTGCGAGCCGGGATGCGCCGGGAAGTTCATCTGAATCTGCCCGACACTCTTCGGAAACGTGATCGGCAGTTTCCCCGACGGATTCACATCGCCGAATAAAATATCCGCCAGCGCCGCACCGCCTTCTTCTCCCGGCAACCACATTTCGACAATCGCCGGCACATGTTTCGCCGCCCAGTTCACGCTCAGCGGACGCCCGTTGCTGAGCACGAGCACGACCGGCTTCCCCGTCGCATACAACGCGCGCAACAAGTGCTCCTGGTATCCCGGCAAATCCAGACTCACGCGGCTCGCAGACTCACGGCACAATTCATCCGTCTCACCGAGCACCGCGAAGATCACGTCGACATCCTTCGCCGCCTCCACCGCCGCGGTAATACCCGCGCGCACTTTCTCCGACGGCTCCTCCTTCAAGACATCGCTCTCCGGAAAATTATCATCCTTCACTGCCACGCCTTGCACGTAACGCACATCCACGCCCGCACCGAGTTTCGCACGAATGCCCGCGAGCGGCGTAAGGAAATCCAACCGCTGCGCGCCATAACGCGACCACCACCCATGCGCATCATCCGCGAGCGGTCCCGCCACGAGCACGCGCTTCAAAGACTCTTTCTTCAACGGCAGCGCACCGCCCTCATTCTTGAGCAACACGATCGCCTCGCGCGCCGCCTTCGCCGCGAGCGCAAGATGCTCCGGCGCGCGCACAATGCGATCCGTCTCCGCCAGTGTGTCACGATACGGCTGATCGAAGAGCCCGAGCCAGTACTTCACGCGCAGCACATCACGCACGCGCGCATCGATCGTCTCCATCGAAAGTTTTCCATCGCGCACGAGCTGTCGCAGCGGCTCCCCATACTCCTCCGGCGGCGTGAAATTCGTCCGCACATTCAGCCCCGCCTCCACAGCCTGCCGAATTCCTTCCGAAGGCGTCGACGCCGTGCGATGCTTCGTGTGAATAAATTCCACCGCCGCGCTGTCCGACACCACATAGCCGCGAAATCCCCATTGCTCGCGCAGGATCTCCGTCAGAAACAGCCGGTTCGCCTGGATCGGAATTCCGTCATAATCGTTATACGACGACATCACGCCCAGCGCTCCGCCTTCCATCACCGCACGCTTGAATGGCGGCAGAAAAATCGTCTGCACATCGCGCCACGTCACCTGCGGATCGGTCCGCGCCTCTCCGTCGCGGCCGCCTTTCGGCACCGAGTAAACTGCGAAGTGTTTCAGCGTCGAAACCACACGCTGCTCCTGAATTCCCTTCACCTGCTCCACACCGAGCGCGCCCACCAAAAACGGATCCTCACCGTAACTCTCGATCACGCGCCCCCAGCGCGGATCGCGCGCGAGATCCAGCACCGGCGAATAAACATTCGTGTAGCCGAGAGCGCGCGCCTCACGTCCGGTCACGCGGCCGATTTCACGCACGAGCGCCTTGTCCCACGTGCTCGCCACGCCGAGCTCCGCCGGAAAACTCGTCGCCTTGGAATGCATCAACCCACGGATGCCTTCATTCGTGAAATCCACCGGGATTCCGAGACGCGTGCGCTCGATGAACCAGCGCTGCACCTCGTTGATCGCCCGCGCATGCAGCGAGTACGGCAGGTCATGAACCGGGTCCGTGAGATTGTTCAACCAGCCCGTGTTGCCGTTGATGTGTTCGTCGATGTTGCCGATGCCATCCTTCCAAAACGCCTTCTCCCACGCCGGCGTCGGCAGCTCATCCTTCGCGACGCGCGGGAATCCGTACCACGTCGTCATCTGGGCCGTTTTCTCCTCGAGCGTCATCCGCGCAAGCAGATCCGTGATGCGAGCCTCCGTCTCGACCGCGCGGTCCTCGTACGGGTTTTTCTGCCCGTCTTTATTCAGATCGATCCAGCCGTCGCGATAGATCGGTGCGAGCGCCTGCTCCCGAACAAAACGCTCATCACCCGCCGCCAGCCCGCTGACGACAGTTCCGGCAGAGCCGATTGAAACGATTGCGAAGGCAACACGTACGCATCTGCGGGGCATCGTAGGCATCGCACCAGCCACCGATTCCTCGCGCGACTCCGCAAGCGCTTCCTCAAGTTGCCAGTACGAACCTGCGAATCTGTGAACTGCGCGCGCCACCCCGTGCCTGCCGCTCAGGCCGGTTTTCGCTGTATCAATCGCTCCGATTCCATCTCCTGCGACCGCCTCACAGAAAGCAGCCGGGTGAACAACCCCGCCGTCCCCACGAGCAACGCCAGAATGATCACATAGGCAGGCACCTGACGCGCATCAGTCGCAAACGCGATGCTCAGTGAAAGCCCGGTGGCCAGCCAGCCGCTGATGCCGTACAGCGTGGCCGTGAACGCCGGCCGGCTCCCCCGCGCAGGCAGATAAATCAACACGGTCGAGTAGATCGAAACCGCCGCGATGTAGAGCATTCGGGCCTTCGGGAAATGCTCGATGTGCAAGCGCAGCACGATGCACGACGCCACAAGCAACAGCAGCGCTATGAGCGCAAAAGTGCCCGGCCGCCGCTGGTCCAGCGCCAGACCGGTGACAAATGCCGCGCACAAATGAACAAAGGCATTCCCCTGCAGGATCAGTGGCGTCTCCCACGAAAGCTGCTTCACGACCGCGCTGTTCTGGATGATGAAAAAAACCAGCGTATCCAGAAACACCAACGCGAAAAGCGCCACCACCCATCCCGTCGCAGCCTGGAATTCATAATCAGGCAATGACGACGGCCGCAGTTGCGTGCTCCTCATGCGGAACGACGCCAGAAGCCCAATCCCGGCCGCCACCGTGCCCGTGATTATCTTCCCGTTTAGCGTGCCTTCAAAAATGAAGGGCTGGTTGCAGAGCGCGTACGCCAGCCCCGTGCCCAACCCGCACCACTTTCCAAGTTCCTTAAAGTGTAGCGTCGGTCGCAGACACAATGAGAGCGACACCGCCGTCCACGCCGTGCTCAGCCCGACCAGCAACGCCGTCACCACAACAATCGCCTCCACACGCACAAAAAGTGCAAGCAGCGCCGCGATCAGACAGCCCGCGAACCCTTTCGTCAGCTGCCCCTGCCCTCGCCCTTGCGAAAACATCCGGGCCGCGAGCACACAACCAGCAATCCCTCCCACTCCCAAGAAGCTGAGCACCAGCGGCATCCCGCCCTTCCCAACCACCGACCGCGCAAGATTCACAAAACCGAACCCGGCAAAGATCAAAAAATACACGTACGCGGAGGTGATCGCGGCCACACTGATAACCACGGCCGACAGCGTTTTTTTCTCTTCGTGCAAAAAAGGAGCCTGGGTTGTCTCGTTCATATCGTCGGAAAAGGAGATGGGATTCCGGCCTTCAGACAGCAAAACGGCATAAAGTATCGCCCGACCATCATCATATCGTCGGCAAATCCCGATGCTGGCATCCGCCCACCCCACTGCCCGAACCAAAGAAACTAAGCGTAGTGAGCGTAATCATCATCAAATGTCATCGATAGCCGGCATCGGAATTTTCCGCACAGCGCCGGACTGCGTGAAGGAAGGATTCCGCCGGGCGCACGACGTCCAACCCAAAAACCTGACCGCACCAAACAAGTCCCCGGACGAAATTCCGCAATCTACCGCGGATCATTTTGGGACAAAGAAGACAGCTGTCCGGCAATCCGTTTGACTCCGCCCGCCGCGAACGCGAACACTCGCCGGACCATGTCCGCGCAAACCTTCCTCCCCGAAGACTTTCTCCTCAGCACCGATTGGGCCCGCACGCTCTACTTCGAGCACGCGATCAAGCAGCCCATCTTCGACTACCACTGCCACCTCCCGCCCGATCAGATCGCCAACAACCGCCAGTTCGAAAATCTTTTCCAGATCTGGCTCGCCGGCGATCACTACAAATGGCGCGCCATGCGTTCCAACGGCGTCAACGAGGACCTCGTCACCGGCAACAAAACCTCTGACTACGACAAGTTCCTCGCCTGGGCCAAAACCGTTCCGAACACCCTGCGCAACCCGCTCTATCACTGGTCGCACCTCGAGCTGCGCCGCTACTTCGGCATCAACGACATCATCAACGAGCAGTCCGCGCCGAAAATCTGGGAAGACGCCAACGCCAAACTCCGCACACCGCGAGCTGACCACCCACGGAATTCTCACCAGCAATCGCGTCAACGTCGTCTGCACGACCGACGATCCCATGGACGACCTCGCGCACCATATCGCGATCAAGAAGACCAACCTCGGCACCAAGGTTTATCCAACCTTCCGCCCCGACAAGGCCCTCATCGTTAACGCGCCCGCGGTCTTCAATGCGTGGTGCGATCAACTCGCCGCTCGCTCGAACAAGGAAGTCAAAGACCTCGCGTCCTTCCTCGACGCTTTGGACAACCGCCACGCCTTCTTCCACTCGCTCGGCGGCCGCGTCTCCGACCACGGCATGGAGAACATCCCGGACACCGACTGCACCGAGAACGAGGCCAAGGCCATCTTCGCCGCCGCCCGTTCCGGCGCCGCCGCCGACGCCTGACCAGACCGCGAAGTTCACGTGGTTCATGATGCTCTTCTTCGGCCGTCTCGACGCCCAGCGCGGCTGGACCAAGCAGCTCCACCTCGGCGCCATCCGCAACAACAACACCCGCCTCCTCAAGCGCCTCGGCGCCGATGCCGGCGTCGATTCGATCGGCGACTTCCCGCAAGCCCGCGGCCTCACCCGTTACCTCGATCGCCTCGAGTCCGAAGAAAAACTTCCGAAGACGGTCATCTACAATCTGAACCCCGCCGATAACTACGTCTTCGCGACCGCCATCGGCAACGTCCAGGACGGCACCCTCCCCGGCAAGATTCAGTTCGGTTCCGGCTGGTGGTTCCTCGACCAGAAGGAAGGCATGGAGTGGCAGATCAATGCCCTCTCGCAGCTCGGTCTCCTCAGCCGCTTCGTCGGCATGCTCACCGACTCGCGCAGCTTCCTCAGCTACGTGCGCCACGAGTATTTCCGTCGCCTCCTCTGCTCGATGATCGGCGCCGACATTCAAGCCGGCCTCATCCCCGCGGATCGCCAGCTCGTCGGCACGATGATCGAAAACATCTGCTACAAAAACGCCGAAGCCTACTTCGGACTCGAAGCGGGCAAACTCTGATCCATGGAGGGACGACCTCTGTGTCGTCCACCATCGCCACCGCTAAGGCCCGGGTTCGCTCGGGCCTTTTTATTTACCGCTCACTTCGCGTTCGTTTGCGTCTCCTCGCGGTTCAAACAACCTCCGCCGAATCCCGCATCACGCCGACATGCCCGCAGACGCCACCCTCACCTTCAGTATCTCCGCCGACCCATTGGATCCGGCCGCGTTGAAACCACTCTTGGGCGACGCCCACGCCGGTGCGTGCGTCGTTTTCGAAGGCTGGGTCCGCAATCACAACGAAGGCCAGCCGGTGCAGTCGCTCGAGTACGAGGCATTCGCCGCTCTCGCCGAAAAAGAAGGCGCGCGCATTCTCGTCGAAGCCCGGGAAAAATTTTCCATCGACCGCGCCGTTTGCACTCATCGCACCGGCCACCTCCAGATCGGCGATCTCGCCGTCTGGACCGGCGTTTCCGCCGCACACCGTGACGCTGCTTTCGCCGCCTGTCGTTACATCATCGACGAAACCAAGGCACGCGTTCCGATCTGGAAAAAGGAGCACTACACCAGCGGCGCCAGCGCCTGGATCAATTGCGCGACCCGCGGCGACTTCGCCGGACAGACACGCTGATCTCGCCAAGGATTAGGTGCTTTCCGTCTCGCCTGGCGCCTCCGGCGAAAACGGCGGCGACGTCACGTTCTGCCGGATCGACTCCAAATTTTCCCGGATCAATTCCCCCGGAGAAATGCAGCGCAAATAGGCCGTGCGGCCATAGTGCGCCGACAGGCTCTCGCGCAGCTCGATCACATTGTCCGGCGGACACAGTGACACGTCCGACATCGCCGTCAGAAGTAACTCCAGCCGCTCCTGCGCCACCTCTGCGCGCTGCAACATGAGCACCTGCTCTTCGCGCTGATACTGGCGCGCCGTTTCCACACGCAGGTGCTTCATGCAGAAAAACGCCAGTTGCTGGTTGTCCTTAAAAAACTGCGGCCGGTACAGATTCATCCGGCCCTCGTATGACTGCTGGTCAAAGTCCATCGCGCGAATGCGGATCTGCGCACCTTCGAAATCCGGCGTGATCACCACGACAAAATTATACGCCCGCATGTCGCCGAGCAGGCGCACGAAGCAGCGCTCGTTGAACTTCACCAGCTCCTTCGCCACGCGGATCGGTTTGAGCTCTTTGCTTGTCAGCCAGCGCTGCGCAAAAACATCGCCCGGAATTCCCGCGATGTGTTCCTCAACCAGCGTGTCGCCGTGCGTAAGAAAGTGCAAGCGGTTCGGCGAAAGCAGATGCTCCAGCTCGAGCCCGAACACGCGCGAGGCATCGCCGCGCTTGATGTAGAAATAGTCCGGGTTGTCATTGTAGGCATTGACGATGCGAATACGAAACGGCGCCGAGTTTCCGAACGCGCAAAAGTCGATGCGGTCCACGTACAGATGGCTCATGAACGCCAGGTCGCCGTCCACGCGGAGCAACGCATAGAGCCGTTTCAAACCGTCCTGAAGCGACTCCATCTCCAGCTGATCGTAGACAACCGTCTCCCAAAGCGTCGGTTTACCCTCGGCATCATTGAGCGGAGCCGACTCCGCAAAGCGCCGCAGCCGTTGATAGGTAACCGGCAGCTCGCGTTCGCGCCGGTAGCGTTTCAAATAAGCCCTCAGGCCCTCGCTGATGGGCAGGCTCGGCTTCTTCTGCTGGGCAGAGCGTGTGTGCGAAAAAGCCGGGGCGTCCATGTACGCGAGCATGAGCCCGTCACCTTGTCTGGCAACGACTCAGAAAATCCGGGCGCTTTCTCCCTTATCCCCTAGGCACGCTCGCACTTCCATACCATTCGACACCCGCCCGATCCACTTTCGGGCATTTGCCAAAACTAAGCTAAAGCCCCCGCCACCCCGGATTTCGCCTCGTCTCGCGCCCCTGCAAACGCCAGTTTATCCGCGCTTCCTTATGTTGATTCTCGCAGCCACCACCCTCGAAAAGGTCAAGACCGTGCCCCCCATGTTCTGGGTCAAAGCCGTCGCGGTGATCGCTGCTTTCATCGTGGCCGTCATCTTGATCCAAAAGGTGTTCCACATGAACAAGCTCGTGCTCGCGCTGATTATTTTCGTGGTCAGCGGCATCGTCGGCTTCACGTGGGTCTACGAGCGTAACGAACCCGCTTTCATGACGCCGGTCATCGAAGCGATCGCGGGCTCTGGCTTCTTCCCCACCAAGGGAGGCGGCGAACTCCGGTCGCTCAACGAAGACGGCTCAAAAAAGGGCACCAAGAAAACCCCGCCTCCCGCCCCGGCCAAAAAGTAGCCGTTCCACGCGGCTCTTCGTCTAGGAAAGGGCGCCCTTTCATCGTTTTCATGATAACGATGAAATTCGGTCACGTGAACTTCCGCTGTTTTTGGAGTGGTTTTCGCCGGGCATTTCTGGCTAGGTCACCGTCCGCTTATGCCTAAAGCCCACTCTGACATCGGACTCATCGGCCTCGCCGTGATGGGTCAGAACCTCGCGCTCAACATCGCCGACCACGGCTTCCAGATCTCGGTTTACAACCGCACGGTCGAAAAGACGGAAAAATTCGTCTCCGAAAATCCGAACACCCCTGGCGGCCTCGTCGGAGCCAAAACCCTCGAAGACTTCGTCAAGTCCCTGGCGAAGCCCCGCAAGATGGTGATCCTCGTGCAGGCCGGCAAAGCGACCGACGCCGTCATCGACGGCCTCATCCCCCTTCTCGAAAAAGACGACATCATCATCGACGGCGGCAACGCCCTCTGGACCGACACCATCCGCCGCGAAAAATCGCTGAAGGAAAAAGGCCTCCGCTTCATCGGCTCCGGCGTTTCCGGCGGTGAAGAAGGCGCCCGTTTCGGCCCGTCCCTCATGCCCGGTGGCGAGTTCGCCGCCTGGAAAGAACTGAAGCCCATCTGGGAAGCCGTCGCCGCCAAGGTCGACGCCAAGACCGGCAAGCCCATCGCCGGCGCCAAGCCCGGCCAGCCCGTCAAGGGCGGCGTGCCTTGCACCACCTACATCGGCGAAAACGGTGCCGGCCACTACGTGAAGATGGTCCACAACGGCATCGAGTACGGCGACATGCAGATGATCTGTGAGGCCTACTCGCTCCTCTCCGGCCTCCTCGGCCTCAAGCCCGCCGATCAGGGCAAGATCTTCTCCGAATGGAACGCCGGCGCGCTCGATTCCTTCCTCATCGAAATCACCGCCGACATTCTCAAACAGAAGGATCCGAAGACCAAGAAAAAGGCCTTCGTCGACATCGTCCTCGATACCGCCGGCCAGAAAGGCACGGGCAAGTGGACATCCGTCAATGCTCTCGACATGGGCATCGCCGCTCCGACGATCGCCGAGTCCGTCTTCGCCCGCTGCATCTCTGCGATCAAAGATGAGCGCGTCGCCGCCTCGAAGATCCTCAAAGGACCCAAGAAAAAGAAGTACAAGGGCGGCAAGGCTGCTCTCATCCAGGCCATCCACGACGCTCTCTACGCCTCCAAGATCTGCTCGTACGCCCAGGGCTTCCAGCTCATGCGCGCCGCTCAGAAGGAGTACAACTGGAAGCTGAACTTCGGCGAGATCGCCCAGATCTTCCGCGGCGGCTGCATCATCCGCGCTGCCTTCCTCCAGAAGATCACCGAGGCCTACGCCCGCAACCCGAACCTCGCGAACCTCCTCCTCGATTCGTACTTCAACAAGACGATCCAGAAGACCCAGGAAAACTGGCGCAAGGTCGTCGCCCTCGCCGCCGAACACGGCATCGCGACCCCGACCTTCTCGTCGGCCCTCGCCTACTACGACAGCTACCGCTCGGCCCGCCTCCCGGCCAACCTGCTCCAGGCTCAGCGCGATTACTTCGGCGCCCACACCTACGAGCGCGTCGACCAGCCCCGCGGCAAGTTCTTCCACGTCGACTGGCCCGAGGCCTCCCGTCCTCAGCTCGAAGCCTGAGCTTCGATCTAGTTTTCAAACGCAAAGCCGCGTGACCGAACGGTCCGCGGCTTTTTTGCGTCCCGTGAATGCGGGACTGCTCGAACTCAGTCGTTTTTGGATATTGCTGGTCTACCTCGATTCCCGGTCTCCAGCCGGGAATCTGCGCAACGATAGCCGCAACGCCGATGGCGACATTGCGCGAGTCAGACCCCACTTATCGGCACCTCCCCAACCCCATGATAACTCCCCGCCTCCTGCCCCGGAGCGTGGCCGCCGCTTTCGCGCGCGCCTGCTCCCTGCTGGCCTTCGGCTCT
The DNA here is from genome assembly GCA_049840895.1 of Nibricoccus sp. Lineage (GTDB taxonomy): Bacteria > Verrucomicrobiota > Verrucomicrobiia > Opitutales > Opitutaceae > Nibricoccus. The sequence goes on along the minus strand of JASGJB010000023.1, from coordinate 66,451 downwards.
GCCGTGGCCATCGCCGCCCCGCTCAAAATCGACATCAACAATACCGGCCGCCCGCTCACCGAGGGCCTCGACCCGGCCTTCACGCCGTGGACGTCCGACACGAGCGTGTTTCCAACATCAGCCACGTTCAGCGGCGTCACCATCGCGTTTGCCCGCGCCGGCTCAGTCGGCACCGGACTCCAGACCGGCTACTGGAAAGAAGGCGTTCAAAGCACCGCCTATAACGTCAAACTCACCGGCGACGGCCTTAAGGTCGCCGACGGCGAAACCGGCGCACAGATCGAGATGCGTATTTCAGGCCTCTCCACCGGCGCTCACTCGCTGCTCCTTTATCTCAACAGCTGGGACGGCCCCACCAGCATTGCTCCACTCGACATCTCCGTGAACGGCACCGAGGTCGTCAGCAATCTGCCCGTCTCGGTCCGCGTCACCGACAACAACAACGCCACCACATCGTACCTGACCTTCAATGCCACGTCCGGTCAGGACGTCGTTATTCTCGTCAAGGCCGACACCGGCGGGTCCCAGACAAGCAAGAACGTCCACATAAACGGCTTTGAGATCGATACGCCGAACGCCAAAGCGCAGGCCAACAACCCTCTTCCCGCGAACGCAGACGAACACGTCAACGCCGACAGCGCGTCAGTCACGTTGCAATGGGGCACCGCCGTCAACGGCGCCGCCTCGCACAACGTCTACTTCGGCACCAGCGAGAGCTCCGTCACCAGTGCGACGACTTCATCGTCTGAATACAAAGGCAACCGCACCACCAACACCTACGCGGTCAGCGGCATCAACACACACCTCACCTACTATTGGCGCATCGACGAAGTCGCCTCCGGCGGCACCGTCACCAAGGGCAACACCTGGATGTTCCGCCCGCGCCGTCTCGCGTTTCCCGGTGCCGAGGGCTACGGCCGTTTCGCGCGCGGCGGACGCGGCGGTGTGGTCGTTAAAGTCACCAACCTCAACGACACCGGCGCCGGCAGTCTGCGCGACGCCATCGAGGGCAACTACGGCCCGCGCACCGTCGTGTTCGACGTCGCCGGCCTCATCACACTTCAGAGCGACATCGTGATCGACGGCACCATGCCCTACATCACCGTCGCCGGTCAGACCGCTCCTGGAAAAGGCATCACCATCAAACGCCAGCAGTTCACCCTGAGCGGCTCGCGCGATGTCACCGTTCGCTACCTCCGCCTGCTCGTCGGCAAGGAGAGCGGAGAAACTCAAAACGCCACCGGCATGGCCGGCGTCGATCACTGCATCATGGATCACGTCTCCGCCGGCTGGGGCATCGACGAAGGTCTCAGCACGCGCGGCGGAAAAAATCTCACCTTCCAGCGCAATTCCCTCTCCGAGGCACTCAATGTCGCCGGCCACCAGAATTATCCCGCCGGCACCGCGCACGGTTACGCCGCGTCCATCGGTGGCGACACCGGTTCCTTCCACCACAATCTTCTTGCACATAACGAGGGTCGCAATTGGTCGATGGCCGGCGGCCTCGACGGCGCAGGCTACTACGCCGGTAAACTCGATATCTTCAACAACGTCGTCTACAACTACGGCGGCCGCACGACCGACGGCGGCGCGCATCAGGTCAACTTCGTCAACAACTACTACAAGCGCGGCCCCGCCAATGGCATCACCACGCTCCTCAATCCGCAATATGGCGGGTTCCCCGGTACCCAGCAGTACTACATGGTCGGCAACGTCCTCCTGAATGGTTCCACCACCGTGACCAATCAGACGTCTCTCCTCTCCATCGGCACCGAAAGCGGCGGCGTGCTCCCTCAAAACTCCACTCCGCCTTACAGCGCCACGGTGAGCTCCGCGTTTTTCTCGTCCTACGCGACGATCCACACCGCAACCAACGCCTACAAACAGGTCCTCTCCGACGTCGGCTGCAACCTGCCGCAGATCGACAATCGCGACACCCGCATCGTCGGCGAAACCATCGCCGGCACCGCCACCTACACCGGCAGCGTCAGCGGAAAGAAAGGTCTGCCCGACACCACCAACGATGTCGGCGGCTGGGAAAGTTATCCCACGACAAGCCGCGCGTCTGGCTTCGATTCCGATAACGACGGCATGCCCAACTGGTGGGAAACCATCAAGGGCCTCAGCACGAGTTCTCCTTCGGGCAACTTCACCGAGGCCAACGCCGACACCGACGGCAACGGCTACACCAACCTCGAGGAATACCTCAACTGGATGGCCGCACCGAATTTCGAGGTCACCTCCGGCACCTCGATCGACATCGATCTCCACGCCCTCGCACGCGGCTATCTCGCCACGTCGCCAACCTTCACGTTCTCCAACGTGACGAACGGCACCGTCACGCTCATCAGCAGCCGCTACGCGCGCTTCACGCCCAACACCACGGCCAACGCTCTTGGCGGCTTCACGTTCACCGTGACGGACAACCAGAGTGATTCGATGTCCCGCTCGGTCGGTCTGCGTATCATCGGTTCGGGCACACAAACATTGCCGTCCGCTCCGCAAGATCTCGTTGCTCAGGTTTACAGCCAGCAGGTCGTGCTCGGCTGGAGCCCGGTCAGCGGCGCCACAAGCTACAAGGTCAAACGAGCCACCACCTCCGGCGGCGCCTACACCGTCGTCACCACGGTGACCGGAACCACCTACAGCAACACCGGCCTCACCAACGGCACGACATACTACTACGTCGTCTCTGCGGCGAACGCCATCGGCGACGGCCCCGATTCCGCTCAGGTTGCCGCCACGCCGTCAGCCGGCAGCTCCACGATCCCTGCCGTTACGATCCAGGCCGAGTCCGGCACGATCTCCGGCGGCACCTTTGACAGCAACAACGCCGGCTTCAACGGCACCGGCTTCGCCAACCTTGGCGTCTCCAGCAGCTCGCTCCAACTCGGCGGCATCTCCGGTGGTTCGGCAGGTGGCACTGCCACGCTCACCGTCCGCTTCGCCCTCGGTGCCACATCCACCCGCACCGGCAACCTCGTCATCAACGGCTCCAGCCAGTCGATCACGTTCCCGGTGACAGGCGCCTGGACCACGTGGACCACCCTCACCCGCACAATCACACTCGCTGCCGGCTCATCCAACACGATCCGCTTCGAAACCACCGGTCAGGACCTCGCCAATATCGACCAGATCTCGATCGCACCCTGAGCGCGAACGATTCGAACAGTTCTCAAAGCGCGGTCTTCCCGACCGCGCTTTTTCTTTGTCCAATTTCGATGCCAAGCCCACCACTCGATTTTTGCGCGGCAAAAACCCCTTCTCAATATCCCAATGCAAACTCCTCGTTTCGCCACAGCCCTGACCCTCGTCTCGCTCCTCGGCAGCTTCCCGCTGTGGAGCAGCGCACAAACCGCAGCTCCGGCATCTCCGGCGACAACAGCAGCACCCGCGGCAACAAAACCTCCACTGCCTCCCCGTACGCCGGAAGGCGCCGTCACACCCGCGATCAAAAACGAAAATCGCCACAAGGAATTCCTCGACCGCATTCAGCAAGGCCCGGTCGATCTGCTCTTTCTCGGCGACTCCATCACTGACGGCTGGCCGCGGCGCGGCGAATGGAGCTGGCTGAAGTTCGCTCCCTATCGTCCCGGAAATTTCGGCATCAGCGGCGATCGCACCGAGCATGTGTTGTGGCGCATCCAGAACGGTGAACTCGACGGCATAAGTCCCAAGCTCACGGTGATCATGATCGGCACAAACAACATCGGCCAGATCCCGGACGAGAAACCCGAGTGGGCCGCTCAAGGCGTCAAACGCATCGTCGAAGTCGTTCGCGAAAAAATTCCCTCGAGCAAAATCCTCCTGCTGGCCGTTTTCCCGCGCGGCACCAAGGACAGCGAACCGCGGGCAAAGGTTGACGAAATCAACAAGCTCATCGCCAAACTCGATAACGGAAAAACCATCCGCTACCTCGATATTGGGAATCGCTTCCTCGATGCCGCCGGCGAACTGCCGGTCGATGTCATGCCCGACAAACTGCACCCGACCGCCAAGGGCTACGACATCTGGTACGCCGCCGTTTCGCCGACTATCGACGCGATGATGAAATAATGCGGCGTGCCCGGCTAAGCGTGTTCGTTACTGGTGCATCGGCCACCACGCGCGCCACACCGTATTGCAGGCCGCGCAACTCAGCCAGCCCGCGCATCCGCCCGATCAACGGATAGCCCGGGCACGTGGGCTCAGGGCGTTTGAAATCGTCCAGAATCTTGTGTCCGTGATCCGGGCGAAACGCGATTTGCCAGTCGGTCTGCCCGCCCGCCCTGCGGCGCGCCATCTCTTCGATGAACGCCCGCACCACGCCGTACATGTCGGCGTTTCCTGCGAGGTGCGCACCTTCGAAGAAAATCCCGTCCGTCTGATGCACGACGCTGCGCAAATGCGCCGAATGAATGCGCGGAGCAAATTTCCGCACGATGCCCGGCAGATTGTTGTCGAGCCGCGCACCGAGCGAGCCCGTGCAATAACAGAGCCCGTTCGCCGCGTCGTCCACCATCGCGAGAATGTCCGCAAGATCCTGCTCCGTCGAAACGATACGCGGCAAACCGAGCACGGGAAACGGCGGATCGTCGGGATGGATAGCGAGCCGCACGCCCGCTTTCGCCGCAACCGGGACAATTTCGGTGAGAAACAAACGAAGGTGCTCTTTGAGTTTTTTCCCGTCGATGTCCGCATACCGCGCCAGCATCGCGCGCAATCCATCGAGCGAGACGTTGAGCTTCACACCCGGAAAAAGATCGAGCGTCTGCCGCGTGAATTTTTCCTGTCCGGCCACGCCCAGTTCTTCCCAGAAAACCTTCGCCGACGCACGTACCTCAGGCGAGAAATCCTTTTCCGCGCCAGCACGCGCGAGCGCGAACAGATCAAACGCGGCAAACTTCACCGGATCGTACAGCAGCGCCTCAGCGCCGTCCCGTAGCTTGTAATGCAGATCGGTCCGCACCCAATCGAGGACAGGCATGAAGTTATAAACCACGGTGCGCACCCCGGCCTCACCCAGACGACGCAGCGTCGTTTTGTAGTTTTCGATGCAACGCTGAAAATCCCCCGTGCGCGTCTTGATCGACTCATGCACGGGCACCGACTCGACAACACTCCAGCGCAATCCCGCCGCGGCGATCGTGTCCCTTCGCTGCTCGATCGCCGCAAGCGGCCACTCTTCGCCATAGGGAATTTCGTGCAGCGAGGAATAAACTCCGGTCGCACCTGTCTGCCGGATTTCGGCGAGCGACACCGTGTCGTTCGGCCCGAACCACCGCATCGCTTCTTCCATCAGCGGCAACGACCGCATATCGGCTGGGTTCATCGCGAAAAAATCAAACGCCCGAGAAACAGGAGAAACCGCCGTCCACGGGAATGACCGTTCCCGTCACGAACGCCGACGCATCGCTGAGGAGAAAGTGCAGCGCGCCATGCAGCTCCGGCGCTTCGCCGAAACGCTTGAACGGCGTCTTTGTGAGCACCGTCTGCCCGCGCGCCGTCGGCGTGCCGTCTTCATTGAGGAGCAGCCGGCGATTCTGATCGGCGACGAAGAATCCCGGTGCGACCGCGTTCACGCGCAGCCCGCCGCCAAACTTGTTCGCGAGCTCCACCGCCAGCCACTTGGTGAAATTGTCCACCGCTGCCTTCGCGTTCGAGTAGCCAATTACCCGCGTGATCGCCTGCGTCGAGGCCATCGAGGAGAAATTGATGATGTTGCCGCGTTTCTGCGCAGCAAACGTCTTCGCGAACACCAACGATGGTACGACGGTGCCGTCCAGATTCAGCCCGAGCACCTGGCGGTACGCGCCCATGTCGAGATCGAGAAACGTCTTTTCCGGCGTGATCGTCGCGCCGGGCTGGTTGCCGCCAGCCGCGTTGATCAGCGCATCGATGCGTCCAAACTTCGCCACGACCTCATCGCGCACTTTTTCGAGCTTCGCCGTATCGAGTACGTCACAGGAGAAGCCCATCGTCTCGCCCGGCAGTCCCTTCGTGTCTTTGAGCGCCTGATCGAGCTTCGCCTGATCGCGACCAAGAAAGACAACGCGCGCGCCTTGCGACGCGAGATAGCGCGCGGCCGATCCGGCGAGAACGCCGGTCGCACCCGTCACGACAATGACACGTTGGGAAATATCGAAGAGAGAAGCGGACGACATGGTTTGCGGTTCGAAGAATGAGTCTCCGAAAAATTGAACTGAACGCTGTAAAGACGCCCCCGGGATAGCGGGGAGTGAACTCGTCGATATCAATGGCTAGTTTCTCGGGCGCAATGCCTGTTCAATGCCAACATATGTATGGCAGGCCCTTCTCCATTGATGGCATGTTTCCGGCACTCGCACTCCTGCCGACGATCCGCTCACGGGAATTTTTCTCAGGGCCTTTGCCTCTTACTCCGTAACACCTATACCTCTGTCATGCCGTTTCCGTTTCGCCGCTTTTTCGCCTTTGCCCACGCGTTCGTGGCCGTTTTCGCACTCGCTCTTGCGACCATTTCTACCGCCCAGGCTCAGGTAAAAGCCTCCCTCGTCGCCGCAGAGACGTCCATCCAGCCCGGCCACGCCTTCACCGTTGCGCTTCGCCTCGAGCACGAGCCCCACTGGCACACGTACTGGATCAACGCAGGCACCGGTTACCCGACGTCCCTCCAATGGAATCTTCCCGCCGGTTGGACCGCCGGTCCCATCGAGTGGCCCACACCTCACATCGCGATCGACGGCTCCGGCAATATCGCAGGCAACGGCTACGAAAACGACGCGCTGCTTCCCGTCACGATCACTCCGCCCGCCGACCTCAAGCCGGGTGAAACCGTCACACTCAGCGCCAAAGCCGACTGGCTGATGTGCGCAGATATCTGCAAACCCGGCAAAGCCGACGTCTCGCTCACGCTCCCCATCTCCGCCGACAAACCCAAAAACGATCCCGCCAACCGCGCCGCCTTCGCCGCCATTCCGACACCCGCGCCCGCCGATGGCTACGATTTCGTCGCCACACGTTCCGGCAAAAAAATCACCCTGACCATTGCCGGTCCGTACATCGCTTCCCTGAAAAAACCGCACGTCTTCACAAGCGACGCCCTCGTCCAATACGACGAACCACAGACCGCCAAAATCTCCGACAAACAAATCACGCTCACGCTCCCCGTCTCTCCTTCCTACGACGGCAAAGGAGAAAAACTCGTCGGCGTCCTGGCCTACACGACCGACTCCGGTTCCACCCGCGGCCTCATCCTCGACGTCCCGTTCACGGCCGCTTCCCCCTCTTCTACTTCCAGCTCGTCCGGCAGTCTCCCGGGAACACTCGCCCTCGCCTTCGTCGGCGGCCTCATCCTGAACCTCATGCCCTGCGTCTTCCCCGTGCTCGGCATCAAGATCCTCGGCTTCGTCAACCAGGCCGGCTCCGACCGCCGCAAGGTCACACTCCACGGCATCATCTTCAGCCTGGGCGTGCTGACCTCCTTTTGGATCCTCGCCGGAATCCTCGCCATTCTCCACGCAGGAGGAGCCAAGCTCGGCTGGGGATTCCAGCTCCAGTACTCTCCGTTCGTTTTCGTACTCGCGGCCGTCATGCTCGTCTTCGCGCTCAGTCTGAGCGGCGTCTTCGAATTTGGCCTGGGCGCAACAGGCGTCGGCGCCAGCCTGCAATCAAAGTCCGGTTACGGCGGCTCATTCTTCACGGGCATCCTCGCCACCGTTGCAGCCACACCGTGCAGCGCACCTTTTCTGGCTCCGGCGCTTGGGGCCGCGGTCACGCTTCCGATCGTCGAATCATTCGCGGTCTTCACGACCATCGCCCTCGGCCTTTCGTTTCCGTACCTTCTGCTCTCCATCTTCCCCGGCGCGATCAAGGCCCTTCCCCGACCCGGCGCCTGGATGGAAACGTTCAAGCAATTCATGGCGTTCCCCCTCTACGCCACCGTCGCATTTCTTATGTGGATTCTTTCCGGACAAAGCGACGGCCGGGAATACATGCTCCTGTTTGCGCTGGCCGGTCTTACCCTCATCGCCCTCGGTGCGTGGCTCTACGGCCGCTACAATGCTCCCGGCGCCAAGCCCGCCCGCGCGCGTTTCGGCCTGATCGGTGGACTCGCCCTTCTCACCATCGGCACCGCCATCGGCTGGCCACGCGACGCAGCACCGACCGATCTCGTCTGGCAAAAATGGAGCCCCGAGGCCGTCGCAAAAATCCAGGCCGAGGGCAAAACCGCCTACGTGGATTTCACCGCCCGCTGGTGTTTCACCTGCCAGACGAACAAAGCCGCCGTCTTCAGTTCGTCCGACGTGAAAAAACTCATTCACGACAAAAACATCGTCCTCCTCAAAGCCGACTGGACCAATCAGGACCCGCAGATCACCGCCGAGCTCGCGAAATTCAACCGCAGCGCCGTCCCGTTTAATCTCGTCTACAAAGCCGGCGCCTCCGAGCCCGTGATTTTGCCCGAACTCCTCACCGCCGGCACTGTTCTCAACGCACTCAAGAACTGATCTCCATTTTCCGAAATCCTGTTCTTCCTGAAATCCTGTCCAAAATCTCCGAAACTCCCGTCCAAAGCGCCGCCGACTCGCGGCGCTTTTTTATTTCGAAAACTCAGGCATCACTTCGCCCGCTTCGCCGCCACGTCCGCAGCTGTCACCGGCGGTGCATCATTGCCGAACGAGCCGCGTACATATGTGAGCAAATCCGCCAGCTCCGCATTCGTCAGATGCGGAAAACCAGGCATCACGTTCGAGTAGCGCGGACGATCCGCGGGAAGCACCGCCGCCGGCCCGCGTAGAATCACCTCGATCAGGCGTCCTGCGTCGCCTTCGACGATGGCATTGTTCGTCAACGACGGCTGCAACGAGGCGACGCCCGTGCCGTCCGCCATGTGACAGGTCGCACATTGCTGCACATACACTCGGCGTCCGCGCGCAGGCAGTTCACGCGCCGGTCCGGCCGGTTTCACATCTGCTTTTGCCACCGGCTCGGTCACGGCGGGAGCCGCCGCTTTCACGGTCTTTGCCGGCGGCGGAGGTGTCGCACCTTCCGACGGCCGTCGCGCAGGATTGTTACCCACGTACATGATCCGCCAGATGCGACCCTTTTCCGATTCCCCCACATAAAGCGATCCATCCGGTCCCACTGCGAGGCCCGCCGGCCGGTAGCGCGCATCACGCGTCGAAGTAAATTCCGTGCGCCCTGAAAAACCGTCCGCAAAGGTTTCATAGCCTCCGGCCGCCATGCCTTTTTCATCAAAGGGCACAAAAGCCACCAGATAACCCTGCTGCGATTTCGGTGCGCGATTCCACGAGCCGTGAAACGCGATGAACGCACCTCCGCGATATTTCGCGGGAAATTGCTCGGCGTTATAAAACGCCATCTGCAACGGCGCCCAGTGCGCCGGAAACGCCACGATCGGCTCCGGATATTTGCCCGCCTCCGCCAGCTTCTTGTTATCGCCGCCAAACTCCGGAGCGACCATGCGCGCTTTCCGAATCGGGTCGTAGTAGGTGTACGGCCAGCCGAGATTCACGCCCTCGCGCAACAGATGCATTTCCTCGGCCACGCGCTCGGCGTTGTCCTGCTCATCATAAAAATCCGGCGCGACTGTGTTCAACTGATCGCGGCCCATCATCACCATGAAGAATTCTTTCGAGGTCTTGTTCCAGGCGATCGCGAGCGAATGCCGGTGCCCGGTCGAGTAGTGATACCCGTCCGCAAAGGCCTGCCCGGTCTTGCCGGCATCAAAACGCCAGTAGCCGCCGTGCGTCTTCAAAAACTCCGTCGCGTCCTTGCCCTTTGCCCCCTTCGCCCGGTCGCCGTCGCTGTAGACATTGTAGGGAGACCCCACTTCCACCAGCAACCGGCCGTCACCGTCGAAGGTGAACGCCTTCGCTTCATGCGTGGGAATTTCGTTCGGCAATCCGCTCACCACCAACTCAGGTTCGCCCTTCGGAACCAGTTCGCCCGGCGTGAGCCGATAGCGATAGATCGCGCGGTTCGTCGAGTGATACAGCCAGCCGTCATGAACGGCGATTCCCGTTCCGCCACCCGAACCAAACTCCTCCTTCACGTCCGCTTTGCCGTCCCCGTCCGTGTCGCGTAGTGCGAAAATTCCGCCCGAGGACATCTTCGCATAGACGTCGCCATTCGGCGCCACGGCCAGAAACCGCAGACGGTCGGCGTTGTTACCCGTCTTGTGCCCGACGACAAGATTGTCGGCTACCACCACCGCGGCAAAACCCGGCGGCAGCGAAATCGCGCCGTTGTCCGCGTCAGGTGCCGGCAACGCGGCAGATAACGAAGCCGCAAGCAACGGCGTGAGACTCGTGAAACGTAGAACCATCTTCATAAAATAAACGCAGAGGCCACCCGCGTGATCATTTAGCGGCGGCACTCCAGTCAAAGATCAACAGCGAGACACCCTGGCGGGGCAGCGTGAAGACTACGTGAGCCGCACCGTCCGTTCCGACAGTGACAGCCGTGGTTTCACCCAGTTGCTCCAGCCGGCTCGCCGCTTCGAGTTGCGCGTACTGCTTTTCGTTGGGCGCAATGGGCGAACCGAGCCGTTTCCACTCCGCGTACGCGTTGCTGTGAAGTTCATCCACGCGATAATGCGTCATCAGCACACCATGAACATCCGCCGGAAATCCCGCGACGCGCAGCGTCACCGCCGCATCCGGTCCGGCCACGTCATCGTCGTGATAATGCCACACCATCACCGCGATCGTCGTCTTCGTTACGCTCGCCAGCGCCGCGACGTCAGGCTGCTCGCGCACACCCGTCTTCACCATCACCTCGAGCGGCACTTCGGCCGAACTCACCGCCGCGATCCGTTCACCGCCCATCTTCGAAAACATGCGGAAAACATTCAGCACCGGCAGATCCACGCCGTTGGTTGCCAGCGCACGAAACCCTGCAAACCACGGCTGGTCTTCAAACTCAAACGCCCACGTCACCGCGCCTTCGAAGTTCACACCATGCTTGTCCGCCAGCAGGTATTTTCGCGCAAAACTCGCTGCCGTGTAGCTCGAGTACATGGTCCCGTTGCGATAGCCATTCTGCAGTCCCTGACACGCCGCGCATCCTTCCGGATCGGATTCACCGATGATGATCGGCTTCGCCTTCAACTCCGGCACCGCCGCGATTTTCCCAAATCCGCGGTCGATCGCCGTGAGCTGGTTTGCGATGCCCATGCGCACATGCCCGTCAACAAACACCGGCGCCCCCTTCGCGTGAAAGGCCACGAAATCCGTAGGCGTTCCCGTCTGCCCCGTGGCGGAATTTTTCCCGTTCACCACATGCGCCAGAAAATCGTCCATGAACTTTCCGCCGCTCCCCGCTGAGTGCGGTCCGCCCACTTTCGCCGTGGGCAGCGCCCGGCGCACGCCGTCGATCGCATAGTCGTGCAACTTGTACCACTCCTCCGGCGTCCCTTTCCAATAGTGGCCGTTCGCCTCGTTCCAGACTTCCCAATACCACTGCTCGACCTCGGCCCGCCCGTAGCGCTCCACGCAGTGCTTCACCCACTGATAAACCAGCTCGCGCCACTTGTCGTAATCCTTCGGCGGGTAAGCCCAGCCCGTGATGATGTTTTCGTACGGCAACCCCGGACGCCACTCATGCCGGTAAGGCTGCGGCTTCGACGAAAGCGCCTCCGGCATGAACCCGATCTGCGCAAACGGCTTCACGCCTCGTCCGATGTACGAATCGAAAATCCGGTCCACGATCGTCCAGTCGTACACCGGTCGCCCCTGCGCATCCTCCGTGTACATGTTCGTGCTGCCCCACTTCAGCGCCGGCGTGCCGTCACCGCTCGTGAGCAGATTATGCGTGCGAAAGAAAACCTCCTGCGGCTTCAGCTCACCGAGATGTTTCAAGAGCTTCTGCCCGTCCTTCATCGTCGCGTAGTTCGGCTCATCCGCCCCGAAGAACCGCCACACCGGCGTGAGCGGCCCTTTCGTCTTCGCCGCATCGACCTGGATAGCCACCGGAAAACTCTCCGCTGCATGCGCGAGTGATGAAACCAGACCAGCCGCCAACAGGACACACGCCAACATCGAGGGGGTTTTCATGGATAGGCCCTCACCCAAACTTCACTGCTCCACCTCCGCAACCCACCCGAACTGTAAGCCCAACAACATCCCATCCTGTTAATCCCACAAATCCCGTCCCCACTCCGATCTCCGGTCTGCGATTAGCACGCCTCCCTCCGCTTGCCTTCAACCGCGTCAGCGAAGCTTCTACGCGGTCACCACGCCACCCGCACACCTCCACGCACCCATCTCGGCGTATCATAGGTGACCAGTCCCGTCGTGCTTCGACTCGTTTCGACCTCTTCGTCGACGACATTTTCCAACGAAACAAATACCACCACGCCCGTCCCAAACGTCCGCTGCACCTGCAAGTCCACGACCGTGGCTTCACGCAGTGGCAGGAGATTTTCGTCATCGTCGAACTGCTCGCTCACATATCGCCCCGAAATCCGCAGCTCCGCGTTGCCCGGCGCCTTCCAGCCAACCGAGGCAGTCACTTTGTGTTTGGGTGTCTGCGCCAGCCGTTTTCCGACGAGCGACGGCTGGGCTCGTGCTTCCGTGACCTCCGACTCGCTCCAGAGATAACTCACTCGAAACTCCAGCACCGCGGAAAAAGCCCAATTCGCCGCCAGCTCGGCGCCGTGGATCCTGACTTCGTCGAGATTCTGCCGCTGCCGCGTCGTGAGCGCAGGCGTCGTGCTCAACGTCACATTTCCCACTGCATCCTCCAGCTCGTTTAAAAATCCCGTAGCCGAAAAAGTAAAATTCCCTCGCGAGAACTCCACGCCCGCCTCGCCACCCGTCAGCGTTTCCCGCCGCAGTGCCGCATTCGCGAGTGTGTTCACCGTCCCCACCCGAAACGGCCGGTAGTACTCGTTCAATGTCGGCACCCGGAATGCCCGGTAAACCGCTCCGCGCACCCACCATACATCGCTCGCCTTCCACACCAGGCCTGCGCGCGGGCTCAGCTCTGTGCCGGTCTGCGTCGCAAATTTTTCATCCGTCACAACAGCGCCACCGGCCCGCATGACCTCTCGCAAATGTCCGTCCGCATTTTCCCAGAAATCCGCGCGCACATCAACCGACGCCCGCCACCGCTCCGCGATCTTTCGGTCATGGTGCACAAACGCACCTGCAAACAGTTGCTCTCCACCCGCAAATCTCCGCCGTGTAAACTGCCCCGCCTGAAACAAAAAATCTTCCCGCGTCTCGCCTTCGACCCAGCGCACGTCGCTACCCACCGTCGTCATGGCGGCGTCATCCGTTTCCCAAATCACATTCATAGAAGTCCCCGCTGCCATCGCCGGCACTTCGAACTGATCGTTCGACGGCGTTTCCACACTCCTCGCCGCATTCACCGACGAGAAAAAACTCTCGAACATCTGCGTCTGCGCATACGCCACCGCATTCCACGTAAGTCCCGTGCGTGGCTTTCCCATCAACGCCGCGGATAGAAATCCTGACCGCGTCGCATTCTCCTGCATCGCCGTTCCATTGCTTCGTTCTTCATTAAAAAATCGCGCCGTCACCGTCGCTTCCAAATCCTTGCTTACGCGTCTGCTCCAGCCAACCCGCGCAGTCTGATGCTCCGACGAAAGCGACCGGTCCACCGCGCCGCGATCACTCTCTTTCAACGCATAAAATCCCTCCGTCGAAAACACATCCGCATCCACGCGCAAGAATCCGCCCATCACGTCCTGCACCACCGAAGCTTCCCCGCTCCACGTTTCAAAATCGCCGGCCTCCACGCGCACGTCGCGCATCCCTGCCTCTGCCGGGGCGCTCTCCAGAGTCACCACGCCGCCCAGCGCCGCACTGCCCCACACACTTGAGCCACCGCCGCTCACGATCTGCGCACCGCCGAGCGACATTCGCGGCACCGCGCTCCACGCCACCCATCCGCCAAACGGATCATTCAACGGCACGCCGTCGAGCAACACGAGCGACCGGCTCGCTCCGCTCGGTCCGATCCCGCGCAACGAAACGCCCTGCGCCGTCGGATTCGCCGCCACACTGCTTGTCCGTCGGAAAAGCCCGAACGCCGGCTGCTCCCGAAGCGCAACATCCACCGCCATGGCATCGCGCAGCTGTTCTACCTTCACCACATTCACCGCAACCGGCACGTCCTCCTTCGCCTGCGGTGCCCGCGATGCGGAGACGACCAGCTCCGGCAATGCCTTCACCTCTGCCGCCTGCGCATAGGCGTCAGTCACGATCAACGCCGCGACGCCTGCTGCCGACACGGCGGCCACCGCGACACGAAACCCGTTAAGAAAAGGAAAACACACGCCGCCAGTTTCATCTGCGTACCAACGCAGGTGAAGCCGCCACTCGATCGTTTTTCCCGAACAGTCCATCCGGGCCGCGCTTTCCGCAGCCCGGGTTTCCGCCAGGCGCTCACGTCTTCTCAACCCTGCCCGGCACTGTTCACTCGCGATTCATCCCGCCGGCTCTTCACCGAGCCCGTTTCCGTCGGAAGGAAGTTCAATGCGAGGAATCCGAGCACCGATTGCGCATCCGTTGAAATCGACTCGATCTCCTGCTGCAGCGGATTTTTCGCCGTCAACACGCGCGCGGAATCGCCCGCATTCAGTGATTCCCACCAGCGCGGGGGCGTCTGCACGTCGTCCACCGCCACATTGGCGTCCGGCATCACCGGGGTTTCGTTCACATTCACAGGCGTCTTCGTGACAACCTGCGGCCCGGTTTTCTCTGTCGCGACTTTCTGAGCCACAACCAGCGCAAGCGCGACACCCGCCGCTGCGCCCGCCAGCGACCACGCCAGCGAAACGCCCCGGCTTCTTTGCCCGGTCAACGCGCTTTCCCGCTCCATCTCCGGCTGGCTCTCACGCACAGCCCGCAAGATCCGCTGCTCAAATCCAATCTGCGGAGCCGTCGCGCGTTTCTCCGCACGCGCTGCAGTTGTGAGCATTTCTTCAAAGGCAAAATCCTCGGCGAAAAACGCCTGGCATTCCTCACACGTCTCCATGTGACGCGCCGTCAGCGCCGTGTGCCCGGCCGCCGGACCGCGCCAGGCTTCCCAGCGACGGACAAGGCGGCAGCGGAGACCCGGACGATTGTTGATGGCTTCTTCGTGGTTATTCATGGCTCGTTTCTCCTTGGGTCAGCCGCTGGCGCGCGCGGAATACAATCACCTTAACATTAGGTACCGTCAAACCGAGGGCTTGCGCCGTTTCCTCGGTGGAAAGTTCTTCGCCAAACCGCAGCCACAGCACTTCGAACTCACGCTGCGAGAGCAACTCCCTCGCCCGCGCCCAGATGTTCTCCGTGCGATCCTGTATCTCGACCTGCTTCGCAGGTGAATGCCCCGGCGCCTCACTCGCCTCGGGAATCTCCTCCCAGCGTTTCGTGTCGCGAAAATGATTCAGCGCCGTCCTCCGCGCGATCGTGAGGAGCCAGTTGATCAGCGGCCGCTGCGGATCGAACCGCGCGAGATTGTGATACGCCTTGATAAACGTCCGCTGCGTCAGGTCCTCCGCGTCCTGCCGGTGCCGCGTCATCTGGTTCAGAAAATTAAACACGCGCCGGCTGTGCTGATTCACCAGAGACTCAAACGCACCCGCACTTCCGCCTGCCGCCGCCCGTACGAGCGCAGCCTCCTCGGCACTGATCTGCTGCGCGCAAACCAGCGCTTCACGGGGAAGATCGGGTGAGGGCAGGACCATCGCGCTAATGTTTCCGGCTGGCGGCACGTTCAAGGCTTCCCCGACTGCGCCGCCGTTTCAGGTGATTTCACGCTGACAAAGAAAGTCGATACTCCATCGGTCTCGTCCACATAACGAACGGTGAGTGTATAGTTGCCCGCCACGCCCGTGAACGGAAACCGCGCGGTAGCCCAGGAATCAAGTGACTGAATGAGTTTTCCTCCTGAGGCTAGCTTGTTGGGAAGAAGCGAGTAATTCACCAGCTGCATTTCCTCGGCCTCGATGCGCTGGCTCGCGCCCGAGCCGTCGGAGGGGGAAAGCTCCACATAATCGAGTCGCGCGTTCTCGCCTTCGTTGCGGTGTCCCGTGAGCACAATGATCTCCCCGGCCTTGAGCGCGATGTTCGAGACCGTCCGCGAAGCAAACGTCTTGGGGCTCACCCCCATGTCTCCGAGGTTTTGATCGGCCTTCCACTGCAGGATCACTTTCTGTTCGACGGCCGGGACCGGCCCGTTGGTCACATCGCGACGCACACCGTCGTCCTGCGGACGGCGTGGCCGCGCGCGTTCCTTCTGCTGGATCTCGCGACCCATCTCCACGAGGCGCTCGCTCGAGTACGCGAGGTGCAGCGTCACGATGTTCTTCTCCCGCGTCACCGTCACCGATTTCAAAAAGTCCGAGATATATTTATCGGTCGATTCCGCCAGCGAGATCATCGCCGTGATGCCTTGGAGAATCTTCATGAGCTTGTCGGCCGACTCATCCGAACTCGCGAGCAGCTGAACATGCGCGAAGGTCTGTTTTTCCGCTTCGCCCAGTTCGACCGAGGCCGATTTCGCCATCTGCAATATGCGCGCCTGCGGTGCATCCTTCGGGAAAAAGTCCGCCGAGGGCACCACGCTCGCCGCGAGGACAAACGCACCGGTCTGATTCCGGATCAACCCGGTGAGCGGTGAATTCGTTGCCTTCGCCAGCGACGGCGCCTCGCCGCGAAACACTTTATGCGCCGCGAGCAGCTGCGCTTTCGATTTGCTCAGAAGGATGATCGGCTCCTTGGGAAATCCCACAATGAGCTGCCCGCCGATCGAGTACGCTTCGAAGGGCATGTCCTTCAACTCAACGAACTGCTCGGGCGTGGTGACGGTCGCCTGAGCAACAGCGCCTTCCGCGATTTTGCGGAGATCCGCCGTACCCTGGAAAAGCAGCGCACCGTCCACGAGATTCGGGTCCTGCGAGAGATTCGTTCCGTATGCAGTGATCGAGCCGATGGTCTCCAGCAGCTTCGGGATATCCACCTGCACGGGCATCTTTTCCTTCTTCAACTCCTGCGCCTGAAGAACCATCGCCTGCGCCACGAGCTCTTTGCCGACGATGCTCTCGCGAAGGGAATTCAAGTTCAGATGCATGACCCACAACGCGTCGGCACTGATGGTTCGCGTATCGAGGCTGGAGACTGCGACTGGCACCGCGGGAGCCTGGCTGCGGTTGTCTTCAACGTTTTTCGCGCAAGCCGTGAGCGACATCAGCGGCAGGCTGAGTGCGAGGGTGGTGGAGTGGATGATTCGTTTCATAAATTTAAACTGGGTTATGCCTCTTCATTCACGGCGGAGGCCTTCGAGGTTACAGTTGTCGGGAAAACGTCACCCGTTCGCTCAATCCTTCGCCCGCTCCCCTGTCAGCTCCTTCATCGAAAACAACAGCGCAGTCACCGCGACAAAGCCTGCCGACAGCGCTAACACCGTTCCCGTCGCGGAGAGAACCTCCGGCCATGAAACATCCTGCGGTACTTTACCCATCACCGGCTCCAGAAACTCGCGGATCTGGCGCGTGATCGAAATCCCGCTCAACGGCGCGGGAATATTACCCACGCCCACTTCCACGATCGCCGCATACACGATGCCCACCACCAGATAACGCTGCGTCAGCATCGCGCAGAGAAACCCCAGCGACGTAAAGCCCGCTATCGTCAGCATCTGCGCCATCAGCACCGCAACGGACACCGACGACAAATTCGCCACGTTGCGTTGAGCCGCAAAAAACACCGCCACGCCAAACGCCGGCAGCCACGAGATCATCATGCACGGCACGTGCGCGAGATACTTAAAGGGCACAAACGCCCAGCGCCTCACCGGCCTCGTAAACACATAATCGGTCGAACTCGATTTGAGCTGATCGCGCATCGCGCCCGCGCCCGAAAGAAACGCCAGCACCGGGACAACCACGCTCAGAAAAAATTCCATCAACCAGTCCAGATAACTCCATGGCTGACGCGGTGCCACGAAGCGCGAACACATCAGCGCCCACATCACCGTCATGCCCGCCACGGTCAGCAGATGGTTGCGCGCAAGGAACTGCCATGCCGTCAGCCTCCACACGCCGCCAAGCACGCGCCATTGATTCGGCGCCACACGCGGGCCGCTGCTGACCGGGGAAACATCCCCCCCTCCGCCATTACTACTATTCGTCGTCATGTGTGCGTTCATGGCGTCATTCAAGAGTCGATGGCCGGCGCCGGACCAATGGCCTTTTCGAGCGCGCTCGTCGTCGCCCGCACTTCAAAGATGCGCACGCCGCTTTCCAGCAGGCATGTTTCGAAGCGCGAATAAAATGCTTCCGGGTCGCGCCAGCGCACAAGCAGCACGCCGGCCTCCGTCGCGATGTCGCACCCGCGCAGCAAATTTTGCTCGAAGAGAAAACGCGCCAGTTTCTCCGGCGACTCACAGCGGATCGTCGTCGCCTCCGGCCAGCGCTTGTGCGCCTCGGCGGAATCGAGCCCCTGGTTCGCCTTCGGAATGCGTCCCCAGCGGAGCAGAATGAACCGGCTGCACAGAGCCTCGAGATCGTGCAGGATGTGACTCGAAACCAAAACGCTCACGCCGTCGCGCGCGAGATCACGCAGCACGTTGCTGAATTCCTCACGCCCCATCGGATCCAGTCCGTTCATCGGCTCATCGAGGATGATCAACTCCGGCTCGTGCAACAAACACTGCGCCAGCTTCACGCGCTGCCGCATGCCCTTCGAATAAGTCGTGATCCGCTTCTTCCAATGCTGCGGCGCAAGCTTCACACGTTCGAGCGCCACCTGCGCACGCCGCCTCGCTTCGTCCGCAGAAAGTCCGGACATCATCCCAAGTCCGACGAGCCACTCCATCGGCCGCAGTCCGGCCGGGACCGCTTCATTCTCCGGGCAATAAGCGAGCCGCGCCTGCACGCCGGGATTATTCCACGGGCTGCCGCCAAACACCGCGATCGTCCCCGAGCTCGGCTTGATCTGCCCGGTGAGCAGTCGAAACAGTGTCGTCTTGCCCGCACCATTCGGCCCCACGAGCCCGGTGATGCCGCGCTGAATCCGGAAGTTCACATTGTTGAGTCCGAGCACGACGCCGTAGAACCGGCTCAGATTTTCAGCCTGGACGATCGTGCTCATTCGGGGCGCAACTTTCTCAAAAACACCACAGACGAGAGGACGACGAACAGGCCGAGCGCTTTCAATGTGGACGGCAGACTATCTGCCGCTGCCTCGCGACTGCCACGCTTCAGCTTGTCGACGACGCTTTGATCCAACAGCGGCAGCTTGCTCGCGGCATCTGCGAAGGCCGTGTCGAGACGCAGCACGCTCTTTCGCGTTTCATCAAGGTTGTAGGTGAAGCTCGCGCGCTTCAGCCACTCGGGAGACTGCGGCGGCTTGGCCAGCGCGCCCACGATCACCCACAGAAAAATCCACAGCAAAATCGTGTTTCGCGATGATCGATTGAGCGCCGAAACTCCGAGTGCCACCGACGCCAGCACGACCAGGCTCACGAGATTGAAAAACAACGCGCGTCCCAGCGGGGAAGCCGAATAAACGAAGAAGTCGCTGTTCGGTGCGAAGAGCATGCACAACAGCCACCCGAAGATCAGCGGCCCGGTCCACAACAGCACCAGCAAGCCCGCGATGATACCGAGTTTTCCCAGCAGATAGTCGACTGACGTCAGCGGTCGCGACAGATAGATGATCAGCGCATTGCTCGCCCTGTCGCGCGCCACCAGTCGCGGCACCAGCACCGTGAGCGCGATCAAGCAAAGCCCCAGACCGAGAAACGAGTGCAGCCAGAACATCAGCGTGAACAACCCGTTCACGCAGACATCCGGATAGAGCAGCACCATCGCACCAATCGCCTGCGCCACCGCCTGCGCACGCACACCTAGCGACGTCGCGCCTTGCTCAAGCCCACCGCCACTCACCACCGTCTGGCTGAACGCGAAACCCAGCGCCGCCATCGCGAGGCTCGCCGTCCACGCGACAATCAGGAGGATCATGAAAAATTTCCCACGGAAAAGCTGCCGCAACCCGGTCGAGCTGATGACCCAGCGGCGATACATCACGCCGCGCGGTTTCTCGCGGCAGGGACTGAGCTCAAGCGTCGTTTCCATCGGCGGCGGCGAGTGAACGGAGGAACAATTCGTGAAGCGCGTTCGGGTTGGCGACTATCTCGCCCGGCGGCAGACGATGCGCGCGCAGCAGTTCAAGCAGCCACTCGACAGAGTCGGACTGCGATTCGATGCGGAAGCGTCCATTCGAGCGTCGTTCGAACTTATGCCCGCTCTGCGTGAGCGCCGCCGCAAATCGTTCCGCTTCTGCCGAAGGCGCGAACTCCACGATGCGGCGGTGACGGTTCTTGAAATTCTCCATGCTGTCGTGCTCCAGCAGGCGCCCGCGCGCGATGATGATCACGCGATCGCAGATGCGCTCGATGTCATTCAGCAGGTGCGAGGAAATCACCACGCTCACGCCGAGCTGTTTGTGCAGCGATCCGATGAGCCGCAGGAAATATTCGCGTCCCGCCGGATCGAGTCCATTGGTCGGCTCATCGAGAAACAAGATGTCCGGATCGTGCACCAGCGCCTGCGCGAGCTTCACGCGCTGCTTCATGCCCGTGGAGTACGTGTCGATCCCGCGGTAGCGTTCCTGCCCCATGCCGACCAGATCGAGAATTTCATGCGCCCGCTGCCGCGCCTGCTTGAACGACAGGCCCGAGAGCTGCCCGCAATACGTGACATACTCGCACCCCACCATGCCCGGGATGTGCGAATCCTGCTCGGGACTGTAGCCGACCTTCTCCCGTGACTCGCGATTACTCGTGCGAATGTCGCAGCCGAGCACCTTCGCGCGTCCCGAGGTCGGTGTTTCCAGGTTCAGGAGGCACTTGATGAACGTACTCTTGCCCGCGCCGTTCGGCCCGAGAAGCCCGATCGTTCCCGGCGGCACACTCAAGGTGACTTCGTTCAACGCCCGGTGCCCACCCGGATAAACCTTCGTCAGTTTCTCCGCTTCGATCACAAACTCCCGCCTGCGCAGTTCATGCGGCAGCGCCGGTGGCAGGGCGGCGGCGGCTTGCGGGGATGAAGTCACGTTCGGGAAAATGAAACTGCAGGCGGTTCTCCCGTGTTACACCCGGAGAAGGATGAAAGTTACAGCCGATTCCGCAAACCGCGGGAAAATAGCCCGCCCGCCCAAGCCGGTCTTTACGTGGCCCCACCCCGCATCCATACCTCGCGCCATGACCTTGGCGGCCCCTCCCCTGCGTTGCGTCCTGCTCGCGATCCTCCTGGGTTTCGCGCGCCTGCACGCCACGGACGAGGTCGCCGTCTCTTCCGGTAACCGCCCGCTCTCCGCCACCGAGCCCGAATCAGCCGGCACGTCCTCAAAGACATCCTCCGCTTCCGCGCCTGCGCCTCTCACCGAGACCGCCGAACCCGAAACCGTCGTCCTCCTTCACGGTCTGGGCCTCAACCGCCTTGCCATGGCCCGCCTCGCCTGCGCCCTGCGTCGCGATGGCTACCGCGTCATCAACGTCTCCTACTCTTCCCGAAGCGTCCCGCTTGAGGAACTCGCCTCCACCTGGCTGCCGGAAACCTTGCGTGCCCATAATGCCGATACCGCCCCGCGTCTTCACTTCGTCACGCACTCGATGGGCGGCATTCTCCTGCGCCTCTATCTCCGCGATCAGCGGCCCGCCAATCTCGGCCGCCTCGTCATGCTCGCCCCGCCGAACCATGGCAGCGAGGTCGCCGAGAAACTCCGCGGAAATGCCGTCTTTCGCCTCTTCACCGGCGTCAATGGCCGCCGCCTCGGCACCGGTACCGAGTCGCTCCCGCTTCAACTCGGTCCGCTCAACGATGCCGACCTCGGCATCATCGCCGGCAGCCAGTCGCTGAATCCACTTTTCTCCGCGTGGATCGGCCGCCCGAGCGACGGTAAGGTCGCCATCGAGAGCACGAAGCTTGAAGGCATGCGTGATCACCTCGTCCTCCCCATTTCTCACACTTGGCTCCAGTACCGCACACCCGTCATCGCCCAGGTCAGCGCCTTCCTCCGCACGGGTAGTTTCGCCCGACCCTCAATAGAGTAATAACCGTCCCGCATTTCCGTTACCCAAATCTCCGGGATCGTCATCGCTCCCGGCTATTCCTCCCGCTTTCCCCCTTCACCCTTCCCCCCTTCAGTCTTTCTTCATGAAACCCCTGCTCCTCCTGCTCGGACTTTCCCTCGCGGCCAACGCCGCTTTGTTCCTCACGCGTCCCGCCCCCGCTCCGTCCAGTTTTTCCGTCTCCACCTCAGGAGGCTCTTCCAACTCACGGCCCTCGAGCGCAGCCGCCTCCGCGTCATCCGACAAATCCGCCGTCCCGCCCGGACCCTACGCTCCGCTCTGGGAAAAACTCCGCACCGGCGATGCCTCTGTCGTCGCCAGTCTCCGCGCCGCCGGCTGGCCCGAGGAAGCCATCCGCGCGCTCGTCGAGGCGCAGGTCAACGACCTCTACCGCGCCCGCAGCCGCGCGCTCACGCCCGACTATAGCAAGGTCGAGTACTGGCGCCAGAACCCCTACTCTTCCACGTGGACCGCGGACACCGCCAAGGCCTGGCGCGATCTCAATCGCGAAAAAACAGCCATGCTCAAAAAGCTCCTCGGCGACGACTACGCGCCCGTTCCCAACCTGTACGCAGCCGACCGCTATCCCAATCTCACGCCCGCGCAGATCGAAACAGTGCAGGCCATCGAAGAAGACTACCGCGTCCTCCGCTACGGAATCACCGGCACGGGCAACGACTACAACTCCATCCTTCTCCCCGAAGATCGCGAAAAACTCGCCTACCTCGAAAAGGAAAAAACGGCCGATCTCAGCAAGGTCATCTCCGCCGACACGCAACTGGAGCTCGACCTCAGAAACTCCAACGCCGCCAGCCAGCTCCGCTTTCAACTCACCGCCTTCGATCCCTCCGAGGAGGAGTTCCGAAAGATCTTCGCGCTCCAGAAAACCGCAACCGACGCCCTCGGCATCACGTACTCCAACGCGACCGCCGCCCAGCGCGAGGCCCTCAACAAATCCCAGGCTTCCATCGACGCCCAGGTGAAGGAAATCCTCACCCCCGAGCGTTACGCCGACTACACACGCGCCAAGGACTACGAGTATCGCCGTCTCTACCAACTCACCGAACGGCTCGAGCTGCCCAAGGACAAGGCGCTCGCCGCCTACGCGGTCAAAGCCGACATCGAGAAACGCTACCGCGAAATCAAACCCACTCCCGGACCCGATGGAGCCAAGGCAGCAGCAGCCGCCCGCTCCGCACTCGCACAGGAAGCGGAACAGCTCCTCGTCGAATCCCTCGGCCAGCGCGGCTACGACGCCTACAAGAGCGCCGGCGCCAACTGGCTCACCCGCATGACACCCGCCGCAGCCACGCGTTAAACCCAACCAACCCCGACACATCTTTACGCGCCCCGCGTCATGAAAATTTTCCTGATCCCCCTGCTCTGCGCATCGCTCGTTGGCAATGCGCTGCTCTTCAAAAACCGCCGCGCCGCTTCCACCGCTTCGTCCTCCGCATCAGTGGAGTCCATGGCCACAGGCGCCAAATCCGCCATCGTCGTCCCGCCACTTTCTGCCGAGACGTGGGAACTCATCAAAGCGGGGGATGCCTCCTGCGTCGCAACACTCCGCTCACTCGGCTTGTCCGACGAAATGCTCAATCGCGTAATCCGCGCCCGCATCGAGCTGCGCTACCGCGAGCGCGAGAAAGAACTCTTCGCCAAGGTGGACTACTGGAAGCGCAACTACAACACGTCCCGCAGCCGCCCGGTCGATCCCTTGAAGGCGCTCGACCTGCGCCGGGAAAAAGACGCCGAACTCAAGGCCCTGCTCGGGGCCGACTACCGCAAAGACGACGAGTACTCCGACCCGCGCACCGCGTTCCTTCCTCCGGGCAAAGCCGAGGAACTCCGCCTTCTTCAGGAAGATTACGACGCCCTCACCCAGAGCACCTACGTCTACGACGGCGGCATCATGCTTCCAGAAGATCGCGAAAAACTCGCCTACCTCGAAAAACAAAAACGCACCGACCTCGCCGCCCTGCTCACGCCTGAGGAACTCGCCGCCTACGACCTAAGAAATTCCAACACAGCCAACATGCTGACCTATCAGCTGCGCGACTCGGACTTCACCGAGGAAGAGTACAAAGCCATCTTCGCCCTGCGGAAACCTTTCGATGACCAGTACACGACCAGCTACGGCATGATGGTCACGACCACTCCGGAGCAGAGCAAAGCCCGCCAGCAGGCCGAGGAATCCTTGAACAAGGAGATCAAAGCCGCCCTCGGCGACGAGCGCTACGCCGCTTATCAACGCTCGCAAGACCAGGAATACCGCACACTGAACGCGGTCGCCAAACGCCTGGACCTGCCCCCCGCGAAAGCCACCGAAGCCTACGCGCTTAAAGTATCGCTCGAGCAAAAGATGAAAGACTTCAGGCCGCAGCCCGGCTCATCTCCCGGTGAGCAACGAAACGCATACCTCGCCACGTTGATCCGTGAAGCCGAGACTGGTTTCACAGCAATTCTCGGCGAGAAAGGCTACCTCACCTATAAGGAAAACAGCCAGCTCTACCGCCGCCTCCAGCCGCCAGTACCGATCACCGCACCCAAATCGTGAGGCTCGCCCCACGCACCATGAAGACCACTCCGCTTCTGCTCACCGTGTCGCTCCTGTTGAACGCCACGCTCCTGGTTTTTCTCGCGCTCCCGTCGGACAACCCGCTCCGGCATTCCAGCCCGGCTTCGGCGATCAGTCATTCTCCGTCGTCACCACCCGCCGCTGTGACCGATGGAAAAACCGGCGCAACCACCGAGCCCTCGCCCGAGCAGCTCTCCGCCGCGCTCAAGTTCGGCAATCACCTCGTCCTCCGCGACCAGCTCCGCGCCCTCGGGATGCCGGAAAGCACCGTGCAGGCAATGATCCGCGCCTCGCTCTGGCAGCCCTACCTCGAACGCCAGCGGGCGATGCTCGCCGCCAAAACGTCCGACGCCGGCCCGTACTGGCGCAGCCCCCTTCAGGCCGCCAACCGCTCCTACACAGCTGAAGAGCGCGCCGAACTCCGCACGCTCGCCAGCCAGCTCCGGGAAGTAACCGTCGCCCTCCTCGGCGTCGAAGGACTCGACGTGCGCGGCACCCTGTCCTCCCGCTACAGTTTTCTCGCACCGGAAAGTGCCGCCAAACTCGCGGACCTCGACCTCGACTATGGCGAAATGCGCCAGGAGATAACCCAGGAATCCGAGCGCTTCAAAGTCGCGTCCGACGCCGGCAAACTCAAATACCTCGAGCGGGAACGTCGCAAAGACATCGAGGCCGCCCTCAGCCCCGCAGAGCTCTCCGAATACGATCTTCGCTATTCTCCCGCCGCCATCGCTCTTCGCTCCCGCCTAAAGCAGGTCGACCTCAGCGAGGCGGAATACCGCAACCTCTTCGACCTTCAAAAAAACTTCCTCGATACCCGCACCGCGTCGCCCAACAGCAAGGCCTCCGCCGCCGACACCGCACAAGTCACCCGCGACATGCAGGCGCTGCTCGGTGACGAACGTTACGCCATTTTCCGCCGCGCCAACGACCCGGACTACCGCCAGCTCGAGGCCGCCGGCGACCGGTTCAACATCCCCGTCGCCACCCTCAATAACGTCTACGCCCTCCGCGACGGCGCTTCCGCCGAAACCCGCCGCATTGCCGCCGACAGCTCCTCTCGGCCGCCCAGAAAAAACAAGCCCTCGTCCAGCTCGCAGGCGAGATACGCGGAAAAATAACGGCTTCGCTCGGCGATGAAGTCGCCACCGCCTATCTCGAAAAAAACATGCAGTGGCTCGCCCGCATGCAAAGCGGCGGCAACCTCAGCCATTTGCCCGCCAGCAGCGCCACCTATCAGGTGATCCACACCGACCGCCCATCCGCCCCTTCAACCGCAACGGACAAACGCTGATCGCCAGTCGTCTCGGCGCTCAACGCCACCGGCGTCGATTCCATCTTCGGTTCCTGCCGATGCCCGCGCGCGCCTCACACCGGCGCAAACGCGATCACCAGCCCCACCGCGGCCCCGTAGGCGATGTGCCCGATAAAATGCGTCAACGCCACGGACACTCCCGCCCGCCGGAATTCCTCGAGCGGATGCTGATCCGCCACGACCCATCACAGCGACAGCGCCACGTATCACCTGTGGAAAACACCAAATCCCACGCCCGCGTGCAAAACGCTGACGGCCACTCCGCGAGCTCCAGCCCGATGATCAACACGGTATAAATCTGCCCGAAGACGATCGCCGACAACGCGTGCAGGATAAGTCCCACGCGAAACCCAGTGTCCCGGGATTTGGTGAACATGCTGCCCACCGCCACAATCATGTCGTTGCGGGCCCAGCCCGAGCGCGCCACCAGTTTCATCACCGCCGTCATAGCCAGCGCACCGCACAAGCCGGCCAGCGCTGCGTACACCAGAAAGGGAGCAATCGTCGTCGCAGGATTCATCGCTGTTTCGAGTTTAGGGGTTGAGTAAGCTCGCACCGACGCGGCGGATACACCACGCCGGCACGTTCCCACCATACTCACCCAAACCCAAAACGCACGCGCCCCCGGCATTTCCCTCCACCCCGGGTGGAGCGCGCACTCCGAGCGCGCTATTCACGGTTGTCCGCTTTCCTGCGTGAAAAGCCCCGCCCCTCGCACTGGTCACTGGTCACTGGTCACTGGTCACTGGTCACTGGTCACTGGTCACTGGTCACTGGTCACTGGTCACTGGTCACTGGTCATTCGCGTTCGCCCCGCGAACGCGCAATAATTTCACACACCCCGGCCTCGACACGCCCAAGCGCCATCCCCTTTCCTCACGTCATGGCCAAACCGCGTGCAGTCCGCAGGCTCTCCAAGAAAAGTTACGAGGCCCGCGCCGCCCTTCTCCGCGAAAACCTCGTCCAGCTCCAGGTCCGCCTGAAGGAGGCCCCGTTCAAGATCCTCCTCATCGTCGCAGGCGTTGAGGGCGCAGGCTCCGGCGATCTGCTGAACACCCTCGGCGGCTGGCTCGATCCGCGCGGCGTCGAGACTTTCGCCTTCCACGACACCACCGACGAGGAACGCGAGCGCCCGCTGATGTGGCGCTACTGGCGCAGCCTGCCGCCCCGACGGCCGGATCGGCCGTCTATGCCGGCTGCTTGGTACACCGAGACGCTCCTGCGACGAGCTCGAGCCCGCGCCACGCGCGACCTCGCGCACCTCGACCGAGTCGCACCGGCATCTCGCGCATTTCGAAAACCTCCACGCCGACGACGGCACCTTGATCATCAAGATCTGGCTCCACCTCTCGAAGAACGCCCAGGGCCGACCGCCTCCGCGAGCCTCGAAGCCGACGATCCCAACACCGCCTGGCGCGTCTCCCCCGAAGACTGGCAACACCACCGCGACTACGACCGCCTCGCCCGCCTCGCGCGAGTACATCCTGCCAGCGCCACGCACCGGCCGCACGCCCCGTGGCACGATTCTCGACGCCGAGGACGACCGCGCCCGCAACCTCGCCGTCGCCGAGCCTGCTGCGTCGCCCGCTTCCAACACCATCTCCGCAAACACGGGCGCATCGCAAAACCAAAGCCCCGTCCGCCGCCACCCGCCGCTCATCCGCCCGTCAGGTCTGCGACGCCTGCAGCCAGCTGCCGCTCGACCAGGATCTTTCCGAGTCCGACTACGAATCGAAACGCGACAAATGGCTCGGGAAACTCAACCGCGCCGTCCGCACCGCCGCGCCGCGCGCGCTCCATCGTGTTCGTGTTCGAGGGCTGGGACGCCGCCGGCAAGGGCGGCGCCATCCGCCGTCTCACCAGCGCCATCGACGCCCGCGACTACCGCGTGATCCCCATCGCCAAACCCACCGACGAGGAAAAAGCCCACCACTACCTCTGGCGCTTCTGGCGGAACATCCCGCGCGCCGGGCGCGTCGGCGATCTTCGACCGCTCGTGGTACGGCCGCGTCCTCGTCGAACGCCTCGAAGGGTTTCTGCCCGCGACGACGAATGGCACCGCGCCTACACCGAGATCAACGACTTCGAAGCGCCAGCTCACCGACCACGGCATCATCGTCATGAAGTTCTGGCTGCACATCTCCGCGACGAACAACTCCGCCGCTTCCGCGCCCGCGAGGAGACGGCCTACAAACGCCACAAGATCAACGAGGAGGACTGGCGCAACCGGCGGAAGTGGGACGCCTACGAAGTTGCCGTCGGCGACATGCTCGCCCTGACCGACGCCCCTGCGAGCCCAGCGCCCGGCACCTGATCCCCGCCAACAACAAACGCTTCGCCCGCCTCCAGATCCTCAAGACCGCCTGCAAACAAATCGAAGCCGCGCTCGCCACCACGCATCAGTGACCAATCGCCACTGACCGGAAGCATCGCTCTTCAAAAATTCAAACGACAAACCTGCAACGACCGCATCACCCTCTCCGTGCAATCCCATACTCGCAGTTGATGTTTGCACGGACGCGAGAACCCGGGCTGTTTTCGTCAAAAATCCCCTGAGTCCATCAGCTTTCTAAAAGTTATGACTTCCCCTCGCCACCACCCCTCCCCCTCCCAGTCCGGCAACCGCTCCCGCGCAAACCGCAACTGAGTTCAGGCCAATAACACTGTTGGGCAGAAAAGACATCTCGATGAATCTGAAGAGCGTTTTCGGCGGGACCCGCACGGTGAAAATATACGGTGCACAAGACTACATGGTAGTCATCGAAGGCGATATTCCTTCAAGCGCCGGGCACGAGCTGAACTCCACGACGAACCCTATTCTGCGAGAGCACGGATATTTCGGAGTACTGCATATCACGTCTCCCGAGCATGCCGGAGTTCAGATTCACCCGATCTACAGCGGGAACTGGTCATTTGCGGTGTGCCCGGCCGAAGAAGACGGAGCTATGCCATCGTGGGAGATACGACGCAGTTGGGGCTCCGTGAACTACACTCCGAAACGTTGGAGAT
The DNA here is from genome assembly GCA_049840895.1 of Nibricoccus sp. Lineage (GTDB taxonomy): Bacteria > Verrucomicrobiota > Verrucomicrobiia > Opitutales > Opitutaceae > Nibricoccus. The sequence continues at coordinate 37,475 of JASGJB010000023.1, read as the reverse complement.
CGATGTTCCGAAGAATGCGACGCTAGAGGTTATGCCACCGATTGAAAGCCAGGCGAAGGAGGAGACATGAGGAGGCCCAACCAGCCGCTACAGCGCAACGCCTCGACGGGGTCCGTTTCGAATTTCGAGTCACCAGCTCGGCGTGGCTGACCAGTGATCGTTCGGCAAAGAAGATGAGCCTGAATCGTATCCTCGGCTATTTTTCTGCGCTCATCTGGGCGTACTTGGCCTGCTGGCTTTTCATTCAGCACGCCCTCGGTCGCGCGTTTGAAGCAATCCCTGCAATTTTTTTTAGGCACGGACTTCGTGATCGCCGTTCAAGCGAGAGAGCAAGTTTATGGACGAGAGTTCAGCTGGTTTGCGTTGGGCGCCATTATCTCGCTCGGATTCGCGATCTACAGCGTGATAGCGGCATCAAAGAAGAAAGAGCCGAACCAGCCGTTACAGCGCAACGCCTCGACGGGGTCCGTTTCGAATTTCGAGTCGCCAGCTCGGCGTGGCTGACCAGAGAACGTTCGGCAGAAGATGAGAGCGCTATTCATCACTTCGTTTCTGGCATTCTTCGCAGGCTGTCAGTCTCCCCACAAAAGCAGTTCGTCTCTGCAGTTGAACGGAATTCCCGACGCTAAAGCTGAGGCGCTTCTCCGCGCGCCTGCCCATACACGAGAAGAGCACGCAGCTATCGAACAACGCTGGAAATCTGGAACTGTTATTTTGCTCACGAAGAAAGAAGATGAAGAGTTGGCTCGTATTATCTTCCCGCGCATGGATGGAGTGAATCGGCAGATCAAAGAGGTAAGGGTAACGGAGAATAGTGAATACATTGTGGATGCTAGATATTGGGACGGCCCAGACGGGTTTGCTAATTTCCTGTTCATCCTAAACGCGAAGGAGACTTATGGCATTACATCGACCATTACGTGATGATTCGAGGGTGAGAAGAACGCCGAACCAGCCGTTACAGCGCAACGCCTCGACCGAGTCCGTTTCGAATTTCCAGTCGCCAGCTCGGCGTGGCTGACCAGAGATCGTTCGGCAAAGCATGAAGACACTCATCGCCACGCTCTTTTGTTGTGTCGGACTTTTGCTTAGCGGCTGTGCCTCGACACATCTCGTCGAAGAGCGAACCCAGCTCGATCGGTACGTTGGTCGAAAGATCAAGATCATCGGTGAAGTCTCTCGCACGAAAACCCCTACGATCATGGGCGTTGAAGTTGAAGCGTCTTATGACCTTTGCGGGACGATTTGCGAAGCAGAGGGCGTCCTCGTTCGCTGGGTTGTCACCGAAAAAAATTTGAAGCCTTGGATGCAAAGCCGAGGCGCTGGGGTTTTCTATCGGCTCCGAAAGCCTTTCAGTAATGAAACCGTACATGCCAAGCCGCTGAACCAGCCGCTACAGCGCAACGCCTCGACGGAGGTCCGTTTCGAATTTTCAGTCGCCAGCTCGGCGTGGCTGACCAGAGATCGTTAGGCAGAAAGAACTTGAGCGGCGAATCTTACACTTCTTGGAGCCTTATCGGCTGCAGCTTGCTGCTTGTGGGCGGTCCTTCGGCGCGACTTCCGATATTCTTTAGACCCAAAACGTCGATAGTTCTGTCGGCGAATGACGCCTGCGAGATTGCCTCGTGTTTACACGGTCACTGGCAGCCGCAGTTTTCCAAACTGCGGGCGATATATCGCACTGTCTAAAGAAGACTTAATCCGTTTCTTCTAGAAAACCAACCAGAGTTCATCAACCATTGGATTAGGTGGTCGGAAGATAAGCGCTGGTCGCCAGCGTGGTTCTTCATCGATGAAGATACCGGCTTTAGAGTCGGTCGTACAGGCCCTGACTGGAGCGATTGCACAGAGCGTTTTATTTCACTCACCAGTCGAAGCCTGTGCTGATTTCATCCAGAAGGAACTCGATGAAGAAAGAGGCCTAACCAGTCGCGCAACGGAACGCCTCGACAGGGTCCGTTTCGAATTTCGAGTCGCCCAGCTCGGCGTGGCGACAAGAGAACGTTAAGGGCAAAAGAAGGATGAGCGCTCTGACCAAAGATAGTTTCATGGAATGTCCGCGCCACGGGAAGCAGCGTCCGACATTCATTTGCCAGCATCTTCAGCACGGTCACGCATTGGGGTTCTTCGTACCCGATGAGGCGCCGACCGAAGAAGAGCTTTGGAAAGCGGCTTGGTGCAGAGCATGCGAGCAAGTGCGCATGAAGGAAGGCTGTGGAACGAGCGCTCAGAGCCGTCGCTGGCGTGATGCCGATTTGCGAAGGATGCTATGAACAAATTCGCCGTAATAAACCAAACAGCCTAACCAAGGCGCTAGAGCCAACGCCGGAAAGATGAAGCCACTTTGCCCGTATCTAATCCTAGGTTGTGCCCTGTTTCGTCGGCATGCTCCACGCGCGAATAGGCGAAAGAGGTCCGTGTTACGACGAGAACCAGTGGACGAAGATTGATAAGATGCTGCTCGAGGATGCGTTCACTCCGAATGAAACGCGGAGACATTTCTTTTCCCATCACTTGGAGCCGCGCCACGTGCGACTGATTACGGACATGGGTTATGAACTGTCGATGAAGGAACGAAGTGACGGAAAAAGCAGAATTCGGCTTTCATCAGAAGATCATCCAGACGAGTATGTCGGTACCACCTATGGTGCATCGACGTTGTTTAAGCCAGAGAAGGGCGCGATTCGACTGAAGGTCTCAAACCAATCGGAATTATCCCTGCGTATCGCTGTTTGCACCGTCTATGAATAAACAAGAGGCCAACCAGCCGTTACAGCGCAACGCCTCGACAGGGTCCGTTTCGAATTTCCAGTCGCCAGCCCGGCATGGCTGACCAGAGATCGTTGGGCAAAGAAATGAGCAGATCTGGGAAGCTCTGACAAAGAAGCGTGAGCTCAGCGAAAAAGGGCGAAAACGCATGCTGATCGTTCACGCCACATATTCCCTCACGGTGGCATTGGTTACTTCTTCGTTCGGAACGAGGTCCCTTTTGAAAGGAAGCGATATTTGGTCAGGCGTATTTCTCCTCTCTGTGGGCATAGCCTTTTTCTTCAGCTTCTCTCTGTGGATGCGCGCGATTAAAGCGGCGCGAGAAGAATCAGCATGAAGAAAGAGCCGAACCAGCCGCTACAGCGCAACGCCTCGAAAGGGTCCGTTTCGAATTTCCAGTCGCCAGCCCGGCGTGGCTGACCAGAGATCGTTGGGCAGAAGAAGCCATGCGTGATTGGGACGAAATATTTTCCGGGAAAGCGATCGGCAGAATCTACGTGCAGAAGAAAGCGCACGCGCTCACTCTTTTAAGCGTGGTTTGGGTGATCATGGGCCTAATCGCATTTCTGGTCTGCAAAGGATCAACCGATTCGCTCGGATGGATCGTCGCTTCTTTCGTTTGGGCTCTCCACGTCGCTTTCATTCTCGGAGCGATCCGGTTCTGGCGCCATGAGAAGAAGGATACCGAGATATTAATCCGTGAATCCAGCGACTAAAGAGCCGAACCAGCCGCTACAGCGCAACACCTCGACAGGGTCCGTTTCGAATTTCGAGTCGCCAGCTCGGCGTGCCTGACCAGTGATCGTTAGGCAAAAGAAGTCCCGATTACCCACGTCGCGAAAAAAGATCATGATCACCTGCTACCTTCGATATGTCGTTGATCCCTTCAAACTGAAGGAATTCGAGATCTACGGAAAGATGTGGATTCCATTAATTGAAAAGTTCGGAGGGAAGCACCACGGCTATTTTCTGCCTCACGAAGGCCCAAACAATATTGCGTTGGCGCTCTTCTCTTTTCCATCGCTCGCGGCGTATGAAACGTACCGCAGAGCCGCCTCATCGGATCCAGAGTGCCAGGCTGCTATGCGCTACTACGAAGAGACGAAATGTTTTCTGAGTTTCGAGCGTTCGTTTATGCGTCCAGTCTTCGAGAAGTGATGAAATCAAAGCCTAACCAGGCGCTAGAGCCAACGACCACAGCCGTCACGATCCGTGCTGGCGCACGCCTCGCGCCATTTCCCTCCGTGGCTGAGCATTGAACGTTAGGCAGAAGATGATCACATTTCGCGTTATTTTCTTCGCGTTGCTATCGCTCATGGTGGGCTGTGCGCACCAATACTACTCAAGCGTAACCGTGCTATCGAGGGAAGAAACAGACACCGGATCCAGGATCACGTTTTCAGCACCTATCGCGACGATGTATTGGTGTCCCGGCGCCGACACCGTTGAAGACGACACTACGATTTATGTCCGTTTCGTCCGATCGAAATTTGATTCCCGGCCGAAAGTTGCGCTGCCGGCGACGTTCGTGAAAGGCACGATGAGCCAGTTTATCGATGTTCCTAATCCAAAGAAAAAGAGGATAGTTATAGGTACGCCTGTGCGCTCATGAAGAAAGAGCCGAACCAGCCGCTACAGCGCAACGCCTCGACCAGGTCCGTTTCGAATTTCGAGTCGCCAGCTCGGCGTGGCTGATCAGAGATCGATCGGCAAATTCCCATGCGCCCGTTTCTCTGCATTCTGACGCTCGTGCTGGCCGTTGGGTGCGCCACGAAGCTCAGCGAAAGCGAGATCGTTGCGTACTTCGATGGTCAGAAAGGGCGCGTGCTCTCCGAAGAGAAGGTCGAGGGATGTACGGCCGTGACGATTGGTGACGGTTTGATCGAGTACGTGCCTAGTGCGCTTCCCAAATCCGGTTGGGCCGTTGTCTGGCGTGTGGATGCGACGCAATTGGCGCAGCTCAATGCAGGATCATCGGAGAGACTGGTCGGACGCATTGTTTCATGGCGGATCATTGGAGATCGAAGCAAAGTTCGGATCCCCATCAGCTATTCCACCGGATGAAGAAAGAGCCCAACCAGCCGTTACGGCGCAACGCTTCGACCGGGTCCGGTTCGAGTTTCAAGTCGCCAGCTCGGCGCGGCTGATCAGGGATCGTCCGGCAGAAAAAGCATGGTCATCGCGATAATCGCAGTTCTTCTCGCAGTCTTCCTCGTCTGGAAGTTCGGTCCTCGGCGCGCCCCGGAGGTTGGCTTCAAGTTCGTTTACGTGAATCAGGATGGAACAGCCAGAGAGTTGTCGCCCGCAGAGCAGGCGTATCTGTCCGAAGAGTTTTCCGGTGGCGACAGCGGACGCCCCTACATCAAGACCAGCTACGAGAGTCACGACGGCTGGGGGAGCCAGTCAGGATTTATCGAGCGACGTCGAGTGCCGAGCCGGATCAGGATTCTGCCCGTTCATCCCAACTACGACGAAAGGGAGAAGGCTCTTGGGATCGACTGGCTGGATTTTCATCGGGCTGTTGGCGACGTCCTGCAGAATAATCCCGACGGTTCCACCACATGCGTTCCGAACCCGAATCTTACTGCGAAGGCGCGTTTCGAGCTGTCGCGGAAGCATGCATTTGAGGACCAGCGACGCCGTGAAGCATTAGCCAAGTTTGACCATGCCTAGCAGAAGAAAGCCGAACCAGGCGGCACAGATAACTCCGGGGAGCTGCGCTCCCTTCCATGCCTGACGTCGAACGTTCGGCGAAAAAAAAGATGAAGCTAAAGCGCATTGCAGGCTGGGCACTGGTCGCTTTGGGCAGCGTGGGACTCTATTGCGCGATCATGGCCAACTGGGTGTTTCGTGATGGCATGGGGCCTGACTCGATAGAGTCGCATGGACGAGTGGCCTTCGAAAGATTCATGGAGGAATTTTGGATCGACGCCCTTATTCTGATTCCGGTTTTTATCACCGGTTTCTGGCTGATTTTCTCGGAGAAAAAAGGGGCGAACCAGACGCAGCCGCGCATCTCGCGCCAGCCTCCCAGCAAACCCACAAAAAAGCCGGAGCCGTCAGCAGGCTCCGGCGACAGTTGACGTCTGCTGACGTTAAGGACGACCGCCGTAGGTCACGTAGTCGTCGAGCTCCAGCCAGTCGAACCAAGTGAAAATATCCGTCCGATGCGCGGCATTCTTGGCATGAACGTCGTTAAAGAAAGTGCGCGTCTCGGGCTTCGACGGCGTGTACGTTTCGAACCACGCGGACCAGGCCACGATCTCGGATGCCACCCGTTTCGGCTGCGCACTGGCCATGACGAAGGCGAGCAGCTCGCTGTCATTGCGACCGGCCTTCACCTCGGCGAGGAAGGCGTTGTGATCAACTCCGGTGAACGCAAAAAACTGCTGGTCGATCGGACAGTTGTAATGAAAGTCGGCATTCTTTCCGGCAATCACCGCGCGCGCCTTGTCGATCAGGCGTGGCAGATGCACAAATCCGCCAAGACGCGTGCGCGGACTGCGCGGAGGATGGCGCGTGAGATCAGGAGCGCTCAAATTGATGGCACCAGCGGTATTCGCCGTCGGCGACAGATACGATGATTTTGCAGAATCAGACATAATGAAGGGTTTGGCTAAAAGGCGGACACTGCAGCGAATGCTATTTGATGAATCCGCTGCATGCCCGTCGTTCACTCGATACGCACGCTCGCGCGTAACGCCACCGCTTCCGGCACTTTTCTCTTCGAATTCTGCTTCGTCCGTTTACCGCTCCCCCGCCAGCTTTGCCAGCAGCTCCACCAGCGTGCGGTGATGGAGTGGTTTGTTGAGCAGCATCCGGAAATGCGGGCGTAATGCCTGCCGCGCCTCCGCGCCCATGCCCACATGCACGAGGCCGATCATGCGCGCGCCGCGCCATTTCTCACTCTGCAGGCGTTCCTTTTCCTTGCGCAAAAAATCCGCGTCGCAATCCACCACGGCGAGCTCCCACAGGCCGCTGTTCAACGCCGCGCCATCGAGCGGCACCACCACACCTCCTCCCGCGGCAAGTTCGCGCGACAGTTCCCGTCGCAGTGAATCATGGCGCGTCACCACGGCGACTTTCATCCCCGCCAATGTCGGAGCGTCCGGCAAACGCTCCGAAGAAATCCTGCAGCGCACAGTGAAATAAAATGTCGAGCCCTTGCCCGGCGCGCTCTCCAGCCGGATTTCGCCGCCCATCATGCGCACGAGATTGCGCGAGATGACCAGCCCGAGCCCGGCTCCGCCGTAGCGCCGCACACTGGAAGAATCCAGCTGCGAAAACGCCTGGAAAAGTTTCGGCCGGTTTTCCGGTGAAATGCCAATGCCCGTGTCTCGCACCGCAAACTCCAGCGTCAGTCCGCCGTCATCCAATTCGGCCATCAGCTGTCCTTGCGCGCTCAACAACTCCGCGTCGAACGGAGCCATCGACAGCGCTTTCCCCGTCAGCAGCCGCGCCGTCACCGCGACTTCGCCCACCGAGGTAAATTTGAGTGCATTTCCCACCAGGTTCACCAGCACCTGCCGCAACCTCCCCGCGTCGATCATCACCAGCGCAGGTACGTCCGGGTCCACTTCATGCAACAACTCCAGCCGCCCCTCCGCCGCGCGGCCGGCGAGAATATCCAGCACGTTCTCGATCGACGCGCGGACGTCGCAGGGCGTCGCATCGAGCTGAAGCCCGCCGGACTCGATGCGCGTGTAGTCCATGATATCGCCGGTGAGCTGGACAAGCGCCTCGCTGCTCGTGCGAATCGTCTGCACGTACTCGCGCTGCTCGGGTGAAAGCGGCGTATCGAGGAGCAAATTGGTAAAGCCCACCATGCCGTTGAGCGGCGTGCGCACTTCGTGGCTCATCGTCGCGAGAAACACACCCTTGGCTTTGTCGCCCGCCTCCGCGCGTTCCTTTTCGCGGCGCAGTGCCTCCTCCTGCCGGTGCAGTTCCGTCGCATCATTGAGCACCGCAATGAAGCCCTCGATCCGTCCGCCTTTGCCATGCACCGGCGACACTGTGCCGCGTGCAGGATAGAGCTCCCCGCTCTTTCGACGTCCCGCAAGGCCGCCCGTCCAGGAGCGCTTTGAGTCCAGCCGGGCTCCGATTTCGGCAATCAAGGCCTCCGGCGTCTCCTCGGAAAGCAGCTCCCGCCAGAGCCGGCCGATCACTTCATGCCTCGAGTATCCGGTTTGCTGGCACAGGCCGCCGTTCACATACTCGATGCGCCCGTGGGGATCGGCGACCATCACCGCCGAGTCGCTCTCCTCCACGGCTCCGCTCAACTTGTCGATCATCGCCGTCTGGGCCGCGAACCGGCGGGTAAAAAAGTAAACGCCCACCGGCAATCCGAGCAGCAGCCACACATAAAGCGCCCCGCGAACGCCCGCTTCGAACAGTCCGCCCTGCCAGTCATCCGCGGCAATATCCAGGGCTACAAACTCCCTGACAACGTCCAGCCCCTCCTCCTGGGTCTCGCCGATCACCGCATAGCCGGTCACCCAATCCCCAAACGAGTCCCTGACCGGCCCTTCCGTAGCCGTCTGCCCGGTCCTCAAAATCGTTCTCAATCCAGGCATTTGAAATGCCTCGGGAAACACATCGCCCGGCCGCGATTCCTCCCGAGCCCCTTTCGGCTCCGAATCGGCCAGATAGATCACCTTCCCGCGCTCCGGCACATAACGAAACAGCGACACAAAGCGGACGCTCGGATGCACCGCGCGCAGCTCGATCAGCTTGCGCTTGATTATGGCATATTCCGGACTCAGTTCGTCTATCCGTTCGCCCGCGAGCGCACGCACTGCGTCAGGTCGAAATGCCAGTGCACACCGCCGCGCATCCGCCTCCAATTCACCCAGCCGGCGCCCACGCAAACTGTCACGGCTCCACCAGCCGGTGAACGCGCCGACCAGCGCGATTCCCAGGGCGATCCAGACAATCTTGTGATTTCTAAACATCGACGGCTTTGCGTGTTGTGAATAGCCGCGAAGCAACCTTCCGGCGCTCGCTCTGGCAACGCGTAACCGGGCGCCAGCCCGTCGCGAAGGCCCCCATTCCTCAATCTCATGGGAAATTCACAACCCAGGACGCCTGCCCGCCGGCAACACCGCCCATCCCCCTCAAATTCGCCCCCATTCGGCCGACTGCCGTCTCCCAAAAAAAGAAGCCGCCACCGGCGCGAACCGGTGGCGGCTTCATGAAAGAAAATGCGGGGTCTCTTACTTCTCGAGATGACCGGAAACGAGCTTGGTCATTTCGAACATGCTGACCGACTTCTTGCCGTTGAACACAGCCTTGAGTTTGTCGTCGGCGTTGATCTGGGTCTTCACCTTCTTGTCCTGAAGGCCGTTTTTCTTGATATAGTCCCAGAGCTTCTTGGTGAGCTCCGTACGGGGCAGGGGTTTGGCGCCAACAACGGCCGCGAGGGTCGCGTTAGGCGTAACCGGTTTCATGAATGCAGCGTTGGGTTTACGAGCGGATTTTTTTGCCATAGCGGAAAGCGGGTCTAGGGGTCCGTTACTTGAATGCAACGTTTATTTAGGAGGAGAAAAACCGATTTTTCAGAGGTAAAAATCGCCTCTTGACCACTCTCAACGAACCCGCTCATCGACCTGCGCAAACTGCCGGTGCAGTTCGGCGTATCGGCCATTTTGCGACAGAAGCGACTCGTGCGTGCCGCGCTCAACCACGCGGCCCTCGTCCAGCACCAGCACCAGATCCGCGTGGCGGATCGTGCTGAGCCGGTGCGCCACCACGAAGCTGGTGCGACCGCGCACCAGTTCCGCCAGCGCGCGCTGCAGCCGCGCCTCGGTCAGCGCATCGATCGCACTGGTCGCCTCATCCAGAATCAGGATACGCGGATCCGCCAGCAGCGCCCGCGCGAAACACACGAGCTGCCTCTGACCCGCCGAGAGCCCGCCGCCCTTCTCCCCCACCTGTGTCTGCAAGCCTTCCGGCAGCACCTCCAGCAGATCCAGGCAGTCGAGTTTAGCCGCCGCCTCGCGCACTTCGGCATCGGTTGCCTCAGGACGGCCCAGCCGGATGTTCTCCATCACCGTCCCGCTGAAGAGAAAATTCTGCTGCTGCACCATGCCCGTCTGCGCATGCAACGACTGGCTGGTGAGCGTGCGGATCTCACGTCCGTCGACGATCACCTCGCCCGAGGTCGGCAGATAAAATTTTGCCGCGAGATTGATAATGGAGCTCTTGCCGCTGCCCGTATGTCCGACCAAGGCGATCGTCTGTCCCGGCTCAGCCACAAACGACACATCGTGCAGCACAGGACGCCCGGCTTCATAGGCAAACGCCACGTCTTTAAACTCCACGCGCACTCCCGGCGCCGTCCCGCCCGAAGCCTGATTCTTCCGCGGATCAGGCAAGGCCACGGCGTCCTGTGCGTCCTCCCAATCCGGCTTTGTGTCGAGCAGCTTGAACACTCTTTCAGCGCTGGCCATCGCCACGAGCGCCTGGGTGTACTGGTTGCCCAGCACCTGCAGCGGCGCGAAGAACTGATTCGCGAACAGGAAGAACTTGATGAGCACTTTGACGTCCGTGCCGTGGTGAAGCACCTGCCAGCCGCCAAGAACGAGCAGGATGGAAACGAAGAACTGGCTGTTCAGCTCCAGCAGCGGAATGAGCACCGCCGAGGTCCGCGCCAGCGCGACATTGTATTTCGAGTGGTCCGCCAGCAGGCCGCGGAAAAGCCCGGCGTTCGTCTCCTGCCGCACAAATCCCTGCGTCACCCGGATGCCATTCACCGATTCCGCCAGTGTCGCCGTGACACGCGTGAAGCTTTCCTGCGCTGCCCGCGAATTGCGGCTGAACTTCACGCGGAAGTGATGATTAATCGCCCAGAGGAAAGGCGCCATGCCTGCCACGACGAGAAACAGCGCCCAATCTGTCAGCGCCATCACCACCGCGGCAAAAATCATCTGCCCGACCTGCACGATGCTTACGAAGAAAACATCCTGGATCGCCGTGCGGACCGTCTCCACGTCGGACGTCATTCGTCCAATGATACGGCCGATCTTCGTCCGGTGGAAAAATCCCATCGGCATGCGCTGCACGTGGGCAAACACCTCCGACCGAAGCCGGTTTACCACCATCTCGCCGAGTTCCAGCGCGAACCTTTGCCGGAAGTGAAAAAAACCGTCCGTCAGCACGGCCAGCAGCGCGTATGCACCAAGCCCCCACCAGAGGAGCTTCATGTTATGATCCGCAATCGGTCCCGCAATGATCATACTCCCCAGCCACACCAGCCCGGGTAGCTGCGCAGACCTGAACACGGTGAGCACAAGCAGCGTGTTCCGCTTTCCCGCATGCGCGCGCATGTAACCAAACAAGCGCCGGATCAGCCCCCATTCCAGCGGCTTGGACTGCGGTTCATCGTCATCCTCGTCACGCAACCTCTGCACGAGGGAAAGCGGACGCCCGGGCGGCGGCAGCGCGGGATCCGGCGAGGGTGTTTTCACGAAACAGCCTCCTTCGCTTCTTTCGCGATCTGCTGGATATCTCCGCGATCCACCAGTTGAAGGTCCGCCACGCGCATGTAGGCGCCCGGCACACGCATCAATTCCTCGTGCGTTCCCTGCTGCACAATGCGCCCGCGCTCCATCACGATGATAAAATCCGCGCGCCTCAACGTGCTCAACCGGTGCGCCACGATGAAGGTCGTCCGCCCCTCGATGGCATTGTCCAGCGCCTCAAATATCTCGTGCTCGGTCTGCGCGTCGATCGCCGCCGTCGGGTCGTCGAGCAGCAGGATCGCCGGCTCGAGCAACACCGCACGGGCGATCGCCAGGCGCTGGCGCTGCCCGCCGGAAAGTCCGCTGCCGCTTTCGCCCAGCACCGTGTCGTAGCCTTGCGGCAACGCCATGATGAAGTCGTGCGCCGCCGCGATCTTCGCCGCCTTCTCGATCTGGTCGCGCGTCGCATCCGGATGACCGAAGGCGATATTCGCCGCGACCGTGTTGCTGAACAAAAAGCTCTCCTGAAAAACCAGCCCGATGTTCCGGCGCAAATCGTCGAGGTGCAGCTCGCGAACGTCCACGTCATCGATGAGCAGGCGCCCGCCGCTCACATCAAAGAATCGCGGGATCAAACTCATCAGCGCGCTCTTGCCGGCACCCGTCGCACCGAGGATCGCCACGCACTGACCCGGCTTCACATGAAGATCCACTTCGCGAACCACCGACTCCACGCCGCGGTACGAAAACGACGCCTTCTCGAATCGCACTTCGCCCTGCAGTCGCGGATAGCGCCGGGGATTCACCGGGTTCTTCACCTCCACCTGGGCATCCATGATCTCAAAAACCCGCCGCGCACCGATCAGCGCCTGCTGCACGCTGTTCACGATATTGGCCACTTGATTGACCTGTCCCGAAAACTGCTCGAGCAAACCCGCAAAAACGACGAGCCCAGCACCCAGCTCAAGCTGCCCCTGGATCACCAGCCAGCCACCGTAGCCAAGCAGCACCATCATGTTCACTCGCGTGAGAAACCCCACCGACGGACTGAATAAACTGATGCTCCAAAAAATACCCTTCTGCTGCTCCAGCACCGCCTGGTTGCTCCGCTCAAACTTCTCCCGGTCTTCCCGCTCCCGCCCGAAGCCTTTCGTCACCTGAATGCCCTGCACGCTCTCGGCAAAATTCTGTACCATCTTGTCCACCAGCTCCCGGTTGCGGGCGACCGCAGGCTGCACGCGTCTCGAAAACAGCGCCGATATCAGCCACAACACCGGCGTGGTCGCCAGACACGCCAGCGCCAGTCCGGCATGCAGCTGGGCCATGTAGATCACGTACGCCGTCAGCGAAACCACCATGATCACGCTCTGGATCAGCACTTGATCCACAAACATGCGCACGGCCTGCACATCACCCGTCACTCGCGTGATGATCGATCCGGTCGAATTCGCATCGAAAAACCGGAAGCTCAGCCGCTGCAGCTTTTCGTAGATCTCGCCGCGCAGATGGATGACGATCTCCTGCTGGACGAGTTTGTTCACCGCCATCGTGTAGAAGAAATTGAGCAGCGCACGCGTCACGGCCAACGCGAGAATAAGCCCGGCGATCAGCGCAATCACCCGCATCGGCTCCCAATCCCGCGGAAGTTCGAAGCCAAACTTCGCCGCGGGAAACAGGATCGGCTTCTCCGCCGGCAAATCACCGCGGTCATACAGCACGTGCCGGATGTAATCGATGCCCACGCCCGTCAGGCTGAGCCCGCTAAGCCCCAGCGTGAGCAGCACCAATTGCAGCCCGAGCACCTGGAAGCACCGGGCGCGATAACGCCACGCCAGCCCGAACATCCGCACGATCAGCCGCCAGTTCGACGGCGGGCTCTCGATGTGCGGCGGAACAGACATGGCCTCAACGCTGACTCTTTTTCTGAAAATGAAAACATGTGTTTCCATTTCGCGCGCCGACCGCTCCGGAAACGCTTCCGTTGTCCCCCGGCCCTGAAAGTCGTCACTGTATCCTGAAACCCCGGACGCCCCCGGTTCCCAAATGCGCGATTCGGAGCGTCATCCCCGAATCATCCCTGCCGCTTTTCAGCGTTTTTAAGGCGTAGTCGCCGTCGTTGTTGCCGGCGCCGGCTGGCCTCCGGGCGCGGGAGTTGTCGCTGCCTGACGTGCCGCGCGACGGCGGCGAACCTCGCTGGCCACTTGCTCCAGGCGCTTCGCTTCTTCGGCAGGATTGGACGCAGTCGCTGGTGCGCCCGGCGCCACCGCGGGCCGCACCTGAGGGCCGCCCGTTGCGATCAGAGGCGCCGCTGCGATCGTGCCGTCAAACTTGGCCTCTTTCAAAGTCAGTGTCTGCACCCGTCCCTGATATTCTATGGAAACGGAAGACCGCCCCGCATCGAACGCCTTCACCACATAGCCTTGCCCGGGCTCATTTACTTTTACCCAGCTTCCCCGTTGGGATGCAGGTTCATAGATGCCGAAGCGCAGCCCATCGGGACTGGCCATCACTCCGCGCAACTCGATCGGCGAATTCTCAGTCGGCGCCGCCATCGCCTGGCCGTTCCTCGGCACAAATGGCGAGTCCGTGGAAATACGCGCCATCGCACCGGTGGTCAGACCGAGACTGAACAATGCACAAAGAAGACGGGCCGGGGTGGGATTCATAACGGAGCGAAAGTGGACGAAAAAAACGACTAGCGTGCCCTCATAAGACGTCAAGCGACGCTCCCGGTTGCATCGCGCCCGCAATTTCCCGATTTTCCACCGAAATGCCCCCCCCCCCCGCTTTCCCCGCTGACGACCCGCGCCCTTGAGATCCGCGCCTGCTTCGACGCCCACAACACTGCCGCCGGCCGCCGCCCATGGACATCCGTCGAACTTGCCCAAGGCTTCGCCGCCGACGTCGGCGCCCTCAACAAATTCGTGATGATGCGCGCCGGCCTCCGCGAGGCTCCGCCCGATCTCGACGCCCGCCTCGCCCACGAACTCGCCGACTGCCTCTGGAGCGTCCTCGTGCTGGCCGACGCTCACGGCATCAATCTGGAAAATGCCTTCCACGACACGATGAATTCCCTGGAAACCAAACTGCGCAGCTGACAGCAGATTAGCCCGGAAATCACCCGGTAAACGAAAGGGAGTTTCCACCGATGGAAGGACCCGGCGTGCTGGCCTACGTTCCGGACATGCGCGCAATCTGGAAAGGCACCATCAGCTTCGGCCTCGTGAGCATCCCCGTATCACTTTATCCGGCGATGCGGCGCGAGGACCTAAAGTTCCGCCTCCTCCGGGCGTCCGATCACAGTCCCGTAAACTATAAACGCGTCGCCGCGGCCGACGGCAAAGAAGTGCCATGGGACCAGATCGTGAAGGGCTACGAGTACGACAAAGGCAAATTCGTCGTGCTCAAAGACGAAGACTTCAACCGCGTCGACCTCGAGGCCGCGCAGACAGTCGACATCATCAACTTCGTCAAACTCCCCGAAGTTAATCCGCTCCTTTTCTACAAACCTTACTACATGGAAGTCGCGAAAGGCGGCGACAAAGCCTACGCGCTCCTCCGCGAAGCCCTCGCCGCCTCCGGCAAAATCGGCATCGCCAAGGTCGTCATCAAAACGCGCCAGCACCTCGCCGCCGTGAAGCCGCAGGAAAAAGGCCTCATGCTCGAGCTCATGCACTTTCCCGACGAATTGCTCGACGCCGGTGAATTCAAAGCGCCCAAAGCCCAAAAGGTTGGTTCACGCGAACTCACCATGGCCGAAAACCTCATCGAAAGCATGAGCAGCAAGTGGAAACCCGAGATGTACCACGACGACTACCACGAAGCCCTGGAAAAAGTCGTCGAGGAAAAGCTCAAACACCGCGGCAAAGAAAAGCCCGCCCCGCGCAAACCGCGCCACGCCTCCAACGTCATCGACCTCGTCGCCGTCCTCCAGGACAGCATCGCCGCCACCCGGTCCGGCGTGAAAGGCCGCAGCTCCGCGAAGAAATCAAAACCCAAACCCCGCAAAAAAGCCGCGTAGCACCACGCGCCCCTCAATCCTGTTAATCCTGCAATCCCGTCCAAAAATTTCGGCCTCCAACTCCGCGCCCTCCGCGTCTCCGCGGTGAAAAATCCGTCATCCGCCGCATGTCCCTCAAAGAATACAGCCGGAAACGAAACTTCCGCAAAACCGCCGAGCCCGCGCCCAAGGTCGACCGCGGCAACCGCCGCCGCTTCGTCATCCAGAAACACGACGCCACCCGCCTCCACTACGACTTCCGTCTCGAACTCGGCGGCACGCTCAAATCCTGGGCAGTCCCCAAAGGCCTCCCGCTCAAACACGGCGACAAACGCCTCGCCGTTCACGTCGAGGATCACCCCGTCTCCTACATCGCTTTCGAAGGCACCATTCCCAAAGGCCAGTACGGCGGCGGCACCGTCATGGTCTGGGACGAAGGTACCTTCGAAACCGACGACCCGCACCCGCTCAAAACCCTCGAGCAGGGAAAACTCCACTTCACCCTCCGCGGCAAAAAACTCAAAGGCGCCTGGTATCTCGTGCGCCTGCGCGACGGCGACGAGTGGCTCATCATCCGCGGTAGCGATGACCATAAACCGATCACGAAAAAACAAGAGGACACCTCCGTCCGCTCGAAAAAATCCATGGCCCAACTCGCGAAGAGCACCGACGTCTGGCAATCACGCCCCGCCGGTTCTTCTGCTTCCGACAAGCCCACGCGCCTCCAAAAAGCCGCCGCCGCCAAACCGTCTGCCGCGAAAAAATCACGCACCACCGGCCCCGCCCCAAAATTTATCCAGCCGATGAAGGCCCTGCTCGTCGACGAGCCCGATCCCACCGGCGAGTGGATCTACGAAATCAAATTCGACGGCTTCCGCGCCCTCGCCTTCAAGCACGGCGCCTCCGTCCACCTCCTCTCGCGAAACCAAAAAGACTTCGCCGAAAAATTCCCCGAGATCACCGATGCCGTCGCAAGCCTCGCCATCGACGACATCATCCTCGACGGCGAAATCGTCGCGCTCGACGCCAAGGGTCGCTCCTCCTTCCAGCTCCTCCAGCGCATCGACGAGGGCGAGCGCCCGCCGCTCTACTTCTACGTCTTCGACGTCCTTAGACATGACGGCCAAAGCCTCCTCCACACGCCGTTGACCGAGCGAAAAGCCCTCCTCGAAAAACTCCTCCGCAAAGCCCCGCCCGCGATCCGTTTCTCCGCCTCGCTCACCGGAAAACTCCCCGCGCTCATGAAGCGCGCCCAGCATCTCGGACTCGAAGGCCTCATCGGCAAACGCCCCGACTCCCTCTACGAATCCGGCAAACGCTCCGGCGCGTGGATCAAACTCAAGCTCTCGCACGAACAGGAATTCGTCATCGGCGGCTACACGCCACCGTCCGGCAGCCGCAAACATCTCGGCGCTCTTATCGTCGGCGTTTACGAGGGAAAAAAACTCATTTGCACCGGCAAGGTCGGCACCGGCTTCACACACGACTCGCTCAAATCCCTCCACGCGCGCTTCTCCAGAATCACCCGCAAAGACTGCCCCTTCGAAAACCTCCCCGACATCCGCGAGCGCCGCTTCGGCCAGGCCATCACCGCCGCCGTCATGAAGAAATGCCACTGGCTGAAACCCGAGCTCGTCTGCCAGCTCCGCTTCACCGAATGGACCACCGACGGACGCCTCCGCCATCCCGTCTTCCTCGGCCTGCGCGACGACAAAAAAGCTACCGACGTCGACCGCGAAAAACCCGCCCGCTCATGAGCACGCGCAGCGAAACCACTCTCGACGTCAACGGCACCCAAGTCGCCGTCTCCAATCTCAAAAAAGTCCTCTATCCCGAAGTCGGTTTCACCAAGGGCGACGTCATCGATTACTACATCCGCGTCTCGAAATTCCTCCTCCCCCACCTGAAAAACCGCCCCATCACGCTCAAACGCTACCCCGACGGCGTGAACGGCTTTTTCTTCTACGAAAAGCAATGCCCGCCCCACCGCCCGAAGTGGGTGAAGACGACCAAGGTCCCCAAGTCCGACGGCACCGACATCCACTACTGCGTGATGAACGACCTGCCCGCGCTCGTCTGGGCCGCCAACCTCGCCGACCTCGAGCTCCATACCTTTCTCCACCGCGCTCCCGCGATTAACCGTCCCACCGCGCTCGCCTTCGATTTGGACCCCGGAGCCCCCGCCGACATCCTCCAGTGCTGCGAAGTCGGCCTCATGCTCAAAGGCGCCTTCGATTCCCTCGGCCTGAAATCCTTCGCCAAAACCTCCGGCTCCAAAGGCCTGCAAGTCTACGTCCCACTCAACACGCCGTCTGCGACCTACGAGAAAACCAAAACCTTCGCCCACCAGCTCGCCCTCACGCTCGAGCAGCAGGCGCCCAAACTCGTCGTCTCGAAAATGCTGAAAAAACTCCGCCGCGGCAAAGTCCTCGTCGATTGGAGTCAGAACGACGACCACAAGACCACGATCAACGCCTACTCCCTCCGCGCCAAACCCCACCCGACCGTCTCCACACCTGTCACGTGGGACGAAGTCCACGCCGCCCTAAAAAAGAAAAACGCCAAACTCCTCACTTTCGAAACCAAGGACGTCCTCAAACGCATCGCTAAACACGGCGACCTCTTCGCCGATGTTCTCACGCTAAAGCAAAAACTCCCCGCCATAAGCTCTCTAGGCTGAGCTTTCGTGAAGGATTCACCGCGGAGACACGGAGCGCGCGGAGAAAACCTGTCTTTCTCCTCCCGACTACAAACGACGCGTCCGTCCACCTCCGCGTCCTCTGCGCCTCCGCGGTGAAAAAATTCTCCTGCGCCGATTCCGACATCAGGATTGCCCGCGCCGCGCCCACCCGCTAACTCCGTCCCCTCTTCTTTACTCATATGGGACGTCAATGGCTCCACGCTAAGCGCGCGATCGTTAACCTCAAAAAAGGTCAGACGGTCGGCAAAATCGTCAAAGAAATCACCGTCGCCGCCAAACTCGGCGGAGCTGACCAGGCCGCCAACGCGCGTCTCCACGCCGCCGTCGAAAAAGCCAAGAAGCAGAGCGTCACCCGCGACGTCATCGAGCGCGCCATCAAGAAAGGCGCCGGCATCGGCGACGAAAAACTGGTCCTCGAGCACATCGTCTTCGAAGGCTACGCCCCGCACAAAGTCCCGCTCATCGTCGAAGTCATGACGGACAACCACCAGCGCATCGCCCCCGAGATGCGCCAGCTCTTCAAGAAGGGCGTGCTCGGCAACGCCGGCTCCAACAAATTTCTCTTCGAGCACGTCGGCATCGTCGAAGCCCACCACCCCGACACCGCCAGCGACCTCGAAGCCGCCGGCATCGAGGCCGGCGCCAACGAATTCGAGCCGCTCACCCACGCCCAAAACGACGACGTCCCCGAAGGTGTCGCCGGCGCCCGCTTCCTCACGGATCGCACCGCCGTCCACTCCGCCTCCGTGTGGCTGAAGCAAAACGGCTGGACCGTGATCACCGCTGAAATCGGCTACGTCGCGAAAAGTTATCCCGAGCTCGACGACACCGCCCGCGCCGAAGTCGGCGAATTCCTCCAAGCCATCGAAGACAACGACGACGTCCAACGCGTCTGGGCCGCGGTGAAGTGAGCGAGATCACCCCACCGCCTCTTCCAAGCGTTCTCTTCAGACACTTCGATGAAGAATGCCACGCAGTCTCTTTTTGTGCGGGGAAATTCAGGGTTCAGATAAATTCTTTCTACGCTGAGATCGAATGCGCCAACAGAAAAGATCTCAGCGAGGGAGAAGCTTATTTTCAGCGACGCGGAGAAGTCATATCCGCCATATTCAACGCAGATCCTTCAATTCCGACTGAGGTAACGACCCGTCAAGGCCTGCAAAAGGTAACTGTCTCTTTTGGGCATGCAGTATTTATCACGTGTTTCTCAGGCCCAAATGCATGTCCCAAAGAAAAAAACAAATTTGGGGCGCACGCCGTTCGCATCGATGATCCAAACCAGTTTCTGCAGGATTTGATTAACTGGAATAGCTCTCACAATCGCTTTTGGGTAGAATTGGAAAAGGTCGAATACACGAGGGGCCAAATCCTGGAAGTCAGTGATAAGGATTCGTGGCGTCTCACATATCTTCAAAAGCCTGAAAGCTTCCGATTAGAAGATGAGTACCGGCTCTGTCTGATAGGCAAAGGTCCAGACTTTCTAGCGGATCAAATATCGCAAAAAGAGTTCACCATCGATCTTGGCAAATCCCTTCCTTACGTGCGCCGAATCTAGGTCTACCTTAAAAATCAGTCATTTCCCCCTATTCATTCCCGGTCCGGAAAAGCCGATAATCCGGGGCATGATTTCGTCCGTTGCCTCGTCATCGTCCTACTACGGCCAGCTCGAATTATTTGAAGCTCCCAAGCAGGGCATGCAGCGCGCGTTCTCTCAAGCGGCGGAATCAGCTGGGCGCATCGCCGAAGGCGAAGTCACTCCCGACAACATGGTCGGCCTTCTCGAAGCCGAAGCGATGGCGAAAGCCAACGCCGCCGTCCTCCGCACTGCGGACGACATGATCGGCTGGCTCTTCGACGAAAAAGCGTAACGTCGCGCCTTCCGTAGCCGCGTCACTTCAGACGCGGACTCCTCAGCTACGCCCAAAAATCCGCGTCTTAAATGACGCGGCTACACGGAGAAACGGACAGCCCGCGCATGTCCGCCTTTAGCACCGTTGACAACAAAACGGACACGTGCGCTTTCAGGCTGTCTCAGTTTTCCCTAGCTTCCCTTCCCCGACCCAACCCTGTCTGCGCGCCCGTCGTTTGTCCGGCCCCTAATCACCCGGCAGCATCCCACGACAGCGCGCTTCTCACCGCCATGAACCTGTCCTCCTGCGTCCGTTGGACGCTCGCATCGCTTTCGCTCGGACTTCTGTCCGCTTCCGTCTCCGCCCAAGTCACGCTGCTCAACGACCGCTTCAACGACGGCAGTCGCACCGATCTTTCGCCCACATCCTCCGCAGCCTGGTTCGCCAGCGCCGCACCGTCTTTCACCAACGGCACCGGCGGCGCCAACGGCTCGCTCGGGCTCGACAACGGCTCCAGCCGCACACTCGTCGGCTACTTCGCACCCGTCTCCACGCCTGCACAACTTCCCGTCGGCGAAACCATGACGCTCACCGTCAGCTTCACGATCACCGGCGCGCCGCTCTCAAAAAACAACGGAGTCATGTTCGGCCTACTCCAAAGCATCGCCAATCCCGCCGCCACGACCAACACCGGCTTCACCGCTTCCGGCACGCCCAACACCAACGCCCGCGTCACCGGCGACTACGCCAGCAGCAATCCGCCCAGCAACGTCTTCAGCCTCTACAACGGCTACGCCGCCTGGACCAATCTCAACGGCACCAACTCCACCATCCGCAAACGCAGCGCCTCCGCCCAAGGCCTCAACAACGACAGCGCCGCCTGGACCCAGATCGGCTCCGCCGGCAGCGCCAGCCCCTCCGCCAGCGTCGGCACCCAGTATCAGGCCGTCCTCGCCCTCACTCGCACCGTCTCCGGCGGCATGACCCTCGCCTATACGCTTAAAGGCGGCGCCACGCAAACCACCCTCACCGTCTCCGAAGCCACCGCGAGCTACACGTCGTTCGACACCGTCAACATCTACATGATGAGCGCCACGCTCACCGGCGCCGGCTCCGCCTCGCTCGTGATCAACCAGGTCGACGTCACCGTCACCAACTCCGCTGTCGTCGTGGCTCCGTCCGTCACCAATACGCTTTCCAATCAATCCGTCTTCATCGGCCAGCCCGCTTCATTCTCCGTCAACGCAACCGGCACCGCGCCGCTCTCCTATCAGTGGCGCAAAGACACCAACCCCATCCCCGGCGCCAATTCCGCCACTCTCAGTTTCCCGAGCGCGCAAATTTCCGACAATGGCAGCTACGACGTCATCGTCTCCAACTCCGCCGGCAATGCACCCAGCAACGCCGCCACACTCACGGTAACTGCGGCGCCCACCGCCCCGGTCATCACCGACGATCCCGACAGCCAGACCGTGGCCGCCGGCACTAATGTCTCCTTCTCCGTTACCGCCACCGGCGACGGTCCTTTCACCTATCAGTGGCGCAAAAACACATCGCCCATCCTGAACGCCACCAGCTCCACGCTTTCCCTCACCAACGTCCAGTCGTCCGACGAAGCCGTCTACGACGTCCTCGTCACCAACGCCGGCGGCACCACGCCGAGCGCCGCTGCCACGCTCACCGTCAACGCACCGCCCACCATCCTCACGCCGCCCTCCAGCCAGGCCGCACTGATCGGCGGCACCGTCACCTTCAACGTCTCTGTCAGCGGCAGCGCACCGTTCACCTATCAATGGCGCAAAAACACCAATCCGATTCCCTTCGCCACCGGCGCTTCGCTCACACTGAGCAATCTCCAAAATGGCGACGCCGCCAGCTATGACGTGATCGTCGGCAACGCCTTTGGTTCACGCACCAGCCCCGCCGCTTCGCTCACCGTTTCCGCGGGACTGCCTTACTCGGCGTTTAACCTCTACGGCTTCGGCCAGGCCACCACCGGCGGCGGCGTCATTCCTGAGACTCACGCCGGCTACCGCAAGGTCTCCACGCCGCTCGAATTCATCACCGCTCTCGCCGACAAAACCGGCGCCGTGAAAGTCATCGAGATCCTCAACGACCTCGACCTCGGTTACCTCGAAGTGTCCGACGCCGTGCGCGCGTTCAGCATCTTCCGCCAGCATGCCACGCCAAAACTTCACCCGCGCCTCATACAGACCGGCGTCAGCCTCATCGACATCCAGAACAAAACCACCGGCCTCACGATCTTCTCCGCCAACGGCTCCACGATCCGGCACGCCACGCTGAATATCAAGAGCTCCAGTAACATCATCGTCCGCAATCTCCGCTTCGACGAAATGTGGGAATGGGACGAAGCCAGCAAAGGCGATTACGACAGCAACGACTGGGACTTCATCGACCTCGGCAACGCCGGCACCGTCTTCAATATCTGGATCGATCACTGCACCTTCACCAAGGCCTACGACGGAATCTCCGACATCAAGAAGGGCAGCTACAACATCACCTTCTCGTGGAATAAGTACGTCGGCGACGACGGCGCCACGAACCCCAACAGCTTCGTCCGTCAGCAGCTCGCCCAGCTCGAAATCGACCGCGCCAACGGAGTCTCCCGTCCGATGTACAATTTTCTCCGCACAAACGGATTCAGCATCGATGACATCGCCACGATCATCCAGGGCCACGACAAAACCCATCTCATCGGCGCCAATGAAAAGGACGCTGAGAACAACAACCACACCGTCACGTTCCACCACCAGTGGCACCTGAATCCGTGGGACCGCCTCCCGCGTCTGCGCGGCGGAAATGTTCACAACTACAACCTGTTCGTCGACGCCCGCGCCGGCCGCGCTGCGAAAATGATCCGCGATGCCCGCGCCAACGCGCTCACCACCGCGCTCCGCAACACGCTCAACAACACCTATAATTTCAACCCGTTCCTCAACGGCTCCATCTCCACCGAGGGCGCGGCGATCCTCGTCGAGAAGTCCGTCTACCTCGACGTGATCACGCCACTCCGCAACAACCAGACCAACGTCAACGACGCTTCTTACACCGGCAAGATTCTCGCGCTCGACACCATCTGCCAGATGACAAGCAACGCCGGCGTCACAACCACCGTCCGCGGCAACAGCACCGACGCCGGCAATCCGATGGGCCCGTTCCAAGCCGCGATCATTCCGTTCTCGTGGAATCTTTCCGGTGGCGTTCTTCCGTATTCAGCGCCCATGGACGATCCAGCCGGCCTCGAAAACATCGTCACCGCCGGCGCTGGCGCGGGCAAACTCAGCTGGCCAAAAGAAAACTGGCTCAAGACCAACTACCCCGCCCCGCCCGTCATCACCTTCGCCGCCTGGGCTTCCGCTCAAGTCCTCACCGGCCCCGACGCTGCGCCTGATGCCGACTACGATGGCGACGGTTTGAGCAACGCGTTCGAGTACGCCACCGGCTCCGACGCCAAACTCGCCGCCCCATCCGGCTCCGCGACCTTTACGAGTGAAAACGGCACACTCGTCTTCCGCTTCACACGCCCGCTTTACGTCACCGGCGCCACCTTCGCCGTCCAGACATCGACCGATCTGCAAACGTGGACGACGCACCCTGTCGCCCCAACGGTCGAATCCACCACCGAGTCGTTGCAGGTGTTGATCGTCACACTCCCCGCCGGCGCGCCGAAAACCTTCGCGCGCCTCAGCGTGACATTGGATTGACGTGGAGCGCGCTCGGAGTGCGCGCCCCACCTTCAACGTCGTCTCTTGCCGTCCCGAAGACCATCCACAGGAATCATCCTGATGCCCTCTACCCCAAAATCCACCACGGCGCTTCTTTTACTAGGTATTCTTTTCACATCTGCCTGCCAGACGCCTCCATCGTCTCCCGCGGTCACCGTTTCGGACTCTTCCGAGGTTTTTCCGCTGTCCGACGTCAACGAGCCTCCGAAAACCGTCAGCATGGCGCGTCCGTATTTTCCCGATCACCTGCGCGGCAGCAGGTCCGAGTCCTGCGTGGTTCGTTTTGTGGTAAACACCGAAGGCCGGGTCGTGAACGTCACAGTAGTGAAATCCACCAGCAAGGAGTGGAGCAACGCAGCGGTGCAAGCGGTCTCCTCCTGGCGTTATAAACCGGCAAAAAAAGACGGCCGGCCCGTGAACTGCGTTCTTCAAATCCCGCTCTTGTTTAACGAGGGCTGAACTGCGCCTGGCCGCCGGCGGCCGGTCGCCCATCTACATCATTGAATGCGCCGGGCACGCGCCGCATGGTGCGGCGCAATGCATTTTCCGGTTCATCTGCTCGGCCCGCTCGGTAGCAGCATCGGCTACGTCATCGCCGTGCTGCTCATCAAGCGCTCGGCCGACTACGGCGTCGGTATTTTTCGCACCACGTTCGTCTCGAACATCGCCATGGGCGTCTGCTTCGCGCCGCTCTGGTTTCTCGGCGGCCCCGGCCAGCCGTGGTCGCTCGTGTGGCAGCCGCTCGCCGCCGGCGGACTTTTTTTCGTCGGACAATTTTTCACCTTCATCGCGCAGACCAAGGGCGACGTCTCCGTCGCTACGCCGATGATGGGCGTGAAGGTGCTCATGGTCGCGCTCGCGAGCACGCTGCTGCTTTCCGAGGGTATTCCGGTCAAGTGGTGGTTCGCCGCCGGACTCAGCACGCTCGGCGTCGCGTTGCTTGGCCAGGCGGGCGGCGGAAATAAACGGCACCACGTCTTCATGACCATGGCCTGTGCCGCCGCCGCCTCGGCTTCGTTCGGCACCGCCGACGTACTCATTCAAAAATGGGGTCGCGCCTGGGGCGGCGGGCGCTTTCTCCCCATCATGTTCGCCGGCGTCTCCGTCGCTTCGTTCGCGCTCATTCCGTTTTTCCGCGAACCACTTCGCGCCATTCCGCGCGACGCCTGGCGCTGGCTCATCCCCGGCACGATCCTTATGGCACTCCAAGCCGCCGGACTCGGCCTCACCATGGCGATCTGGGGCGACGCCACCGCCTCCAACATCGTGTACAGCTCGCGCGGCCTGTGGAGCGTCATCGCCGTCTGGCTCATCGGCCACTGGTTTCAAAATCGCGAGCAACACCTCGGCGCGTCCGTGCTCCGCTGGCGTCTCGCCGGCGCCGTTTCCATGCTCGCCGCCATCGTGCTCGTGATGACGTGACCGCTCTCGCCGCAAAGGCCCGGACCTCTGGTCCATGCCCCCTTCATTCGTTTTCCCAAAAGAAAAGGGCCCGCCGATAACCCCTAACGGCGGGCCCACTATTTTCTTTGTCCGGCTCTTAGCCGGACAATCCATGTTACCCCATCCCTGCCTCTCGGCAGGGAAGCTACTTGTTAGCTGTTTCCTATTTTAGCATCGCCCGTGCCAGCGACGAAACGCAGCCAGACATGATTAAATTTGCGCAAGATTCCGCGCTGCAGGAGCGGCCTTACGCCGCGATTAATCAACGCCATAGCCGTGGAATCACGCGGCGCCCATCGCGGCGTAAAGCCGCTCCTGCAGCCCAATCCCATCGCACCGCGTCTAAAGTGACGCGGCTACGCGGAGTTCATCCGCGATCTCACGGTCACTTCGACAACGCGGCATTTTGTTTTGTCCGCCCCACTTCCCTTTCGCGCGCAACCAGCTTTCAAACGTCCCCGGAGCGACCAGCCGCACTTCGGGCAGCGCAAGCCCGCCGCCTTTGCGCTTCGCTTCGTAATCGTCGTTGAGCCGCATCAGCTCCGCATCGAGCGCAACCGCGAGATTAGCCGCCAGAGCGGCGCTAACCGGATCCACCCGGCCATCGCCGATGTTCTTCAACTCAATCCACCACTCGTGGCGCCCACGCGCGCGACCAGCCGCCGCATCTGCAAAGATCGGCGCAACGTGAAAATTCCCCACGCTCAATCCGCGCGCGCGACACATCACACTGAGCGCATCCGTCACTTCCTTCTCGATGACGTGCTCGCCGAAGGCGCTGAGCTGGAACTTCGTGCGTCCGACATACTGGAGACGCGGCAGCTCGGTGGAAATAAAACGCACGGCGTCGCCGATCACGTAGCGGCACAGGCCGGCCGGCGTGGTCATAACGAGCGCGTAATTGACGTTCGGGCTTCACGCCTTAGAGCGGCACGGCCTTCTCGTTGAGTACGGCGAGCAGCGACTTTCGTCAAACACGCTCATCGGCAGAAATTCATAGAAGATGCCGGCCTGGGTCATGAGCCTCAGGCCAGTCCTCGGGCTCGGCATCCTGCGTGGCGATGAATCCCTCCGAAGCCGGGTAAACTTCGTGAAAATTGACGTTGCGGCCCGAGGCGAGGCGCAGTTCGTCGTGGAAGGGCCCGATCGGCACGCCGCCGTGAACGAGGCACTCGAGGTTCGGCCAGATGCGCACTGGAGGTTTGGCACGCGGCCGCGGGTGCGGCTGGCGCCTGGCGCGCAACGCCTCGGCAAGGATCAGGAGCCAGCTCGGGAATGCCGGCAACGCAGCGTGATGTCGAGATCGAGCGTACGCCCGACGATTGCCTCGAGTTTTGGCGGGCCAGTCGCTCATCTGCGCGATCTGGACACCGGGCTCGTAGAGGTGCTCTCGACCCACGCCGGCAGATTGAGCGCCGTGAGGCCGCTGAGATCGCCTCCGTACGCGAGAACGGCTTCGACTCCGGGATCGGCGAAAGCGTCGTGGATCCGCCGAGGAAAAGGTGCCGTCCGTTGAACAACCCGTGCTGGCCGAGCGCGCCGTATAATACAGCAGTGAGTCGAGCCCGCTTTGCGGAAATGCGCGAACATCTGCTCGTCACCGGCAGATACTTGTGTGCGTCCCGCAGTCGTGCCCGACGACACAGCGTAGTGCGCAAGTGCCCGGCCACAGCACATCGCCTCGCCGCGCTTCATCCGCTCGATCTACGGGACAAATTGTTCGTACGCGCGCAGCGGCACGCGGGCGTCTGGAACCGATGTAGGCGACGGGCTTGATGCGCCTCGTTTTCGCTGCCCGGCCGAGTTCGCGAACGCGCCATCGCGGAAAACATCTTGCGCAAACACATTGTCCTGCGCCGAGCCGCCGGGTGCTGCCCGAGTCTCAGTTTGCACGCCGAGTACGAGTTTTTTCAAAGGCCACGCACCCGCGCGGATCACTGGCTTGGGTGGGGCGAGCTGGAAAAAGCATCACGCCGCCCGCCTGGGACTTTTCTCGGCTTGGCCATGCTTGCGGATAAAACGTCGAGAGCGGCGGTAGGAAGTTGGCCACATGGAAAATCAGCGACGCGTGCTGCACCGGGGTGCCAGACGGTTCACGATCGTCTTGCGGACTGGCTGCGGGGAAAATACGCCTGATGCGCCGACGTCAGCGCGAAACGCGTCGGCGAAGCTTCCGTGAGCACCGCTCCTCTCTTTCCGCGTACAGCATCAGCGTCGGCGCGGTGGTGAGCGGCAGGAGCACTTGTGGAAAAATACGAACCGGCGCGTCCATTGCTTGAGCGCTGCGATGCGCTCGCACGCACCGGCGTGAGTTGATGCCTCGGATCGTTCCCATCACCGCATCCGGCATTGCAGAAGTTCTCCGCCTTGTCATCAAGGAGACGCAGCGACTCCTTGTTCTGCGCGCCCGCCTCGAACATCTTGTGAAAATCACGCGGGATTTCTCCATCGTCTCCTCGCTGGATCGACGCCCCGTGCCGACATACGGCTTGACCGCGCGGCCGAGCAGTGTCGAGGCTTGGCGGCGCCGGGCGTGATGAGATCGTCGACGCAGGCGACGGGGCTGACAGCACCACCCCGGCGAGGGCGGGATGCGGCCGGCGAGGCGCGCGCGGTGCAGCCACTCGAGAACGAGACCGCCGCCGAAGCTCACCGAGAAGAGGACGGGCGGCTGCTTTTCGCGGTGAGCTCTGTCGACCAGGTCATCAAGCTGGGCGAAAAACAGATCCGTCGAGGAAAACCCATTGCCGCGGATAATTGAAATAGAAAACGCTGCCGTGCTTCAGCAGGAAGCCGCGCATTAAAAAAACCTGCTCGGTCGCGTCCGGCACAAATCCTCCGAGCACAATCGTCGGCGTCGGCCCGTTGCGCACTTCGTGCAAAATTTCCGCCTTTTGATGAGGCCCCGCCACCCCGCCTGCCAGCACCGCCTCCTGCGCACGCCTGACTTCCGGCGAAAACGGAAGTGGCTTCGGCGGACGCAGCTTATAGCCCGTCGTGCGGATCAACGTGCGCAGCGGCTGCGTCGGCGACATACGACCGAACGCGCTGAAAAACGAAAGTGCGGGGGCGAAGGTGTTCGCAGTCATGACAACGGGTTGCTTCGGGTATGCGGCTCGTTTCCGAATCCGCGCAAAGGCAAAGCTCTCCCGTCACTTCGGTTTCACACCCGCGACACGCCACCGTCACAAGACCGCGAAAAAAGCGTTACAACGCAGGCCACTGAAGCCTTCCACAAAACCGGTTGCCCGCCCGCATTCGTGCCCACCAATCTTCCTGCGTGGCACTGCCTCCTGTTATTTACGAAGACGAAACCATGATCGCGTTCGACAAGCCGAGCGGCCTGCTGATCGCGCCTGACCGCTGGGACAAAAAGAAGGAGAACCTCATGGATCTCGTTCACGCCAGGATGGGCCACGGCGTCGCCAACGTTCACCGTCTCGACGCCGACACCAGCGGCGTCGTCCTCTGCGCCAAGACCAAGCCCGCTCTCGATTTTCTCAGCGGCCAGTTCCAAGGCCGCACCGCGCAAAAACTCTACCTCGCCCTGAGTGTCGTGCTGCCCGAGGAGCGCGCGATGAAACTGCCCACCCCGGTGGTTCCTCGTCTCGCCGATGGCAGCCTGCCGGAAAAATTCTCCGTCGATCTCGGCCTCGGCGAAGATGAACACCACCCGGGCCACATGCGCGTCTTCCGAAAACGCGGCGGCAAACCGAGCCTCACGGAATTCGAGGCGCGCGAACGTTTCGGCAAATACGTTCTCTACGCCTGTCACCCGCTCACCGGCCGCACCCACCAGATCCGCGTGCATCTCGCCGCCGTCGGCGCGCCAATTCTCAATGACCGCTTCTACGGCGACCCTGACGAACTGCTTCTGCTCTCCGGCCTGAAACGCGGCTACAAAGGCCGGGACGACGAAAAGCCACTCATCACGCGCATGGCGCTTCACGCCAGCGAACTGATCGTGAAACATCCGGACACCAAAGAACTGGTCACGATCCGCGCGGAAAATCCGCACGAGTTCGACGTCGCCTTAAAATATCTCCGCAAATTTTCCCGCTAGGTGGAGCGCGCACTCCGAGCGCGCTGAGCAACACGGGAAGGCCTTTTGCTCCCTATCGCGGGCGACTGTTGAAAAACGCGCTCGGAGTGCGCGTTTCACCGGCCAGGCTCCACGGTCACGGAGCAAATTGAAACGGCACTCGTACGCGCACATCCGTCGGCTGCCCGCCGCGCATCGGCACATCGAACACCCATTGCGAGGCAGCGACTACAGCCGCCCGGCCAAATTTTTCATTCGTAGCATTCACCACGTAGGGCAGCCGGACGCGACCGTCCCGATCGATGATGATTTCCACTTCAGCGGTTCCCTTCGTGCCTTCTTCGCGCAGTTCTTTCGGGTAGGGCGCCGCCACGCGCCAGAGCGGTCGCAGCTTTGCATCCAGCCCCTTCGCCGACGCGATCGTCTGGCCCGATCGCAAAAACCGGATGAGACGATCCTCGGATGTCTCGCCGTCCACCGGCTCGGCGGCGGGCAGCTTGAAAACGTGTTTCCACTGCATCGGTACATTCACCCCGCGCCCATCCTTCTTCGCGGGCTTGAACGTCCCACCCGCCGTCAGCGCATCGACCAGCACCTGGCCAAACTCCGGCGCGCTCGACGAAGCGACGCGGACATTTTCCGGATTGCCGCGCTCATCGATTTCGAACTCCACGACCGCCTCGCCCTCAATTCCCGCGAGCGCCGCACCGCGAGGATAGATCGCGTCAGGAATCGACCAGATTTCGGGCGGAGTGGTGCACAGATCACTCTGGGTCTGCTCCCCGGACAAGCGCACGGAAAGGCCGTTGATCTCCAGATGCGTCGTCGTTTTCTCCCCGATGAACATCACATCGGGAGTGAACTCCATCGGAGACACGATGC
The DNA here is from genome assembly GCA_049840895.1 of Nibricoccus sp. Classification (GTDB taxonomy): domain Bacteria; phylum Verrucomicrobiota; class Verrucomicrobiia; order Opitutales; family Opitutaceae; genus Nibricoccus. Next base: position 7,583 of record JASGJB010000023.1, on the reverse strand, counting down.
GCGCCGACACCGGGAGATCGCCCTGCATCGCCGGTGAAAATTTCAACGATGCCGCCGCCTGCAGCACCGGCCGCACAAACGCCGGATGGCTCGTCCCACCCAGCTCGAGGTTGGAAACGCTTCCATCCGGCTTCACCACAAACGCCACCACCGCCCTGCCGGGGATCTTGCGCGCCATCATTTCGGACGGGTATTCGGGGCGCGGCTGGTCCTCTGATTTCGCGTCGGTCTTCGGAAGCGGCTTCGGCCATGATTCCATCGGCGGCACCAGGCCGTGCTTCGGCTCTGGCAGCTGGAAACGCAGAGTCAGCTTCACGCCCATCGCTGTTCGCACGCCTTCAGACACGCCCGGATCGATCGTCCATTGCCTGACCGACTCGATCGCCGCCGCCTCGAACCGCGGATCGGACGACTTCACCGCCTTCACCGCGCTCACCGCGCCTTTTTCATCGACGATAAGCTCCAGCTGCACCTGACCGGTGACCTTTTCTTTCTTTAAATCGGCCGGATAAACCGGAGGCACCCAAGCCTTCACCATGGGATCGCTTTCAGCCAGCACCTCGGCCGCAGCCGGAGCCTGTCCGTGCAACCAGGAAACGAGATGAACAAAAACCAACCCGACCACCGCCACGCTGAGGTATTTTTTCATGGGATGCCCGATGTTTGCGGCCCCGCTTTCGCGCCGTCAATCGCACGAAGGCCATTCTTCCGTCGAAGCGCAGGTTGACCTGCGTGCGCGGCCCGGCACCGTGCGAAAAATCCCGACGCCCATGAAAATCGCCTTCACGCAAAAGGAGTACGCCCGCCTGCTTGAGATGAGCTACATCGCGATGTGGGTCGCCGGCTCTCACGACGAAAACAGCCCCGCCGCGCGCCGTTACGCCGAGCTGGAGCAAAAACTCCTCGCCGCCGCCACGCCCATGGGCTGCGCGGACTACGTCGAAGGCGATCCGGAGGACGGCCAGCCCTTGTTTCCCTCGAGAAAACTTGAGGAGGATTCACCCGCGACCAAGGCCATCGATGCATTTGAGGACGCCTCGTTTTGGGACGAGCTCGCCTCCCGCCTGGCCGAACGTGACTACGCGCGCGAGCTGTTGAAGACCCCGCTGCCCCTCAACATGAGCGACGAGGCGCGCCACGAGCACCTCGTCAAACGCGTCGGCGAACTGGAGGAACGTTATTGGAAAGAGTTCGAAAAAAGCGGACTGGATAATTTCCTCGTTCTCTTCGGCACCGACCGCTTGTCCTGACACCCCGCATGACTCTGAGAGAAAGAATCGCCCGCGAAAACATCACACTGCGTTCCCTTCCCTGGGGTTTCCTCGTCGTCGCGCTCGCCTCCACCGTCTCGATTCTCTCGCCAGCCTGGCGTGATGCACTGATTTATGACCGGCACGGCGTGGAAGCCGGACAGGCGTGGCGGTGGTGGACAGGCAATATACGTTCATTTCGGCTGGCTTCATTTCGTGGCCGACACGGGGTTGTGGCTGATCATCGGATGGTTCGTGGAACGCGCTCATCCGCTGGCGGCTCGCGTGAGCATTCCCCTGCTCGCGCTGACCGTGACCGGCACAGTCTACTACTTTGACCCGCAGATGCCGCGTTATGCCGGACTTTCCGGCATGAACGTTGGCTTCCTCATCTTCCTCGCGCTGACGGGCTGGCGAAAAATCGTGGAAGGACTGGTTCTGGCCGGCGGTCCTTGGCATCCATGTGCTCGAGCTGATCCTCGAATCGACATGGGGACATGGAGCCATCGAGTTCGACACGCCCGGCATTCGCGTTGCGACCATCGCGCATATCGGCGGCATCGCCTTCGGACTCGTGCTGTGGATCTGGATCAACCTGCGACGGAAGAAACACGCCGCGGCAGCCGGACAAGCCGCTGACCTCAATTCGCAGGCACCTCGCTGACCTTCAGGCGTTCGACATCGAAGACCAGTCGCGCAGTTCTGAAACCCGCCTTTTAAGAGCCCTCACAAAGCAAAAGAGCGGAACTCGCCGTTTGGGAGTTCCGCTCTTTTCGTCAGAGTTCGTCGCCTTATCCGGCGTTGATCGCTTTACCGGCCCGACGCGTTGCACAGCGTCCGGCAACCGCGAGCGAAAGTGCGGCCAGGAACCACACGGACGGTGCGCCGCCGCCACCCGTAGTCGTATCTGTTGTGGCCGTCGCCGCCGCGGGGGCGTTGATCGTGACCACAACTGGCGAGCTAACCACGCTGACGCCGGAGGACTTCAGGACCAGTACCGTGTACGCTCCCGAGAAACTCGTTTGCGCATTATTGATGGTCAGAATCGGTTTATCGCCGCCCTCGAACGGCCGGTTGTTGAAGCGCCATTGATACCCAACAGCTTCGCCCGGAGCGAAACCGGTGAGTTCGGCCTCGAGCACGTAAGAGCCGCCGGCGGTCAGTGTAGTCGAGGTGGACTTAGCCAGAACGCTCGCCGCTTTTGGCGACGTAGATGCGGCGCCAGCAGTGTTTCCCACGCCCAATTTCAGGGCATCTGTCCAATCCCCTGCGGGAAGCAGCTCGTACGAGTACGACGGCGTGAAGACAGTGTCATCCGCTACTTCGGCAACGCCGCCGGGCGTCAGTGAGGTGTCGGTGTAAACATCGTTGTTGGCCTTGATAAGGCCGCCGTCGGTCTTGCTCAACGGATCCAGAATGTCCGTGTACTGGTTGCGTTCGCTCAACAATTGGGCGCTGGCCTGTATCTTGGTCGCCGCGCTGTTATTCACGCTATCGAGCAAGTTGCTGTGCATGTGAATCTGGCCCCAAGTGCTGACCGGCATGCCTCGCTCCACATAGTCGCTCCACCAGTTATGATGGAGGGTCACGCGGAGCGCTTTCGTTTCACCGGTGGATGCCCCCACCATCATGGCGTGCGCCGAAGTGGCGGTCTGGTCGGCAGCGTAGTAAAATTCGCACCACGACACGGTGACATTGTCCGCGCCTGCAGTGATATCGATGAGACCGTCGGTGCAATCGTAGATCGAGCAATGCGTGATGTACACATTGCTGGCGCCTACCACCGAGATGCCGTCGCCATTGCCGTACCCACTCGGGTTGGTGATCGTGAGGCCACGGATGATGACGTTGCTCACGCCAGTCGCCAGTTCGAGGTTGCCGATCAGCTTCGCGCTGGCGTCGGCACCCTGAATCGTCTTGTTCGACTTCACAGCGACCTTGGTGGTCCCCAAGTCTAACGGTACCGCGCTGCTCACTGTGATGATCCGGGTTGTCGTGTCTTCCGCGAGCGAGCGGAAGGTGGCAGCCGTGGTCGCCGTACTGACCGTTCCACCAAAACCTCCGGTGGCGGAGGCCGCATACCCATCACCCTTGAAATTGGCATCAGTCGCCGCGAGAGCCGCTTCGCCCAGGACGAGCGGCACCGTTGAGCTTGTGGTGCTCAAGCCCAGCGAGTCGGTGATAATCACGCGGTAGGAAGCTACGTTTGCCGTCGCCGCAGAATTGATCGTGAGGCTGGAAGCGGTCTGCCCCGCCATATCCACACCGTTTTTCTGCCATTTATAACTCAACGTCCCAGTACCCGTCGCAACCACGGAAAAGGTCGCAGTGCCCCCGGTATTGACGAAAACGCCGGCCGGCTGGGTGGTGATCTGCGGCGGCAAATTCACCGCGAGCGTGGTGGGGTTGCTGATAACGCCGGCAGCGCTATTCGCGACGAGGACCGTGTAGCTACCGGCGTTGAGGCCTACGGCAGTGGGGATATAGTAATACGCACCGGTGGCTCCGGTAATATCCACGCCCTCTTTCTGCCACTGGTAGGTGAGGGTCTCGGTACTGGTGCTGGTGGCATTGACGTAGAAAGTGACGGCTGTACCAGCGTTGACCGTCTGGCTGGTTGGCTGGGTGTTAATCGTAACCGCGTTAATCGTAATACCCGTACCTACGGTGAGAAGGGCGATATTGCTGGTCGTGCTGCCGCCGCCGTTTGTCACGGCAACCGTATAGCGACCGGTGTTTGAGCCGACGGGGCTCGTGATCGAGTAGCTCGCGCTGGTGGCACCCGTGATAGTGAAGCCGTTTTTCATCCATTGATAGGTCAACTCTCCCGCATTACTCGTCGCGGTAACACTGAACGTGACAGGCGTACCGGCAGTGGCGGTCTGGCTCAGAGGCTGCGTGGTGATCACAGGAGCAGCGCCAAAAGCGGAGTTTAGAACGAAAACAAACGCGGCCAGGAATGCCGCTAACGGACGGAGCTTAGTCATGGAACTTAATGAAACCGGCGCGGGGCGACGGAAAAGAGAACGCCCTTCACCCGGCCTCCAGCAGAGCGCTGGAGTGAAAGTAAACCCGAAGAAAGAGCTATTCATCCGACCAAGCAGCCCTGCGCTCGTTCCGTCGTCAATTTTAATGAAACCCGGTCAAAACTGCGGGAAACGGCCCACCTCGTCTCCCCGTCATTGTTCCATCTTTCTTCGGTCAATTTACCCGGTCCCGGCCCTTCGGAAGGGTCCTTGTCGGCCAGAAAAACCAAGGTGTTCAATTCACGGGTATTTCGCTGACCTTCAGCAGCTCGATCTCGAAGATCAGCGCCGCTCCGGCCGGAATGCCGCCGGTTGCGACGTCGCCGTACGCAAGCTCGGGCGGGATGTAGAGTTTGATGCGTCCGTTCGTGGCAATTTTCTGAATGCCCTCGCTCCAGCCCGGGATCACGCGCCCGACGTCAACCTCCAGTGGCCCGAGTTCCGGATCGGTGCGATCGAACACCGTACCGTCGATCAAGGTGCCGGTATAGTTCACCCGCACACGCTGACCGTTCTTCGGTGAGGCGCCTTCGCCGGGCTTCACGATTTCGTAGCACAAACCATCCGGAAGCGACACGACGGCAGGGTTCTTTTTCACGCCGGCGAAAAACGCCTCGTTCTCCTCGCGTCGCTTTTGCCGGATGCCGTTTTCCCGCACCTGATGCCGGGCGCTGACAAATTGCGCCACTTGGGGATAACGCTGCTTTTCGTCGATCGCGGCTGGACGCTTGGTGAGCGCGACGGCAAAGCCCGCGAGAAATTGCGCGCGCTCATCCGCGGTAAGGTCCGCTTGCGCGACACCGCGTTCCTGCGAGATCAACCAGCCCCACGTCTCGATAATTTCCGCTTCGGAAAAACCCGCCGGAGCCGGTGGCGGGGGAATCGGCGGCGGAGGTGGCGGGGCTTCTTCCGGCGGCGTGTCCTTGATCGCGAGCAACTCGATCTCCGCATCGATGATCGAACCGGGAGGAATGTTCATCATCGCGGAATCCGTGTCGTTGAACGCGAGCGCGGGCGGCACCACGAGACGGATTTTTCCGCCGACATGCATCGTCTGAATCCCCTCGGACCAGCCCGCGATGATACGGCCGAGCACAATGTCGACCGCGCCAAACTGATCGGTGCTGTCAAATTCGGTGCCGTCGATCAGTCGCGCCCGGTATTTCACCGTCACCGTCTGGTCGGCGCGGGGCGAAGCACCCTCACCGGCAACCAGCACCTCGTAGCAAACACTGCTTGGAAGCGCGACAACGCCTCTTTTCTTTTTCAGCGTCTCAAAATACGCAGGAACCACCGCGAGGTTTTGTTCACGCTGCCGTCGGCGAAATTCTGCCGTGCGGATTTCGACGAACTGGGCGACATCGGTGTAGATGTTATCGAGCGGGTGCGGGGCGGGTTTTTGGGCAATGCCCGAATCGAGGCCTTTGATCAGCGACGCACGGCCGGTTTCATCGAGATCAAATTTGTCGGCATTGGATTCCTGGGCGACGATGCGCCCCCACGCTTCGATCAACGACGACTCTGCAGATGCAACAGTGCTGGCGCTCTGAGCCGCAGAAGATGGGAGTAAAGGAAGGGTCAGCGTGAGCGCTGCCGCGAGGATGCGTGCGGGCTGCATGATACGTGAAGGAGGCGAAATTTATTTTCCCGGCGGCGTGAAGAGCGCTGCCGCCAAGGCCCGGTCGACGGGTTGAAGGTCGGGCGTTTTTTCAAAGTAGGCGCGGGCCGCAGCGGGGTCGGTGTTTGACCAGTTGCGCAAAACTGTGAGCAGCGTTTGCGAGCGGAGCGCAGGGCTCGCGATGCTCTCGCTCCAGACTGCAGCCTCGTTTGGCGCCAGAAACCCCGCGCCCGCCATCGCCGCGACGCCGTCATCCATGCCGGGACCGATGTCGTTCGACTTCACCCATTGCGCAGCAGCAGCGGCATCGAGTTGCGACCACGCACGCAGTGCCTGGCCCATCAGCGGAATACGATCCGGGCCTGCAGGAAGTTGCGCGACGAATTGCGTGAGCCCCGCCGGATCCACCTGCCCCCACCCACCGACGACAGCGTTGAGTGCTTCCGTGCGAGCAGCTGGATCTGCCAACACGGCCGCAGCATGGCCCGCCTGCTCCGGTTGCATCGCAGCCCAGGCAGAATACGTTTTCGTGAGAAGAATCGAGCGCGCTGTCGAATCGAGCGCACCGGGATCGGTGGCAAGTGCCACGGCTTTTTCGAAATGTCCGGCGGCGCAAAGCGCATCGACAAGCGAGCACCCGTAGCCTGTGGCGCCACCGGGATCCTGCTGGAAAAGTTCGCGCCCCAGCTTAACCGCTTCGTCCGGCTGACTGGCGGCGCAACTGGCAAAAACGGTTTCCATCGCCGCGCTCCGCTTCGCCTGATCATCGAGCGAATAAACCCATCCGGCCGCCTCGGAAGGCGCAGCAGCGGCCCATCCGCTCAAGGCCGCGTGCACAAATTTTTCGCGCAGGATTAAATTTTTCTCAGCCTCTGCGAGCTGCATCGCGCGCACAGGATCGGTCCGGGCAAGCAACGTAAGCCGGGCAGCGAGTTCCTGATTTCTCGCGAGAGATGCCGGACGCGCCATCCACTGTCTCCAGGCATCATCAGTCCATGCATGTCCGATAGATGCGGAGTCGTCGAATGCGACGTCGCGCATAACGGGAGGCTCTTTCACCCCGGACATTTCGTTTCGTCCCGTAATCGACGGCTGCGCGGAGCCATGGGGATCAACTCTGCCGCGCGAGGCCGTGCAGTGGCCGAGCCAGAATGAACCAAGCGCCACCACGACGAATGCGACAGCGGTCCCGGGCAGACGCAGGCGTTGAGCAGCGGCGGGCGTCATACTTTTCCAAGGACAAGGCGGCCGCCTCGAAACCAGCGCGAACGGAGAACACAGACGCGAACAATGCGGAGCATTGTGCCCATCTTCCAAGAGACCCTGGTACGTTTCATAGCCTAATTGGTTTTAGGAAAGGAAAGGCCGGGCTTTTCAGCCCGGCCCTCCACAAACCCTGATCATGCCACTCACTGAGAACCCATCAGGAGTGACGATGATTTACAGACTGACAGGCCGCGATCGAATCAGGCCGCCAATCAGTACTGCATGCTGCTACCACCGCTGAGAACGCAGTTGGTAAGGTTGTCCTTCGTCTTGTTGCTATAGCTGCTGCAGCTGATGATCTTGGTCGCGCCCGTGTTGCCGTTCTGCGTAAAGCCGCAGCCGGTGGTGCCGCTATTGGAGTAGGCTTTGCAGGAGGTCATCACGTGGGCGAGGTTCATGCCGGAGCTGCCCATCTTGAACAGG